>NZ_JBEPRZ010000004.1:0-643326 GCF_040548615.1 Mycolicibacterium sp. 624
GACATCTGCGTTGTCGACGAGGATGCCCACGTGGTCCGCGGCCGTTGGGACGTCACGCCCGCCATTCACCTCCACACCGAGCTGCATCGGCTGCGGCCAGACGCCCGCGTGGTGATCCACAACCACCCCTACTACGTCAGCCTGCTCGCGGCGCTGGGAATGCTGCCCGAGCTGGTCCATCAGACCGGCTCGCTGTTCCTCGACGACATGTACCTGCTCGACAAGTACGACGGCGAGATCGACGCACCCTGGCGCGCAGTCGAACTCGCCAGCCAGATCGGGTCGGCCAACCTGGCGATCCTGGCCAACCACGGCGCGATCATCACCGGACGCAACCTGGCCGAGGCGGTCTACCGGGCGGCGTCCATCGAGCGCGTGTGCCGGCTGGCCTACGACGTGATGCTGACCGGCCGGACGCCGTCGCCGATGAATCGAGGCGACATGGTGGGCATGCAGGCATCACTGATCGAACGCGCCGCCGACGTGTACTGGGCTGGCGCAGCGCGCATGACCATCAAGGCCGACCGCAGCGTCCTTGACTGACTGAACCGACGACGAGAGAAGGAGATTGAGCCCATGGCTTCCATCGACGAGATGTCGGCGAATCTGAGCTTCACCACCGCCAAGACCGGTGCCGATCGCACCGTCACATTCCTGCCCGAACCCGAACGGGCGCAGCGGCGCTACACCGTCATCTCCGTCGACGACCACATAGTCGAGCCTCCGGACACCTTCGAGGGACGCGTTCCGAAGAAGTTCGCCGATCGTGCCCCGCGGGTGGTCGACACCGATGACGGCGGCCAGACGTGGCTGTATGACGGTCAGGCGCTGCCCAACGTGGGTTTCAACGCGGTCGTCGGGAGGCCGGTGTCCGAGTACGGATTCGAGCCGACCCGGTTCGACGAGATGCGCCGCGGCGCGTGGGACATTCACGCGCGCGTGGCGGACATGGATCTCAACGGTGTGTATGCGTCGCTGAACTTCCCGTCGTTCCTGCCGGGATTCGCCGGCCAGCGGCTTCAGCAGGTGACCAAGGACCGCGACCTGGCGATGGCGTCGGTGCGGGCGTGGAACGACTGGCACATCGATGCCTGGGCCGGTGCCTATCCCGACCGGATCATTCCGTGTCAGCTGCCGTGGCTGCTCGACCCGGAGGTCGGCGCGAAGATGATCCGCGAGAACGCCGAGCGCGGGTACCACGCCGTGACATTCAGCGAGAACCCGGCGATGCTGGGTTTCCCCACGATTCACTCCGGCTACTGGGAGCCGCTGATGGCGGCGTGCGCGGAGACCGGCACGGTGGTGAACCTGCACATCGGCTCGTCGGGGACATCGCCGTCGACCACCGAGGATGCCCCGCCGGATGTGCAGGGGGTGTTGTTCTTCGCCTACGCCATCAGCGCGGCGGTGGACTGGCTGTACTCGGGAGTCTGCACCAGGTACCCCGACCTGAAGATCTGCCTATCCGAGGGTGGGATCGGTTGGGTGGCAGGGCTTCTCGACCGTCTTGACCACATGCTGAGCTACCACGAGATGTACGGTACGTGGCGTGATCTCGGCGAATCGCTGACGCCAGCGGAGGTGTTCACCCGCAACTTCTGGTTCTGCGCAGTGGAGGATCAGTCGTCGTTCGTCCAGTACGAGCGCATCGGCCAGGACAACATTCTGCTCGAAGCCGACTACCCGCACTGCGACTCGACCTGGCCTCACACCCAGCAGAAGATCCACGAGCAGATCAGCGGGCTCCCCGATGACATCATCCGAAAGGTGACGTGGGAGAACGCATCGCGGCTCTACCAGCATCCCGTTCCCGTCGCGGTCCAGGAGGATCCGAACGCGTACTGAGGGTGGCTGGCCCTACTTCAAGATGACAACCACGGCATAGCCGTCATGATCGCCGGTGGTGGTGGTCGCGGTGTTGTACGAGTTGTTCAACGGGACCATGCCGCCGTACGTAGCCTGGCCACTGGCGATGAGCCGCATCGCGAGTGCGTTGCGGGCCAGGTTGGACGAGACATACGCGTGTCTGGGGAGCAGGTCGTAGATGACGAACTGTTCGGTGCTGAAGGCACCGCTCCAGACGTAACCGGTGCTGGTCTCCACCGGGTCGGGCCCGAAGATGCGGCCGTGATTGTTGGGGAACAGGAAGAAGTTGTCGGAGAACCCCATGAGCGGGCCGTTGGGCTGTTGCCCGTAGGTGATGTCGTCGATCGTGCCCTGGAAACCGGTGCTGTGGATGGGTTGGGCGGGGTAACCGGCCCAGAACATGGCGGTGTTGAGCTTGTGGGCGGATTCGGCGGCGGATGTCGATGTCGGGTCGACGATTATGACGTTGACGGACTCCAGGACGGTCTTGCCGCGATATGGCAGTCCGCCGTAGTTCGAGATCTGCCCGTTGGACTGCAGCATCCACTTACCGATGTCGCCGTACACCGTCGGAGCCTCGTCGGCGGGCATGGGGATACCGGGGGAGATCGACGGAACGGTGTTCCGCGGGAGCATGTTGAAGCGTTCGAGTTCCCGGTGGATCAGCTGCAGCACGGACTGCACGAACGGCATTGGCGCCGTCGGCGGATCGCCCGTGCTGCTCGACTGTGGTGAGATCCCGAGGGCGGACAGAACGTTGGTAACCGCCATCGCGATCGGGTTGGCCAGGGCTGGCCGTGTCTGAGTCGGCGTCGGCTGCGTCGGCAGCGTCGGTGTGACCTGGACTGAGGCAATGGTATTCACCGCGGGCGCGGCCGCGAGTGCGGGCGCTGGGGGCTGGACAGTGGCGCGTACCGCGGCGACGTTGGTCACACGGCTCGTGACTGGGGCCGGGTTCTCGACATCGTCCGCGGGCGGGCCGCTCTGTGTCGGGTCGGCTTGATGACGCGGCACCGCGGTCGCGGTGTCGCTCGCGTGTGGCCGGATCCGGGCCCGAGGTGCGGCAGGCGCGTGAGCGTTCAGGGCCGTCGCGAGCTTCTGCGGGATGTTCGAGATCAACTCGGGTAGTGAGCCCGGGCGGCCGTTGCCCAATTGCATCTTCGGGACGTTCGTCGACCCCGGCGGGCGAGTCTTGACGTCGACTGACCCGGTACTGGTCGATCCGTCGTCAGACGGTGTCTCGGACGCGGTCTCAGCTGTCGAGGGGCCGGGTGAGGACTGGGCAGAATCGCCCGCAGCGTTGTCGGTGGGGCCCTCGGCGTAGGCAATCGCGGTACCGCCGGCAATGGCCGCTCCGATACCCAGGGCAAGCGCCAACGAACCGACGCGGCCCACAAACGATGCCGCACTCAGCGCCGTGGCGCCGGAAACCCGTTTCCGTGCTTCGACGTATGAGGCATTGTGCCGACCCACGGCCAATCCCCCTAGTCCCTCGCGGATAACCAGAGCTATCCGTGTCCTCCGTACTCGGCTGACAAAGTCTATACACACCAACGTCGCCTCCCGCAAACAAAAGGAGTCACCCGGCCACTTGCGACGTCATGGGGCATCGACCGCGCGGATGTATGGGAAGAGCACGACGGAGGACAGGGCGCGACCTGATCGGGCTGCCGCCCGGAAAGGCGTCACATCGGCACCTGGGCAAAGTGTGTTTCGACTCCGGGTGGCGCCAACTCGGAGCACGCGCCGCACCGAAATGCGCAATATCCCCCGCCCGCCCTTTATCGTGTGGCTGTGCCTGAGATGGATCGCCGCAAAGTGATGTTCATGATGGGTCTGGGGGCGGCAGCGGCAGCGTTGCCTGCCGGGGTGGCCAGCGCCGAGCCTGTTGCGCCGGTGCCCGGAGTGCCGACACCGCCGGTGGCGGACGTGGCCCCGGCGTTTCTGTTCCAGGACGAGTTCAACGGTCCGGCTGGGTCGCCGCCGGATCCCGCGTGGTGGCACCTCGTGCCCGCGCGCGAGACCATCAAGAATCCGAACGAGTGGGACAAGCCGTTCAACATGGGGCGGTACGTGACCGATCAGGAACACGCGTTCCAGGACGGCAATGGCAACCTGGTCATTCGCGCGACGCGGGGGCCGGGCACCACGATCCAGGAGAAGTACGCCAGCGCCAAGGTCGTCGGACTGTGGCGGGGCGGCATCGGCACCACGTGGGAAGCACGCGTCAAGCTCAACTGCCTGACCGACGGGGCCTGGCCGGCGTTCTGGCTCCTCAATGACGATCCCGTCCGAGGCGGCGAGGTTGACCTTGTGGAGTGGTACGGCAACCGCGACTGGCCATCGGGCACCACGGTGCACGCTCGGCTGGACGGCGAGTCATTCGCCACCGACCGGCATCCCATCGACAGCGCGTGGCACACCTGGCGGATGTCGTGGACGCCGCAGGGGATGTACTTCTGGAAGGACTACGCCCCCGGTATGGAACCGTTCTTCACGGTTCCGGCGAATTCGTTGCAGGACTGGCCATTCAATGATCCTGGCTACACGATGGTGCCGGTGTTCAACATCGCGGTAGGCGGCTCGGGTGGCCGCGAGCCCGCCGGGGGCAACTACCCGGCCGAGATGCTGATCGACTGGATCAGGGTCTTCCAGGGCTGATTGAGCCGTAGGCGGGAACCCACAGTCGATAGCTGCCGTGGGTATTTCCAATGTTCATCCGTGCTTCACGGTGAATGAAGTATTTCCTGACGCAAACGTCAAATGGCGGGTTAGCATTCGCCTGGGATTCGGCGGTGCAGGACTTTCCGTGTCAGTACGCATTCCATAAATGTCACTGCGTCGGGGAGTTCTGTCGATGGATCGCGTCAAGTACGTAGCCAAGGTGAGCGGGTTCGCGATCGCTGCGGGAGTCGGCGTCGCGATGGCCAGTGGCGCCGGCGTGGCAGCCGCTGACACCGGCGACTCCGATTCCGACGGTGGCGCATCATCGAGCGCCCCGAGTAACTCGGACTCCGGCTCGAACCCCAGCCCCGGCGACACCGACGCCAACATCTCGGCGGGACCCGCCGATCCCAAGAGCAACGACCACAGCCCGTCGAACAAGAGATCGCCGAAGCTGCCCCGAGTGTCGACCCAGGCCTCCGGTGCAAAGTCCGCGGCGTCGGCAAAGGCGGAGTCCACGGAATCCGAAAGCGCCGCCGGGCCCAGCCGGCGACCCGGATCGTCATCGGCCACCGACCGGTCGGAGGCCGACGCCCGTGACGACGCTGCGTCGGTCGCCGGGTCTGCCACTGAAAGCGCCCCAGCCCCCGCCGGCGTGGCCGACACAACTGTCGAACCCGCTGAGCCTGAAGCGGTTTCCGTCCCTCCCGTCGTGCCGAGTACGACCATCGTCGAGGTGATTGCGCCGCCGACTAAACCGAACTCTCCGACGAATCCGACCGGTATGGCGTCAGTCGTGGAGATGCTCGGCGCGGCCCGCCGCGACACTGATTCCACGGTGGAGGTGGTGCCAGCAGCGAAACCGTCACCCGCCGCGACCTCCCCGGCCGCCGAATTGCTTGCTGCCGCATCATCTGTCGCCGCATCACTCGCCGCCCCATCGACACCCGTCGTGACATCCGCGGCCGCATCGGTCCCCGTCGTGGTCGGGGTGACGGCAGCGCCATCAAGCACCGGCCAGCCCTACAAGGTGGGGGACACTGTCTACATCGACGTGGAGTTCGACCGAGAGGTCATCGTCGATGGCACCGTCTATCTGACCCTGGAGACCGGGATCACCGATCGCGTCGCCTCTGCCGTTTCAGTGGCGCCTAGCCGGACCATCCGGTTCTCGTACGTCGTGCAGGCGGGCGATAAAACCGTAGACCTCGATTACACGTCGACCGCAGCATTGGCCCTGTCCGGCAGCTCGATCCGCGACGCAACGACGAATGCCGATGCCGATCTGACCCTGCCAGCCCCCGGAACGTCGGGCTCGCTGGGCGCCAACTCGAATGTGGCAGTTAATGGTGTGTCGCCGACCGGGACGGTCAACGTGGCCGATAACGCACTGAAGGCCGGTGAGACGTCACTGGTGATCTTCACCTTCTCTGAAGCCGTGCATGGCTTCACCAACGCCGACGTCACGATTCCCAACGGGACGCTGTCAGCAGTGTCGAGTTCTGACGGCGGTATCACGTGGACGGCGATGTTCACCCCGGCGGCCAACACCACGGACTTCACGAACGTGATCGTCCTGGACAACTCCGGCGTCGCCAACTCGTTGGGCAACCCTGGTGTGGGTCCGTCGTATTCGAACAACTTCGGAATCGACACCCAGCGGCCCACGGCGACGATCGTGGTCAGCAATCCCTTTGTTCGCGCCGGTGAGAACTCGCTGGTGACCTTCACCTTCTCCGAGGCCGTGACCGGCTTCACCAACGCCGACCTGACCGTCTCCAACGGAACGCTGTCAGCGTTGTCGAGCAGCGATGGTGGCATCACGTGGACGGCAGTGTTCACCCCGGTGGCCGGGGTCGCGGACTTCACGAACCTGATCACCCTCAACAACACCGGCGTCAGCGACCTGGCGGGCAATGCTGGTGTGGGAGTGACGAGTTCGAACAACATCAGCATCGACACTCAACGTCCCACGGCGACGATCAGCGTGACGGACACGGTGTTGCGGGACGGTCAGTCCACGACGGTGACGTTCACGTTCTCCGAGCCGGTGACAGGGTTCAACAACTCCGACATCGCGGTCACGAACGGGACGCTGTCGACGGTGTCCAGCATCGACGGCGGTGTGACATGGACGGCGACCTTCACCTCGACCGCGAACGTCACCGATGCGACCAACGTGATCTCCGTGGCCATGACCGGGGTCACCGACGTGGCCGGCAATGCGGGCGTCGGCACCGTGGACTCGAACAACTACGCGGTCGAGGACACGAAGGCGCCCACGGCGACGATCACCATGGCGAACACGGCGCTGAAGAGGGGCCAGAGCACCACGGTGACGTTCACCTTCTCCGAGAGGGTGACCGGGTTCGACATCGACGACGTGACCGTGGCCAACGGGAGGCTGTCGGGATTGTCGACCGCTGACGGCGGCCTCACCTACACCGCGACGTTCACCCCGAAGTCCTACGTCAGCGACTCGACCAACACGATCACCCTGAACAGCACAGGGGCCGGGATAAGCGACGCCGTCGGGAACGCCTACATCGGCACGACGGTCTCCGCCAACTACTCGGTCAAGACAGTGCCGGGCGGGATCAAGGGATTCGTCTGGCATATCTACGACTTCGTGGTCAACCAGGTGATCCGCCCGATCGGCGGGTTCTTCCACATGCTGTTCTTCGGCCCGCCCCCGCATCTGAACCATCAGCTGCCGGTGACGCCGTGGTCCATCGATAGCCGAGCGGGTTAGCTCGCGCCTGCTGCGATCACCTGGTCCACCTCGAGGGCCCGGTCGGCCATCTCGGCGTGTGCCTTGTCCAGGTCCTCGGCCTGATCCTCATCGGCCTTCATCAGTGCCTCGATGTCGAATCCGCCCATCTCGAGGACGCCCATGTCCGAGAACGCCTTCTGCACCTTGTCGCCCCACAATCCGATGTCCTTGACGATCGGCACGATGCGGCTGAACAAGTGCGAGCGGAACTGGATCATCAGCGGCGACGTGTCGACCCACTCGGCACATTCTTTGACGTTGAGGCCGAGGGTGTCGAACACCTCCTCGCCGCGGAACCGGTCGCGCATCAGGTAGCACGCGTCCACGACGAACTCCTCACGCTCGTCGCGCTCGGCGTCGGTGAGCGCAGAGTAGTAGTCCTTCAACGAGATCCGGCCGAAGGCGACGTGCCGGGCCTCGTCCTGCATGACGTAGGCCAGTAGTTGCTTGGACAGCGACTCGGGCGGCGCCATGTCCCGCAGTACCCCGAAGGCGGCGAGTGCGAGGCCTTCGATGAGGACCTGCATGCCGAGGTAGGGCATGTCCCAGCGGGAGTCGCGCAGGGTGTCCTCCAGCAGCGCGGTCAGATGGGTGTTGATCGGGTAGACCAGCTCGACCTTCTCCTGCAGGAACCGTGAGAACGTCTCGACGTGCCGGGCTTCGTCCATGGTCTGGGTGGCCGCGTAGAACTTCGCGTCCAGGTCCGGGACGACCTCGACGATCTTGGCCGCGCACACCATCGCGCCCTGTTCGCCGTGCAGGAACTGCGAGAACTGCCAGGCCTGGAAGTGCTGGCGCATCTCGTCTCGACCCTTTTTGTCGGCTGCCTCCCACGCCGGGCTGCCGAACAGCGGGACGAATTCGTCGGGCAGTCCGATCGGGTTCGTCGGGTCGACGTCTTGCGACCAGTCGATGCGCGACTGGGCATCCCACTGTTTGTCCTTTCCCTTTTGGTACAGGGAAAGGAGCCGGGCACGCCCCTCGTCGTACTCCCACGTGAAGCGCGCGTCACCGGCGCTGGCGACCTCCCACGAGTACGGCTCGGGCACCGCGGTGTACTTGTCCTTGGTGGTCACGTGCTACCCCCTCAGGTGGGCATATGCCGACAAATCATGGTTGCAGCGTTCGGCAAGACCGTCAATGCTGACGGCCGGGTCAATTGATTGAGGGAGGATCGGTGCGACCCCAGGCCGCCGTGGGCCGCTTCGTCGCGAGGGACGGTCATGGCGCCGCACGACGGGTGACTTCAAGGTAATCGTGGAGCCGATGACGGGAATCGAACCCGCGTATTCAGCTTGGGAAGCTGATGTTCTGCCATTGAACTACATCGGCGCTACCAGTGGTGCTGGTGAGCAGAAAGGCTAGCACCCGGGTGGTGGGGCACGCGGCCATGGGCTGGATCAGGACGGATAGGCCAAGGCGGAGAGCGGTGGAAGCGGTGCGGGGCCGGGGAGCGGGCCGGTCAATGGACCAGGCGGTGGGCCGATGGGCTGCAGCTGCGTTGGGGCCGGTCCCGAAGCGCCCGGCGCCGCTTCGGCTGCCTCCGCTGCCGCATCGGTGGCCCACATCGCCTGCAGACGCTGCGCCGCGAACGCCGCGCCCTGGTCCACCAGGCCGGCGTCGGTGTATTCGTTGTGCGCGGAGAGACTCCTACCGCGGGGGTCGCACACCAGGTCGTTGTCAACGCAGAACTCGATCGCCTTGGCTTCGTATCTGGGTCCGACAACGATGTCAGGGTCGTTGATCGCACTCATGAAGCGGGTCGAGGGCTTGCCGAACAGCGTGACGGCAGCGACGTGGTCGGCCACCTCGGGCGGCATCGGCGCGGGGACGTCCGAGGCTGAAACTCCTTCGGGCACAACGCTTGCCGTGACGAATCCCATCACCGCTGCGCCCTGGGAGAACCCGCCGAGTACCAGTTTGCTTTTAGGACAGTTGGCGGCGGTGGCGAGGATGTGGGACCGCGCGTCAGCGATGCCCTGGACGGCGGTCGAAAAGGCCATGGTGGCGGGGTAGTCCACGGCGTACACCCCCACCGACTTTCCACCGACTCGAGTGCGCAGCGCGTCGACGAATGCCTCTCCGGTGGGACCGGGGCCCGGCAGTTCGGTGGTGCCACGGGCGAAGACGACCTCGGCATCGGGACACGGCGCTGCGCCCGACGTGGGCATGGCGATAAATTGCACCCCCGCCGTGGCTGCCACCGCGGAAGCCGCAATGGCCCCGATCCGTGCCAATCGCCCCATTGGCCGATGCTGTCACGCGATTTCACCGGGCGCCCGCCGAGCACGTGAATGCACAGAGATATGACAAGAACGAGCGGCATTCCTTAAGAACGGCTTTGATTCCGGTGCTCGGAATGGCTGAGCGCCGCCGTCGAGCCGGTAGTTCCAGCGGTTAGTCTCGTCGGGTGCTGCTCTCCGATCGTGACATCAGGGCCGAAATCGCCTCCGGGCGGTTGGGGATCGACCCCTTCCAGGACGGCCTGATCCAGCCCTCCAGCGTGGACGTCCGCCTCGACACCCTGTTTCGGGTCTTCAACAACACCCGCTACACCCACATCGACCCCGCAAAGCGCCAGGACGACCTCACCACGCTGGTCGAGCCCAAGGAGGGGGAGCCATTCGTGCTGCACCCCGGCGAGTTCGTACTGGGCTCGACGCTGGAGCGTTGCTCGCTGCCCGACGACCTCGCGGGCCGACTCGAGGGCAAGTCGTCGCTGGGCCGGTTGGGTCTGCTGACGCACTCGACGGCGGGCTTCATCGACCCGGGCTTCTCCGGCCACATCACTCTCGAGCTGTCCAATGTCGCCAACCTGCCAATCACGTTGTGGCCGGGCATGAAGATCGGCCAGCTGTGCCTGCTGCGGCTCACCAGCCCCGCCGAACACCCATACGGCAGCAGCGCGGCGGGATCGAAGTACCAGGGTCAGCGCGGCCCGACACCGTCGCGCTCCTATCAGAACTTCATCCAGGCCTGAGCCAACACTCGGCGCATCTGACGAAACATTTCGGAAACACGTTCGCCGTGTGGGTGAAACGCGCGGCCGACATTCTCGCCTGATGCAAGAACTCGATCCCGCCGCCACCGCCTGGCTTCTGACGGCCACGGCGCTGGTCCTGCTCATGACGCCCGGGCTGGCCATCTTCTACGGCGGCATGGTCCGCACCACCGGCGTGCTCAACATGATCATGATGAGCTTCATCTCGATCCCGCTGGTCACGGTGGCCTGGCTGCTCTTCGGCTACACCTTGGCTTTCACCGGTGACGGTGCAGGCGGTCTGATCGGCACGCTCGAGCACATGGGCCTGGCGGGCCTCGCCCCGGACACGCTGCACGGCTCGGTGCCGGAGCTGCTGTTCGTGACGTTCCAGCTCACGTTCGCCATCATCACCGCCGCACTCATCAGCGGCGCCATCGCCGATCGCGCCAAGTTCGCGGCGTGGGTGGCGTTCGTACCGATCTGGACCGTCGCGGTCTACGCCGTCGTCGCGCACTGGGTCTGGGCACCCGGCGGCTGGCTGTTCCGGCTGGGCGCACTCGACTACGCCGGCGGCTTGGTCGTCGAAATCGTCTCCGGTGCATCGGCATTGGCGCTTGCCCTGGTGCTGGGCCCGCGCATCGGCTTCAAGACCGACGCGATGCGACCGCACAACCTGCCGTTCGTGCTCCTCGGCGTCGGTCTGCTGTGGTTCGGCTGGTTCGGCTTCAACGCCGGCTCGGCCCTGGCCGCCAACGGCACCGCCGCCGCGATATTCCTCAACACTCTCGTCGCGGGCTGCCTCGGCATGCTCGGCTGGCTGTCGGTCGAGCAGATCCGCGACGGCAGACCCACCACGTTCGGCGCCGCCTCGGGTGTCGTGGCCGGCCTCGTCGCGATCACGCCGTCGTGCGGGACGGTCAGCACGCTCGGCGCGGTGATCGTCGGGCTCGCCGCCGGCGTCGTCTGCTCGTTCGCCATCGGTCTGAAGTTCCGGTTCGGCTACGACGACTCGCTCGACGTGGTGGGCGTGCACTTCGTCGGCGGCGTCGTCGGTGTACTGCTGATCGGCCTGCTGGCCACCGAGGTCATGACGGGCGGTCCGCAGGGCCTGTTCTACGGCGGTGGATTCACCCAGCTGGGCAAGCAGGCCCTGGGCGCCGTCGTGGTCGCCGCCTACGCGTTCGGCGTCTCGTATCTGATTGCCAAGGCGATCGATCGCGTCATCGGCTTCCGGGTCAGCGCCGACGACGAGACCACCGGCGTGGATTTCACCCAGCACGCCGAGACCGCCTATGCCGAGGGCGTGCACGGGCACCTCGCATCGCGTCGGCCGGGACCGTTCGGCGACTTCGGACCCCGCCCGTCGCGCCCCGAAACTGCCCCTGAATCGGCCGACGAGAACTGAGTTGACCCACCCGCTGACGACGCGGGTAGGGTCGAAACCGAGCCGTCGGCGCGGGTTCATCAGCTAATGGCATCAGGTGTAACGACTGCGCTGGTCGCGCCGATGAAACATCTAGTCGGCGGTTCGCGTTGAACTGACAGGGCTAGACGACACATACGCTGCAGCAAAGGTTTTGGAGGAGTCAGTGGACATCGTACTTGGTGTGTCGTTGACACCAAAGACGGTCCGGATGGTGCTGGTCGAAGGCGAAAAGGGTGACGGGGCAATCGTCGACCACGACACCTTCGAAGTATCCGGTGGAGATGGCTCGGCAACCTCAACTGCGACCGATCAGCTGGTCTCCGCAGTGCTCGGAACCCAGGAGAGCGCCACCGAGGGTGGGCACGTTCTCAAGGCGATCGGCGTCACGTGGAATGACCGCACGGAGGCCGCGGCGCTGCGTGACGGACTGGCCGCCCGCGGCGTCACCGACGTCATGTTGGTCTCCGAACTGCACGCCGCCGGTGCGCTGGCCCAGGCCGCCGGCCGCGCGGTCGGCTATGAGCGCACCGCGCTGCTCTTCATCGACCGCGACACCGCCACGCTGTCGGTGGTGCGCAGCGACGACGGTTCGATCGTCAAGGTCCTGAGCCGCAGTCTGCACAGCACCGACGCGCTGGCCGTGCTGACCGACATGGTCTCGGCCGTCGAGGCCCAGGACGCGCCGCCACAGGGCATGTTCGTTGTCGGCGCGGGCGTGGACATCGCCTCGGTCAAGGCCCATCTGGCCGATCTCGTCTCGCTTCCCGTCAACGCCCCCGAGGAGTCCGGGCTGGCGCTCGCGCGTGGGGCCGCCCTCGCCGCGGCCAACGCCCCGATATTCGACGCCACTACCGCGGGCCTGGCGTACTCACTCGATCCCGACGGGACGACGGCAGGCAAACCCGTCGCCCTGGCCAACGCCGCCACCCAGATGGCGCCGGTCGATGGAGCCGCCGCGGCAGCGATGGCCTACTCGGCATACGACGACGACTTCGACGGTGACCCCGACGTCGACGCGTACGAACCCGTCGACTCGCCGCGCGCCGAGGAGGGACGCAAGCCGTTCCTGCTCGTCGGCAGCGCGTTGACGTCGATCTTCGTGTTCGGTGTCGTCGCGCTGGTGATCACGCTGGCCGTCAACATTCGCCCCACCGTCGACCAGCGGCCCGACCCCGGCCAGGCCGCGATCATTCCGAGCGCGCTGCCGCCCGCCGCGCCTCCGGTCAAGGAGGCGGCACCGGCACCACTGCCGGCGCCGCCGCCCGCCCAGACCATCCAGGCGCCCGTGCCGGTGGTGCAGGAGGCGCCGGCCGCTCCGCCGCGCACCGTCTACGTCGAACAGCCGCAGGCACCCGCCCCGGTTCCCGCCGCTCCGCCGCCACCCGCGGCCCCACCGCCGCCCCCGCCGGCGGCACCCGTCATCCCGGCGCCCGTCATCATTCCGGCGCCGATCTGGCAGCCGCCGGTCTGGCAGCCGCCGAGGTGGCGTCCGCCATGGGAGCAGCCGCAGCGTCCGCCGTATGACGATGACGACGACTGGCCGCAGCGCCCGCCGTGGCAGCCCCCGTGGCAGCCGCCGAAGCAGACGCACGAGCCCGAGACGCCGCCGTGGCAACCGCCTTGGCAGCCGCCGCAGACCCAACAACCGCAGGAGCCGCAGTGGCCCGGTTCGGGTTCAGGTTCGGGTGGATGGCCCGGCTCGGGTTCGGGTTCGGGTGGTCACTCCGGTTCGGGATCGCGTGACTCGGGTGGATCCCGGGGCTCCGGTGGTTCGGGCGGCTCGGGTGGTTCGGGTGGCGGGAACTGCTTCCTGATCTTCTGCGGGTAGTGCGCTGGTCGCGGTGAGCGACCACGATTAGTCACCCACCGTTGGTCTGCTGCTCGGTGTCGCGTAGCAACTAGCTCATCGCGACGGCATATCCAGGGCATATGCGATGCACTGTGTTCGGTACGGGCTATCTCGGGGCGACACACGCGGCCGGGATGGCCGAGTTGGGTCACGAGGTCATCGGTGTGGACATCGACCCCGGCAAGATCGACAAGCTGGCTGCCGGCGACATTCCGTTCTATGAGCCCGGTCTGCGAAAGATGCTGCGGGACAACCTGGAAGCCGGTCGCCTGCACTTCACCACCGACTACGACGCCGCGGTCGAGTTCGCCGACGTGCACTTCCTTGGCGTTGGCACCCCGCAGAAGAAGGGGGAGTACGGCGCCGACCTGCGGCACGTGCACGCCGTGATCGACACGCTGGTGCCGCGGCTGCGCCGCCCCGCGGTGATCGTCGGAAAGTCCACCGTGCCCGTCGGCACCGCCGCCGAACTGTCCGCGCGCGCCCGCGACCTCGCCCCTGCGGGGGTCGACGTCGAGATCGCCTGGAACCCGGAGTTCCTGCGCGAGGGCTTCGCGGTGCACGACACCCTGCATCCCGACCGCATCGTGCTGGGCGTGCAGCGGGGTTCGGTGCGCGCCGAGGCCGCGATCCGCGACCTGTACGCGCGGCTGCTCGACGAGGACGTGCCGTTCCTGGTCACCGACCTGCAGACCGCGGAACTGGTGAAGGTGTCGGCGAACGCCTTCCTGGCCACCAAGATCTCGTTCATCAACGCGATATCGGAGGTCTGTGAGGCCGTCGACGCCGATGTCACCGTGCTCGCCGACGCACTCGGTCACGACCCACGGATCGGACGTCGATTTCTCAACGCTGGACTGGGATTCGGCGGCGGCTGCCTACCGAAGGACATCCGGGCGTTCATGGCCCGGGCCGGCGAACTCGGCGCCAACCACGCCCTGACCTTCCTGCGCGAGGTCGACAGCATCAACATGCGCCGACGCACCCATATGGTCGAACTGGCCACCAGGGCGTGTGGCGGGTCGCTGCTGGGCGCCAACATCGCCGTGCTCGGTGCGGCGTTCAAGCCGGAGTCCGACGATGTGCGCGACTCGCCTGCGCTGAATGTAGCCGGGCTGCTGCAGCTCAACGGGGCAGGCGTCAACGTCTACGACCCCCAGGCGATGGAGAATTCGCGCCGCCTGTTTCCGACACTGAACTACGCGACCTCGATAGATGAGGCGTGCGAGCGCGCCGACGCCGTACTGGTACTCACCGAGTGGCAGGAGTTCGTGGACCTCGATCCGCATCGACTGGCGGCCACTGTGCACGCGAAAGTGGTTGTCGACGGCCGAAACTGCCTGGACGTCGACATGTGGCAGGACGCGGGGTGGACGGTGCACGCGCTGGGGCGGCGTATTCCGGAGCGTTAAGTTCTGGAGCGTTAAGCTCGGGTCATGACGGTCAGGCAGCGCCTGCACTGGTTCGCCCTGCACGGGGTGATCCGCCGACTCGCGTCGTACGGCGCCAAGCGGGGCGACCCGCAGGGGCGGCTGATCGCTGACCCCGCCGTGCGCGCCGACCCCGGCGGTTTCGCCGATGAGCTCCGCGCCAGGGGACGGCTGGTCCGCGGCCGCGCGGCGTGGCTGACCACCGAACACGCAATCGCCCACCAACTGCTGCGTTCGGATGACTTCGCCGTCATGGCGATAGGCACGACACTGCCCAGGCCGCTGTACTGGCTTGAGCAGAAGACGGTGGTCAAGGGGCGACTGCACCCGCTGCTGCCGCCGTCGCTGCTGTCCGTCGAGCCCCCGGAGCACACCCGCTACCGCAAGACGGTGTCGTCGGTTTTCACCACCAGAGCCGTTGCCGCCCTGCGGGAACGGGTCGAGGAGGCCGCGAAGGGGCTGATCGACGGGCTGGACACGGCCGGCGGCACCGTCGACATCGTGGAGCGCTACTGCTCGCAGCTTCCCGTGACCGTGATCGGTGACATCATCGGCGTGCCCGACCACGACCGGCCGCGCATCCTCGAGTTCGGTGAGTTGGCGGCACCAAGCCTGGACATCGGGCTGGGCTGGGACCAGTACCGCCGGGTCGAGCGTGGACTGGACGGCTTCAACGTCTGGCTCGCCGACCACATCCGTCACCTGCGCGGCTCGCCGGGTGAGGACCTGATGAGCCAGCTCATCGACGCGGGCGAGGGCGGGACCCGCCTCAATGACGAGGAACTGCGCGCCACGGCAGGTCTGGTACTCGCCGCCGGATTCGAGACGACGGTCAACCTGCTGGGCAGTGGGATCCGGATTCTGCTGGAGCATCCCGAGCAACTCACGCTGCTGCTGGAGCAGCCCGATCTATGGCCCGGAGCCGTCGAGGAGATTCTGCGGCTCGAGTCGCCGGTGCAGATGAGCGCACGGATGGCCAAGGTCGACACCGAGGTGGCGGGCAAGACGATCAGGGCGGGCGAACCCGTCATCCTCTATCTCGCCGGCGCCAACCGCGATCCCGAGGTGTTTCCCGACCCGCACCGCTTCGACATCACCCGCGAGAACGCGGGGAGGCACCTGTCGTTCTCCGGGGGTAGGCACTTCTGCCTCGGCGCGGCACTGGCACGGGCGGAGGGCGAAGTCGGTTTGCGGACATTCTTCGAGCGCTACCCGGACGCCGCTCTGGCGGGTGCGGGAAGCCGGCGTGACACCCGGGTGCTGCGCGGATGGGCTTCCCTGCCGATCAACCTTGGACAGGCGCAGACGGCGGTACGTTCCTAGCATGGACGTCCGGGCAACGCTCATCACCGAGACCAAGGCATTCGGCGATCTCTATCGCGATGCCGACCCGACGACGCCGGTGTCGACATGCCCCGGCTGGACCCTGAACCAACTGTTCAAACACGTCGGCCGCGGCAACCGTTGGTGTGCACAGATCATCGACGACCGACGCCAGGAGCCGCTCGACCCGCGTGAGGTGCGCGACGGCAAGCCACCCGAGGACGTCGACGCCGCGATCGCCTGGCTGGAATCCGGCGCGCAGAAGGTCCTCGACGCCGTCGACCATGTCGGTGCTGACGCGCGGGTGTGGACGTTCAACGGGTCAAAGCCCGCGGGCTGGTGGATCCGGCGCCGCGTGCACGAGATGACAGTGCACCGCGCCGACGCCGCGTTGGCACTCGGATCAGAGTTCGAGCTGCCCGCCGCGCAGGCCGCCGACGCAGTCAGCGAGTGGATCGAGCTGATCATCAACGGTGCCGACCGACACGCGCCGCCGCTGGACCGGGGACGCACGCTGCACCTGCACGCCACCGACGACGGTTTGGGCCCGACGGGTGAGTGGACGATCGTCAACGACGAGGACGGCTTGAGCTGGTCGCACGACCACGCCAAGGGTGAGGTGGCGGTTCGCGGCAGGGCCGTAGACCTGTTACTGGGCATCACGCGGCGGCGGAGCGCCGCGGATGCCTCGCTCGAGGTGTTCGGCGATGCGGCGGTGTGGGACGGGTGGCTGGCCCGCTCGCCGTTCTAGGCTGACCGGATGCGAGGAATCATCCTGGCGGGCGGATCGGGCACGAGGCTGTACCCGATCACCATGGGCGTCAGCAAGCAGTTGCTTCCGGTGTATGACAAGCCGTTGATCTACTACCCGCTGTCGACGTTGATGATGGCGGGCATCCGCGACATCCAGGTGATCTCGACCGCCGGCGACGCGCCCGCGTTTCACCGGTTGCTCGGTGACGGCAGCGAATTCGGCGTTGACATCACCTACGCCACCCAGAGCCAACCCGACGGTCTGGCGCAGGCGTTCGTCATAGGCGCCGACCACATCGGAACGGACTCGGTCGCACTGGCGTTGGGGGACAACGTCTTCTACGGGCCGACGCTGGGCACCAGCCTGGGCAGGTTCCACGATGTCAAGGGCGGCGCGATATTCGCCTACTGGGTGGCCAACCCCACGGCCTACGGTGTGGTGGAGTTCGGCGACGACGGCACCGCACTGTCGCTGGAGGAGAAGCCCGCGAACCCCAAGTCGAACTACGCGATACCCGGACTGTACTTCTACGATAACGACGTCATCGAGATCGCCAAGTCGCTGAAGCGCTCTGCGCGTGGGGAATTCGAGATCACCGAGATCAACCAGCGCTACCTCGAGCAGGGCCGACTCTCGGTCGAGGTGCTGGCCCGCGGAACCGCCTGGCTGGACACCGGGACGTTCGACTCGCTGCTGGACGCCAGCGACTACGTCCGTACCATCGAACGCCGCCAGGGCCTGAAAGTCGGTGTGCCCGAGGAGGTCGCCTGGCGTATGGGCTTCATCACCGATGAACAGCTCGAGGTCCGCGCGCACGCTCTGCTCAAGTCGGGGTATGGCGACTATCTGCTGGAGCTGCTGGCCCGCCGCTAGGGGTGGCCAGCACGGCGGCGATGCCCGTCGTCAACGGCACCGACAATGCCAGCGCGATCCCACCGACCGCGGATCGGGCGACCTCGATGGCCACACTCTCACTGGTCAGTACGTCGCTCAGCGAACGGTTGGCGACGCTGAACAGCAGCAGCAGCGGAAGTGCGCTACCGGCGTAGGCGAGTACCAGCGTGTAGACGGTGCTGGCGATGTGGTCGCGTCCCACCCGCATCGCGCCGACGAAGACCGCTGTCCGCGAGGCCCCGTGCTCGGCGAGCTCGAAGGCCGTCGAGGCCTGCGTCACCGTCACGTCGTTGAGCACACCGAGCGAGCCGATGATGAACCCGGCCAGCAGTAGGCCAGTGATCGACACGTTGCCCATGTAGGCGGCGACCTCGTTGTTCTGATCCTCCGAGAGTCCCGTCAGGTGTGCTAATTCGATTGCCGCCCACGACAGTACGGCGGCCAGCAGCAGGGAGGCCAGGGTTCCGAGCAGGGCCGCACTGGTGCGCAGGCTCACCCCGTGAGCCAGATAGATGACGGCGTAGAGGATTACCGCGGCCGCGACGAGTGACACGGGAACCGCTGGCGCGCCATCGCGTAGCGCGGGTAGCAGGAACACCACAAGCACCGCGAAGGCGACGACGATGCCGATCATCGCGCGCAGCCCCCGCCACCGCGCCACCGCCACGACCACGACGGCGAATACGGTGGCCAGCGCGACCAGCGGCCACGTCCGCTCGAAGTCGTAGAACGAGTAAGTGGTGGAGCCGTTCTGATCGACCTGCCGGCTGATCCTGATGTTGTCACCGACCGCGAGATGCGGCTGGCCTGGGCCGCCGCTGAACTCGAGCAGGGTGTTGGCGCCCTCGTTGGGTCCGGAGTCGATCGCGACCAGCGACTGAACGCACTCACCTCCGCCCGCGGGGGCGGCGATGGGCGGGGCGGTCAGTACCGCGCCCGTCGACGGGCTACCGCAGTCCGCGGCGCCGCTGGAGCGGACGTGACCCGCCTCGGTGGTCACCGCGCCGCCGGTTGCGTTCTGAAATGGCAGCGGGATGTCGGCCTTCTCCTGGCTGGGCCACAGCGCCACCGCACCGATGACGACACTCAGGCCTATGGCGATCAGCAGGCCGACGACGATCCTGGCGGCCAACGGCCCCAACGGCGCGGGACCACTCATGGAGTGGGTATGCGAGTGCGACACAGGGCCCCACGGTACCCACGTGAGCGCGGGCTACTGTTGGTAGCTCGCCAGGAAGTTGCCGAGCCGCTCGATGGCGTTGGCCAGATCGCGCGCCCACGGCAGCGTCACGATGCGCAGGTGATCGGGCGCGGGCCAGTTGAACCCGGTGCCCTGGGTGACCAGGATCTTCTCCTGCAGCAGCAGGTCGAGGACAAGCTGCTCGTCGTCGCGGATGTCGTGAACCTCAGGGTCCAGCCGAGGGAAGGCGTACAGCGCACCCTCGGGCTTCACGCAGGACACCCCGGGGATCTCGTTGAGCGTGGCCCAGGCGACGTCACGCTGTTCGAGCAGTCGACCGCCGGGCAGGACGAGGTCGTCGATGCTCTGGTGCCCACCGAGTGCCACCTGAATGGCATGCTGCGCAGGCACATTGGGGCACAGGCGCATATTCGACAGCAGGCTGATGCCCTCGATGAAGCTTGCGGCGTGCTCCTTGGGGCCCGTGATCACCAGCCAGCCCGCGCGGTAACCGGCGACCCGGTAGGCCTTGGACAGGCCGTTGAACGTCAGACACAGCTGATCGGGCGCCACGGATGCCATCGCGATGTGCTCGGCGTCGTCGTACAGGATCTTGTCGTAGATCTCGTCGGCGAGCAGAAGCAGCTGGTGCTTGCGCGCGAGATCAGCCATCTGCTGCAGGGTTTCGCGGCTGTACACCGCGCCGGTGGGGTTGTTCGGGTTGATCACGACGAGCGCCTTGGTGCGCTCGGTGATCTTCGACTCGAGGTCGGCGATATCGGGCTGCCAGCCCTGGGTCTCATCGCACAGGTAGTGCACGGGGGTGCCGCCGGCCAGCGCGGTCGACGCGGTCCACAGCGGGTAGTCCGGCGCGGGGATCAGCACCTGGTCGCCGTTGTCCAGCAGCGCCTGCAGCGTCATGGTGATCAACTCGGAGACGCCGTTGCCCAGGTACACGTCGTCGATGTCGAAGCGGGGAAAGCCGTCGACCAGTTCGTAGCGGGTGAACACCGCACGCCGGGCGCTGGGGATGCCCTTGGAGTCGGAGTATCCCTGCGCGTACGGCAGCGCCTGGATCATGTCGCGCATGATCACGTCGGGCGCCTCGAAGCCGAACGGCGCGGGGTTGCCGATGTTCAGCTTGAGGATGCGATGCCCCTCGGCCTCAAGCCTGGCGGCGTGATCGTGCACGGGGCCGCGGATCTCGTACAGGACGTCCTGCAGCTTGGACGACTGCGCGAACGTGCGCTGTCGTGGCTGATTCCCGGTGCCATGCCAGGGAAGCTGATGGGTGGTCACGCGTTCAATGGTCTCATTACCGTCCACCCAATTAGCTGGCCAGGCGGGGTGCGCTGCTTCGGGAAGCAGTAAACCCCCTCCGCTAGGGGTGGAGGGGGCTTACTGGTTTGAGGGGACAGTCGCCCAGTTCCAAGTGCTGCCGGGGTCCGGAACTGGGTTTCTGGGGGTGAACCAAGAGCAGGGTATCGGCAGCGTAGGAACGTGTTGCCGTTTACCGAACGGCCAATTCTTGAACCTTTGCAGCCTCAAGTACTTCCATCCTCGAAGATACCCTTGACCAGTCCAGATAGCACGGTTTTGGTTCCGCTTGAATGTCAAGATCGGTTGTTCCAGCTATATGACGACATCTCACGCGTGAACGCAGTAGGCCCCCTCCGCTGGAGGGGGCCTACTAGTCAGGGTGTTCTCACACCGGTGTCACCGGTGATGGTTACTCGTTGCCCGAGTCGCTGGAGTCCGAGCTGTCCGAGCTGTCCGAGCCGGAGCTGGCCGAGCCGGACCCGGTGTTGGCGGTGCCGGTACCCGTTGCAGGCTTGTCGGGCGTGGCGACGGTCTCGGTGTCGGTCTTGGACGGCGCGGTCGTCGTCGAGGAGCCGTTGTTGGACACACCGGTGTTGACCTTGCCCGGTTCGGCCTTGTTGCCGTCCTTGGTGTCGGTGCGGGTGTCGGCCGGCTTCTCCTTCTCGGCGGCCACGGCCGAGGTGTCCTCCTTGGTGACGGCGACGTTGTCGGTCTCCTCGGTGACGGTGACCTTCTCGACAACCGGCTCGACGACGACAGGCTCCACGACGACGGGCTCGACGACGACAGGCTCGACGACGACAGGCTCGGTGGTGACGGGCTCCGTCTCAACCGTGTTGGACCCCGGGTCCACCTCGGTCTTCGGCGTCTCGACCACCGTGTCGGCAGGTGTCTCCAGAGAGACTGTCGTTGTGCTCAGGTCCGGAATCGAGGCGATGCCATCAGCGGGGGTCTCGGTCGGCGCGACGGTCTTCAGGGCGAACGACGCGGGCCCGGCGATCGCGTTCGCGATGAGCTTGGGAATGGTCACCAACAGGGAGGCGATGATGCCGTTGTTGTGCGGCGCCGCGGGATCCCAGGTGAGCAGACCCGGGAAGAAGGCCTTGTAGCCGTCGGTCTCATAAGCGGCCGTGTACCCGTTCAGGATTGCGCCGGCGAGCACGCCGGGGGTGTTGATGATGGCGCCCAGTGCTGCCAGCGGATCACCCGTTCGGATCGCGTTCACCAGGGCCTGGCCCTGGTCGCCGAGCGCCTCGACGCTGCCCATGACCGGGCCCAGAGCGCCAACGGCCAGGGGAAGCAACATCGTGAATAGATCGGTGCTCGCCGTGATCACCCTGACCAGGGTGTCCGCCATCTGGCGGGGAATCGTCAGGACTTCGGCGATCGGGAATGCCGCGAACACCAGCTGCCCGATCACCGCGTTGATCGCGTTGGCCGCGCCGACGACATCGCCCTGGGAGAGGGCGGTGACCATCTTCTGCATTTCCGGCACCACGACGTCGGTGGCCCAGGTGCCCAAGCTCTGGCCCAGGGCCCCGAAGCTGCTGACCACCGTCTGTGCGTAGCCGATCTGGTTGGTGAGCAGCGCCCGCAGGATCGGGGCGGGATCAACGACAACCGCAGAGCCGATCCCCACCACGTTGGTGACGACGCCTCCGATCACGTCCGCCCACTGCTGGATGGGGTTGGCCGATGCGGCGAGGTCGACCATGGCCGAGCTGATGGCCGGGACCTGGATGCTGGCCGGCGCCGACGGTGAGATGGGCGAGATGAGGAGGGCGCTGGCAGCGACCAGTGAGGCTCCGACGGCGAGACGTGGGCGAACAGCTACCTGCATGTGAATCCTTACCTATGGCGGACTTGTGTCGTGCTGGCTGAGCTGTTCATGGAGATCTGCGTGCATGGGCCTGAAATCTCACAGGTAGTTATCAGCCAGTCGCACGCACGCTAGCACTAGAACGTGTTGCTGTTTACGAAAATGTAAATTCGCTAAAAGTTGCACATAAAAATGTTCAACGCGATAGCGCGACGCTGACATGCGTCTTTTTCCGGCAGAAAATAGTACTGCTGTGTCAACTCACAAGCGATCCATGCTGACTGCACGTAGTTGTAAGGCGACCCCGGGTGGGTGCGTCGAAGCGAGCTGACGCAACCGGCGCGCGACGATCGTCCAGCTCAGCGGCCCGATCAGCCCGTGCGGTCGAGGTTTCAGACGGCGGCAGCCCAGCAAACGCTTGCTGGGCTGCCGAGGGTACGGGCGTGGCGATTCGGCCTTAGCGCTTGCCGGGCCGCTTCGTGCCGGGTGCGATCGCCAGACCCTTGACCGGTGGCCGAGGCTTCTCCTCTGGCGTTGCCTCGGGCTCCGATTGCGGTTCGGGCGCGGTCTCTGCTGCGGGCGCTGCGGCCTCCGCAGGAGGCGGCGTTGCCGCGGCGGGCTTCTTGGCGCCGGGCTTCTTGATCCCGCCCGCGAGCCCCAGTCCGCCCTTGGCCGTCGGCGGCTTCGGCGCTGCAGTTTCTGCGGGTGCCTCGGGTGCCGGTGTCTCGGCCGCTGGTGCCTCGGCAGGCGCGGCCGGAGCCGGCGTTGTTGTGGCGGGCTTCTTGGCGCCCGGTTTCTTGATCCCGCCGGCGAGTCCCAGTCCGCCCTTGGCCGTCGGAACCGGGGGAGCGGCTTCGGCGGCGGGCGCCTCGGCTGCTGGTGCCTCCGCGGCGGGTGCCGCGGCTGCGGGCTTCTTGGCACCGGGCTTCTTGATGCCGCCCGCGAGTCCGAGGCCGCCCTTGGCAGGTGCGGGGGTCTCGGCGGCTGGAGCCTCTGCCGGTGCCGCGGCAGCGGGCTTCTTGGCACCGGGCTTCTTGATGCCGCCGGCCATGCCCATGCCCTTGGCCGGTGCGGCCGGTGCCGCGGCCTCGGTCTTGGCGGCGGGCTCGGGAGCCGACTCCGCGACAACTTCCTCTGGCTCGGCGGGCGCTGCCTCGGCGGGTGCTGCGGCTTCTTCGGCGGCAGCACGCTTCTCGGCGAGCACTGCCGACCACTCGGCGGCAGCGCCCTTGGCGGGCAACGTGACTGCGTCCTTGTCCAGTGACGCGAGGAGCAGCTGGGCCACGTCGAGAACCTCGGCCGACTTGCCCAGCTCCTCGGCCTTGTCGCCGACACCGTCGGTCATCATCACGCGGCAGAACGGGCAGCCGGTGGCGATGGTCTTGGCGCCGGTGTCCAGCGCCTCCTCCACACGTTCGTGGTTGACGCGCTTGCCGATGTGCTCTTCCATCCACATCCGCGCGCCGCCCGCGCCGCAGCACAGGCCGCGGTCGGCGTGCCGTGGCATCTCGGTGAGCGTGGCGCCCGAGGCCCCGATCAGCTCACGCGGCGCCGAGTACTCCTTGTTGTGACGGCCGAGGAAGCACGGATCGTGGTAGGTGACGTCCTGGCCGACGGGCTTGACCGCGACCAGCTTCTTGTCGCGAACCAGACGGTTCAGCAGCTGCGTGTGGTGCAGCACTGTGTAGTTGGTGCCCAGCTGCGGGTACTCGCGGCCGATGGTGTTGAAGCAGTGCGGGCAGGTGGCGATGATCTTGCGGTCGACGGTCTCAACGCCCTCGAACAACTCGTTGATGGTCTCGACGTTCTGAGCCGCCAACTGCTGGAACAGGAACTCGTTGCCCGCGCGGCGAGCCGAGTCGCCGGTGCACGTCTCGCCGGTGCCCAGGACCAGGAACTTCACGCCCGCGGCGGCCAGCAGTTCGGCGACAGCCTTGGTGGTCTTCTTCGCGCGGTCCTCGAAGGCACCCGCGCAGCCAACCCAGAACAGGTACTCGAAGCCGTCGAACGAGTGCACGTCCTGGCCGTAGACCGGGACATCGAAGTCGACCTCGTCGATCCAGGTGGTGCGCTCGCGGGCGTTCTGCCCCCACGGGTTGCCCTTGGTCTCGAGGTTCTTGAACAGCACGCCGAGTTCACCGGGGAACTCGGATTCGACCATGACCTGGTAGCGGCGCATGTCGACGATGTGGTCGATGTGCTCGATGTCGACGGGGCACTGCTCGACGCACGCGCCGCAGTTGGTGCAGGACCACAGCACGTCGGGGTCGATGACGCCGCCCTGCTCGGCGGTGCCGACGAGCGGTCGGGTGGCCTGCTCGGGACCCGATCCCATGATCCGCTCGAAACCGGACTCGGGAACGTGGTCGTGCGCGTCGTGCTTGGTCTCGACGAATCCACCCTCGGTCGAGGTCAATTCCTCGACGGCGTTCTCGTCGGGCATCGGCTTCTCGCCGAGGATGTAGGGGGCCTTGGCGAACATGTGGTCGCGCAGGTTCATGATGACGAGCTTGGGGGACAACGGCTTTCCGGTGTTCCACGCGGGGCACTGCGACTGGCAGCGGCCGCACTCGGTACACGTGGTGAAGTCGAGATAGCCCTTCCAGGTGAAGTCCTCGATCTTGCCGCGACCGAACACCGCGTCCTCGGCAGGATCCTCGAAGTCGATCTTCTCGCCTTCGTGCTCCATCGGCAGCAGCGGGCCCAAGCCGTCCGGCAACCGCTTGAAAGTGACGTTGATGGGAGCCAGGCCGATGTGAAGGTGCTTGGAGTGCAGCACGATCAGCAGGAACACCAGCATGACGCCGATGTGGCCGATCAGGGCGATGGTTTCGATCCACATGTTGGCGGTGTGCCCCAGGGGGGCCAGCAGTGCGGCCATACCGTCGGAGAAGAACGCGCCGCTCTGGTACGGGAACTCCTCGCCGAGGGTGTTGACCGCTGCGCCGCGGAAGATCGCGTAGGTCAGGATGACCAGGAAGATCATGAACAGGATCTCCCACGCACCGCCGGTGTGGGATCCGTAGAAGCGCGACTCCCGGCCGAGCTTCTTGGGCTCACGGGTGATGCGGATGATGGCAAAGACGGTGATGCCGGCCAGCACGGCCAGGGCGAAGAAATCTTGCAGGAAGCCCAGGGCAGCCCACCGGCCGACGAACGGGATGTGGAACTCGGGGTTGAACAGCACACCGTAGGCCTCGACATACACCGAGCCGAGGACGAAGAAGCCCCACATGGTGAAGAAGTGCGCGAGACCGGGGATGGACCACTTCAGGAGCTTCGACTGGGCGAAGACTTCCTTGTTCTGGTTCAGGAAGCGGCGTAGCAGGTCGTCCTTGCGGCCGCGCTCGTCGCCGAGTTTCTGCCCCGAGCGGATCAGGGTGGTCAGCCACAGCACGCGCTTTGCGGCGAAGATCAAGACCACCGCGGTCATCAGCAATCCAATGACCAACCTGCTCACTTCGAGCGTGTGCTGCACCGCGTGCCTCCCAAGTTCAAGCTACCGACCAGTAACTTTTAGACATGTTACTTACGGGTAACTTATGCTAGATGCCTGCTCATAGTTACATCCATGCGACAAACGACGCTATGAAGGCTCACCTAACAAACCCGGTTGTGCTGCCATTCTCGAGGCCGTTTGACGTGATGCGGTCGAGCGCCCGATGCCTTATACCCGCGATCGCTGGGGGCCAAGCGGGCCGATGACCGTGGTCGGAGCCGTCGATCGGCTCCTGATGCCGCACATGGCCCCCGGTGCCAATGCGTTGCTGGCCCACGCGGCCGCAGCGGTGACAGTGGCCATAGTCACACAACACGACCTACGCCGGGGTGCTCAGGATGGCTCGCAGCATGGAGATCAGCTCCGACCGGGACTCCGCGCCCAGCCTGCGGCGGATGCGGGCGACATGGTGTTCGACGGTCTTGGCGGAGATGAGCAGCTGGCTTCCGATGTCGCGGTAGGGCATGCCCTGCAGCACCAGTTCGGCCACCTCGCGTTCGCGGTCTGACAACCGCGACCACGTCGGCATCGACGACGCCGGACCCGGCGCGGCCACCGTCACCGGCGCGTTGTCCGCGTCGTCCTGGGCGGTCACCGCGACCTTGAGGTCGCGCGCCAGCGCAAGCATCGCCGCCGACACGCGTCCGTCCGGCGTCTGCAGCGCGGCCTGGCTTGCCAGTCGCGTCGCGTCCCAGCCGAGACCGAACTGCGCCAGCGAGCGGGCGGCGGCCGTCACGTCGTCGACCTCGACATGATTGGCCAGCACCCGCAACCAGGTGCGGCCCGCCGTCGCCAGCGATCGTGCGAACGCGCTGTGTCCGGCGGCCGCTGTCAACGCCTGTCCGTGCGGTGCCACCGACTCCGGTGAGTTGGCGAGGATGCCCGCGTGGACTCCCGCCCAGTGCAGCGGCAGCGACCACAGCGTCGGATTGCCCAGTCCGGCAAGCAGTCCGAAGGCGTCGTTGATGACGTGCTCGAGACGCTGGACCTGGCGCAACCGGGCCGCCGCGACCCACAGTTCGCCGAGCGGCAGAAGCGAGTACAGGTCGACGGAGTACTCGGTGAGCACCTCGGTGGCGGCATACCAGTGTTTCTGGAGGGCACCGCTGTCGCCGCTCCGGCGGGCGATGGCAGTCTGCAGGGCCGCGGTCCACAACGCGTCTCGGCGGTGCAGATCCGACACCCCGGCGACGGCGGCGACGTCGGTGGCCGCCGCCGACAGTTGCCCGTCCTGCATCCGGGTCCAGCCGAGCAGGAGCCGGTGTCGATGCGCGACGAAACCGGTGTCACCGTCGGTGGCCCGTATGGCGCGGGTGATCACACTGCGGGCGCGCACGGGATCGCCGCCGTGTAGCGCGGCGAGAGTGACAAGTGCCGCGGGTGTGTCTGGTGCTACGCCCGCGGCCGCGGGCTCCGAGCCGAGCGCCTGCGAAAGGCGGGACATTGCAGCCGGATACGGGCTGTCGAGCGTCGCGAGGAGGCCCTCGCCGAGGCTGCGGGCGGCTCTGGCGGCTGAGGTCGGTGGACCCACGTCGTCACCCCCGGCCGCCGCCCGGGCGGCCGCGGCGTCACCGACTCCCATCGCCGCGATGACTCCCGCGGCCGACACGACGGCATCGGGGTACGGACCGAGCCAGGCGAACAACTCGGCGGCTTGAGCGGCGGCGCCGTCGTGCACTGCGATGCTGGCGGCGATCCGTACCGCGGCGGCTCGTTCGGCGATGTCCTCGGAGCTGAGCAGCTCGTCCGCCAACCCGCCGGCGGCACCGCAGTCGCCGGTGGCGGCCAGGGCGTCGGCCAGGCGCGCGTCGGGGATCCTGGCACCGACCTGGACGGCGGCGCGGTAGAGCCGGGCGGCGCGACCGGGATGATCCTGATGGCGCTCGGCGAACTCGGTCAATGCAGCGGCAAGTAGCGGGTCCCGCATCCCGTGATCGGCCAGTCGCAACGCGAGATCCATTGACAGTGAGGATCTCTCGGTCTGGGCGCGCAGCAGTGCGATCTCGAGGTCGTGGTGGCGCGTTGTGCCCACCGTCTGAGTGAGGCATTGATGCAGCGCGCGCAGGAAGGTCTGGCTGTGCGACGGCGCGATGAGGCCGGTAGCCCTGGCGTGATCGACCAGGCGTGCACCCTCGGCGCCGTCGAGTCCGACCGCCGCCGCGACGTCGTCCGGACCGAGTTCGGGGCTTAGCGACGAGATCAGTAGGGCGTCCAGGACGCCGTCATCGACGCGGCGCAGGCGGTCGACGAGGGCGGCGCGGGCCGCCCGAGCGATGACCGCGGCGGGCGCCTCGGCGTCGGTTGGCCCGAGGGCGGTGACCGCCGCGTGCACCAGGAAGGGCAGACCCGCCGTGGCGGCGACCAACGACCGGATCACGTCCGCCGGTGGTGTCGAACCGAGTGATTCGGCTGCGATGCGGGCGATCTCGGGTGGTGTCAGCGGTCCGAGCGCTATCGCGGGCGACTGTCTCTCCGTCGCGGTTGACAACGCCGTCAGCCCGGCGTGGTGCACCAGCGGTTGCGCCGAGATCACCACCGTCGTCGCGGCGTCATCCACGATGTCAACCAGGCGATGCAGTTCGGCGTCGTCGAGCAGGTGGGCGTCATCGATGACGACCGCGGCGCCCGGCGGATCGCCGTCGCGTGGCGCACGCGCGATAACGCTCACCCCTGCGTCGCGCAACGTCGCGCGCACCGTGCTCAGAAGCGTGGTCTTACCGGTCCCGATCCCACCCGACACCAGAGCCGTCACCGGCTCGGTGGGTGACGCCGTCAGCGTCGCGACGACATCGGGTGCGGTCACGGAACGCTAGATACCAGGGGGACTTCGGCGGCCGGAGGTGGCACGGCCGCGACCTCCGGAATGGTCTCGACGACGGGCATGGCCGCGGGCGTCGACGGGACCACCGGGTCCGGGGCGGTCGTCGGCGGATCGGCGTCCGGGGTATCGGGCTGCGTCGGAACCGTCGTGGTCGTGATCGGCGGGCGCGTTGTGGTGGTCGTCGGCGGAGGCGTCGTCGTGGTGGTGGGCGGCGTCGTCGTCGTTGTCGTAGTGGTCGTTGTTGTGGTCGTCGTTGTTGTGGTCGTGGTGGTGGTCGTCGTGGTCGGCGACGTCGTGGTGGTCGTGGTCGTGGTCGGCGGCGTGGTCGAGGACGGCGGAGCGGTGGCGGTGGTGGTCCGAACGTCCTCGCTCTGGGCGGTGGTCTCGGTCGAGGGCACGACGGTCGTGGTGATCCGGCCGTCCTCACCGGTACGGGTGATCGTCACGTTCTCGATCACCGGGTCGAGCGGGCTCGACGTGCCGGTCAGCGTCACGGCCAGGCCGCCTGCCGCTAGCAACAGGGCCGCCGCGGCCGCACCGAACAGGATTGGCGGGCGCTTGTACCAGGGCAGCGGCTCCGAAACGGGTTCGACATCCTCGTCGCGGGCGAACTCCATCTGTGGGCGGGCGTCAGTCGGCCCACCCCAGTCCTCGCCGGTCCATTCATTGCCCTCGTAGGGCACTGGCTCGTCGGACTGCGCGCCCTCGGACCACGCCAACGAGTCGGCGGCCGCCGTGTCGGCCGCGCTCGGGGCAGCCTGGGTCGGTGGCGCACCCGCCGCCCATCCCATCGTCGGGGCCAGACCGGTGGGCGCGTCGACGGCGGGAGCCAGCCCGGTGGGGGCATCGGCCGCGAGGCCGCCCGCGGCAAGTCCACCCGCAGCGGCCACCACGGCGGCACCGGCAGCGCTGACGACCTGGGGTTGCGGTGTCGTCACGACCTCGGCGCGCAGACGCTCCGACAGTCGCTGTGTGATGAACGGGATTGATGCGCCGCCACCGATCGTGGCGACCGCGGTGACGGCAGCCAGCGGCACCCGGTAGCGCTGCAACGTCTCCTCGACGACGGACAGCACGTTCGACAGGGGTTGGTCGATGAGCCGCTCGAGTTCGGGGCGCGTGATCCGGACGTCGGAGGAGAACCCGGGCAGCGTGACGGGGATGACGGCGGTGGTCTCGGCGGACAGGCGTTCCTTGGCCCGCCTGCACGAGTCGCGCAGCGCGGCGAGCGAGCCGACGGCGGCCGTGCCCGCGGGGTCCGAGTCGCCGGCGTCGGCGACTCCGGCGATGACGTGGTTCAGCAGCGACTGGTCGATCAGGTCACCGGAGAACTCCGGGTAGCGGATGGTGTCGCCGACGGTGGCCATTCCCGCGCGTGCGTCGGCGATCGTGATGCTGGTACCGCTGCCGCCGAAGTCGCAGAGCACGACAACACCGTCAGTGGGTAGGCCGGGTGTCACCCGAAGTGCGGCAAGGGCAGCCGCCGAATCCGGGACCAACTCCGGTGGAACGCCGCCAGGGGCCAGTGACGGCTTGGAGCGCAAAGCGTTTCGCAGTGCACCCAACACGCCAGGTCCCCAGTGCGCCGGCACGGCGATGGTGACCGGTGCGCCGCCGCCCGCGTCGCGGGCGATGGCGTCGAGCGCCTCGACGAGGACGATCTCGCCGCGGTGCGACGAACCGTCCGAGGCGACCAGCGGAACGGGGTCGCCGACGCGTTCGACGAAGCCAGTGAGGACAAGCCTCGGCTGATTAGGCCCGAATTGATCACCGACCTCCGGTGCGCGGTCGTTGAACAGGGCCAGTGCCGAACGGCGCACGACCGGGGCGCGGCCGACGGCCGCCGCCACCAGATTCGTGGTGCCGACTGACAATCCGAGGGAGTCGCTCATCTATGTCCAGACCTTTTGCCGGATGGAGGTGGCCCGGAGGCCGAGCACGAGAATTCAGTTCCCCACCATAACCGCCGGGATGGGGATCCGACGGTAACCCCCTAACGACACCAAACCCCTAACCGCGTTCCCCCTAATGGGGTGTTCGAGGGGGTGGGATCGGCACCGATTCCGGGCGCTACCTCCGTCGATAGCATTCGAAGACGAATCCGGTGACGAACTCTCGACACCGTGAAGCAGTTGTGAACCAAGGAGGCCAGCCGTGGCGAATTCGCTCCTCGACTTCGTGATGTCGGTGGTGCGTGACCCGGAGATCGCTGCCCAGTATGCGGCGAACCCGGCTCAGGCCATCGCCGACGCCGACCTCAGCGGTGTGACCGCATCAGATGTCAACAATCTGATTCCCGTCGTCGCCGAATCGTTCCCGTCGGCGGCCGCGTCGACCGGTGTGGACCAGGCCGGCTTGGACGTCTTCGGGGATGCCGGCACCAACGTGTGGGCCAGTGGCGCCGCGACGGCCGCGTTCGACGCGTTCGACGACCACCTGCCGGTCCAGGGTGTCGACGACGCCCATGCCGTCGTGACCGATCTGGTTACCCAGCACGACGACATCCTGTCGACCGTCATCGACACCGCAGACCCCGGCGTTCCGTCGCTCGTCACTGACGACGACGCCGCACTGGCCTTCGATGCGCCGGTGATCGACGACGTGCCCGTGCTGGACGCCCCCGACTGGGACCACCCGGATGCCACCCCCGGCGTCGATTCCGTCGGGGCTGACCACACCCCCCAATCCGACCCGAGCGGGTTCGACCTGTTCGACTGATTAACCCCCTAGTGCGACGAAGGCGCGGCCAGCAATGGCCGCGCCTTTCTCGCGTTTGCCCACGTAGAGGGCGATTTGAGGGCATCCCCCGGCATCCCCTAACCCCCTAATCAACGCCCCCAGGGAACCCCGTAATAGCGTGGTGAAGGCACGGGTTTCGGCCCCGTTTCCGGTCTCTGCGGGGGTCCATAGATTGGTCATCAGTTCGCCGGAACGCCGGCAACCAGACCCAGACACCACAACCGAAAGGCACTCCGATGACGAACCTGATCGACTACATCCTCGACCTGTTCCGCAGCCCCCAGGTCGCCGCGTCCTTCATCGCGGACCCCGACGGCGCGATGCGTGACGCCGGCCTGCCCAACGTCAGCGCCGCGCAGCTGGCCTCGGTCGCAGCCACTGCCGCACCGGCGGGTTATGCCCTCGGCGGCGGCGATCCGGTTCTGGGCCTGCAGCGTGCGGTGGCCGACCACCACAGCATCGCCTCGCCGTTCTCGCCGCAGACGACGTTCGCGCCGCAGACCCAGACCGAGTTCGCGAGCCGGAACAACACCGACCTCGCCAGCAACAACGATTTCGCCAGCCCCGATCAGCATGCCGGTGCGAACGCGCAGAACGGCGCCTTCAACCTCGGCTTCGGTGACATCACCTTCGGCGACAAGACCTCCAACACCGCAACCAACGGTGGCGTGGTCGTCGACGGCGACAACAAGGGCGACATCGTCTCCGGCGACGGCGCGGTCCTCGGCAACAACAATCACGTCAACAACGGTGACGTCATCGCCGGAACCGGCTCCAACGTCAACATCGGCGAGGGCGACATCGAGGACAACGGCACCACCGCCACCGGCGGCAGCACCGTCATCCAGGACAACGAGGGCCCCGTTCTCAACGACGTCGACGCCAGTGCCGGCAACGGCGGCGGCGCCAGCTCCGGTGGCGGCGGTGGCCTGATCGGCATCGGCAACGGCGGCAACGACGCCACCGGTGGCAACGGTGGAGGCGGCGGCATCGTCATCGTCGACAACTCGACCAGCAGCAGCACCGTCGGCGGCAACCAGACCACCGCCGGTGGCGACCTGGGCAGCGATAACGCCACCGACAACTCGATCGACGCGTCGGTCGACAACTCGGTGAACACCTCGGTGCACACAGAGACCGAGAGCACCGTGGACGACCACAGCTTCAACAGCGCCATCGGGTCGGGCAACTCCACGGACATCGCGTCGCACAACGACACCGACCTGGCGTCGCACAACACGGCCGATCTGGACGCGTTCTGATCTGACCGCACCACCGCGCGACTGGCGGGGACCTCCTTAACGGGCTGGTCCCCGCCAGTTCGCACGCCTACGGTTGGTGACACCTTTGGAGCGAGAGAGGTCCATGACGCAACCCAATGACCCCCGCAAGGTCAAGGTCATCACTGAACTCATCGACCACAGCATCAAGATCGCCACGACGAACGACCGTGGAGACCTGGTCGACCGGCTGGCCAGAGCCAGGGAGCGCATCAACGACCCGCAGATCCGGGTGGTGATCGCAGGCCAGCTCAAGCAGGGCAAGAGCCAGCTGCTGAACTCGCTTCTCAACGTGCCGGTGGCCCGCGTCGGCGATGACGAGACCACCGTGCTGGCCACCGTGGTGTCCTACGGGGAGACCGCCTCGGCCAAGCTGATCGTCGCCAGGGGTGATGGTGAGGAGCCCGAGGCCATCTCGATTCCGCCGACCGAGGTCCAGACCGATCTGCGGCGAGCACCCCAGGCCGGCGGCAGGGAGGTGTTGCGGGTCGAGGTGACCGCGCCAAGCCCGCTGCTGCGCAACGGATTGGCGTTCGTCGACACCCCGGGCGTAGGCGGGCACGGACAACCGCACCTCTCCGCGACGCTGGGCCTGCTTCCCGATGCCGACGCCATGCTGATGATCAGTGACGCCAGCCAGGAGTTCACCGAGCCCGAGATGACATTCATCCGGCAGGCGGTCGAAATCTGCCCGCTGGCAACCATTCTGGCCACCAAGATCGACCTGTACCCGCACTGGCGCGAGATCGTCGCTGCCAATGAGGCTCATCTGCAGCGTGCGGGCGTGACGGTGCCGGTAACCCCCGTGTCGTCGGTCCTGCGCAGCCATGCCATATCGCTCAACGACAAGGAACTCAACGAGGAGTCCAACTTCCCGGCGCTCGTCAAGTTCCTCAGCGAGCGGGTGCTGTCCCGTGAGAACGACCGGGTCCGCGATCAAGTATTGGCCGAAGTGCGTTCGGCGGCAGAGCATCTGACGATGGCCATCGAGTCTGAGCTGTCGGCGATCAACGACCCAGGTGAACGGGAGCGGCTCACCGCCGACCTCGAGCGTCGCAAGCAGGAGGCCCAGGACGCCCTGGCGCAGAGCGCGCTGTGGCAGCAGGTGCTCACCGACGGCATCGCCGACCTGACCGCCGACGTCGACCACGACATGCGGGCCAGGTTCCGCGCCATCACGCAGCACACCGAGCAGGTCATCGACGGCTGCGATCCCACCCACCACTGGGCCGAGATCGGCGGTGAACTCGAGGACGCCATCGCCACCGCGGTCGGAGACAACTTCGTGTGGGCCTACCAGCGGGCCGACGCGCTGGCCCAGGAGGTCGCCCGGAACTTCGAGGAGGCCGGGCTGGGTGCGGTCGAGATGCCCAACGTCGACGCCCGCCAGATCGGTGCGAGTTTCGGCGAGTTCAAGTCGCTGGCCAGGCTCGAGGCCAAGCCGATCAAGGCTGGCCACAAGGTGGTGACCGGTATGCGGGGGTCCTACGGCGGTGTGCTGATGTTCGGCATGCTGACGTCCTTCGCGGGCCTTGGCATGTTCAACCCGTTGTCCCTGGGTGCCGGTCTGGTGCTGGGCCGCAAGGCTTACAAGGAGGACATGGAGAACCGCATGATGCGGGTGCGCAACGAGGCCAAGGTCAACATGCGGCGCTTCGTCGACGACGTGTCGTTCGTGGTGAGCAAGGAGTCCAGGGACCGGCTCAAGGGTGTCCAGCGTCAGCTCCGCGACCACTACCGCGATATCGCCAACCAGGCCACCCGCTCGCTCAACGAATCGCTGCAGGCCACGCTGTCGGCGGCCAAGCTCGAGGAGAACGAGCGCAACACCAGGGTCGCCGAACTGGAGCGTCAGCTCAACATCCTGCGCCAGGTGACCGAGCACTCCGTGAACCTCGCGACGCAGGGTGATCCCGTCGCGAGCTGAGGCTGCCTAAGCTGGTGAGCCGATGAGCACAAGTGATCGAGTGCGCGCGATCCTGGCCGGAACCGTGCGGGCGTATCGCACCGACCCGGCGTATGCGCAGCGTCCGGATCTGCACAACGAACTCGAGTGGATCGGCCGACGGCTCAACCAGCCGATCCGCATTGCCCTGGCGGGCACGCTGAAGGCGGGGAAGTCCACTCTGGTCAACGCGCTGGTCGGTGAGGACATCGCCCCGACCGACGCCACCGAGGCCACGCGCATCGTCACATGGTTCCGCAACGGTCCGACGCCGCGGGTGACCGCCAACCACCGTGGCGGCCGACGGTCCAATGTGCCCATCACCCGCGACCCCGCTGATCGTGGCCTGACGTTCGACTTCGCCAGCCTCGACCCCAACGATGTGGTCGATCTCGATGTCGACTGGCCGGCCGCCGAGCTGATCGACACCACGATCATCGACACCCCGGGCACCTCGTCGCTGAACCGCGACGTCTCCGAACGCACCCTGCGCCTGCTGGTCCCCGATGACGGCGTGCCGCGCGTCGACGCGGTGGTGTTCCTGTTGCGCACGCTGAACGCCGCCGATATCGCGCTGCTGAAGCAGATCGGCACCCTCGTCGGTGGATCCTCGGGTGCGCTCGGTGTGATCGGTGTGGCATCGCGCGCCGACGAGATCGGCGCCGGGCGCATCGACGCGATGCTGTCCGCCAAGGACGTCGCGACCCGGTTCACCACCGAGATGGACAAGACGGGAATCTGTCAGGCCGTCGTCCCGGTGTCGGGTCTGCTCGCGCTGACCGGGCGCACGCTGCGACAGAGTGAGTTCGTCGCGCTCGAGAAGCTGGCAGGCGTCGATGCGGCGGAGTTGACCAAGGCGATGCTCTCGGTTGACCGGTTCGTCCGTGAGGATGCCGCGCTGCCCGTCGACGCGGCGACCCGCGCGGCGCTGCTGGACCGGTTCGGGATGTTCGGCATCCGGATCTCGATCGCGGTGCTGCGCGCGGGAATCAGCGACTCGGTGGCGCTGGCTGACGAACTGCTGGAGCGCAGCGGCCTGATCGCGCTGCGCGACGTCATCGACCAGCAGTTCGCGCAGCGCTCCGATCTGCTCAAGGCGCACACCGCGCTGGTGTCGCTGCGGCGCTTCGTCGAGGCCAACCCGATCTACGCCGCGCCCTACATCCTGGCCGATATCGATCCGCTGCTCGCTGACACGCACGCCTTCGAGGAGCTCCGGTTGCTCAGCCTGCTGCGGTCACGGCAGACGACGCTCAACGACGACGAGTTGGCCTCACTGCGCCGCATCATCGGCGGTTCGGGCACCGACGCCGCGAGTCGGCTGGGCCTTCAGCCCGACGCGCCGGATGACGGGCCACGTGCGGCATTCGCCGCAGCCCAGCGGTGGCGGCGCCGCGCCGACCATCCGCTCAACGATCCGTTCACCACTCGCGCCTGCCGGGCCGCGGTGCGCAGCGCCGAGGCAATGGTTGCCGACTACGCGGCGCACAACCGCTGAAAGGTATTGCGGAACAACGACTAAAACGGCGGGATCGAGTCGGTCATCGCGTGTAGGGCGGCCTCTTCGTTCTCTCGGCGCTCCTCGTCGATGCGGCGCTTGCGGGCCTCGGCCCGGGTGGTGTCCCGGCGCGGCATGGTGAGTCCGATGTTGGGGGTGGCGTCGCGCACGGTGCGGGCAGCGACGGGCGCGGTGGGCTTGCAGAGTGAGGGGAAGAGCAGGTGGCTGCCGGGCCGGGTGCGGTAGGTCTGCCCGCCCGGCGCGGTCCAGTCGACCGTTCCGTCAGGTAGTTGGCGGTCGCGCCAACCTTTGGGACCGTTCCAGAAGGTCTTGAGCAGATGGTGAAATCTGCAGAGGCACTTGAGGTTCGATGCACAGCTGGCGCCGGCGGGGTGCGGGATGGTGTGGTCGATATCGCAGCGTTCGGCGGACACGTCGCAGCCCGGGAAGCGGCACGTGAGGTCGCGGCAGCGCACGAAGTCGGCCAGCGCCGTCGATGGGGTGTGGCGGGGCTCGGGTGGTTTGTTGCCGGGATGGATGATGCGTTTGATCGCGGCCTGCAGCGCGAGGCGGCGGATGATCGGACCGCCCAGCACCGGACCACCCAGCATCACCCCAGGCGCGGTCGCGGGCTCGCCGGGATCAGGGTCGGTCAGCGCCTCGGTCAGGGTCAGTTCGCGGACCGGTTTGTCGAACAGGCGCGGCTGCTCACCGTCGAGGCTGGCGTCCTGCCGCGCGGTCGTCGGACTTCGATCGGTGAGGGTGTCCTCGTGGGTCACCACGAACACCACCGTGCTGCCCCGGGCCGCAGCAGCGGTGGCGTCGCAGTCGGGTTGCCCGCATAGGCAGGCCAGGCGGTCAGCACCGTTGGCCAGCGCGCCGAGGGCATCGGCGCGACGCTGATCGCGGGTGCGGGGATCGGTGTCGCAGACCGTGCCGGCCAGGGTGTCCAGACGTTGGTTGAGGGCCTTGGCGTCGTGGGCGAACAACTCACCCCACAGGGTCGCCACGCCCGAGGCGTCGTCGATGTCGATGTCCACCGATCGGCCGCGCGCCTTGTTCTGGGTGCGGCGTACCGCGTGGGGGTCGTGGCGGATGACGATCGCGTCGATCGCGTCGACCGTTCTCTGCTGTGACAGCGCCGGCCACTCGGTCAATGCCTCTGACAGCTCGGTGTCCACCGCGCGTAGTGCGTCGGGGTCCCTGATCGCTGCGGTGCGCCACACGATGGTCGAGGCCAGTTGGTAGGTCAGGCCACCGTCGGCGAACACCGCGGCCACCTTGGGCAGCCGGTCGCGTAGTGAGCTGGCGACCAACAGCTGTTTGGATGCCGCGGCGGGGGTGATCTGTTGGGCGGCGCCGATCTCGGCACACACGGCTGCCCAGTTGTCGAGGTACCACTGCTCGCGGGAGGCGGAGTTGCCGGCGGACTGGCGGGCATCGAGGATGACGACCATCGCGGTCAGGCGGCGGGCGCAGGCCGCGGCCTCCACCCGCGCCCATGCCCCGATGGCGGTACCCCCACGGGCGGGGGAGGCCTCGGCGACCAATTCATCGAACATGCGTACGAATCTAGGCCGGTCTGCAGACAAGTGCCAGCACTAAAACCGCAGCCTGTGGATGGATTCACGACTGTGGATAACTCCGGGCAGACACACCGAATCTGTCGGAGGTCAGGGGTAGGGGCCCGGCGGGAACTCCTGGGTCAGGGCTGCCCGGGCTCCGGCGCAGGCGGCGTCACCGTCTCGGTCTTCGTCTTGGTCTCGGTGACCGTGCTGGTGCTCGTGCTTGTCGTCGGCGGGACGGTGGTGGTGGTCGTCGTCGTGGTGGGGGTGGTGGTCGTGGTCGTGGTCGTGGTGGACGTCGACTCGGTCGTCGTCGGTGGCGCGGTGGTCTCGGTGGCAGTAGGTGACTGCGTGACGGTCACGGTGCCGCTCGGCACGGGTACCACGGCGGCCGACGTGCTGGTCTGCGAACTGGTCGTCGTGGCGTCTGACGGCGCAGAGTCGTCCGCGCCCATGTTGAACGCGACGTAGATGATCGCCGCGACCAGGAGCGCGGCCACGGCGCCGAACCCCACCAGCGCGGGCGGCTTGCGATACCAGGGCGTCTCGGGTTCGGGCGGATACGAGATCTGCTGCGTCGGCTCGCCCGGATAGCTCTGCTCGGCGTAGCCGCCGGTGCCGTAGTTCGCGTACGCGGTGGGTTCGCTGTCCGAGTAGTAGTTGGGATCGTTGGGATCGTCGGGAGGTCCGCTACGAGTCATGTAGGGAGATGCTATGCGGCCGACCGGTCAGGGCCGAGGGTAGAGCGTGCGTGTCTCGTTGAGACGGGGCCGCATCCGAGTGGTCTCGTCCTCGGTCGTCTCCGTGGTCTCGTCCTCGGTCGTCTCCGTGGTCGTCGTCGTGGTTTCGCTGGTCTCCGAGGTGGTCGTCTCGGTACCCGATGTGGTCTCCGAACCCGACGTGGTCGTCTCGTCACCGGGGTTGATGTCGGTGGTGATCGGCGCGCGTGTGCTGGTCACCGTCTGGGTCGTCGTCGTCGATGACGTGCGACTGGAGGTGGCACTGGGCTCCAGGTAGTACTGCCGGGCGGGGTCGGGGTCGCCATCACCGACGATCGTCGAGATCAGGAAGTAGGCGATCAGGAGGACGGCGATGGCCGCCGCGCTGGCGGCGACCAGGGTTGACGTTTGCTCGTGCCACGCGGGCTCCGGCGGTTCGCCCGAGTCGCGGTTGTCACTGTCGCCGGTCACGGGCACTGATAGTAGCCGCGCCGACGTTCGGGGTGCCCGGTCAGCCGAGCTGGGGGATCACCTCGGTGGCGAAGAACTCGAGATGGTCGAGATCGGACATGTCCAGCGTCTGTAGGTAGACGCGCTGCACACCGGCCTCGACGAACGGTCCCAGCCGGTCCACGATCTCGCCAGCCGTGCCCGCCAGCGGTGAGTTGCTGCGCAGTTCGTCGACCTCTCGTCCGATGGCGGCCGCGCGACGCGTCACCTCGGCCTCATCGCGACCTGCGCACAGCACGAACGCCGCCGAGTAGGTCAGCGAGTCGGCGGCCCGGCCGGCGTCGGCGACGGCCGCCGCCACCCGCGCGTACTGCGCCTTGAGCGTGTCGAGCGGCACGAACGGGATGTTGAACTCCGTTGCGTACTTGGCTGCTAGCGCGGGGGTGCGCTTGGGTCCGCCGCCGCCGATGACGATCGGCGGATGCGGGGTCTGCACGGGTTTGGGCAGTCCGGGGGAGTCGACGACGCGGTAGTTCGCCCCGTTGTAGTCGAAGGTCTGCCCGGTTGGCGTGGTCCACAGGCCGGTCAGGATGTCGAGCTGTTCGCCAAGGCGGTCGAAGCGCTCGCCCAGCGCGGGGAACGGGATCGCATACGCCTGGTGCTCGGACTCGAACCAGCCCGCGCCGATGCCGAGTTCCACACGGCCACCGCTCATCTCGTCCACTTGAGCGACCGAGATCGCCAGCACGCCCGGGTGCCGGAACGTGGCCGAGGTGACCATCGTGCCGAGCCTGATGGTCGAGGTCTCGCGGGCGATACCGCCCAGCGTCACCCAGGAGTCGGTGGGTCCGGGCAGGCCGTCACCGCTCATCGCCAGGTAGTGATCGGACCGGAAGAAGGCCGAGTAGCCCGCCGCCTCGGCGGTCTGAGCGACGGCGAGTTGATCGCCGTAGGTGGCGCCCTGCTGCGGTTCGACGAATACCCGGAAGTCCATGGGGGCCAGCCTAGAGCCCCGCGCGCCCTTCGCGTACGGCCCGCACTGCGTCGTCATCGCCGGAGAAGGTGACGCGAACCTGGTCGCGGCCGGACACGAACAGCAGAAGCTCGGCCGGTTCCCCGGTGACCGTCACGCTCGGTCCGCGCCCGAAGTTGGCCAGCGTCTTACCCTCCGGGGTGCGCAGAGCCACGCTGCAGGGAGTCTTGGACATCGTCATGCGCCCCATGAGCGGCACCTGACGCGCTACCGCGGCGGTCGTCGCGTCATCGAGATCCCTTGGTTCCCAACCACTTGCGGCCCGACGGACATCTTCGTGGTGGATGAACATCTCGCCGACGTTGATCAACGGATCGAGCAGCTTGAACGGTGACAGCGTCGGCGGGCCGGAGGCGATCTGGTCCAGCAGCACGTTCCAGTCGTTCTCGGCGGCCACCTGATTCTGTACGCGCTCGGTGTAGCCGGCGAGTTTCGGAATGAGGATGCCGGGCGCGGCATCGATGCGACGCTCGCGGATCACGAGGTGCGCTGCGAGATCCCGGGTGGTCCACTCACCGCACAGCGTGGGGTGATCGGGGCCGACGCCACGCATCGTGGTGACGAGCCCCGCCCGCTCGGACTGGGCAACTGACATCTGAATCCCCCGTTAGAACACTGTGCTGGTCAAAAAACGTCGACATTCTCGATGGCTACGAACATGCCGCGGCCAGTGGTGTTGTTGATGAACTTGGTGCCGGCCTCACTGGCCTCGATGGTCCACCCGACCGCGGTGTAGGCGCGGTAATCCAGCGTGACAGCGGGAATGTCGCCCAGGTTGCCCAGGACCCACTGCTCGTCGCCTTCGGCGGTCAGTCGGACGCCGTTGGCCGGTGACCCGTCGACCTCCGGCGAGTTGGTGAAGGGCGCCTCGCAGCCGACCTCCTGCTCGCTGATCTGGCAGCGCGTCATGCCCGACTTCGTCTGGATGAACACGTAGCCGTTCTGTGGCGGTAGCGCCTCGGCGCCGGCGGGTGGGGTGAGGGGTGGCGGAGGCGTGAAAGTGGGCGGGGGCGTCGCGGACGTCCTGCTCGGCCGTTCCGTCGGGAACGTCGGCTCGGTGGGGTTCTGCGCCGCGGAGCGGGGATTCCCCTCGGTCGTGGAGGTGCACCCGGTCAGCGCGGCGACGCCGAGCAGCGCCGCGCACGTCAGCGCCCGTAGCGCTGCCCCACTCATTGCCCGCACTCCGTCACGGTACCCAGGGGGTTCCGGGTGTGAAACTCGCGACCGGGGATGGTTATGAAGCCGTGTTCATAGCCGCGTAGCCCCTCGACAGCTCCCGCAGTTGCGCCGCACCGTCGCCACGGAAGGAGCTGCCGTGCATGAGTGCGAGCGTCGGCTCCAGCCGGGCGAGAAATTCGAGCGTGGGCGCCAGATTGGTGGTGAGGCCCGTGGCGTGAAACATGCCCTCGGCCTCGAGCGCGGGGGCGACCACGTCACCCTCGGTCAGGGGTGGGCACCGGCCCACATGGGTGAACAGGTCGCCGGCCAGCAGCGTCGAGGTGGTCTCGTCGAACCACAGGCCCGCCTCCCAGTTGTGCGGGACGTGCGGGGTGGCGATGAAGCGAAGCCGGTGGCCGCCGATGTCGTGCGGTTCCGCCGTGGCCACCACGGGCGGCCGGTCGCACATGTCGGTCAGCGAGAGCCCGCACGCCAACGGGCCGTGGATCACCTCGGCGTCCGGAGCGGCGTGCAGGAACAGGTTCATCGCGCCGCACTCGTCGGCCTCGAGGTGGCCGAACGAGATCCAGCGCAGAGCATCGAGCGGAATGACCCGTTCGATGGCCGCGGACACGTGTGGGAAGAGGAATCGCTGACCGGTGTGGAACAGAAAAGGCTCGTCACCGGTGAGCAGGAACTGGTTGAAGGTGAAGCCGTGCTCGGTGATGTCCGGAATCCACGTGGACAGCCGGAACACGCCAGCACCGATTTCGTCGACCGCGGTGTCCATCAACTCATGGTGCGCCGGTCGCGGCGACTTGGCACCGAGATTGCACTGAGGGTCGCGTTTCGGCGAGATTGGCGACCCTCAGTGCAATCTGATCGATCGTAGCCGCTACTTGACGAACCGATTGTCGAGAAGCTGCGCGTAGTCGGGCAGCGTGGCATTGGCGTCGATCTTGTCGTTGGCCTTGGCCCATGCGCCGAGCCTGGCGAGGTCGTCGGCCAGCGCAGGCTGCAGTTGCAGCGTGAAGTCGTACTCCGACAGCACGCTCTTGACCAGCGTGGGATCGAGTTGGGTCGCCTCGGCGACGGCGGACACCGCGCCATCGGTCTGGTTGGTGAGGTCCTTGCTCGCCTCGCCGAGCGCGGTGAAGAACGCCGCGAGATCCGCGGTCTTGTCCTTGGCCGCCGACTCGGTGGTCAGGTACAGGCAGTGGTCGACGAAGGCGTCCGTCCCCGGCTTGAGCAGCACGGCGTCCTCCCCGAGTGCCGCGATGGTCTGCGCCTGATACGGCTGGAAGATGGAGATCGCGTCGACGTTGCCCTGCGTCGCGGCCGTCACCATCGCCGACGGGGCGACCTGGACGAGTTTGGCGTCAACGCCCGAACTCTCGAGCACGCTGGTGGCGAAGTAGGCGGCGCTGGTGCCCAACGGTGTGCCGATGCTCTTGCCGTTGAGGTCGGCCAGAGTAGCGATGCCCGATTCCTTGCGGGCGACGATGCGCGACCCGTTCCACCGCGACCCGTCGGCGACAACGCGTAGCGACGGGGTCTTGACCAGGGCCGCAGAGGACGGCACCGCTGCCGCGGTGGTGACGTCGACCTGGCCCGCGGTGAGCGCCTGCAACGCCTCGACACCGGTGGAGAAGTTGATGACCTTGACCTTGATGCCCTGCTTCTCGAAGTAGCCCTCCTGCGCGCCAACCGGTATGTGCGACCACGACGGATCAACGACGAAACCGACGGTGAGTTCGCGTTCGGCACTCGAGTTCGACGTGCATCCGGTGGCGGCGGCGATAATCGCCGCGGTGGCCAGTAACGCACCGGCGGCGCGGCGTTTGAGGTGTCTCATCGGTGATCTCCTGTTGTGGTGAGAGTGGTTGGGGTGGGCTCTAGTTCGTGGTGCAGCCACCGCCTCATCGCGCTGTAGCCGTCGAGTTCGGCGAGGCTGTCGGCGGGCCGGGGTCTGGGGAGCGGGTTGTCCACACGGCTGCGCACACCGCCGTCGGACAGCACGACGATGCGGTCGGACAGCCGGATCGCCTCATCGACGTCATGGGTGACGAAGACGACGGTCCGCCGCAGCCGAGACCACAGTTCGACCACCAGATCCTGCATGCGCAAGCGGGTCTGGGCGTCCAGTGCGGCGAAGGGCTCGTCCATGAGCATGACGTCGGGCTCGCCGGCGAGCACACGCGCAAGGCCAACCCGTTGGCGCATCCCACCCGAGAGCTGGTTGGGTCGCTGCCGCGCAACGTCTTCGGAGAGGCCGACAGCGGCTAGTAGCTCCCTGACCTTGGCCGGGCGTTCCCGCGATGGCAGCGACCTGGCTCGGAGCGCGAAGTTCAGGTTGGATTCGACGCTCATCCAGGGAAACAGGATGTCCCGTTGAAAGGCCATGCCAAGTCGCGGATCCGGGCGGGTGACGACCTCATCACCGTCGGTGACGCGTCCCTCGGTTGGCTGTAGGAGGCCCGCGAGGCAGTACAGAAGCGTGGACTTTCCGCTGCCGGAGGGGCCGACGAGCACCGTGAACGACCCGTCGGGGAACTCCAGGTCGACGTCACGCAGCGAGGGTTCCGTCTGGCCGTCGTGGCGGACGGTCAGGCCGTGCGCGCGCAGTGTCACGTCATCGCTCCTGTTCGGCCCACCGGGTCACCGGCGCGGTGATCCGGACCAGCAGCTGATCGACGACGGCACCGAGGATCCCGAGGATGACGAGGCAGAAGATCAGTCGGTCGGCCTGAGAGAAGAGCTGTGACTGGTAGATGCGATAGCCGAGCCCGTTGGTTGTCCCGGTCATCTCGGCCACGACGATGAGCACGAATGCCATTGCCGCGCCGACTCTTAGGCCTGCCGCGATATCGGGTGCGGCCTCGGGAATGACGACCCTGGTCAGGGTGTGCCAGCGCGTCGCGCCCAGGCAGCGGGCGGCCTGGATGAAGTCGACCGGGGTCGTCGACAGCCCGGCGTGGCTGTTGATCCACACCGGGACGAACACTCCGAGCGCCACGACGATTGCCTTGCTCTCCTCGCCCAGGCCGAACCACAGGATGGCCAGCGGCACCAGGCCGATCGTCGGAATGGGTGCGAAGAGTCGCAGAATCGGCTGCATGAGAAGTCGGCCCGCCGTGGTCGCTGCGGTCAGCACGGCGAGCCCGAAACCAGCGATCGCCCCGATGCCGAATCCCGCCGCGGCGCGCAGCAGACTGGCGTGGATGTCGGGCCCGAGGTCGCCCCGGGCGATCATGCCCCATCCGGCGCTACCGATCTCTGGAACGGTGGGGAACAGTGCGCGCGGGAAGACGCCGGTCGCGGCGACCACCGACCACAGCAGCACGACGATCGCCAACCCGACCGCGAGTGCGGCCGCGCGTCCGCCCCGGCTCCGCACGCTCAACCGAATCTTCTGTCGATCGGCTTCTGCGAGTGGGGTGTTCCCGCGGGCACCCACTCGAAGGGGACAGCCTGCGAGCGGTAGATCATCCGGGTCTCGCTGAGCCGGTCGACGCCGGGCACGCGGGGTGTCTTGACCTCGGGCTCGCCCGCCACGCCGAGGCCGGTGGATGGTGTGAAGTACTCCCACACGATCTGGCCGTCCGGTGTCACCTGGAACAGCCGGCCCTGCATGCCCTCGGTGATGAGTGTGTTGCCGTTCGGCAGGCGTTGGGCGTTGCTGACGAACGAGCTGAAGAACGTCCATGTCGGCTGGCCGGAGTCCTCCGCGGTGTACTGCCAGACGATGTCGCGCGTGACCGGATTCACTTCGAGGACACGGGAACCCGCGTAGATGCCCAGGGGTGCAGGCGGATAGCCGGCGCCGCCCTGGTTGTCGAAGATCAGCACGTTGCCCGCCCCCGGTAGGCCGTCGGCGATGATGTGCGGGTTGTGCTGGCCCGAGATCTGGTCGAGGGGACGTGGCACGTGGTGGGTGTTGATCCGCTGATGCTCCGAACCGGGAACGGCATCGAAATAGGGCCCCAACCGCCACGTGATGGCGCCGCTGCGCTTGTCGATGAGCAGGATGACATTGGCCTTGCGGGCGCCGATCAGGATGTTGTCCGGTCCGAACACCGACCGCGGGTCCTCGCGGTGCCACTTGTTAGGCCCGATGCTCTTGGCGCTGTTGATCTCCAGGTAGCCCCATGGGTTTCCGGGGTCCCGGACTGCCGCCGCCCGAAGGGAGGCCAACCCTTCGGGAGAGAAGCCGAACTCCGAGAGGTGATCGCCCGCAAGCCATTCCCAGACGATGTCGCCCGCCGGGGTGACCTCGTAGAGGCCCTGGTCGCCGACGGGTTCGTCGCCGAGTCCGGGAACCACGCGGGGGATGGTGACCAGGAACAGGAAGTTGCCGTTCGGCAGCAGTTCCCAGTCGTGGTTCTGCCGCGCCGCGCCGCCGGGTGCCTGCGCACCCCACTCCCAGAGTGTCTCGCCGGTCCACGACACCTGCCCGACGGTGCGGTTGGCGTAGATGCCGCCCCGGGAATCGGGTGCGTCGGACAGTTGCACGCCGATATCGCCGAGTCGGCCACCGTTGATCGCCGGGTCGAGAACACGGGCCGGTACGCCGGCGAAGGGCCACTCGTTGCGGACCTCCCCGTTCAGGTCGATCAATCGCGTGACGCCGTCGGGTGCGGTGTAGAGCACGAAGCTCGGGTGGGCACGGTCCGGGTCGAGGTAGGTGACACCGCTGAGTTGAGCTAAGGCCATGAACGACATTTCTACGGACGATGTTCGTGCCGAGACAGGGTTCGGATCGGGCGGATCTAAACGATTAGCAGCGCGGCTGAGATCCGTAGGCTCGGCGTTCTATCGATGAGGGGATGACGTGAAACGGGTGACGATCGTCGACGTCGCACGCCGGGCGGGGACGTCGACGGCCGTGGTCAGCTACGTGCTGAACCCCGGCGGTAAGCGCGTCTCGGATGCCTTGCGGGCCCGCGTGATTGAGGCTGTCGCAGATCTCGACTACCGTCCCGACCGTCATGCACGGGCCTTGCGGCGCCGGACGAGGTGGGGGCAGGTGGGCCTACTGATCCCGGATGTGACGCTGCCGTTCTACGGCATGCTCGCCGGGTCGATCGAGAGTGAGGCGCGCGCCCGACGGCAGTTGGTCCTGACCGGCAGCACCGGGTTCGACGCCGCGGCCGAGGTGGAACTGGCGAGGTCGTTCGCCGATGCCGGGGTCGACGGTCTGCTCGTCGCCGGGATGGTTGACGGTGCCGCGGTCGGGCGGGTGTGCGAGGAATCCCGCATCCCGCTGGTGTGGGTGCACAGCAACCGGGGCGTCACGGGCACGCAGATCGTGTGCTCCGACCATGTCCGCGCGGGTGCGCTGGCCGCGGAGCACCTCATCGGCGCGCACAAACGGACGTCGACGGCCTTCGTCGGCGGCTTCACCGATCAGCATGTCCAACACGGCGATCGCGACACCGTTCGGCAGCGATTCGAGGGCTATCAATCCGTCGCCCGCGGTTCGGGCCGCCACATCGCGACCGATCTGACCCTGGCCGGCGCCTACCGCGCGGTGCGGGTCTCGCTTGAGGAGCACGGCGTCCCCGACGGGGTGGTTGTCGGCACGTTCCTGCAGTCCGGTGCGGTGCTGCGCGCCCTGGCCGATGCGGGGCTGCGCGTGCCCGAGGACGTGCCCGTCGTCGCCTTCGACGGTGACGCTCGCAACGAGTATGCGCAGGTGGCACTCACCACAGTGCAGCAGGACATCGGTGAGATAGCGTGCCGTGGAATCGATTTGGCGCTCAATGGGGTGTCATCGGACGGTGGGGCACCGGCGCCGGTGGATGGCAAGCTGGGTGTGACGCTGGCCGTTGCCGACAGCTGCGGGTGTAACGCGCGGCGTTGAGTGACGCGGTGATTTGCCGCGACGGCAAACGTACTTGCTCCACGAGGCGGGCTATGTGCAGAATCGTCGGGTGGACGAGGCCATGCAATCGGGAATGGTCGAGTTCTATGAGGCCACCGCTGAACCTCTGACACGGCAGTGCGTTTCGACGGCCTTCGCGATGGTGGGCGGGGTCAGATCGGGTACGAGCGTCCTCGACGTTGCAGCCGGTCCCGGGGGGCTCAGTGTGGCTGCCGCCGAGGCCGGAGCACGGGTACGGGCGACGGACCTGTCGCCCGCCATGGTGGCCCGGCTGTCGCAACGGCTCGGCCCCTACGCGAACTGCACCGCCCAGGTCATGGACGGCCAGGCACTCGACGTACAGGACGGTGCCTTCGACGCGGTCTTCTCGATGTTCGGGGTCGTGAATCTGCCGGACTGGCGCCAAGGCCTTCGCGAGCTTGCGCGCGCCACGCGCGCGGGTGGCCACGGCTGCATCAGCACCTGGACAGATCCCCGCGGGGTCGGACCGGTGCCGATCCTCGTGGAGGCATTGCGTACGACGTTCCCCGAGGTCGCGCTTTTCCCACCTGACGGGGAGGGTGTCACGCTGCTGCGATCGCCGGCTGTCCTGCAGACGGCGATGGGTGCGGTCGGATTCGAGGACGTCGAGGTTCGCGAGGTCGAGGTGATCTGGACCGGTCCGTCGCTCGAGGCATTCGTTGCCGACAGGGATCGGCTCTACGGCTTCATGCCGGGCTACGCCGCGCTGACGCCAGCCGACCGCGACCGACTGGCCCCGGCGCTGCGCCGCGCTGCGCAGAACAGGGGCCCGGACGGTTCGGTGCGGGTGGTCTCCACCGCATTGGTCGCCGCGGGCCGGCGCGTACCTCTCTGTGCTGGGGGCGACAGCCCTCTGGGCTTGTAGGCTTCCGCCGTGTCGCGCAACGACGGTGAGCAGCCCCTGACACCGCGGATCGTGCTGGCGCGGCAAGATCTAGCGGCGCGTGGCTTGCGTCTCCGGTTCGACACCGAGCAAGTTCAGACGCCTACCGACTGGAGTTGTTTCGACGACTCACGGCACCTGATCTATGTGCATCGCCAGGGCAGTCTGCGATCGATGGATACCGATATCGACTGGGGGCCGACGGGTGGCGGACCACCTCAGGTGGGCGATGTCTGGGTGGTGCCCGCAGGAGAGCGGCGCACGTCGGTTGTCCAGGGTGGCGAGCCCACCGGATTCTGCGAGATCGCCATTCCCGCGCAGGCCGTCGGCAGTGCGGCACTACCGCGAGTAAAGAAACGCGATCCACTCATCCATCAGCTGACTGAGGGTTTGGCCACGCTCGTCGGTCGCGATGACGGGATGTCCCGGCTGCTCAGGGACTCGCTGGCGGAGTCGCTGCGCCTGCACATTGTGGACACCTGCACCTACGCCCCGCCCAAACCTCGACTCAGGCCGGGGCCCGACGTTCTGGACGCCGCGACTCGATCCGCGCTCTTCGAGTTCGTCGAGGACGGTCTGGACTCGGAGATCACGCTGGAGGCTCTCGCGGATCTTGCCGGGATGTCAGTTGGCAAGTTCATCAAGGCGTTCGCCGCCGCGTTCCACACCACGCCGTATCAGTTCCTGCTGGACCGGCGCATCGATCGGGCCAAGTCGCAGCTGCTGAGTACCTCGCTCACCATCACCGAGATCAGCGCCGCCGTCGGGTTCTCCACGCCGAATCACTTCGCGACCGCCTTCAGGCGTCGGGTGGGTGTCTCGCCGAGCGGTTATCGCCGAAACGGCTGACGGACCCGACACCACCACCTCCTAGACCAGTGGGCCCCCTCGATGAGGGGGCCCACTGCTTTCAGAGCTGGGAGTTCAGCGGGCGGCTAGGCCGGCGACGTGCTGGGGGCCGTGGTGGTTGTGCCAGCCGGGAGTCTGGGTGGGGGCGGGGTGGGCCTTGACCACGGGTGCGTAGGAGTAGCCGGGGCCGGTGGGGGCCTGTGCGGTTTGGGCGTTGGCCATGCCGGCCAGTCCGAGGGCGGCGCCGCCGATGATGCCGGCGGAGACGATGGGCAGGGCGATCAGGCGTGCGATGCTGGTCATTTCTTGAATCCTTCTGTCTGGGTGTGCTTTTGGTTTCTCTGCCGGTGTGTTTCGGCGTTGAGATAACTATGTCGCGGTTCCAGGAGGATGTATGTCGGGTAAGTGGTGGAGCCACCGGGTGAATCCGGTGTCCACCGATCGGGGGACAGCCTCGGTGTGCTCGGTGTGCGGCAATTTGGTGCGTCGACGGACCACGTACGAGGAATAGGATCACTGCTGTGCCCGCTCGCCCCTTGAAGTTCGATCCCGACGAGTTGCGGCGACTCTCGCGCACGCAGCAGGAAATTGCCGATCAGACGGCAGCGACAAGGCTGGGTGAGGACCTCGGAAGTGCGCCGAGCGCGCTGGCCGGCTTAAACACCGCCGACGCGTGTGTCGTCGCGGGGGAAGCCTTCGACGCCCTCATCGACGACGTAGTCCGCGATATGAACAAGCAGGCCGCGGCCCTCAAACTGGCCGCGGAGCGCTACGAGGCGACCGATGCCGACGCCGCCGTCAACCTGTCCAATCCGATGAACCTCTAGCCGACGATGATCACGATCAGTCAGGTCGAGGCGACCGACACGAACTGGATTGAGGCGAAGCTCGCGATCGTGCAGGAGCGCGCCGCCACTACATTCGTTTCGCTCATGACGCAGAAGAAGCAGGACCTCGAGACTGCCGTCATCGGGAACGCCGGGGACGCGGCGCAGAAACGCAGCGATCAGATCGTAGGGCAGTTGGAACGACTCGCAGCCGCGTTGGACAGACTGCGAGAGGCGCTCGGCCAGGCGATGTCCCGCTTGACGAACAGTCGCTCGCAGGTCTTGGACAGCGTGGCCAAACTCGAGGGGCAGGGGTGGGGGGTGGCAGACAACGGGACTGTGAGCCTGGTGCCCGGCAGCCCTCTCGCCGGTTACGCGAAGATCAGCCCGACTAACGACATGCACGTTCGTCAGTTGGCGGCGGAGCACACCGTGACTTTGAAAACCCTACTGGCGCAATTCGAAATCGACGATGCCAGCGTCGGAGCGCAGATCAGCGCCGCCGCGGCGGGTACCTAGACCATCGTCATTGGTGGCGGCGCTTCTTCGGGCATTTCATCCGGCTCGTCGGAGGTCGGTTCCTCGGCGGGCCTCACATTGGCGCACAGCAGGGCACTCAACGGAACGGCGAAGAGCAGCAGCGCGAACGTCGTGTCGCCAGCCGATAAGTCCGGATAGGTGGTGACGATCCCAGCGGCGGCAGCCACCAGCAACAACTGTGCCGACACCGTGAGGACGACGCCGGTGTGCGCACGTCCGGAGTCCGGCGGTATCGCCCACAGCAGCGCGAACAGTGCGGCCGTGACTGCGATGATCGGCGCCAGCGGGGCTGCGATGACGTTGGGCAGCCAGGACGCTCCGACGACGATCAGCAGCGGAATGAGCACCAACCGGTTCGTCATCTCCGCCGAGAACAGTGTCGGTCGACGAAACAGGCCCAAGACCGTTGCAACACAGCCGATGACGGTGAGGCATATGACGATCTGGGATGGTTTCGACCAAAACGGGACGGCCCTGACGAAGCCCAGCTGTTCGGCTGTCAGGGCGATGTACATAGGCACCAGGAACAGCAAGCCCACCCTGGCGACCAGCTGCCCGACCGTGCCACGCCACCGCGCTCGTAGCGCGACGGGTACCAGTACAAGCAGTGCCCCCCACATGATGACGAGGCTGAGTTCGATGGACGGCTGGATGGCGTCACCTTCCGGTCCGGTGATCGCGTTCGCGATCAGGTTCACGATCGTCAAGACGCCGATGAGAATCTGATTGGACAGGGCGCTGACACCGATGGCCAATGTCGTTGCCACATCACCACGTTGGGTCAGCGGTGACTGAAACGAGCGCTGCGTCACGTAGGCGATCGCGACCGCGACGATGATGGCGTGCGGCCAGGTCGCCCAGTGGCCGGGTGTCCAGTAGCCCTCCAGGAAGCCGGAGGAGATGTCGGCGACGTTGTTGACCTCGAGCACGATGATGACGACGGCGATCACGCACAGGACGGCTGTGAAACCCCACCCCGCGCGGTGTCGGGAGACGTGATGAGCGATGGCTGACCGCGAGTGCGCGGCGAGCGCCACGCCGCCGGTCGCCATGGCGGCGACGAATGCGAGTGATATGCCGAAGACGTAGGTCTGGGTGGGGATGTTGGCGAGGAGCATGGTGAGTAGATCGTTGGGATCTGCTGGCACGTCGGCGTTCAGGGCACGTCCGAACGTGATGTTGGCGTAAATGGAGGGGATCCACGGTGCGGCGACCAAGCAGGCGAGCAGAATGCTGAGCCACGGTCCGGCGGGCCGGTGGCGGACGTGGAGGCAGGTGATCACGATGCTGGCGGCGGCCAGCCATGAGGCGGCCGCCGGAATCGCCTGCCATGAGCGATTGATCGCCAGGGACAGGATGGGGATCAGCGGAGTGGCGATACCGGCGCACCAGGCCAGGGCGGAGTGGTGGCGCGGGGCGTTCTCGCTGGTGGCCGTAAAGACATAGCCGACGGCCGCGATGCCGGAACCAATGGCGATACCGCACAGCAGAGGCCAGGTCGGCGAGTATTTGAAGACCAGTTCGCCGTCGAACAGTGAGTGTTCCTCGAAGGCGAAGAGCCCCGGAATGAAGCCGAATGCCAACATGACCGCAGCGCCGATCCAACTGACGATCGCCAGCGCGCGCAACGGTCCGGGGAGTGCGCCGGGGCGCAGGTGCGTCGGCCGGCGCCGGGCGTCGTCCCACAGGCGTTGCGCGAGCGGCCGCAGCTCAGGTGTCAATTCCACCGCGGCATTATTGCCCAGCGCAAGGACTCTGGGTGGGAGGATCTCGCAGAAAGGCCCCTCCTTCTGGCTGAAGGAGGGGCCTGCCTGACTAGCTGGTGCTGCTGCTCGAGGTGGCGCTGGAGGTGCTGCGGTCGCCGCCGAGGGCCTTCTTGATCCCGTCGCCGAAGTTCTTCGCCGCGGCCCCGACCTGATCGCCGAGGGCCTTGAGGCCTGCCTGAGTCTGATCGCCGGACTTGTTGTTGGCCCCGGCCTTGACGACAGGCACCACCTTGTTGCCGTCTTTGGTGTCGACAGGCGTGACGGTGGTGTCAGGGTCAGTGGCTTCACCGTCGGCCGGTGCGGCCGGGTTCGCCTCGGATGGCACAGTTTCCGTGACGGCCGGAGTTTCCGCCTCGATCGGTGTTGCCGGTTCCGGTGTGACCTCCGGAGTGGTCACCTCGACGACCGGAGCGGTGGCGGGAGTGTCCACGGTGGGCTCGGTCGCGGTCTCCACGGGGGCGGTGGCAGTCGAGGCCGAGACGGTGTCCTTCTGCGGCGTTCCGTTCAGCGACACCAGCGCGGCGGTGAGACTCGGCGTGGCACTCACGTCCGTTGCGGACGTCTCGGCGGTCGTGGTGCTCAATCCAAAGGCCGACAGCCCAGACAAGTTGCCCAACAGATTGTCGCGATCCGCACCGGGTGTCGCGATCGCGTTGGCAATGGTTTTTATCGCGCCCAGTATGGCGCCGACAGCGGAGAACGCGGCGCCGCCACTGTTACCGAGGAAACCGCCCTGGTCGAAGCCGCCGGAGACGAATCCGTTGAGGAATGCGCCGGTGACCGTGGCCGGGGCGTTCACCATGGCGTTCACGAAACCTGCCAGATCGCCGGTGCGCAGGGCGCTCCCGAGGCTGTCAATGACGTGACCCGTGGCAACGAGCGACGAGTTCATCGGGCCGATCACCCCATACAGCAGCACCGACGGCAGCACCGACGGGATGATGTTGACCAGCTTCCCGAGGTTCGTGAACGGCTGAGCGAGAACGCCCGCAATGGGGAAGCTGGCGCTGATCAGCGGTAGTCCGAGAACCAAGCCGAGCGATGAGAGGGTGAGGATCCCGGCTTCGACCTGCCCGGCCGCGATCTGACCGAACGCCTGCTGAATTGTCGCTGGCGCGCCGAACGGATTGTTGGGGGACAGCGCCGAGGCGTAGGCGTCGCCCAGCCCTTGCATCGTGGTGATCAGGACATTTGCGCTGTACAGCTGGTTGGCGATGATCTGCCTGAGGATCGGGGCGGGGTCCTCGAGCCACGTCTGGAACTGGCTGCCCACATTCTGAGACGCAGTCGTGATGACCTGTCCCCACAGTTCGAGGGGGTTGGTCAGCGCCGAGAGTTCCACCGCTGCGGACGAGGCGTGCATCTCCGGAAGTTGGACGTCCGGGATCGGTGCGATGGGACTGAGCGCGAGGGCACTGGCGCCCACCAGCGCCACACCTGCAGCCAGGTAGGGCCGGGCAGCAACGTGCATTTGATCTCCTTTTACGGGGCCGTGAATTAGGACCGCGCAGACGTTACCCGGGAGTAAGTTCGTTCGTCCGCAAATTGGAGAACCTCGCTTGACGGGTGTCAAAGGCCACGCCGCCCCCGCAAATTTGGGGACTGGATTCGGAAACATCCTGTTCAGTGCCGTCGCAACGGCGCTGCCTTGAGGTGTCGACACTCAAATGATTGCGTATGCGGCAAAATTTTGACGGGCGTGGTCATGGGGTTGCTGGCAGGCGTGCGCGCCGTAAGCACGGTTAGGTTACTCAGCGGTAATGTTCGTTCGTTATCGCAACACTGGATTCGCGCGCGGGCCTTCGGGTTCGCGCGTGGGCGTCCCGGTCAACCTGTGTCATGCCCACGACTGCACGTTGCGAGCCTAGGCCCGTGGGGGTGGTCATGCGACGCAACAGCTCGTACCGGTCAGGCGAATCCTGCAACGAACTGGCAGACCCGGCCACTCAAGAATCTACGGATTCAGTTGCGGCACCTTGCGCCGACATGGCTCTCGGCACTTAAACCGAAGGCCCCCTCCTTCTGGTGGAAGGAGGGGGCCCGCGGGTTTAGCTGGTGTGGTTACTCGTTGCTGCCGCCGGCGTCGCTGCCGGTGCTGCTGCTCGAGCTGGAGCTGCTGCGGTTTCCGCCGAGGGCCTTCTTGATGCCGTCGCCGAAGTTCTTGGCCGCGGCCCCGACCTGATCGCTGAGGGCGTTGAGCCCCGCCTGGGTCCGGTCGCCGGAGGTCTTGTTGGCCCCAGCCTTGACGACGGGCACCACCTTGTTGCCGTCCTTGGTATCGACGGGCGTGACGGTGGTGTCGGGGTCGGTGGTCTCACCCTCGGCCGGTGCCGTCGTGCTCGGCTCGGTCGACACCGGCTCGGTGGCCGTGGCCGGCACTTCCGCCTCGATCGGTGTTGTGGGTTCCGGTGCGACCTCGGGGGCGGTCACCTCGACCACCGGAGTCGTGGCGGGCGTTTCCACGGTCGTCTCCGGCGCGGGTGTTGTGGATCCCGACACGACCTCGACCTTGGGTGCCTCGACGGCCAGGGCCGGTGCGGCCTCCAAGGAGACCAGCGTTGCGGTCGCTTCGGGTAGCGAGGCAACGTCGGCCAGCGATGGCGGTGCCGGAGGCTTGATCGCCGCCGCGATTGCCCGGGGCACACTCACCAACAGCGTGTAGAGCAGGCCGGGGACGCCGCCATTTTGGCCATGGGAAATGAGCCCCGGCAGAGAGGTGCCTGCAAGCCCGTTGATCAGCGTGTCGAGGACCTTGGCGGGTGCGCCGATGGCCTCGTTCACTGCCCCCGCCAGGTCGCCGACGCGGATCGCGTCCAAGATCGCCTGGGCGCTGTTCCCCATCGCGGTGGTGACGCCCAGGGTGTTCTGCAGGAAGCCCAGTCCGAGCCACATCACCTGCGAGTTGACCGCCTCGAGTGCTGCCGTGACGTTCTTCGAGATGCTCACCGGGATTTCCAACAGGCTCATCAAGCTGATGGGGCCACTGAGGAACATCACGACGAAAGACATGTTGAGCGCCTGCACGGCGCCTTCGATGTTGCCCGTCTTGAGCGCGTTGGCGGCCTCTCTCAGCGCCGCCGGCAGGGTCCCGTATGGGTCCGCGCTGGTCCCGGTGGCCCACTCCGCCATCCCCTTGACGAATCCCGTCATAGCGGTCACGTACTGCTCTGCGTACCCGAGTCCGTTGCTGATGGACTGACCCAGGAACGGGAAGGGCTGGGAGAGCCACTCGGTGCCGATGTACGCGACGTTGCCGATCGTGTTCCCGACGAGGTCCACGTACGGCGTGAAGGGGTTCGAGAAGGCCGAGAGTTGCACCGAGGCGGTGGACACTGCGGCGCGGGACATCAGGGCTTCCGGGGCAGCGGCGGTGACGGGGCTGATGGGGGTGAGGGCGATGGCGCTGGCACCGGCCAGTGCGACACCCGCCGTGAGGTAAGAGCGAACGCTGATCTGCACGAATCTCCTTGATGTACCGCGACGATGCACCGCGACGATATTGACGACCGTGACCATATCTGAGCGGAGCCTGTGAAATCGCAAATATTTGAAACTCGTTCTACTGCCGCGCAGCGGCATGGGAGCCCCGTTACTTGTCAGTTGAAAGAAATAGCTGGCCGGTGGCGGTTTGTGTCCAGTACGGCAAACTAGGTCCAACGTAACTTATTTTTGAGATCCACTACGTAGAAAGTTAGTTGTAACCGGTTCCACTACTGGGAACGCTCGCTGCCAGGGCGCTGGACACACCGTGTTACCGGCTAGTACACGTCTAGTGAGGACGTCTTGGACCGGCCAGCAGTTGTGCGGTACGAATGGTAGTCGTCCGTCATCCCGATGCTTGCGCCAAAGATCGCCAAGTTCTGGCAAGCGCGATGTGACGCGATGGGCGGTACTGAGGGCAGGGGATATGCCCTAGATCATTTTGCTGTTGACGGGCGAACCGACACCCGTCGCCTCCAGGTGGCCGGACCAGAAGTGCAACACGTTCATGCTGCTGAGGCGTGCGCCAGCTGTCGCGTGGACGATGGCGACACGGCCGCGGCGTCCACGGCAGGCAGCGTGAGCTGCATGCTCGACACGTTCAGGACGCCCAGCGGAGGAACGACCGTCGCATAGAGCCCCGCGGTGGAGACGAGCTGCAGGGTCACGGTCTGACCCGGACGCAGCGTGTGCGCCACCTGCTCCAGCGCGACGGTGACCGTGTGCGTCTGCCCGTCCAGCGTCACCGGTATCGGGGTGACCACGTATCCCAGCACCAAACCGGTGGTGTCGTCGACCAGCTGGGCGTAGACGTGCCGGCTGACACCTGTGCCCGAATAGGTGAGGGTGAGTTCCGGCGCGCCAACGAGATAGGTCGTCGTCGCCGCTGCCGGAACGGTGAGGTTCACGGCATTGATTGCCTTGAAGCTCAACGGGACAAAGGGCAGGCCCGAGCCGCCCAGGTACGGGAGCAGCGGCAGGGTGGCGCCACCGTTCAGCGTCGCGACGAGCGGATCACCCTGGGGCAGAACGTAGTTCTCTGACGAGAACCACTGCCCGTTCTGGTCGACCCACTCGAACTGCGGGCCGGTCGACACCGGCACGCCCTTCACGTAGAGGTCGAGCCACTCGAGGGTTCGCCGCTCGATCAGCGCGCCATCGCTGAGGTCGAACAGATTGTTCAGGCAGGCGCCGTGGCCGCCGCAGAACCACACCACCTTTGTCGGGACACCGTTCTCAATCAACGCCAGCGCGGTCGCGTTGGCCTCCTGCAGCGTGAAGAGCGTGTCGACGGTGCCCTGGATAAGCAGGGTCGGCGCAGTGATGTTGTCCAGCAGGAAGTCTGGACCCCGCTCGGCCAGCAGGTCCTGGTCGGCCTGCGACATGGCTCCGATCAGGGCGCCGACGATCGCCGCGGGATAGATCCGCGGATTGACGTCGGCAAGGGTGAATACGAGGGCCCCGGACAGTAGGGTGCCCCAGCCGCTCTTGAACGCCCCGGCCTTGTACAGCGAGCTGTTGAGGCTGTTCCAGGCGATCGTCGGCACGATGGCATCGACCCGATGGTCGGTGGCGGCGGTCACCAGTTGTATGCCGCCGCCGTACGACACCCCGACCATGCCGATCCGCGGGTCCAGTCCAATCGCACTGTCGAGCCGGGCCTCTGGTTGTGCGGCCACCCAGCTGATGATGGCAGAGACATCGCGGGCCTCGAACTCCGGCGAGTTGAGTTCCAGCACACCGCCCGAACGCCATTCGCCGCGCGGATCCCACGTGACGACGTTGTATCCGGCGGCGCGCAGTGTCGCGATGCTCACCATGCCCACGGCGTCGGTGAGGATGTCGTCAACCACGGTGCCGTTGAGGTTCGTCGCGCCGGGCATGCCCAGACCGGGACCGTAGAGGACGGTGGGCGCCTTCTGTCCTGCGTGAAGCCCGGCCGCAGGCATGAAATGGACATAGATCGGCGTGCCGTCGAACGAGATCACCTTGACGTCGCGCGAGACGGGGCTGCCGTGCGGCCGGCCCCACTGCACCGGATAACCGATGAACGGATGGAGGACGTCACTGATGATCGGGATCTGATGGATGAACTCGACGATCGGGGTCACGACGATCGGTCCGAGGATGGGAATCTGCTGCAACCACGCCAGGGGTGCCACTTGCGGGATGGCGACAACCGGCGATGGGGCGGGTGCGATGGGCTCGGTCGTGGTGAGTGCGGTCGTCACCGGATTGCCAACCGCGGAAAGGGTGGGCGACGTGCCGAAGGTCTCCCGCCGCGCGGCGGCCAGCAGCGTCCACATCGCCGGTGACTGCGCGGGCGCAGTCGGTGCGTTGCCGGCAAAGGGGCTGATGAGCGAGGTCACCAGACTCGTTATCGCCGCCACCATGGAGTCGGCTGGCTTGTGCGGCACAGTGGCCGGCGCATCCGGCTCGGGTTCGAGCACCGCAGCTGACGGAACCGTCTCGGACGCGACCGTCACGGTGGACGTCGGCGGGGTGCTGGCATCACTGCGGACGGGCGGGGACGCCGTGGTGGGCTCGTCCGTGCCCGCCGTATCGGTCGCGTCTGTCGTCTCGGCCTGGGGACGGCTAGCACCGGCCGAGGGGATCGAAGACGTGGGTTTCGTCCGGTCGCGGCGCTTGGATGCTGGTGGGGTCTGCGGGGTGACGTCATCCAGTAGCGGCACGGTCACGCTGGGAATCGTTGCCACAGAGGGTGTTTGATCGGCCGCCGATCGAGGGTCCGACGTCGAGTGCGAGCCGGTGTGCGCGCCTCCGTTGCTCACCACAACGCCGGGTGCGGCGGGGGAGGCCGTCCCCGATGATGAGGACACCGTGCTCGACGGTGAGCCCGACGAGGCGCTCTCCGTCGACGACGGTAACGACGTCGGTGTCGATGCGACGTCATCGCTCGGCGTTGTCGAATCCGTGGCCGATGAACTCGCCGACGACTCCGATGACGACTCTGACCCCGACGGCCCGGACGGCGCTGATGGTTCCGCCGCAGCGACGCCGGCCATCACCACCGCCACGATCCCCAATGACGTCGCCAGGGACGTCGCGAGTCCGCCGATCCGAGCCAGGTCTACCGGTGCAGGCATAGCCATATGGATAGTGGGCGGGCCCCAGGCGTGAGTGTCGTTTGAGGAATCCCGGAGTAGGCGGGAACAAATCCGCAGGGCACCCCGTTGGAAGGTTCGACACTTGAGTGGAACAGGCTCAACTCTAGGTTGACAAGCGAACGTCAGCCGGGAAAGCTTGAGCGTGGTCCACTCAGACCCCAATAAAGCTATTCAGGAGGCAACACTATGGCTCGTGCGGTCGGAATCGACCTCGGGACCACCAACTCCGTCGTCGCAGTCCTTGAAGGCGGCGACCCCGTGGTCGTCGCGAACTCAGAGGGTTCACGCACCACCCCGTCCGTCGTCGCGTTCGCGCGCAACGGCGAGGTTCTCGTCGGGCAGCCCGCCAAGAACCAGGCGGTCACCAACGTCGACCGGACCATCCGTTCGGTCAAGCGCCACATGGGCACCGACTGGTCCGTGGAGATCGACGGCAAGGACTACACCGCCCAGGAGATCAGCGCGCGCATCTTGATGAAGCTCAAGCGCGACGCAGAGGCGTACCTCGGCGAGGACATCACCGACGCGGTCATCACCGTCCCGGCGTACTTCAACGACGCCCAGCGTCAGGCCACCAAGGAAGCCGGCCAGATCGCCGGTCTCGAGGTGCAGCGCATCGTCAACGAGCCCACCGCCGCGGCCCTGGCCTACGGCCTGGACAAGGGCGACAAGGAGCAGACGATCCTCGTCTTCGACCTTGGCGGTGGCACATTCGACGTCTCGCTGCTCGACATCGGCGGCGGCGTGGTCGAGGTCCGTGCGACCTCCGGCGACAACCACCTCGGTGGCGACGACTGGGACGATCGCATCGTCGAGTGGCTGGTCGACAAGTTCAAGGCCTCGGCGGGCATCGACCTGACCAAGGACAAGATGGCCCTGCAGCGGCTTCGTGAAGCGGCCGAGAAGGCCAAGATCGAGCTGTCCTCGAGCCAGAGCACATCGATCAACCTGCCCTACATCACGGTTGACGCCGACAAGAACCCGCTGTTCCTCGATGAGCAGCTCACTCGGGCCGAGTTCCAGAAGATCACCCAAGATCTGCTGGACCGCACCCGCAAGCCGTTCCAGTCGGTCATCGCCGACGCCGGCATCTCGGTGAGCGCGATCGACCACGTGGTCCTGGTGGGCGGTTCCACCCGTATGCCCTCGGTCACCGAGCTGGTCAAGGAACTGACCGGCGGCAAGGAGCCCAACAAGGGCGTCAACCCCGACGAGGTTGTCGCTGTGGGTGCCGCGCTGCAGGCCGGTGTGCTGGCGGGCGAGGTCAAGGACGTGCTGCTACTCGACGTGACCCCGCTGAGCCTCGGCATCGAGACCAAGGGTGGCGTCATGACCAAGCTCATCGAGCGCAACACCACCATCCCGACCAAGCGCAGCGAGACCTTCACCACGGCCGACGACAATCAGCCGTCGGTGCAGATCCAGGTCTTCCAGGGTGAGCGTGAGATCGCCTCGGCCAACAAGCTGCTCGGCTCCTTCGAGCTCACCGGCATCCCGCCGGCTCCGCGCGGAGTCCCGCAGATCGAGGTCACCTTCGACATCGACGTCAACGGCATCGTGCACGTCACGGCCAAGGACAAGGGCACCGGCAAGGAGAACACGATCAAGATCCAGGAGGGCTCCGGCCTCTCCCAGGAGGACATCGATCGGATGATCAAGGACGCCGAGGCGCACGCCGAGGAGGACCGCAAGCGTCGCGAAGAGGCCGACGTCCGCAATCAGGCGGAATCGCTTGTCTACCAGACGGAGAAGTTCGTCAAGGAGCAGCGAGAGGCCGAGGGCGGATCCAAGGTTCCCGAGGAGACGCTGGGCAAGGTCGAGGCGGCCGTCACCGAGGCCAAGACGGCACTCGAGGGCACCGACATCTCGGCTATCAAGGCCGCGATGGAGAAGCTCGGAGTCGAGTCCCAGGCGCTCGGTCAGGCGATCTACGAGGCCACCCAGGCCGAGCAGTCGGCTGACGGAGGGTCCGCCACAGCAGCCGACGACAACGTCGTCGACGCAGAGGTCGTCGACGAGGATGAGACCCAGGAGAACAAGTGACGCAGGGAGATCCGCACGACGAACCGGTGACCATCACCGACAAGCGGCGTATCGACCCCGACACCGGAGCAGTCCGTGATGCGGCCTCCGGCCCGGCCCCCAGTGGGTCGGAGCCGGAGGCGGTCACGCCGGACGAGTCCAACGAAGCCGCAGAACTGAAGGCCACGCTGCAGCGGGTCAAGGCCGAGTACGACAACTTCCGCAAGCGCACCGACCGCGAGAAGCAGGTTGCCGCCGAGCGGGGGAAGGCCTCCGCCGTCATGCAGCTGTTGCCCGTGCTCGACGATCTCGACCGGGCCCGCGGCCACGGTGATCTGGAGTCCGGTCCGCTGAAGTCGGTGGCCGAGAAGCTCTCCGGGGCACTTGAGGGCATCGGACTGGTGGCCTTCGGTGCCGAGGGCGATGTGTTCGACCCATCGCTGCACGAGGCTGTGCAGCACGAGGGCGACGGCTCCAATCCCGTAATCGGGACGGTCATGCGTCAGGGTTACAAGCTCGGCGACTACGTGCTGCGGCACGCCATGGTCGGGGTGGTCGATTCCGTCGAGGAACCGGACGCCGCGAATTCCACGGCGGCGCAGGCCGAAGCCGACACGGACTGAGGCCGCGCATGGTGACGTGCGGAGGCGATGTGCACCTGACCCAAGGGGTCGGTGCGGGTCGCCTCCCACGTCGCCAGTGCCGACACCAGGCGCGAAATCGTCGACAAAACACGCTCAACCGGCTTACAAGCCGCAGAATCAGAGTAGGTAGACAACAACGATGAACAACGGTGAGGAGGTGATGCCGAATGGCCCAACGCGAGTGGGTTGAGAAGGACTTCTACAAGGTGCTTGGCGTCTCCTCCGATGCCAGTACCGACGAGATCAAGCGTGCCGCGCGCAAGCTGCTCGCCGCGAACCATCCCGACCGCAACCCGGGTAATCACGCGGCAGAGGAGCGGTACAAGGAGGCCTCCGAGGCCAAAGAGGTCCTGACCGACGAGAAGAAGAAGAAGGAGTACGACGAGACCCGTCGGCTCTTCGCCGGTGGCGGCGGTTTCGGGCGCCGGTACAGCGCCGGTGACGGCGGCTTCAGTGGCTACGGCGCCGACGGCGACGTCAACCTCGGCGATCTCTTCGGTGCTGCGGGCCAGACCGGCGGTGCCAACATCGGCGACCTGTTCGGTGGACTGTTCGGCCGCGGCGCACAGCAGCCGCGACCCAGCCGACCGCGCCGGGGCAACGATCTCGAGACCGAGACCGAGCTGTCCTTCCTCGAGGCCACCAAGGGCGTGGCGATGCCGCTGCGGCTCACCAGCCCGGCCCCGTGCACGAACTGCCATGGCAGCGGCGCCCGTCCGGGCACCAGCCCGCGGGTCTGCCCGTCGTGCAACGGCGCGGGTGTCATCAGCCGAAACCAGGGTGCGTTCGGGTTCTCCGAGCCCTGCACCGAGTGCCGCGGCACCGGGTCGCTCATCGACGAACCGTGCGACGAGTGCCACGGCGAGGGCAAGATCACCCGGACCCGCACCATCAACGTCCGGATTCCGCCGGGTGTCGAGGACAACCAGCGCATCCGCCTGGCTGGGCAGGGTGAAGCGGGCCTGCGGGGTGCACCGTCGGGTGACCTGTATGTCACCGTCCACGTGCGGCCCGACAAGGTGTTCGGTCGCGACGGCGACGACTTGACCGTCAGCGTCCCGGTCAGCTTCCACGAACTGGCCTTGGGGACAACGCTTTCCGTTCCTACGCTGGAGGGCAAGGTTGGTGTCCGGGTGCCGAAGGGCACATCGGATGGCCGCATCCTGCGCGTCCGCGGGCGGGGAGTGCCGAAGCGCAACGGCGGCCACGGAGACCTCCTGGTCACGGTCAAGGTTGCCGTACCGCCCAACCTCGAGGGCGAGGCGGCCGAGGCGCTTGAGGCCTATGCCAAGGCAGAACGAGCCAGCGGATTCGATCCGCGGGCGGGATGGGCCGGAAACTGATGGCCGGCAAGCGCGGTGGAGACGACGCCAGGACCTTCCTGATCTCGGTCGCTGCCGAGCTCGCGGGTATGCACGCGCAGACGCTGCGTACCTACGACCGACTCGGCCTGGTCAGCCCGCAACGCAGTTCCGGTGGCGGCAGGCGTTATTCGCAGCACGACGTCGACCTGCTCCGTGAGGTGCAGCGGCTGTCTCAGGACGAGGGCGTCAACCTCGCGGGGATCAAGCGCATCATCGAGCTGACCAATCAGGTCGAGGCGTTACAGTCGCGGCTGGCGGAGGCCGTCGATGAAGTCGAGCTATTGCGCTCCGGGCAGCGGCGAGATGCCACCAAGAGCACCGCGCTGGTGCTGTGGCAGCCGCGCCGGGGCGCACGCCGCTCCAGCTAGCCGATCCTGACCGAGAACCGCGCGGTCGCAGGCGTTCCCGCCAGCGCGACGCGGTAGTTGCCGCGCCGCAGTGCATCAGTGGGTGCCGCCATGGGCTCGATGCCCACGACGTCGTCGTTGCGCGGTGCGAATAACTGCGCTGCGGGGTAACCGCTCTCGAACCTCACCTCGACACGCCGGTCACCGCCGGTGAGCGCGAACACCGCTCCGTCGGGCACCTGGTCGAAGCCGTCGTCGTAGGCGATGTCGTCCAACGCTTCGCTCCCGCCGATCCAGTCGGTGTGCTCCCCGGTGGGGATACCCCTGTCGTCCACGGGCAGGTGTCGCATGTACGGCGTGGTGAGCATCCACTCCTCGCGCGGTACGTCCGGAATCCTCAGATAGGGGTGGTACCCGAAGCACAGCGGTACCGATGCGGCCGTCGTCGCTGTCACCGTCGTCTCGATCGTCAGTGTGCGGTCGGCGAGCGTGACCCGTTGGGTCAGCACGTGCGGGAACGGGAACGACGCCAGCAGTGTCGGTTCGTCGCCGAAGTCCAGGACGGCCGACAACGAGTTGTCCGAACCCGATGTCACCACCCAGCCGGGATGGGCCGCCAGCACGCCGTGCATCGGCGCGCCGTGGTCGTCGGTGCGCACACCGCCCACACCCGGGGTCAAGGTGACTTCCGCCCCGTCGACCTCATAGTTGCTGGCGCTCAGGCGATTTGCCCACGGATAGAGGATGGGAATCCCCATGGTCTTGCCCGCGCTCACGTAGGCGTCGAGGCCGCGCCGCTGACCGAGGTACTCCACGCCATCCTCGGCGAGCGAGGTACCGATCATGCCCGCCGCGGGCACGAAGGTCGCGGTGAGCGGCGACGCCGGATCCTTGAGCATGACCGACTCGAACTCAGGCATCGTTGAATTCAATCACGCTCAATCGACCACGGGATCGTGTTGGATCCGTTGAGGGTCTGCGCCCTTGGCGAGCAGTGCGGCCTTGGTGGCCGCGATCATCGCCGAGCCGCCGCTGATCAGAATCTGGCGATCACTCCAGCTGCCGTAGCGGGTGACGACCTCGGGTAGCAGCCCGCTCTGGCGGACGTGCAGTCCACGCGGTGGATCTGTGACGGGGAAGTCGGCGGCCCATGGCGGATTGGTGGAGAACTCCGAGACTGGCGTCACCGACAGCCAGGGGTTGGTCGACGCGATCTGCCACAGCGTGTTCAGGTCGTAGAGGTCGCACGGGTAGCGGCCACCGAAGAACAGGTGCACCCGTGGGTTCTCGGCGAATCGCGACAGATCCATGATGAGCGTCCGCAGTGGGGCAAGCCCACTGCTGCCCGCCACCATCAGCACGTCACCCCCGTCACGGTCGACGTGCAGGCCCCCGTGCGGGTTGGACAGTCGCCAACGGTCGCCGATCCGGGTCTCGCCGATGATCGCGGTGCTCACCATCCCGCCGGTGACCGACCGGATGTGGAACTCGATGGCGCCGCCGCGGTCGGCGGGTATCGACGGGGTGAGAAAGCGCCAGCGTCTGGGCCACTGCGGAACCTCGACGGTGACGTACTGACCCGGGTGATAGAACAGCGGCTGGTCGAGTTGCAGCCGCACGATCGACACATCGCGGGTGGCCCGGATGTGGTCGATGACTTCTGCGTCGCGGTAGGGCGGGCCCTTCTCGGCGTCGGCGGCTCCCCGCATCACCCCGACGATCAGCTCCACCACATCGCGCGCGGTGCCGGCCAGCGCGTGGTCCCAGCGGTCGCTGAAGTGGTGGGCCAGGGCGCCGAGCAGAGCCGTCTGCAGGCCGTTGTAATGCAGTTGTGTCACACCGTACTTGCGGTGATCGCGGCCCAGTTGTGCGAGGAACGCGACGGGTTCCTCGGCGCGCTGCTCGATGATCTCGCCCAGCAGCCAGGACAGCGCCTTGGCGAAGGCTGCGCGCTGGTGGGCGAGGTCGGGGGGGAACAGATCGCGGACGGAGATGTCGAGGGCGAACCACCGGGTGTAGACGTCGCTGATGAACTCATCCGGGTCGATAGCGGTGCGCAGAGTAACCAGCGCGTCGCGATCGTCTAGCCCCACGCCGTTCGAGTCTATGTGAGGTGCGGCTGGGCCCATGTCTGACGCCCCGGGGATAGAATCCGAGGCCAGTGGCATTCAAATTACTGTCGACGCCCAAACATTCAGATAATTTACTTGAATCAGTAATGTTTCAAATAATTTGCCATTAGCTGAACTGCCGAGCTGATCGGAAGGACCTTATCGCCACCAGCAACGCGGCTTGATACCCGTCCATGCGCGCCAAATGTGTTCCACCTTGTTGCATGGCAGCGCTACGTATTTTTCAGCTAATTGACTATCGAAGGAATGGTTTACGACTCGCGGGGGAAACGAAACGCCTATCGACGGTTCTAAAGCCTTGACTGAAACGTGTTCCATAGATTTGTACCGGCTCTCCTCCTTGGCAATTACTGTTCCGCCGTCGGCCAGACCGCCGACGTCAGCTCGACAGAGGAGACTCCCTTGCAACTCGCCTTGAGGCCGTACGTGACCGCCGGTGTGGCACTGGTCGCCGCCGGTGCCATCGCCGCCACTCCGGTGCTGGCGCCAGCACCGGAGATCCAGTCGCGTATCGAATCCCATGCGGTGGTCCTCACCGCGGCCATCGACAACCCCATCAACGTGTTCCGCCCGGTCGTCGACAAGGTGGGCGCCCTCGTCCAAGGTGCCATCCAAGCTGAACTCGACAACCCGTTCCCGATCATCAATGGTTTGATCGGCAGGGCCGTGATCGACGCGAATGCCCTTGGCGAGATCGCCAACACGATGGGGCAGATCGTCACGACGCTGGCAACCAAATTCCCGGCGGCCCTCGGAACTGCGGCCTACAGGGCGTTCCATGGCGATTTCACCGGTGCGGTCGGCGCGTTCGCTCCGGTGTTCATGGGGCCGTTCTTTCAAACATTCGGGCAGTTCATGAAGCTGCAGACATTCGTCCAGGATCGCTTCGTCCTTGCAGGGAAACTGGCGGGCGCGCTCATGATGTCAGCCTGGGCTCTCGGACCCGGACAGGCGCTGGGGCTGTTCTCCCTCATGAACGCGGCGGCAGGTGGCCTGGATGAACTGTGGAAGGCGGTCCCGTCGGGCGATCTCGGGCGGATCGTCAACGCAATCCAACACGGCGTCGCCAACGTCACAATCGCGGCGCTCAACATGGTCGATTCGTGGCGATGGTCCCTGGACTACGAGCGCACCAGAATCCGCGACATCCTCAACCCGCCGCCGCCCGCCCCCGAGGAGTTGGTGACCTCCGCGGACGTCGCGAATGTGGAGACGCTGGCCCTGCCGGCCGCTGCGGTGTCGTTGACGATGCCCGCACCGGAGTCCTCGACGTCGGCAACCGAGGAGGTCGTCGCACCGGCGTCCTCGACGCCGGTGGCCGAGGAGGTTGTTGCTCCCGTTGAGGTTCCGGCGACCGAGGTGGTTGTCACGCCGGTTGAGGTTCCGGCAACTGACGAGACCGAACTCGACCCGCAGGTCCGGCCCAGCCCGATTGCGGTTCCAGGGGTCACCGGCACGACCACGGAGACGTCGAACCCGCGCAACGCACTCAACAACAGCGTGCGTGACGCGGTCAAGAAGGTCACCGACGGGATCAAGAACGTCACCGCGGGCCTGGGCGGCAAGAAGAAGAGCGAAACATCGAGTGGTTCAACAGGGTCCAGCTCGGAGAGCGGCTCCAACGACCACGACGGAGAGTAGACCCACTCAGACCAGTAGCCCCCTCGCTCGGCGAGGGGGCTACTGCTTCTGGCGGGCTGCGGCGATGACCACCAACAGCGCACCCACCACGGCCCAGCAGGTGAGAACCACGACCGCGCTCGTCGCACCCGCCCCGGAGAAGTAGGCCGTCGAACGCAGTAGGGTCGCGGTCGCACCCTGCGGTAGCAGTTGGCCGAACGCACCCCATCCGGCCGGCAGTAGTTCTGGGGCCCCGGCGATGCCTGAGAGCGGGTTTCCGACCAGTAGTGCGAGCACCGCGCCGACGGCCAGGCCGGCCCGGCCGAACAGCGAGCCAAGGCCCAGGATGGGCAACAACGCGGCCGCGATGCCGAGCGTCAGGCCTGCCGCCACGCCCCAGAAGTTGGTCTCGACCGAGCCCAGTACGTGGGTCAGAGAGGCGGCCACGCTGATGCCCGCGACGGGGGCGAACGCGAAGGCCGCGGCCAGACGGGTCCAGACCTCGCGCCTCAGGGCGAGAACCAGCGCGATCGCGGGCAGGATGGCCGCGAGTGTTATCGGCAGGGCGGTGGCCGCTAGCCCTGCGCCGCGCGGGTCATCGGCGGTCGGCGGCGCGAGATCCTCTGTGCGCAAGGGTATCCCGGTGGCCTGGGCCATACCGCTGCCCAGTTGTCCGAGCATGGCGGCGACGGCAGGGCTGGCGCCGGTGGCGATCAGCAGTGTTGGGCCCTGCTGATCGACGACGATGCCGCCGTATGCGTCGCGATTCAGGATCGCCTCGCGCAGCCCAGCGGCCTCGGAGTAGACGGTGACGGCGAAGGCGCCCGGCGCCGCGCGCCCAACCTGGTCGGTGATCTGGGTGGTCAGCACGGGCGGGCCTGCGACACCGATCGGCACGTCGTGTGGTGCTGATCGGGATGCGGGCAGGGCGAACGCGATCGCCACGATGGCGATCAGTGTGGTCAGGGCGACGACGATGGCGGCGGCCCGCGCGGCGGCGGGAGCTTCGTGGCCGGCCTCGGTGTGAGCGGTGTTCCGCGTTGGCGCGTCGGTGTCCATGACGATCCTTTTCATCGACCGTTGAATTCTGTTCTGAGCGTAAACCCGCAAGCGATACTTTTCAACAGTCATTGAAATATTGTCATCAGCACATGGCCCCACCAGTGCAGACAGCGAAGGGTGGGCCTTGGGGTCAGCGCTGCGCGCTGCCGCGGGGGATGATCCCCGCGCGGATGCCGACTGCGCCCGCCTCGGCGCGATTGGTCAGCTCGAGCTTCCGCAACAAGCTGGCGACGTGAAACTTGACGGTGCTCTCGCTGATTCCGAGGTCCGCGGCAATGGCCTTGTTTCGTCGACCGGCGGCCAGATGTCCGAGCACTTCGTACTCACGCGGATTCAAGGTCGACAGCATTCGCTCATCGGGGTTCCCGGCTGGGGGATCGAGGGGGATGGTGGCCACCACCCGGTTACCCCAGCCGGGAATCGTCTCGATCTCGGCGTGACCGCCCAAGGTGTGTAGTCGCCCGGCGAGCTGGCGTCTCAGCGCGCTGTGGTCGACGTTGCCGGAACTCTGGTCCCGGACTTCGATCGACACGTTCTCGCCGTCGCAGTCCCATGCGATTCGCAACCGGGTGAGGCCTGGACGGGCATTGAAGGCAAGGACGATGGTGCGCACCAAAGCCCGTGCTCCATAAGCGATCTCGCCGGGCAGCGGTCGTCCATCGACCGGTGGCTCGACGAACTCGACGTCGAACTCACCGGGGTGCACGAGGGTGTCGAGTTCGGTTCGTAGTCGGGCGAATGCGGTGGACACCGCCTCCTCGGAGAGATCCCGGTCAGCGGCGCTGGCCGATCGCGCGGCGATCAGGGCGTCCGAGGCGCTCTCAAGGGCGATCAAGCGTGCCCGTCGGTCGTCGAGGTGGTGCGATCGCAGCGTGCTGAGGATCGATGACAGTGTTGCCTCGTGCATCTCGGTGAGCTGCGCCGTCGTGCGGGCGCGCTCACTCGACGCGGCCCGCGACTCGGCGAGGTAGTCGGGACTGGCCTGCGAGACCTGTTGTTGGATGGACGTCGCGACCAGCCCGAACATCGCCGCAACCCGCTCGGCGGTGTCGGGCTCAATCACGTCGGACTGCCGCAACACCAGCACCAGCAATGTGTCACTGACATCGCGGCGTGCCCAGATCCGCCGGTCCGTGCCCGCGATCCTGCGAACATCGGTGACGTGCTGGCCCGGGCAGATGGACTGGCGGAGTTCCTCGAGTTCGGCGATGGTCACCCGGTCGATGACGTCTCGGCTTCCCGACACCTTGCGAGGACGCCCCGTGCACTCATGGGTGAAGATCACCAGCGCGTCGTGGGCGGTGATGTCCTTCAGGAGGCGGGAGAACCGCGCTGCGATGTCCGGCAGCGCACCGGCGATGACATCCCGCATGTCGTTCCACGCGGCCGCGACGGCATGGAGGGTAGGTTCCACGCTCGCCACCCGTTCACCATAGGGCCACCTCCGGATCGTCCGCACTGATCGATCGTCTAGTCAGAACCCGCCAAGCGGCCAGGTGCCAGGCCGAAAGGCCAACGGCACGCTGTGATCATGACCGAGACCGTCGAGCCGCTGCTCGCGCAGTTCAGCGAGGGGCGCCGCATTGTGCTCGACGAGACCCGACGCGTGATGACGTCCCTGGATGAGGAAGCGTGGAACCGCGCGGCAACGCTGATCACCGGAGCGCGATCGGTCTTCGTCATCGGGAACGGCCGCAGTGGTCTCGCCGCTCAGATGGCGGCCATGCGCCTGGTCCATCTGGGCCTGCGCGTGCACGTCGTCGGTGAGAGCACCGCACCGGCGATCGGTGCCGCGGACACCTTGATCGCGGTCTCTGGATCCGGGACCACGCCGTCGGTTGTGCAAGCGGCCGACACCGCACGCGAGCACGGTGCCGACGTCGTCGCCATCACAACGGCGTCGACATCGCCGCTCGCTCGGCGGGCCGATGTCGTCGTGATCCTGCCTGCCGCCGACAAACAGGATCACACCGGTTCGGCCAGTCGACAGTACGCGGGAAGCCTCTTCGAACAAATGGTGCTGTTGGCGTTCGACGCCCAGTTTCACGCGCTGTGGGCCAACACGAACCAGACAGCCGAGCGGCTCTGGGCGCGGCACGCAAATCTCGGCTGAACACCCCTCAAAACACGCAATCAGTTACTCACAGAGGAGCACCGAATGACCAAGCTTCAGGTTGCCATCGATCTGCTCACCACCGCAGATGCGCTGGCACTCACCAACAAGGTCGCCGAGTACGTCGACGTGATTGAGCTGGGCACGCCGTTGATCAAGTGCGCCGGGATGAGCGTCATCAGCGCGATCAAGGCCGCACATCCGGACAAGGAGGTGCTCGCCGATCTCAAGACCGCCGATGCCGGCTTCCTGGAGGCCGACCTCGCCTTCGCCGCGGGGGCCGATCTGGTGACTGTTCTCGGCACCGCAGGCGACCCAACCATCGAGGGCGCTGTCGAGGCTGGCCGAAAGCACGGCAAGCAGGTCGTCGCAGACCTGATCGGTGTCGATCACCGGATTGAGCGTGCCCGTGAGGTCACGAAACTCGGCGTCGCATTCGTCGAACTCCACGCGGGACTCGATGAGCAGGCCCAGCCCGGCTACTCGATCCACACCCTCATCGAGGACGGTAAGACGGCTGGGGTCCCGTTCGCGATCGCCGGCGGGATCACTGCGGACACAATCGCCGCCGTCCGCGCCGCAGGAGCGCACGTCGCCGTCGCGGGCGGTGCCATCTATGGCGCTGCGGATCCGGCGGCGGCTGCGAGGGCCCTCAAAGACGCGCTTGTGAAATAACTTCCGTGGCCGCCGTGGGCGAGCCTCACTAGGATGGCCCAGATGGGCCCCACTGAACCTGATGCTCCGCGCGGCCCTGTGGACGACCTACCAGCGGAGGCGAACCGCTTCGTGGGGCGTTCCCGCGAACTCAAGCAACTGTCGAACCTTCTCACTCGGGCGCGGCTGATCACGCTTATCGGGGCCGGCGGAGCGGGTAAGAGCCGCCTTGCGATTCAGGTTGCGCGTCGAGCGCGCACCTCGTTTCCCGACGGAATCACCTACCTGTCGCTGGCCGACCTACAGGATGGCGAGCTGCTCGGGCAGCTGGTGGCCGGCGCGCTTGGACTGCGCGGTGCGGTTCGTCGGTGGGATGTGGACGCACTGGTCGAGTACCTGGCTGATTCCCATCGACTGCTGGTGTTCGACAACTGCGAGCACATAGTGGGTGCGTGCGCCGAGTTCATCGATGCCCTGTTGAGTGGCTGCCCACAGGTCAGGGTGTTGGCAACCAGTCGGGAGTCGATCGCCGTCGCCGGTGAGAACACGTTCCCCGTCCTGCCTCTCGGGGTGCCTGCGCCGGATTGCCCGCTGGACGCCTTCGCGCAGTACGACGCCGTCGGTCTGTTCGTCGAACGCGCGACCTCGGTGGTGCCGACCTTCGCGCTCAATGAGTCCAACCATCAGGCGGTGGCCGACCTCTGCAGAACGCTCGATGGGTTACCGCTTGCCCTCGAGTTGGCCGCCGTCCGAATGCGCGCGCTATCGCTTGAGCAGATCGTGCAACTCCTGTCGGCCCGGCCGGATCTGCTGGACGGTGGACGCCGCGGCGGCCCCACCCGTCAGCGCACCCTGCGTGCCTCGATGGGCTGGAGCTATGACCTGTGCTCAGCGTCCGAACAGTTGCTGTGGGCACGGCTGTCGGTGTTCTCCGGTGGCGTGGAACTCGATGCGGCGGAGGGCATTTGCTCTGATGAGCTGCTGCCGCGGTCCGACGTCATGCCGCTGCTGTCGTCGTTGGTCGAGAAGTCCATCCTGATCCGCGAGGAGCGCGGCGAACGCGTCCGGTACCGACTGCTGGAGACGGTCCGTCAGTTCGGGCTCACGATCCTGGGGCGGGAAACCGAGGAGGTGACGAAAGGGCGCCGACGGCACCGTGACTGGTACCTGGACATCATCGACAAGACGATGACGGACTGGCGGACGGCAGGCCAGGTCGACCGACTGGGACTGCTTCGGGACGATATCGCGAATCTGCGTGCGGCCCTGGAGTTCTGCGTGCAGCAGCCCGGCGAGTCGACGGCGGGTCTCCGGATGGCGAGTTCGCTGTACCACTATTGGCTGCTCAACGGTCTGCTGGGGGAGGGCAGCTATTGGATAGATCGGCTGCTGGCCGCGGTGGCCGAGTCGGGGCCCGTGCGCATCCGGGGACTCTACGTCGCCGCGTGCCTGGCGACCCTGCGAGGCGAGGTCGATTCCGCCGCGCGCATGCTTGCGGAGGCCTCCGACATGTGCGACCAACACGGTGACGTCGCAGGGCGCGCGTACGTGGTGCAGGCGCAAGGTCTGATGGCCCTGGTCCAGGACGACTCCGACGAGGCAGTGCGGCTGCTGACGGACTCGATGCACAAGTTCGAGGCCGTCGACGACAACACCGGGTCGGCGTTCACCACGGTCCTGTACGGCATCGTCTCGATGCTGCGCGGCGACTCGGACCGCGTGGCCGAGGCGCATGACCGAACTCGCGAGATGACGGTTCCGTATGGGGAGTCGTGGATCTGGTCATTCTCCCTGTGGGTCTCCGGGATGGATTCGTGGAATCGTGGCGAGTTGACGGTCAGCTTCGAGTTGCTCACCGCAGCCCTGCGCCTGAAGCGGCCACTGCAGGATCACCTGGGGATCGCCGAGTGCATCGAGGGCATCGCCTGGGTCACGGCGACGAGCGGCGAGTTGCAGCGTGCCGCAGTCCTGCTGGGTGCGGCGGACAGCATCTGGCACGGCATGGGGATGTCCGCCGAGACGGTGCCGGGGTTCTATCGGCACCGTGAGGAGAGCGCCAAGCTTGCGCGAAAACTGGGCGAGCGGCCGTTCCAGGCCGCACATCGCCAGGGGCGCCAGATGACACTGGACGAGTCGATCGCGTTCGCCTTGGAGGAGTCCGCGCAGAGCCGCGGCTCGGCGGACGCCGCCAGGCCCACAAAGCGGGAACGTGAGATCGCCGAACTCGTCGCTCTCGGCCGGAGCAATCAGGAGGTCGCCGACGAACTGGTGTTGTCCCGCCGCACCGTCGAAGCGCATGTCCAGCACCTCATGGCCAAACTCGGGTTCAACTCACGCAGCCAGGTCGCCGCATGGGTCGCGCATCAGAACGCCGCTCGCGACCTGGCGTGAGTGCGCCCGTGGGTCAGTCGAACTGGTCAGCTCGCGCGTCGGACAGCCGCCCCTCGGCGATGCGGTCGGCGATAGTGCCGGGACCGAGCGACTCGGATCGCGAACGGTCGAGAATCGCCAGGACTGTGCCGTAGATTCCCTCGACCTTGTCGCGCACCCAGCCACTGTCTGCGGAGGCGAGTTCGCCTGCGACCTGGATGAGTCCACCGGAGTTGGCGACGTAATCGGGGACCCACACCACCCCGCGGTCGTGCAGCTGCTGATCGACATCGGGTGTCTGCAACTGATTGTTGGCCCCACCGCAGACGATCGCGGCGCTCAGGTGGGAAACGGAGTCGGCGCTCAGCGTGCCGCCGAGCGCACACGGTGCGTAGACGTCGATCTGCTCGCCGAGGATGTGGTCGGTGAGGGTGACACCGGGCAGCCGCGCGGCGACGTCGGCCAGCGCTGCCGGGTTCACGTCGGCGGCGGTGACATGGGCACCCTCGGCCAGTAGCAGTGCGATCAGCTCCGATCCGACCTTTCCGACGCCCTCCACGCCGACACGGCGCCCTGTCAGCGCCGGCTCACCCCACACGATCGTGGCGGCTGCCCGCATGGCCTGATAGACACCCAGCGCCGTTGTCGGACCGCTGTTACCCGATCCGCCGGACTCTGACGTGCGTCCCACCACGTGCCCGGTCGTCTCCCCGATCACATCGAGGTCGTCGGCGCTGACACCGATATCCCCGGCGGTGATGTACCGGCCACCGAGGGTTTCGATGTATCGGCCGTAAGCCCGCAGCAGCGCAGGGGTTTTCGCCCGCTCGGGATCGCCGACGATGACCGCCTTGCCGCCGCCGAGCGGCACCGCGGCGATGGCCGCCTTATAGGTCATCCCACGCGACAGCCGAAGAACGTCCGTGAGCGCCTCGGTGTGGTTGGCGTAGGGGTAGAACCGAGTACCGCCGAGGGCAGGCCCGTGGGTTGTCGAGTGGATACCGATGATGGCCTGCAGCCCGGTCTCCTGGTCCTCGCAGAAGATCACCTGCTCGTGTGGAAGGCCCGGGATGGCGTCGGGCCGATCGAACACGGCGCTGCTGGTGACGGTCGATGTCATGTGTGTCTCCAAGTGGGGGCGTCGAAGTCGGGATCAGTTGTGGGTGTGCAGGGGCTGGCCAGACAGTGCGAGGTGGGCCTCGCCCATTGCCTCGTTCTGGGTCGGATGTGCGTGGATGAGGCCGCCGACATCCTCGGGATGGGCCCCCCAGCTGACGATCAGCTGCGCTTCGCCGACGAGTTCACCCACCCCCTCACCAACCATGTGTATGCCGACGACGGGGCCGTCGGACACGCGAATCACCTTGATTCCGCCGCCTGTACCGATGATCTGGCTCCTGCCGTTGCCGGCGAAGTCATAGACGACCGTCTCGATGTCGGAATACCGTTCGCGGGCTTGGGTTTCGGTCAATCCGACGGAGGCGACCTCCGGCGCGCAGTACGCGACACGCGGGATCTCGACATCGTCGCGCGCAATGGGGTTTCGGCCGGCGATCGTCTCGGCCACGAAGACACCGTGCCCGAATCCGCGATGCGCGAGTTGCGGGCCTGCGACGATATCGCCGACGGCGTAGACATCGGGGACGGACGTGCGCAGGTGTTCGTCGACCCGGATGAAGCCGCGCTCGTCGATGTCGACACCGCCCTCGGCGAGCCCGATCCCATCGGTGCGGGGACGGCGACCGACAGCCACGAGCAGCAGATCGGCCTGCACGGTCTCGCCGGATTCGACCGTGACGCTGACATCAGCGCCGTTGTCGACCGCTGTGACGAACCGGGTGTCGGTCTTGATCGTTATGCCGCGCTTGCGGAATGCGCGGGTGAGTTGTCTGGAGGACCAGTCATCCTCAGCCGACACCAGGCGGGGCAGCGCCTCGACGATGGTGACGTCGGCACCCAGGGAGGCCCAGATGCTGGCGAACTCAACGCCGATGACACCGCCGCCGAGGATGATGACCCGCCCCGGCAGGTCGGGAAACGTCAGTGCCTCATCGCTGGTGAGGATGCGGCCGCCCACCTCCAGTCCGGGCGGCATGCTGACTCGGGATCCGGTGGCCAGCACCAACTGTGCACCGGTGATGGAGCGGTCACCGACCACGATGGTGGTGCCACCGCCGTAGCGTCCGGTGCCCGTGACGACCTCGACGCCGCGGTGTCGGATGAGCCCCTGCAGACCCTGGAACAGGCGCTCCACGACCTCGCCCTGGTATCGGTGCACGGCGTCGAGGTCGATCTGCCCGAGCGTTGCGCCGATCCCGATGGAGGCCGCGTTCGAGACCGTGTCGGCAACCGCCGCGGCGTGTGTCAGCGCCTTGGTGGGTATGCAACCCCGGTGCAGGCACGTGCCACCGACTTTGTCCTGCTCGATCAGTGTGACGGTCTTGCCGAGCTGCGCGGCGCGCAGGGCGCAGGCGTATCCGCCCGAACCGCCGCCGAGGATCAGGACGTCGGGGTTATCTGTCATATCGTGCTCCTTCGTCTCGCCATGGCACCGGTCAGACCAGCGCGATCAGCGTCATCGGATCGGCCAGGATGTCAGCAACGGCGGCAAGGAATTTCGAGCCCTGTTCACCGTCGACCAGGCGGTGGTCGAAGGCCAGGCTCAACGTCGTGATTGAGCGAAGGGCAATGTCGCCCCGGTGCTCCCACGGGCGTGTTCGAATGGAACCGAAACACAGGATCGCCGCCTCGTCCGGGTTGAGTATCGGTGTGCCCGAGTCGATCCCGAACACCCCGATGTTGGTTATCGTGATGGTTCCCTCGGAAAGTGCGGCGGGTTGCGTCTTGCCGGCCTTGGCCGTGGAGGTGAGTTCGGACAGGGCGACCGCCAGCTCACGCAGGCCCAGGGTGTGGGCATCCTTGATGTTGGGCACCATCAGTCCGCGCGGGGTTGCGGCCGCAATCCCCAGATTCACATAGCGTTTGGTGACGATCTCCTGGGCGTCCTCGTCCCAGAACGTGTTCAGGTCCGGATTGGTTCGCAGTGCGACGAGCAACGCCTTGGCCACGAACGCCAGTGGTGTCAGCCGGACGCCCGAGAAGTGCTCGGTGGCGCGCAGCCGTTCCAGCAGCTCCATGGTCGGCGTCACGTCGACATCGACGAAGATGGTGACGTGCGGAGCGGTGAACGCGCTGCGAACCATCGCCTGGGCGGTGTGCTTACGCACTCCCTTGATCGGGGTCCGATCCTCTTGGCGCGTGAGTGATCCGGTGTCCGGAGTGCGCAGGAATCCCTCGATATCGGCCCGCGTCACCTCGCCTCGCCTGCCGGTCGGCTCGATGTTGGCGAGGTCGATACCGCGCTGTCGCGCGATGAATCGCACCGGCGGTGAGGCCAGCACCCGTCCGGGTCTGGGCACGGCGGCAGTGGCGGGAGTCAGGGACCGCCGGTGACGCCGGGGGCTTTCCTCGGCGACGCCGTAGCCGACCAGAACCGGCACGCGTTCGCCGCCCTCTGCTGGTTCGGGCACCTCGATGTCGATGAACGGGTTGCCGACGTCGATGGTGGCGCCCTCCTCGGCATGCAGTGCGACGACCGTTCCGGCGAACGGCGAAGGCAGTTCCACCATCGCCTTCGCCGTTTCGACCTCGGCGATGATCTGATTCAGTGCGACGGTGTCGCCAACCCGGACGGACCAGGTGAGCAGTTGCGCCTCGGTGAGTCCCTCGCCGAGGTCCGGCAGCAGGAAGGTCTTAACGGTGGGCATGCTGTGGTCCTGTCTTCACGAGCCGAGGGTGGAGTCCACGGCGTCGAGGATGCGGTCGACGTCAGGCAGGTAGTGCGCTTCGAGCTTGGCCGGCGGGTAGGGCAGGCTGAATCCGCCCACCCGGGCCACCGGGGCCTCGAGATGATGGAAACACCGCTCGGTGATCCGGGTGGCGATCTCGGCGCCGATGCCCAGGAACACCGGCGCCTCATGGACGATGACGAGACGCCCTGTGCGCTCGACGGATTCGGCGATGGTGTCGATGTCCAGGGGCGAGATGGAGCGGAGGTCGATCACCTCGAGGCTGATGCCGTCCTGTGCTGCGACCTGCGCCGCCTGCAGTGCAGTCGGGACCAACGGGCCGTAGGTCAGCAACGTGGCGTCGGTTCCGTCGGTGAGCACCCTGGCCCTGTGCAGGGGATAGGCGTCGACGTTGGTCTCGACGGGTCCTTTCTGCCAGTACCGCCGCTTGGGCTCGAAGAACAGCACCGGGTCGTCGGAGGCGATTGCCTGCTGGATCATCGTGTACGCGTCAGAGGCGTTGCTGCAGGTGACCACCCGCAAGCCCGCCGTGGCCGCGAAGTAGCCCTCGGGTGACTCGGAATGGTGCTCGATCGCGCCGATGCCACCGCCGTAGGGGACCCGAATGGTGATGGGCATCTTCACATTCCCGCCGGTCCGGTAGTGCAGTTTGGCGACCTGACAGACGATCTGGTCGAAGGCGGGGTAGATGAAGCCGTCGAACTGGATCTCGCAGACCGGACGGTAGCCCCTGATCGCCAGTCCAATTGCGGTGCCGATGATCCCGGACTCGGCTAGCGGAGTGTCGATCACCCGGTGCGGGCCGAACTCCTCCTGTAGTCCATCGGTTATGCGGAAGACACCACCGAGCTTGCCGATGTCCTCGCCCATCAGCACAACCTTCGGATCACCTTTCAGCGCGCGTTGCAGGCCGGCGTTGATGGCCTTTCCCAGCGGAAGCGCGTCCGGCGCGACGGGCGCGGCCGGTGCGGTCAGTGTGGTTGCGATGCTCACTGCGGGGTTCCCTCCAGCGTGGCGAGGTAGGACGTGAACTGGCGACGCTCGTCGTCGACCAGGGGATGGGGCTCGGCGTAGACGTTGTCGAACATCGACAGCGCGGTGGGTTCGACCGTCTCCAGGCAGCCCCGGCGCAGCGCAGCGGCGGTGTCATCGGCGCGCTGTGTCACCGCGGCGAGGTAGTCGTCGTCGATCGCCCGATGCGCGTCGAGCAGTCTGAAGATCCGATCCAGTGGATCACGTTGTCTCCACAGCTCATCCAGGTCCGCCGGCCGGTATCTGGTGGGATCATCGGAGGTGGTGTGCGGCCCCATCCGGTAGGTGACGGCCTCGATGAGGGTTGGACCGTCTCCCCTGCGAGCGCGTTCGAGTGCGGCCCGTGTCGTGGCCATCACGGCGAGCACGTCGTTGCCGTCGACGCGTACCGCGGGGACGCCGAACCCGGGTCCGCGGTGGGCCAGGGCGGTCGGTGACTGCAGCCGCACCGGTTCGGATATCGCCCACTGATTGTTCTGGCAGAAGAACACCACGGGCGCGGAGAAGCTCGCAGCGAATCCCAGTGCCTCGGAGATGTCGCCCTGGCTCGTCGCGCCGTCGCCGAAGTAGGTGATCGCCGCGCCATCGGCACCGTCAAGCGCAATGCCCATTGCGTATCCGGTGGCGTGCAAGGCCTGCGATCCGACGATGATCGCCGGGGTGGTCATTCGGTAGTCGAACGGATTCCAGCCAGAGTGGGTGGAGCCGCGCCAGAACCTGAGCATGTGTGTGGGGTCGACGCCGCGGCAATAGGCGACACCGTGTTCGCGGTAGCTGGCGAAGACGAAGTCCTCGGCGCCAAGCGCTCGGGCCGAACCGACCTGCGCGGCCTCCTGCCCGAGGCACGGCGCCCACAACGCGAGTTCGCCCTGCCGCTGCAGGGCCGTCGCCTCGGCATCGATGCGCCTGACGACGACGAGGTCCTCATACAGGCGGCGCAGCGCGGCGACGTCGATATCGTCGACGAACGGCGAGAACACCGGATGGCTCTGTCTCTCACCACTTTCGGTGACCAGTTGGACGAACTCATCAGGGTTGAACACGGGATGCCTCCGGGTGACAGACCGCGATCAGCGGATGGCTGGCGGCGTTGAGGCGTCACACAACCAGCGACTCGCAATATGCACAAGTGCTATCCAACATATTGCGCAGTATGCCCAAAGTCGGATATCCGCCAAGTGCGTATTGCATCAATTCGGCGCACATCGCTGCGCGGACATCGCGCTTGTCCCGGCTCCCCGTAACGGCGGAGACGCTGGGTCGAGTGCGTTGCTGGGCACCGCTGTCGCAGCGTCGACACCACGTACCTACGTAGCAAGTCTGCGGTTCATACGGATGCGCAGCTCCGGCGACGCCGACATCCTTGCTGGATCCACCTCACCGGTCGCAGCGACCGGCGACCGCGAGACGTTAGGCGGGTGACGAAACCTCTTGACTGCCGTGCAGACACTGTCCAAACCCGTGCGCTCGACCGGCGAGTTCTTCGCGATGTCGCTGGACACCTTCGTACAGATCTTTCGGGGACCGTTCGCGTGGCGCGAGTATCTGATCCAAACGTGGTTCGTCGCGCGGGTGTCGTTGCTTCCCGCGTTGATGCTCACCATCCCCTACTCCGTGCTGCTGGTCTTCACGCTGAACATCCTCCTGATCGAGTTCGGCGCGGCCGACCTATCCGGCACTGGCGCGGCACTGGGCACGGTGACTCAAATCGGCCCGTTGGCAACGGTTCTCGTCATATCCGGTGCCGGAGCGACAGCAATGTGCGCTGATCTCGGAGCACGCACTATCCGGGAGGAGTTGGACGCGCTGCGGGTCATGGGGATCAACCCGATCCAGGCCCTGGTGGTCCCACGAGTTCTGGCGGCGACCACGGTCGCCACGGTCCTGGCCTCCACGGTGATCCTGGTGGGTCTGGTCGGCGCGTTCTTCTTCTGTGTCTACGTCCAGCACGTCTCGCCCGGCGACTTCGTCGCGGGCTTCACGCTCTTGACGGGTGTGACCGACATCGTCATCGCGCTCATCAAGGGGGCCATCTTCGGGATGGTGGCGGGCCTCATCGCCTGTTACAAGGGCATATCCGTCGGCGGTGGGCCGGCTGGTGTGGGCAACGCGGTCAACGAGACGGTCGTGTTCACGTTCATGGCGCTCTTCGCGATCAACATCATTGTGACCGCCGTCGGTGTGCAGGCCACGCTGTGAGCCAGTTAGCCATCACCGCACCGCGGGCACGAGTGGTCAACCTGATCCGTGGCTGCGGCCGGGGGTGGAATCAGATCGGGCTGCAGGCCGAGTTCTACTTCAGGACACTGCATTCAATCGGTGACGCCGTACTGCACTATCGCAAAGAGGTGCTCCGGCTCATCGCGCAGATGGGACTGGGTGTTGGGGCGCTGGCGATCATCGGCGGCACCGTCGCCATCGTCGGCTTCCTGACGCTGTCCACCGGTGCCGTCATCGCCGTCCAGGGATACAACCAGTTCGCCAACATCGGCGTGGAGGCCCTCACCGGATTCGCGTCCGCCTTCCTCAATGTGCGCATCATCGCGCCCGGGACCACGGCGATCGCGCTGTCAGCCACCATCGGTGCCGGCGCGACCGCACAGTTGGGTGCAATGCGAATCAACGAGGAGATCGACGCGCTCGAGGTCATCGGCATGCGCAGCATCGCCTACCTCGCGTCGACCCGGGTGATCGCCGGGGTCATCGTGGTCATCCCGCTGTACTGTGTCGGCGTCGCAATGTCCTTCACCGCGGCACGGGTTGGCACAACGGCGATCTACGGTCAGTCCACCGGCGTGTACGACCACTACTTCAACACGTTCCTGAACCCCACCGACCTCATCTGGTCGTTCGTTCAGTCGATCACCATGGCCACCGTCATCATGCTCGTCCACACCTACTACGGCTACAACGCGACGGGCGGCCCTGCCGGAGTGGGGGAGGCGGTCGGTCGAGCGGTGCGTGCATCGCTGGTCGTGGCGGCGTTCGTGGTGACGGCGATGTCGCTCGCCGTCTACGGCCAGTCCGGCAACTTCAACCTGGCGGGATGACCATGGACACCAGGCCCGGGCAACACCGCATTCCGCCTGCGCTATGGGCGCTGATCCTAATGGTCACGATCCTGGCCCTGGTGCTGATGACGGCTCTGCTGTTCACCGGGAAGTTCAACTCGGTTGTGCCGGTGACGGTCACCGCGGAACGCTCCGGGCTGGTCATGGAGTCGGGCGCCAAGGTCAGAATGCGCGGCGTCAAGGTTGGTCGCGTCGCCGGTGTCGAGGGCACCGACCCGGTCCGGTTGAAACTGGAACTCCTCCCCGAGATGACGGCTTTCATCCCCGCCAATGTGCAGGCGGAGATACAGGCGACCACGGCGTTCGGCGCGAAGTACGTGGATCTGATCTACCCGGCCGATCCCAGTGCGGATCGGATCGGGGCAGGCGCGGTGGTGGTTTCGCGCAACGTCACTGCCGAGGTGAACACGGTGTTTCAGAACCTCGTTGAGGTCCTTCACCGGGTCGATCCGCCGAAGTTGAACGCCACGTTGACAGCGTTGGCCGAAGGGGTGCGCGGGCAGGGGCAACGCATGGGTGAGGCGACGACGGCAGCCAACTCGGTTCTGCGCGAGCTCAACCCGCGGATGCAGACGGCACAGGAGGACTGGCGTGCCGTGCGGGAGTTCGGTGACACGTACAACGCTGCGGCCGAGGACATCCTGGACGTTCTCGACGCCTCGAGCACTCTGAGCGAGACCGTCACGCGCAATGCCTCGGAGATCGATACGCTGCTGCTCAGCGTCATTGGACTCGCCCAATCCGGGACCAGTCTCATCGGTCCGAATCAGGACAACCTGGTGGATGCGATCAACAGCCTGGAGCCGACCACATCGCTGCTGATGAAGTATGAGCCCAGTTACACGTGCATGCTGTTGGGGGCCAAGTGGTTCCTCGACAACGGCGGGCACGAGCAGGTGGGCGGCAACGGCCGAAGCATCGTGCTTGACAGCGGGCTCAATCTGGGCGATGACCCCTACCGGTATCCCGACAATCTCCCGATCGTCGCCGCCAAGGGCGGGCCGGGTGGACGACCAGGCTGCGGGTCACTGCCCGATGTCTCCAAGCAGTTCCCCGTGCGGCAGTTGATCACCAACACGGGCTGGGGAACGGGCGTGGACTGGCGACCCAACCCGGGTATCGGTCACCCGTGGTTTGCGAACTTCTTCCCCGCCACCAAGGCTGTGCCCGAACCGCCTCGTATTCGCGGTGAGGGTCCGCCGGCGATCGGACCGGTGCCCTACCCGGGTGCGCCACCGTATGAACCCCTGCCGCCGCCACCCGTGACAGTTCCGAGCGTGGCTCCAATCGAGGAGGGCCCACAGCCGTGAAAGCCAACCTGACCGGCATCGTGTGGCGCCTGACCGCGTTCCTGACCGTCTGCGGCGTCGGCGCATTCGTGCTCCTCATCGTGTTCGCGCAGTTGCGGTTCAACGATCAGGCGACCTACCGCGCGGAGTTCGTCAACATCAGCGGACTGGAGAGCGGCAACTTCGTCCGTATCGCCGGAGTCGAGGTGGGCAAGGTGAGGGGCATCTCCGTCAACGTCGAGAATCACGCGGTGGTCGAGTTCTCTGTCGATGACTCGGTTGTGCTCACCGATGGCACGAAAGCGCTTGTGCGGTACGACAATCTGATCGGCGGGCGATACATGGAACTGCAGGAGGGGCCGGGGAGCCTGCAGCGAATCGATGTCGGACAGACGATTCCGGTGACTCGGACGGAGCCTGCGCTGGACCTGGACGCGCTCATCGGTGGGTTTCGCCCGCTGTTTCGCGCGCTCGACCCTGAGGCGATGAACGCGCTGACCGGCCAGCTGATTCAGGCGCTCCAGGGGCAGGGGCCGACCATCGGCTCGCTTCTGGCACACACGGCGTCGTTGACCGACACTATGGCCAACCGGGATGAACTGATCGGTCAGGTCATCGCGAATCTGAACACGGTGCTGGGATCGCTCGGCGAGCACAGTGGCGAGTTCGACAGCGCGGTCGACTCACTGTCGCAACTGGTCGATGGGCTCGCTGCGCGCAAGGTCGACATCAGTGACAGCATCGCCTCCACCAACGCGGCCGCGGCGGGCATCGGGGATCTGCTCATCCGCGCCCGACCGAGTGTCAAGAACTTTGTCGCTCAGGCAGATCGGGTGACGAGCACGGTCCTCGCCGACACGGACTACGTCGATGACCTACTCAACACTCTGCCCGACACCTACCGGGCGCTCAACCGGATGGCGCTGTACGGCGACTACTTCTCGTTCTACCTCTGTGACGCGATCCTGAAACTCAACGGCAAGGGCGGGCAGCCGGTGTATGTGAAGGTGGCTGGCCAGGACACCGGGCGGTGCGCCCCGAAATGAAGTCGTTCTCGGAGCGCAATTCGATGGTCATCGGCGTGATCGGACTGGTCGTGGTGGCCGCCATTGTCGCGAGCGCGCTGCAGTACAAGAAGCTGCCGTTCTTCGCCTCAGGCGTTCGCCACTCCGCCTACTTCGCGGAGGCCAGCGGTCTGCAGACCGGGGCTCCCGTGCAGGTTGCGGGTTACAAGGTCGGTGAGGTGTCGAGCATTGCCCTGGACGGTCCCCGAGTGCTCGTCGAGTTCGACGTCGAGAAGGGCATCCGCTTGGGCGAGCGTACTGAGGCGGCGGTCAAGACCAAGAGCCTCCTCGGCTCGAAGGTCCTGGAGGTGACGCCCCGCGGCGACGGAGAGCTGAGTGGAGCCATCTCGATGGATCGCACGACACCGGCCTACCAACTTCCGGAGGCGCTCGGCGACCTCGCCGACGTGGTGGGCGGATTGGATGTCGATCAACTCAACCAGTCCCTGGCGACCCTGACCGACGCCTTTCGTGACACCCCGCCGGATCTTCGGATCGCCGTCGATGGCGTGGCCCGCTTCTCGCGCACGCTCGGCGAACGCGATGCGCAGCTGCGGAGCCTGTTGGAGAACGCAGAGGCTGCGACCGGAGTGCTCGCCCAGCGCACCGACCAGGTAGTGCGCCTCATATCGCAGACCAACGCCATACTGGCTGCGTTGCGAGTCCAGAGTGCGGCCCTGGACCAGGTGGCCAACAACATCGGTGTCGCGACCCGCCAGATGTCCGGATTCGTCGCAGACAACAAGGCGGAGCTGGGACCTGCGCTGGAGCGGATCAACGGTGTGTTGGCGATCGTCGACAACCACAGGGATCAGATCCAACAGGTCATCCCGATGTTGCACCGGTACGCCATGTCGCTCGGCGACTCGGTGGCCTCAGGCCCGTTCTTCAAGGCATACCTCTCCAACCTGTTGCCCGGCCAGTTCGTGCAACCGTTCATCGACGCGGCATTCTCGGATCTGGGTCTCGACCCGAACGTGCTGGCACCGACCGAGCTTCACGACCCGCAGGTCGGCCAGCCCGGCACACCGGCACTGCCGGTGCCGTATCCGCGTACCGGTCAGGGTGGACCGCCGAATATGACGCTGCCCGAGGCGATCACCGGGAACCCGGGTGACCCCCGCTATCCCTATCGGGAGCCGCTTCCCGCGCCGCCCCCGGGCGGCCCGCCACCGGGCCCCCCGGCTGAACACGGCCCGCACGACATCGGCGGTGCACCGTGATCACGCGTCGCCATATGCGTGTCTCCTTGGCCGTGCTGCTCGCGGTCACCCTGATGGCCGGGTCGGTGGCGGTGATCGGGGCTCTGACCACGAACGCCCGCACGCAGGTCACCGCGTACTTCGACAACAGCAACGGGATCTTTCCCGGCGACGACGTCGTGATGCTCGGCGTGCGGATCGGGAGTGTCGAAACCATTGAGCCGCAGCCGGAACGGTCCAAGATCACGTTCTGGTTCGACCGCAGGCACAAGGTGCCCGCCGAGGCCAACGCGGTCATCCTGTCACCACAGCTGATCACCTCAAGGGCGATCCAGCTCACTCCCGCGTACACCGGTGGTGCCGAGATGACGGACGGCGCGGTCATTCCGCAGAACCGCACCGCGGTACCGGTGGAGTGGGATGACTTCCGGATCCAGCTGGAGAGGCTCAGCGCCAGCCTGCAACCGGGTCCCGACGGTGTCAGCCCGCTTGGCGCGTTCATCGACACCGCGGCCGATAACCTGCGCGGGCGTGGCCAGGACATTCGGGAGGCGGTCATCGAGCTGTCCCGCGTGCTCTCCGCACTCGGCGATCACAGCACCGACATCTTCGGCACGGTCAAGAATCTGGCCGCCCTGGTGTCGGCGCTGCAGTCGAGTACCGAGCTGATGAGGGAGCTCAACGTCAACCTGGCCGCCGCAACGGGACTTCTGGCCGACCAGCCTGACCAGATCGGCGAGGCCGTCGACGGTCTGAACGCCGCAACCCGAGACGTCGCGTCGTTCGTGGCCGAACATCGTGAGGCGCTTGGTGTCTCGTCGGAGAAGCTGGGCTCTGTGGCTCAGGCTCTGGCCGACAGCACCGGCGACATCAAGCAGGTGCTGCACCTGGCGCCGACCACGTTTCAGAACCTCATCAACATCTATGAGCCCACGCATTCAGCGCTCACAGGGGCCTTGGCGCTGAACAACTTCGCCAATCCGATTCAGTTCATCTGCGGCGCGGTCCAGGCCGCGTCACGTATGGGTGCCGAACAGTCGGCGAAACTCTGTGTGCAGTACCTGGCCCCGATCATGAAGAACCGGCAGTTCAACTTCCCGCCGATCGGGTTGAACCCGTTCGTCAACGCGGCGGCCCGACCCAACGAGCTGACCTACAGCGAGGACTGGATGCGCCCCGATCACCGTCCAGTGCCACCGCCACCGCTCGCAGCGGAATCGGTGGCGACGAATCCCGCTGACGGCCTTCCCGGCTTGATGGTGCCGGCACCTGGAGGTGGCTCGTGAGCGGCACACGCGGGTACCTGTGCGCGGTGCTCGCGGTGATCCTCGTGGTGACGACTGGCTGTGACTGGCGGGGACTCAACTCGGTTCGGCTGCCCGGCACGCAGGGCTGGGGCCCCGGATCCTTCGAAGTGCAGGCGCAACTGGCCAACGTCTCGAACATCGCGGAGAACTCCCGGGTACGCGTCGCTGACGTGACGGTGGGAAGTGTCACCGGAATCGCGCGTCAGGGCTGGCACGCTCTCGTCACGATGCGGCTCGACGGCGGTGTCACCCTGCCGGAGAACGTCACGGTGAGGGTCGGCCAAACCAGCCTGCTCGGTTCGCTGCACATCGAGATCGCCCCGCCCGTCGACGAACCGCCACGGGGCGAGCTCCACGAGGGATCGTTGATCCACCTCGACCGCACCGGCGCGTACCCCAGCACCGAACAGACGCTGGCGGCGGCGTCGATGCTCCTCAACGGTGGGGGGCTGGGCCAGGTTCATGACATCACGCGAGCGTTCAGCATCGCCTTCGCCGGCCGGGAACAGGAGCTCCGCGGCCTCATCGAGCAGTTCGACGAGTTCATCGGCCATCTGGACGGACAGAAGGACGATATCCTCGCCGCCACCGAGAGCCTGAACCAGCTCACGGGCCGGTTCGCGGCACGGAAGCCGGTGCTCGACAGGGCGTTACAGACGATTCCGCAAGCTCTCGAGGTACTCAAGGACGATCGCGAGCAGTTGGTCGAGGCCCTGGACCAGTTCGGCGAGTTCAGCGCGCTGGCAGCAGATTCAATCACCAGAACTGAGGAGTCGCTGGTGGCCGAGCTGGCGGATATCGGACCCGTGCTCGCCGCCCTTGCCGATGCCGGTCCCGCGCTCACCCGCTCGCTGTCGCTGTTCTCGACGTTCCCGTGGCCCAAGGAGGGTGTGCTGAAGTGGCTGCGGGGCGATTATGCGAACCTCACCGCGATATTCGACTTGACCCTCAGCCGGCTCGACACATCGCTACTCACCGGCACGCGGTTCGAGGGCGCCCTCACGAGGCTGGAGATGCAATGGGGGCGCACCATCGGTCAGATGCCGAGCCCGGCCACCGCAGGCAATCCACTCATCGTTCCGTACCAAGCCGACCAGGGGCCCTGACATGCACCTGAATCGTCTTGCCAGGATTCAGCTGGCGATCTTCACGGTGCTGGCCGTCGCGTCGGTCGCCCTGATGGCCGGTGGCTACATGAATCTGCCTGCGCAGTTGTTCGGCATCGGTCGGTACACCGTCACCGTCGAACTCCCTCAGGCAGGTGGACTCTACGAGCGCGGCAACGTCACGTATCGCGGAACCGAGGTGGGCCGGGTTGGGGAGGTACGCCTCACCGACAGTGGTGCCGAGGCCGAGCTGGTTCTCGACTCGCAGTTCCGGATTCCCTCGGATGTGGATGCCGAGGTCCACAGTCAGTCGGCCATCGGGGAACTCTATGTCGCTCTGTTGCCACGCGACGGTGCATCTGCACCGCTGCGGGACGGCGATGTGATCCCCGCGTCCCGCGCCTCGGTGCCGCCGAGCATCAACAGCCTGTTGGACGCGACGAACCGTGGTTTGGCCGCGATCCCGCAGGACAACTTGAAGACCGTGATCGACGAGAGTTACACGGCGATAGGCGGGTTGGGGCCGGAGCTGTCCCGGATCGTGAAAGGCAGCACCCAGCTGGCCATCGACGCCCATCGAGAACTCGAACCGATGGTGACATTGATCGAACAGTCCAAACCGGTCCTGGACTCGCAGATTGCGACATCGGGTGCGATTCAATCGTGGGCGGCGAACCTGGCTGCCATCACCGGTGAACTGCGCGATCACAACGACTCCGTCGAGGGTGTCCTGCGCAATGGCGCGGCGACAGCCGACGAGGTCAGGCAGTTGTTCGAGCGCGTTCGCCCCACGCTGCCAGTGCTGCTGGCCAACCTGGTCAGCCTGGAACAGGTGGCGATCGCCTACCAGCCGGCGATCGAGCAGCTTCTGGTGTTGTTGCCGCAGGCCACCGCGATGATGGGGGCGCTAGCCGTCGGCAACCTGCACACCAAACAGGACTATCGGGGCATGTATCTGGACTTCAACCTGAACCTCAACCTGCCGCCGCCCTGCAACACGGGGTATCTGCCCGCGCAGCAGCAGCGGGCACCGGCTCACGAGGACTATCCCGAGCGCACCACGGGGGCGCTGTACTGCCGTGTGCCGCAAGACCATCCGTACCTCGCAGTGCGTGGTGCGAGAAACACTCCCTGCCTGACCGTTCCCGGCAAGCGCGCACCGACCGTGGACATGTGCGAGAGCGACCAGGAGTACGTCCCGCTCAACGACGGGGCCAACTGGAAGGGTGACCCGAACGCCACGCTCTCGGGTCAAGCGGTTCCGCAGATGCCGATCAACCCAGCGCCTGCGCAGCCGCCGCCCCTCGCGGCAGCCACCTACGAACCTGCCACCGGCAGCTACGTCGGCCCCGACGGTCGGGTCTACACCCAGTCGAATCTGGGTCAAGGCGCGACAGGACAGACCTGGCAGGAGATGCTGGTTCCGGCAGGCAGCTGACATCCCGCGCGTCAACGGCGACCACCCGACATCGGGTGGTCGCCGTTGACGTTTCACGGCCGGTACGCAACGTCGACACCCCCTACATACGTAGCGAATCTGCGGACTCTACGGATGCGGGTCGACGCCGTCGCGAGGGACTCTTGACGTAACCCGCATGGGCAGAACGGTTTCAGGCACAGTCGTGGAGGTTTCAGTGGTAAGTGCGGTTGAGGACACCGATGCTGCGGCAATAGTGCGAGATCTGGTTCTCGGCGGTGTCGCCGATCCGTTCCCGCTCTATGAGCAGTTGCGCGAGATCGGTACCGGAGTGCACTGGTCGGACGTGTTGGGCGGGTGGGTGCTCAGTCGCTACGACGACGTCCGCTCCATGGTCTCCCGGCACGAGGCGTTCTCCAGCGACACGTTCTTCGACGGTGCGCCGGGAGTTCATGACCCCGATGACGCAGAGCACCGCCGCTTCATCTCAATCAGCTCTCGCCAGTTCATATTTCAGGATCCTCCCGTGCACACCCGGATCCGCTCCATCTTCCGGCACGCGTTCACCAAGCCGGCGATCAAGCGGTGGCGGTCATCCATGGAGGACGTCGCAGACGAGGTGCTGGACAGATATCGGCCCGGCCAGGTGGTGGACGTCATGCCCCATCTTGCCGCCGACATCCCGGTCGCCGTGATCGCGTCGATTCTCGGTGTGCCCAAGGACAAGTGGGCTCAGCTGCGGGAGTGGTCCGAGGCATACGGCAGAACACTCGACCCGGGTGTGCAGGGCCAGCTTCGTGACCAGTCGATCCGCGTCTCGCTGGAGATGATGGACTACCTCGCGGACCTGGTGGCCCGACGTAGGGCCGACCCCCAGGACGACCTGATCACGCTGATCGCGACCACTGAGGCCGACGGCGGAGAGCTGCTGACCGACGAGGAGATCATCTCCCAGGTCACGCTTCTGCTTGCTGCGGGCAACGACACGACGACGTCGTTGATCGGCAGCGCGATGTCAATCCTGATCGACAACCCGGACGTCAAACACCAGTTGCGGGAGGACCCGTCGCTGATTCCCGTCGCCATCGAGGAGATGCTGCGGTTCGATCCGCCGTTTCACCTCAACTTCCGCAAGGCGGTCCACGACGCCGAGTACGGCGGTCAGCAGATACGAAGCGGTCAGATGTGTTTCCAGGTGATCGCGGGAGCCAACCGCGATCCGCGGCAGTTCTCCGATCCGGGCGTCTTCGACATCACCCGTGATGCCTCCAAACATCTGTCGTTCAGCCACGGCATCCACTTCTGTGTGGGTGCACCGCTGGCTCGCATGGAGGGGCTCGTGGTTCTGGAGAAGATTCTGGAACGCTTCCCCGACTTCACCGGTGGTGACCAACCCGCGGTCCGCCGGGCGAACAACATCCTGGCCCGCGGCTGGCAGAGCCGCCCAGTGACGCTGTAGGGAGCTGACATCGTGCGCCTGATAGTCCGATCCGAACACTGCATGGCCAATGGAAGCTGCCAGCGCGCGGCGGGTGAGGTCTTCGGAAACACGCCCGAGGGCTGGGTGACGCTGCTCGACGAACGGCCCAGAGCGGAGCTGCACGCCGCTGTTGTGCGCGCGGCTGACACGTGTCCCGTTGGAGCAATTGAGATCGTCGAGGAAGCAGGAGATGACAACGTTGAGCGCTAACACCGAGGTCGACGGCAGGCGGCTGGGAGTTCTGCTGGGCAGCACCACGCCCCCGGAGGATATTGCGTCGCTGACGCAGTGGGTGGAGGCCAACGGATTCGGCGAACTGTGGATCCCCGAGGACTACTTCTTCCTCGGCGGTATCGCGGCCTCGGCGATCGCGTTGAGCGCCACCGAGCGTATCCGTGTTGGCATCGCGGTGGTGTCCTCCATGGTGCGGCACCCCGCGCTGCTCGGCATGGAGGTCGCCACGCTGGCTCGGGCCTTCCCCGGCCGTTTCGCACCCGGCGTCGGACACGGTGTGCCGGCCTGGACCGCGCAGATGGCATTGACGGTGCGGTCGCCAATGAGCGCGCTGCGCGAGACGCTGACGGGGTTGCGCGCACTGCTCGATGGCAAGACGGTGAGCGCGGAGGGCAACGTGCACTCCTTCGGGGAGGTGACCCTCACCCACCCCCCGGCCGAAAGGGTGCCGATCTACACCGGTGTGCTCGGCGACAAGGGCATCGCGCTCACCGGGGCGCTGGCCGACGGGTTGGTGGTCAGCGTGCTGGCCACCCCCGAGTACGTCGCTGCGACGCGCGCCAAACTCGACGCGGCCGCCGCCGAGGCGGGTCGTCAGGAGAGGCCCGAAGTCGTTGTGCTGTGCGCCATCAACGTTACTCGCGACCCTGCCGAGGCCGCGGCCGCACGTGAACAGATCAAACCCGCGCTGGCGTTCTATCTGGCCGCGTCGGGGCCCAATCCGCTGCTCGGTTCGATAGGCGGTAACGAGCAGCTCTCCGACATGCTGTCTCGCGGCGGGGCTGAGGTGGTGCTCGCCGAGATGCCCGAGCACTGGGTGGACGCACTCTCGGTGACCGGCACGCCGCAGCAGGCGGCCGCGGCGTTCAGCCGCCTCTTCGACGCGGGCGCCGACAAGGTGATCGTCGTGCCGATCGTGGAGGCATCGGGCCGGGAGTCATTGGCCGCTGTCGCATCAATTCTGTCCAATTCCTAACTCACGCAGATCTTTCACACAGAAGACAGGGAACCAATATGACTGAGTCGGATTCCGCCGCGATACTCGCGGTGCACAACGCCTGGCTGGCCGCCAACGTGGACCTCGTCGCCGAGTCGATGCTCGGTTTCTTCCCGTCGGGTGATGACACCTATCTCCAGTTCAACCTCAACGGATTCACCTATCACGGTGCCCTGGACAAGGCGCGGTTGTGGCGCAACCTCAACGGTATTGGGGCACAGATCAGCCGCATCGGTGACACCGCAGCACCGGTCGTGCAGGTGTTCGGCGACGTCGCGCTCCTCACGTCGGAGGGGGAGTGCGAGATCATGCTTCCCGCACCCTCCGGTGTCCTGGAGAGTTCCGGTGTGGTGAGGTTCCGCAACACCGAGTTCTACCGCCGCGACGACGGCGAGGGCTCGCCGGACTGGCGGATCTGGCACATGCACGTCAGCGAGGCCGCCGCCGCGGATGCGCTGAAGTACGCCACCGAATGACCGCCGTGTTCGAGTCCCGAACGGTTCCCGGTCCGTCCGGGCCGCTGGCCGTCACCCACTCGGGTGGGAATGCCGGGCGCACCGCGGTGGTACTCGTGCACCCCATCAACACGGCGGGCGTGGTCTGGCGCCAGGTGATGCCTGCGCTGGACCTACCGGTTGTCGCACTAGATCTGCGTGGGCACGGTCGGTCCGGTCTGCGCGGCCCATTCACCATCGAGGAGGGCTACGTCCCAGACGTGCTCGCTGTGCTGGACACCCTTGGGCTCGACACCGTGCACCTGGTGGGCGGCTCGCTGGGCGGTTCGATCTCACTGGCGCTGGCGGCATTACACCCGCAACGAGTGCACAGCGTGACCACCTTCGGTTCGACGCTCGGCACAGGCGTGCCGCAGGCCGCGATCGAGCAGATGGTCGCCGAGCTGGCAGCGGTTGGTTCGCAGCGGTACTTCGCGGACCTGGTGCCCAAGGTCGTCGGGCCCGCGTACCGCGGCGCACCGAGCCTGGACGAGACGATCAGCGCCGCGGGTGGCCGCCCGGAACCCACCGTTGCCGCGATACTGCGGGCCGCGTTCGCGGCGGACATCCGCCATCTGGCGAGCCGGGTGCAGGCACCGGTGCTCGGGGTCGGCGGCACGGCGGACCCGACGTGTCCGCCGGAGATGACCGAGGAGATCGCGGCTGCCACGGGAGGTGTCCCCGTGGTCCTCGACGGTATCGGGCATCTACCGATGGTCGAGGCGCCAGCGCGCGTCGCCGAGCTGATCAACCAACACACCGCAGCAGAAGACAGGTGAACCCGTGACGTACTCGATTGTCGCCCGCGACCCCTCGACCGGCGAACTCGGCATCGGCTCGCAGTCTCACTTCTTCGGTGTCGGCCGGCTGGTCGGCTGGGGAGAGAGCGGCGTTGGAGTCGTCGCGACCCAGGCGTTCGTTAACATCGACTACGGGCCACACGCAGTCGACGCCATGCGATCTGGCTTGTCGGCGCGGGAGGCTGTCGACGCGGTGACGGCGGCTGACCCGCTCAGCGCCTACCGGCAACTGGGTGTCGTGGACGCAACGGGGTTGGCGGTGTCGTACACCGGCGAGCGGTGCGCGCCCGCGGCGGGCGGTCTGGTCGGCGACGGGGTTGCGGTGCAGGGCAACATGTTGGCCTGTCCGCAGGTGTACCACGACATGTTGTCCGCCTATGCGGACTCCAAAGGTGAACTGGCGGAACGGATCCTGGCTGCGATGGCGGCCGCCGAGGCCGCCGGTGGAGACATCAGGGGTTCCCAGTCGGCGGTGCTCACCGTGTTCGGCGCCCAACGCTCCGAGCGCCCGTGGCAGCACGTTCTGGTCGACATCCGGGTGGACGATCACGCCGACCCGGTGGCCGAGTTGGCCCGCCTGCTGCCCCGGCAGCGGGCGTTCGACGTCATCGGCGACGTCATCTTCGCGCAGGATCTGATGATCGGTCCCTATCGGAACGTCGCACCGGACACGCTGCACGACAAGCTGTCCAGTCTCTCGGATGCCGCTGATCTACTCGGTCCCGACAATCGAGAGGCACAGTTCTGGAGGGCCGTGCTGATGGCTCGCAGCGGCGACCGCGACGGCGCGCGCGGACAGTTCGCCGAGCTGTTCACTCATCGGCCGGCACTGCGAGAGTTCCTGGTGGGCATCGGACCTCTCGGTTTCCTCGATGACGTGGCGGGCTACCTGTGACGACCGCGTGCGCGGCGGCGTCGGCCGTGGACGAGTCGCGCTGCGCCGAGCTGACCGCCGCGATGGTGCGGTGCGACACCCGAAACCCGCCAGGGGATGAGACGGCGATCGTTCCGTTGCTCGCCGACGTGCTGGCCGGCCTCGGCGCTCGCACCGAGGTCTTCGAGCCGGCGCCAGGGCGCACATCGGTGTTGGCAACGGTCGCGGGCGCCGGCCGCCCAGCGGCGGGGCGCCGGCCGGTACTGCTGATCAACGGCCACCTCGACGTCGTCCCCGTGGTCGAGGACGACTGGACGCTGCCGCCGTTCGGCGGTGTGCTTCGCGGCGGCCTCCTATACGGGCGCGGAGCCTGCGATATGAAGGGCGGTATCGCCGCGGCCATCGAGGGTATGCGGGCCTGCTTCGACGCAGGCGAGCCGCCACGGTGCGATGTGGTGTTTCACCTCGTGGCCGATGAGGAGACGGGCGGTCGCTGGGGTACCGAGGCTCTGATGAGGGCCGACCGAATAGCCGCAGATGCCGCGATCGTGCCGGAACCCAGCGAGCTTCGGGTCTGTGTCGCCGAGCGGGGTGTGCTACTGGCTGAGATCACCGTGACCGGTCGTGCCGCGCACGGCAGCGATCCGGCTGTGGGCCGGTCTGCGGTCGCCGACGCGGCGCGGCTGGCAAGTGCACTGCACCAAGCCGACTTCGGCGGCACGCCGCATCCGCTGCTGGGCAGTCCGACCTGCAATGTCGGCGTGATCCGTGGCGGCACCGCGCCCAATATCGTTGCCAGCTCGTGCATTCTGCGGGTGGACCGGCGGGTGCTGCCAGGACAATCCGAGCGGCAGGCGCTGGCTGAACTGTCCGCCCTGATGCACCGGTTGGTACCCGATGTGGAGTGCACCGTCGAGGCACTGGCGTTCGCGGAGGCCTCTGAGTTGGAGGCTGACCACCCCTTCGTCGGTCTGGTGCAGTCCGCGGCCGAGTCCGCCCGGCCCGTGCGCGGCCTCTTCCTGGGGACCGACGCCCGGTTCCTGCGCAACCAACTGGGCATTCCCACGGTCGTCTACGGCCCCGGTTCTATGACGGTGGCCCACAGCCATGACGAATACGTCGCGGTGGCCGAACTCGCGGAGGCGTCACGGACCTTCGCAGGAGTCTTCACTCGCTTTGGTGAGCCATTATTCAACAAAGATTGAAATGATACCGTCGGGATATGGCCTCACCAGCGCAGACAACGAGGAAGAGGGGCAGGCGTCAAGGCGAGCCGGTATCACGCGACGTGGTCCTGGCCGCCGCGAAGGAGCGATTCGCCCGCGACGGCTATGACAAGACGACGCTGCGCGCGATTGCCCGCGATGCCCACGTCGATCCGTCGATGGTGCTCTACCTCTTTGGTTCCAAGGCGGATCTGTTCCGGGAGTCGCTGCGGCTGATCGTGGACCCCACCCTGCTGGCGGCGGCCATGGCAGGGGATGCAGGCACGATCGGCGAACGCCTGGTCACGCAGTATCTGCGTATCTGGGAGGCGCCCGAGACGGCGTCGAGCATGGCCGCGATGCTGGCATCGGCGACCTCGAACTCCGATGCCAATGAGGCGTTCCGGACGTTCATGCGCTCCTACGTTCTGACCGCGGTCTCGGACGTGATCGGTGGCGGCGAGCAGGCGCGGTTGCGGGCGATGCTCGCCGCGACGAGCCTGGTTGGCACCGCGCTGATGCGCTACGTGATGAAGGTGCCGCCCCTGGCGACCCTGCCCGCCGAGGATGTGATCAGGGTGCTGGCGCCGACCGTGACGCGCTACCTCACCGCCGACGCCGACGAGCTGGGGCTGCCGGACCTGTGAGGGCTACATGCCGTGAATGCCCTTGTACAACACCAGAAGACCGATAACCACGAGGATGGCGGCGACCAGGGTTGCGTGCTGGCGCTCCATCCAGTCCTTGAGCCGCGCCAACGGCTGATCGAGCCGATCCCCGGAGACGGCGTACGCCAGGATCGGCAACGCCACCGTGGATGCGGCGACCGCGACGTAGACCAGCTCGGCGAGCCATACCCCCTGCCTGCCGAGCCCCTCGGCGCCGATCGCCAAACCCGCTGCGGCACAGATGAACAGCACCTTCGGGTTGACGACGGTGAGCGCAGCGGCGGTGATCAGGGCGCGCGCCGGAGTGATCGTGGTCAGGCCGCTCATCCACTTCGGTGTGTGCGTTGACCGGTGGCGCGCCAGCCAGCGGTAGACACCGAATGCGATGAGCGCGGAGCCGACGACCACGCGTAGCCACGACGCCCAGCTCGGCGGCTTGTCGAGCCCGCCGAGGAGACCGGACACCTCGACGAAGATCGTCGTGAGAACGACTAGGCCGATCAGCCAGCCCAGAAGAAACGCCAGGCCGGTGGGCCTCGGCCTCGCCGAGTGCAGCACCAGCACCGCGGGGATGATCGACAGCGGCGACAGCGCGACGACCAGCGCGAGCGGTATGAGTTCGGTGAGCATCGCGGTCAACCTAGCAAGCGGACCGAGCTTTCTTGTCGAAGCCGGACTACTTTCTCGACCGTGCCTACACCTCGGCCCTCAGCGGATTTCGGGGGAACTGGCTCACCTCGGCGACACGTGGGTCCATCACGCGCCGCCACACGGGCGGTATCAGAGCGAGCAGGATCATCGTGGCGTAGCTGAACGGCAGCTGCGGCGCCTGTTCGTGATGGCGCAGAATTTGATAGCGGCGCATCGGGTTGGCGTGGTGATCGGAATGGCGCTGCAGGTGGTAGAGAAACACGTTGGTGACGATCGCGTTGCTGTTCCAGCTGTGCGACGGGGTCACCCGCTCGTAGCGGCCGTCGGGTAGCTTTCGCCGCGTGAGTCCGTAGTGCTCTACGTAGTTGACACTCTCCAACACGCAGACACCGACTATGGCCTGGCCGACAAGCCACGGCAATACGGTGGGGCCGAACCAGGCCGCAAGCACGACGCCCGTCGCCAGGCACAACAGCCAGCCCCGCAGGATCGTGTTCTGTGCGCCGTAGAAAGATTTGTGTCTGCGCGCCAACCGTTTCCGCTCGTATGTCCACGCGAAGCGGATGCCCCCGAACACCGATCGAGGAACGAAACGGTAGTAGCTGTCACCCAATCGGGAAGTGGTCGTGTCCTCGGGTGTCGCGACGCGAATGTGGTGACCGTGCTGGTGCTCGACGATGAAGTGCGCGTAACCAGTCTGCACGAGTGCGAGCGTGGCCAACCGCCGCTCGGTGCGGCTGCGCTTATGACTCAGCTCGTGGGCGGTGTTGATCGCGATACCGCCGACGATGCCCACCGTCACCATCAGCCCGAACTTGTCGACGACGGTCATCGATAGCCAGCCCCCGCCGGCCCAGAGCCAGCAGGCAAATATTAACGCCAGGTACTGATTTGGCAGATAGCAGTAGGTGGCCCACCGGTAGAACCGATCGTGCTCGATGCGCTCCAGGATGTCCTCGGGTCGGTCTTCCGAGTCGGAGCCGACAAGGCGGTCGAGCAGCGGTATGACCCCGAAGGTGATCACCAGTCCGGTCCACCAGAACACGCTCAGGTCGGTCATGCGAACCAGGAGCCACGACAGCGGGATCATTCCGGGCACCGTCGCACCGAGCAGCCACAAATACCGCGGCCCAGGCCCGGGTCGAGTTTCTCCGCGAAGGTGCTGCGCGTCCCCATGCCGCGGGTTGGCGGCTACGCCACGAAGAGATGACACTGTTTGAGCCTGCCCGTCTAGATACTTTGCGAAAAGTGCAATTGGCGGTGATGTTAGTTATGTCAAGAGTCCGGTGCGTGCATTTACAGCGAATCACGCCTGAGACAAGAGTCACTGGTCAACATCATATGAGTCCGCTCGCCGTAATCATTGACGGCGTTGTATAGTCCCTGCGACAAACAAGGACACAGCTCGATGGGAAAAGTAGCCAAATATGGAGATCTCTGCACGTTCCTGGTTCGCAGCCGGCATGGCGCTCACGACAGCCAGCACCCTCGCGTTTGCACCATTGGTGCTACCTGGCGGTGAACGGGCGCTACCGATCGTCTCCTCGCCCAATGTTCGGCTCACCGCCGCCATCGATCCGGCGGACGTCCAGGCGCTCATCGCCAACCTGCAAGCGACGCTCAACGACGTCACGCGGACGGTCGAGGCCGTGTCCCTGGCTCCAGGGAACTCGCTCGTCGACGTGCTGACGCGCGCCAACGCCGTGAACGCCGAACTGTGGAACGGCTTGATCAACGCAACTGACTCCGTGCAGCTTCGCGGACTGCTCAGCGCGCTCAGCGCCAACTCGGTCGGCAACTTCAACGAGCTCATAACCACCGTCGGCGCCCTGAACAGCGATATCGCGATGCTTCCCGCGCAGATCGCCGAGACCATCGGCTACGCGATAACCGGCTCACTGACCGCGGCGCTGGGTGCCATCACAAACCTGATCAACCAGCCGTTGGCGGCGTCCAGCTACACCGGGCTGGCCAGCTCGGCCCTGCAGCAGGTGATTGTGGTGGGCCAGGGTGTGCTGCAGACAGTGGACTGGACCGGGCAGGCGGTTCTCAACACGGCCAATGCCGTTGTGGACGGGCTGTGGGAGCAGATTCCAGGGGCCCTGTACGGGCTCAATGACGTGCTTTACCGGGCCGCTGAAGAGTCGGACAGCGCCGTCGTGGATGCCGTGATCGCCGCGGTTCAGGGATTGGTGGTCGCGCCCGCCGCCGCCGTCTCCAACGCCGCCTTGGGACTGGCCTCCAGCGTCGTCAATGTGGGTGTCGGTGGATTCGAGACCGTGATGAAGTCCGGCGCCTGGGTGTTGGCGTACCCGTTCTACGCCACGCAGGACGCCTTGAAGACCATCGGGGCCAAGCCGTTGGATCCGGCTTCCTACACCACGGCGCTGGCTCAGCTCATCGGCGGCGGGTTCAACATCGGCAACGAACTGGTCACCGCCGGTGCCGATTTGCTCACGCTGCCGGTCCGGTTCGCCTCTGATCTGAACACCAACATCGCGGACACGATCGTGAGCCTGTCCAACGCGGTAGGGGAGATGGCCTCCGCCGTCCTTCACGCAGCCGGTCTTCCTGCGGATGTCGCGGCCCTGCCCACGACGCTGAGCACCGAGGTCACGGCGGCGGTCCGTGCCGCGCAGAAATTCGTCGACACCAACCTTCTCTCGTCCGTTGACGGGCTGATCGACAAGGTTGAACACGGGTTGCTCGGCGCGTCGTCCACCATCCAGGACGCCGTCAACAAGGCCCTGGGAGCGACTAACCTGCCGGACTCGAACACCCGCACCGACTGGGGCTACAAGCCGTTCTCCTGGGCCGCCGAGCAGAAGGCCGTCGAGCAGAAGGCCGCCGCGGAGGAGGTCGTCGCGGAGGAGGTCGTCGCGGAGGAGGTCGTCGCGGAGGAGGTCGTCGTCGACAAGCAGGCCGTCGATTCGGAGCTGAATGCACTGCCCGTAGCCGCGATTTCGGCGGATCCCGGAACCGAGCAGGAGTTGGCACCCACGCCGGGCGATGTCGTGGCAGCCCCCGCTGAAGCGGGTTCGTCGGACACGAACAACGACCCTGCCGGCTCTGAGTCCGCCACCGATGACACGGCGACCGAGAGTCCGGCACCCACGGGCCGGCACCGCATCGGTGCCAACGACCGCGGCGTATCGGTGGATTCACTGCTCAAGCAAGCACGGGAGGCCAAGAAGGCCGAGCGTGAGGCCAAGCAGGCCGACCGCGAAGCCAAGCAGGCTGAGCGGGAAGCCAAGCGGGTCCAGGTTCGTGACCGTCTGAGCGCGGGCCAACCGGGGGCCGACGCTGAGCGCGGCGCGGTGAAGAGCGATCCCGGAACCGGAACGTCGAAGAGCAGCGATGGTGCGCAGGGCAAGTCCGACGGCGACAAGGCTGCCTGACTCCGATACGGGAGTGCCGGCCATAACGTGACCGCACTCCCGTACCGTGGCGCCGTGATCGGCGAGGAAAGTGGGCAGTAACCGTGGCGGCTGGGGAGTCCTCGGACGGTACGGAGCTTGCCGCTCGGCAAGCCGGGACCGTTTCTGAGGAGACGGATTCTGCGGGCTCGGTGGCTCGTTCCGGCCGGCAGGCGGCGTGGAACTATCTGGTCTTCGGACTGAGCAAGAGTTCGACGTTGATCATGACGGTCGTCGTCGCCAGAGTGCTGACACCCGCAGAGTTCGGGTTCTTCGCCTTGGCGTTGTTGGTCGTCAACCTGTTCGACTACATCAAGGACATGGGTGTCGGCGCCGCGCTGGTCCAGAGCCCGTCCGATTGGCGGCGGTTGGCGCCAACGGGCCTGACCCTGTCGATCCTGTTCGGGGTGGTCGCCGGCGCGGTGTTGGCACTGACCGCGCCGCTGAGCGCCGCCGTGCTGGGGAACCCCGAGCTGACCCCGTTGATTCGGGTTCTCGCCATTGCGCTGGTGCTCAATGCCTTGAGCACGGTCCCGTCGGCTCTGCTGCGCCGTAATCTCGATTTCCGCCGACGCCTCATCCCCGAGGTCTCCGGTGCGATCGTGAAAACGGTGCTGACGATTGGCCTGGCGCTGTCGGGGTATGGCGTTTGGAGTTTGGTGTACGGCCAGCTCGCCGCCGTACTCGTGATGTGCGTGGGCTATTGGTGGGTGGCGAAGCCGATGACCACGACGTGCGGATTCGATCGCCGTGAGGCTGCCGCGCTGGTTCGCTTCGGATTGCCTGCGACGGCGGCGACATTGGTTGCCTACGCGATCTACAACGTGGACTACCTGGCAATCGGATCCCGTCTCGGTGAAACCGAACTGGGGCTCTACACGCTGGCCTATCGGGTCCCAGAATTGGTGGTCTTGAATCTGTGCGTCGTGATCAGCGACGTCCTCTTCAGCGCACTGTCCCGGATGCAACACGACAGGCCGGCGCTGGCGGAGCACTACGGCCAGGTGCTCACGATGGTCGTCACGCTCACGGCTCCGATCAGCATCACGCTCGCAGTGGCAGCGCCGGCAGTGGTCGAGGTGCTGTACGGCGACAAATACGGCGGAGTCGCCGCGCCGCTGGCAGTGATATCTCTTTACACCCTCCTGTATTCCGCGTCGTTCCACTCCGGCGATGTGCTGAAGGCAATTGGCCGACCAACCGTCCTTACGGTAATCAATGTGGCCAAGCTGGCAGTGATGATCGGTCCGATCTGGTGGGCGGCGGGGCACAGCCTGATGATGGTCGCGTGGGTACTCGTCGCACTGGAATTCGTGCACTTCTGTATCCGCATCGCCATCGTCCGGGCACTGGCCGATGTTCCCTTGCGATTGGTGCTCGTGGCAGTGGTCAAGCCGATGCCCGCGACCGCTGTCGCGGCGGCAGCGATGTTCGGCGCCATGCAGGTCATCTCTGTCTGGCCTGCGTTCGCCGTCGTGCTGGTTGTGTCCCTGGTGGGGTTGATCACCTATATCGCTGTGCTCAGGCTTACGGCACCCGACGTAATCGCGTTGGTGCGAACGATCGTACGTTCGCGTGGTGGCGAACAGGAGTGCTGACTGCGATATGAGAAGTGTGGTGGACGCATGTTTGAGGATTCCTCGGATCAGCGTGCTGCTCGCGATCGGATTGATGTTGCTCGCGTGGCCAGCGCTCGGATGCGAGACCGAGAATGTCTTGCTGCGAACGGCATCGCAGCCGTTTGACGCGGCCAGTCCTTGGCGGTCTCCGTTACCGGCGAATCCCTCGGTCCACCCGGACAGCGGTGCGATGGTGGCGCACCTGACACGTGACAACGGCGTCTATGCAAACCTGGTGGAATACGGGATTCCCATCTACTACGCGAATGCACAGACCCCGCGCCACGAAGTGCCGTGCACCGTAACGACTTGGGGGCCATGCGCGTTCGATGGGCGTTCGGTGCCTATCCCCGAAGGGGCACGCCCGCATCATGGTTCGGATGGCGCGCTGGTGGTCATCGACGAATCGGCGGGCCTAGTCTACGAATTCTGGCAAGCGGTGCACGATGACGCAGGCTGGACGACCAGTTGGGCGGCGGTGACACCGTTGGGCGGATCGGGCTGGGGCGAAGGCGGTGCCAGCTCACCGCGCGCCGGGATCACCGGAGCCGGAACGGCATCCGGAGCCTCCCGGCTCGGGGGTGTCATTCGGTTGGCGGAGATCTCTGCTGGTGACATCCCACACGCGTTGGCGCTGCAGACCGACAACGCCTGCGCCGATGTCTTCTGGTCTCCCGCCACGAAGACTGACGGTGGGTCACATCGCCCCGATTGTGTGCCAGAGGGCGCCCGGCTCCAGCTCGACCCCGCCATTGCGCTCGACGAATTGGAGTTGACGCCGGGCGAGCGGGCGGTGGCTCGCGCGTTGCAGAAGTACGGCGCCTACATTGTGGACAAGGCCGGGGCGCCGTTGAGCATGAGCTTCGAACTCGATCACAATGACCAAGGCGCACGGGGTACGGTGTACGAAAAAGCTGGTTTCAGATGGGATTACGATGATATGCCGGGCATTCCCTGGGGTCAGCTCCGTGTCTTGGCGCCTGCCTGACGACCCGTCGAGATGCTACCCACTGAATGGGGCGTGGTTGTGAAACGCATCGTCTTGGTGGAGTTTCCGCCATCCGGTGGCTTGTTCCAGTTCGCACTGCAATTGGGCGAGGCGCTGGCCAAGGACGGCGACCGAGTGGACGTGGTCACGGGCCCGTCACCGGAACTGGATTCCCGCGTTTCGGGATGCCGGGTGCGCAGTATTCTGCCGACCTGGCATCCCACAGCGGGGGCGGGTGCACCCGAGTGGTGGCGCAAGGCTCGACGCGCGGTCCGCGGTGTTCAGCATGCCCTGGCGTGGCTGATTCTGATCGGCTACCTGGCCGCGACCCGGCCCGACATCGTGGCGTGGTCCTCGTGGCGGTTCCCCGTTGACGGGTGGGGAGTGCGGGTGGTTCGGCGACTGCTGCCCAGGGCGACATTGGTGCTCGTTGCCCACGAGCCCCGACCCCTTGTCGAACAACCCGGGCACGACGGCATGTACAAGACCTCGGCGGCGACGCGTGGTGCGCTGGCGGGAGCCTATGCCGTTCTCGATGTTGTCTACGTACTCGGTGATTCAGCGAAGCAGGTAGTGACCGAGGTCTGGCCGACCACCGCGACGGTTCGGGTCATGCCGCATGGCGACGAGGGAATCTTCGCCGGGGCCGAGCTGCCGGAGGTGTCGAGTACCCAACCTGTCGCGCTGGTGTTCGGCACGATCACGAACTACAAGGGGATCGACACTCTGTGTGCCGCATGGCCGGCGGTGCGCGCCCGCGTGCCCACCGCCCAACTCGTGATAGCGGGGGCGCTCAGTGCCGATGTCGATGAGAACGGGCTGCGCAATGAGGTCGCCGGGTTGGACGGCGCGGAGTTGCACGCCGGCTACATCCCGGTGGCGGAGGTCTCAAGCCTTTTCGCGCGTGCACGCTGTGTTGTCCTGCCGTACAAGCGGAGTAGCCAATCCGGAGTTGCCCACCTCGCCCACACCCTGGGCCGTCCGGTGGTCGCTTCGCGCGTGGGCGACATACCGTCCGTGGTCATCGACGGAGTATCGGGCCTGCTGGTCGAGCCGGAGGACCCGGTGTCGCTGGCAGCTGCAGTGGTCCGACTCCTCACGGATCAGGACTATGCGCACGGATTGGGGCGGGAAGGCTGTCGCGCGCTCGCCGATCGGGCGTCCTGGGATCAGGTGGCGGCTGCCTTTCGTGCCGGGCTGCCGGAGCGCACTCCACCTGACTGATGGTGTCGACGCCGGCGGGTGTTACCGGGTCTCGGTGACGAACTGCTCGAAGAGGTCAGCCAAAGTCCCGACGTTGCGGTCCAGGTCAAATTCCTGCTCGACGAGGCTGCGACCGCGGCGGGTGCAGCGCTGCGCCAGATCAGGATCGGTCATCATCGATTCCAGCGCGTCGGCCAGTGCCGCGGAATCGCCTGCAGCTGCGAGCAATCCGGTGACCTCGTTGACGATGATCTCCGGGATACCCGACAACTCGGTGGAGACGGTGGGCACACCGGAGGCCAGGGCTTCCATAAGCGCCACCGGTAGGCCCTCCATCTGGCCATCCCTGGCGATCACACTGGGAAGTACGAAAAGATCTGCATCTGCGAGGGCCTGAGCCACGTACGCCTCGTCGCGGGCGCCGAGGAATCGCACCCGATCGGTCAATCCGAGCGAGGCTGCCTGCTGGCGGAGTTGGGTCTCCAGATGGCCGGCCCCGATGAGGTCGAGCCGGATGCGCGATGTCTGTGGGCCACCCGTGGCGAGCGCTTCAAGCAGAAATCGATGTCCTTTGTACTCCTGCAGCGAGGCCACGCATAGCACGGTCACGGGGCCGCTCCGCGGAATTGTGCGTTCGCGGAACCTGTATCGGGACAAGTCAATTCCGCAGTGGACCACCTTGATCGGGGTGCCACTCGCGTTGAGGCCGCTCAGAATCTCCTCATTGAAACGCGAGATCGTGACCACGAATCGGGCATCCGTGACCTTTGTCCGCAGCATCGAATCATCCACGTAGAGGTCATGAGCATGGGCCGTGAAGCTGTATCCGACGTCGGCGAGGCGGTGGCAGACCCACGCGGCCAGTGCGGGGTAGGTGGCGTAGTGGGCGTGTATGTGCGAGATAGCGGGATTCCCCGCGATGTGCCGTGCGTGGGCGCACGCCAGTACCAGGGTGATGACTGCCCGGACCAGGATTCTCGGCCGCCGGCGGTGTTCGCGCAGCACTGTGGAGACCACGTCGAGTAACGCGCGTGGCCGCCGGCGCAGTGCCCACAGCAGGCCGCCGATTCCCGCCCGAAGGTCGGGACGCAGGAGCATCGCGGTCCATCGCCGCGCAACTTCGTGGTGGACGGTATCGGGTGAGGGGAAAAGCGAGTACAGCTCCAGGTCGAACGTCCCACGCAGGCGGAGGGCATCGAGTTCGCGCACGATGAACGTTTCGGACGTTTGGGGAAACCGGGATACCAGGTACGCGATACGGGTTCTATTCGTCATGCTGAGTGCCTATGTGAGTGACGCATCGCGGTGACCACAGTGGATAAGTGTACGAATCAACTCGGGTCATGACCGACTGAGGGCATGACGGACAACGGTGCGCACCTCCGGAATTGCGTCTCGACCGCCGATCACCAGACCTGCGGCGGCCCCGACGACGCTGGCAGCCACTATTGCAGCCAGCGATCCTAGCCCCGCGTCGGTGAACAGCCTGACAGGAAGGGCCAGCGCCACGATTCCCACCGCTACGCAGAGTGCCGGCCGCATGGCAGAGATTCCCGTTCGCACAGAGGTTTTCGCCAATCGGCAGCCCAGGACCAGCCGCAGCGGACCGTATAGCACGGTGAACATCAGGTGCACCGTGGCGACTGCCGCGATGCCGTGTGGGGACGCGGCCACGAAACCGCCGACCAGCAGGACGGTCAATGGCAGGTTGATGGCCAGTAGCAGGCCGGGACGCCCCACGGCTGGGAAGATGTCTCCCGAGGCGTAGCCGATTGAGTCGAGTGCCATCGCCAGGCTCAGTATCGTCAGCGGTGCTACCACTGGGAGCCATTGGGGTCCAAGAATGCTGGTGACGACGTCACGCGATGTCAAGGCCAGCACGGTGCCGACGGTGAATCCGAACAAACACGACAGGCGCAGCACCTTGAGCATCGTCTCGCCAAGATCGCTGGCATCGAGGCGGTGAGTTCTGGAGAACACCGGGAACGCGACGCTGGAGAACACCCAGTACGCGGCGCCCAAGATCATCTCGGGTATCCGGTAGGCAAGGTTGTAATAGCCCAGCTCGGTGGGTCCCAAGCGGTTTCCGACCACGAGATAGTCGGAGTTCATGCCGATCTCGGACACCACCTTCAGTGCGGTGACCGCGAGGCCGAACTGCAACATGGCTTTTGCCACTGTGCGATCCAGACGAAGTCTGGGTCGAAACGGGACCAGTACCCAGTTCAACACCGAACCGGTGACTTCACTGGCCAGTATCCCCCAGACGATGGCCCAGGCTCCGAAGCCGGTGAGAGCCAGCGGAATCGACACTGCCGCCCGGGCGATACCTCGGCTGATCTCGACCGCGGATCGCCGACGGTAACGCAGATCCCGCTTGAGGATTGCATCGTGTACCTGGGAGACCCCGCGTAGCAGCAAGAACAGAAACAGTGCCCGGTATATCGATTCCTGCCCCGGGGTGTGGAAGAACGCGGCCAGCCAGGGCGTCGCAACCCAGCCGAGGACGGTCAGTGCCACACATCCGATGACCCCCATGGTGAATGCGCTGTTGAGCCGTTCGGTAACCCCATCTTCCTGTTCGTAGATCACCGCCGCGCCGATCCCGAGATCGAGGATGATCTCCATGTAAGCGACCACGGCGAGTGCGGCGGCAACGACGCCGAAATCCTCGGGAACCAACAGCTTTGCCAACAACAGTGTTGTCACGAAAACGGTGATGCGGGTGGAGGCGAACCCCAGGCCGGCCCACAGCAGGCTCTTCACGGCGGTGCGGCCGAGGTCCGAGGCCGGCTCCGGGAGATCCGACCTCACGAGAGCCGAGCCTCGGATCTGTCACTGTCCAGCAACCGCTTAACGGCTTCAGCGGCAACTCGGGGAGTGGTCCGCGCGACGCGCACCCGGGTGTCGTTCAGCACAGTGTCGCCGCGAAGCGCCTTCCACTCCTGCTCGCCGCGCAGGAAGTCGATCGTGTCGCAATTCTCGACGCCATTGCAGAGAATCCAGTCGCGCAACGCGGTGCCAGCCGACTGCAACACGCTCGGGCGCAGTCCGCTGCAGTACAGGTACGCCGTTGAACGCCATGTCAGGATGTACAGCAGTGCTGCGTCGACACCGCCGACCGTGAGCCGTGCGATGTGTGCCTGACGGCTCTCGCTGAGCGAGCGGGCGGCAGCGCGGTGAAACTGGCGGCGTTCGGCGGTGGCGAAGACCACGGATCGGTCCCCGAACCGCTGCTGATGCAGAGTCATCAGTTCATCGAGCAGTTCCGGCACACGGTGCGGGTCGGACACCAGTTCGACCGTGCCGCAGTTATTCTCGACGATGTGTTGAACCCGTCGTAGTCGTCGACGGGCCCACTTTCCGAGCGCGGGTGCGCCGTCGGCCACCCGGGCCGTCCGGATCGGCACGGGTTGGTCGGCACGAACCACGAATCGAGGCCGATGCATGATCGAACGCAGCGCGGCAGGCAGGGGGCTGTCCCCGGCCATCACCGCCAGATCCAGTAGATCCCAGTCGCGGCGCTCTGCGAGATGGCGGGCGATCGCACCGGCCACCGCGTGGCGATCCTCGGGAACCGCCACGACATCAAGGTGATCGGGGCAACTCCACTGCGATCCCGCGACACCGAGGGTACGAAGCCCGCCGGTGTTGACGACCTCGATCGGCAGCAACCCGACCACCACGCCAGCTCGCAGACACGCCAGCACCTCGGCAGATTCGACGAGTCCTGCCACCCCGGCCATCGTCGAGTACCACTGCTGGGACAGGAAGGGGGTGGGGACCGCTCCGCGAGACTGCAGGCGCCCCCAGTCGGCGAGTACCGGACCCCCGATGGGAAGGCGCTCCACCTGCAGAGTCGCCGACTGGTCCGTCATCTCCGCCACTGCATCGCTCGTTGCAGAGCACGCGTTGTCAGCGACTTCATCTGGTCGACGCGAGCGTTTGTGCCGGGTGGGCTGGGGCTGAGTCCGAGCCTGCGGAGCCGGGCGTTGAGGAACACTGCGTTGTCGAAGGTGTCACTGCGGTTGGTGCGGAACGTCACCGATAGTGAAATCGACGGGTCGTCGAAGACCTCGACATAGTGGGGGCAGTTCGGCGGAACGTACACCCCGTCCCCAGGCTCGAGGTGGAACGTCTGCGGCTCATTCGGGAGGAACGGCAAATAGCGGTGTCCACCCCGTTGCTTGAGTTCCATCTCGCGCTGCTGCGAAGCGCTGTCCGGCCAGCCGCCGATCGTGATCGCCTTGCTTCCCCGAATCTGCAGCAGGAAGTTCTGCTCGGCGTCGTAGTGCGTTGGTGTGATCGATCGGTGCGCCGACACGAAGACGAATCCCTGTTGGTTATGCGGGGTATCGCCATCGCGCTGTGAGTCGGGAACATCGGCCAGGCAATCCAGAAGCAACCCGCGGTAAGGGGTGGCCTGTTCGATGTTCTTGATCGCCATCCAGGTGCCGAGAAACCCCGGTGTGCGCAGGATTTCAGAGGCAGACGCGTCACTTCTCGCCGTCGGCGCGGCGTAGTGCAACGTGGGCAGTGCTCCGAAGTTGTGTTCGACGGCATCTGCCGGTAGCTGATCGGTCAGCCGCGCCAGCGCCTCGGCGCCCAGCAAGTCGTTACCGACGAGGTGGTGTCGAATCCGGAACGGTTCGCGGTCGAGGTGGATCCGCCACTGTTCGGCATCGATGTCGAGGATTCGGCTCACCCGGCCTCCCCGGAGGAGTGCCGGCGTGTGGACATCGCTGCGAGCGCGTCGATCGGCGATCGTGTTCGGCCGGGTAGCGGCACAAGCAAGGTCGCCAGTCTGCGGCGGCCGGTCCACATTCTGTTAATGGTCTCATTGTCGGGATCGGCGCAGGAGTCGACCAACCCGGAAGCCGGGGGTGTGTTGAGCAGTGTCGTGGCTTCGATCATCAGCTGGCGACCCGGGGAGTACGTGGCAAGGCGTTCGTCGTAGGCGGTCTTGAACCAGTACCGGTGCCCACCGGATTGCAGCACGCACAGCATCGCGACGGCACGACCATCGGCCTGCAGTGAGAGAAACCGGATTCGTTCACCGAGCGCCGCTTCATCGCACATCGAACGGAAGAACGCTTCGTGTGCACAGGCGAGTGCACTGCCTCCGGCGCCCTTCCAACCGGAGGCTTCGAGGTCCAGAAAGGCAGCGACGGTGGCAGTGTCGGCGCTCAGGTCGGCGACGGTCAGGCGGGCGTCCAGTTTCTCTTCCAGTCGCCGGCGCATTCGTCGTAGGTCTTTCACATGCTTACCGCGAAGCCCGATCGCGTCGGTCGTGTCCAGGATGGCGGCACGTTGATAGGGGCGATCGGCATGCACACGGGTGCCACAGCGCTGCGCGGCCACTGCCAGTCCGGAATGTAGGCCTTCGCCCACCGGGCAGTCGTCGAGCACCAGCAGGTCACCCCGATGGGAATCGGCGAGCAGGGTGATAAGAGCCTGGCCCGCTCCAGCAGGATCGGCGCCGTCGAGCAGAGGCGCGCCAAGGAAGGCATAGGGATGCTGCCAGGTGCGGATTGTCTGTAGCGGAAGTCTCTTCCAGTAGCGGCCGCGCCATACCGGAAGACAGGCATCGATTCGCGACTCGTCTCCGCACACGGCCAGCGCCAGCGAGTCAGGCGCCCGGAGGTGTCGGACTGCCGAGAGGAAGAACTCTGGCTCATGGCAGGGGTTGGGCTCCGTCGCTCGCGTCGCTAATTCCGCCCAGGCATCGACGAGGCGCGGGGTGATCTGTTCGAGGGGAACGATGCGACCACGCACCAGGGTCAAGCTACCCGATCGGAGCATCTGCGGGGGGTTGGCGGCTCGGTGTCCGCGCGGAGCCAGTCCAATTGTGATGTGACCAACCCCTTTGATTGCTCATTTTGCACCACCGGGAGCAAACAACGCTCTGTGCCTATCATCGTCCCATGGTGGTCTAGATCTTGCTAGTACGTTCCAGGCAATCTCAAACAACTTCATTCACTGAACATAGGCGCACATCACAGGAGTATATGAGGCTGAGGCCCCGCTGTTAGCAAGTAGTTGCAAACTAACTGAATCTGCACTATGACGTAGATCACGCTCAGTTGCACTAGGGCAATGTTGTCCCATGGGTTAATTTATGAAAATTAGCTGAAACTGCACCACCGGGAACAAAAGAAAGCGCAGTGATCGTCGATGTCCACTGGCCTGCCCACTGGTCTGCCCGCGGATTTGCCCGCGGATGTGCCGCACCCCTTTAGTGCGTCGGCAGACGGCGCGGTCGGCCGACTACTGAGCAGTGCGAGCGCGGGTGTCGTCGACGGCGGCCTTTGGCGACGCCAGTACCGCCGGCGGATGCTCATCGTCGACGCCGTGGCCATCATCGGCGCTGTACTGCTCGCCCACGTGGGCCGGTTTGAGTTGTTGGCCGAGGATGGCCCACAAGCCGATTCGGCCTCGGCCAAGGCCGCAGTGCTCTCGGTACTGCTGGTCGCGGCATGGTTCATTGCACTGGATGTGGTGCAGTCCCGGGACATCTCGCTTGTGGGGGTGGGTAGCGAGGAGTACCGCAGGGTGGTGTCAGCCACCGCATGGGTATTCGGCTTGGTCGCGGTGTGCAGCCTGATCGCGCAGACCCAGTTCTCCCGCGGCTACCTGGTCATTGCGCTCCCGGTCGGCCTGGTGGGCCTGATTGGCGGACGGCACCTTCTGCGCCGCAACCTTGGCAAGAGGCGCGCGCGCGGTGAGTTCATGACGCGTGTCGTCGTGCTGGGGATGCCCGATTCGATCTCGGTGCTCTGCGACTACCTGTCGCGTTCCACGCCGGCCGGATACCAGGTGGTCGGCGTCTGCATTCCCGAATTCGAGGGTGCGCCAGGCCAGTTCCTCACCGTCCCCGGCGGCTCGCTTCCGGTGCTCGGTGACCAGCATTCGGTGGAGATTGCGCTGCGACTGACCAACGCCGACGCGCTAGCGGTCACCGCGGTTGAGCAGCTGGGGCAAGACAACATGAAAAAACTTGCCTGGCAACTAGATTCACTTGACATCGACATGATCGTGGTTCCCGGAATGGCCGATGTCGCCGGTCCCCGGCTCAAGCTGCGGCCGATCGACAATCTGCCGCTGTTCCACATCGCCCGTCCGCGTTACGACGGGCCGTCATCGCTGGGCAAACGCATGTTCGACCTCGTCTTCGCGAGCCTAGTCCTGGTGGCGGTCATTCCGATCATGATCGCGGTTGCGGTCGCGATCAAGCTGGAGAGTGCTGGACCGGTGTTCTTCCAACAGCAGCGAGTCGGTCAGCACGGCAAGCGATTCCGAATTCTCAAGTTCCGGACGATGGTGGTCGGTGCGGAGTCGGTGCAGGACGGAGAGCGTGCCGCGACACAGTCCGGCGATACGGTCTTCTTCAAGTCCGCCTCAGACTCCCGGATCACCCGTGTTGGCCGTGTCTTGAGGGCCACCAGCATCGATGAGCTGCCACAGCTCTTCAACGTCGTGGGTGGTTCGATGAGCATCGTCGGGCCGAGGCCACTAGTGCCCGGCGAGGGCGAGTCGGTTGTGCATTTCGTACAGCGCCGGGCCTTGGTCAAGCCCGGTATGACAGGCCTGTGGCAGGTGTGCGGGCGCTCGGATGTCTCGGAGGCCGAGCGAATCAGGCTCGACCACTCCTATGTCGACAACTGGTCTAGCGTGCAGGACCTGATCATCATCTTTCGGACGATCCGCACAGTCCTCAAACGTGAGGGAGCCTACTGACAACGGGCATGCGTCAGAACAGGTTTCGCTGCGCAGCGCCCAAGTCTGTCAGAACCGATCGAATGGAGTCCACGTGCCACAGTCGGCCGCTCTGCTGAGTGCGGTACAGCCCTACCCGGCTGACGCCGGGAAGAAGGTCGTTCTCGCCGGCTTCGTCGAGTACCTGGTCGACCGGCTGGGATCCGAGAATGTTCACTACATTCTCGTCGGTGGTGCACCTGCCCCCAAATTTCCCACCCGGCTGCACCGGATACCCGGGCCCAGCGTGGCCGCCGCCCTCGGCAATGTCATGAGCAGGGCGGCGACCGGGCGTGCGAGCCTGCAGGAGTCCCTGTTGCGTAGCCGAACCGTCGGCACCATGATCAGCCGCACCCTTGACGGGGTTCGGGCAGATCTGGAGATCTACGACACCATCCGGATGGGTCAGTATGCGCAAACCTCGGCATCGGCCCAGCAAATCTGCTACCTCGACGATTTGTTCTCGCAGCGGTACGAATCGATGCTTCGAGCCACGCGGACGTTTCCTGATGTGGACATCGCCCCACTCGGGAACTTCGCTACCCACGTTCCGGCGCGATTGCGGCCGCTGGCGACCAACAAGGTGAGCCAAGAGCTGCTGTTGAGAGCTGAGCGGCGGCTGGTACGGTCCAGCGAGGACGCTAGCGCTGCGCAGTTCTCCTCTGTTCTCTTGATGAACGAGTCCGAGGCCGCACTGCTGCGTGGCCGCACCGATAGCCCCAACGGCCGGGTGCGGTCGGTACCTCCACTTATCAACGAGCCCACATTCTTTCGTGACTACCGCGGTGCGCCCGAGTTCGTCTTCCTGGGGCTGTTGAGTCTGCCGCACAACGATGACGGACTCCGAGCGTTCCTCACCGACGTGTGGCCCAAGGTGAGATCCGCCCAGCCGCAAGCCGTATTGCGCGTCATCGGAAAGGACCCGCGGCCCGGTCTGCTCGATGAAGTCGCACGGCACGGCGACAGTGTGGTTCTGGAGGGCTACGTCGATGACCTGGGAGCGCTTCTGGGCCGAGCGGCAGCGTTGATCAACCCGCTGCGATTCGGCTCGGGGATCAAGTTGAAGATCATCGAGGGTCTCGGCCGCGGGGTTCCCATCGTCTCGACGACCATCGGCGCCGACGGCGTCGCTGTCGGCGCCGACCAGGGGGTTCTAGTACCCGACGACAACGACGAGATGGCCGACCTGTTACTCGATCTGACGCGAATGGACCGAAACACCGAACTCGCCGCTGCCGCGCGCGAACACTTCCGCCGATGCTACGCACGGACGGCGGTATACGACTGCTACGACAGGGCTTTCGGCCTGGGCTGAGGAACGACCGGTGCGCGGCGAACCCGGATGCCTTGGTTGGGACTTTCGGGGGTTAGCTGTGGATTAGAGTGTACCCAGGCGCGGAGGTGGAGCTTGCCGGCGTGTTATCGCGTTGGCGGCGCCTCGAACCGCACGGCGCGCAGAGAAGTCCGGAAGGAACGGGTGTGGACAGATCCCTGTTGGCGCGGGCGTGGCTGATCACGACTGGATTCGCACTGCTCGGTTTGCTGGCCGGAGTGGTAGCGGCGGCAACGCTGATCGGACGGGAGTCGGAGCGCTTCACGGCCGAGGCCACCCTGGCGATGCTGCCCTCTCAGCAGGTCCCAGTGACCCAGGCGCCCGGATTCTGGGAGGTGCTCAGCCGCGGACAGGCAACTCGTTCGGCGGCGATCGTCCTTGCCGATCCCAAATGGTTGGCCGCTGCTGCGGGTGCGGCAGCTGTCCCGGAGTCCGACCTGAGCCTGGAGGCCGGCGCGATCGCGGACACCACGCTGATCAGTGTGACCGTCCAGGCCAATTCCGTGCCGTCCGCGCAGCAGGTACTCGACAGCGTGGTTCAGCAGGCGATCGTCCCGGCTGCCAGCGCATCGGGTCCGTTCCGGCTGGAAGTTGTGAGATCCACGGTCAGCGCCACCGGATCAGAACCCACCCGTGCCCAGATTTTCCTCGCACTCGGGTTCGCCGGTGTCCTACTGGGTGGCGGGCTGGGGATGTTGGTCAGCAGAACGGCATTGCGACGGGGGCAGAGCACCAACGAGTCCGGCGAGACGGCGCGCAATAGCGCTCCAGAAGGACCCGCTGGGCAGACATCGCCACGATGAACCCGGGGACGCTGACGGCGGTCAAACCCGGCAGGCTCCTTGCTGTCTTCGTCATCGGATGCGGGTTGGTTGCGCTGGGCATCTCGCTCGTCGGGCCGCTGGCGACCGCCATCGCGGTGGCAGGCGTATGTGGTGTGTGGGCGGCATGGCACGTAGTGCGACGGCCCGCGGCGACGGCGATGACGATGATTGTCATCGAGGTCACCAACCTCTCCGGGGTGGCCGCCTCGCACAGCTCGGTGCCGATATTTCACGCATCGCTGGCAATGGGCGTGGTCGCGGTGGTGATTGCCCTGTGCCAGGCGCCGCTGCGCGACCGGCTCAACCGTGGCACAGCGGTCTGCATCGGCTTGGTGGGCGTGTACCTGTTTACCGAGAGCCTGGCGGTGCTCAGCAGCCAGGACATGTCCGCCTCGATATCGGTGGTAATCGGTACTGCGACGGATTGCGCGTTCCTGATCGTGATCCTCTTGCTCACTCAGATGAGCCAATCCTGGTGGGCAATAGCCGGTTCCGTGGCGATACCGCTGGCTGTGCTCTCCGCGCTCACCGTCCTCAACCAGGTCGTGTTCGGCGGCGCCCAGTCGTTCGGCGGGTTTGCCGCCGTCACCGAGGCGTCTGGGGAGCTGGTTACCACCCTGCGATTCGGTGGCCCGTTGCCCGATTCCAACTTCTGGGGCCGACATCTGGTGTTGGGCCTTCCCTTCGCGGCCGCGTTGCTTGGTCGCGCCGTCCGATCGGCGCGCCGCTGGCCAATCTTGGGGTGGTGCACCGTGGTCATCCTGTTGTTCGCCGGCATCTATCTGACCCAGTCACGCGGCACCATTATTGCCGCGGGTATCACGCTGGCAATCTGGGTGATCGCGAGTGGCCCGAGCGCCCGTAAGCGCGGGTTCAAGAGTCTGCCGCTGTTGATACTGGTGTTGCTCATCCCGGGGGTGGGCAACCGATTGGTCGCCCTGGTCGCCGATGTCACGAGTGCTGAGACGGCCTACGTTATCGATCCGTCGGTACTGGGACGGATGGCGGCACAGGAGATCGCCTGGGCGATGTTCGAGGATCGACCTTGGTTCGGATTCGGGCCCGGCGCCTACCTGCGGGAGGTGCCGCACTATGCCGGCATGGTCAAGACCGCGGTCCTGGAGACCACCGATGGGGCGCACAACCTCTACGCCCAAATCGCCGCGGAGACCGGGATTGTCGGACTGGTGGGCTGGGTGGTTATGGTGCTGGGTTTCGTCTGGTGTATCGGCCTGCGGACGTTGCGGATACCCCCGGAGCGATTCCCGGCCGAGCGCACGATGGCCGCCGCGGCACTGGCCGCAATCGTGGGTTGGTCGATTGCGAGTGTGTTCTTGCATCTCGCCTACTTCCGGACCTTTGGAATCTGCCTCGCCTTCGCCGGCGCTCTTGGCAGCAGTGCGCTGCCAGGGCTGCGCACGCGGATTCCGGTGGAACGGGCACAGGTCCAGCGCGTGACGGTCGCAGTCCTGCTCGGCACTGCCGCGACCGCTGGGATACTCGCGCTGGCGCCCGAGCGCGCTCACACCACCGCCAGCCAGCGCATCACGCTGGTACCGACCGCAATGATGTCCGACTACTACGCCTATACGCTCGACATCCGGTCGCGGACGGTGGTGCTACCCAGCTACGCGGCGATGATCGTGGGAGGACAACCCGCAGTGGCGGCGGTGGCCGACACGGTCCGCGGGGTTATCGATATCAGCGTCACGGACCCGGATCCCGCGGCGGCAGCGGCAGCGTTGGATGCCGCGGTGATCCAAGGGCGGGCCAACCTGGCTGACCTTGAAGCTGACTCCTGGTATTCCATGACCCCGGTTGGCGAGGCCAACGAGGTGACCGATCGCGGCGTCGCGCCGGTCTGGATAGCCGGGGCGCTGATTGTCGGTGTGGCGACGGCGGCGGCAACCGGGCTGATGCTGCGCCTGCGGCATCGCCAGACCTCTGGCGAACATCGACTGAAAAGGCAGCGGGTATGACCGGCGATGAACCAGCGGGCAGTGCCACGCGTACGCCCATCCGCGTACTGATGGTCCTGGACACCTTCAGCTTCGGTGGCGCGGAGAACCTCATAGTCGAGTTGGCACGCTATGGTCCGCGGGCCCTTGACGTCTCGGTGGCCAGCCTGTCTCCGCAACGCCCAGATCGTGACGCGATGGCCGGCCGACTCGCTGAGGTCGGGATGCGTCCGCACTATCTCACGGTCCGTCGCTTGTTAGACGTACCCGGGTTCGTGAGACTGGTCCGCGCCTTGCGGCGGGCGCCAGTGGATGTGGTGCACGCGCATCTCGACTACTCGGCGATTCTGGTGCCGATGGCCGCGCGACTAGCGGGCAAGCCGGTGGTCGCCACCCTCCATGTGAGTCCGCAGCCGGGTCTTGGGTGGGCGGGGCGGCTCAAGGAGCGGCTATCGGTTCGGATCCCCGCGCGGATGGGCCGATTGGCCTTTGTCTCTCAACACATTCACGACGTGTACGCGCATAGGTACGGGCCGGCTCGACAGACGTGGCGGGTCATTCCCAATGGTGTGGACCTCGCGCGCTACCGAGGCCGACGGGATCAACAGCCACAGTCGTCGCCGGTGTGGGCGGTCGTCGCTGCACTGCGTCCGGACAAGAACCACACGGATCTCATTGCCGCCTGGCAGCGTGTCGTGGAAGCGTTCCCCGATGCGCGCCTGCTGATCGTCGGCGATGGGCCGACCCGCCCAGCCCTCGAGCAGCAGGTGCTTGAGGGTGGGCTTGGTGATTCGATCGAGTTTCTCGGCCGCCGCGAGGACGTGCCACAGATTCTGCGGTCCGTGGACGGCGTGGTCTCGGCCTCGGTGGACGAGGCGTTGCCGACAGCGCTCATCGAGGCCGGTGCCTGCGGACTACCGGTAGTCGCGGCCGACGCCGGCGGGACACGCGAGATCGTCAAAGACCGCGTCAACGGCAGGTTGGTACCGCTGCGAGACGTCGACGCCCTTGTCGAGGCGTTGGTGAGCACGATCGGAGACACCGAATTCGCCCGAGATTGTGGTGTGCGGGCTCGGGCGATGGCCGAGGAGAACTACTCACTGCCGGCGTGGGTTGCCCGATTGGGTGGTCTCTACAGCGAGGTGATCGACGAATCCCGTTGAGGTAGCCGACTTTCCGGCGCGAGTTCCCGATCCCCTGTCAGGGGGCCGCGGGGGCCGCGGGGGCTGCGGGGGGTGCCGCGCCGTCCCCGGGGGTGCTGGGACGCGATAGGTATTCGGCGCAGTCATCAGCGGAGCGGCCTGTCTGGGCGATGCACAGGGCGACTGACGGGTTGGTGCCGGCTGCCGCCTGATTGGTCACCACTCCCTGATCTGGAACCAGCGACCACAAGTAGGTGTTGGTAGCCCAGAGGTTGACGCAGTACGTGATCGAACCGTCGACGGCGACCGAGTTGCTGCTTTCGGGATGGCAGGGCGTGCCGACCACCGCCACCGGCCACGGGTTGTCCGGTGGTGGGGGCGCGGCGTTGATGTCCGGCGCGGGTGGCTCGACGGCGGCACTGCTGATCGCCGGGGCGGGCGGCTCGACGGCGACACTGCTCATTGCCTGGGCGGCTGTCTGGTCCTGCGCGGTGTCTGGCGCGTAGCGAGTCAGGATCGCGCTGATGGCGCCGACCAACAACACAACCGTCACGACGCCCGCGATCGCACCGATCCATCGGTCGGAGCGGGACATGGTGCGAATAGGTGGTGGATCGACTCCCAGGCTTCCGACGTCGCCGACGTGTGCCGTCCACTTCGAGCCGTCCCAGTACCGATACTGGTGACGGTCGTAGGGGTCCGTGGTCCAACGGCCTGAGGACGACTGTGTCGACCCGGCCAGTGGAGAGGCGGCGGGGGCCCCGCACTGTCCGCAGAACTTCTGTCGCAACGGCACTGTGTGGCCGTTCGGGCAGATTGCCACGGATGTCTGCGTCGACGAGCCGCACTCCCCGCAGAACGGCTGGTTCTCGGGGTTTTGATGCCCGTTGGCGCAAGTCTGCATCGCTCGCTCCCTTTCCGGTGGCACATGCCAGTGCCCGGAGGAGTAGTTGTCACGGCCATCTGGTGGTGGTCGATGGCAAATGAGGGGTCGTCGGTCTGGATCCGCGTAAACGCAAGGTATATCACGTGGTCAGGCACTATATCGTACAGTCGAAGGGTGATCGCTGATTGTCGAGGTGCCAAGGTATCGCGCAGTCAGGAACCTGCGTTCGATCCGTGACGTGGCCGCACGGCGCGCGTAGATTCCTTTGCGCGAGAGCCGATTTCAGCTCAAGGCGGCTCGAGCTGGTTTTCTGCCGACAAACGTCAAGTACGCGGCAAAGCGCGGCCTCTTTAACGCGTAGAACAGAGAGTCAAGCGCCAAGCCCACGATAAATAGTGGCACAAAAAACTGGAAATAATACCAGCTGGAGAAATAGCTTACGTACTCTTCTTCGATGTCGAATCCCGCGTCAATCAGTCCCTGCTTGAACTCGCGATAACTTGCCCGATCGTAAAAGGCCTCGAATCCAAGAGTTCCGGATGAGCCGGGCACTAGGTGGGTGAGGAGCCACTTTGCCGCGCGTCGAGGCAGTATTCGGTTCAAGACCGCAAACGGTGCGTGCTTGTTCGGAAAGGTGATGATGAGGTGGCCGTTCTCGCGAAGAGCGGCATTTGCACCTATCAGGAACGATTCGGTGTCGTGTAGGTGCTCAATGACAGCGCGCCCCATTATCAGGTCCACAGATTGATCGGGAACGCCTAGGCCCTGGCAGGCATCACCCGACACCTTCCGATCAAGGAGGGCGTTGTCCGACATTTCTGCGATGTCGATATCGAACCCGATGAGGTTCATGCCGGGCTTCTTCAATGACGGCGGAAAATGCCACTGCCGACCGGCCCCGACGTCCAGGACGGTCGCGGGCCCGCGCTCGAGCAGTGCAGTTCCGGCGTTCGTGTAGCGCGTGTACGCGTGCGACGTGTGGATGACCTTCGGGGCGAGGCGGTCGCTCAGGGCCACGTTCGCACGTACGAACCGTCGCAAAGTATCTCTCAAGAACTCACTCCCGCGTTGTCAACCTGTGAACCATTTGGCCCCGACTGTATGTTGCCATGCGTCATGGCCGCAACGTTAGCTAGATCTCGATCGGAGCCGGCGAACTGGTTATTGTGACGAGTAGCGGCCACAGGGCAGCTCGACACCCGCATGCGAGGCCGATTCAGCTGCACTTATTCGGCGGTGTGGAGTGCTCGGGCGGCTGTTTCGGGCGGCAGTAGCAAACGCGCAGTCGGTTGTTGCTTAGCCGCAGTTTGTGTCGAATCCTGCGGGCATGAGGTCTGAAAAGTGAAACTGAATGGTCGTATCTTGCCTCCTGGCTAGCGCTAATCGCGGTGAACTCGTCAACATTTGTCATCTTTGGTGAATTATTCGCACTTTGCGAGAACTCCATCTTTAGGTGAAATTGAGCGCCAGTGCGCGCGTGGGGCGCGCTGATGTCTGATCGCCATACCGCGATCAGGTGTCGTTTGTTGTTACCGAAGTGATGTCCAGGGGCTGTTGTTAACGAAGTGGCTTAAGTGAAAGCTGAGTCTCGACTAGAAGGACGCCGCTACTTCGCTGGGGAGTGCCTGTGTTGATTGCCCGATTTCTCGCGCTGCTTTCGCTGACTGTCGCTGTCGTGGTTGCCGTTCAGTACCCCGGCACGGCCACTGCGGCAACCCCTTTGGAGGCCGATACCTTTACGGTGCTACCGGTGAGTAGCGGTTCCGTCGTCACCGATTCGACAGCCACCGGCGGAAGCGCGTTGCGACTAACTCGCAACGGCACCGCCTCGATCGGGCTGGAACCGGACTCCGTGTCGAAGGTGGTGATTCGCGCCAGAGGCACCCAGTGTCTGGGGGCACCGCGAATGACTGTGTACGTCGCAGGGAAGAGCGTCGCCGGCTTCAATGTCACTGCCACCAAGTGGACGGACTACACCGCGAACATCGCCATTCCGAGTGGCCCACAGCAGCTGGGTATCGGATTCGGCAACGATCTTGCGGTGAGCGGCGTGTGCGACCGAAACCTGATGGTGGACACCGTCGAGGCTGTCTCCAGCGTCGTTACCACCACGCCGACGACCACCACGCCGACGACGACCACGCCGACGACGACCACGCCGACGACGACCACGCCGACGACGACCACGCCGACGACCACCACGCCACCCGATGGGTCCGGCGCGACGGCAAGCATTCCTTTCAGCGCTACCAGCCCGTTCCGGACTCCGATTTCCCAGAGTGCTCAAATTGACCCGAAAAGCGCGGCGATGGTCGCCCGGATGTCTCGGGACAACGCCTTGTACGCCAACCTCGTTGCGTTTGGTGTTCCGGTCTACACCGCCAACTCAACGACGCCGAGGTACACCGTGACTTGCACCGTCACCAACTGGGGACCGTGCCCGTTGAAGGGCTTCCAGGTGCCGATCCCGACCGGCGCAAAGCCCAGCCCGGGTTCAGACGGCGCCATGGTTGTGGTCGACGAGGCCGCCCAGCGGACCTACGAGTTCTGGCAGGGTCGGCTCGTCGGTGGGACGTGGACGGCCGGTTGGGGGGCCGTCCACAACCTCGCGGGTTCCGGGTGGGGAGGCACCGGTGCCGGAACCGCATCGGGCGCATCGCGGCTCGGCGGGGTGATCAGAATTGCCGAGATCGCGGCTGGCGAGATCCCGCATGCACTGGCGCTGCAGACCGACAATGCATGTCGGACGGACTTCCGTCCGCCGGCCATCAAGACAGATGGAGACTCCGATCGTGCGGACTGCATACCGGAAGGCGCCCGTGTCCGACTCGATCCTGCTGTCGATCTCGAAGCGCTGAACCTGACACCCGCGGTGCGGGCCGTCGGGCGTGCGCTGCAGACCTACGGTGCTTTCATCGTTGATAAGGGCGGTGCGCCGCTGAGCATCAGCTTCGAAATGAACCCCGGCGCCACGGCAGCGTCGATCGGCAGCACCTACCAACAAGCTGGGTTGCGCTGGGACTACGACAGCCTGCCGGGGCTGCCCTATAACCGGTTGCAGGTCCTCGAATGACCCAGCCGTCAGCCGAGCGGATGGCCGGACACCAAGAGTTTGAATGCCGGCCACGAAAGGTCACTGCCGATCGGTACGCGCGGGAGCGCCAGCGGATCGTCGCCTGCATCGGCGAATCCGTATGACGTAGACAACGCCCATCGCACACCGCAGCGGAGTAGCGCCGACTTGGCTCTGTCGTCGAAGTCCTGCGCGCGACCGTTGGGATAGGCGAAGATTCGAGGTGGACTGCCGACTGCCTGACCGACAGCGGCACAGGACTCGGTGATCTCGACGTCGACCTTGTCGTCGTGGCAGCGTGACAGAATCGGATGGGTCGCAGTGTGCGGGTGCAGACTGATCAACCCATCGTCAGCGAGTGCGTCGGCCTCGTCCCAGGAGAGAAGTTGAAACGGGCCGGGATCGGTGCACTCCGATTGACCCAGTGCCGTGACGAGATCATCGAGCCTTTCCGAACGTTGCGCGTCGGGCAGCTCCTTGAATCGGTGCACCGCCGATGCGTAGCTCGTCTCTCGATCGGCATCAGAACTCAGGGGCATGACTTCCAGCCCGATCGGGCCGAGGTCGACCTGCGTCGCGGTCGTGCGGGCGAAGGCCAACCAGAGCCGATCCGGCCACAGGGTGGTCGGCGTGCCCATCGGCCCGGTGGCCAGGAAAACTGCGGCGGGTAGCGCAAGGTCGCGCAATATCGGTGCGGCGTGCGTCAGCAGATTTCGGGTGCCGTCATCGAACGTCAATGCCGCCGCATTGTCGGGCAGCCGACCGGACTGCATCTGATCCAGGGCCTCGGCGAGGGGCAGTACCGTGAAATGCCCACGAACGTATTCGAGCTGGCGCCGCAAGGTATCGCTGTCCGTCACATGCCAGCAGGCCGGTGTCAGCGGCTTCGGTTCGACGCCGTGGAACATGAGGATGGTCAGCCGCCCGCGGTTGCGGCGCCGAGCCAACGCCGGTGCCCCCGCCGCACACCGCAGTCGATCGAGGGCTTGCCTGGCGAGAGGACGCCAGCGTGTCAGCGCAGCGTTAGATGCCATAACTTGACCCTAGTAGGTGGCTGCGGCCACTCCAATCACACGGAGATTCGGCGATTCTCGCGAGAGTCCACGTGCGCCCACATCTCTGTCATCATTAGCCGGTGATCGGTCGGCAACCCGCATTGGACGATGTCGAGGGCACGCCCTCAGAAGATTCGAGCAAACCCGCGAGAGCTGAGATCAAGCGTGACCTGATTCGGGCACTGTTGCTCGCGTTCGGGGTCACGTGCGCGTACGTGTTGTCCATCTTCACGATCGGGCGGTACTACACCCCGATCTCACAGTTCGACGAATTGGCGCAGGCATTCCTACAGGGACACCTCAACATCGAGAATCCATCGACGACGCATGATCTGACTGGCAGCGGCGGAAAGTGGTACGTCCCCTTCCCTCCGCTGCCCGCGCTGATGCTGCTTCCGGCGGTCGCACTTCTCGGTGTCGAGCACATCTACACCACGGCCTTCGAATGTGCGATCGGTGGCGCCAATGTGGCACTGGCGTACTTGATCGTCCGGGCACTGAGCCGTCGCGGACTGTCGCAGGCGACACAGCTGCACGCGGTGCTGCTCGCCCTTATGGTCGGGTTCGGCACCGTGCACTGGTACATGTCGATCCAGGGCTCGGTCTGGTTCCTCGGCCAGGTCTGCGCCCTGATGTTCGCGTTGCTGGCCGTGTGGCTTGCGGTTGAATTCCGTGCCACCACATGGGCCGGTGTAGCGCTCGCGATCGCAATGCTCGGCAGACCGACGATGGTGCTGATGGCGCCGCTGCTCATCGCATTGTGCGTGATCGCGAGCCGCGGGACCGGCACAACAGACCGCTCGGTAGTGCTGCGCCGTGTCGCTGCCGCGCTGGCTCCGGCGGCCGTCAGTGTCGGGCTGCTGGCGGCCTACAATTACGCCAGGTTCGGAGACCCCACCGACTTCGGATACTTCGACCAGAACGTCGATTTCGTGTTGCGTACTGTCCTCGACAAATACGGACAGTTTGACCTGCACTACGTTCCGCACAATCTGTGGTCGATGTTTCTCGCCGGACCAGTCTGGGAGCCGGCGACGGGAACGATGCATCCGCACGTCGACGGAATGAGTATCCTGCTCACGACCCCCGCGCTGGTATTCCTGGTGTTCGCGTTCAGGAAGACGACCCTGAATGTGGGCGCGTGGATTTCGGTTGCGCTGCTGATGGTTCCGTTGCTGCTCTACTACAACACCGGTTGGGTGCAGTTCGGATACCGTTTCATGCTGGATGCCATGCCGTGCCTGCTGGTCCTGCTTGCGACCTATGTGAACAAGGACACCAGCAAATGGTTCTGGGCACTGGTCGGATGCGGGGTGCTGATGAATGCGTGGGGCGTGGCGTGGTACTTCCCGCCCGACCTGAACTAGAGCACTAGATCAGTGAATTGATGCCTGGGTACGAGGAATCCAAGATCAGAAATCGACCGGGCATCTTGGCGTCGTATCGCCACAAGTACTTTTCGAACGGTTCTGTGCGGAATTTGACGTATTGCTGGGGGATCGCGGCGATATCTTGCTCGGCGACGAACTGAACGACATAGTTGATGTTGTACTTGGCGATGATGTCGGTCCAGTTCCCGTCCAGAACGAGTGCCGTTACCTCCGGTGTGCTGGCCAAGCCGTTGAGCGCCATCGTCTTGAAGCCGGACACGAAGCGAAATACACCGGGGTCATACATCCCAAATCGCACATCCGCTGAATCCAGGTGCTCTTTCGCCCACGAAGCGGTCTCGTAGGAACGCACATTGGCGATATCGGGCAATGCCTTGGGTGCGAACGCCAGCACGGATGTCAACACACCGGCGACGACCACGCCAAAGGGCAACCATTGCACGGATTCTGGCAGCCGCCGTGCCTGCAGCCATGAGGTGACGCTTGCTACCGCCACCGAGATCGCGAGGAACAGTGTCAGATACTCCGAGTACTGGTACCAGGAGACGTTGGCTTCCACCATGAAAGTGGCGATGTAGAGGAAGTGCAGCACTGCCCCGACGGGAACCGTCCACAACAGGTTCAACCGGCGGGCTTGTTCGCCAATCTCGCTTCGGCTCAACCACATTGCGGTGACGAAGAGGATGGCCACCAGCGCGACGAGCATCAGCGCGGCAGGGTTCAGGACTGTCGTGAGTTTCGTGAGCTTCCCGGAGGCAAATCCGGTCAGTATCTTGAGCTGTGCTTCGAGGTCTAGCGTGGAAACGGACTTTCTGATGCCACTGACCGGCACGAAATTGCCGAATACAGTGTAATTCCACCATAGGTACGGCAGCGGCAGGGAAACCATCGGGATCAGCCACGCGGCGAGTACTTTGATGTTCTTGCGCAGTCGGAGCAAGACCACGCAGCCAAGTACACCAAGGAAGAAGACCGAATCCAGCCGGGCGAGAAGCGTTGCCGCCATGGCCACACCTAGCGCAACTGCAGTACGCGTCGAGTGGTTCTCAAGCAGGCGGTGCGCGAGTAGCAGTGCGACCCCCATCATCAGCACGACGAGCGGGGTTTCCATCCCGCTGTACAGCGTATGGACGCTCCACCAGTAAGCGCCGAGAAGAAGTACGAAAGTGGCTGCCATCCAAGATGACCCGGTCACCCGACGGATCAGCTGCCCCCACACGATTACGGCGAGCGCTGCCACGATCACAACGAGAAGCTTCACGAACCAGAGATACGTGATGTCTCCGAGTGGACTGGTCAATGCGGCAATCGGAATCTGTAACCAGCACCACAGAGGGTGATAGCCATTCGTCTGGGTAAAACCGTCGTATGTAGACCCCAAGCCGGACGCGATACTCCTGGCGACGGTCGGGTAGTACAGCGCATCGTCGGTTGCCAAGTTCTTGATCCAGGCGGTCGCCGAAATGGCGGCGATGGTCAGACCCAAGAGCGCTGGCACAACGTAGGCGGCGCGCACCGGGGCGTTCGAATCCATGCTCCAGGTTTTCCAGCGGCTCATCGCCGACCTTCCAGGGTTGAGTGTCCGACGTTTGCTAAATATTAACGGACCGACACATTATCCACGAATCCTGGAAGGTTCTCCGTGCAGGATCTTTGCCTGACGGGGCAAATTGCTAGCTGTGGCAGTCACACTCGACCAGCGGAGCGGAACGGTGGACGGCCGCTGCGTGCCTGGCAGGCTGCGTTAGTCCAGGCCGGTAGACAACACACGCCCCGCCCCCGCCGCGTTTCGCGTCATACATGGCGGCATCGGCATGCCGCAGGACATCGTCGAGGCTGAAATGCGGGTCGCTAGTGCTGTGTGTCGCGATGCCGACGCTGGCCGTCAGGGGAACGTCGGCGTCGGCGCGGGTGAGCGGATCAAGCCTGTTGAGCAGTTCCCCGACCGCGACGTCGGTCTCGGTGTCGGCCGTGAAGGCGACCAGGACCAGCTCATCACCACCGATACGGGCGGTGAGTTCGGCACGAGCCGCCAGTAGTCTCAGCTGCTCGGCTTTCGCAACCAGCGCGGCGTCACCGGCCGCGTGCCCGTCGCGGTCGTTGAGTTGCTTGAACCTGTCGATATCGCACACCGCGGCCACGATGGTGATCGGGTCACCGGTCCGGCTCAGTGCGCTTTTGACCGCGGCGTACATGCCGCGTCGGTTGCGCAGACCGGTCAGTGGGTCGTAGTGGGCTGAGCGCGCAGTCTCGCGGACCGCCTTGCGCCCGTACTCGACCAGCCAGGAGCCGCATAGCGATACCACCAGCACCCAGGTGAGGGTGGGGGCGAGCAGGAGGGCCACCGTCGCGAGGTCCTCGCCCGCGCCGAAGGCCGCGTCCGTGACGATCACCGCGATGACCGCGCAACAGAACGCGAGATGCACCATCTGGGTCCGCCAGCCCATGAGGAAGGCGACGAACACCCCGTTGAGCCCCATGAACAACACGACGCAGAGCCCAGCCACCGGGGTCGACATCGTGACCGCGAGGACAGCAATCGACACGTCCAGCCACACAGCGACGATCACCGCTTGCCAATAGGACGGCCATAACCCCCACCGCCAGCGAGCCCCCACCGCAACGGCCGACAGCAGTACGGCGGCCTGTGCGCCCCGCGCAGCCATGCCGCTGGGTCCGGCCGGGTGGACCTGCACCATGGCGACCAGGATGGCGAGGGCAAAGCAACTCGCCGCAGCGATACGGGTGAACAACCACATGAACCGACCCTCGCGTAGCGCGGCGGTGGCAAATCTGTAGTTCCGTTTGCCAGACGACCACGCCGCGGCGCCGATCACCGCAAGCACTCCTTCGCAACGCTTGACACCGCCGACATGGCAAACAGACTAGTCAGGCTGTTTCGAGCCTGCTCGCTCGGTTGGCGCCACAGCCACGTCGCCTCAGTGCCGTCCAACAGGGACTTCCGGGGAGCACTACATCAGCCGCTGGAAACGTGTGCGCGATCCCGTCCTGCGCGTTTGGCGGCATAGAGTGCGGCGTCGGCTCGTTGGTGAAGTTCGTGTGCCCGCGTCGCGGGATCGCCGTGTGCGGGTGCGACGATGATTCCCGCTGAGACTGTCACCGCCGAACTCCCTGGCGCTGGCGGTATCCCCAGTTGCGGGATACCGCGTTGTATCTGTTCGGCTCGATCGACACCGTGGCCATCGGTGTCGATCCAGACGATCGCGAACTCCTCACCCCCGAGACGCGCTGCGAGCCCGTTCAGTGGGGCCATCACCTCGGCGAGGTAGCGGCCCACTGTGCGCAGGCACTCGTCGCCGGCGAGATGGCCCAAACTGTCGTTGTAGCCCTTGAAATGGTCGATATCAAGAATCATGAACACGACGTGCCGATCGTCCTGCGTCGCCGAGCCGAGCAGATCGCATACCGACTCATCGAACTGTCGGCGGTTGGCCAGTTCGGTCAAGGGGTCTTCTCGGGCGAGTTCGTCCAATCGCTGTTCGGCGAGCCAGCTGATCCGTCGGGAGCGCTCGGATTTGTAGGAGAAGCGCAGTGTCACCGACACCATCACGATGCATGCGCTGACGGCGAGCAGTCGATTACCTGTGATGGGGAAGGCAATGAGTTCGACGGCCACGATCCCAGTCAGTCCCACCAGCGCAGCGGGAGCCAGCATGGTGAAGGGGATTTGGACCACGGTCAGGCTCAGCAGCACCGATAGCGGCATGATCAGCGGCACCACGTCGTAGCCCAGCGGCAGCTGCATCACCCGTTCGGTCATCTGGGCGCACAGGATGACCGCCACCCCGGCGATGTACAGGTGTGGCGCCCAACGATTAAGGCGGGTCCACGTGTTGCCCACCAATGCCAGCAGCGCGCCCGGTGTCAGCCCGAAGATGAGCGTCAGTCGGCCAAGGCGGTCGGCTTCCGGCGGAATCTTCAACAGCGGAGTCTGAAACGTCAGCAGCAGCGCAATCACAGCGAGCAGGCCGATCATGATGAGCCGGCGCGCGCTACGTCCTTCGGCCGCGAACACTCTCTGGAACTCCGATTCGGCGCCCTCCTCAAAGCGCAGTGACCGCGGTAGCGTGACGTCGCTGTCAGGTGGCGGCTTGTCGGCTGGGGCACCGTGTCGATCACGGGAGCCGCGAAGTCGCTGTCCGGCGAACACGGCCAACGAGTCACGTCCGCCAGCCTTGGCCTGATACAGCGCGGTGTCTGCGCGCGCGAACAGGTCACTCACGACGCCGTCGACAGCACTATTGCCGGGCCTGACACTCGCGAGTCCAGCTGACGCGGTGACCGTGACCATGACGCCGGGCAGCGGCTCCAGCGTGATATCGGACAGGCCAAGGCGCAGTTGCTCGCCGCGTGCGGCAACCGAGGTGTCATCGAACCAGAGGACGGCGAACTCCTCGCCGCCGAGGCGGGCGGCGAACCCGGCGGTTCCTGTCGCCGTCGTCAGATACTCGCCGACGGCGGCCAGGCACCGATCCCCTGCGGGGTGCCCGTACTGGTCGTTGTAGGTCTTGAAGTGGTCGAGATCCAGGATCATCAGCGCGATCTCGCCGTCGCGCTGGCCTGCGGACTCGATCGTCGACCGCAGTACTTCACCGAAATGCCGCCGATTCGCTAGGCCGGTGAGCGGATCGGTTTTGGTCAAGACATCCAACTCGCGTTGACGCAGCCAGCCGATGCGGGTCCAGCGTTCGAGGTTGTAGGCCGCGGTGAGAGCGACTGTCACCATTGCAGTAGCGGCCGCGACATCGAAGAGGCCGTTGCTGTCGGCTTCGAACGCCCACAGCTCGATACCAATCAAGGCGGCCAGTCCCAGGAGGATCGCCGGAGCCAGGACCACGAAACGGATCTGCACGACGATCAGGCTCATGAGGATCGCGATGGGCATCACCAACGGAACGACGTCGATACCGTTGTCCAGGCAGGCAATCCGTAGCGCCATCATGGCGCCGATATCGATGTACACCGACGTGATGAACAAGATCGACGACCACTTGCGTAGCGGACTGCGATCGCCACTGAGCCAGCGCAACACCATCGGAACCAGGACACCGATGACCAGGAAACGGCCCAGCGGCAGCACGTCGTGCGGCACGTCTAGAAGCACTCGATTGCCGATCAGCACGACCGTGATGACCACCAGCAGGATCAGCCACAACTCTGACCTCGAATTGCGCCCCACACGGTTGAAATACATCCGGAACTGGGCCTCGAGTGGACCGTCGAAACGAATCGGGCTCTCCACCCTGGACCAGGCCCGCCGCAGGTAGCTCAGCATCGTTTCCGTTCGACTCTCCGCGAGCAAGCGCTGCGGGCCCAACCCGCCTCGCGCGCCCACAGGTTACCCGAATCGGTACCCAATGGCTGAGTTTCGGCGAGGTGCCACGCTGCCGATCAACCGGGTAGGCTGTGTGTTTCTGGAGGTAACGGAGCTGGCCCCCTTTTGCGGGACTTAGCTTCCTGCAGGTCGGAGCTCATGAGATGCCACGTGTGAGAAGTGGCGATTCTCCTCGGCACACCACGTGCGCATCCCATACCCTCGTGCTGCGAGACGGCCGACGAATTCACTACCGCAGACAGGGCGCCGGCGGCCCGACCGTGGTCTTGGAGTCGGGCATCGGTATCTCGGGTGCCATCTGGGGCCTTGTTGCACCCCGCGTCTCGGAGCGGGCGACCACAGTGGTCTATGACCGCGCCGGCATGGGACGCAGCGATGAGGATCACGCGCCCCGCACACTCGACCGCATCACCGATGACCTCACCCAAGTGTTGAGCGCACTGGACGGTCCTTTCGTCCTGGTCGGCGCGAGCTGGGGCGGCCCGATCATTCGGAACCTCAGTGCCCGTGACGAATTCGACATCTGCGGACTGGTTCTCGTCGACCAGACCGACGAGAATGCCGCGGCCCTCCTCACACCCCAAGCCGAACGACAATTCGCCATGAGTAGCCGGTTGACCATGGCTCTCGCGCGGACGGGACTCTACCGATTGTTCGCGCGGATCGGCCGCGACCTCCCCGCCGACGTCTACGCCGACCTCCGCAACGACTTCACCGTGCGTGGGGCCCGAGTCGTGACATCCGAGAACCGCGAGGTGATTCCGGGCCTACGCCGACTTCTACAGCACCCCTGCACGTTCGAGGGCATCCCTGTCTCGGTGATCACCGGGACGAAACCGCGCTGGGGGGAGCGATCGATGCGATCCAAGCTCAACAACGCTCATCGCGTCACGGCCAAGAACCTGGCCGATGCCCGGCTCGTGGAGTCGACTCGTTCGGGCCATTACGTGATGTTCACCGAGCCAGACGTGATCGTTGCGGAGATCCTGCGCCTACTCGAACCGCTGCGCAGGTGTGGCCGCTGAGCACGGAGACGGCCAGCACGGAGCCTCAACGACGGCGACAATGTGCGAAAGTGGCAACTTTGCCGTTGCACCTCGGTACCGTTTGAGTTCCTCGGCGATGTCGCTGAGCACCATCGTCGCAGGGGGGGCGAATGTCGGTTCGTCGAGTCAAGTCGGTTTGTGCCACGGTGCTCGTCGTCGTCATGACGGTGTCGCTTGCGGGCTGCTCATCCGAACAGAGGGTGTCGACCAACCCGCAGCCGGGTGTCTTCGCGGGAGCCGACGGCAAACCGGCGCCATTCCGCGAACCGGTGCGTCTGTCGAGCCGCGACGGTGTGCTGGAGGTACGACTCTCGGCACATCAGGGCACGGTCAACCTGGACACCGTCAAGGAACCGGTGACGAACTTCCTGGTCTACGGATTTGATCTCATCAAGGGGACAAGCTCGGACGGCTTAACCAAGGGTGACAACCTGTACCCCGCGCCCACCCTGCGCGTCGAGCCCGGCGAGCGATTGATCATCCACTACGACAACGATCTTCGGGACCTGGCCATCCAGGACTTCTACGATCCGGCGTTCACGCCCGTGGGTGGTCAGGTGCCGATCTACCCGCCGACGCTCACCGAATCACCGCTGAACCTGCACACCCACGGGTTGCACGTCAGCCCGGACGGCAACGCCGACAACGTGCTGCTGTCGATTCCCGCCGGGATGGGCAACACCTATACCTACGACGTGCCGAAGAACATGCCCAACGGGCTGTACTGGTACCACAGTCACCGCCACACCATGACGGCGCAGCAAACCTACAGGGGACTGGCCGGTCTGCTCGAGATCGGTAGACCCGACGGCAACCTGCCCTTGGTGACGGAGAACGACATTCCGGTGCGCACCATGGCGATTCAGTACAACTACGTCTTCGACCGCAACGGCACCGGCCATCAGCTGAATGACCTGACGTGGCCGCAGTGGGTGAGCACGCTGAAACCACCCGAGGGATCGCAACTCGCCGACGGCACATACCGGCCGAGCCTGGCGCCGTTGAACCTCGCCGAGACGACCGAAGGCGCCCAATACATCACGCCCTGGTGGTCCGGGTCGCTGTCACCGCACAACAACCGCGGACAGACCCAGTTCATCCCGTCGAACCTGATCAGCTTCGACAGCCCGTCGAAGAAGGTCGCCGAGAATCCCACCCTGCCGGAGAACGAGCGCGATCTGCAGTTCACCGTCAACGGCCAGTTTCAACCGGAGTTGAAGATCAAGCCGGGCCAAACGGAGATCTGGGTTGTGGCCAACGTCAGCGATATCGCCTATATGACAGTCCGATTGACTGAGACCGCGACGGGTAACCATCCGAAGTTCACGATCGTCGGACAGGACGGCAACCCGTACACGCAGGTCGGCAGGCCGGTGTACGGCGACGGCACAACGCTCAACGTTCCGCCGGGGTCGCGGTACGCGATCGCTGTCACGATGCCCAAGGAAGGCGACCTGGTCCTGGACTTCCCCCCTGACCCGCATGCGAAGCCATTGGTGAACCCCGGTGTTCTGTACACCAACAACGGCACGGAGAACTCGCCTGCGGTGCTCGGCACCCTGACCGTGGATCCGAAGTACCTCAGCTTCGCCGATGGTTTCTTCGTGTTCCCCACTCAGACCCTGATCCACGCGACACCCGATACCAGCGGCCAAGGGCAGAAAACTGTCTTCGAGCCGGGCCAGAACCTGGACGCGTACACGTCATTCGTCGACACATCGGTGATGACACCCACGGTCAATCGGGCGCTGACGATCACGGACGCAATCGGAGCCGAGGGGTTCAGCAAGAATGATCCCAAGGCCGTCACCTACATGTTCGAGGGGAACTCGTTTCCTAACGTCCCACTGATTCAGCCGCGACTGAACTCCGTGGAGGAGTGGCAGATCACCAACTTGAACAACGATGCGCATCCGATGCACATCCACGTCAACGACTTTCAGGTGATGTCGATCGATGACCCGAATCGCGGAGTGACGGGTGTGCAAGCGTGGGGGCTCGACAACGTGAACGTGCCCGCCCCGATCTTCAACGATATGCATGTCGTCAGCACCCCGGCGAAGTTGACCCTGCGTCAGGAGTTTCTAGAGTTCACCGGGACGTATGTGATCCACTGTCACCGGCTCAATCACGAGGACAACGGCCTCATGGCGCTCATCAGCGTCATCCCAGAGGTGTCGACGTATGCCGTTGCGGTACCAGGGACCAATGGCGGACCCGCGACCGTGCAGGTGCGAGATGGCAATGGCGACAAGGTGCTCCAGACCGTCGTGCCGTTCCCGGACTTCGAGGGCATGCCCAACGTCGCCATGGCCGATGTCAACGGCGACATGATCCTCGACCTGGTGGCGGGTACCGGTGAGGGCGCCTCACCCGAGGTCGCCGTCTACGACGGCAACGACACGAAGGACGGCGTGTTCAAGACCGAGATAGCCCGGTTCGCGCCGTTCGACGCGGGCTTCACCGGCGGGGTCCGGGTGGCGGGGGCCGACATCGACGGGAACTCGATGGCTGACAACATCATCGTGGCGACCGGGCCGGGAGTCGACTCGCAGGTCACGGTCTACTCGTCGGATCTCGGTGACCTGGGTACCGCGCCGAAGGTGTTCTCGGCGTTCACGCCATATCCGGGATCCAGCAGCGGTGTGACGCTGTCCACCGGCCTGGTCGATGCGGGATCGGGACGGCACAGCATCGTGACCGCGCCGGGCCCGGGTGAGCCGGCGCGGATCAAGACCTTCCGCTATGACCTGTTCACCCCGACCGCCCGCGCGCAGGCAGACGGGACCGCGGCAGCCGGGCATCATAGAAAGCCCAATGAGCCCGAGATCACCTCGGAGTTCCTGGCATTCGACGAGGCGTACACCGGCGGAGCCACGCTGGCCACCGGCTGGGTGGCCGGTGCTGAGGGTGGAGCACAGAGCATCGTGACCGGACAGGCCGGTGGCGACACCGTCCGGGTGTGGTCGACGGGATCACGGCTGGACGGTCAGCCCAAGATGTACGTGGACAGTCCCAATCACCACGACTCGACCGTCGCGTTCGCCCAGATCGCCTCCTTCGCCCCGATTCCCGGCGCCAAGGGTATGACGGTGGCGACCACCAGCACCACCACCGGTGCCGACCTCCTGGTCAGTGCCGCCGCCCCGACCGGCGCCGAGGTTCGCAAGATAGGTCTGGTTCGGGGCACGCCTGAGGCCAAGACGCTCGCGCCCAAACCACTTGTCACCGTGGGTGTGGTCGCGGGGCCTGCCGCGGTGGCCGCGCTCGGCGGGCGCTAGGGCAGGGTCCAGAAGACCCTGGTGACCAGATAGAAGACCACCGTCCAGACCGCCAGCGCGCCGATCACGATATAGGTGCCGCGCAGGTTCGTCTTGGCCAGCGGCACGTCCGGTGGCGGTCGCAGCCAGCGCTTCAGGAGCGGGTTGACGTAGTACGGCATGGTCACGAAACTCATCGCGAAGCTCGACATCAGATTGCCGATCAGCATGCCGAGCCATAGCGGCATGTGCAGTGGCGACAGCACCAGCGCGATCATCACCACCGTCGGATACAGGCCCACCCAGACCGCTATCGAGGTCTTGAGATCCGACGGGGGAGGCGCCTCCTGTCCGCGCTCGTCGAACGCGAACCAGCTGCCGAACGAGTTGTCGATGGTCCGCGAGTGGAAGTCGGAGAACTTCTCACCCTCGGCGAGCAGTGCCTGACGCTCCTTCGAGATCAGCCACTTGTCGAGATTGTCCGCGTTGTCGTAGCGGTACAGCGCGGTCCACTCGTCCTGGACACCCTCGACCGGGCGGAACAACTCGGTGCCGCGGAATCCATCAAACGTGCTCTCGGCCAGGCGAAGTCGCTCCTGCCAGGCCAGGAAGTCGTCGACGGACTCCGGGTCGACGCGATGGGTGACCACCACGGTCACCAGCGGGTCGGTCGGCCGGGTCCCTCCGCTGATCACCTGCTGGGTCCCAGGGCCGTCGAAGAACTGCTGGCCAACGGTCAGCCGTTCCTGTCGGGTTGCGCTGTTGATCCAGGCCTGGACGTGCGCGACCGAGTCGAAGCGGTACACCACCACCCAGTCGGGCTGCACATGGGTTGGCGGGTTGATCTCGGCGCCAAGGAATCCCGGGTATGTCGCGGCACGCGAGTTCATATCCAGCTGCCAGCTCTCGAAGGACTGCTCGCAGCCCTCCCGCACCCTCTGGCCAATGATGACGGTCGCCGCGGCGCCGGTGGTCTTCGTGGTGTCCATGGCTACGTCTTGGCCTCGGTCAGTTGGCTGGACAGCCCGGCGTAGATGCGCTCCGGTGTCAGCGGCAAGTCGCGGTAGCGCACTCCCGTCGCGTCCTGCAGTGCGTTGGCCAGCGCAGGCGCTACCGGGTTGATACAGGATTCGGCGATACCCTTCGACGCCATCGGTCCCAGCGAATCGTGTGACTGCACCAGCAGCACCTCGGTGCGGGGTGTGTCGGCGTAGGTGGGGATGCGGTAGTTGCGCAGGTTGGGGTTGGTCATCACGCCGTTCTCGTCGACGTGGAAGTTCTCGGTGAGGGCGAAGCCGATGCCCTGGGCGACACCGCCCTCAATCTGGCCGCGCACCTGCGCCGGGTTGATGACGACGCCGGCGTCGGTGGCCTGCACGCTGTAGAGGACGCGGATCTCGCCGGTCACCCGATGCACGGCGATCCGGAAGCCGTGCGCATTCGACGAGACGCTGCGCGGTGATCCGTATGCCTTGCGAGACTCGGTGAGTCGGATGCCCCGAGCCCTGGCGGCGGCGAGCAACTCCAGGAGGGTGAGGCGGCCGGCGCCACACCGCACGCCGTCGTCGTCCATCGCGCATGACGCGACGTCGACCCCGGTATGGCGCGCGGCGAAGCGCAGAATGGCCTCGCGCAGGGCGGTCGAGGCCCTGTGCACGGCGTTACCGGAGACGAACAGGCCCGCGCTCGCGAACGCGCCGGTGTCGAATCCGGTCCGGTCGGTGTCGGACTGCACCAGGTGCACACGGGACGGAGTGGTCCCGAGCACCGTTGCGGCGATCTGCACGTGCGCAGTGGACGTGCCCTCGCCGAATTCGACGGTACCAACCGCGATCTCGAAGACCCCGTCGTCGCGAAGCGTGGCCCACGCGTCGGATATGTGTTCCGTCGGGGGCGCCGTCTCGTGGATCGAACACGCGGTTCCCGTGCCGGTCAGCCAGTCCGGACCGAGGTCCTCAACATCGGCGGCGGTGCGTGCCAGCGCGGCGTCCACCGTGTCGATGCACTCAGTCAGGGAGTCCTCGGTGAAGCAGACGTCATCGGGGTGGTGGCCGAGCGCCTCCAGTGCATCCCCGGGCTGGATGACGTTGCGGCGGCGTAACTCCAGCGGGTCGATGCGCAGTGCCCTGGCCAGCTCGGTCATCGCGGACTCGACGGCGAAGGTGGGCTGGGTCATGCCGTAGCCGCGCAGCGCCCCGCTGGGCACGGTGTTCGTGTACACCGAGTAACCGTCAAACCTCTTGTTGGCGCACCGGTACGCCATGATGGCGGCACCCCCGGCGAACAGCGTCTCACCGCCGTGATTGCCGTAGGCGCCGGTGTTGGAGATATTGCGGAAACCGATGGCGGTCAGCGTGCCGTCGGCCTTGGCCCCAAGCCGCACGGTGATCTTCATGGGGTGCCGCGGGGATGCCGTGGTGAACTCCTCCTCGCGGGTGTACTCCCAGCACACGGGCCTTCCGGTGTCGAGGGTGGCCAGCGCGACCAGATCCTCCGATATCACCTCCTGCTTGCCGCCGAAGCCACCGCCGACCCGCTTGCAGAACACCCGGAGCTGATCGGGCCGCAGGTCGAAGAGGTGCGCGAGCTTGCCCTTGCAGATCGACGGTGACTGCGAGCTGGTGCGCACGTGCAACCGGCCGTCCTCCATCCACGCTATCGAACCGTGTGTCTCGAGGTGCACGTGCTGCACTCGCGGCGAGAGGTAGGTGCCCTCGTGAACGACGTCGGCCTCGGCGAAACCCGCTTCCACATCGCCGATCTCACCGTGCAACTCGAGCAGGATGTTGTGCTCGGGATCGTGGACGAAGGGATCGTGGGAGCCGTGCAGCTGCGGTGCCCCGTCGAGCATTGCCTCCTCGGGGTCGAACACCGCGGGCAGCACGTCGTAGGTGACGACGACGTTGCGACAGCCCTCCTCGGCCGCCGCGACCGAGTCGGCCAGCACCGCCACGACGCGTTGGCCGACGAACCGCATGACATCGTCGAGGATGAAGGTGTCATCGGGGTCGACGAGGTGGTCGGTGTGGATCGCTGTGTTGAAGTGCTTACGCGGCACGTCCTCCCACGTGTAGACGCGGTGGACGCCGGGCACCGCCAGCGCCCTCGTCTTGTCGATCGAGGTGATGCGGGCATGCGCGTGTGGCGAGTGCAGCACCTTCAGGTGCAGCATGCCCTCGATCGCGACGTCCATCGTGTACTCGGCGCGGCCGGTGACGACGTCCAAGCCCGCGGGCGCGCCGACGCTGGTGCCCACGGCGTCACCCGGTGCTGCCTCCTCGATCTCGGCGACGCCGTTGATGGCGTCCTCGATCGCGCGGTAACCCGTGCAGCGGCAGAGGTTTCCCTTCAGCGCCCGCGGCAGATTCGCCCGCTGCGCATCGGTGAACGTCGCCGCGGTCATGATCATCCCGGCCGTGCAGAAGCCGCACTGGAATCCGGGGGCGTCGCGGAACTGGCTCTGTAACGGGTGCGGGTGCTCGGGTGAGCCGAGACCCTCGATCGTGGTCACCTCGCGGTGCTCGGCGCGGAAGGCCGGGGTGATGCAGCTGTGCACGGGGTCGCCGTCGAGCCACACGGTGCACGCACCGCAGTCGCCAGCATCGCAGCCCTTCTTCACGCCGTGCCACCCGAGTTGGCGGACGAACGTGCGCAGACACTGGCCGGGTCTGGGCTCGTCGTCGAACGTCCTCCCGTTCACCGTGTAGGTCATGAATCCCCAATGCTGAGTTCGGCGCGGATCTCCTCGGCGAAGTGCTTGGCCAGATGGCGTCGATGCGCCGGTGTTCCGTTCGGATCGGCGAACCACAGCGCATCGTCCAGCTCATCGATGCGTCGGGTCAGCGCCTCGGCGTCGGGCATCGTGTCGAATGCCAGCGTGACCGGACGCGTGGTGGCCGCGGTGATGGTCAGTGCGAGATCGGATCCGCTCGGCGACTGCGTGGCGACCATGAAGATCGTCGAGCGGCCGAGCGGGGTCAGGGTGAACCGGCGGTGGGCGTGCCGCCTGCGCAGCGCGTCGAGGCGAATGCTCACCCGCTGCAACAGTTCCCCTGGCCGCAGGATGTTCGTGTGGTTACCGGTCACGAAATCGGTTGCGTCCACGGTGCGTTGGGAACCATCGGTGTCCTGCAACGTGTAGGTCGCATCGAGCGCGACGGTCATGGTGATCATCGGCCCTGCGGGCAACGACATGCAGATGTTGCCGCCGACGGTCGCGGAGTTCCAGACCTTGAACGATGCGAGGAACGCCTCACAGCTGATGGGCAGTAGCGACGCGGCCGGCCACTGCGTGGGCGCGCTGAACTCGTAAAGGTCGCGGATGGTGCACATGGCGCCGATCTCCAGACCGGAGTCGGTCACCGAAAGGTCGTCCCAGCCCAGCGGCACCAGATCGATGAGGCGGCGGATATCGGGCTGCCGATCGGAGAACAGCCACGTCCCCCCGGCCAACCACGCGTCCCCCGATCGCCAGTCGGAGCCGGGGATCTCGGCCGGTCGCCGAACGACCTCCGTCACGGTGTTGATGTCCATGAGCCCCCCTCAGCAACATGCCTGACTCTAGACAAATCCGTACCTGCGCGGCGACCGATTGGCGCAGCGGGGACGAGGCGTGCGGAACCTGCGGCCCGTCAGTCGCGGCCCAGTACCGTGGCGAGATCCTGCCTGTTGCCGCGGAATTCCCCCGCGGAGATCGCCTGATCGACGGTCAGCATCCCCGTCGCCAGGCCGAGTACAACCATGGGTTCTGCGCACAGCACAGTCTCGGGTTGCGCACCGATGTCGAGCGCGGCGTGGGTGCCAGTCCTGTCGACGCGCACCGTGACGGTTGCGCCGTCGGCCTCGACGCCGACGGTCGTCGCGACCTTGTTTCGTCTGCCGGCCAATAGCGACTCGAGCGCCACCACCAACCAGTGAGTTCGAAAGCTATCGCCTTGCGGGCCGGAAACCATGAGCGGCGTACTCCAGCTCACCAGGGCGGCGATTGGGCCGCGCAGTTCAGCACCCCACGGCGTCAGCGCGTAGGCGACGCCATTGCTGTCGGTGTCGAGCTGGCGCTGGACCACACCAGCTTCTTCCAATTCGCGCAGGCGCTCGGCCAGCAGGTTGGTGGCGATCCCGGGCAACCCGGCCTGAAGTTGTCCGTAGCGGGCCGGGCCCCCGAGAAGCTCGCGCACGATGAGCAGGCTCCACCGGTTGCCCACAACGTCGAGTGCGCGCGCCAAACCGCAGTACTGGCGATAGGAGCGCGTGGTCATCGCTCGACCTCGATGTCGTCGAAGTCGAGCGCCAGCAGGGTTGGGCGGGGCAGGACTCGGCTGCCGGGGCCTCGCGGGAGTACGCGCCGTCGGGTGGGAAAGACGAGCCCGTCGAACTCGCGGTGCTGGCCGCAGTAGAGGGCGGCCCTGGCCCAGCTGCCGACTGGTTCGGCGACGAAGTCGTGGCGGCGGATCAGTCCGTCGGTATCGACGTAGAACGTCTGCTGCTGGCAATGAGTGGCCAGTGGCGCGTGGAACGTTGCCTGGAGTCGTCGCCAAAGCTGTCCGGACTCCAACCGGGGCTCGCCCTCGGCGACGGTGATATCGCCGCGGGTGAGCAGCAGTGGTGCGGTCAGGTAGTTCCAGAACGCGTATCCGGCGAAGTAGGCGGTATCGAGCGGGTCCCACGCGACATTGCGGTGAATTCCGCTGAGCCCGTGGAAGGCCGAACGTGGGTCGGTTCGGGTGCTGAGGTGTTCGCCGTCGCGGGTTTCGATCCGGACGTCGCCCCGGTCGAACACGGCGCGCTGACCGGCGCACGGGAAGTCGTGGAGGACCGTGTGTTGCTCGGCGACGTGGACCTCAACGGTGAAGTCCGCCAGCTTGTTGCCGGGGAAGCGTTTGGGCAACAGGCCACCCAGGCGTCCCCGCGCTCTGATCACGGAAACGGACTGCCAGCTTTGGGCGCCGCCGTGTGCGGCGAGGACCTCGCCGAGAATTCCGTTCATGTGGCCGCTCCGGTTCGCTATCGGCGAGGCTTGTTAATTTCATCTTCACTTGAGATTATCAAGCCGAGTCAAGGAAGGCGGGGACATGACAACGCAACCTGTGGGCGAGCGTCCGGCGTGGGTGGACGACGAGTTGTTCCCCTTCGAGAGCCGCTTCGTGGAGCTGGACGGCAACGTCGTGCACTACGTCGACGAGGGTTCGGGGCCGATCCTGCTGATGCTGCACAGCAATCCGGTCTGGTCCTTCGTGTACCGCGAAGTCATTGCGGCCCTGCGGGACCGGTTTCGGTGCATCGCCCTGGACTTTCCAGGGTTCGGTCTGTCCACCGGCGCTCCCGGCTATCGGTTTCTGGCGCAGGACCACGCTGATCTGCTGGTGTCCTTCCTCGATCGCCTTGACCTGTCAGAACTGACCCTGGTCGGCCACGGCTGGGGCGGGCCGCTGGGCCTGTACGCCGCCCAGCAGCGGCCCGAGGCGTTCGAACGCCTCATCTTGAGCAACACATGGGCATGGCCGTTGAACGGAGATCTGAGCAGCGAGGTGTTCTCCCGCAGTATGGGAGGGGCGATGGGACGCGCGCTGATGAGACGGTTCAACCCGCTGGTCAACATCTTCATCCCGTCATCACACAAGCGCCGCAAGCTCTCCGAAGTCGAGATGGCGCACTACCGCGAGGCGACGGCCACGCCCGAGCGTCGCCAGGCCTGCGCCGCACTTCCCAGTGAACTCGTCGGGGCGCGCGAGTTCTTCACCACTCTCGCCGGCCAACTCGGCGCACTCGCGCAGTTGCCCACCCTTATCGTGTGGGCCGACGCGGATCCGATCTTCACCGACAAGTATCGAGTGCGTTTGGAGGCGACCTTCCCCAATCACACCACGGCAGTTCTCCGGGGAGTTGGCCACTTTCCGCAATCCGATGCACCAGCAGAGTTCAGTGCGACCATCGAGACGTGGTGGGCCGGACTGGCCGGCCGGGGTGGCACTACCTCATAAAAGTACGCGGGCCCGACGAGCTTCGGGTCTCACAGGTGCTCACCAGCGCGTCGGGCCTCGAACTGGTTGTGGCCCAGGGTGTCGACGAATGTCGGTCCGAGCAGATCGAGTTCGCGTCGGTAGTCCTCGGCCCAGGCGCCGAACGGGTGGTGCGCCAGGAACTCGTTGCGAAACCGGTCGTCCTCGGACACCTCGGTCGCGCAGAACTCGGGTATCACCAGATCGGTCACGGGGCCGCCGCGCTCGACCTCGGAGAGCACCAGGGGAGCGTTGCCCGCCAGGAACCGGTCGATGATCCAGCCGTCCTCACCGAGCCAGACGGAGTAGCGCACCTTGGCGACGACATGCTCCGCGCGCGCGATGATCTGCCCGACGACCAGTGGATCGAGGCTTCGTTCGGCCTCATAGCGGGTGCCGCCGGTGGCAGGGCCCTTCGCCGTCATGGTGCCCATCGCGTCGTCGCCAAGCGATTCCACCAGCGCGCCGGCGGTGGTGTCCCATTCGCCGGGGGCGGGTCCCTGCAGGCGGACCCGTACCGCGTAGCCGTCGGACGCGAACAGATAGGCCTGCACGATCAGCATGGGACTGGGATCAGAGGTTGCGACGGCAGGAACTTCGTGGAGGAAGAACTTCCGTTCGAACTCGAAATCGCCGAAGCCGGACTCGGACATATGCAGACGGTAGCCCTGCCGCGTCGAATGACGCCGCGGGAAATGCGCGATGTCGCCAAAATTGGCTAGAGTTGAGCGGAACAGACTCAACCTTGACTGCGTTGAACAACCCGAGAAGCATTTCTCCCCAGCCGTATGAAACCAAGAAAGGTGAGGTGTTGTGGACTCCTTCAACCCGACCACCAAGACGCAGGCGGCGCTGACTTCAGCACTGCAGGCGGCAACCGCTGCAGGCAACCCCGAAATTCGCCCAGCCCATCTATTGATGGCGTTGCTGACCCAGAACGACGGTATCGCCGCCCCGCTGTTGGAAGCGGTCGGTGTCGATCCCGCCATCATCCGTGTCGAGGCCGAGCGCATGGTCGAACGGCTGCCGAGTGTCAGCGGCGCCAATTCGACACCGCAGCTGTCCCGTGAATCGCTCGCTGCGATCACCGCAGCGCAGCATCTCGCGACCGAGATGGACGACGAGTACGTCTCGACCGAACACCTGATGGTCGGACTGGCCACCGGGGACAGCGACGTGGCCAAGCTGCTCACCGGCGCAGGCGCATCCCCGCAGGCTCTGCGTGAGGCGTTCGTCAAGGTCCGTGGCAGCGCGCGGGTCACCAGTCCCGACCCGGAGGCCACCTACCAGGCGTTGGAGAAGTACTCCACCGACCTGACCGCACTCGCCCGGGAGGGCAAGCTGGACCCGGTCATCGGGCGCGACAACGAGATTCGTCGCGTCGTGCAGGTGCTGAGCCGGCGCACCAAGAACAACCCGGTGCTCATCGGCGAGCCCGGTGTTGGCAAGACCGCGATCGTCGAGGGTCTGGCCCAGCGCATCATCGCCGGCGACGTGCCGGAGAGCCTGCGCGACAAGACCGTCGTCTCGCTGGACATGGGGTCCATGGTTGCCGGCGCCAAGTATCGCGGTGAGTTCGAGGAGCGGCTCAAGGCCGTCCTGGACGACATCAAGAACTCGGCCGGTCAGGTCATCACGTTCATCGACGAACTGCACACCATCGTGGGTGCGGGTGCCAGCGGCGAGTCGGCGATGGACGCGGGCAACATGATCAAGCCGATGCTGGCCCGCGGTGAACTGCGGATGGTCGGTGCCACCACGCTCGAGGAGTACCGCAAGTACATCGAGAAGGACGCCGCCCTGGAGCGGCGCTTCCAGCAGGTGATGGTGGGCGAGCCGTCGGTGGAGGACACCATCGGCATCCTGCGCGGTCTCAAGGACCGCTACGAGGTGCACCACGGCGTGCGGATCACCGACTCCGCGCTGGTGGCGGCGGCCACACTGTCCGATCGCTACATCACCTCGCGCTTCCTCCCGGACAAGGCGATCGACCTGGTCGACGAGGCCGGTTCGCGGCTGCGCATGGAGATCGACTCCCGTCCCGTCGAGATCGACGAGGTCGAGCGGCTGGTCCGCCGGCTGGAGATCGAGGAGATGGCGCTGGCCAAGGAGGAGGACGACGCGTCCAAGGAACGGCTGGAGAAGCTCCGCGCCGAACTGGCCGACCACAAGGAGAAGCTCTCCCAGCTGACCACCCGGTGGCAGAACGAGAAGGGTGCCATCGACGTCGTCCGTGACCTCAAGGAACAGCTGGACAACCTCCGCGGTGAGTCCGAGCGAGCCGAGCGTGACGGCGACCTGGCCAAGGCGGCCGAGCTGCGGTACGGCCGGATCCCCGAGATCGAGAAGAAGCTCGACGCCGCGCTGCCCCAGGCGCAGGCGCAGGAGAACGTCATGCTCAAGGAGGAGGTCGGCCCCGACGACATCGCCGAGGTGGTGGCGGCCTGGACCGGCATCCCCGCCGGACGGATGCTCGAGGGCGAGACCGCCAAGCTGCTGCGCATGGAGGACGAACTCGGCAAGCGTGTCGTCGGGCAGCACAAGGCCGTGCAGGCCGTGTCCGATGCCGTGCGCCGGAGCCGGGCCGGGGTCGCCGACCCCAACCGCCCGACGGGCTCGTTCCTGTTTCTGGGCCCCACTGGCGTCGGCAAGACCGAGCTGGCCAAGGCGCTGGCGGACTTCCTGTTCGACGACGAGCGGGCGATGGTTCGCATCGACATGAGCGAGTACGGCGAGAAGCACTCCGTCGCGCGTCTGGTCGGTGCGCCTCCCGGCTACATCGGCTACGACCAGGGTGGCCAGCTCACCGAGGCGGTGCGCAGGCGTCCGTACACGGTCGTGCTGTTCGACGAGGTCGAGAAGGCTCACCCCGACGTGTTCGACGTGCTGTTGGCGGTCCTCGACGAGGGCAGGTTGACCGACGGGCAGGGTCGCACCGTCGACTTCCGCAACACCATCCTCATCTTGACGTCCAACCTCGGGTCGGGCGGCACCGAGGAGCAGGTGATGGCGGCGGTCCGCGCGGCGTTCAAGCCGGAGTTCATCAACCGGCTCGACGACGTGCTGATATTCGATGCGCTGCAGCCCGATGAGCTGGTCCGCATCGTCGACATCCAGCTGGATCAGCTGCAGAAGCGGCTGGCGCAGCGACGGCTGACCCTTGAGGTGTCGCTGCCTGCCAAGCAGTGGCTGGCAGAGCGCGGTTTCGACCCGCTCTACGGTGCTCGTCCGCTGCGCAGGTTGGTGCAGCAGGCCATCGGTGACCAGCTGGCCAAGATGCTGCTGGCGGGTGAGGTGTACGACGGCGACACCGTTCGGGTCGACGTCACAGCCGACGGCGATGGCCTCGTCTTGAGCTGAGTTATCCCCCGCCACCAGACGGAAAGTCCCCTCATTCAGCCCGGATGAGGGGACTTTGCGTCTGCTCGGCAAAACGAGTCGCCACGTGACCGGGTTGTGATCTGTTCGAGTTCGAACGAAACCGCTACCAACAAGTAGGCTGGGGGCAATGGTTCCTCTCTGGTTCACGTTGTCCGCACTCTGTTTCGTGGGTGCGGCCGTGTTGCTGTACGTCGACGTTGACCGTCGACGCGGGTTGGGCCGTCGCCGTAAGTCCTGGGCGAAGTCGCACGGATTCGACTACGAGCAGGAATCAGGTGACATCGTCAAGCGCTGGAAGCGCGGCGTGATGTCCACCGTCGGCGATGTGTCAGCCAAGAACGTGGTCCTCGGTCAGATCCGTGGCGAGGCCGTCTTCATCTTCGATCTCGAGGACGTCGCGACCGTTATCGCGCTGCACCGCAAGGTCGGCACCAACGTCGTCGTCGATGTCCGGCTCAAGGACATCAAGGAGCCCCGCGAGAGCGATGTATGGCTGCTCGGCGCCATCGGCCCACGGATGGTCTACTCGACCAACCTCGACGCCGCGCGCCGCGCGTGCGATCGCCGCATGGTGACGTTCGCCCACGCCGCCCCGGACTGCGCCGAGATCATGTGGAACGAGCAGAACTGGACGCTCGTGGCCATGCCGGTCACCAGCACCCGCGCGCAGTGGGATGAGGGTCTGCTCACCGTGCGGCAGTTCAACGATCTGCTCCGCGTGCTTCCGCCCGTCCCGCAGCCCAGCCCCAACGGCGTCACGGGTCCGTCCCTGGCCCGGCGCGGAGGCTCACCCGGCCGTCCGCTCGCGGCGGCACCGGCGCTGCCCGCAGGCCGTGGCGACCAGCCGCCGAGTCGGGCCGACGTGGGTCGTTACACCCAGCAGCGTCCGCCGGCTCGCAACATCCGCCAGTCACCGCACTATCAGCGCTAGCCCCGACGGCGTCACCGCCGCGGGGGCATGCGCTGGTCGTCGAGCATCCAGACGTTGAGTAGCCTGTCGGAATGCCACGTCCCGTCGCCATGATCACCGGGCCGACGTCCGGGCTGGGTGCGGGGTTCGCCCGCCGCTACGCCACCGACGGTTACGACCTGATCCTGGTCGCCCGCGACGTCGAACGACTTGAGCTGCTCGCCGCCGAACTGCACGACGAGGCTGGCGCGCACGTCGAGGTTCTGCCGGCCGACCTGGCCGTCGAGGCCGATCGTGCGAAGGTCGCCGAGCGGCTGTCCCGCGGTGTGCGAATCCTGGTGAACAATGCCGGATTCGGCACGTCGGGCGAGTTCTGGTCGGCTGACCTAGCGGTCCTGCAGTCGCAGCTCGACGTCAACGTCACGGCCGTCATGGCACTGACCCACGCGGCACTGCCGCCAATGCTCGCCGACGGCGCGGGCACGGTGATCAACGTCGCCAGCGTCGCCGGTCTGCTGCCGGGCCGGGGCTCGACCTACTCGGCATCCAAGGCCTGGGTCATCGCGTTCTCCGAGGGACTGGCCAACGGCCTCGGTGGCACCGGGGTCGGCGTGCACGCACTGTGCCCGGGTTTCGTACGCACCGAGTTTCACGAACGGGCCGGTATCGACATGGCTGGCACCCCGTCGATCCTGTGGCTCGAGGTCAACGACGTCGTCCGCGACACGCTGGCCGGCGTCGCCAAGGGGCAGGTGGTCATCGTGCCGGGTCTGCAGTACAAGTTGCTCACCACAGGCGGGCGGATGGTTCCGCGAAACCTGGTGCGCGCCATGACCAAGGTCGTGGGCCGCGGCCGTGGGCGAACCTGACGTGCGCGCAGTGCGGGCACTAGTCGCGACCGTGTTGGCCGTCGTCACGACAGCCGCTCTGGTGTCCTGTTCGGGTGACGCCGATGCGGCGGGCCCGTACGGGGCGCAGTCGGTCAAGATCGGTGAGTCCCAGGCGGTCTTGGGCTGGAACCTGTCGGTGGCCAATCTTCGGTTCGAGGGCGACTACGTACTCGTCGACGTCGACGCCGCCCCGACGGATCCCGCTGCACCCCATGCCAAACCGGAGAGCATCCGGTTCGGCCTCTACGGGGCGCTGGTCCACCCGATCGAGTCCAACGCCATCGGCGGGTGCGCCGACGTCACCAGCCTGAGCACGCAACCCGCCACCGCGGGTCCCGACACGCTCTCCGGCACGGTGTGCCTGGGCCCGATGCGGGACCAGGCGCAGGTGCGCGGCGTGTACGCGTACTCCCCGCAGGATCGGATCCCGGGCACGACGGTGGCCTATCCAGCGTCCTTCCCGGTCGGACTACCGCCCATCAACGAGAACGACACGGGCCTGCGGCTGCAGACCACTAGCGTCGACGCCTTCCGCGCGGACGGCGCAAAGCTGGAGCCCACGGCACTCGGCGATCCGACCGCATTCGAGGGCAATGGCTACATGCTGCTCGGTCTCGAGATCGGTGGCGTGGCAGCCAGATATCGCGATGAGGCGCTCGCACGCGGCGGTCCTCTGATGATCGTGGTGGCACCCACGCTGCCCGGACGCGGTCTGTCGCACGCGTGCTCGGCCTACGGTGCGTCACTGCTGGTCCTCCCCGACGCCGCGCTGGACGCCATCTCCGTGCGCGCGTCGCTCTGCACGCAGGGGGAGATCAACGCCGCGCTGCTCTATCCGACTGTGTCGGTGATCGGGACGCATGCCGCGGTGTGGACCACGCGTGACTGAGGTGGGTCCCACCGAATGGGGCGCTGCCCCGGGTGTTGGGCCGTGGGACATCGACGTGCGCGGGCCGCTACCCGATGATCCGCGGTACGACCCGGACCTGGTGCGTGATGGCGACACCCGCAACGTCGTCGACGCCTACAGGTACTGGACGCGAGAGGCGATCGTCGCCGATATCGACACCCGCAGGCACCCGCTGCACATCGCGATCGAGAACTTCGGCAGCGACGCCAACATCGGGACGGTGGTGCGCACCGCGAATGCGTTCGCCGTCGACACCGTGCACATCATCGGTAAACGCCGATGGAACCGACGCGGTGCGATGGTGACCGATCGCTACCAGCGTCTGGCGCACCATGACACGACGGCCGATCTGCTGGCGTTCGCCGCGGACGCGGGTCTGGTCGTGGTCGCGGTGGACAACGTGCCGGGCGCCGTGCGGATCGAGCACACGACGCTGCCGCGAAACTGCTTGATGGTGTTCGGCCAGGAGGGACCGGGTATCACCGACGACACCAGGGACGGCGCCGCCACAACGGTGTCGATCGCCCAGTTCGGTTCCACCCGCAGCGTCAACGCGGCCGTCGCGGCGGGCATTGCGATGCACGCCTGGATAGCGCAACATGCCGACCTCGGTAGCGCCTGGTAGGGCAGGATCAACGTCATGGATCAGCTCTGGGCCAACCGTGCGGCTAGCGCAGAAGCCGCGATCGAGAAGCGTCACCTTCGAAAACTGTGGCAGTTGCCGGGCACACAGCTCGGTGTCGTCGCCTGGCCGTGGGCGCGCAAGTACCTGTTGTACGGCACATGGCACTACTGGTGGCAGGCCCACCTGTTGGACTGCCTGGTCGACGCCCAGGTCCGCGACCCGCAGCCCGAACGACTCAAGCGCATCGAACGGCAGATCCGCGCCCACTGGCTGCGCAACACCGGATGGACCAACGACTACTACGACGATATGGCGTGGCTGGCGCTGGCCTTGGAGCGGGCGGACCGGCTGTGCGGCGTGCAGCGGCACAAGGCGCTGAACAAGCTGGCCGATCAATTCCTTAACTCGTGGGTGCCCGAGGACGGCGGTGGCATCCCGTGGCGCAAGCAGGACCAGTTCTTCAACGCCCCGGCCAACGGTCCGGCTGGCATCTTTCTGGCCCGCTATGACGACCGGCTGCGCCGCGCCCAGCAGATGGCCGACTGGATCGACGAGACGCTCATCGATCCCGAGACCCACCTGGTGTTCGACGGCATCAAGGCGGGCTCATTGGTCCGCGCGCAGTACACCTACTGCCAGGGTGTGGTGCTGGGCCTCGAGACCGAACTCGCCGCGCGCACCCAGGACACCCGGCACGCGCTGCGCGTGCACCGGCTGGTCGCGGCGATCCGGGACAACATGGCCCCCGAAGGCGTCATCCAGGGCGCAGGCGGCGGTGACGGCGGGCTGTTCAACGGCATCACCGCGCGCTATCTGGCGCTGACCGCGACGACGCTGCCCGACATCACCCCCGAGGACGCCGAGGCGCGGGCCACGGCCAGTGACCTGGTGCTCAAGTCGGCCGAGGCGGCGTGGGACAACCGGCAGACGGTCGACGGGCTACCGCTGTTCGGCGCGTTCTGGGACCAAACCGCCGAGCTGCCAACGGCGGGCGGCCAGGAGGCACAGTTCGTTGCGGGCGCGGTGAACGCCTCCGCGATCCCGGAAAAGGATCTGTCGGTTCAGCTGTCCGGGTGGATGCTGATGGAGGCCGCCCACACGCTGAGCGCCGGTGACGCCACCGAAGTCGAGGTCACCGAAGCCCCCGAAGGCGAAGCCGCAGAAGACGATGCGGCCAAGGACGACGCCACCAAAGACGACACCGTCGACTGAACCGTCACTCAGTCCAGGTCGACGGTCAGCTCGGCACCGGTCGCGGAGACGACGTCGTCCACGCTGACTCCCGGCGCCAGTTCGCGCAGGATGAGCCGTCCGTCACCGGGCACGTCGATGACGCACAGATTGGTGATGATGCGGTCGACGACACCCTGACCGGTCAGCGGCAGCGTGCAGGTGGGAACGATCTTCGGGTGGCCAGCGCGGTCGGTGTGCTCCATCACGACGATGACGCGGGCCGCGCCGTGCACGAGGTCCATGGCGCCGCCCATGCCCTTGACCATCTTGCCGGGCACCATCCAGTTGGCCAGGTCGCCGTTCTTGGAGACCTCCATGCCACCCAGTACCGCGGTGTCGATGTGCCCGCCGCGGATCATGCCGAACGACAGTGACGAATCGAAGTACGCCGCACCGGCATTGACCGTCACGGTCTCCTTGCCAGCGTTGATCAGGTCGGGATCGACGGCGTCATCCTCTGGATAGGGACCCGTCCCGAGGATGCCGTTCTCCGAGTGCAGCGTGACGTGCACGTCGCCGCTGAGGTAGCCGGGGATCAGCGTCGGAAGCCCGATACCAAGGTTGACGTACTCGCCGTCGATCATCTCCGCGGCGGCGCGGGCGGCCATCTGGTTGCGGTTCCAGCCTGCGGTCGCGACGGTGTTCTCGGCGCTGCTCACTGGGCGGTTCCCTTCGATTCGCTGACGGTGCGTTTCTCGATCTTCTTGTCCTGCGGTCCGGTGTGCACGATGCGCTGCACGAAGACACCCGCGAGATGCACTGCGGCCGGGTCGATCTCGCCCGGCTCGACCAACTCCTCGACCTGGGCGATGGTGATGCGGCCCGCCATCGCGGCGAGCGGGTTGAAGTTCATGGCCGTCTTGTTGAAGACGAGATTGCCGCTGGTGTCCCCGAGTTTGGCGTGCACGAGCGCGAAGTCGGCGTTGATCGACTCCTCGAGTACGTAGCGCTTGCCCTTGAACACCCGGATCTCCTTGGGCGGTGACGCGACGGCGATCGATCCGTCGGGCGCGTACCGCCACGGGAGGCCGCCGTCGGACACCGGGCTGCCGACACCTGCGGGGGTGAAGAACGCGGGGATGCCGGCACCGCCCGCGCGCATGCGCTCGGCGAGCGTGCCCTGCGGGGTGAGTTCGACCTCCAGCTCGCCTGCGAGGTACTGGCGTGCGAACTCCTTGTTCTCGCCGACGTAGGACGCGGTGACGCGTCGTACCCGGCCGAGCCCCAGCAGCACACCGAGACCGACACCGTCGACGCCGCAGTTGTTCGAGAACACCTCGAGATCGGTTGCCGACGATGCTGCGATGGCCTCGATCAGCTGGTCCGGAATGCCGCACAACCCGAAGCCGCCGACCGCGAGGGTTGCGCCGTCGGTGATGTCGGAGACGGCATCGGCGGCCGATGAGTAGACCTTCGAGGACATGGCTCTCCTTCGTGCGCGATTCCACGTTCATTCTGCAAACGCCCGAATTCTCATGGCGCGGGCATCGCGTCGCCAATCGATTCGCTTGATAGCTACTGAACAACGAACGTTTGAGTGGAATCAAGCCCAGCGCGGCGGGGAGCTGCAAAGTGCTCGCAGAGTGAGCGTCCACCGCCTTGGTGTTCACTGAATGAACGCCTAGGATCGGGGCGTGGTCGCACAATCGCCGGGGGCGAACGTCGTCGCGCGGGTCGGCGCCATGCTGCGGGCGGTCGCCGCCGCCGAACCGGCAGGGGCGTCCACGACCGAGTTGGGCAAGGAGGCGGGCCTCGCTCGCCCGACGGCCCACCGACTGCTGGTGTCGCTTGCCGAGGAACACCTCGTGGCGCGGGACCCCAAGTCGGGACGCTGGTCGCTGGGGCCCGAGCTCTACCTCCTCGGGGTGGGTGCCGCCTATCGGTACGACGTGACAGACCAGGCCCGTGCGGTGATCACGCGGTTGGCCCGCGAGACCGGTGAGAGCGCGTTCTTCTCGGCCCGGCGTGGCGATGAGACGGTCTGCGTGCTCAGTGAGGAGGGCAGCTTCCCGCTGCGTTCGCACGTGCTGCACGTCGGGATCAGGTTCCCGCTCGGCGTCGCCAGTGCCGGTCTGACGATTCTCTCCCATCTGCCGGACCGCGACGTCGACGGGTACTTCAGCCGCGTCCAGCCGGAATCGGGTTGGGGGCCCGCGCATTCCGAGGCGGCGATCCGTGCCCGCATCGCCGCCGCACGGCACACCGGTTACGCGGTGAACCCGGCGTTGATCGTCGAGGGCAGCTGGGGCATCGGCGCGGCGGTGTTCGACCGAGGCGGCAGACCCGCATGGGCACTCAGCCTCACCGGCGTCGAGACGCGGTTCAAGCCGGAGCGTCACCACGAGTTGGGCACGCTGCTGCTCGAGCAGGCTCACGTGCTGTCGGGCCGGCTTCAGGTCTGAGGTGCTTGGGGCCGGGAGTCCCGTAGGTAGTTGACGATCGCACTGGTCAGCCCGCGGCGGGCCAGTTCCAGGTCGTAGTAGGAGCCGAGCTGACGCTCCGAGGCAAGGCCGCGCATCGCGCCGGGAATGAACGAGGCGACCTCGCGAACGCGCTCGGGGTCGACGTCGACGCCGGCGAACGCCGTCTGGCAGGCCTCGATCCAGCTGCGACCCCACGACTGCAGCTCGGCGCTGGTCTGCGGGAACAGTCGCTCCAGTTCGTCACCGTCACGCGGCAACGCCGCCCGCAGTGTCTCGATGGCCCGTGAGTCGGGCGCGCTGAGCCCGTCGAACAGCAGGTCAATGATCGCCGCTACGCGTTCGGCAAGGGGCGCAGCGGGATTGGCGTGGGAGTGGGTGCCGATGAGCGCTTGCGCGAAGAGCGAGTCGACCTGGCCACGGCGCTCGGCGGTGCGGCGCAGCACGGCGGCCCACAACCCGTCGATATCGCCGAACTGGTACTTCACCGCGCCCCAGGTGACGCCGGCATCCTTGGCGATGCGGTTGGCCGACGCGGCGGACGCGTCACCGGTGGCCAGTGCCCGCAGCGCAGCCTCGAGCATGGCGTCGCGGGTCGCCTCGCCGCGACGGTTTGTCCGTCGGGACTCAACCGGCTCCACGATCTTCCCAGACACTTGACGAATCGTAGAGCCCTCTGTGATTCTTGTCGAATGGCCAAACCGCCACTCTCGATGAAGCCGACCGGATGGTTTCAGGTCGCGTGGTCAGACCAGGTCGGTGTCGGCGAAGTGCACGCCATGAAGTACTTCGACACCGAGATGGTCGCGTGGCGCTCGGCGTCCGGCCAGGTGACCGTCATGAACGCCTACTGCGAGCATCTCGGCGCCCATCTCGGTTTCGGCGGCCATGTCGAGGGCGAGGTGATCGAATGCCCGTTCCACGGCTGGCAGTGGAACAGCGAGGGCCGCAACGTCTGTATCCCGTATGAGCCGCGCCCCAACCGGGGCCGCCGTATGCGGACCTACCCGGTGGCAGAGCGCAATGAGTCGATCTACATCTGGCACGACGTCGAGGGGCGCGAGCCGTTCTTCGAAGCCCCGGACGTTTTCGCGAGCTTCGCCGACGGCAGCAGCGCCGCCGACTACTACCCGCAACAGCGCCTGTACCGCGAGACCCTCGAGATGCACCCGCAGTACGTGCTCGAGAACGGTGTCGACTTCGCGCACTTCAAGTTCGTGCACAAGACGCCGATCGTGCCGGTGTTCACCCGCCACGACTTCGCCGACGCGGTGTCCTACGTGGACTTCACCATCACGTTCGAAGGCGATGACGGCCAGCGGATCGAGGACGTCAACAGTGGCGTCGAGGCCATCAACGGCGGTCTGGGCATCGCGGTGACCAAGAGCTGGGGGATGATCGACAACCGCACGATCTCAGCAGTCACGCCGGTCGACGATGCTACCTCGGATGTGCGCTTCATGGTCTACATCGGGCGCACGCCCGGCAAGTCCGACGATCCCGCACGCCAGGAGCGGGCGCGAGCGAAAGCAGCGGAGTTCGGCGACGAGGTCATCCGCCAGTTCGCCCAGGACATATACATCTGGAGTCACCAGCGCTACTCGGATCCGCCGGCCCTGTCGACATCGGAGTACGAGGGCTTCACCGCGATCCGCAAGTGGGCCATGCAGTTCTATCCCGATGGTCGCGGCGGCAGCGCCGCCGACCTCGCGTCAACCAACGAGAAGGTTTGAGGTAGTGATGAATTCACCCATACGTGTCTTTCAGGTGGCGACGGGCAACGTCGGCTCCGAGATGATCAAGCGGATCGGCAACCGCACCGACCTCGAACTGGTTGGGCTGCACTGCTACTCGCCCGACAAGGTCGGTCGTGACGCCGGCGAGATCGTGGGCCTACCACCGATCGGGGTTATCGCCACGGGTTCGGTGGATGAGATCATCGCCGCCAAACCCGATGTGCTGACGTTCCACGGTGTCTTTCCGGATGAGGACCTCTACGTCAAGGTGCTCGAGGCCGGTATCAACATCGTCACCACCGCCGACTGGATCACCGGCTGGCACCGCGACACCAACCACCCGCATCCCTCGGGCATGCCGGTGACACAGCTGCTGGCGCAGGCGTGTGAGCGCGGCGGGTCCACCTTCTACGGCACCGGAATGAACCCGGGGGTCAACCAGATCCTCGGTGTGGTGTGCTCGGCCGATGTCGCCGAGATCGAGAACGTCACCACCATCGAGTCGGTCGACGTCTCGTGTCACCACAGCAAGGACACCTGGATCGAGGTCGGCTACGGACTGCCTGTTGACGATCCGTCGATCCCGGGCAAGTTGGAGAAGTACACCCGCGTCTTCGCCGACAGCGTGCTGATGATGGCCGATTGCTTCGGCCTGGAACTCGACGAGGTCAAGTTCAGCTACGAACTCGGCGCCTGCACCAAGGACGTCGACCTGGGCTGGTACACCCTGCCCAAGGGGTCGCTCGGCGGCAACTACATCCGCTACCAGGGCATGGTGAACGGTGTGCCGAGGGTCGAGACCCACCTGGAGTGGCAGATGACCCCGCACACGGACCCGAGCTGGGATATCAAGGGCTGCTACATCACTCAGATCAAGGGTGACCCGTGCATCTACAACAAGCACATGATCTTCCCCAAGCCCGGCGTTGACCTGTCCAACCCCGAGAACTTCGCCTCGATCGGCATGACCGTCACCGGCCTGCCCGCGCTCAACGCCATAGCCTCGGTGGTGGCCGCGCCTCCGGGACTGCTCACCAGCGCCGACGTGCCACTGCGGGGATTCGCCGGAAGGTTCAAGGCATAACATCGGGGGATGACCTCCCCCCAGCGCCCTGACATCGACTTCCCCAGCCGCGTCGGTGTCTGGTGGGCCAGCGAGACGTGGGCCATGCCTGATGCACTCGAGGTGGCCCGTGAGATCGAATCACTGGGCTTTGGTTCGCTTTTCATCCCCGAGGTGACGGGCAAGGAGTGCCTGACACAGTCGATGGCGTTCCTGAACGCCACCGAGCGGCTGGTCGTCGGCACCGGCATCGCCAACATTCACGTCCGCATCCCCTCGGCCGCCGAGACGGGTGCCCGCACCATCAGTGCGCTGTTCCCGCGGCGGTTCATTCTCGGACTCGGCGTCAGCCATGCCCCGCTGGTGGAACACGGCATGGGTGGCACGTATGCCAAGCCGTTGGCGACCATGCGCGGCTATCTGGAGAAGATGGCGGCCGTCCCCGAGGCGATCGAACCCGGCGCGGGCAGGCCTGTCCGGCTTCTCGCCGCGCTCGGTCCCAAGATGATCGAACTGTCCGGCACGGACGCCGACGGAGCGCATCCCTACCTGGTGCTGCCCTCCCAGACCCGCGTCACGCGCGACATCTTGGGCCCCGACAAGTGGATCGTCTCCGAGCAGGCCGTGGCAGTCGGTGGCACAGCCGAGGAACAGCTGGCATGGGCGCACGGGCATCTGAACGTCTACAGCACCCTGCCGAACTACCGGAACTCGTGGCTGCGCCAGGGCTTCGACGAGTCCGACCTGGTTCCGGGTGGCTCCGACCGGCTGGCACGCGCGCTCGTCGGCATGGGCGCGGTCGAGGAGGCGGCCGCCTCAGTCCAGGCGCACCTCGACGCGGGGGCCGATCACGTCGTGCTGCAGGTGCTGGGGGACAGCCCGGTGATCGACCCGCGGCCTGCGCTGCGCGAACTGGCCGCTGCCCTCGAACTCTAGGACTGCTCGGGTGCCGGCTCGCCGGCGATGCCCGCGCGCTTGGCCGCGCGGCGGCGCTTGAACCACTCGAGGAAGATCGGCAGCACCGACAGCAGCACGATCAGAATGAAGATGGGTTCCAGCAGCTTCTGGATGATCTGGAAGCTGCCCAGCCAGAAGCCCAGCAGGGTCAGGCCAACGCCCCAGACGACGGCGCCGATGATGTTGAAGAGCGCGAACTTGGGGTAGCTCATCTTGGCGGCACCCGCTGTGATGGGTGCCAGCGTCCGCACGATGGGGACGAAGCGCGCCAGCACAATGGCGAAGGGGCCACGCTCCTCGAAGAAGACGTGTGCCTCGTCGAGGTACTTCTGCTTGAGGACGCGCGCGTCCGGCTTGAACATCGAGGTGCCGACGCTTCGACCGATCCAATAGCCGACCTGGCCGCCGAGGATGGCGGCGATGGGGATGAACACCAGCAGCTGCCACAGCTGGAAATTCGCCTGCGCCGCCACGTCCTGGGCGGCGTTGCCCGCGGCCAGCATGCCGGCCACGAAGAGCAGCGAGTCGCCGGGCAGGATCGGGAACAGCACACCCGACTCCACGAACACGACCACGAGGATGCCGACCAGCGCCCACGCACCGAAGTATCCGATGAGGTTCAGCGGATCCATGTAATCCGGCAGCAGCGCGAGGTTCGTGGTGGTCACGGAGCCCAAGGATACCGGCGGCAGGCATGTGCTCTGCCGTAGTGCAAACTGCGGTCCGCGACGGGGCCGACCGGAATAGCATCGACGGATGCCCACACACAAGGCTGTACACGTGGCCTCAGCTGGTGCTTCGCTGACGCTCACCGACGTCGAGACCAGTTCGCCACCACGGGGTCATGTCCGAATCGCCGTGGCCGCATGTGGCGTGTGCGGCACCGACCGCGAGTTCCATGCGGGGCACTTCCCTGGCCTGCAGTGGCCGCTGACACTGGGGCACGAGATCGCGGGCACGGTCGTCGAGGTCGGTGACGGGGTCGAGGACTTCGCGACAGGCGACCGGGTCGCCGTCGGCTGGTTCGGCGGCAACTGCAACCGATGCATCCCCTGTCGGCAGGGCCACTTCATGCAGTGCGAGCGCATGCAGGTGCCCAGCTGGCACTACCCCGGCGGCTACGCGGAGTCCGTCGTCGCGCCCGCGACGGCGCTGGCCCGTATCCCCGACGGCCTGTCGTTCGTCGAGGCCGCCCCGATGGGATGCGCAGGCGTGACGACGTTCAACGGGCTCCGGAGCACCCGGGCAAAGGCCGGCGACCTGGTCGCCGTGCTCGGCGTCGGTGGGCTGGGCCACCTCGGGGTGCAGTTCTCCCGGGCCATGGGCTTCGAGACGGTCGCGATCGGCCGGGGTACTGCCAAGGCCGACGAGGCCAAGAAGCTGGGCGCCCACCACTACATCGACTCCACGGCATCGGACGTCGCCGCCGAACTGAGGAAGCTCGGTGGCGCAACCGTGGTGCTGGCCACCGCCAACAATGCCGAGGCCATGGCCGCGACCATCGGAGGGCTGGGCCCTGAGGGCGAGCTGGTCGCCATCGGCGTCACACCCGAGAACATCCCAGTCAGCCCGCTCGACCTGATCAACTCCGGATTGTCGGTGTCGGGGCACCCGTCGGGTACGTCGCGCGATGTCGAGGAGACCATGGCCTTCGCCGTGCTGTCGGGTGTCCGGGCTGTCATCGAGGAACGACCGCTGTCTCAAGCCGCCGAGGCCTATGAGGCGATGGACACCGGCAGGGCCCGCTACCGGATGGTGCTGACGGTCTCACCCTGAGGTGTCGCCCACTTGCGGGTGTTGAGATACTGCCCTTGTCACACGGTCGACGCTGGAACTCCAGGAGGAATCCCCATGCCCATCGCCACGCCCGAGGTCTACGCCGAGATGCTGGGCCGTGCCAAGGAGCACTCCTTCGCGTTCCCGGCCATCAACTGTGTCGGATCCGAGAGCATCAACGCCGCGATCAAGGGTTTCGCCGACGCGGGCAGCGACGGCATCATCCAGTTCTCGACCGGTGGCGCCGAATTCGGCTCCGGACTCGGGGTGAAGGACATGGTCACGGGTGCCACGGCGCTGGCCGAGTTCGCGCATGTGGTGGCCGCCAAGTACCCGATCACCGTCGCGCTGCACACCGATCACTGCCCCAAGGACAAGCTCGACGGTTTCGTCCGTCCGCTGCTGGCCATCTCGGCCGAGCGCGTCGCCAAGGGCCAGAACCCGCTTTTCCAGTCGCACATGTGGGACGGCTCGGCGGTGCCGATCGATGAGAACCTCGAGATCGCCAAGGAGCTGCTGAAGCTGTCGGCCGAGGCCAAGATCATCCTCGAGATCGAGATCGGCGTGGTCGGTGGCGAAGAGGACGGCGTCGAGGCCGAGATCAACGACAAGCTCTACACCACACCCGAGGACTTCGAGAAGACCATCGACGCGCTCGGCGTCGGCGAGCACGGCAAGTACCTGCTGGCCGCGACGTTCGGCAACGTCCACGGCGTCTACAAGCCCGGCAACGTGCAGCTGCGCCCCGACATCCTGCAGCAGGGCCAGCAGGTGGCCGCCTCCAAGCTCGGACTTGCCGAGGGCTCCAAGCCGTTCGACTTCGTCTTCCACGGAGGTTCGGGCTCGCTGAAGTCCGAGATCGAGGACTCGCTGAAGTACGGCGTCGTGAAGATGAACGTCGACACCGACACGCAGTACGCCTTCACCCGGCCCATCGCCGCGCACATGTTCGCCAACTACGACGGCGTCCTGAAGGTTGACGGCGAGGTCGGCAACAAGAAGGTCTACGACCCGCGCAGCTACCTGAAGAAGGCTGAGGCCTCGATGACCGAGCGCGTCATCGAAGCCTGCAACGACCTGCACAGCAGCGGTCGCAGCGTCTCCGCCGGCTAGAAATCGTAGGCGAAGCCATAGGCAAATCGCCCTGGCGATATAGCGAAAAGGCGCTTGTGAACCACCTCGTGGAGGAGACAGTCTGGTGTCAGCACTTTCACCGAAGGTCGGTCGACGAATGTCGGCTCTGACATCGATTTTGGAGGGCCTGTGAAAGACGAGTTCGAAACTGGCATACGCGTTCCCGTAGAGACCGTCCGCGCCGGGGTGCTTGACGTCGCCTATGAACGGCACGGCGATCGACGAGGATGGCCGGTGGTGCTGCTACACGGGTTCCCCTATGCGCCGAGGTGTTATGACAAGGTGGTGGGGCCGCTCGTCGAATCCGGCGCCGACGTCGTGGTGCCCTATCTGCGCGGCTACGGCCCAACGCGATTCGTCGACGAGACGACCGTGCGCTCCGGCCAACAGGCTGCATTGGCTCACGATCTACGCGAGTTCATCGACGCGTTGGCTCTGGATGGTCCGATCGTGGGCGGCTTCGATTGGGGCGGTCGCGCTGCGTGTCTCGTGTCGGCGCTGTGGCCGGACACGGTGGCAGGACTGGTGACGGTGGACGGCTACAACGTCCAGAACATCGCCGCAGCGGCCAGACCGGCGGTGCCTGAGCGGGAAGCGATCTACTGGTATCAGTACTACCTGCACGGCGAGCGCGGGCGACGGGGCTTGGAGCAGTACCGTGCCGAGTACGCGAAGTTGTTGTGGCAGCAGTGGTCTCCGCGGTGGTCGTTCACCGATGAAACCTTGATGGCCACCGCGGAGTCGTTCGACAACCCAGACTTCGTCGACGTCGTGGTCCACAGCTATCGCCACCGTTACGGGCTGGTCGACGGTGATCCGTGCTATCAGCAGACCGAAGAAGTCATCGCCACGGAACCTGTCGTACCCGTTCCGACGGTGGTCCTCGACACCAAGCACGACGGCCTTGGGCCGCGGCCGGTATCTGGGTCCCACGAAGATCACTTCACCCGGCTCGTTGCCCACCGCCTGGTGGACGGCGGCCACGGCCTTCCTCAGGAAAACCCCGACGCCTTCACCGAAGCGATTCTGCTTCTTCACCCACATGAGCGGCCACTGCATGAACTCAGGTGAAACACTCACATACATTGAGGGACAATGCGTTTCGGAGGATGCGGAAACTATTGCTCTGCTCAGGTACCGGAGACGGACAGGGGCACGCGCATCGGCCCCGCGCGGTTCGACAGCAGTGCGCTTGGCCACGCGTTGAGGTTTCGAAGGTCGCCGAGAAACGCGTTCTCGCTCGGGGCGAGTACCCGCTCCCGGCGATAGGCGGCCACGATGGGGCGTCCAGAAGGCGGCGGATGCACCTCGACGGCGGCAAGAATTCCTTGCTCGAGTTCCTGTCGCACAGTGTGCTCGGACAACAGTGAAATGCCTAGGCCTGCACGCACCGCCTGTTTAACGGTCTCGGTACCCCACATCTCGGTCGAAGCGACGTCGTGCAGTTGCCAATCGTCGAGCGCCTCGGACTGCAGCGAGCGCGTTCCCGAGCCTTGCTCCCGCAAGATGAACCGCTGTTCCGACAGCTCCTTCGCGGCGACTCGTTTGTCCGCGAGTGGGTGATCGGGGGCGACCACCATGACGGCGAGGTCCAGCATTATCTGTTCGGTGTGCAGAGAGGTGCTCTGCGGCTCACCGACGAAGACGCCAAGCCCAACCTCGCCGGCCACCAGTCGGGCCGTGAGTTGTTCGACGTTACCGACGTATAGACCGCACTCGATGTCGGGATGCAGATGCTGAAACCGGCCGAGAAGGTGGGGGAGCAGGTAAGTGCCGACCGTCGTGGTGCCGCCCAGCCGCAGGTATCCACGGCTCAAGCCCTGGACCTGCCGCACGGCAGAGATGGCCTCCTCCCCGAGCAGAAGCAATCGCTTCGCATACTCGGCGAGCACCTCTCCCTCTGCGGTCGCCGTGGCTCGCCCGCCGGAACGGTCGATGAGGGTCGCGTCGACGGTCGCCTCCAGTTGACGGACGTGCTGCGATACCGACGGTTGGCTCATGAACAACTTGCTGGCGGCCGCGGAGAATCCTCCGCACTCGACGACCTGCAAGAAGACCCACAGCCGGTGGGAGTTGAGTTCCATGGCGACCTCGTCACGTCGGTGTGTGCTTCACCTGTAATGACAGCTTGTCCGATTTTGCCGAGATTGGCAATGGAATCGGCGATCTCCTGGCTCTGCATAGGCGTGAAATATGGCTACTATCAACATTTTCAATGGTCACAACCGTTGATTGCCAGTTAGTCGACTTGTATGGTCAGGTCTGTGACAGAGGCAATGCACGTCAAGATCGCGCACGACATTCGAGAGCGCGTGCGCATCGGCGAACTAGCCGTCGGAGCGCCCTTGCCGTCGGAGTCGCAACTGTGTGGTCAGTGGAAGTCATCGCGTGGTCCGGTGCGTCAGGCTCTTGCCACATTGCGGGCAGAGGGGGTTATCACCGGTGGGGCAGGTAAGCCGCCGGTGGTCTGCTCGACGGCGGTTGGCCAGTCCTTCGACACCCTGCTCTCGTACTCGGCGTGGGCGGGCTCGATCGGACGCGTGCCTGGTCAGCGCACTCTCGAGCTGTCGTTGCGCCCAGCCGACGAGGCGGACGCTGCAAACCTCAACATCGACAAAGGCCGACCCGTGGTACGGGTGTTGAGGCTGCGCTACCTCGACGGTGAGCCCGCCATGCTCGAACGCGGAACGTTCGTCGAACACGTCGGCCGTTTGTTGTTCGACTTCGACTGCGACTCGGGGTCGATGTGGGCATACCTGCAATCGCGTGGCGTCAGGTTGGCGACAGCCTCCCATGTCATCGACGCGGTGGGTGCCGACCCGGTCGATGCAACGCATCTCGGAGTCGCGCAGGGCTCTCCACTTCTTCGCCAACAGCGCTCGACGCGCGCCGCTGACGGCGAGCTCGTCGAGTTTCACGACGACCGGTATCTGCCGGACATCGTCAGCTTCACCCTGGACAACAACCTCGACGTGCGTTCCACCCTGGTCCGCAACGCGAAACCCTAGAAAGGAAGACCGCATGAGTAGCAAGACAGTGCAGCCCGAGCTCGTCGTATTGGATATGGCAGGCACGACCATCGACGAGGGTCTGGCCGTGTACCGCGTGCTGGAGGAGACGGTTGTCGCTCACGGCGGATCGCCGACCCAGGCCGATATCAACAAGTGGCACGGAGCCGCCAAGCGCGAGGCACTGCGGGTCATGCTGACCCCGGAGGGCGAGGAGCCCCTCAGTGAAGACGTCCTGAATCCGATCGTCGACGACTTCCGGTCCCGACTGAAGGCCGCTTACGCCGAACGTCCGCCAGTCGCGCTTCCGGGAGTGGAGCAGGCTCTCGCCGATCTCCGCGCCGCCGGTATTCGGGTCGCCCTGAGCACCGGATTCGACCGTGACGTCGTCAACTCGTTGCTGTCCGCCCTCGGCTGGGAGGGTGACGCCGTGGCCGACGCCGTCTTCTGCGGTAGCGACGTCCCAGCGGGCCGCCCCGCGCCGTACATGATCTTTCGGGCGATGGAACGGCTGAACGTGCAGGACGTCGCCAAGGTGCTGGTGGCGGGCGACACCCCGCGCGACCTGGAGTCGGGCACGAACGCTGGAGCCGGCTTCGTCGTCGGGGTCCTCTCGGGCGCCAGCGACAAGGAGGAGCTCAGCGCGCACCCGCACACCCACCTGCTGCCCTCGGTCGCCGATATCCCCGGCCTCATCGGTGTGCGTCAGGCCTGGGCGAAGACGTCATGACCGATCAGCTACAGGAAACCAGTACCTCGGGCCGGGTGGAGCACACCCTCGCAGCGATCTGGCGCGGCGGCGACGACGTCTCTCTCGAATCGGTCCCGGTGCCCCCGCTCGAGCCAGGGGAGGTGCTGGTGCGGGTAACTCTCGCCACCGTGTGCGGTAGCGATCGCCACACGGTGAGCGGGCGACGGGCCCAACCGTGCCCCTCCATCCTCGGGCACGAGACCGTCGGGCACATCGTGGCGTTCGGAGGCGACGACGAATTGCAGTCGGTGGATGGGCAGCAACTCCACGTCGGCCAGCGCGTGATCTGGTCGGAGACGCTGCCGTGCGGAACCTGTGACCGTTGTGTCGCGGGCGTGACGGCCAAGTGCCGCACCGTCCGCAAGGCGGGCCACGAGGCGTACGACTCCAGCTGGGCACTGTCCGGCGGGTACGCCGAGCACGTGCTTCTGCCCCGTGGCATGCCGGTCGCCGTGGTCGACGACGACGTGAGCGACGCCCTCGCCGCGCCGGCGGCCTGTGCCACGGCAACCGTGATGGCCGTGATCGAACGCGCCATGCCCATCGCGGGGAAGCGCCTCGTCGTCATCGGAGCGGGCATGCTAGGGCTCACGGCACTGGCGGCCGCGGCGGACGCTGATGCCTCGTCGGTGACCGCCGTCGACCCTGCCGCCGAACGCCGGGAAATGGCAAAGCAATTCGGTGCCACCACCGTCGTGGCGTCCATCGGCGAAGTCGAGCAATGCGACGTCCTGATCGAACTATCGGGCAAGGCCGCAGCGCTGCAGGAGGGCATCGGCAAGCTCGATGTCGGCGGGGTCGCGATCTTCGCGGGCTCCGTTGCTCCTGATGGTGATATCGCGGTGGATCCGGAATCTGTTGTGCGACGACACCTGTCGTTCCGCGGCGTGCACAACTACGAGCCGCGGCACCTGATCCAGGCGCTGGACTTCCTCCAGCGGTCCAATGGGCGTTTTCCGTGGACAGATCTGGTCGCGGAACCGGTTCCACTCGATCGCATTGGCGATCTTCTGACCGGAGCACCGGGAAGCAAACCGCGGTACTCGATCGCACCGTAATGGGCCGGGCGCTGCCGCGATCTGGTGCTGCGCACCAGGCGAGGTCGGCGCGATCGGGTGATCGTGCGGTGCAGACGCTTGCACCGCACGATCATCCGGCGACCACGGACTAGGCATCGCTTACCCTGGGTCAAAGTGTCGATGCCAGTTCAGAATGATTTGCTCCCAGTGTATTTCGTCTTAGCGGGTGGCCCACGGCTTCGTCGGTGATTGGAGCGCAACAGGTGAAGACCCTGGTTCAACGACATGACTGTCTGCTACTAGATCTCGATGGCACGCTATATCGAGGCCACGCGGCCATCGACGGCGCCGTAGATACGTTGAGCAGTATTGACACCTGCGCGCTGTTCGTCACCAACAACGCATCGAGTACACCCTCCGAGGTCGCAGCCCACCTTTGCGAACTGGGCATCTCTGCCAACAGCGGGGATGTCGTTACCAGCGCCCAGAGTGCTGCCCGACTTCTGGCGGAGCAACTGAATGCCGGAGCAAAGGTTCTGGTGTTGGGGACCGAGGCGCTCGCGGCCGAGGTCAGGGCAGTCGGCTTGACGCCCGTCCGGAAATTCAGAGACTCGCCCGCCGCGGTCGTCCAAGGACACTCACCGTTGACCGGGTGGGGACAGCTGTGCGAGGCCGCACTCGCGATCCGTGGAGGCGTCCCGTGGATCGTTACGAACCTGGACGCCACGCTTCCGTCGGAACGCGGTCTGGTTCCAGGAAATGGTTCGATGGTCGCTGCGCTGGTGAGTGCTGTGGAACGTGCGCCGCAAGTCGCCGGCAAGCCCATGTCGGCCATCATCGCAAATGCCCTCTCGCGCGGGAACTTCACGTCTCCGCTAGTCATTGGCGACCGCCTCGACACCGACATCGCTGGCGCCGATGCCGCAGGGCTGCCGAGCATGCTGGTGCTGACCGGCGCCAGCAGTGCCAGCGACGCCGTGCATGCCAGGCACGGTCAACGCCCAACCCACATCGCCCGCGATCTCCGTGGACTTCACGAACCGCCCGAGGAAGTCGCGGTGGCCGAGCACCCAGCCTGGCACGTTTCGGTCGGACGCACGGCCGTCACCATCACCTCTACGGGTGTCGACCCCGGCGCGGATGGCCTCTCGGTCGTCCGCGTGGTGGCACACACACTGTGGAACAACAGGTTTCAGAACGGAACGGCAGTCATTCGCCCCGGTGACGATGCCGCTTGGGTAGCCCTTCACCGTTGGTCACTCCTGCCCGAGGCGGCATCAGAGAGTGGACGAGTGCGGTCGGCATCGGCATCGGCATCGACGCAGCCCCCGCTGGTGCGCACGGTGCAATGACGAGCACCGGTGCTGGGCTGCCGTTCTGGTGGGCGAAGTTCGGCATGCAGCGCGCCCGTTCCGTACGCGGGAGCCACGTGGTCCGCGCGATCTACTGCCCCGAGAGGATGTGCCATGCGGCATCTCGACGACGAATCAGCGCCGATGCAGCATTCGGTTCAGCGCGATGCCGATTCAATGTTGCCTGACCGGCTGGGGTGGCTGCTGGTCGACACGCTGAAAGATCAGCTACCGGAACGAGCCCTGTCCGGCGCCTACGTACATCTGGGCTGCCGTCATTACCGCCGAGCCATCGGAGAAGCACTCCAGGCAACTGCGGCAACGGGGACTGCGATACCCGACGTCCTGGCAGCCGAGATCGCCTGCTGGCTGGACGCATACGACGGCCATCCCGACCAGGAGCGGATCACGCAATTGCTCGCGAGAACCAAGCGCCGGGCAGCCGATGCAAACCTATCGGTACCGCGGCGCAGGGGAAGGTGACCAATCAGCCACAGCTGAGTCGTCTCGCCTGAGCTTGTCGGCGGAATTGCCTAGGATCTGGCCTGTGGAGTGCGAGGTGCTCGACGCCCTGCGTCGAGCGGCGGGCGCCTGGTCCTAACCGCGCCGGGGACAACCCACTCCCGCTGTAGTTGGGGTGACTCAACTCTAGTGGGGGCGGCGGTGCGACATGGAATTGAACCGTCCGCTCGCGACCGTCACGCCGACGCTCGATGGTGACGTCCTTGCTGTCCTGGCAACACACGACGCCACGTTCACCACTGGGCAGATTCACCGCGTCCTGAACTCCTTCTCGGAGGAGGGTATCCGGAAGGTGCTCGCCAGATTGGTGCTACAAGGCGTCGTGTTGAGGGAACGCATCGGTCCTGCGTACGCGTACCGGTTGAACACCCTGCATTTGGCAGCAGGACCGATTGTGGCGCTGGCAAAGCTCTTCAGTACGTTCCTGTCTCTACTTGAGGAACACCTCAGCGGGTGGGAGTACCCGCCGGTGTACGCCGCGGTGTTCGGTTCGGCGGTTCGCGGCATGATGACCGCGGAGAGCGACCTGGATCTGTTCTTGGTGAGAGACATCGACACGCCAGACGCCGAGTGGGCGAGCCAGGTGAGCGAGGTGATCGGTGACAGAAGTGTCGCTGCTGGTGAACGCAGGCATCGCGGCGGCTGACGTGATTTGCGGTGCGCGACTTGGTATGTACGCCGCGGGAGAGAACCAAAATGAGGCAGAAGCATCTCCGTACTCTGTTGAACCTGAAGTCGAAGGTGGCGTACACGCATCAGTCGGCCACGTCGGCGGAACTCAAGAAGTCGGGGCGCGCGGCGGACGCACTGGTAGAGGCCGCGCGCCGTATCGCCGTGTCCTAACACTAGTCGAGGTAACCGCGACGTCCCGTCGCCGTTAAACTGCGGGACGAAAATCGAGCGCCGACGCCGTGCAGGCGGTCGGTAACCCCACAATCCTGGATAGCGACCTTGCAGACCGAGCAACTGACATCTGCCGCCACGCGGCTCACGCCTCCTTCGGTGCGCGGAGACCTCAACGGACTGGGCGGGCTCGCGGTTGCCCTGGTTGTCGTGTTCGGGGTCTGGTCTGGCCAGGTGTCCGCCGGCGTCGACGTGCTCCTGGTGCTCTTCGGGTTCTTCGTGGGTGCGCGACTGCTGCGGATCGCAACGCAGGACAACCCCGGCGTGCTGCTTCGGAGCGCGTTCACGAGGCTCGCGCGTCGCCTGCTGCCCGCACTCGTCGTGGTGGTGGCTGTCAGCGGCGCGCTGACGGTGTGGCTTCAGCCACGAACGCGGTGGGAGACCTTCGCCGACCACAGCCTCTCGACGTTCGGTTTCATCCAGAACTGGCAGCTGGCGCACTCAGCGGGGACATACGCCCGCGCCAGCGAGGTCGTGAGTCCGCTACAGCACCTGTGGGCGGTATCGGTGCTGGGTCAGTTCCTCGCCGCGATACTTGTCGTCACGTGGCTGATAACTCTCGCGGTACCGACCCACCGCAGACGCGCCACCCTTGTCGCGGTGGTTGTCGTCGCGGCAGTCGCATCGTTCGGGTACGCCGCCGTCAGTCACCAAGCCGATCAGACGTTGGCGTACTACGACAGCTTCGCGCGCGTGTGGGAGCCGTTGGCCGGGGTCATCGCGGCTGCGGTCGTCGCGCACGTGCGCTGGCCCGGATGGCTTCGCGTCGGTGTGGCAGCGGCCGGTCTCACGGCGATCGTGACGGTGAGTCTCCTCGTCGACGGTGCCGAGCAGTATCCGGGCCCGCTGGCATTGATCCCCGTCGCGGCGGCCGTCCTGATCATCTGCAGCGCAGCAAACCTCGGCGACACCGTTCGGTTCCCCTGGCCGAACCGCGTGCTGCACGCGACGCCCCTGGTCGGTCTCGGCGCAATGGCCTATGCGCTCTACCTCTGGCACTGGCCGTTGTTGATCCTCTGGCTCGTCTACGCCGAGAAGGACAGCGCCGACCTGACCGACGGGACAGCGGTCATCCTCCTGTCGACGGCGCTGGCCTATCTGACGCATCAGCTTGTCGAGCGGCCGCTGCGCGTGGCACCGCCCTCAGCGCAGCGCTCGCGAGTACCGGCGATCGCAACGGCATGGGTGGTCGTGCTTCTCGCGGTTGTCGTCGCCGTCGGCTCGGTGGGCTGGCGCCAAGTCACGAACACGGTCCGCGCCAATGGCGCAGAGCTGCTCAACCTCTCGGCAGTCGACTACCCCGGTGGGCGCGCTCTGGTCGAGGGCCTGAGAGTGCCGAAGCTGCCGATGCGACCGACTGTGCTGGAGGCCGCCGACGATCTGCCGGCGACCATAGTCGACGGCTGTATCAGCGATTTCGGCAATACGGCGGTCATCAAGTGTGCGTACGGGAACTCGCGAGCGACGCGGACCATCGCCCTGGTCGGCGGCTCGCACTCCGAGCATTGGCTCACCGCACTGAACCGGCTCGGCCAGCAGCACGGTTTCAAGATCGTGACCTACCTGAAGATGGGCTGTCCGCTGACCACCGACGAGCTCCCGCGGGTGAGCGTGTCCAATGACCCCTACCCGGGTTGTCGTGACTGGGTGGACTCGGTGATGTCCAGCCTGGTGGCCGATCGACCGGACTTCGTGTTCACCACCACGACGCGTCCGCTGCCTGACGCACCGGGGGACTTCGTGCCCGATAGCTACCTCGGCATCTGGGACACGCTGGCAGCGAACGACATTGCCATCCTGGGGATTCGGGACACGCCGTGGATGTACCAGGATGGCGTGGTGTTCTCGCCGGTTGACTGCCTCGCCAATGGCGGCGACCCGGAGAGCTGCGGTCTCCCACGCTCGGAGGTCCTGGCAAGCTACAACCCCACGTTGGACTACCTCGGCCGGTATCCGGGCATCCTGCCGCTCGATCTCAGCGATGCGGTGTGCGGACCCGACTTCTGCCGGGCGGCCGAAGGCAACGTGCTGGTGTATCACGATGCGCACCACCTGACGTCGACCTACGTGCAGACGTTGACCGACGAGCTGGCACGCCAGCTCTCGGAAGCCACCAACTGGTGGTGAACGCCGCCGCTACGGCCGGATCAGGACCTTGAGACTCCTGCGGTCGTCCATGTCCTTGTATCCGGCGGGGACGCCGTCGAGATCAGTGGTGGCGTCGAAGACCCTGCCGGGTTCGATGGTGCCGTCGAGGATGTCGGGCATCAGCTCCTCGATGTAGGCACGCACGGGGGCCGGGCCGCCGGCGAGGCGGATGTTGTGACGGAACAGGCTGCCGAACCCGATCGGAGCGTCCTCGTACTGCGGTACGCCGACGCGGCTGATCGCGCCGCCACGGCGCACGACGCCGAGGGCCTGCTCGTAGGCCGGCATGTAGCCGACGGCCTCAAGGACGGCATGGCAACCGTCACCACCGGTCAGTTCTCGGACCTTCGCGACACCCTCCTCACCGCGCTCGGCGACGACATCGGTGGCGCCGAACGCACGACCGAGGTCGGTGCGCTCGGTGTGACGGCCCATGAGGATGATCTGTTCGGCGCCGAGGCGTTTGGCCGACAACACCGCGAGGAGGCCCACGGCGCCGTCACCGATCACCGCCACCCGCCGTCCCGGCGCGACCCCGCCCATCCTGGCGGCGTGGTGACCGGTGCCGAGGACGTCTGCGAGGGTCAGCAGTGAGGGCATCAGCGCCGAGTCGGGCGCGACGGGCAGCTTCACCAGAGTGCCGTCGGCCAGCGGCACCCGCACAGCCTCGGCCTGACCACCCTCATCGGGGATGCCGTCCCAGAAGTTGGCCTCGGGGTGCGAGCAGGAGGTCTGCAGGCTCTCACGGCAGAACTCGCACACGTTGTCCGAGATCGCGAACGGTGACACGACCAGGTCCCCTCGCTGCAGGGTGCTGACATCCGAGCCGACGTCCTCGACGATGCCGATGAACTCGTGGCCCATCTGGACAGGCCCGTCCGCGGCGGACATCGAGTGGTAGGTGTGCAGATCGCTGCCGCAGATGCAGGACGTGGTGATCCGCACCAGTGCATCGGTTGCGTGCTTGATGGTTGGGTCGGGCACGTTCTCGACGCGAACGTCGCCGGCTTCGTACATGAGTGTTGCGCGCATGGTGTCTCCTCTTCGGTGGCGCTTGTCTGTGGGCTGTGCGTTTCGTCCTCGTTGCGCGGTGACGCAACAGGGTTACCCCGGATCGGTGTGTAGGAACGTGGTCGAGCCGTGAGCGCGCCACCGGGCCACTGGCACCGGAATGGTGTACAGATCTGGTGATGATCAAGTCCGCGATTGGCGCCGTACTGGCTGCGTCGCTCATCCTGACGGGGTGCCAGCAGTCCGGGCCCGCCTCCGTCGCAGAGAACTATCCCGCAGGACCGGTGACGATGACGGCGGGAGCCACCCCCGGGAGTGGATTCGACATCACTATTCGCTCGGTCGTCGACGCCCTGCAGAAGGAGAAGATCGTCAATGTGCCGCTCCCGGTGGAGAATAAGCCGGGCAACAGCGGTGGGGATTTCCTGGCCACCATGGTGGAGCAGTACAAGGGTGACGACGACCAGGTCTCGGTCACATCGCTGGCCATGATGATGAACGAGCTTCGCGGCAAGTCCAAGTACGGATATCACGACGTCACCATGATCGCCCGGCTGATCACGGAGTACTTCGTTGTCGTCGCTGGTCCCGACTCGCCGTTCAAGAGCCTCGATGACCTCATGGCCGCGATCAAGTCGGACCCCGACCGGGTCGCGGTCGGCGCCGCACACGACGATGAGGCCCCGTTCGACCTGCTGGTGTTGGCGGCGGGCGGTGACCCGTCATCGGTCAACTACGTCAGCTTCGAGGGTGGCGGTGATCAGAGCGTCGCGCTTCTCAACGGCGATATCAGCGTTGCCGTCGGCGGAGTCAGTGAGTTCATCGACCAGTTGAAGCCGGGAAGCCTTACCGCACTTGGTGTCCTGAGCGAGGACCGGGTGCCTGGCCTGAACGCTCCGACCGCTCGGGAGCAGGGACTCGACGTCACACTCTCGAACTGGCGCGGCCTCTACGGCCCGCCGGACATGGCAGAGGACGCCGTTCGGTACTGGCAGAAGGCACTCGGTGAGATGGTGGAGTCACCCACCTGGAAGCAGATTGCGGAACGCAATCACTTCACCACCACCGTCATGACCGGTGACGAGTTGGCCACCTTCCTGGCGGTGACTCAAGCGGATGTCAAGGCTGCCCTGGATGAGGCGGGTCGGTAAGCAGGCTGACCCTCTGCCAGGTCGAGCACCCGCCGTCCCTCTGGCGCGCGACCTTGCCGTTCAGCTGAATTCGAGGTGTCCCGATGCTGACAGGTCGGCACAGCCCCGAACATGGGCGGGGCTGGGGCAGGGCGTGACCCTGGTCCGCTTCTCCTCGTACATCAGCGCGTCGGCGCGCGCGAGCAGTTCGTCCACGGTGCTGGTGTCGGTCGCAGGCACCCGCATCAGACCAATGCTGGTGGACAGGCGGTAGGGACGAGTCTCCATCGCGTTGAATCCGCTAAGGGCGTCCAGAAGTTGCCTTCTCAGCACGCCGGGATCCGCCTCGGGATCGGTTACCAGCACACAGAATTCATCACCGCCCATGCGGGCCAGGATGTCGGACTGACGTACCGTGGCGTGCAGTACCTGGGCGACATCGGTGAGCAGGGCATCGCCGACGGAGTGCCCCTTCTCGTCGTTGACCCGCTTGAGTCCGTCGACGTCGATGAAGGCGAGTATGCAGTTTCGGCCATCGCGGCGCGCCGCGTGCAGTGCAGGCCCAGCCAGTAGGTAGAAGCCGCGGCGATTGTTGACCCCGGTCAAGAGGTCGGTCACGAGCAGCTGCTGAATCTCCTCGTTGGCCGCTTCTAGCTCGGCGGTGCGATCGCGGACCCGCTGCTCGAGTTCGGCGTGGACCTGAATGTTCTCCATCGCGATCGACGTCGAGTCGGCGAGCGCCTGCAGCAACGAGACGTCCTGCTCGGACGGCTGACGCTCGTGCGCCCAGTAGGTGCCGATGGCTCCGACCGGATCGAGCTTGCGGATCGGGACCATCACGAGGCTCTTGACGAACGTCGGGCGGTAGGCGGCGTGCGGGATGCGCGCGTCGCGGTAGATGTCCGGGATCACTGCCGCGTCGCGGTTGAGCATCGCCCAACCGCTGATGCAGATGTCCATGGGGAAGCGGTTGCCCTTCCACAGCGGGGCGATCGCGTCCTCGTCGGCGTAGAAGCACATGTCGTCGTCTCGCAGAACGAACGTGGCGCCGTCGCAGCCGGTGAGTTCACGCGCTGCGGTGCGGACGATGCGCTGGACGTCGGGCAGGCTGCGCGCCAGCGACAGCTCCTGGACGGCGCGCAGCAGACGCTCCATGCCGCGTATGTAGTCGACACTGCCGTGGGGTGAGGGCGGGGGAGGCGCGGCTGGCGACGGCTGGCCCTCGGCGTGCATGCGGACCTCCGTCACCTAGCGAGCGACGGCGCCTATGCGCTCTGTCGAACCTCGATACGATATCCGATGTCGACGCACGGCTCGGCAATCGGCTGATCTAGCATTCGCGCCAGCAGGAGATCGGCAGCGCGAGAACCGATCTGCAGGCTGTCGACGGCCACCGTGGTCAGCGCGGGACGCAGGTGACGGGCCATCTCGAAGTCGCCGAATCCGGTGATCGCGAGACGTCCGGGCACATCCACGCCCAGGTCTGGTGCGGCCAGCACCGCTGCCGATGCGAATACGTCGGTGGGGAACACCAGGGCGGTGATCTCCGGGTGTTTCTCCAGTGCCAGTTTCAGCAGCCGCACCCCGGTGTCCATCGCGATCGGCTCGCCGGGCAGGTCCACCACGCGAATCGGCTCGTCGGGCAACAGCTCTGCGACTGCGTCTTGGAAACCCTCCAGGCGGCGCTGTGCCCGTTCGTCACCGCCGGTGATCACCCCGGCGAAGGCCATGCGTCGGTGTCCCTGGTTGACGAGGTGTCGCACCATGTCCGCGAGGGCATTTCGATTCGAGAATCCGACCAATGTGTCGGTCGGCGAGTCGTTCCAATCCCAGGTCTCGACGACGGGGTGGCCGTAACTCTTCAGCAGGCGGGTGGTGCCAGGCGTGTGCCGCGTGCCGACGATGAAGAAACCGTCGGGCCGGCGCTGAATGAAGCTGCGGACCAGCTCTTCTTCACGCTCGGGGTGATAGTCGGTGTATCCGACGACGAGCTGGTATCCGTGCGGCGCCAAGCGCGTGGTCGCGGATCGCAACGTATCCGAGAAGACGGACGTCGAGATGACCGGCAGGATCGCCGCGACGGTACGACTGCGGTTCGATGCCAGGTGGCTTGCGGCGAGGTTGGGGACGTAGCCGGTGTCTGCCACGGCCTTGGTTATCCGCTCGAGGGTCTCTTCGGTGACGGAATCTGGTCGGCTCAGTGCCCGCGAGACGGTCTGCATCGATACTCCGGCGGCCAGGCTCACATCGGCCATCGTCACGCTCTTGAAAGACCCGCGAGACCGCCGCCGCCGGACAGGGCCGTTCGGCTCGTTCACTGTCGACACCCGTCTGCCTAGCCCGTCTTCGCTGACGTCAGGTTACCGCGCCGGCCCTGACACCGAGGGCGACGCGCGGCGAGTGGGTGAGCGCTAACCCCAATTCGGCAGAATCTGTTGTGTTAGCGCTAACGTTAGCGCTAACGTAACCGGCACCACACAACCCGGCCATCGCGGCCAGCAGCATTGAGGAGTACAAACGTGAAGGTCTTGGAAGGTGTCCGCGTGATCGACGTGTCTATCGCGATGGCCGGACCGTTCGCCGCCCAGAAGCTGGCTGACCTGGGCGCGGACGTTATCAAGGTGGAACCGGTCACGGGCGAGTGGCAGCGTCACGTGTCCGCCGGTGGAGCCCGGGGCAACACCGTCAACGCCTCGTTCCTGTCCTTGAACCGCAACAAGCGATCGCTGTCACTGAACCTCAAGGACCCGGCCGGTCGGCGAGTCCTCACCAAGCTGGTCGAGACTGCCGACATCTTCTTGCAGAACTACCGGCCAGGTGTCGCTGACCGATTGGGCGTTGACTATGAGACCTTGAGTGCGATCAACCCGAAGCTGATCTATGTGAGCATGTCCGGCTACGGCCAGACCGGCCCGTACGCGAACCGTCCGGGCCAGGACGTCCTCCTGCAGGCCATGAGTGGTGGCCTGGCGAGTGCGCGTCGTGGCGACGAGCCCCCGCGCCCGGGGCCCTTCTTCCTCGCTGATGCGTTCACCGCCTACTCGGCGTTTGAGGGTGCCTTGGCCGCGTTGTTTCATCGCCAACGCACCGGTGAGGGCCAACTGGTCGAGGTCAACATGCTCGACGCCATCATCGCGGCGCAGATGCAGGAACTCAGCGTCGCCACAGTCGGTGGCGTCGCTCAGACGCCCGGCGACGAGATCCATGCGCACAGCTACATTCGCGCCCCATACGGGGTCTTCGCCACCTCCGATGACTTCATCGCACTCTCCTTCGCCGAGATGGACGTGCTGGCAAGCGTTTTCGATGATCCGAGGTTCGACGCGTTCGACGCCGAGCGTGACGGCTTCACCCATCGAGATGCCATCTCCGCGTTGGTGACTGAGAACCTGTTGAAGAACACAACCGAACACTGGCTCGAAGTCCTCGGTGCTGCTGGCGTGTGGGTCGGACCGGTGTACGACTACACCCAGGTCGTCGACGACCCACAGGTGCGGCACAACGGATCGTTCGTCGAATACGACCACCCCACGGAAGGCCATGTGAAAACACCCGGATTCGCCTTCCGGCTCGCCAAACAGCCGCAGGAGATCTACCGACCTGCTCCGCTGAACGGTCAGCACACTCATGAGGTGCTGAACGAACTCGGCTACAGCGGCAACGACATTGATGAGTTCGAGCGCGACGGTGTAATCCACCGCGACGCCGTGCTCACCGCGCCCGAGCTGACGCCCTCAACCACTCCCAACGCCGGCTAGGACTGTCATGAGCACACAAACTCCCTCACACGCGGATGCACGCCGTGCCGCGTCCGCCTCCGCGGTGGGCAGCCTCATCGAGTGGTACGACTTCGCTCTCTACGGTGCGGCCGCTGCGCTGATCTTCAAGTCCTACTTCTTCTCCGCGGAGAACCCCACCGCCGGCCTTCTCGCAGCCTTCGCCACTTTCGCTGTCGGATACTTCGCGCGACCGTTCGGTGGCATCATCTTCGGCCACCTCGGCGACAAGGTCGGCCGCAAACCGGTCATGATCTTCACGCTCGCACTCATGGGTGTATCCACTGCGTTGATCGGTCTGCTGCCCAGCTATGCGAGCATCGGGCTGGCCGCTCCCGTGCTCCTGGTCGTCCTGCGGGTGCTGCAGGGCCTGGGTGCCGGAGCCGAGTACGCGGGCGCGATCGTGCTGTCCTCCGAGTCCTCACCGCCCACGCACCGAGGGTTCTACGCATCCTGGTCCGGCGGTGGCGTCTGGCTGGGCTCCGCGCTCGGTCTCGGCGCCATGCAGCTCTCGCTGTGGCTCACGGGCGACAACTTCGAGACGTGGGGTTGGCGCATCCCCTTCCTGGCCAGTATCGCGATGCTGGCTGTGAGCCTCTACATCCGTCGCAGTGTCGAGGAGACGCAGAGTTTCGAGGAGACCTCGAAATCCGACCAGATCGAATCCCTACCGCTGGTGTCCCTCCTGCGAACAGAGAAGGGGCGTCTGGCCGTAGCGCTGGGGTCGAACTTCATGTTGTCGGGCTTCTCCTATGTGCCGCAGGTGTGGGCGTTGAGCTATCTGACGAACGATCTCGCGATCGCGGCGTCCTTGGCACTCGGAATCAACGCGGCGATGCTCACAGCCGGCGCGATATTCATGCCGATCTTCGGCCGTGTCGGCGACAGGATCGGTCGCCGACGGCTGTTCCTGTTCGGCTGCTCATTCGGTGCAGTCTGGGCATTTCCGATGTTCCTGCTCATCGACACCGGCCAGACCGTGCTCATCGTGCTGGCACTGTCGATCTGCTTCGTCGGCGCCGTCGCGACCTGCTATGCCGCACAGGCGGCGTTCCTCGCCGAGTTGTTCCCCCCGGCAAAGCGGTACTCCGGAGTGGCTTTCGCGCGCGAGGTCAGTGGGGCGGCGTTGGGCGGCACCACTCCATTGGTCGCCACCGCGGTGGTCGCCGCCACGGACAGCTGGTGGCCGGTCGCCGTGTGGATGGTCTTCATGGCGGTGGTCGCGTTTATCTCGGTGTATCTGTCCAAGAACTACCGCTCCGATGCCAACCAGAATGACGTGGACCGCTTCAACCACGTCGCTGATGGTGCGAGCAGCAGACGGCTGCAGGCGCAGTCATGACCGGCACCGCGACGCGGGATTCGTTTCAGGAACGCTGGTTCGAGGACTACGCAGTCGGACAGGTCGAGGAGGGGGGATCGGCGGTTATCACGGCGAGTGACATCGCCGACTTCGCGCGCCTCTCTCACGACGACCACCCCGCGCACACCGACGCGGAGTTCGCGACGGACCGCTTCGGTGGTCTGCTGGCGCACGGTGTGCTCAGCTTCGCCGTCGTCGTCGGCCTGACCATGGAACGCAATCCGCGATTGGTTGCGTACGGCTACGACCGCGTTCGCTTCCCCGCTCCTGTGCTGGCGGGTGACACCGTCGTTGCCACCGCCGAGGTCATCGACGTCAGCCCGCATAAGCGAAATCCGAACATCGGTTTGGTCACCAAGGCCTACACCGGCACGAATCAGCACGGCAAGACGGTGCTGGCGTGCCATCACATTGTGGCCGTAGACCGGCGCAACCCCGAGGAGATGACATGAACACCCTGGACGAGATTCTCGAAGCGGCCCACGCAGCCCGGATTCCGGCGGCACGCGCGAGCGCTGCCGAACGCGCTGCTTGGTTGCGCGCCATCTCCGATGCGCTTGACGCCCAAAGTGACACGCTCGTGACGATCGCTGCCGAGGAGACGCACCTGCCCGAGCCGCGGCTGCGCGGTGAAGTCACCCGCACCACGTTTCAGGCTCGACTGTTCGCCGACCGCGTCGAATCCGGTGACCTGCTCGAGGTGCGTGTCGACGCAGCCGATCCCGACTGGCCGATGGGTCCGCGACCCGACCTGCGTCGCGGCTACGTCCCGATCGGACCGGTCCTGGTCTTCGCGGCGAGTAACTTCCCGTTCGCGTTCTCCGTCGCAGGCGGAGACACCGTCAGCGCTCTGGCCGTCGGATGTCCGGTAGTGGTCAAAACCCATGACGCACACCCGAGGCTGGCGCGCGCCACCGCTGACATCGTGACTGCGGCACTGGCTTCCGCTGGGGCCCCCGAGGGCATGTTCGGGACGATCCACGACCGCGAGGACGGTATCCGCGCGGTCCAGGACGTTCGGATCAGGGCCGCCGGGTTCACCGGCTCGGAGGCCGGTGGACGGGCGCTGTACGACCTCGCGGCGTCGCGGCCCGACCCGATCCCGTTCTACGGCGAGCTCGGAAGCACGAATCCGGTCGTGGTCACCCCCGCGGCGTGGAATGAACGCGCGGACGACATCGTCGACGGCTTCACGGCGTCCTTCACGATGGGTTGCGGACAATTCTGCACCAAACCCGGTGTCGTCCTCGTCCCCGATCGCGATGCCTTCGCCGACAAGGTGGCTCTGCAACCGGTGCATCCGATGCTCGATGAGCGCATCGCGCGCGGATTCGATCAGACGCTGCACGAGATCGGCGGCAACCCGGCGGTGAAGGTCCTGCTCACCGGCCCCCGGGAGGCGAACTCGCCGGCCGCCACGATCCTGGGAACCGATGCCGACGCAGTACTCGCAGATCCCGCGATCGTCACCACCGAGATGTTCGGACCCGCTTCGGTGCTCGTGGGCTACCGAGACATCGCCCAGGCCGTCGACGTGCTCGCGGTGATCAAGGGTGCCCTGACCGCGACAATCCAGGGCGCCGCCGCGCTCGATCCGGATGCGCCGCGCCTCATCGAGGCCATGTCCTCCCTAGCCGGTCGCGTGATCTACAACCAGTGGCCGACCGGCGTCACCGTGAGCGACGCGCAGCAGCATGGCGGACCCTGGCCGGCCACCACGGCGCCAACGACCACGTCGGTGGGAACCGCTGCAGCTCAACGGTTCGCTCGGCCAGTGGCGTTCCAGAACATGCCAGAGGAGTTCCTCCCGCCGGGGCTTCGCCGATGACGGGTACCTACCGAGGCCTGACATGGGATCACCCGCGCGGCGCGGAGGCCCTGCGCCGGGCGGTCATGGAGGCTGAGGCGCCGAGATGCGAGATCGTCTGGGAGACACAGTCGCTCGAGGGTTTCGAGTCGGCGCCCATATGTGACAACGCCGCCCGCTACGACCTGCTGGTGCTGGACCACCCGCACCTCGGCGAGGCGCTTGGGTGCGGAGCACTGTTACCACTCGAGGAGGTCTTCACCTCAGCCGATCTGGACAGGTGGAGACACGGCACGGTGGGGGAGTCGTTCGCCTCGTATCAGATGGACGACAGGTCGTGGGCGTTGCCGCTGGATGCGGCCACGCAGGTCTCGGTCGCCGCTGATCCGGCCATCGACATCCCCACCACGTGGTCCGATGCGGTCGCGCTCGCACGGGACGTCGACACCGTGCTGCCGACCAGCGGGCCCCACCTGTTCCTGACTCTGTGCTCGATCGCCTTGGCCAATGGCGAGGAACCAGGCCAAGGTGACGAGTTCTTGACGGTCGAGGCGGTGGGCGAGGGGCTGCAGACGATCGGTGCCTTCATCGACCCGCACCGGCCACCGCCCCCATTGCACAACCCGATCGTCGTGTTGGAGCAGATGTCGCAGCCGGGCGGACCGGTCTACTGCCCGCACGTCTATGGCTACGTCAACTACGCGCTGACAGGTCAACCGAGACCGCTGCAGTTCGCCGACGCGCCCAAGGGACGCGGCGGACGACGGGGCTCGGTCCTCGGCGGGACCGGCGTCGCCATCAGCAGTCGATGCCGTCCCGATGACGGTCTCGTCCAACATCTGCGCTGGCTGCTAGACGATGCGACCCAGCGCACGTTCATCCCACAGCACGCCGGCCAGCCGTCGGCGACTGCGGCGTGGCGAGATCCCCTCGTGGACAAGGCATCAACGGGCTTTTACTCGCGAACATGGGACACCATCGACGACGCCTGGGTCCGGCCGCGCTTCGACGGCGCCGTCGCCTTCCAGCGCAGTGCCAGCGAATGCGTTCGTGAGGCCGTACTCGGCCACTGCGACGCCCGCCTGCTCGCCGCGGAGTTGACGCGACTACACCGAACGTCTCAAGGAGATCGATGACCACCGCCGCAGCCACCACCGACCACGCTTCCGTGTCGCTGACCGCCTGGCCCCCGGCCTCGCAGACGTGCCTTCCGTTCGACCATGATCGCGCCACCCTCGTCGGACGCGTCTCCGGACCCGACGGCCCTTGCGTGGTCACCGTTCGCGGTGGTGATGTGGTCGACATCAGCGGTGTCTTCGCCACCGTTCGAGACCTCGCTGAGCACCCAAACCCCGCGGCCGCAGTCAAGATCGCTGAGGGTCGTGTGCTCGGCACCATTGCAGACATCCTTGCCGGAACGCCGGTCGATCACCGCTCGACGGCGGGCGTGCGCCTGCTCAGTCCGGTCGACCTGCAAACCATCAAGGCCGCCGGCGTGACCTTCGTCGTGTCGATGGTCGAGCGGGTCATCGAGGAACGCTGCGGTGGCGACTCCACCCGCGCTGCCCAGATGCGCGCCGAGATGGCCGATCTCATCGGTGGTGATCTCGCTGAGCTTCAGCCCGGCTCGCCCGAGGCGGCCCGGCTGAAGGAGGTCATGGTCGCCGCCGGGACCTGGAGCCAGTACCTCGAGGTGGGTCTCGGGCCCGACGCCGAGATCTTCACCAAGGCCTCACCGATGTCCACCGTCGGCACGGCCATGGACGTGGGGGTCCATCCCGGGTCGGCGTGGAACAACCCCGAGCCCGAGGTGGTGCTGCTCGTGTCGTCGAGCGGGCGCATCGTCGGTGCGACTCTCGGCAACGACGTCAACCTCCGTGATTTCGAGGGCCGTTCGGCACTGCTGCTCTCGAAAGCCAAGGACAACAACGCCTCCGCAGCGCTGGGCCCGTTCATTCGTCTGTTCGACGACACCTTCTCGCTGGAGGACGTGCGTGAGACGGTGGTGCGCCTCGATGTCCGCGGCGTTGACGAGTTCACGCTGCAGGCCACCTCATCGATGAGCCAGATCAGCCGTGACCCTGAGGATCTCGTGCTTCAGATGATGGGGAGCACCCATCAGTATCCGGACGGCGCGGTGCTGTTCCTCGGCACCATGTTCGCCCCTGTGCAGGACCGCGGCGCCGAGGGGGAGGGTTTCACACATCATGTCGACGACATCGTGGCGATCAGCGCCAGCCGTCTGGGAACACTCGTCAACCGGGTTCGCACGAGCGATGTCTGCGAACGATGGACCTTCGGTATCGCAGATCTGATGCGAAATCTTGCTGCCCGCGGACTGCTGTGAGACGAACGTGAGTCCTGTCGGACCTCACTCGAGTCGTATGGGCCAGGCCTCACCGCGCCAGCGCTGCGGATCGTCCTCCAGTTCGGCCCGGTTCCAGCCGGCGAGATCGGCGGCTGCGGCGTAGCTGGACTGCAGGAACTCCAGCAGGTCACGGTCGGGGTTGGCTGAGGTGCGCACCGCCTCATAGGGCAGCAGAAACTGCTTGTAGTCGGGGTGGTAGAACGCGGCGTCCGGACCGACGGAGTGCCCGGCGAAACCCTCCGGTTCGGGATAGGCGTACGCGTAGAACGCGCCTTCCTCGCCGCCACCGGGCCAGAAGCCGCAACTGCTCAACTCATGCGAGTAGCCCTCCACCATGACCCAGTCTGCGCAGTTGGGCGCCCCGCCGGGGTGTTTGGGTGCCGGGCGACCGGAGAACCTGGTGCAGGCCATGTCGAAGGAGCCCCAGAAGAAGTGCACGGGGCTGACCTTGCCGATGAAACGGGAGCGGAACTCGTTGATCACCCGATGTGCCTGCACCAGTTGACGCCAGAACAGGTGGGCGGCCTGCGGGTCGTAGGACGCGTGTTGATGGTCCTCGGCGAACGGTATGGCCGGGTCGACCTCGTTGGGTCGGGCGGAGATTGTCGCCTCGATACCCAATTGCGCCAGCGCGTCGATGATTTCGGCATAGAACTCGGCGACGGACCTCGGGGCCAGCGCGACGGTGCGCGACCCGCCGTCGCTGGTGCGGATCGACAGGACGTGGTCAATGAAGTCGAACTCCATGTCGAACAGTCGGTTTCGGTACGGAATCGATGACGTGGTCAACCCGCGCGGGCTCACATACAGCGTCACCTGCCACCAGTGGTTGAGTAACGGCGATTGCGTCAGGCGGATCTTGCCGACGATCTGTGTCCACATGTGCAGGGTGTCGCGGGTTGGCGTCCAGTCCGATACACGCAGGGCCGGCCAACCATTGTCAGCTGGAGCAGTCATATCGCGAGCGTAACCCTGTGTCATGGCGCGAAGAAGTCGATCGTGCGTTGTGTCCAGGTCCTCACGTCGTCAACGGTTCGGGCAACGTGCAGAGTGGAGTCGGGAATGATCTCCGCGAGCCGCTCGGCGGTCGACACCGGGTGCAGCGGGTCGGTGTCCCACGCCAGAATCAATGTGGGATGGGTGAGTGCGGCCAGCTGCGTGGGATCGGGCAGATCCGAGAGCCCGACGCCGCGCAGGATGGCCGACGCCAGCGCATCGTCGACGTCGGGGTCGAACTTGGCTGGCGGGTAATCGGCGAAGATCGGCAGGGGCGGCGCGTCGGCCCACTGTCGCCGCCACGCAGTGGCGCCGATGGAGTCGATGGTGTCGGCGGTGTCGAAATACCACTGCCGCAATTGCTGGGGACCTGATTCCCACGCGACAGGCGGGATGAGAAGGGCGAGTCGACGGAATCGCTGGGGACTGTCCACGGCGGCGTGAAGGATCGCGGCCGCCCCGAGGGACGAACCGGCGAAGTCGATGGGTTCATCGATACCGCTGGCGTCGATAACTCCCAGAAGGTCGTCGGCGGCCTGTTCGAATCGGTAGTGGCCGGGCTTGGGGCGGCCGGTCGAGTGTCCATGCCCGCGCTGGTCATAGGTGAGCAGGCGACGCCCGGAACCGAGCGCGCCGAGATCGAAGATGCCGAGACCGTGTATCGCGGCGCGACTGAGGAGCACCCCGTGGGCATACCCCACGGGGCGACCGGTGCCGTTCACCTCGTAAGCAATGGTCGCGCCGTCGGCAGCGAAGTGTTGATCGGCAGCCATATGGTGTCAGTTCCCTTCGAGAGCGGTTCGTAATACCCCTACCTGGTATATCCGACCTCGCCGAATCTGTCGAAGAGCGGTGCAGGCACGCCCGGACCCTGGCAGCGGCGACATCTTGAGCAAATCTTCATCTGACCCACACCGATTCCGCGTGCAACGTCGATGAGCATGAATGAGACGGGCAGGACCAATGCAGGGAGGCGCAGGCGAGCATGCAGTCACGGGTCAACCGCCGCACGTTCATCGCCGCAACGGCAGTGACGGGACTGGCGTTGGCGGGATGTGGACGAAAGGACGTCTCCGCGGACCTCGGTGAGGCCGTGGCCGCCGCCGAAGCGCGTCGGCCGCACACGGGTCGCACGATCAGGGCCACCCTGACGCCGCGGCCGGCGGTCATCGATCTGGGCGGTACCCGCGCGGCGACCCTGGGCTACGGCGACACTCTGCCGGGTCCACTGTTGCGCGCCACGGCCGGCGACGATCTCGCCGTGACGGTCAGTAACGGGCTCTCACATCCGACCTCGGTCCACTGGCACGGCATCGCCTTGCGCAATGACATGGACGGCGCCGCTCCGGCCACTCCCGACTTGAAGCCCGGCGGAGAGTTCACCTACCGCTTCTCCGCACCTCACCCCGGCACCTACTGGGCACATCCCCATACCGGGCTCGACGCTGACACGGGGCTCTATTTTCCCGTCATCATCGATGATCCCACTGAGCCGGGGCGCTACGACGCCGAGTGGATCGTGGTACTCGACGACTGGACCGACGGTGTCGGCAAGTCACCACAACAGGTTTGGGAGGACCTCACATCAGAGAGCGCGTCCGCGCACGACATGCACGGCATGGGTCCCATGCCCGGCATGGGTGGCGGTGCGACCAGCACCCTGCTGGGCGGAGACGCCGGTGACGTCGAGTATCCCCACTACTTGATCAACGGTCGGATCGCAGACGCTGCAAGCACGTTCACGGCCAAACCGGGGCAGCGGATTCGTATTCGGATCATCAACGCTGGTTCCGACACCGCATTTCGGGTGGCGTTGACCGGGCATACTCTGACCGTCACCCACACTGACGGGTTCCCGGTCGTGCCCGTCGACGTCGATGCGCTGCTGGTCGGCATGGGAGAGCGCTATGACGTGGTCGTCACGGCTGGTGACGGGGTCTTCCCCCTCGTGGCACTGGCCGAGGGCAAGAACGCCGCCGCGCGGGCGCTGCTGGCGACGAGCAGTGGCCGGACGCCCGATGTGTCCTTTCAGCCAGCTGAATTGATGCGGCGCATCGGTACGCTCGACATGTTCACTGCCACATCGGAAGTCAGCTTCGACGACGGTGTCGCTGACACCGAACTGTCGGCTCGACTCACCGGATCCATGACTGGCTACGACTGGTCCATCAACGGGAAACCGTTCCGCGACAGAAGGCCACTGACTGTGCAGCAGGGGCAGCGGGTGACCCTTACCTTCGAGAACGCAACAATGATGTGGCATCCGATGCATCTCCACGGCCACACCTTTCAGATCATTCGGCGTGACGGCAGCTTCGGAGCGCGCAAGGACACCGCGATCGTGTTGCCGATGCAATCCCTGACGACAACCTTCGTCGCCGACAACCCGGGCACCTGGATGCTGCACTGCCACAACACCTATCATCAGGAAGCTGGCATGATGACCAGCGTGGACTACGTGCGATGAGCATGCCGCGGTCACATGGCAGGTATCAGGACAGCCGCACGATGACGCGATGGACTGCATTTGCAGTCCTCGCGTTGGTGTTCTCCCTCGCCGGGATCGGCGCGGAGTGGGCGCTCGTCGGTGGCGGGGCATCCACTCCGCACGGCCCACACGCACTCGCCGCCGCTCCAGGCGGCGAATTCACCGCCATCACCGAGCATCCCCACATTCAGGACGGTTCAGCGTCCACTAGTCCGGATTCGCTTGCCCGGCCCGTTCTGCCACGGGTGTCGGGTGTGCTTGCGGCACTGGGTCTGATTGTCGCGTTGACGACCGTGTTCACGGTTTGGCAGCACCGCGCCACCACGCCCGTGCGGGGCCCTCCGTGCTCGCCGGCCATCGTTCTCGCGGGGCGGCAGCTGTTGACCCGTCTGTGTGTCGCTCGCCGCTGACGAGGTAGCGCCAGATTGTGCGCCTCTGGTGCGCACGGTCGGTGACCGCTGCCCATGACAGCTGGTCGCGCCCCGAGCGGGTCGCGGCTGCGAACAGAAGCGACCCACACATGAATCACGTCCTATCCGTCTCATCGTCGGACGCACACGACCGGCCCGGCACCATGGTTGGCAACACGCCGGTCCTGCGTATCGCCGCACCGTTCACCACCGACGGCCGCGGCTTCTGGGCCAAGCTGGAGGGCTTCAATCCCGGAGGCATGAAGGATCGGCCCGCCATGCACATGGTCGAACGGGGGCGCTCTCGCGGCGACCTGGTTCCCGGTGCCCGCATCGTCGAATCAACGAGTGGCACACTTGGACTGGGCCTCGCGCTAGCCGGCACGGTGTACGGCCATCCGGTCACGCTGGTCACCGACCCCGGTATGGAGCCGCTCATCCAGAACATGCTCGCCGCCTACGGCGCCGATATCGAACTCGTCACCGAGCCCCATCCCGAGGGTGGATGGCAGCAGGCGCGCCGCGATCGCGTGCAGGCGATCCTCGCCGAGGACGCCAACGCCTGGTACCCCGACCAGTACAACAACCCCGACAACGTCGCGGCGTACCAGGGGCTGGCCGAGGAACTCCACGATCAGCTGGGGCCCATCGACGTGCTGGTGTGTTCGGTCGGCACCGGCGGGCACTCAGCCGGCGTCGCGCGAGTACTGCGCAGCTTCAATCCCGAACTGCGCTTGATCGGGGTGGACACCGTCGGATCGACGATCTTCGGTCAACCGGCGGGTACGCGGCTGATGCGAGGCCTGGGGTCAAGCATCTATCCCGGAAACGTCGATTACGAGGCGTTCGACGAAGTGCACTGGGTCGCCGCAGCCGAAGCGGTGTGGGCGTGTCGAGCACTGGCGGCCACCCACTACGCCACCGGCGGGTGGAGTGTCGGGGCTGTCGCGCTGGCGGCGAGTTGGGAGGCCCGCAACCACCCCGCCGGCACCACCATCGCGGCGGTGTTCCCAGACGGCCCCCAGCGCTACTTCGACACCGTCTACAACGACGACTACTGCCGACACCATGGATTGCTCGACGTTGCCCCGCCAGGCGAGCCAGCTGTGATCAGCCATCCAGGTGAGCGCGTTGTGCAGTCATGGACCCGGTGTGCGTCGGTCGTCAATCCCCGGGAGATGGGGCAGTGACGGGCATCCTCACCCAGTTCCGCAGTTTCGGCTGGCCGACGCGACTGCTGATGATCAACCAGTTCGGCATCAACCTTGGCTTCTACATGCTGATGCCGTACCTGGCCGGATATCTGGCGGGACCGTTGGGTCTTGCGGCCTGGGCGGTGGGGCTGGTGCTCGGTGTGCGCAACTTCTCGCAGCAGGGCATGTTCATCGTGGGCGGCACCCTTGCCGACCGGCTGGGCTACAAACCGCTCATCGTGGCGGGCTGCGTACTGCGTACCGCGGGTTTCGCGCTGCTGGCCTTTGCCGATTCACTGCCGGCGATTCTGATCGCGTCCGCGGCAACGGGTTTCGCGGGTGCGCTATTCAATCCCGCTGTGCGTGCCTATCTTGCCGCAGACGCCGGCGAGCGCAGGGTTGAGGCATTCGCCCTGTTCAACGTCTTCTATCAGGGTGGCATCCTCGCAGGCCCGCTGGTCGGGTTGGCGCTGATGCTGGTCGACTTCCGCATCACCGCCGTCGTCGCTGCCGTCGTGTTCGCTGTGCTGACGATCGGCCAGCTGTTCGCGCTGCCCCGGAGCGCGCCGCGGCCACAGGAGGATCGGACCTCAGTGCTCGAGGATTGGCGCGCGGTGTTGGCGAACAGGTCGTTCCTCCTGTTCTCCGCGGCCATGATCGGCTCATACGTCCTGTCCTTCCAGGTCTATCTCGCGCTACCGCTGCAGGCCAAGGACCTGGTGCCCCACGCTGAATACGCGGCTGTCGCTGGGATATTCGTTGTCTCGGGTGTCGTGGCAGTGCTGGGGCAGCTGAGGATCACACGATGGTTCGCCGCGCGCTGCGGTCCAGGGCGGGCGTTGGTGATCGGGGTGGTCATCATGGCGACCGCGTTTGTGCCGCTGATGGTGCTGCCCGACGCCAACGTGCTGGGCCAGGCCGGCGCGATCGTCGCGCTCTTGATCTCGGCGGGCGTGCTCGCCGTTGGCTCGGCGGCGGTGTTCCCGTTTGAGATGGACACCGTGGTGTCGCTGGCAGGGGACCGCCTCGTCGGTACGCACTACGGCTTCTACAACACTGTCGTGGGCGTCGGAATCCTGATCGGCAATCTCGCGACGGGCTCGTTGGTGCAGTTGGCGCAGAACATCGGAGCCCCCGAATTGGTGTGGATCGCGTTGGGCGTCATCGGCTTGCTGGCTGCCGCGGCGTTGCACGGCCTTGACCGTGCCGGACGACTTCGACCGGCACCGGCTGCCGTCAGCGCATCTGGCACACGCGAATCCGTTGGCGAATAGGGAGGGAATGACATGAGAACAAGCATCAAGGCAGTCATATCGACGGCTATTGCGGTCGGGGGTGCGCTCGCGGCCGCTGGCCCCGCGGTCGCAGCGCCGCACGAGGCGGGGTCGGCGGCAGACACCATCGTCTCGCTGCAGGAGAGTGGCTACACGGTAATCGTGAACAAGGTCGGCAGCGCTGCACTTGAGGATTGCACCGTCCGTGCCATCCGACCCGGACGCAAGATCACAGAGATGCGTAGCGATATTCGCGACCGCACTGTCGAGAAGGTCGTGTACACAACCGTGTACCTAGACGCGGAATGTCAATGACCTAGATCGCCCGATACTCGAGTGTGACGTCCGCTGGTAAAGTTCAAAACCCCGTCGACAACTCCTCGGCGTGTGAATTCGCCTGCTGCGACGAGGTGCGCGGCCGCCGGTCGTGGAGTGCTGCGCGCGTCTTTACTGAATCTTTATCGAACGACGAGCAGGCCCATATTTGGTCTCCGTAGGGTCGAAACCAAGACGGCCTAAGTGTCACTCAACGAAAGAGGAATACGCGTGTACAACAAGCGAATTGCAGCGATTGCGGCGCTGGCCGCGGCTGCGCTCACAGTCAGTGCCTGTAGCGGCGAGGGAGGCGACACTCAAGCGTCGCAGACCTCGCCCGCAGTGACGGCCACGTCAACGCCGACAGCCGGCACCGAGGCCCACAATGCCGCCGACGTGACGTTCGCGCAGGGCATGATCCCGCACCACCAGCAGGCGATTGAGATGAGTGACATGCTGCTGGGCAAGCAGGACATTGACCCGCGGGTGGTGTCGCTGGCCAACGAGATCAAGGCCGCTCAGGGCCCGGAGATCGAACAGCTGCAGGGTTGGCTGAGCCAGTGGGGTGTCTCGACTCCCGCAACGACACCGGGCCACGACATGCCGACCAGCAGTATGCCGGGCATGCCGGGCCACGACATGCCGACCGGCAGTATGCCGGGTATGCCGGGCCACGATATGCCGGGCGGTGACATGCCGGGTATGAGCGGACACGGCATGATGTCCGCTGCGGACATGGCCGCACTCGAGGCCGCCCAGGGGACAGAGGCGAGCCGACTGTTCCTCACTCAGATGATCGCGCACCACGAGGGTGCGGTCACGATGGCGCAGCAAGAGGTCGACGGCGGTCAGGATCCGGCGGCCGTCGCGCTGGCCCGCGCGATCATCGACACCCAACAGCGTGAAATCACCACCATGCAGGGGATTGTCGACTCACTGTAGGTCGGATCCTGCGTCACCGCCGGCCTCGGAAAGTGCCGGCGGTGACGCGAGCCGGCGCGGCTGTCCCTCGTGCGGCCTGCGGTGCGCGTAGCGGCATGACGATCGTGAAGGTGGCGCCGGTGCCCAGGCCGTCGCTGGTGGCTGTGATGTGCCCGGCATGGGCTTCCACGAGTGCCGCCGTGATGGCCAGACCGATACCCGCCCCGCCGTGCTCGCGGTCGCGGGCCATGTCCGCGCGATAGAACCGTTCGAAGAGATGCGGCAGGTGCTCGGCGGCGACACCCTCGCCGTCATCGGTCACCTGCAATACCAGATTGTCGCGGTTCACCCTGGCGCTCACGCCAACTCGCCCGCCGGACGGGGTGTGGCGCAGCGCGTTGTCGAGCAGGTTCCCCAGCACTTGAGCGAGTCGCTCCGGATCTCCGAACAATGGTGGGAGGCCAGCGGGGACGTCGGTCGTCAGGGCGACGCCCTTGGCGTCATAACGCTCTTGAGCGGCGGCGACCGCACTGCCGATGAAATCGGGCAGAGCGACCGACGTGAATGCCATTGAGGTGGCACCCTCTTCGGCCTGAGCCAGTGCTGCGACATCGTCGGAGAACCGCACCAGGCGCCGGGTCTGGTCGCGCAGCATGGCGGTGGTGTCAGGGGTCAGTGTTCGCACCCCGTCCTCGAGAGCCTCCATGTACGCCTCGAGAACCGATACCGGTGTGCGAATCTCATGGGCGAGATCGCCGAACAGTCGCCGGCGGGTGGCGTCAACGGTTTCAAGTCGCCCGGCCATCTGGTTGAAGGCCTGTGCGAGCGTGTCGAAGTCGTCGCCGAGATGCGGTGGGGACACCCGGATGTCGTATCGGCCCTCGGCGACGGCGGTGGCCGCGGCGGCGACCTCGGTGACGGAGCGTTGCAGCCGTCGGCTGACGTACCAGCTCACCGCCAGCGCCGTCATAGCGGAGACGGCCAGCGCGCCACCAACCGAGAAGACCGTGGCGTATCGGTAGGCCTCAACCGCGTGGGTCTCCTCGTGAGAACTCGCGGCAACTCCCGCACGGTGCAGGTGCTCTCGAAACAGCGGCGGCCCGACGATGGCGGCGACGATGAATGTGGTCGCCGCGCCTGCGGCAAGCACCAATGCCTGAGCCATGAGGAGGCGCAGGCCAAGGCCCGGGCGCCGCCGTGACCTTCGCGCCCTACGCGAGGTCTGGCTCATTGCCCGGATCCCATGCGGTAGCCCACGCCGCGGATCGTGATGATGTAGCGCGGCTGGGCGGCGTCGTCACCCAGCTTGCGTCGGAGGTGACCGATATGGACGTCGATGAGGTGGTCGTCGCCGACCCATGGCCCGTCCCGCACGGTCTCAAGGAGCTGGCGGCGGGTCAACACCACTCCGGGGCGGGCCGACAGTGTTTCGAGGATGTCGAATTCGGTGCGGGTCAACATGATCGGTTCATCGTCGATCGTCACGTCCCGTGCGGCGACGTCGATACTGAGCGGGCCGAACTGCCGCGGGGGCGGCCTGTCGTCGGCAGCTGCGGCATCGACCGGTGTCTGTACGCGTGGCCGGCGCAGCATCGCCCTGATTCGCGCCACCAGTTCGCGCGGGCTGAACGGTTTGGTGACGTAGTCGTCGGCACCGACAGTGAGCCCCACGATGGTGTCCATCTCGGTGTCGCGCGCGGTCAGCATCACCACGTAGGCATCGGAGAAGGTGCGCAGCTGCCGGCACACCTCCAACCCGTCGACGCCGGGAAGCCCCAGGTCCAGGATGACGACGTCGGGGTCCAGCTCTCGCGCCACGGCGATGGCGTCGGAACCGTTGAAGACAACGGTCGTCTCGAACTGGTCACGCTCCAGATAACTGGCCACCACCTCGGCAAGGGGCGCCTCGTCATCAACTACGAGTGCCCGGTATCCCTGTGCTCCGCTTGGCGGTGGCGCTGATGTGCCGTCCATGGTCTTCATCGTGCCCGGTCTCGGCGTGGGGCGGCCGTAGACGCCCGCTGTCGGCGAAGTCTTGAGCAGATCTTCACACGACCCTCACCGGTTCAGCGCCGACACATGCGGTGTTCGACCGCCGCCCCAATCCAGCGCTGGAGGTATCCCCGCAGTGCGTCGCCGGTGCGAGGTGGCCGCCCGGGGTCGGCGATCAACGACTGCAGAATGCGCATCGCGTGTTCGTTGAGCTCATGGAGATCGGTGTCGTCGAATCCTGCTGCCTGCCAGTCGACGTCGTAGCGCAGCAGCATCGAGTTACCGAGCTGCAGGGATGCATCGGAGGTGACCGACGCAATGAACGCTCCGGAGCGTTCGGGCGTGAGCAGCAGCCGGATGTACTTGTCCTGCTGGAGCAGATCGAGGGTGAAGATCATGGCTTCGACGATCGCTACGGCGGGGTCGGTGATGCCGGTCAGGTGGTGTGCGAGATCGTCGAGGAATCCGTTGGCCGAGTCCATCGCCGCCGCCACCAACAGTGCCTCGGTGCTGGGGTAGTACCGGTACACGGTCTGGCGCGTCACACCGAGATCGCGGGCGACGTCGGCGAGGCTGACCTCGATGCCCTGCGTGTCGATCGCGGATTTGGCGGCCGCAAGGATGCGCGCGCTGGCCTCCTCGTCGCTCGCAGGCGTCGCACCGCCCCACCCGCGTGTCCGCATCAGCGCGCGCCGCGCACCAAACGGCCGGGGCGGGCACCTGTGTCGACACCGTGGCGGCGGGTCACCGTCCCGCTGACGACGGTGGCGACGTAGCCGCTGGCGCCCTGGATGAGCCGTCGGCCCCCGGCCGGTAGGTCGTAGGCCATCCGCGGCGGGTGCAGGGTCAGCGCTTCCATGTCGATGACGTTGATATCCGCCTTCTTGCCAACCGCGATCGTGCCGCGGTCGGTGAGGCCGAACAGCTCGGCCGTGTCATGACACTGCTTGCGAATGACGAATTCCAGAGGCAGCTTCTCGCCGCGGTGCCGGTCGCGGGCCCAGTGCGTGAGCAGGAAGGTGGGGTAGGAGGCATCGCAGATCATGCCGCAGTGGGCGCCGCCGTCGGACAGACCCGAGACCCCCGCCGGGTGGGTGAGCATCTCGCGGATGGCGTCGTGGTTGCCGTCGGCGTAGTTGAAGAACGGCAGCATCAGCATGGACCCGGCATCTGATTCGAGCATCAGGTCATACAGCGTGGCGAGCGGGTCCTCGCCCCGATCGCGCGCGATCGCCGCGACGGTGCGATCGGGCGTGGGCTCGTAGTCGGGTGGGTCTCCCATGGCGTACAGCCGGTGCAGCGAGTGCTGCACCAGGGCGAACATCGCGTCGAACTGCACGGCCGGGTCGGGCGGCAGATCGTCCTCGGAGAGGATGGCGGCCTTGACGGTCGGGTCGGCAAGCCGGGCCGCCAGTTCCGCGAGCGTGCACTCGGCCTTCAACCGCCGGAAGGTGGGGCGGTGGGTGAACGCGTGATGCCCGGGGAAACCGAGCAGCATGCCGAACGGTCGCGCGGCGATCTGCGGATACAGTCGGCTGCCGGCCTGGTGCGCGGCCGCCGAGATGTCCAGTTGTTCCCGCCACAGGTTGGGGTCGGCATCGACCTGGATCAGCGCGAATGACACGGGGCGGTCGATTTCGGCGCCCAGTCGCTGCATCCACTCCAGTTCCTTCTTGGGTGCGACGATGTCCTCACCCGCAGCCCCCTGCGGGGCGAGTTCGAACACCGCCTGACCGCCGGCCGCCATGGCGCGACCCAGTCCGAACAGTTCGTCCTCGGCGGCGAAGGTACCGGGGACGGGTTCACCGTCCATCGCGCGATGGGCCAGGGTGCGCGAGGTGGAGAACCCCAGCGCGCCGGCCTCGACCGCCTCCTGCACCAATCGGCTCATTGCCGCGATGTCCTCGGGTGTCGCGGCCTCATTGCGGGCCCCGCGATCTCCCATCGCATAGGCACGCACCGCGCCGTGCGCCACCTGGCTGCCCACGTCGACGGCGAACTGCTGTTGCCCGATGACATCGAGGTAGTCGGGGTAGCTCTCCCAGCCCCACGAGATGCCCTCGGTGAGCGCGGTACCCGGGATGTCCTCGACACCCTCCATCAGCTTGATCAGCCATTCCTCGCTGCCCGGTCGTACCGGTGCGAAGCCCACGCCGCAGTTGCCGGTCACCACAGTGGTGACGCCGTGCCCGCTGGACGGCTCGAGCAGGCTGTCCCAGCTCACCTGACCGTCGTAGTGGGTGTGGATGTCGACGAACCCCGGTGCGACGATCCGGCCCGTCGCGTCGATCGTTTCGGTGGCATCGCCGTCCAGCCCGGCATCTCCTGCACCGCGCCTGCGCACCTCGACGATCCGGCCGTCCTTGATGCCGATATCGGCGAGGTACCGCTCGCTACCGGTGCCGTCGACCACGGTGCCGCCGGTGATTTTGAGATCGAACACGGTTGTCTCCTCACTCGCGCCGACCACCGAGGTCGGTCATACACCGACGATCATGTGTATGACCTGAAGCTAGGCCCAGGCGGTGAACTGAGTCAATAGACAGTTGCGTTGTGGACCACCCGGGCCGCTGGGACCGGTCTACCGCTGCTCTGGACAGCAGGGGGCCGACGCCGGGCGGCGCCCCGATTGCTCGAGCGCGCACATCACGGCGCACCGAATCACAAACCGCGCCGCGGGGTGCCTGACCCACTGGGCTGCCTTCTGCGAGATGGGCATCGCTCACTCCTCCATAGCCGTGTCAGATACCCATGCAGGGTATAACGACCGTGACAAAGGCCCGCGCGGTGCTGGCGGGCGGTATGTGTCACGATGTCGGGCGTGGTGAAATCGGTCGGTTTGAGAGAGCGCCGCCGCCGCCAGACGAGTCTGGAGATCCATCGTGCAGCCCTGGAGTTGGCTAGCGAGCGGGGTTTCGACAATGTGACCGTTGAGGAGATCGCGACTGCCGCTGGTGTCTCGCCGCGCACCTTCTTCAACTATTTCACGACCAAGGAATCCGCGATTGTCCATGCGCCGCTGGATATTACGGCGGAGCAGGCAGCCGAGTTCGTTGCATCCAAGCGGACCCGCCACTCTGAGATCCTCGATGACGCGATCGCCGTGATCAGTGCAGGCTTGGCGGAGAGCCCGCCCAGCCGGCAGCAGATGGCTGACCTGCGCACTGTGGCACTGAACAGTGTGGCCGTGAGTTCGGCCGTACTCGCCGAGTTCGACGCCTTTCAGCGCAGGCTCGCGGTCCTGATCGCGCAGCGGACGGGCGCGGAACCCGACGACGACATTCCCGTCCTGATCGCGTCCCTCGCGCTCACTGTCGTGCGGGTGGGAATGGATCGTTGGGCAACCATCGAATCTGAGAAGAGTGACAGCCCGGTGCCACACGTGCAGCACGCCGCCCGCTTGGTGCAGGGCTTCTTCTCGGCCCCCGGGCGCTGAGGCGGGTCACCCGAGTGTGACCATGCACATAACGCAGTTATTGCAGTCTATGCAAGAATTTGCCCATGGGTAGAGCAACGATCAGTCAGCAGAAGTGTTCCCGAACCGCGACCTCCTCCGATATTCATCGTGCTGCAGTGGAATTGGTCGGTGAGCTCGGCTTCGATCAGGTCACGGTGGAGCAGATCAGCGATCGTGCCGGAGTCTCGGTGGGCACCTTTCTCGAGTGTTTTCCCACCAAGGAATCCGCGGTGGTGACCAGCATGCCGCCGTTCAGCGCCGAGGCGATTGCGCTGTTTCGTGCCGGTCGCGGAGCCCGGGACCTCTACGCCGATTTGGCTGCGTTGGCGGCCAGTCAGATTGCCGAGGATCTGGACAGTGACGCGGAGTTTCTGGCCGCCGCCAAGGTCGTCATGGACGTTCCCGCGCTGACCTACCGAGTGCTCAAGGATTTCGCGGTGCTGGAGCGACGGCTCGCTGACCTGATCGCCGAACGGCTCCGACTCGACGTCTCCACGCGACGTGTGCAAATGGTCGCCGCGACGTTCATGTCCGCAGTCCGGGTGGCCCTCACGCGATGGGGATCGCATCCGAACCGCGTCAATCTCTACGATGAAATCCGCTGGTGTGCCGCAGAACTCGATGACGCTCGAGACCTGGCCGCCTAGCGACGTGCTCCGGCGAGCGTAGAGGTCGCCTACGGCGCTGCTACATGACGCGCTGTTACCATGACGCGATGAAATCGGCTGATCACATCGTGGCGCTGCGCCGCGATGGTGACAGGATCGCTCATGGTGCAGAGGGTCGGCTTGACTGCAGCGTGCCAAGCTGTCCCGGATGGTCGGTCGCCGATCTGGTGTGGCATGTCGGAGTCGTCCACATGTTCTGGCGGATGGTTGCGAGCAATGCACTCGCGGGGCCGGAGGCTTGGACTGAACCCGACCGCCCCGAGAGCGCTGACCTGCTTTCGTGGTTTCGAAACGGTGTTGAACTGACCGCCACCGGCCTGGCAGATCTCGCCCCTGACGCACGGGCATGGACGTGGGGACAACGCCAGGATGTGCGGTTCATCCGACGCCGCCTGGCACAGGAAACCACTGTGCATTGCTGGGATCTCGTCAACGCCATCGGATGTGACGAGCCCATAGAGCAATTCCTCGCCGCGGATGGGGTGGATGAATTCCTCGACGAGGTTCTGCCAGGCCTCTCGCACGACCTGGGCGGGCCGACTCAAACCATCTGCCTGCGCGCCCGCGACAGCGGACAAACATGGACTGTGAGCGCAGGAGAGGGTTCCATTCACGTGACCCGAGGGGCCGCCCAGGCTGACGCTGCGGTGACTGCCAGCGCGCCGGATCTGCTGCTGCTCCTGTGGCGTCGCCACTCACCGAGTCAATTGCAGGTGGACGGCGACATCGCTGCGCTGCAACGCTTCTTGGCCCGAGGGAACTTCTGACCCCAGGCAAATCGGCACCTTTCTCGCATTACGAATCGGCGCTACCCTTGAGGGAGTCCTGAAAGGCCGCCGCGCGGATGCGGCGGCGATGGATCAGGACCCTGCGTCGTCGCCTCGAGGAGGTTGCGGTGGAGTCCAATTTCAGAGGTCTGATGAGCGCGGATCGGCGCCATCAATCACACGCGGCTTCGATTTCCTCACCCGCCTCATCGGCAACCCCACATACACACCGGGTGGGCGTCGTGGCGGGGCTGGTCGTGGCGGGCGTGCTGGCTGTCGGGAGTGTCTCGCTGACCGGAGCGGCACCCGCCAATGCCGGGTGCCAGGGCGGCTGGACACCCTGGGGCGGTGGCACCACGTGTGATGGGCCGATAGCGCAGGACGGCACGTTCCAGCGCTGCATCACGGCTGGCGCGATGGGATTCGGTGGCACCAATTGCTACCTGCTGAACATCAACAATCTGGCCAACCAGATTCCCTACGTGGGCCCGTGATTCACCTGCCCGTGCCGGGCGGGTAGCGCAGCCCGCACTCAGAAGTAGCCGCTTCCCGGCAGTTTCGTGCCGAGGACGTGGTATGCCCCGATGGCCTGCGCCTTGTAGGAAGTCGGGTTGTGCGACGCCAGCGTCCGGATGTTGCGCCAGTGCCGGTCCAGCAGATGGGTCTGGCGCACCACCGATGCGCCGCCGACGTCGAAGATCTGCGACGCCGCCTTCTGCGCGAGGGCATCCACGACGACCTTGGCGGCCGCCGCCTGCAGCGAGGCCTCATGGGCGAGTTTCAGATCGGGGTCGTCGCCGCGGACGTCGGCATCGAACGCGGCGGCCAGCGCATCGGCTGCCGCCAACACCGTTGCCTCCGCGGCGAACGCGGCGGCCGCGATCTCGCCGATCTCGAGCTGCAGCAGCGGATCATCTGCCGCCGCGGGAGTCGGCGCCCACGCGAAGCTGCGGGGCCGCTGGTGCACATGTGCCACCGCGTCGGCCCGCAGCGCTTGCAGCACACCGGCTTCCAGAGCGGTCACGTACAGCTGGAAGAACGCACCCGAGAGATACAGGGCAGGCGGCTCGGTGTCGGCGTCCGCAGGTGCGAACTGCAGGATCTCATCGGCCGAAACGGCGACATCGGAGAAGGTCGCAGTTCCAGTGCCGGTCGCGCGCTGACCCATGCCGTCCCAGTCGTCGAGAACCGTCACGCCGGCCCGGTCGGTGGGTACCAGGGCGATCACCGTCGCACCGTCGGGATCGCTCGCAATGACCTCGGCGTAGTCGGCGTACAGGGTGCCGGTGGTGAAGAACTTGGTGCCGTTGAGACGGAACCCGTTGCCGTCCGGACTGAGCTGGGTCTTCCAGGTGAACGCGCCTGCGGGTGTCGAACCGAGTTCAGTGGACGCGTTACCCACGATCGCACCGGACAGCGCCAGCGCCGTCACCCGCCGCCGTTGTTCCTCGTCGAGGCGCAGGCGCTCCTCGACGTGCGAGAAGTGCCCGCGCAGGATGTGGGCGACGTTCACGTCTGCGGTTGCCAGAGTGATCACGGTCGCGAACAGCTCGCGCAGACTCGCACCGCCGCCACCGTCGGCCCGCGGCACCCGCAGCGCGCCGAGGCGTTCCCGGCGGATCAGATCGATTGCGGAGAAGGGTCGTTCACCGCTGCGTTCGCGCTCGAGGGCACCGTCGCCGATCGCGGTGATCAGCGCGGCCAGCCGCTCGGATCCGTAGGTGACAGGGGCGGTGACGGTCGATGTCATCGGATGGCCTCTTCAGTGACTCGGCGGTAGCGGGCGGCACGGTGGCTCTCGGGCAGGCGTGGACCATGCCCGAAGATCTTGTCGCGCAACGTCCCCTCGGTGTACGCGGTCTTGTAGACCTCGCGCCGCTGCAGCTCGGGGACGACGTGGTCGATGAAGTCGATGAACGAGCCAGGAGTGATGACGTTGGTGAGGTTGAAGCCGTCGACATCGGTCTCCTCGACCCACTCCTGAAGATCGTCGGCGACGTGGGTCGGCGATCCCACGGTGAAACCACCTTCCGCGTCGATCGCCTTCGAGTCGATGAAGTCGCGCAGGGTCCACTGGCCCTGTCCGAACATCTGGACCGATGACTTCAGGAACTCGTTGTCGGTGACCGCAACCGGGTCGTCGAGGTCGAACTGAGACAGATCGGTGCCGAGCCATCCCGACCACAGCGCTAACGCACCCCGCGGATCCGTGTAGCGACGGAAGTCCTCGTAGCGCTCCTGTGCCGCCGCTTCGGTCGCGCCCGTCACGGCAACGTGGCCGTTGACGATCTTGACGTCGTAGGGGTCCCGGCCTGCGTCCGACGCTCGGGTGCGGATATCGGCCACCGCGTCGCGCAGTGCCTCCTTGGTCGGTGCCCCGACGAAGATGACTTCGGCGTTCTCGGCACCGAACTGCTTGCCGCGGGTTGATGCGCCGGCCTGATAGAGCACCGGGGTGCGCTGCGGGGAGGGTTCGCAGAGGTGGATCCCGGGGACTTGAAAGTGCTTGCCGAAGTGATTGATTGGATGAATCTTGGTGGGATCCGCGTAGTCGGCGCGCGCGGGGTCGGTGCCGACGGCGTCGTCCTCCCAGGAGCCCTCCCAGAGCTTGTAAAGCACCTCGGTGTACTCGTCGGCGATGTCGTATCGGTCGGCGTGCGGCGTGATGGTGTCGAGCCCATGATTGCGCGCCGCACTCTCCAGATACCCGGTGACGACATTCCAACCGACCCGGCCCTTGGTGAGGTGGTCGAGGGTTGTCATCCGGCGGGCGAAGTCATAGGGGTGCTCGAATGAGGTGGCGGCGGTGATACCGAATCCGAGGTTCTTCGTCACCGCTGCCATGGCGGACACCACCATCATCGGGTCGTTCACCGGTACCTGCGCGCCCGCGCGCAGCGCGGTCTCCGGCCCGCCGCCGTACACGTCGTAGATGCCCAGCACGTCGGCGATGAACAGGCCGTCGAACAGGCCGCGCTCCAACAGCGTGGCCAGGTCGGTCCAGTACTCGAGGTCCTTGTAGCGCACGGCCTGCGATTCGGGGTGCCGCCAGGTACCTGCGACGATGTGGGCGACACAGTTCATGTCGAACGCATTGAGGACGATCTGGCGCTTCCTGGATGTCAAAGGAGTCCTCCGGTGACGGTTTCGGGCTCGGCAGCCGGCAGGCTGGCGAGCAGTTGTCGGGTGTAGGGATGGCGGGGGGAGTCGAATATCTCTGCGGCGGTGCCGGATTCGACGACCTGCCCGTCGCGCATCACGAGAACGCGGTCGGCGACGTGATGGATGACGCCGAGGTCGTGTGAGATGAACAGGTAGCTCAGGCCGAGCTGCTCCTGCAGGTCGGCCAGTAGATCGAGGACCTGAGCCTGAATGGTGACGTCCAGCGCGGACACCGGCTCGTCGCAGACGATGAGCGACGGTTCCGGGGCGAGCGCCCGGGCGATCGCCACGCGTTGGCGCTGGCCTCCGGACAGCAGCAGCGGCCGCCGATCGAGGTGTTCGTCGCCAAGTCCGACGTCGTGCAACAGTTCGCGGGTGCGGCTGGTGCGGGCTGCGGCGTCCGGATAACCATCGGCGGGCAGCGCGTCGGAGATGATGCGGCGCACCGTCCATCGGGGATCGAACGAGCTGAGCGGATCCTGGTAGATCACCGAGATCCGTCGCCGACGCGGCCTGCGTTGCGCCTCGGACGCCTCGCTCCACGGCTCTCCGGCCAGCCGCACCGTGCCCTCATCGGGTTCCAGCAGGGCCAGCGCCAGGCGCGCTGTCGTGGTCTTGCCGGAACCGGACTCCCCGACGATGCCGAGGGTCTCACCGACGCCGACCGTGAACGACACATCCGAAACCGCGGTGCGCTCAACGCCGTCCGGGCCACGAAACCGCTTGACCAGGCCATCGGCCCGCAGCAGGGCGCCATCCGCGGAAGCATCGGTGTGGCGCAGGGCCTGGACCGCCCGCCGCGGTACGCCTGAGAGCCTGGTGCCCTTGCGGTGCGCGGCGGGCACCGCGTCGAGCAGCGCCCGAGTGTAGGGGTGCGACGGTGCGGTCAGTACCTCGTCGACGGTTCCCTGCTCGACCAGAAGGCCATTGCGCATCACCGCGACGCGATCGGCGAGACGGCCCACGACGGCGAGGTCGTGGCTGATCAGGATCAGTCCGGTGCCCCTGTCCTTCATGGCCGCCAGCAGGTCCAGGATCTGCGCCTGGATCGTGACATCGAGTGCGGTGGTCGGTTCGTCGGCGATCACCAGCGGCGGGTCCAGCGCGATCGCGGAGGCGATCAGGGCTCGCTGCCGTTGGCCGCCGGACAGCTCCTGTGGCAGTTGGCGTGAGCGCAGCTCGGGTTCGGGTACGCCGACGGCGTCGAGCAGCTCCAGCACGCGCTCGCGGCGGCGCGCCCTGTTGCCGAAACGGTGCAGCCGCAACGTCTCCGCGATCTCGGCGCCCACGGTGCGAAGCGGATCGAGTGAGACGAGGGCGTCCTGCAGCACGAATCCGACCTCGCGGCCCCGAATCCGCCGCCAGTCTCGGTCGCGGCTCCCGAGCACGGACCGGCCGCCGAGTTCCAGCCGCGTGGCACTCACCTGGGACGACGCGCCCGCGAGCCCGAGCAGGGAGCGGGCGGTGACACTCTTGCCGGAGCCCGATTCGCCGACTATCGCGAAGCACTCACCGGGCGCCACGGTGAAGGAGACGCCGCGCACCACCTCGCGACGGTCCCGGTGGGTGCCGAATGCGACGGCGAGGTCCTCGACCTGCAGCAGGGGAGGCCGGTAGGAGCTAAGCGACTCGGGGATGTGCGGAGTCGTCACGTGAGCCGTCCTTCGAGGCGCTGTTGGAGGTAGCGGCCGACCACGGTCACGGCCAGCGTGCAGCCGACGATCGCGAGGCCGGGGAACAGTTCCAGCCACCAGGCTGTCGACACGAAGTCGCGGCCCGCGTTGAGCATCGCGCCCCACTCCGGTGCAGGAGGTGCTACGCCGAGGCCGAGGAAGCTCAGCGACGACGCCCAGATGATCGACTGGCCGATGCCCATCGTGCCGAGGACCACCAACGGGCGCATCGCGTTGGGGAACACGTGCCGGGTGATGATCGTGCGCCGTGAGTGCCCGAGCGCTGTGGCGGCACTGACATATCCAGAGTCCTTGACCGCGATGACCTGGCCGCGCACCATGCGTGCGTATCCGACCGCGGAGCCGATCGCGACGGCCACGATCTGGGTTGCCACGCCCGGCCCGAGGATCGCGATGAACAGCAATGCGATGAGCAGACCCGGTATGGAGAGGACCACCTCGAGGAACCGGCTGATGGCACCGTCGGCGAGGCGGCCGCCCAGCCCGGCGGCGAACCCCAGGGCGATGGCCACGATCAGGGCGAGCGCGGTGGCGCCGACCCCGATGGCCAGCGAGCTCTGCGCGCCGTACACGACCCGGGTGTAGATGTCGCGGCCGGACGCGTCGGTGCCGAACCAGTGCTCGAAAGACGGTCCGCGCAAGGGAGTCTCGATGTCAGTGTCATAGGGCGAGCCGCTGGTGAAGACCCTGGGGGCGACAGCCCAGGCCAGCATCAGCAGGAGGTATCCGGCGGCGACGTAGACGGCGGGCCGCAACGTCCGTCGGCCCCCGCGCGTCAGGCCGGATCCGACGGTGACAACGTCCGCGACAGCCATCACGCGCTCCGCAGTCGGGGGTCGACGCGCCCGAAGGCGGTGTCCACCAGCAGATTTGCGATCACGTACACCGCGGCGACGAACAGCGTCACGCCGACCACCACCGGCATGTCCTTGGAGGTGACGGCGTCGACCAGCACGCGGCCCAGGCCTGGCCGCACGAACACCGACTCCACGATCACAGCGGTGGAGAACAGCGAGCCGAGAGCCCAGCCGGACAGCGTGAGACCGGGCAGCACGGCGTGGCGCAACGCATGTCGCCAGCGCACACCCCAGTCGCTCATGCCGCGCGCACGGGCCGAGACCGCGAACGGCTGCTCCATCGCGGACGAGAACTCGTCGCGTGTCACCTGGCCCAGGAAGCCGGCCAGCGGCAGGGCCAGGGTCAGAGCGGGCAGCACCAGCCCCTCGGGTCCACCGTCACCGACCACCGGCAGCACGCGCAGGTGGAACGCGAACACCACCAGCAGCACGATGCCCAGCCAGTACTGCGGAAGCGCGGCGAGGAAGATCTCCAGGCCAGAGCCGATGCTGGCCACCCAGCGGCGTCGGTGCGCGGTCAGCAGCGTGACCGCCACGGCGATCACCCAGGACGCGATCAGTGCGGTGATCGTGAGCACCAGCGTCGGCCCGAGCTGCTCGGTGATGATGTCGGTGACCGGCTGCTTGAGGATGTAGGACGTGCCGAGGTCACCGCGCAAGAGCCCGCCGAGGTAGTGCAGGTACTGGACGATCAACGGGTCGTTGAAGCCGTACTGCTCGCGGACCGCGGCGAGCTGCTCCGGTGTGGGTCGCGACCCCGCACCACCGAGGATCGTCTGCGCAGGATCGCCCGGCATCAGGTGTTGGGCAAGGAATGTGAGGGTCGCGGCGCCCCACAGCACGCCGATCACACCCGCGAGACGGACGAGCACCCGCCGCACCCGAAGGGGGATGCGGCGGGTAACGGGTACCGCCAGGGTCATGGTGCCAGCCAGGCGTCGTGCAGCACCGGCTCACCCTCGGACGGCTCGATCCACACATCCTTCAGACGCTTCTTGGCGACCAGTCGGGTGGTCTGCGGGTACAGCCCGAGGTGGTAGGCGTCCTTGGCGACGATGTCCTGCACCTCGCCGTAGAGTCGCGCCTGCTCGGCGACATCGGTCGCCGCCGCGGCCTTGCGGACCAGATCGTCAATGGCCGGGTTCTGCACCCACGACATGTTGTTGCCGGGAGCGGCCTTCAACGAGTCCGACGAGTAGACGATGGAGAGCACCGCGGGCGTCGGGCTGTTCCAGTACGCACCCGTGAGACCGTCGTAGGCGTTCTTGTCGCTGAACGCGGCGAAGTACTGATCCTGGGGCAGCGGCTTGAGCACGGCGTTGAAGCCGATCTCCTTCTCCGCGGCCTGAATGTTCTGGAACAGAGTGACATCGGCCGGTGGGGTGTCCCCGGGGTCGGACGAGTAGACCAGCGTCGCGCTCAGCTGCTTGCCGTCCTTGGTGCGGAAGCCGTCGGCGTCGCGCTGCGTCCAGCCCGCGTCGTCGAGCAGCTTGTTGGCCTTGTCCCTGTCGAGTTCGTAGAAGCTGCGCAGGTCCTTCTTGAAGTACGGGGTGGTCGACGACAGCGGACCCGGCTCCCAGTCGAAGACGCCGAGATAGGCGCTGCGGACGGCGGCTTCGGCGTTGGCGCCGTGGATGAACGCCTGACGGACCGCGGTGTCATCGAACGGGGCGTGCGTGGTGTTGAGCGCGATCCCGTTGGGCAGCCCGGTGTGGGTGAACTCCTGCAGCACCAGATTGGGGTCGGCCTGCAGCGCGGCGTCCTGCTGAGGCGGCGGGTTGAAGACGATGTCGGCGTCGCGGCCCTGCACGGCGGCGAATCGGACCGACCCGTCCTCGATGAACTTCCAGCTGACGTGGTCGAGGTAGGCCGGACCCTGATGCTTGGCGTCCGCAGGCGCGGAGTTGTAGTCCGGGTTGCGGTCGAGCTCGACACTCTGCCCGCGATTCCATGCCTTGACGATGAACGGGCCGGTACCGACCGGTGCCTGGCAGTTCTGATCCAGCCCGCGCGCCATCGCCTTGGGTGACTGAATCCCGAAGAACGCCTGAGAGAGCACCGGCAGCAGGGCCGAGTAGGGGGACTTCAGCCTCACCTCGAAGGTCGAGGGGTCGACGGCCCGCGACGACTCGTAGTAGGGCTTCAGGTAGCCGGCGTCGGTGGCGGACTCCGTTGCCGGATCGAGGATGTGCTCGAAGTTCGCCTGTACCGCGGCCGCATCCAGTGGTGCGCCGTCGTGGAACTTGACGCCCTGGCGGATCTTGAACGTGTAGGTCAGACCGTCGGGGGAGACCTCCCACGAGTCCGCCAGCCACGGAACCACCGAGCCGTCGGGCTTCTCCGAGACCAGGGAGTCGAGGTACTGCCGCGCGACATAGGTCTGCGGCATGTCGCCGAAGTTGTGCGGATCCAGGCAGGTCGGCTCGCGGTCGGTGGCGTAGACGATGGAGCCGCCGCTCACCGGAGTGCCGCCCGTCGCCGAGTCGTCCGAAGTGCTCGAGCCTCCACCACAACCGGCCAGGGCCAGGGCGGTGACGAGGGTGACGGCGGCCGGGACGGCACGACGATAGGGGGTTCGGTTCACTGGCAGGCCTTTCGGGCGTTCGTACTCCGCCGAAGCGCCGTGCTGACGGGCGGCTGAAAGGCTCGCGGAGTGTTGATGACGGCGTCACATTGCCGCACCGCCCGTATCCGCGACAGTGATGAGATCTACGCGATTCTTTGTCGCATGCAGTGGAGACCGACCCGCGCCGCTAGTCCTCCTTGCGGATCAGGCGCTGCAGGGCCTCCCGATCGGGGGCGAGCAGCTCGTCGATGCGGTCGTGATTCACGTCGGCGACGACGATCTCGCCGACGTCCTGGTGAACGTCGCGGAAGATACCGTGCGACTTCATCTTCTCGGTTTGATAGACGTTGTCCTCGGTGGGAGTGACGTAGTAGACGGCATCGGCCTTGAACCGGTGGATCAGCCACAGATGGATCAGGGTCATCAGGCGCTTCTGGCGCAACTGCTCGGCGAACGTGTTCTGGTCGCGCACCGTCAGGATGCTGCGGCCGTGCCGGTCCTTGATGGGATCGACCAGCACATTGGCGAGCAGTTCCTCACCCTCGTCGCGCTTGCCGTAGATGCCGAGTTCGAGCACCTCGCCGCCCGCGCGCCGGGGTCGCAGCTGCACGCGGAAGGACTCGCCGAGGTTGTAGTGCTCGCCCCAGAGCGCCAGCCACTCCTCGAGCAGCTTCTTGGGCACCTCGGTCTGCACCAGGTGCTGATGTTGAGTCGAACCCTTGCCCATCGACTTGGTGGTCGCCGTGCGCCCCGAGGACGCCGCGAGCGCCGCGTCGCTACGCGGGCCGCCCACCAGGGTCTGCGGCGTGCGGTAGGGCGACTCGACCAGCCGCATCTTGCGCTGCAGCCGGGCCAGCGCGAGCATGCCGTCCTGGCGTAGCGCGCTGGCGAACTCCTCGGCGGCGACGCCGTCGACCTGGTGCCCGCCATAGGTCATGAAGTTGAAGACGAAGCCCATCTTCCCGATCTCCTCGGGGAAGGCGCGCATCTCGTCGTCGCTCATACCGGTGGTGTCCCAGTTGAACGAGGGGGACAGGTTGTACGCCAGCATCTTGTCGGGATAGACGCTGTGGATCGCGTCGGCGAACTGCTTCGCATCCGCGAGGTCCGCGGTCTTGGTCTCCATCCACAGGATGTCGGCGAACGGCGCTGCCGCAAGTGATTTGGCGATCGCATAGGGGATGCCGCCGCGGACCTGGTAGTAGCCCTCGGGTGTCTTGGACCGTTCGCAGTCCCATGGGGCGTCAACCCCCAGCTGCCTTGCCCGCTCGCGCGCGGAGTGCAGCGATGCGGTCTTGGCGAACAGGCGCCAGTCCGCTGCCTTCATGTCCTGCGGTTCGCCCTCGCGCTCGCGGAACTCGAGCAGCTCCGCCACGGCCTCGCCGTAGGTCTGCAGCCCGGCATCCTCCTGCCAGGCCTCGACGAACTGCGACTCCACGCGGTCGAAGAGATCGTCGACCGACTGGTCCCCGTCGGCCCGCCACCCGGACGCGGCCTCGGTCACGGCCTTCTTGATGCCCTGGCGCTCGAGCCACGCGTCGGCGGCGGCGTACTCGTCGTCGGGAAGCGCGTAGAGCAGATGACCGTTGAGGGCGGTGACACCCGCGTCGTGGAAGCTGCGCACCAGGGCCAGGAAGCACGCCTTGTACGGCGGGATCCTCAGGTTGGTGACACCAAGGACGAACGGCTGGTCGCGTTCGTCGGCACGGCTGTCGATCAGGTTGGCCGCCTCGGCGTCGGTGCGCGCGACGATGATGCCGGGCACCCGCATGATGTCGAGTTGGAAGCGGGCGGTGTTGAGTCGCTTGATCTGTTCGTCGGAGGGCACCAGCACCTTGCCGCCCTGATGGCCGCACTTCTTGGTACCGGGGCGTTGGTCCTCGATGTGATAGCCCGGCACGCCGACCTCGACGAATCTGCGGATCAGGTTGCGGACGTGCGGATCTCCGCCGTGACCGGTGTCGGCGTCGGCGATGATGAACGGCCGGAAGTCGACTGCCGGGGTCGCGGCGCGCTCGGCGTCGGTCATACGCAGCCGTAGGTACAGCTGATTGCGGTCCGCGGTGAGCAGCGCGCGTACCAGTCCGGCCGCCTCGTCCGGTACCTGGCTCAGCGGGTAGCTGGCCAGGTCGGGGCCGGGGTCCTCGCTCAGCGACCCCTTGGCCGAGGTCGCCCACCCGCCGAGGTAGATGCCCTCGATGCCCATGCGCTTGATCGTGACGGCCTGCCCTGGTGAGTACGGGCCGAAGGTGGTGATGCTCTTGTGCTGGGAGAAGAGTTCGCGCAGGCGGGTGTAGAACGCCGCCGCCGTCTCCCGGGCGACGGTGTAGTCAATGGGGATCGTGCCGCGCTGCTCGGCGACCTGGCGGGCCGTGTAGAGCCGGGTAATCCCCTCAAAGCGCGGACTGTCGAAGTACTGCTGCGTGGCGGCCACATCCTGGTTGACGGACTCAGTGACCGACCCAGTGACCGACTCGTTCGCAGGCTGGGTGACGGACTTGCTGACAGGCTCGGTGATCGACATGGGCTGTGCTCCTCGCTGAGCGGATTCCGCTTATTGCCCGAGTGTATGGCTGGTGTGGCGCATCGAGTTTCAAATCGCCATCTCCACCACAGCATGCAGGCCAGGGCTCAGCCCTGGCCTGCATGCTGTTCAGTTGTGACTGGTGTGGTTACCGCGCACCGCCGACGCAACCGACGTTGTCGATGCAGAACTGGCCACCGCCGGGGCCGACGTTGGCGTCGGCACCTGGAACGTTGGCGCTGGCGCCGCCGGGACCTGCTTCGGCACCGGCACCGGGAACGGTGGCACTGGCGCCGCCGGGTCCCGCTTCAGCACCCGCGCCGGGAACGGTGGCTGCCGCGCCGCCGGGTCCGGCTTCAGCACCGGCACCGGGCACGGTGGCTTGGGCTCCATCGGGTCCTGCTTCAGCACCTGCACCGGGAACGGTGGCAGCGGCTCCGCCGGGTCCGGCTTCAGCACCGGCACCGGGCACGGTCGCTCCGGCCCCCTCCGGGCCAGCCACAGCACCTGCACCGGGAACCGTGGCCTGGACGCCGCCGGGTCCGGCAGTTGCGCAGCCCGGTGCGTTGACGTCGGCGCACGGCGGCGGCGGTGCCGGCTCAGCGAGCGCCGTCGGCACACCAAGCGGTGTGATGGCCAGGGCAGCAGCCGCTGCGCCAGCAATGAACAATCGCTTTGAGAAATCGCCGTTCAGGAACATGACAGTCGATTACCACCTGGGCGCGCGCACAAAACATCGAAAGCGAGATTGGCTAGGTATTCCCAGGCCACGGGCGTGAAATTGGTCTAGAGGACGTCGAGGATGGCGTTCTTGAGCGCCTCGGCCTGGGTGCCGAACACCGCCTGCACGCTGTTGCCGACCTCGACCACACCCGCTGCGCCCAGACTCTTCAGCCGGGCCTGATCGACCTTGCCCTTGTCGGCGACCTCCATGCGCAGGCGCGTGATGCAGGCGTCGACATTGACCAGGTTCTGCCGGCCGCCGAACGCCTCGATGACCTGTTCGGCTCTGCTGTCCGCCGGAGCTGCGATCGTCGCGGTCGCCGTACCGCCTGCCGCCACCGCGGTCGCCGATTCCGCGCCCTCCCCGATGTTCGCCCGCTCCTCGGCCTCGAACTCGGCCTCCGGCTCCCGGCCGGGAGTGCGCATGTTCCACCTCGTGATCGCGAACCGGAACAGCACGTAGTAGACGACGAAGAACACCAGGCCCATCCCGATCAACAGTCCGATGTTCTTTGCGGCCGGTGCGGTGCCGTAGAGCAGCAGGTCGATGAGCCCGGCGGAGAACGAGAAGCCCAGGTGTATGTCGAGCAGGTAGGCCACCGCCAGCGACAGCCCGGTCAGCAGAGCGTGGATGACGTACAGCGGGAAGGCCACGAACATGAACGCGAACTCCAGCGGCTCGGTCACACCGGTCAGGAACGCGGTCAGCGCAGCCGCCGACAGGATTCCGACCGCCACCTTGCGCTGTTTCTTGTTGGCCACGTGGATCATCGCGAGTGCGGCGGCCGGCAGGCCGAACATCAGAATCGGGTAGAAGCCCGACGTCAGGATGCCCGCCGTGGGGTCGCCCGCCGCGAATCGGGTCAGTTCACCGGTGACGACGTCGCCGCCGGGTGTCTGGTAGTCGCCATAGAGGAACCAGACGTAGGAGTTCGGGATGTGGTGCAGACCCAGCGGTATGAGCATGCGGTTGGCGAATCCGTAGACGAATGCACCGAGCGCACCTGCGCCGCCGATGAACTGGCCGAGACTCGTCAGCCCCACGTCGAAGATCGGGTAGCAGTAGCTCATGGCGAACGCGAGGAACAGCGAGGCCAACGACACCACGATCGGCACAAACCGCCGCCCGCCGAAGAATCCGAGGTAGGACGGCAACTCGATGGTGTGGTATTTGTCGAACAACCAGGCGGTGAGCAGACCGACCACGATCCCCGCGAACACGCTGTAGTTGATCTGAGCCTGGTCACCGGCCTTGTCGACCTCGCCGGCGAGAACGATCGGCGACATGGTCTTGAACACCGCCTCCACCACCAGGTAACCCACCACGGCGGCCAGCGCGGTCGAGCCGTCGGCCTTTCTGGCGAATCCGATGGCCACGCCGACGGCGAACAGCAGCGGCAGGTTGGCGAATACGGCGTCACCTGCCGCACTCATCGCCTGGAAGAACGCCCCGATGACCGGCGCGTCGATCCGGCCCAGCAGGTCGGGCTGACCCAACCGCAGCAGGATGCCCGCCGCGGGCAGTACCGCGATCGGCAGCATGAGGCTCTTGCCCAGCCGCTGCAACTGCGCGAAGCCGGGTATGCGCATCCCCGATTTCCTCTGTGCGCCCACGGGTTTCGTCGCATCGCCCATTATCGGTGACCTCCCTGTGGCGCCCACGCCGACCGTCGAAGCGCAGCGGTAGCTTAAACGAGTAGCGCTGAAGTGGAGGCCGTCTTTGCGCTGCGCTCGTATTGTTGGTGCAGGCCGGACGATGGTGTCCGCTAGATAGGGAGTCGCTCATCGTGAGCAAGACGCCAGTCCTCGCCCCGGTGGCGGGGCGTGCAGTTGCGTTGTCCGACGTCCCCGATCCGGTGTTCTCGCAGGGCATGGTCGGCTACGGTGCCGCCGTCGACCCGCCCCGTGCGGTGGTCGACGCGATCGCTCCCGTCAGTGGCAAGCTGCTCAAGCTGATGCCCCACGCCTACATCGTGATGACACCGGACAATGTCGGCGTGCTGGTCCATCTCGGCCTGGACACCGTGGCGTTGGCCGGTGAGGGCTTCATCTCTCATGTCAGCCAGGGCGACGACGTCATCGCGGGCCAGACCGTCATCACCTACGACGTTCCGGCCATCGTGGCCAAGGGCCTCAATCCCATCGTGCCCGTCGTGGTCATGGACGAACGCGAATCCGACAATGTCACGCCGTCCGACGCGGTCAGCACCGGCTCCGAGATCGACTACGGTGCCACCCTTTTCACCGCGACCAAGTAGATGGAAGTCATTACCCTGGCCGACGCCGAGGAGATCGGCGCCCTCGCCGCGGACGCGATAGGCGCACTGCTGGCTCGCAAACCGACGGCGGTCCTGGGGCTGGCCACCGGATCGTCGCCGCTGGCGATCTACGACCAACTCGCGGCGCGCTGCGATGCGGGGCTCATCTCCTTCGCCTCGGCACGGGGTTTCACCCTCGACGAGTATGTGGGCCTGCCCGCCGACCATCCCGAGCGGTACAGCACGGTCATCGACAACGTTTTCGTGTCGCGGGTGGACTTCGCGCCAGGAGCGGTGCAGAGCCCCGACGGTCTGGCCGCCGACATCCCGGCGGCATGCGAGCAGTACGAGAACGCGATTCGTGATGCGGGTGGCGTCGATCTGCAGATCCTCGGCATCGGCACCGACGGACACGTCGCCTTCAACGAGCCGGGATCGTCGCTGGCGTCACGGACCCGGATCAAGACGCTCACCATGCAGACGCGCCGCGATAACGCGCGCTTCTTCGGCGACGACATCGACGCGGTGCCGACCCACTGCCTCACGCAGGGCCTCGCCACCATCATGGCGGCCCGGCACGTGATCCTGGTCGCCACCAGCAGCAGCAAGGCCGAGGCCGTGCACCACCTGGTCGAGGGCGCGGTCAGCGCGATGTGGCCCGCGACCATTCTGCAACACCACCCCCACGTGACCGTGCTGCTCGACGACGCCGCCGCACGCCGCCTCCAGCTCGTCGACTACTACCGCGAGACCTACCGCGCCAAGCCGGACTGGCAGGGCATCTGAGTTGTTACTGACGGCAGACACCATCGCCACGGGCTCAGAACTGTTGCGGCCCGGGTGGATCGAGGTGGACCAGGACAACGTGGCGGCAGTCGGCAGGGGAGTTCCCTCGCGGCCCGCGGACCGCGACCTCGGGGCGGTGACGGTGGTGCCCGGATTCGTCGACACCCATCTGCACGGCGGGGCCGGTGCGAACTTCTCCGCCGCCGTCGCGTCCGAGACCGCCACCGCGGTGGCGTATCACCGCCGATTCGGCACGACCGCGATGGTCGCGTCCCTGGTGACCGCCGGGCTGGACGAATTGCTGCGCCAGGTATACGGATTGGCCGACGACGTGCGCGCCGGACTGGTCGACGGTATCCACCTGGAGGGACCCTGGTTGTCGGCCAGTCGCTGTGGTGCGCATCAGCCATCGCTGATGCGCGACCCCGACCCAGCCGAGATCGACCGTGTGCTCGAGGCGGGCGCCGGAACGATTCGGATGGTCACCATCGCACCCGAGCGGGACGGTGGACTCGCGGCGATCAGGCAGTTCGTCGATGCAGGAGTCGTTGTCGCGGTAGGGCACACCGAGGCCACCTACGAACAGACGCGTGCGGCGATCGCGGCGGGTGCGACGGTGGGCACGCATCTGTTCAACGCGATGCGCCCGATCGATCGGCGGGAGCCAGGGCCTGCCATCGCGCTGCTCGAAGATCCCAGTGTGACCGTCGAACTCATCACCGATGGCGTGCACATCGCGCCCGCCATTTACCGACATGTCGCGATGAGTGCCGGAGCCGACCGGGTCTCGTTGATCACCGACGCGATGGCGGCCACCGGGATGCCCGACGGGAGGTACCGCCTCGGTCCGATCGCCGTCGACGTCGTCGCGGGCGTTGCGCGTGTCGGGGGCTCCGACACCATCGCAGGCAGCACCGCGACGATGGACAGGGTGTTCCGGTTCGCTGTCACGCACGCCGGACTGCCGCCGGAGGCGGCGCTGCTGCAGGCCGTGCGGCAGTCCTCGATCAATCCGGCGCGGGCACTGGGACTACCGTCAGATGGCCTGACGCCGGGTGCATATGCCGACCTGGTAGTTCTGGATGGTGACCTCGCGGTGCGCGGTGTGCTGCGTCGGGGGCAGTGGATCTATGGAGAGTGAGTTCAGATGAAGAGCGTCGTGATCGATACTCCGGGTCAGGTTCGGGTCGAGACGGTGCCCGATCCGACGCTGCCCGGCGCGGACGGCGCCATCATCGAGGTGCGGTCGACCGCGATCTGCGGTTCCGATCTTCACTTCTACGAGGGTGACTACCCGCTCGCCGCGCCGGTTGCCCTTGGCCACGAGGCGGTCGGCACGGTGGTCGAGGTCGGACCCGATGTGACGACCGTGAAGGTAGGTGACGACGTGCTGGTCTCCTCGGTCGCCGGCTGCGGGTCGTGCGCCGGTTGTGCGACACACGATCCGGTGACGTGCGTCGGTGGGCCTCGGATCTTCGGCGCCGGTGTACTCGGCGGCGCGCAGTCCGAACTGCTGGCGGTTCCCGTCGCGGACTTCCAGCTGTTGGCGCTGCCCGAGGACATTCACACCGAGGAAGCCCTGCTGTTGACCGACAATCTCGCCACGGGGTGGGCGGGTGCGCAGCGTGCCGACATCCCGCCCGGCGGCACCGTCGTGGTCATCGGTCTGGGTGCGGTCGGACTGTGCGCGGTACACAGCGCCATCGCGCTCGGCGCGGGCACCGTCTTCGCCATCGATCCCGTCGAGGGTCGACGGCAGCGCGCCGAGCAGGCCGGGGCCGTCGGGTTGGCGCCACCGGCACTGCAGGCGGTGTTGGATGCGACCGACGGTCGCGGTGCGGTGTCGGTGATCGATGCCGTCGGCAGCGATGGGTCGATGAACGATGCGCTGGCCTGCGTGCGGGCCGGTGGCACGGTGTCGGTGGTGGGTGTGCACGACCTCAACCCGTTCCCGCTGCCCGCCACACTCAGTCTGATTCGGAGCATCTCGTTGCGGTTCACCACGGCGCCCGTGCAGCGCACCTGGCCCGAACTCGTCCCCCTGCTGCAATCAGGCCGGCTCGACGTCAGCAACATCTTCACCCACACCATGCCGCTGGCCGAGGCGCCCGCCGCCTACGCCGCAGTTGCGGCCAGGGATGCCGACTGCGTCAAGGTGGTGCTGACGACCTGAGGGCGGGATGGTGCAGACCGTAGACGCGGGTCACCGCGATCCGTAGCACCATTCGTCGGTCGGCGAGCATCCGCTCGTCGAACTTGGGACGCTCGGAGACTCGGGCCTTAGGAACGTCGAACGCGGCCGAACTCTGCGAATCATGAGCGCTGACGCTCGCTGAGCGAACGTCAGCACGCACGAAGCGCTCAGCTACCCGGCCACTCGCCGGTCGCCTTCTCGAAGAGTCGGGCGCCCTGCCGGTCGATGATGGTCTTGACCGCCGAGAAGATCGCGCCCTGTATGACGGCGGCCAGCAGAATCTGCTTGAAGGGGTACTCGGTCTCCAGGGCCTTCGGCGGATTGGACTGCGGGCCGGGAGCCGCCAGTCGCCACACCTGCTTGAACACGAGCCCGGCGATGAGTCCGCCCACCAGCGAGCTGGCCAGGCCTATGGGGCGATACAGGAGCGCAGCTGATTTGCTCGTCTTCTTGGCCATGTGTGGTCTCCTCGCTCCGTTTGAAGTCCGGAGTGCCCTCTGTCAGGGACCGCGAAACCGACACCGCCCCTTCACGACGACCTTGCGCTCAGCGCACCCTCACCACGACCTTGCCCTTGGCCGACCGGTCCTCCAGCGAGGCGATGGCGTCACCGGCGCGCTCCAGCGGGTAGACGACCGGATCGGGTGCGGTGATCAGGCCCGAGGCCAGCAGCGGTTCGAGTTCGGCCCACTGCTCGTGTAGATAGCCGGGATGCGTTGCGGCCCAAGCGCCCCACCCGACACCGATCACGTCGACGTTGTTCAGCAGCAGCCGGTTGACCTTGACGGTTGGGATCTCGCCGCCGGTGAATCCGACGACGAGCAGGCGTCCGCCCGGTGCCAACGATCGCAGCGAGTCGGTGAAGCGGTCACCGCCCACCGGGTCGACGATGAGTTCGACGCCGCGTCCGCCGGTCAGTTCCTTGACTGCGTCCTTGAAGTGGTCGGCCAACACCACGTCGGTGGCGCCGGCGGCCCTGGCGACGGCCGCCTTGTCCTCGGTACTGACCACGGCGATGATGCGCGAGGCACCCCACGCCGCGGCCAGGCGCAGCGTAGATGTTCCGATGCCGCCAGCGGCACCGTGCACGAGGACCGTCTCGCCGGGAACCAACCGGCCCCGGGTTCGCAGTGCGCAGTGCACCGTCAGATCATTGAAGAGCAGGCCAGCACCCGCCTCGAAGGACACCGAGTCCGGCAGCGCGAACACCCGATCTGCCGGTAACGCAACGACTTCGGCCATGCCACCCGTCAGCATCGTCAGGCCGGCCACCCGGTCGCCTGCGGACACGTGCGCGCCGGCGGGCGCGCTACGCACCACGCCCGCGATCTCGGCTCCCGGCACGTAGGGCAGCTCCGCCTTGTGCTGGTAGAGCCCGCGGGTCTGTAGCGCATCGGGGAAGGCGACGCCGGCGGCGTACACGTCGATGACGACGCCGTCGGCCGATGTCGGCTCGTCGATGTCCACCAATTCCGCGGCGTGTGGACCGTCCAACTGTGGTACCTGTATGGCTCGCATCCAGACCATTTAACATCCCAGGGTGATAGAGGCGCGTGCCGCGGTCGTGCTCGAGCCGGGAGCCGTTCCGCAACTGACCGACGTCCAGATCCGGCCGCCCGTCGGCGATGAGGTGCTGGTGCGCGTCGCCGCGGTCGGCATCTGTCACACCGACGTCAGCGTCTCCGCCCGGTTTCCGGCCGCGAGGCTGCCGATGACATTCGGCCACGAGGGCACCGGCACCGTTGTCGAGGCCGGCCCCGACGCAACGGCGGCAATGGGCCAACAGGTGGTCCTGACGTTCGCCAGTTGCGGCGAATGCGCGAACTGCTCCGAGGGCGCCCCCGCCTACTGTGACCACTCGACCGGCCTGAACATGCGCGGTGATCGCGGTGACGAGACCAGCGCCCTGCGCCTGCACGGCACACCGGTGGCCGGCGGGTTCTTCGGGCAGTCCAGCTTCGCCACCCACGCCATCTCGCGGCCGGCCAACACCGTCGTGCTGCCCGAACCCATGCCCCCCGAGCTGGCGGCGCCGTTGGGTTGCAGCGTCCAGACCGGTGTCGGCACTGTGCTCAACGCCCTGGCTCTGGCTGCCGCCGACGTGCTGGCCGTCTTCGGCGCGGGTGCGGTGGGGCTCTCGGCGGTGATGGGTGGGCGGATCGCGGGATGCCGGGCCATTGTCGCCGTCGATCCGGTGCCGCAGCGACGGGCCTTGGCGATGCGTCTGGGCGCCACCGCCGTCATCGACCCGGTCGACGGCGATGTCGCGGCGCACCTCATCGAGGTGACCGGTGGGGGAGCGACGGCGGCGATCGACACGACCGCGCTACCCGACGTCATAGCGACGGCACTGACCTGCCTGCGTGCCCGCGGCACTCTTGCGCTGGTCGGTCTGGGCGCGTTGAGCGCGGCGCTTCCGGTCGGATTGATCATGGGTCGTGGCCTTCGCGTGCGCGGTGTCGTCGAGGGCGACAGCGACCCGCACGTGTTCATCCCGCAACTGGCGCAGATGTGGCGCCGCGGCGACCTGCCGCTGGAGGAGCTGGTGACCACCTTCTCGTTCGACGACTTCGGCGACGCATGGCATTCCGCGACGACGGGTGGCGCGGTGAAACCCGTTCTCGTAATGCGTCCTGATCGCTAGAGTCCCGCACATGGACGCACAGGTGATCGTCGTCGGAGCCGGCCCGGTGGGGCTCACAGCTGCTATTGAGTTGGCGCGCCGGGGAGTTGACGTTCTCATCATCGACAAACGCGACAGCGTGGCGCCGTGGGCGAAGGCCGTAGGGATCCAACCCCGCACCCTCGAGATCTGGGATCAGATCGGCATCGTCGACACCGCGCTCGACGCGTCGATCACGATGCGCGGGCAGGTCATGTACGTCAACGGTGAGCGCACCGGAGAACTCGTCTTCCCAATACCTGATGAGGTGCCGTACGGATTCGTCTGCCTGCCGCAGTACACCACCGAGGAGATTCTCGGTGCGCATCTGGCGGGGCTCGGCACCGCAGTTCGCCGCGGCGTGGAACTGGTCGCCTTCACCGCCGACGACGCCGGTGTGAAGGCGACCCTGCGCGACGCCGACGGCGAACGCGAGGTGTCAGCCGAGTATCTGGTGGCCGCCGAGGGCGCGCACAGCGTGGTGCGCAAGACGCTGGGGCTGACGTTCGAGGGCGACGCGTTCCCCGAGGAGTACATGCTGGCCGACGTCGAGCTCGACTGGGGCCTTCCGACTGGCCTGTCTGTGCGCAGCTCGCATGTGACCGACGGCGTCGTCGACGATTTGCTGGTGTGCATCCCGCTGCCCGGCCGGTGCCGCTATCGAATCTCGATGCTGGTGCCCGACGAGCTGTCTGCGGCCACCCGCGTGGAAGACGTTGTCACACACGGGATTCAGGCCGATGCGCCGAAGCCGGCGCTGCGCCACGTGCAGGCGGTTCTCGATCGATTGGCGCCCGAGCCGACGACGGCGACAAACATGCGTTGGTCATCGGTCTTCCGCATCAGTCACCGGTTGGTCAACCGGTATCAGCAGGGCCGGGCGTTCCTGGCGGGCGATACCGCCCACATCCATCCGCCCACAGGCGCGCAGGGCATGAACACCGGTATCCAGGACGCCTACAACCTGGGCTGGAAACTCGCGCTCGCCGTGCAGGGCGCGGCGGCGCCGCACCTGCTGGACAGTTACCACGCCGAACGCCATCCCGTGGGGGAGGAGGTGGTTGGCCGGACGGTGCGTGCAGCCCGGGAGGGAATCGGCGGCGGCGACGACTTGCAGACGACGGTGCTGCGCACAGCGCAACTCCTGGTGCACTACGCCGACAGCCCCATCGTCGGCGACGATCCGGACGCACCGGGTCCCGCCGCCGGACCACGTCCAGGGGAGCGGGCGCCGGACGCCACCGGCCTTCGTCGCAGCGCAGTGACCGGCCCCATTCGCTGTCACGAGTTGTTCCGCCACACCGGCCACACCCTGCTGCTGTGGGCGACATCGGAGGCGGCGTGGGGCGAGGCGATGGAGGTCGCCGAGGATGTGATCGCTCGGTCGGCCGGGCGCCTGCGTGCTGTCGTCGTGGTGCCCGAGGGGCTCTCGGATACCGCGGTGTTCGGCGCGACGTTGGTCGACGCGGACGGGAACCTTGCCACTGCATACGGTTTCGGCGATGCCGCCACGACGCCGGCGGCCTGTCTCATCCGACCCGACGGCTACGTGTCCTACCGCTCGGCGGCGGTCGATGAGGGCCGTCTGCTCGCGCACCTCGCGACGACCACGCTGCAGCTGCCGGACGCCTGACGCGACAGGCCCCTGGGCCAGGCCGGCGTCGATGGTAGCGGGGATCTGGTCCCGTCCTCTTAGCTGACGGTCGCCGTGCGCGCGATGCGCACAGCCGGCACATCGGTGACGGCGGTACCGCATGCCGGGACGGCGGAAGCGCCACGGCACCACACAGTCGAGCCAATGGGACCAGTTGAGGATGCGGCCTGCGATATTGTAAAGGGCCAGGATCACGGCGTCGAATGGTGTGCCAAACTCGTTGACACTCAGCCAGTTCAGCGTGGGTTGCCGTACCCGCGGTCGCATTGGGCTGCGGTCTGTGTGGTCAGGAGAGCGTGGGCACGCCGGCTACAGGAATAACGCGCATCCGCGGTGATCAGCGCGTGTGCCGTTATTAACGAGCATTAATCCACAAAAGGTTGGATCGGCCGCCTGCGGGTGCCATTTGTGGCCCTTAATCCGATGGACAGGCGGTTCCATCTGTGGCTCTGCGCAACGGTATGCAGGTGAAACCCACGGAAATGCCCGTGGTTCTACAGAAAGTGTTGACAGGATCACACTCGGGCCATAGGTTAATGCGCATTCACAGAGGCCGATGGGATGCGACGGGCGATTCACCTATATGGGCGAAGTCGAGACGACACCAGCGCATACGCATGAGCGCCGTTACCGGGGCGCACCTCAGCGGCGATTCTGGATGGTGTTCGCGCCGAGCGGCCGCCTGCTACGTCGAGTTCGAAGCGTTCGAAAGCAGTGTCCCAGCAGGAAACAACCGAAAATAGTGTCGAGGTAGGAGAAGCGCGATGAACACACTGGCCGCGGATGACGTCTTTAGCCGCTACCCGAAGGAGATCTTGATCGAGCGCAAACCAAACGGGGTACTCCTCATCACCCTCAATCGTCCCGAGCGACTGAACTCCCTCACGATGCCGATGTTCGAGCATATGACCGAAATTTGGCTTGATGTCGACCGTGACCCCCAAACGCGGGTCGCTGTTATCACTGGCGCCGGCCGCGGGTTCTGCACAGGCATGGATGTGAGCCAACCAGACCCCACCCTGGATGACGCGATCGCGCTCATGGAGGGTGAGCGGCGACGGATCACGGCGCTCCTGAACATGGATAAGCCCCTCATCTCGGCGATCAACGGGCCCGCGGTGGGCTGGGGTCTGTCAATGGCGTTGCTCGCGGACATCAGTGTCGCTGCTGAGGACGCTTTGCTTCGGGACGGCCACACTCGTGTAGGAGTGGTCGCGGGCGACCACTCCTCCCTGATTTGGCCGCTGCTCGTCGGCATGGCCAAAGCTAAGTATTACCAACTAACTTCAGCAAGTCTGACTGGCGCTGAGGCTGAGCATATGGGTCTGGTGAGCGTCACCGAGCCGAAGGAGGCGGTGCTCGATCGCGCCTTGGCGATCGCCGACGATCTTGCGCAGGGCTCACAGCAGGCAATCCGCTGGACAAAGCGATCGCTGAACTCAGGTTGGCTGACCAATGCCCTTCCTCAGCAGGAGTTGTCCGCGGCGTTGGAGACCCTAGGTTTCGCGAGCGCGGACTACCGCGAGGCCCGACAAGCCTTCCGCGAGGGTCGGCCGGCCGAATTCCCCTCTGCACGTGGCGATGGCCACCTCGTCCCTAGCTCTCCGGCAACGCAAGAAGTTGCACGGTGAATCATGACAGAACCTGAAATCGGCAAGGGCGCCCGGAACTTCGACGATCCAGCCTCCCGTTGCCTGCGAGAGTGCGGTAACAGCAATAGATCTCGGCGTGCAAGGGCATGAAGGGGGATTCGTGCTAGTCGTCGTTGCTGCTGGCTTGGTCAGCGGTGCGGTTCTGTTGCTGGCCACGGTGGGCTTCGAACTCGTGCGCCGGGTGGAGGGCTTCCTCAATATCGCGCATCCCCAACTCATCGTCCTCAGCGGGTTCAGTGCGTACGGCTTCAATGTGCTGCTGGGGATGCACTGGGTAGCCTCCTGTCTCGCGGCGATCGTGGTCACGACGGTGGCGGGCGTTGTATCGGCTCGGCTCATCTTCTGGCCGATGCGCGGACGTCCGCACCATATCCCCATGATCGCATCAGTCGGTCTTGCGTTCTTCATTCACGCAATGGTCGAGGTGTTCACCGGGTACGGGGTGAAGACGCTCAACGTACCTCTGCAAGAGACCTTGCGCATCGGTGAGACCGCAGTGGCCAGCGTTGATCAGATCGCTGTCATCGGCATCGCGACTCTGGTGGTTGTGGCACTGCACTTTTGGCTGTCGAACTCCTACAGCGGCCGGGCATTGCGCGCGATGGCCAACAACCAGGAGCTGGCTCAGATTCGCGGTGTCAACACCTCCTATCTGCAGTACGTCACATGGGCGGTCGCGAGCGCGTTGGCTGCGCTGGCGGGAACGCTCATTGCCTTTACCGCACGCATCTACCCTGAGCTCGGCTGGGATCAGGTGCTGATCATCTCCGCCGCGGCCATTATCGGTGGACTCGGCAGCATCTATGGCGTGATGCTCGCAGCCGTCCTGGTTGGTCTCACATCAAGTCTCGCAACCCTCGTCATCCCGTCCGAATACACCCAGATGGTGGTGTTCGCGGTCATCGCATTGGTCGTCTTCTTTCGGCCTGAGGGCCTCTTCAGCGGTCCGAAGGAGCGTGTCGCATGAGTACTCTGCTGATTCTTGGCGGACTGATCACTCTTATGGGGATCTACGCCGTCGCAGCCCTAGCGTTGAACCTCCAGTTCGGCGTTGGCGGGATGGTGAACTTCGGTGTCGCGGCGTTTTTCGGTGTCGGAGCCTACGCCTACGCGCTGACTGTCATGCCGGCTCAAACTGGTTCATACACATATATTCTCGGACTGGGCTTACCGTGGTGGTCTGGGGCAATCATCGGTGGTCTCGCATCAGCGCTGCTCGCACTCATTGTCGGAAGCGGCCTGCTGAGGGTTGGTGGTGACTACCTCGCTGTGGTCGCGCTTGCGCTTGCCGAGATGACTCGTCAGCTGTTCATCAACCAGCCGGCGATCGCTAATGGAGCGCGCGGGCTACTCGACGCGCCGGTGCCGAGCGTTGATTTCATCCCGGGGCGAGCGCAGGGGTTGTTCATTGCAGCAATTGTTGTGGCCGTCCTGGGTGTGACCTTCCTGCTCTTCCGGCGTGTCACGCGGTCGGCGTTCGGCCGAAGCCTGCTCGCAATCAACCAAAACGAAGCGGTTGCACGTTCGCTGGGGGTGAACGTCTACGCCGTGAAGCTCAAGGCCTTTGTTTTTGCCGCGTTCTTCATGGGCCTGGCCGGGGTCATGTACGTGTGGTACCTGTCGATCCTCACTCCGGCATTCTTCAACGTGAACATCACGTTCACGGTCTTCATTGCTCTGATCATCGGCGGAATGGGCAGCAATGCCGGTGCGGTCCTTGGTGCGGTCGTTCTGCTGGGGCTGCGCGAAGGCCTCACATACGTTCAGGTGGGCTTCATTTCGTCGGAGCTGATGGCCAGCCTTCAGGACGCGCTACAGGGTTTGGTCCTCATCGTGATCCTGCTTTTCTGGCCGGGAGGCCTCTTTAAGCCCCGACTGGCCAGCTACCCGTCGCCCGGCACAGCCTTCGTGGCACCTGCTGTGCTGGCCGCTTCTACGGCAGGAGGTCGGTGATGGACGCAGCAGATCCGTTACTCGAAGTGCGGGGCATCGTGAAGAGTTTTGGTCAGCTCCGAGCACTCGACGGTGTCAATATGGCGGTTGGACGGAGCAAAGTCACCGGTCTCATCGGGCCAAACGGCTCTGGTAAGACGACGCTGTTCAACGCGGTGTCCGGTTTCCTCAAGCCAGATGCTGGAACAGTGGTGTTCAACGGTCGCATCGTCACGGGTGCTCCGACATATCAACTTGCGCGGATGGGTCTGAAGCGCACATTTCAGAACACAGCGGATTTCACTGGCATGTCGGTCATGCAGAATCTGCTCACCGCCGCGCGCACGGTGCCAGGCGAGCGACTATCGCAGCTATTCACCTCGCCGCGCAAGGTGTCAGCGAGTGAACAGGCGTTGGTCGACCGTGCATGGAAACTGCTTGATCGCATGGGGTTGGCCGAACTGGCCAACACCCGGGCGGGGGATCTGTCGATCGGCCAGGGGCGCCTGCTCCAGATCGCCCGTCTGCTCATGGATCCACCGTCGCTGTTGATGCTCGATGAACCTTCCTCGGGGCTCAACCCCGACGATCAGCACCGTCTATCGAAGACCGTGCGTCAACTCCGCGACGCCGAGGACGTGACGGTGCTCGTCATCGAGCACAACATGTCCTTCATCAATGCGATCTCCGATGCGCTGTACGTCATGCACGACGGTCATGTCATCGCCAACGGTCCACCGGCGGAGGTCATCCGCGACCCCCTAGTGATCGAAACCTATTTGGGAGTCCGCCGTGCCACTGCTTGACGTCGAGAACCTGACCAGCGGCTACGGTCGAAACAACATCATCCGTGGTATTTCACTTGCTGCTGACGAAGGGGCCATCACAGCCATCATCGGCCCTAATGGCGCCGGCAAGACGACCCTCGTGCAGACCATCGCCGGGGTTGTGGATGCGCGCAGTGGGAGCGTCAAACTCAATGGAGAGACACTCGACGGGATGTCCCCTCGCGAGCGGGCCCGCGGTGGACTTGGCTATACGCCTCAGTTACGAAACGTCTTTGGCGCACTCTCAGTCGAAGACAATCTGGAAGTTGTGACCCGCGCGATGCGACTTCCTCATGATCGCATGGCTGAGGTTTTGGAACTGTTCCCGATCCTAGCCGAGCGCCGGAAGCAGCGAGCTGGAACGCTTTCAGGCGGGCAACGCCAGCAGCTCGCGATCGCCTCCTCACTGCTCATGCGGCCAAGGCTCTTGATCCTCGACGAACCGACTACCGGCCTAGCACCCCAGATTGTCGATTCGCTCATCGAGCAGATCTGTGTCATCGAACGCAGCGGGACCGGCGTCCTATGGGTCATTGAGGAGCATCCCAGTCAAATCCTGCCGCTGTGCGGACGCGTATTTCTCATGGAATCCGGCCAGGTCCATCACGAGGCAAACGGGCCGCAACTGCTCGCCGATCCAGGCTTCGCCGAGATGTTCCTGGGCGCTCGAATCTCACAGGCATAGGTGCCACGCATGCTCACCCGCACGCGTAGAGCTAGTTGCAGGTCTGGCTCACCCAGCTTCAGCAAGGAAAGATCCACCAGCCCAACGCAAATGCCATTTAGGAGATCTGAACTATGACAATTTTCAGAGCAACAACGCACAAGGTGGCAGTTGCGTGCGTCGTTATGGCGACCGGGGCGGTGCTCACAGGTTGCGGAAACAACGGTGGAGGGGCCTCCGACGGAACCTCCGTGATCGGTGTGGCCGCGCCGCTATCGGGCGAGGCGGCCGTCTTCGGCGGGGCTGTCGATTCGATCACCCGAGCAGTGGTGAACCATGTCAACGAACGCGGCGGCATCAACGGGATCACGTTCGAGGTGGTCAGCGAGGACGAGAAGTTCAACGCCGAGGATGGAGTCCGCGCAGTCACCAAGCTCATCAACAAAGACAACGCGCAATTCATCGTGGGTCCGACCTCCTCGACGTTCATGGCGACGCTCAGTCAGGCAGAACGCAGCGAGGTTGCTATCGCATCGCCGTATGCGGGCATCGTGGAGTACGACGACCAGGCCAACCCCTATACCTTTCGTACAATCGGCCCGGATACCTTCGATGGGCTGGCGGTCGCAAAGAACATCTGGGACAACGGTTTCAAGACGCTGTCGATACTCTACGAGAACTCCGACTCGGCGCGAAGCACGTCGAGCTGGTTGGAGGACTACTACACGAAGCTTGGTGGCACGGTGGTGGCAAAGGTGGCGTACAACGGGGGGCAGAGCTCCTACCTGCCGGAGGTTCGCAGTGCCTTTGAGCCCAAGCCCGATATGGTGTTCCTCGCCGGCTCCGTCGAGCCCGCGATACCGATCGTGCGCGAGTGGGCGCGGCTGGGAATTCCTGGCAAATGGTCGTTTATCGCTGAGTTGACCTACCCCGTGCTGCTCAACGAGGTCGGTGCCCAATACCTTGAAGGTGCTTACGGGCAGTCCGCTTTCGCAGCAGACTCACCGGCCGTCGCGGGGATGCGTGATGTGTTGATCGAGGAGTATGGCGAAGAGAAGGGCATGGCCATCGCTCAGCAGCCGACGGCTGCGATGGCCTACGATGCGATCGTTTCGGGACTCTTGGCGATGGCGGCCGGTGGCGCGGCCACAGGCACAGCGATTGCCGACAATCTTCACAACGTGACTGATTCCGGTGGCACGCCGGTGTTCTCCCTGGATGAAGGCCTTGAACTATTGGCCAAGAATGAGAGGATCGACTATCAAGGTGCCAGTGGCCCAGTCGATTTCAGCTCGACGAACACGGCAGCACCCGACTACGGTGTTTACCAGGTGGTCGACGGGAAGTGGCAGGTAGTCAAGCGCTACACGGGCGTCGAGATTAGCGATCTGGCTGAGGAATTGGGCTGACCATGGAGATGGAGAGAGTTGTTTCCACGAGTTCGCCTGGTTGCGGCAAGGACGGGATCCCCGTGTTGCACAGCGTGTCAGGGTTCGAGGCTGTGCATCGCACCTTCGCGCAGATGTTGTGCGACCGCGCCGAGCGCGAGCCGGACACGGTCGCTTTCTGCAGTTGGGCGGGTGGTGCTGCCCGCCCGACCAGTTGGAGCGAGTACCTAGACGAAGTGCGGGAGACCACACTGGGCCTCCATAATCTCGGGGTGGCGCCGGGCGACCGGGTGGCCATCATGTCCTCTACCCGCCGGGAGTGGGTAGTGGCGGCCCTCGCGATCCTGAGCATGGGCGGCGTCCCTGTTGGAGTCTATCCCACAAGCTCAGGCGCCGAGGTTGAGCAAGCGCTCGAAAGTAGCGGGGCAACAGCTATTTTCGCCGAGAGTGCGTCTGACATCGCCAAGGTGGCAGCGGCCGCCCCCGGGCTGCCGCACTTGTGTGCGACCATCGGGTTCGATACCGAACCAGCGGACCTGCCTCCGACCGTGAAGGCGGTGCATTGGGCGTCATTGCGTGCTGTCGGTAGGGCGCGAGCCCTGGCGGAGCCGGAGTTGTTTACCGTTCTTGTCGAAGCCGGCGACATCGACCAGCTGGCTGCGCTGTTTTATACGTCAGGCTCTACGGGCGCCCCAAAGGGTGTGATGCACACACACCGCACACTCCAGTACTCGGTGCTTGCTTTCGCCATGTCCTACCCCGAGATCGGCAGGACTAGGCACGATCTCGTTGGATTCCTCGGACTATCACACGTCGCGCCGGCGCTGATCGGAGTCTTCGCGCCGATAATGACGAGGCTCGTCGTCACGTACTGCACCATGGATCAGCGTCGCGAAGCGCTCATCGGGGTGCGGCCAACTGCTGTCGTATGGCCGCCGAGGATGCACGAGAAGCTCGCCAGCGAAATGCTGCAGGCGCTTTCCGAGTCTGGGAGAGCCTTCCGCTTTGCATATTCGATTGCAATGAGGGTCGCCCGAAGGATCAGCGTTCTACGCTGGCGGGGGCGTCAGGTGCCGAAGCACCTCAACGCGCTTTACGGCTTCTGCATGAAAAGCGTGTTCCTACCATTGCGGGCGACGGTCGGCATCGACCGCATCAAGGTCAGCTGGACTGCGTCCGGAAGCATGACCCCCGACGTGGCCGCGCTTTGGCACATGTGGGGCCTCGATCTTCGCGAGCTTTTCGGTACGACTGAAACTTGTGGCTCCGTGCTCGCCCAATGGGACCGTGCGTTTCCGGCGCCAGGGACCATCGGCAAGTGCATGCCCGATCCCCGGTGGGCCATCCGTGTCTCTGCTGAAGGAGAGCTACAGCTGCGCAGCCCATGCTTGTTCAAAGGTTACTGGCGCAATCCTGAGGCGACAGCCTCCGTCATGGAGGACGGGTGGTACCGGACAGGCGATCTGGTCGAGCTGAACCGCGACGGCGAGGTGAAGATCATCGGGCGTATGAAGGATGTCCTCAAGACCAGCGGTGGCAAGATGGTTAGCCCGCAGCCGATAGAGGTACGGCTAAAGGCGAGCCCGCTCATTGATGAGGCGATCGTCGTGGGCGAAGGTCGGAAGTACCTCGCGGTGCTGCTATGCGTCAGCGACGTGGCGCGAGCGATGACTCCGCACGAACGGGACGATGCTCTATCCGGCTGGATCGACGAGGTCAACTCCGAACTCGCCCGCCCACTACAGCTGAAAACCTACCGGATCCTGCCGCGTGCCCTGTCACCGGCGGCAGGGGAGTTGACGCCAAAGGCCACCATCCGGCGTTCCAACATCCTTGCCTCCTTTGCCGATTTCGTCGACGACATGTACGACGCCGGCGAGCAGGACGAGATCGTCCGCCAAGCTCGCTTCGCCAGGACAGAACGCAAGTAGGTGCCGCAATGAACGAGATTCGGGTCGAGTACATGACGAGTGCCGAAATCGGTGAGGCGATCGCAGGGGGAGCGCGCACGGCGATCCTGCCCCTCGCCGCAGTCGAGCAGCACGGTGGTCACCTGCCGCTATCCGTGGACGCCGACCACGCTGACGAACTCGCGGTGCGGATTGCGAAAGACCTCGGTGGCGCGCTCGTCCTGCCCACCGTCCGCGTCGGATACTCGCCGCATCACCTCGGATTCCCTGGCACACTGTCGCTTCGAGCGTCGACTCTTGAAGCCATCTGCGAAGACTACGGCGCAAACCTCGCTGGTTACGGATTTGAGCGTTTGGTCCTGTTCTCAGGCCACATCGGAAACCATCCCGTCATGCGCGACTTCGAGTTGCGTCTGAAGGCTAAGTTGGCCCCACTGTCGGTCATCGTCTTTACAGACAGTGAGGCGATCCTCGATGCATGGCGCCGGGCCGCCGAGGACGTGGCTTCCCTGGGCGGCAACGTCGGGGGGCACGCAGACATCGCGGAAACCTCCGTGATGCTCGTGCTACATCCGGATAAGGTGCGCGTCGAACGCTGTGCCCGCGGATACTCGGGCACTGTTGACGAGGAGTTCCTCGCCCGCGCCTTCAGCGAGGGCATCGCTGCAGTATCGCCCAACGGTGTCCTGGGTGATCCAGCAGGCGCGTCCGAGTCCATCGGGACAGCATGCCTCGAGGCCGTCACCTCCCTCATCGTTCAGCATGCGCGAGCCCGGGGCGCCTGAGAACGTGATGGCCCCGCCCAATCGTTCTACTAGAAACCGATTTCAGCGCTTCGGCAGGAAGCGTTGCTTCAACTGGAGGATCCATGACTGGTCTTGATGTTCCTTTGACACCCCTCCGTTTCCTCGAGCGTGCAGTCGAGATCATGCCCGACAAGATCGCGATCATCGACGGCCAACGTCAATGGAGCTACCGTGAGTTCGCCGCAGCAGTGCAGGCTCTCGCGAAAGCGCTTCGCGCCACCGGTATCTCGGATGGCGAACGAGTCGCCTATCTGGCCAGCAACTCCGCCGAGATGCTCATCGCTCATTACGCAGTCCCCCTGGCGCGCGGTGTGCTTGTCACGGTCAACACGCGCTTGTCAGCGGCCGAGGTCGAGTACATCTGCGGGCATTCAGGTGCGCGCATGATAGTTGGCGAAATTGAACTCCTGCGGTCACTCCGCGACGCCGGATGCGAATTCGCCACGATCGATGATTGGATCGAACTACCGGCCGTGGATGGCCTCTTCACGGTACCGAGCGAGTTTCACAGCTATGACGCGCTCCTGACCCGCGGCAGGGGAGGCGACCTCCGGTGGGAGATCGACGACGAGACCCGGACGCTGGCAATCAACTACACATCCGGCACTACTGGCCGTCCCAAAGGAGTCATGTACTCCCACCGTGGTGCCTACCTCAGCGCGCTCGGCGGGATACACCATTCGGGATTTGGCCAGGAGACCAAGTATCTGTGGACTCTACCGATGTTCCATTGCAACGGATGGTGCACGACGTGGGCGGTCACTGGCGCTCTCGGTACGCACGTCTGCCTTCGGGCGGTGCGCGCCGAAAGCATGTGGTCGTTGATCGACGAGCATCAGATTTCGCACCTCAACGGAGCACCGACGGTTCTGACCATGCTCGCCAACGCCGAGCAGGCCCATCTCCTCACCGCACCGTTGACCATAACCAACGGCGGCGCACCCCCCAGCCCCAGCATCATTGCCGCAATCCGCGGTCTCGGCGCGTCGATCGTCCACGTCTACGGCCTCACTGAAACCTACGGACCCTATTCCATCTGCGAACCCAAGCCCGAGTGGAACGAACTCGACACCGAACACCACGCGGAACTCATGGCACGCCAGGGTGTTGGCATGATCACTGCCAATCGTCTGCGGGTCGTGCGGCCCGTGCTTTCACCGGAGGGCGAGTTGATTGATGTCGCCGCCGATGGGGCAGAGATGGGCGAGATTGTGATGTGCGGCAACAGCGTGATGAAAGGATATTACGGCGACGAAGACGGTACGCGGAAGGCAACCGAGGGCGGCTGGTTTCACTCGGGTGACCTGGGCGTCATGCATCCCGACGGATACGTGCAACTCCTCGACCGGGCGAAGGACGTGGTGATCTCAGGAGGAGAGAACATCTCGACAATCGAGGTCGAGCACGCCATTCTGTCGCATCCGGAGATACTCGAGGCTGCCGTCGTGGGCGTACCCGATGATAAGTGGGGCGAACGGCCAAAAGCGTTCGTGGTCACCGCCAGCGGAGCGCAGCTCCACGAGACCGAGGTCATCGCACACGTGAAGTCGCGTCTCGCGTCGTTTAAGGCACCACGTTCAGTCGAGTTCGTCAACGAGCTTCCCAAGACTTCAACCGGAAAGATCCGCAAGAACGAATTGCGTGATGCGGAGTGGAGTTCACGGCCGTTCATGATCAACGGTTGAAAACTCCGGCACAGTGCAGTGCCGGTAGTGACCCAGCACCGCGTGGGACGCGGCCACGCGGTGTCCCTGGGCACTCTCACAATGACGGGATGGCGTCCGCCTTCAGGCGGCCTCTACTCAATGGAGCGCGGGCATCGGACGTGGTGCCGGCCTGACTAGCTCGGCAGTCGCAGAGCGAGCGTCGCTCACGGACGGGTCGCAGTGGTGGCGAACACTTCCTCGGCGGTGAAACCGGACTCGAGCCGATCCTTGATCGTGGTCAGGAATCGCGCTGCGTCGGCGCCGTCGACGATGCGGTGGTCGTAGGTCAGCGCGAGATACACCATGGAGCGCACCCCGATGGAGAGATTCCCGTCCGCGTCACGCTGGGGAACGACGCGGTCGACGACGGCACCGGTCCCGAGGATGCCCGACTGGGGAGCGTTGAGGATGGGGGTGTCGAACAGTGCTCCGCGGCTGCCGGTATTGGTCAAGGTGAAGGTTCCGCCGACAAGAGCATCGGGTGGGATCGAACCGACACGAACCTGATCTGCGAGTGCCGCGATCTCGACCGAAAGGTCCGGGATGCCCAGTTGGTGGGCACCACGAACGACGGGCACCATTAGTCCTTTCGGGCTATCGACGGCTATCCCAAGATCGACGCCGTCGAAGTAGGTGATCTCCGTGCACTCCGGATTCACCGTGGCACTGAGCACCGGGTGCTCCGCGAGCGCTTCGACCAGGGCCCTGGCGAAGAACGGCAGGAATGACAACTTGACCCCCGTGCGCTCGAGGAACTGCGACTTGCTCGCTGCACGGAGCCGACCGATGGCGGTGACGTCGACCTCGACTACCGAGGTCAATTGCGCTGATGTCTGCAGGGACTCGAGCATGCGTGCCGCGATGATCTGCCGGATCCGCGGCAACCGTTGCGGTGAGCCTGAGACTGTGCCTGGGGCGGGAATGATCGCGGCGGCCGCCGTGCTCGGCGTCGGGGGTGCGATTCGGTCAGGACCGGAGGGCTGTGGGGCCAAGGGCACCACTGCCGGAGATGGTGCTGCCGTGGACGGGGTCTCGGTTGGGGCAGGCGGCGTTTGGCTGGGCGTCACCGCCACGGCGATGACAGCCAGGCGGGCCCCCACCTCGACGCTTTCGTCCTCTTCGACGAGGACCTCCACAACGGTGCCTGCCACCGGAGACGGGATCTCGGTGTCGACCTTGTCGGTGGCCACCTCCAGCAGGGGTTCGTCAGTATCGATGTCATCACCGACGCTGACGAGCCACCGGCTGATGGTGGCCTCGGTGATGTCCTCGCCCAGGGAGGGAAGTGAAATGGTCACTCGTGTTTCGCTCATCGTCACTCCGTCTCATTTGGCCACATCGAGCGCGGCGCGCACGATGCTGTCGGTGTCGATGCCGTGGTAGCGGTACACGGCATCGAGATCGCCCGCTTGTCCGAACATGCTGACGCCCAGTGACTTACAGCGGACGTGGTTGATGGTCGCCAGGAACGCCAACGTGTGGGGGTGCCCGTCGAGCACAGTGACCATCGGCGCAGCCCGCTCAGCAGGAAAGACCTGATCCAGGATCCACGAGGGGGACTCACTTAAGCCTTCTCGCCCCTGTAAAGCGCGGAAGAGCAGGTCCGGGCTGGTCACACATATCACCTCGGCGCTCACACCTATCTCGCTGAGCCGGGCCGCGGCCTCGATTGCCTCGGTTGCCATGGCTCCCATGGTGACGATGCACACCGCCGGCGTGGTCGAATGCCGAAGCGAGTATGCACCGGCCAGCACATGGCGGCGTCGGCGTTCCCTGGCCGCGGGATCATCAGGCACGTCTGCCAGTACCTGCTGCACCGGCCTGGTGGACAGACGCAGGTACGACGATGTGCCGTTGGAGCGTCCCAACTGGCTGATGCAGTGCAGCAGGATCCACTCGACCTCTGTGGCGAACGCAGGCTCGTAGCTGATGCACCCGGGCTGTTCGAGTCCAATCGACGGTGTCTTAATCGATTGGTGCGCACCGCCCTCGGCCGCCAATGTGACCCCGGCGGGTGTACCGACGAGGATCGATTGGCCGCCCGCGTAGATGCCGTAGGACCAGGGTTCGAGGGCGCGTTCGACGAACGGGTCGTAGAGCACTCCGATCGGGAACAGCGGCTGTCCCCAACGGCTCCAGGTTGCGCCCAGCTCGCTGATGAGTCCGACCAGGTTTACTTCTGCGATGCCGAGTTCCATGTGCTGCCCCGTGGGGCGTTCGCGCCAGTGCATGATCGTCTCGTCGTCGTCGTCGAACCAGTTGCGCCGCTCGGTGGGCGACCAAACGCCAACTTTGTTGAGCCACCCGGCGAGGTTGGTGCTCGAACTCACGTCCGGGCTCACGGTAATGACCCGTTTCGCGACTTCGGGTGCGTCTCGAGTCAAGTCGAGCAGCGTGCGTCCGAGTGCGCTCTGGGTGTTGGAGACTGCCGGGGGAGTACGTCCGATGTCGGTAGGCACCCGCGGCGGCACGATCTCGGTGAACTCGTCACGGCGAAGTCGTTCGGCCGCCTGCCGGCATAGGCTGCCCGCCGGGCTGTCCTCATCGAATCGCCGGAAAGGATGCTCGGGATCCTCGTCGAGCATCGCCGCGAGCGCAGTGAACTGCTCGTTGCTGAGCAGCGACGAGTGATTCTGCGGATGCCCTTGGATCGGCAACCCGTAGCCCTTGACGGTGTAGGCGATGATCACTGTCGGGCGCGAGTCATCGATCTGGGAGTACGCGTCCCGCAGCGTCTCCATGTCATGGCCGCCGAGATTTCCGATGGCCCGGAGCAGAGTCGCGTCGTCCAGGTCTCCAATCAGGGTGGCGATGGCCGCGGCGCCGTCGCCATCCCCGGGCAGGCGCGTGCGCAGCTGCTCGGCAGTACACCGCAGTAGACGCTGATACTCCGGGTTCGGCATATTGAGAATCCTGCTGCGCAGCTGCTCTCCGCCAGGCTTGGCAAAAAGGCCTTCGAGGAGTCTGCCGAACCTGACCGTAATGACCTGCCAGCCCGCCGCATCGAACATGTCGTGCAGCCGATCGGTCGCTATGTGAGGTACCACGCGGTCGAGGGACTGGCGGTTCATATCGACAATCCACACGATCTCGCCGAGTTCCCGAACTGAGGGATCCAGGATGGCTTCCCACACTGCACCCTCGTCGAGTTCGGCGTCCCCGAGCAAGGAGTACTGCCGACCAGTGCCGGCGTTGCCGTACACCGTGTCCACGTATCGGCGCGCAACCGAACCCCAAATGGGAGCTGTGGCACCAATTCCCACTGATCCAGTGGAATAGTCCACCGGATCGGGGTCCTTGGAGCGGCTCGGATAACTTTGCAGGCCACCGAATTCCCGCAACGTCGTCATATACCGCTCGTCAAGCGACCCCAGCAGATAATTGATGCTATGCAGCACCGGGGACGCATGGGGTTTCACTGAGACCCGGTCGGAGGATCGAAGATGCTCGAAATACAACGAGGTCATGATCGCCACCATCGAGGCAGACGACGCTTGATGTCCGCCCACCTTTAGACCGCTGGGATTGGGGCGGACACGGTTGGCGTGGTGAATCATTGCCGTCGAAAGCCACAAGACTCGAGCGGCGATGACATCAAGTGACTGAGATTCCTGTCGACTCTGCGTGGACGGCGCGAGTCCGAATGAATGAGTAATGGTCATGGTGACTCCCTGGTGGCGTAGCGCGCGGATGAGTGCCGACCGTCAAGGTCAGGAGAACTCACATCCAGATCGCAGAATGCACTGCTAAGCGCATCACGGCGTCGCATTCGAAGCAAGCGCCGTTGTCACGGTTGCGCACGTTGCACACCGACCTTCCGTGTAGGACGTTGGAACACGATCAGAATGATCAACCAATATGACTTTGGCGCAACACAATCGGCGCGGTCGTGTTCTGGACGCAGTCACTGCCGTACCGACTGACCGTCGAGGGATTGGTTGCCGGCGAGGCGATCCCAGGTTGCGTGCCCACGATCTGTATCCGAAATAGTCGGACGCCCAGTGACGCACAACAAGTTTCGCGTGCAGTGTGGCGGCAGTCACGTCCGGGTTGGGGTGATGGTATCGCCAGACTGTTCATATTCGATAGGAGAAGGCATGGGGAACAACGTTTTTGGCCGCGTCTTTCCAAGTCTCAAGTTGATGGCTGCCGTGATGGGCGCGGGAGCCGCGATTGCGATGGGCGCAGTGTCCGCCACCCATGAAAGCGACGCGGCCAGCGAAAGCGCAGCGCGCAGCGACAATCCGCCGTTGGTCGCCACGGTGACGCGGTCAACGGCCCCGAAGGAATTGGCAACGTCGTTTGCCCGACCGACTCACACCGCGAAGCTGTGTGCCGCGAGAGCGACCATGCCCTGCTAGCGCGCTGCCTACCCACATATCAAGGTGTGCGCCAAAGCAGCGCACGATGGCCGGCATGGCCGTTACGCGGCCCGAAGGTCTTACCGCGAAATGCCCTGCTGGAGCAGAATGCGCGCCGACCGCCGGGCGATGCGAAGGCACTCTTCGCCACGATTCTGCATTCGCTCTGTTGGCATGCTGATCGATAACGCGGCAATCGCTTGGCGTTCGCGCTGGTAGATGCCCACTGCAGTACACGACTGTCCGACAAAGGTCTCGCCGTGTTCGGTCGCGGCACCGTCACGGCGCGCTGATATGAGCTGCGCACGAAAGGCATTGACGTCGGATACCGAGTTCTCCGTCAGATGTGGAAGGCCGTATCGGTCGATACGCTCTTGTACCTTCGGCCAGGGGAGTTGTGCCATGAGCAGCTTGCCGAGCGCCGATGTGTGGTCTGAGATATGGGTTCCGTCAGCGACAATTGGCTCGGCTCGACTTGCTGACGCATTGGCGATGCAGACGACTCCTTGGCCATCCCACGCTCCGATGGTGACGATGGCCGACAGCTGATTGGCCAGGTCGGCCACACAGCGGTGCGTATGCGCGTTGAAGCAAGTGGAACTCATCAGCCGGCGACTGATGAGCAGAACACGCCAGCCGAGTCGGTATCGGTCCTCTGAAGTCCGCTGCAGCAGGCCAATCGCGGCGAGACTGGCCATGACGTCGAAAGTCGTTGACTTTGGCACCCGCAGTGTTGTCGCCACCTCGGTGACACCCCACTCGGGTGTCTCTGCCGTGAAGAGATTCAGCACCTTCCCGGTGCGATCGATGGTATTCAGCAAGTCGCCGGCCTCACGTGTCAGTGGGGATCACAGGTCCGTCTCGATGTATCCGTACACCGACCGTGAAGCAGTCACTCCTCACAGCGCACCCGAAACGCCGGTGGCGCTTCGTGGTACGCCCTTGCGGTGTCTTTGGCTTTGTCAGACGGCAGACCGCATCGCCACATCCTCCGTCATGGTATGAATCACGATTAATGTAGGACGATAACTTGGTATTGTCAATCAAACGCGCGATGAGGGTTGCGTGCGCAAGGGCCTAGGCCATGCAAACATGCTATTAGTATGGGAGTTACGAGGCTTTTCGGCGCCATTCCGGAGCCGCTTGGTGGGCGGTGCCACCCCCTCGGCCCGAGGGCCGTCAATGTTAATTCCTATTAATCTAGTCGGCTTGGATGTCAGTCAAGGCGGCTGCACGGCGGTTGGTCCGATTCGTTAACATGTTGGCGCACAAGTGAATTGTCGGCAGTGGGGGCGCCGTGGGGTGGCCGCGGGTAGAGTGGTGCACCCCACCACCGCTATCACGGAGGCCGACGATGATCGTCACGCTGCACCTCGCCGAGGACGGGTCAACCAAACTCGCCGCCCGCGACTCCGATGACCTGACGTCTTTATCGGTCGATGGGCTGTCCAGCGATCCTATGGCGCTGGAGCGGGCGAGTGGGACGAGTCCAACCGCCGAAACGGTCTCGCATGTGATGCTCGATGTGGAGTGCATGCGTGCTGTCGGATCTCGCTCGTCCGAGTGGGACGCCGATTTCACGGCGATGATCGCCTACGCCCGAAGCAGGGGCTGGGTCAGTGACGACGGCAGGTACGTGCGCGCACACGTCACCTGACGGACAGCTGCGGCACCGGCCGCTCGTCTCGGTGGACATCGATTATTCGGCCGGCGATGCGATGAGGGTCATCGGCTCCACACGCCGAGTGAATCAATGAATCGCTATGCCGCCCAAACCGTACCGTTCGGATACGGGCCTCCCGGGCATCATTCCTCGCGAGGTGAGGTGAGCGCTTTGATGGCCGCGGTCGACATCGTCTTGACGATGGACTCCTGGTCCAGGCCTTTGTTGAGAGTTGCCACGGCGTTGAGCATCGAGAACACCGCCTGTGTGAGCAGTCGAATCTCCGGTTCGGATAGGTCGGGCCGCAATGCTGAGACAATCGAGATCCATTCCTCAGCGTAGAGATTCATCTCGCGTCGGATGCGGCGCCGATCCGTTTCCGGCAGGGCGTGTTCATTCTTCATGAAGACGAGCGTCGTCGGAGCGGTGCCCACCACGCTCCTGATATGGAAGTCGACCAAGATCTCGAGCGCGGTGTGTGGATCCGGCTCCGCTTCTGCGGTGTCTCGGGCGAATCGATGGAGGGCCGCCAAGGGACTCTCCACCACCGCGATGAGGAGGGCCTGTTTGTTCTCGAAGTGGTTGTAGAGCCCAGGCCCGGAAATCCCGGCTTTCGCGCAGACCATTTCCACTGTCACCGTGTCATAGGAGTGACGCAAGAACAGGTCGGCGGCGACTTCGAGCAGTCGATCCCGGCGTGAGGTGCCTACGGAGGACTCGCGCGGCAGGTGGTTAGTGGCCATGGCTAACCACGATAGCCAGCGTCGGTCGTCGCCTCCGAGGCGAGGACTGTCCCCATCGGCGGAGTTGGACCTGCGGAAGCCGGGTGTGCCATCCCGTCGAGATTAATCGCGATTAATGTTTTTCACCACTCGTCGGTAGTACCTTGGTCGTCGGCTTGGCGGTGCAAGCTCAGCCCAAACGCCAATATGTGCAGGCCAGGGCCAATCTACTGGCGATCTTTCGCTGGTGATTCGAGATGCAAGGGGGCGTTGACAAACGATGCCATTCGCCTCTAGGTTAGGGAGCATTCACCTAGTGGAAAGTGGTGTGACCATGCGATTCATATTCATGAGCGAAGGCGAGACGCTTCCGGGGCATACCCACGAGCATCGCTACCGGGAACTCGTGGACGAAGTCCTGCTCGCGGAGGAGGTGGGATTTGACGCATTCGGAACATCCGAGCAGCACGTCGCAATCGGCACAGCGACGACCTCCGCGCCAGAGGTCATCTATCCCTACCTCATGGCTCTGACCACGCGCATTCGGTTCATCCACCTGGTCACGCTCCTGCCCACGCGGATCAACCACGCTCTTCGCGTAGCGGAGCGGTTGGCGACTGAAGACATCCTGTCCAACGGTCGAGTGGAACTCGGGGTCGGGCGGGGGAACACGACACTTGCGTTGCGGGCCTTCGAGGTCGACCCAACCGAGAACAAGGCGCAGCTCATCGAAGGCTTGGAGGTGATCCGCCGCGCGCTTCACAATGACGTGTTCTCATACGTCGGCGAGCACTACAAGATTCCGCCACGCAGCCTGGTCCCCAGGGGGATTCAACTGCCGTATCCACCCATCTCTATGGCCGCCGGCAGCCCAGACTCCGTTCGGAAGGCGGCAGAGTTGGGCATCGGAGCCATCGTCGGTGGCTTCTATCTCGGCTTTGACTTCCTAGAGAGCATGTTGCGCATCTATGACGACGCCCTCGATGGCGCGACGCACTCCTATCCGCTACAAGCGGAGAAGCTCGTCGCGGTTGGCGGCGGAATGCACTGTGCCGAGACCCGCGACGAAGCCTTCAAGTGGGCGCGGCATCTCAAGGAGACCGTCGGGCTCTCGACAGACGCGTACGACCGCTTATCCAAGCTGTCTGCCGACTACCAGTACATGGGCGCAGTCAAGAACATCGACTTCGACGATGAGCGATACATGTTCGAGGACTCCTCGGGATTCATCGTCGGAGATCCCGACGACTGTGTGGCGCAGGTGCAGCGGTTCGTAGATCTGGGCGCGGATGCCATCGTCATGCGAATCGATGGGCTTCCCCACAGGGAACTGATGAAATCCATCGAGCTGTTCGGCAAGTACGTCATCCCGAAGTTCAAGAACCCGCGGGCCGTGGTCCGCCCCGCCGATGCTGTCCTGACCGACATCCGTGCTGCGCGACCTGCCCACTACGCGGAACTTGAATCGTTTGAAAAGACGATTACACAAGGGAATTCAGCCATGCAGGTCGCCACAGTAGGAGATGCGCGATGAGCAGGCTGGCCGAGAATGACCTTTTCAGTCGTTACCCGGAGGAAGTGTTGGTCGAACGCAGGCCAAACGGGGTTCTGCTCATCACCATCAACCAACCCGACCGGCTCAACGCCTTGACGATGCCGATGTTCGAGTATCTGTCGGACATCTGGGTGGACGTCGACCGAGACCCCCAAACGCGGGTCGCCGTCATCACGGGTGCCGGTCGTGGCTTCTGCACGGGTATGGACGTGCGCCAGCCGGAACCGACGCTGGACGAAGCGGTGGCACTCATGGAGTGGGAGCGCCGACGGATCGCGGCCATCCTCAACATGGACAAACCCCTCATCTCGGCAATCAACGGTCCCGCCGTGGGCTGGGGGTTGTCGATGGCCCTGCTGGCGGACATCAGCGTGGCCGCGGAGGATGCCCTGCTTCGCGACGGTCATACCCGCGTCGGTGTGGTCGCCGGTGACCACTCCTCCCTCATCTGGCCACTGCTCGTCGGAATGGCCAAGACGAAGTACTACCAGTTGACTTCGGCGAGCTTGACGGGCTTGGAGGCTGAACGAATCGGCTTGGTGAGTCTCACCGAGCCCAGGGAAAGGGTGCTAGATCGCGCTCTGTCCATCGCCGACGACCTAGCTCAAGGTTCTCAACAGGCGATTCGCTGGACGAAGCGTTCCCTGAACACCGGGTGGCTCACCAATGCTCTACCCCAGCACGAGTTGTCTGCCGCGCTGGAGGTCATCGGTTTCGCGAGCGCCGACTATTTTGAGGCCCGGCAGGCCTTCCGCGAAGGCCGACCGCCCGAGTATCCATCTGCTCGGGGCGAAGCCCACTCCGTCCTAGGGCCTCGGCCGGCGAACGCAGCCGGGTGACACATGACAGAACTGCAGCCCGGCCAGTCAGCCACCCTCAGCGCCGCCGACCGCGATGGCGTGCTGGTCGTCACGTTAGACAGGCCGCCCGCAAATGCGCTGAACCGCCAAATCATCCACGACCTAGCCGTGCTGTTCGCCGAACTCACGGAGAGGCGAGACGCACCGCCGATCGTGCTCACCGGCCGGGGCGAGCGGTTCTTCAGCGCTGGTGGCGACATCAAGGAACTCGAAGGGGTACCGGCGGACGCCATTGACGCCCGCATGCGGGAGTTCCATGCGCTGCTGGTCGCCATCGACGGCTACCCTCGACCGGTGGTCAGTGCGATCAACGGCCACTGTGTCGGTGGCGGCATGGAGATAGCGCTCTTCTCGGACGCGGTACTGGCCGTTGGTTCGGCACGGTTCGGCTTTCCGGAGATCAATCATGGGTTGTTACCCGCCGACAAGGGCCTTCAGCGCGCATCCCGGATGCTCGGTATCCGCGCCACCCGGCGGATCGTGTTGTCGGGTGAACTCTTTGATGCGCAGCACGCCTTGGATATTGGCCTCGTCGACGAACTTGCCACAGACCACGAAGCGTTGATCGAATCGGCGGTCGCTACCGCGCGCAGCGCCGGCGCGAAGGCGCCTGTGCTGTACGGCGCTTTGAAGCGCAGCATCAACGATCAAGACGATGCGCGCGACGACATCTCCCTGCAACGCACGCTGATGGCAGCCGCTGAGTACTTCGATGATCCCACTGCCCGCGAATTACGTGAACAGTGGAGTGGTAGAAGAGCGTCCGCGACCAAGGAGAATTCGTGTCCAGCATAGTCGTAGCCCGTGGGTAACTCGAAAGCGTCAACTTCTCCGCCCGGCAGGGACGCCACGGTGCCCGTGCTGACAAGCACGTCGGGATTCGAAGCGGTGAATCGGACCTTCGCCCAGATGTTGTGCGACCGAGCCGAGCGTGAAGGGGGCACCGTCGCGTTTTGTAGCTGGGTCGACGGCGCCGCGCGCCCGACCACCTGGAGTGAATACCTCGAGGAGGTACGGCAGGCAACGCTGGGCCTCTACGCGCTCGGCGCCGAACCCGGCGATCGGGTGGCCATTGTGTCCTCGACCCGCAGGGAATGGGTGGTGGCGGCCCTGTCGATCCTGAGTGTGGGCGGCGTCCCAGTGGGCGTGTATCCCACGAGTTCGGCCTCAGAGATCAAGCACGCACTCGAAACTTCTGAGGCAACGGTCGTCTTCGCAGAGACCGCGGCCGACGTGGCCAAGGTGGTCTCCGTGGCGGCCGACCTCCCGCGGCTGCGTGCGGCGGTCTGCGTCGATGCCGAACCCGAGAACTTTCCGCCAACCGTCCGAGCCGTGAGCTGGGACAAACTGCGCCATATCGGTCGAGCTAGGGCTCTGATTGAACCTGCGCTGTTTGCAAATCTCGTCGAGGCCGGCGACGTCGACCAGCCGGCGGCGCTGTTCTACACCTCGGGATCCACCGGTGCGCCGAAAGGTGTGATTCACACGCACCGCACTCTCCAGTACTCGGTGCTTGCGTTCGCCATGTCCTACCCGGACATCGGCAGGGTCAGGCACGACCTGGTGGCCTTCCTCGGTCTGTCGCATGTGGCCCCGGCTCTGATCGGTGTCTTCGCTCCGATCATGACGAGGCTTGTCGTCACGTATTGCACCATGGATCAACGCCTCGAAGCGCTTGTCGGAGTGCGGCCGACAGCCGCTCTTTGGCCGCCGAGAATGCATGAGAAGCTCGCCAGTGAGCTGCTGCAGCTGTTGTCCGAATCTGGCCTCGTCTTCCGTCTCGAATACTCGATGGCGATGAAGGTCGCCCGCAGGGTCGGCGAAAGGCATTGGCGGGGGCATGAGATCCCTTGGTTACTTGACCGTCTCCACGGCATCTGCGTCAAGCATGTGTTCCTCCCATTTCGTGCACGAGTGGGCATGGACCGCATCAGGGTCACCTGGACTGCCTCGGGCAGCATGTCTGCCGACGTGGCCGCCCTCTGGCAGATGTGGGGACTGGACCTTCGAGAACTGTACGGAACGACGGAGACCTGCGGCTCCGTGATTGCCCAATGGGACCGGGCTTTTCCAGCGCCCGGAACGATCGGCAAGAGCATGCCCGACCCTCGATGGGCCATACGGATTTCTCACGAAGGCGAGCTACAACTCAGCGCCCCTTCTGTGTTCGACGGCTACGTGAACGATCTCGACGCGACTGCGGCGGCGACGGAAGACGGCTGGTATCGCACTGGCGATCTGGTCGAGATTGCCGCTGACGGAGAAGTGAAGATCGTTGGCCGGCTCAAGGACGTTCTGAAGACCAGCGGAGGCAAGACCGTCAGCCCGCAGCCGATCGAGACCCAGCTCATGGCAAGTTCGCTCATCGAGGAGGCCATCGTCGTCGGAGAGGGCCGGAAGTACCTGACCGTGCTCATCGGTCCCAGCGAGAAGGCACGGGGCATGTCTGAGCGGGACCGCGATGCCGCTCTCGCCGCCTGGATCAACGAGGTCAACTCCGGTCTAGCCCGGCCCCTGCAGTTGAAGAAGTTTCGTGTCCTGCCGCGTGCGCTATCAGTCGCGGAAGGAGAGTTGACGCTCAAGGGCACCATCCGGCGCTCCGCTGTCCTTGCCTCATTCAGCGACCTCGCCAACGAAATGTACGACGCGGGCGAACAGGGTGAAATCGCCCGGCAGGCGCGCTTTGACGGCATCTGAGGTAGCTGACGCGATGAACGAGGTCCGGCTCGAGGTCATGACCAGTGCCTGACATTCACTAGAACGGAGAATCGACATGCCGAGTCCTCCAGCGATTTCGCGCCACGTCAGCACTGGCCCGGTGACCAGGCCACTGCCGCAAGGTCCGCGCACGCAAGGCCATATCGAGCTGCGGTGCGCGCCATGACCAAGCTCGATCCGGTGCACTCCGGCGACCCGGACCGGGATTCATCGACGCTGCGCAAACTGTACGGACGTTATCCGACCGGCGTCGCAGCGATATGCGCACTGCGGGAAAGGCATCCAGTCGGAATCGTTGCCACCTCGTTCACACCGGTATCCATGGACCCCCCACTGGTGTCGATCTGTGTGCAGCACACGTCGACGACCTGGCCATCGCTGTCGAGTGGCCGGCACCTCGGAGTCTCGATCCTGGCGTCGACGCACGAGGCCACCTGCCGCCAGATTGCAGCCAAGAATGCCGACCGGTTCGCCGGGGTCTCCTGGTTCGCCACGGAATCCGACGCAGTATTGCTCGCCGACGCCTCGGCCTGGCTCGACTGCGAGATCTCTACGTCCATCCCCGCCGGAGATCACGATGTCGTCCTCCTGGAGGTCAAGGCCGCGGCGGTCAATGGTGAGTCGTCACCGCTTGTATTCCACAACAGTCGCTTTCGCGTGCTTGCGCAGGGTGGTGAATCATGATGGACCAGGGATGCGCGGCTAGAAAAGTGGTCGAACGAGCGGCTGGTGCGCTCGCCAGCGGCAACCCGGTGCTCGTTGTCAGCGGAACTGGCGATCAGGTCGTGGCCGATGCGCTGATCGCGGCTGCTCATGCCACACCGCATTGGACGGCGTGGTTGGTCAGGGTCACTTCTGGACTGCTGTGCGCGGCCCTGCCCGGACGTCGAGCAGACCAACTAGATCTGCCAGCCATGGTACGTAACGATGAGGATGACGATGTATCAGCGTCATTCGCGGTCGCGGTGGACGCGGCGCGCGGAGTCGGTACCGGCATCAGTGCGACCGACCGAGCCCGCACGGCGCGCGTCTTGGCAAGTGCGAGTTCGCGGCCAGAGGATCTGGTGCGGCCTGGTCACCTACTCCCAGTTCGGACAGCTCGATGGGGGGTACTGGAACACCCGGGTAGCGCCGAAGCGGGGGTCGACCTCTGCGGCATTGCCGGGCTCCCGCCGGTGGGGTTGACCGCTGCAGTGCTTGCCGATGACGGCGACCTCCTTCGAGGGCACGAGGTCGATGCCTTCGCTCATGCCAATGGACTGCCGGTGGTGCACGTAGATGACGTCGTTCACTACTGCCTGTACCACGGTGGCGTACGGGGCGACAGGATAAGGCAGACACTGTCGAGAGTGGTCGAAGCCCCCGCACGCGCTATCCGAGCAGTCGACTTCGAAGACCGGCTGACCGGTGGACGGCATACGGTCTACATCGGCATCGCTACCCCCGACGCGAGCCCCAAGGTGTACGTCTTGAACGAATGTCCGCACCGGGACCCACTTCTCGCGTTCGACTGCCAATGCCAACTGACGTTCGACAAGTGCCGTGAGTGCATCACGACCGACGGCGGAGTCATCGTCTATCTGCGGGCCGAACCGCCGTCGGCGACGAAGGTCGCCGTGCGGGAGGCAGAACTCGTGCAGGGACGCATTGTCTCGATGCTCGCTCAGCTTGGTTTTGCAGCGGAGACTCTGCCCAAGTGGACCAGCGGCGACGATCTTGCCGCAACGTGCGATCTGATGGTCGCGTCGCCCTGCGTTACACGCGAACTACGACAACTTGTGACGGCCCTGCTGTGACCCCGCTTACGAGACACTCAGACGCGAGAAAGAGACCATGAGCACCACGTCAAACGGATCGACCTTCGATCTGTTCCAATTGCCGAAGGAACATCAGGACCTGCGTTCAGCAATTCGCGCTCTGGCGGAGAGGCACATCGCACCACACGCTTTCGACGTCGATGAGAACGCGCGCTTCCCGCAGGAGGCCCTCGACGCGCTGAACACCTCGGGCTTCAACGCAGTGCACGTGCCCGAGGAGTACGGCGGTCAGGGCGCAGACTCGGTGGCTGTCTGCATCGTCATCGAAGAGGTGGCGCGCGTCGACGCCTCGGCTTCGCTGATTCCAATAGTCAACAAGCTGGGCACCATGGGCTTGATCCTGCGTGGATCCGAGGAGCTCAAAAAGAGGATATTGGCCGACCTCGTCGATGGGGCGATGGCTTCGTACGCGCTGTCCGAGCGTGAGGCCGGAAGCGACGCCGCCAGCATGAAGACCCGGGCAAAGTCGCACGGCGATGACTGGATCCTCACCGGCTCTAAGGCGTGGATCACCCACGGTGGCAGGTCCTCCTGGTACACGGTGATGGCGGTGACCGACCCCGACGAGGGTGCCAACGGTATTTCGGCGTTCGCCGTTCACATCGACGACGAGGGATTCACCGTTGGGCCCGAGGAGCGCAAGATGGGAATCAAGGGATCGCCGACCACTGAGCTGTACTTCGAGAACTGCCGCATCCCGGGAGACCGGATCATCGGTGCGCGGGGAACGGGATTCAAGACCGCGCTGGCCACGCTGGACCACACCAGGGCCACCATCGGCGCCCAAGCTGTCGGTATCGCCCAGGGAGCGCTTGACGCTGCGATCGCCTACACCAAGGGCCGTCGGCAATTCGGCAGGGCGATCAGCGACTTCCAGGGTGTGCAATTCATGCTCGCGGACATGGCGATGAAGGTCGAGGCAGCGCGGTTGATGGTCTACAGCGCTGCCGCTCGGGCCGAGCGAGGGGAGGGCGATCTGGGGTTCATCTCGTCGGCGAGCAAGTGTTTCGCCTCCGATGTCGCCATGGAGGTCACCACCGATGCCGTGCAGCTGTTCGGCGGTGCCGGCTACACCACTGACTTCCCCGTCGAACGCATGATGCGCGACGCCAAGATCACTCAGATATACGAGGGCACCAACCAGATCCAACGCGTGGTGATGGGTCGTGCGCTCCTTCGCTGACGTCACTCGCGACGACGTCGAGCCTCGGGGCGAGAAACAGTCGACAGTCGAATTTCCAGTGCGCCATCGATTTGTGTCCGGTGAAGCTCGTCGCCGTCCCGTCGGCGCCGCCGACCTGATCACCAACACCCCAAATCGCAAGCGGGTCTATCAGGGTTATCAGGCTCTGCGTGACGACGGCCGTGCTGGAGGTCATAACCTGCTGTAGGAGAGAGGGTTTCAAAGAGTCCGAAGCCCCTCGATCCGCCCCGGGAGTCGACTCTGAGGGCGAAGTGACAGGCGACAAGCGTTCAGGTTGACCGCGTCGCTACTCCTCATCTGGCCCGGACGTGGTGTTCTGCGAAGCAAACGCAACACCGCTGTCCGGATATTCGAGCGGGTGGATGCGCACTACGTATTGGAGGCGCGTCGGGGGCTCGAGCGCGAGGCCGCGCGGGTTGCGCGTGCACGTCGACCTTGCTGAGGCCATTCGGGTCGGCAGCCCGCAGGCCGCTGCCGAGGCAGCAGAGACGCTGCTGGATTGGATAACGCATGCATTGGAAGGCAGTTTCGGTCAGTAGGCTGGCGCCTTAGCGGTGTGGGGTGACACTCGGCCGGTGGGTCACTGGGTGCGGATCGCAGTACCTGGTGGTGTCGGGGTCGACTGCGTCGCAATGTTGCGCAGGTGGCCCTGGTGGTGGGCGAAATCGTCGAGCAGTACGCGCAAGGCCTTGCGTCCGCGGTGTATTCGGGACATGACGGTGCCTATCGGTGTCCCGGTGATGCTGGCGATCTCCTTGTAGGGCAATCCTTCGACGTCGGCGAGATAGACGACGACTCGTTGGTGATCGTGGAGCTGCTGCAAAGCGGCCGTAACTTCGTCGTCGGGCAGTTCCTCGAGGGCGGCGTCCTCCGCCGAACGCGTCCGCGATGAACCGCACCGGGGCTCACGCGCCATCTGGGCGTCGGTGATCATGTCGGTCGGCCATTCGTCGGGGCGACGGGTGCGGATCCGGTAGAGGTTAATCCACGTGTTGATCTGGATGCGGTATAGCCAGGCGCGTATGTTGCTGCCGCTCTGGAAGTTGGCGAAGCCGGCGTATGCCCTGAGCAGCGTCTCCTGCATTAGATCCTCGGCATCGGCGTTGTTGTGGGTCAAGGATCGGGCTTTGCGGCTTAGTTCGTCGGCGAACGGCATGGCCTCGTGCACGAAACGTGCGGATAGCTTTGCAACGTTGGGAGTCTCGTGTTCGCCGTCCAAGCGATGGACGCTCGGATCGGCGTTGGTGATAGTCATGGCCGACTCCTTGGGTGTGCGATGGGGGAGGAAGGCGCGGATCGAGCTGTTCGGCGACAAGGCGGGGGCCGCCTCAGATGGTGTAGGTCCGTGTGGCTCGGGCGGCGAGCACGACTGAGCTGCCTGGCGCGACGAGATACCGCCAAGGAATGCAGGTCGGTCGTGGAGGCTCATGAGGACATACTGCCAAACATGGGATGATTGGGTGATGGGCACATAGTGTGGCGTTCATTACCCTGCGGTGTTCGGCGCGACGCTGGTCGATGCGGACGGGAACCTCGCCACCGCACACGGTTTCGGCGATGTCGCTACGACGCCGGTGGCCTATCTCATCCGGCTCGACGGCTATGTGTCCGACCGGGAGGCGGCGCTAGACGAAGGCAGGCTGCTCGCGACGATCACGATCCGCATCGGCTCCAGACGTCGAAACGGCCCCCGGCGCTGTTGCCGGGGGCCGCTTCTCGTCGGTTCGATCAGGCAGCAGCAGACTTCTCGGAGTCCTTGTCCTTGCTGCCGTCCTTCTTGGCGGTGTCGTGCTTGGCGGTGTCCTTCTTGGCCGTGTCGTGCTTGGCGGTGTCCTTGTCGTCCGCCTTCTTGGCCGTGTCCTTCTTGTCGTCGGCCTTCTTGTCGCCGCTGGAATCCTTGCCGTCCTTGGCCGCCTGATCTTTATCGGCGTCCTTGGCGGGGGTGTCCTTGGTCGTCTCGCCCTTGTTGGGGTCCTTCGCCTCGGTGTCCTTGGCCGGGGCATCCTTGACGGGAGTCCCCTCGGCCGGGGCGTCCTTGGCGGGAGCGTCCTCTGCGGGGGTCTGGACTGCCGCCGGCAGGGTCCCGTCGAACGCGGCGACCTCCGATGCGAAGGCCGAGCGCACCGCATTCTGCAAGGACTCCCAGCTGTGCTTCTCCTTGCCCGCGGCGGCGGCATCGTCGGCAGCGACGCCGTCGGCGGCACCGGACGGCGGCGCCTCGAGCGTGGTCGTCGTCCGCAGTGTCTGCACGGCCGACCTCGCCGTCACCTGTGCCGGCGGGTTGAAGATGCCGCCGATGGTGTCGATGTCGTGCTTGATGATCGTGGCCGGCAGGTTGACGATGTTGCGGACCGCGGTCACCGTGACGTCGATCGCGGCCCGCACCTGGGCGCCGATGGCGTCGACATTCCAGTTGCCGGTGGTCAGCCCGGTGGCGACCAGAGCCATGGCCTTGTTGAGCGGTGTGACGAAGTTGGTCAGCTGTCCGAAGGTCGTCACGACCGTCCACGCGTTCTGCGCGGGCAGGCTCGCCACCTTGAGGAAGTCGTTGATGGGGTTGCTCGCCTGGACGGCCATGACGTTCGGTGCAGCCGCAACCGCCGCGAACGGGGCGAGCCCCGCCTGCGCCGTCGGGTTGAGGACGTCCCTGATGGCCTGGATGTCAGTGTTGATGATCGTGGCCGGCAGGTTGATGATGTTGCGGATGGCCGTGATGGTGACGTCGATGGCGGCCTGCACCTGGGCGGTGATCGCGTCGACGTTCCAGTTGCCGGTGGTCAGACCGGTGGCGACCAGTGCCATGGCCTTGTTGAGCGGCGTGACGAAGTTGGTCAGCTGCCCGAGGGTGGTCAGGACGGTCCACAGGTTCTGCACCGGCAGGCTGGCCAGCGCGAGGACTTCGTTGACGGTGGCGGCGGGTGCCGCAAACGACTGAACCGAGGGTGCGGCGGCACGTCCCAGCGCCATGACGGGTGGAGCGCCCGCCGAACCCAGCGAGAGGCTGGCGAGCAGAAGCGGGCTCGGCAGAGCGGTCAGCTCGTAGCTGCGGGACACCGTCGGTGTGACGGCCGACCCCACGGGCGTCGCGGCGATCGCCTGTGGCGCCATGGTGCCCGACGCGGCGACGATGCACAGCGTGCAGGCCGCGGCAGTCAGCGAAGTGGATGTGCGGAGTTTCAACGTGGCCCCCGGGGCTCGGCAGGAAAGAATGACAGGCAGAAGATAGCTGAGGCGTACCCCCTCGACTAGCCACCAAAGTCCCGGTGGCAGAGGCACTTTAGGGCCGTGGGATCGGCGAGCAGGCAATTGGTGGAGTCGAGAGTCCATTGGTCTCCAAGAATTCACCGGCTGGATGCCGAACGCCCTGCCCGGAGGTGCGACTCGCCGGATGAACCAGGCATTGCCGGTAGCCCAACGGCATCTGTCGGCTGCGGGACTCCGCAAAGTCGGCACACTCTTGACACACGTCAAGTCGACCTAGTTAGACTTCTCGGGCCGCGCCAAGGGCGCTGCGGCAGATCGGAGGATCCCTGGTGAGGCATCTGCTGCCGTACGCCCCGGTGGACGCGTTGCCGAAGGGCAGACCCGTGCTGGTCCGCTCGGCGGACGGCACCCGACTGCACGCCGAGGTCTTCGGACCCGAGGACGGTTATCCGATCGTGCTGGCCCACGGCATCACGTGCGCTATCCGGGTATGGGCCAATCAGATCACCGACCTGTCCCGGGACTACCGCGTCATCGCCTATGACCACCGCGGCCACGGTCGCAGCGGCGTGCCGCCACGCCGGGGTGATCGCAGCAACTACAGCCTGGACTTCCTGGCCGCCGATCTCGACGCGGTCCTGGACGCGACGCTCGCGCCGGGGGAGCGCGCCGTCATCGCGGGCCACTCGATGGGAGGTATCGCGATCACGTCGTGGTCGCAGCGATACCCGGCGCGTGTCCGACACTGCGCCGACGCGGTCGCCCTCATCAACACGACGACCGGTGACCTGCTCCGCGACGTGCAGTTCATTCCGGTGCCGCGGCCGCTGGCGACGAGTCGCGTGGCCGCGGGCGGTCTACTGCTCAAGCGACTCGGTTCCGCACCGCTGCTGCCCGGGTCGGTGCAGCAGAGCCGGCGGTTCGTTGCCGCGCTGGCGGTCGGGCGTGACGCCGACCCGTCGGTCACCGACTTCATCTTTCAGTTGTTCGCCGAGACGCCGCCCGCGGGGCGGGGCGGCTGGGCCCGAGTACTCGTCGATGGGCTTGGCAGCAAGCACATCTCGTTGGCCAACCTCGTCGTGCCGACACTGGTGATCGGCAGCCGCAGGGATCGGCTGCTGCCCATCGGCGCGTCGCGCCGCATCGCCGCCGACGCGCCGAACCTGGCGGCGTTCGTCGAGATGCCCGGCGGGCACTGCTCAATCCTCGAGTGCCCCGACGAGGTCAACGCGCACCTGCGCGGCCTGGTCGACTCGGTGCGCCAGACCCGGCTCAGCTCGTAGTCGACAGATAGCCCTCGACCTCGGAGGCCGCGCGGTGTCCGGAGCGCACCGCGCCGTCGAGGAATCCGGTCCAGGTGTCGGCCGTCTCGGTACCAGCCCAGAAGATGCCGTCGACCGGTGCGCGCAGCCAGCGCCCGTACCGCGTCCAGGAACCCGGGGGCACTGCCGCGGTCGGCCCGCCGGGTGAGAACTCCTCGGTTCCCCACCGGTGATCGACGTAGTCGATGGGGTGGCGGGCCTGCTCGCCGAACAGCGTTGCGAAGCACGCCAGCGCCTGCTCGCGGCGTTGATCGGCGGGCAGCGGGTCGAACGTGCGCGCGTCGGTGAAGCCGAGCAGGATGCCGGGACCGTCACGGCCGGGGCTGACGTCGAATGTGATGAACACCGGCCCCTCGTCGGAGAGGGCCTCCCCAGACCGTCCGTCATTGCGCCAGAACGGTTTATCGTATGCGGCGTACGCCTTGCTCAGATTGCCCTGCGGCCAGTTCTTCGCCAGCAGGGCGTACTCGTCGGGCAGCGCCGGATCGAAGTCGATCGCACCGCGGTGCTGCGGCGGGATTGCGACCACGACGGCCCGCGCCGTCGTCACGCCGCCGTCGTAGTGCACGACGACGCCGTCGGGGGTGCGCTCGATACGCCGCACAGGTGTGCCCAGATGCACACGCTCACCAAGGGCCTCGGCCATGCGTGTGGCGATCTGCTGCGTGCCCTCGGGAAACCGGTCCTGCTGTGCGCCGCTCTCGACGTCGAGCATCGGGCCGATGCCCCCGGCGGCCTTGACGTAGCGCACGGCGTGCAGCATCGACACCTGATCGGGCTCGCACCCCCATGTCACCCTGGACATGACCGCCATCAGGTCGCGGGTCGCGGCGCTGGCGTGCACCGAGCGCAGCCAATCCTCCAGCGTCCCGTCGTCCAGTCGGCTCGCGATCGGCGACGTCCATGGATCCGCCAACGGCACCTGTCGGCTGAGCCGCTCGAACCGCCATTGGATGCGTGAGACATCAAGCAGCTCAAGGATGGACAGTTTCGGGATGGTGCTGCGGTAGGAGCGCACCCGGCCTCGCCAGCGGATCAGGTTCTTGCCCTGGCTGTAGGTGGGCACCGTCTGGCATCCCAGCTCGGCGGCCAGTGTCGTGACGGCGTCCTGCGTCGGTCCGACGAAAGTGGCGCCCAGGTCAACCGGAACACCGGCGACGGTCGTCGTGTGTGCCCTGCCGCCAACCCGGTCGCGGCCCTCGAGCACCAGCACGTCGTGACCTCGCCGGTCCAGTGCGCGCGCCGCCGACAATCCGGCGAAACCCGCGCCCACCACGACCACCTCTGCCCTGGCTGGGATGTTCACCTCACTAGGCTCTCATGGTGTGAAGGTGATGACAGCGTTGTTCGGCCCGACCGATGCCATCGAGAGGGCCCGGGTGCTGCGCGACGCGGGTGCGAGCGGGGTGTTCACCTTCGAGGGGCCGCACGACGTGTTCGCGCCGTTGACCCTGGCGTCGACGGTCGGCGGGCTGGACCTGATGACCAATGTGGCGATCGCCTTTCCCCGCAACCCGATTCATCTCGCCCATCAGGCCATCGACCACCAGCTGCTCTCCGGGGGCCGCTTCACCTTGGGGCTGGGCACCCAGATCCGCACGCAGATCGAGAAGCGCTTCGGCGCCGAGTTCGACCGACCGGTGCACCGCATGACCGAACTCGTCGGTGCCCTGCGGGCCATCTTCGCGGCGTGGAGTACCGGCGAGCCGCTGAACTTCCAGGGCGAGTACTACCGCCACACCCTGATGACACCCACGTTCGCGCCACGGACCATGCCCGAGAAGCTGCCGCCGATCTACCTGGGCGCGCTGGGGCCCCGGCTGACGCGGGCCACCGCCGCGGTGGCCGACGGGCTGCTGGTCATGCCGTTCGGGTCGAAGCGATTCCTGCACGAGGTGACGATGCTCGGTGTGGACGACGGGCTGAGTGCGGCGGGGCGGTCTCGCGAGGATCTGGCCATCGTTCCCGAGGTCATCGTGTCGGTCGTCAGCGACGAGAACCCGGACCACGCCTCGACCCGCCAGCTGCTGGCCTTCTACGGCTCGACGCCGGCCTACAAGCCAGTCCTGGACGTGCACGGCTGGGGTGACCTGCAGCCCGAACTGCGTGCGCTGTCGAAGCAGGGCCGCTGGCAGGAGATGGGCACCCTGATCGACGACGACGTGCTGCACACCATCGCCGCCTGCGGCACGCCCAAGGAGGTGGCGGCGCACATCGTCGATCGCATCGACGGTGTCGCCGATCAGGTGTGCATCTACCAGCCAGGGCCCATCGAGGCCGACTCGTTGGCGCAGATCGTTGACGCCCTCGCGGGCTGACGCCCTATCGTGGGGTGGTACGGCGCGGGACCACGATGAGGAGGTTCGCCATGGACGCCACTGAGCGACGGGATGCCGAGGCCACTGAGGCAGCGGAGACGGTGGACGTGTTGATCATCGGTGCCGGTATCTCGGGTATCGGGGCTGCGTACCGAATTCACGAGAAGAACCCGAGGCTGCGCTACGCCATCCTGGAGCGCCGCGCGCGCGTCGGCGGCACGTGGGACCTGTTCCGCTACCCGGGCATCCGGTCGGACAGCGACATCTTCACGCTGAGCTATGCGTATGAGCCGTGGAAGCGGCGCGAGAACATGGCCGACGGTGCCGATATCCGCGAGTACCTGGCCGGTACGGCGCGCAAGTACGGCATCGACGATCACATCCGGTTCGAGACCCACGTCAAGTCCGCGGACTGGGACTCAACCACCGACACCTGGACCGTTCGCACCATCCAGGGTGGCCCAGACGGTTCAACCGAGAAGGTCTACCGCGGCCGCTTCCTGTTCTTCGGCACCGGCTACTACAACTACGACGAGCCCTACGCGCCCGAGTTCCCCGGTATCGAGCAGTTCCGCGGCGACGTCGTGCATCCGCAGTTCTGGCCCGAGTCACTGGATTACACCGACAAGAGCATCGTCGTCATCGGCAGTGGGGCCACGGCGATCAGCATGATCCCCTCGCTTGCCGAGAAGGCCGCACACGTCACGATGCTGCAGCGCTCACCCACCTACATGTTGTCCATGTCGCGGATCAATCCGGTCCTCGATTTCATCCGAAGGGTGCTGCCGCGCAGCGTCTCTCACGCGATTGCCCGTTTCCTGTTCTCAGTGATCACCGTGCTGAACTTCGTCGTCGCGCGCAAGGCGCCGGAGACCTTCACCGACCTGGTTCGGCGCACCGCGTTGCGCTACCTGCCCGCGGGCTATGACATCGATACCCACTTCAAGCCGCGTTACAAGCCGTGGGACCAGCGCTTGTGCGTCATCCTCGACGGCGATCTGTACAAGGGGATTGCCGAGGGCCGCGTCGAGGTGGTGACCGACCACGTGGACCACATCGACGCCTCGGGCATAGTCCTGAAGTCGGGGAACCGCATCGATGCCGATGTGATCGTCACCGCGACGGGCCTGCAGCTTCAGGCGCTCGGCGGCATCTCACTGAGCATGGACGGTGCCGAGATCAAGCCGACCGATCGCTTCGTCTACAAGGAGTACCTGCTCGAGGACGTGCCGAACATGGCATGGTGCATCGGCTACACCAATGCGTCCTGGACGCTGCGCGCCGACATGACCGCCCGCGCGGTCGCCAAGCTGTTGGCCTATATGGGCGAACACGGCTACACCCACGCCTATCCGCACCTCGGCAATGTGCCGATGAAGGAGAAGCCGACGTTCGACCTCGACGCCGGCTACATCAAGCGTGCCCCGCACGCGCTTCCCAGGTCGGGCACCAAGCGGCCGTGGCACGTCCGGCACAACTACGTGCTCGACCTCATCGATCACCGGTTCGACCGGATCGAGGAGTCGATGGTGTTCGGTCGCGTGGCGGCCAGGGTCGCCCCGCCCGCTGCGGTGGAGAGCGAGATTCAGACCGCGTAGGTGCGGACGGTCACCCCGGTGCCCAGCAGCTGTGTGGCGGTCAGGCCGAACGTGGACTTGAAGCGGTCGGAGAGATGCGACGGGCTGGCGAAGCCCGCGCTCGCGGCGGCGGCGGTCAGGTTGTCGCCCCGTGCGATCGCCGAGCCGGCGTGTACCAGGCGAACCCACATCCGATACGCCGCACGCTGGTTCCGACCTCCTGCCGAAACAGGTGCAGGAACCGGGATTCGGACAGCGCCGCGTGGGCTGCCAGCTCCAGGGTGCTCACCGCCGCGGCGGGATCCTCGCGAATCAGCTTGCACGCAGCGGCGATTCGTGGATCCACGGTGCCGCCGCCCGCCGGTGCGGCGAGTTCACGCCACCGCTGCGCCGAGGCGTCGTCGGTCGGCGGCACGACGAGGCCGGTCTCCTCGATGTGGTCGACCGCGAGCGGCCCCACACCGTCGGTGAACGAGTCTCGCGCGCACCGCGATCCGTGCTCGAAGTAGAGCGACACGATGCGGCCGTCGGAGGCGAGGTGATGGGTGAGTCGGGGCGGGATCAGCACGCTGCGCGAGACCGCACGTGCGCCGTCGTCGAGGGTCACTGTCAGCGGAGCGTCGACCCCGACCGCGAGGCACCACACCGAGCCCGAGTGGGCCGACAGATTCAGTCCCGGCCCGGCGTACAGCGCCTCCCCGGGGCGTAACCACACCGTGGGGCAGCAGGTTTGTGGAAGCGTCGCGCCTGATTCGCTTGGCATGCTGGCCTCCTGCCATTTCTCAAGGAGGCTATCGTGACCGGCACCATCGTCGTAGTGGTCGTCGCTGTGTTGTTCCTCGGCATGGGTCTGTACGGATTGGCCGCGCCGGCGGCGTTGGTGCGGCCGTTCGGCACGGTACTGCCCGGACCCGCGTCACGGGCTGAGGTCCGCGCCGTCTACGGCGGCTTCGGGCTCGCCATCGCGGCGATCCTGACGCTGGCCGCGACACTCACGGGTGACGTGCGCGTGGGCATCGTGATCACCGTCGCCGCCGCGCTGGCCGGGATGGCGTTCGGGCGCATCGTGTCCGTGCTTCTCGGCGACCGGACGTCGTTCTATCCCAACTGGTTCTACTTCCTCGTCGAGGCGGTCGGCGCAGCGGTACTGGCGCTGACCGTGGCGTGAGGATTACCCCCGGCGCGGTTGATTCCTGCCAGCCGTCGGTCAATTGCTGCCAACGGAAATGGATCCCTTGACCTGCTAGTTCTACGTGTCAGACAACCGCAGAAGCAGTCAAGGAAGAGGGATCATCATGAAGAAGTTCGGATTCGCCAGCATCATTGCCACCGGTTTCGCCGCCGCTCTGTTGGGCTTGGCCGGCCCCGCCGCCGCCGACTCGACCCACCACGGCTGGATCCAGGACATCCAGCAGCAGGCCACCGTCGGTGCCGTCACCTCGACCGTCGGCAACGGACGCTGACCCACACGACAGAAGGGGCACCCGCGCCGCGCGGGTGCCCCTTCTGTCGTGTGAGCTACTCCGCGACGGTGAGCCAGTCGGCGAAGCCGGAGGGATCGTGACGGCCCAATGCGCCGTGCTCGAACAGACCCCATCCCTCGACGGGTGCCGCGGTGCCCTCGGTGCAGACGGCACGGCCGACGTGGTCGATCACGCCGAACGCGGTCCTGCCGATGACTGCCGGATCGGTCATGTCGTAGGTGAGCCGTTCGGTGAACTTCTCGCCCTTCCATACGCCGTGGATCCAGTCGGCGTCGCCGCCATAACCGCCGCCGACGTGGATCGGCACGGGCAGTTTGGATTCCACGTCGAACCGGACGGGGGTGCCGTCGAGGGCGGTGGCGTCGATGGTGGCGCCGGTCGGGATGCGAGTGCCGGATCGGTAGTGGATCTTGATCCTGGGCCAGCCGAGCTGCTCGACGCGGCCGTCCTTCCAGATCCGCGAGCAGTCGTTCAGTGAGCGGAAGCCGTTGGGCTCCTCCTGGATGATGAGGACCAGCGCGAAGTCGTCGAATGCCATCGGCACGTACAGCCACCACATGCCTTCGAACGGCGGGTCGGCGGGCCGGCCTGCCGGTTCGGCCTCACCGATCGGCCGGATGCCCCAGGACCGGTCGCGGGAGCCGACCCAGGTGGCAGGATCGACGTCGATACGCTCGCCGTCGATCTCCAGATAGCCACTCCAGGAACCCAATTGAGCGAACCGCTGGGCGTCTAGGGTCACCCGGGTGCCCTGACGCATCAGGTGTGGCTGCTCCTGCACCACGTCGAACAGTCCGTCCCAGGTGAGATCCGCTGCGACGCCCTCGGTTTCGTCGAGCACGATGCGCAGCTTCTTGAGCGGCTCGGTGACCTCGACCCGATAACCACCGACGTGCTGGTTGAGCCGGTCCTGATCGATCGCGTCGGACAGATGCACGGCCGTCTGCTCATTCCCGCGTCGTACCAGGAAGTACGCGTCCTTTACCCCGAGGTTGGGGTAGTAGCCGAGGCCGGTGATGACGAAGATGTCGCCGGTGCGGTCATGGGCGTTGAAATACGAGCGGTCGTAGAAGTTGCGGTCCGAGGATCCCGGCCAGGCGATCGGCTGCGGAAGCTGGTGGACGGGGAATTCGTCCATGGGGCCGAGCATCAGCTGTCCTCCTCGATCAGTCGCTTAAGCAGCGACACGTGATAGAACGCCGACTCCACATCCTCGGGTTTGTCCATCTCGCCGAACCGCACCCGGCGGGCGGTGGTGCGCATGAACACGCAACACCAGATCACGCCGGAGTAGATGTAGAACCAGCGCAGGTCGCCCAGCGTGGCGCCGGTCAACTTCTCATATGTCGCCCGGACGTCCTCCTCGCGCATGACATCAGGCAGGCCCGGCAGGCCGGCCAGCCCCGCGAGTTCCTGGAACACCATGTGCGCGAAGATGATCCATGAGACGTCAAGCTCGCGCGGTCCGACGGTCGCCATCTCCCAGTCGAGCACGGCGACGGGCCGGAAGTCTTCGTAGAGCACGTTGCCGATCCGTGAGTCGCCCCAGACCAGGACCGACGGCGAGGCAGCCACATCGGTGGGGAAGTTGTCCTCCAGCCAGGCCAGGGCGCGTTCCACGGTCGGTGAGCTGCCGATATCGGGCACCGCGAACTCGTACCAGTCCTTGAGCCAGCCGAAGTGCCGACGCAGCGCGGTGTCACCGGGCGGATCGACCTCGGACAGGAAGGCGAACGTCTGCTCGGCATTGGGGATCGAGTGGAGTTTGGCCAGCACCTCGACGGTCGAGTCCTGCAGCTCGCGGCGCTTCTCGGCGGGAGCGTCGGCGAACCAGTTGTCGCCGAATGTGTAGGGCATGACATCGGGCGGCACGACACCCGAGACCTTGTCCATGAGGAAGAACGGGGTGCCCAGGACCGCACCCTCGTCGTCGATCCAGCGGACGCGGGGGACCGGCACGTCGGTGAGCTCGCCGACGAGCCTGATCACCTCGAACTGATGGTCCATCCGGTAACTCGGGAAGACGGGGACGTCCTCGGTGGTGGGCGCGACTCGCGCCACCCAGTGCTCCTCAACTGGTTTGCCGTCCGCCTCCCACCGTCCGGTCAGGAGAATTGTCTCCGACGACATCCCGTTGGACTCGACGCCGCTCTCGATGGTCACGTCAGGTGTCACCTCGCCGGGAATGCAGGTGGACAGCCATTGCGACAGCACCGACGGGAGCACGCTGACGTCCCGGGATGAGCGATGCAAGCGGCTGACGTCTTCGACGGCCGGTTCATTGACCACAGTGTCGCCCTCTCAGAAATTACGATACGGTGAGTAGCGTTATGAAAGCAGACGCACCTGCGGATGACAAGACCCGCGGCCGCGATGAGCAGAGGCAAATCCCGACTGCGGGCCGCCCACGCGACCCTCGGATCGACGCTGCCATAGTTGCCGCCACGACGGACCTTCTCGTCGAAATCGGTTATGCCAACCTCACGATGGCCGCGGTCGCCGAGCGGGCCGGAACCACCAAGACCGCGCTCTACCGTCGGTGGTCGAGCAAGGCCGAACTGGTGCACGAGGCGGCCTTCCCGATCGCGCCGTCGGCACTGGCAATGCCCGAGGGTGACATCGCCGGCGATGTGCGAGCCATGATCTCCGCCGCCCGCGACGTGTTCATCAGCCCCGTGGTGCGCGCGGCGCTACCGGGTCTGATCGCCGACATGGCGGCCGACTCCGATCTCAACGCCCGTGTCATGAGCCGCTTCGTCGGCCTGTTCGAGGTCGTGCGGGATCGCCTGCGCCACGCCGTGGAGCGCGGGGAGGTGCACGCCGACGTCGACCCCGAGCGGCTCATCGAGATCATTGGCGGCGCGACGATGCTGCGGCTTCTGTTGCAGCCCGACCGTGCACTCGACGAGGCTTGGGTCGATCAGACCACGGCCATCGTCATCCATGGAGTACTCGCATGAGCCTGCAGCCATTTCCCTCCGACTGGCACTCCGCGTTGGTCCTCGTTCCGCACCCCGACGATCCCGAGTACGGCACCGGTGCCGCCGTCGCGAAGTGGACCGCGCAGGGCCGCACGGTCACCTACGCCCTGGCCACCAGGGGTGAGCGGGGTATCGAGGGCATGCCGCCCGAGCAGGCGGGCCCGTTGCGTGAGGGTGAGCAGATCCGATCGGCCGCCGTCGTCGGCGTCGACGACGTGCGGTTCTGGGACTTCCCCGACAGCGACGTCCGCAATACCGCCGCACTGCGTGCCCGCATCACCGAGACCATCACCGAGTGCGTGCCCGACGTCGTGATCACCATCTACAGCGGGCCGCAGTGGGCGCCGGGATTACCGAATCAGCGCGATCACATCGAGTTCGCCAACGCCGTCGTCGACGCGTACGACGCCATCGGCGCCGAGCAGCCGGCCAAGCCGCGGTGGCTGTTCGAGCACGGTCCGGATGGCACCCACGGTGAGACGGTCGACGGCTTCGTCGAGGTCGCGGTCGCATCGCTGACCGCGCATGAGACCTACCTGACGGTGCTGGACCCCGACACGCCGGTCGTCGAGCAGGCACGCGTCCAGGTCGATATGTCCACGGCGCCGCACCCGGACTTCGGTGGCCGACCGACGGTGGAGTTCATCCTGCGGCGCCAGGCCTAAGTCGCGTCGTCGCTTGACGCCGTATCGAGCTGCGAGCTCGACGCCGCGGTGAGCTGCGACTTGTTGCGTGCCGAGACCTCGCCGAAGCGATCACCCAGACCTGCGAGGTCGTGTTCCTGGGACCCTGCGATATCGCGCTCGGCGGCGAGTGCCGGATCGACAGCCGCCGACGTGCCACGTACGTAGATCTCCTTGAGGCCCAACATGATCGGGCCGGGAACCTCCGCGACGTGACCCGCTAGTTCGATGGCCCGCGTTATCAGGTCAGCGTGGGCGACCACCTCGGTGACCAGCCCGATGCGCTCGGCGTGCGCGGCGCTGACCACCTCGCCGGTCATCGACAGGCGACGTGCCATCGCCGCGCCGACGACCTGCGGCAGCCGCGCGGTCATCCCGCCACCGGGCAGGATTCCGACCCGGGCGTGGGTGTCGGCGAATACCGCACGCTCCGAGGCGATCAGGAAGTCACAACCCAGCGCCAGCTCCAGACCTCCCGTGAACGTCGCCCCATTGATGGCGCCGATGATGGGCGTGCGCATCTCGGCGACGGCGGTAATGCAGCTGCGCGACTTGAACTCCTCGAAGTACTTCATCCCGTCGCGGGCCGCCTCCTTGAGGTCGACACCCGCACAGAACGCGGGGTCGGTACCCGTGAGCACGACGGCGCACACCGATTCGTCGGCGTCGGCCTCCTTGAGCGCGGCATACAGGGCGCGGATCAGGTCGCGGTTGAGCGCATTTCGCGCGTCCGGCCGGTTCAGGGTCAGCGTGCGCACCGGTCCGTGGTCGGTGCGGATAACCGAATCGCTCATGTCCGGACGCTAGCGGACGAACTCGGCGGCGCTGTTGGCCAGGTCCAGCAGCGGCTGGGGCAGCGCGCCGAGGGCCAGCGTGATGGCCGCGGACAACGTCACCGTCGCCATACTCAACGCACTCGGCACCACCACGGTGGGCGGATCCTCGGGCGGCTCGGTGAAGAACATCAGCACGATGACGCGCACGTAGAAGTAGGCGGCCACCGCGCTGGCACAGACACCGACGATCACCAGCGGCACCGCACCGCCCTCGGCGGCGGCCTTGAACACCGCGAACTTGCTGACGAAACCACTTGTCAGTGGGATGCCGGCGAAGGCCAGCAGGAACAGCGAGAACACCACGCCCACCAGCGGATGACGCCGCCCGAGACCGGCCCAGCGCAACATGTCGGTCTCCTCCTCGTCGTGGGAGTTGCGCACGAGGCTGACGACCGCGAACGCGCCGAGCGTGCTGAAGCCGTAGGCCGCGAGGTAGAAGAGGGTGGCCGACAATCCGCTGTCGTTCAAGGCGATGACGCCGGTCAAGACGAATCCGGCATGCGACACCGATGAGTACGCCAGCATCCGCTTGACGTTGTTCTGGGACACGGCGGCCACGGTGCCCACCACCATGGTGAGGATCGCGATGGCCCACATCAGGGGCCGCCAGTCGTCCTCCAGCCCGGGCAGCGCGACGTAGAAGATCCGCAGCATCGCACCGAATGCGGCAATCTTCGTGGCGGCGGCCATGAACGCGGTGACGGGTGTGGGCGCACCCTGATAGACATCGGGAATCCACGAATGGAACGGGACGGCACCGACTTTGAACAGCACACCGACCGAGAGCAAGCCCACGCCGACCAGCGCGAGGGCGGTGTTGTCGGGGTTCGTCGCGACCGCGTCGTTGATACCGCGCAGGCTCAACCCACCGGAGTAGCCGTACAGCAGCGCTATGCCGTAGAGGAAGAACGCCGAGGAGAACGCACCCAGCAGGAAGTACTTGAGTGCGGCCTCCTGAGACAGGAGTCGGCGTCGTCGCGCCATCCCGCACAGCAGGTACAGCGGCAACGAGAAGACCTCAAGCGCGATGAACATCGTGAGGAGGTCCTCGCAGGCGCCGAACAGCATCATGCCGCTCAGCGCGAACATCGTCAGCGGGAAGACCTCAGTCTGTGCCACACCGGCTTTGGTGGCGAGCTTCTCGGCGACGCTGCCCGGCACGGTCGATGCCTGCGGGGTGAACGCGTCCAGGCCCGTCGCCCCGTCATCCGCATCGACCTCGGAGGCGATCCTGCGTTCGGCGATCAGCAGCGTGCCGAGGATGCCAACCGCCAGCAGGGTGCCCTGCAGGAACAGTGTCGGCTTGTCGATGGCGACGGCGCCCATGACCGTTGTCTGGCCGGCAGAGGCGCCGAGGTCGATCCACTCCTTGCCCACGGCGATCAGCGCGGCAATCTGTGCGCCGACGGCGACCACGAGTTGCACCGGGTAGCGCATGCGGCGGGGCAGGAACGCCTCGACCAGCACGCCGACGATGGCCGCGCCGAGCACGATGAGCATCGGCGAGACCAGACCGTACTCGACCGTCGGTGGGGTCAGGGTCATTCCGCTGCTCCTTCCCTGAGTCCGCCATCCGCCACGCGTGGCACGGGGTCCTGCTGATCGATCGTGGTCAACGTGTGGTTCACCGCCGGGTTGATCACGTCAAGCGCGAGCTTCGGATAGATCCCGAGCACCAGCAGAATCGCGATCAGCGGGGTGACCACCAGCAGCTCGCGGGGGACCAGGTCATGCAGCTTCTCGTTGCCGTCGGTGACGGGCCCGGTCATCATCCGCTGATACGCCCACAGGATGTAGATGGCCGACAGCACCAGCGCCAATGCCGCGAACACCGCGAAGGCGGGATAGGCGGTGAATGTGCCGATCAGCACCAGGAACTCGCTGATGAACGGCGCCAGGCCCGGTAGTGACAGCGTGGCCAGGCCGGCGACGAGGAACGTGCCAGCCAGCACTGGCGCCACTCTCTGGACGCCGCCGTAGGCGGCGATGGCTCGGGTTCCCCTGCGCGACACCAGGAATCCCGCGATGAGGAACAGCGCGGCGGTCGATATGCCGTGGTTGACCATGTACAACGTCGAGCCGGACTGGCCCTGGCTGTTCATCACGAAGATGCCGAGGATGATGAACCCGAAGTGCGATATCGACGTGTAGGCGATCAGTCGCATCACATCGGTCTGGCCGATCGCGACGACGGCACCGTAGATGATGCCGATCACCGCGAGCGTGATGATCAGGGGCCGGAACGTCATCGATGCGTCGGGGAACAGCTGCAGGCAGTACCGCAGCATGCCGAACGTGCCGACCTTGTCGACCACCGCCATCATCAGCACGGCGGTCGCGGGTGTGGACTCCACCGCCGCGTCGGGCAACCAGCGGTGGAACGGCCACAGCGGTGCCTTGACGGCGAAGGCGAACATGAAGCCGAGGAAGAGCGCGTTGAGCACGGTGGGGCTGATGCCGAGTTCACCACTGGAGACGGCGGCCACGATGGCGCGGAAGTCGAACGTGCCCGCGTCGAACGCACCGCTGGTCGCGGTCGCCACGTACAACCCGATGACCGCGGCCAGCATGATCAGGCCGCCGAAGAGGTTGTACAGCAGGAACTTCACCGCTGCCCTCGATCGGCCCTGTGCGGCCCCGGCGCCGAATCCGCCGATGAGGAAGTACAGCGGGATGAGCATCGCCTCGAAGAACACGTAGAACAGCAGCACGTCCAACGCTGTCAGCGAGATCAGCACCATGCCCTCGACGGCCAGCGTCAACGCCATGTACGTGTGCGCCGAACGGGGCTGATCACCGCTGTCGTTCCAGCCCGCGATGATGAGCAGCGGCACCAGCACCGCGGTCAACACGACCAGTGCCAGAGCGATCCCGTCCAGGCCCAGGATGTAACCCGTGCCGAACGAGGGGATCCACTCGTGGTCCTCGACGAACTGGTACTGCGCGCCCGCGGGGTCGAACTCGACCGCCAGCAGCGCGGCGACGACGAGGACCACCAGCGAGAAGCCCAGCGCCGCGTACTTCGCGAGATGCCGTGCGGCCGAGGGCAACAGCATCACCACGGCCGCGCCGATCATCGGCACAGCCCACAACACGGTCAGCCACGGCATGCCGGTCACCAGACCCTCACCGCCAGAATCGCGGCCACCACGACGGCGGCGCCGGCGAACATCGACAGGGCGTAGGAGCGGGCGTAACCGGTCTGCAGCAGACCCAACCGGCGCGAGGCGCCGCCCACCACCGCGCCGAGGCCCCGCGAGACACCGTCGATGGCGTCATCGTCGATCTCGACGAGCCCCGCGGTGACGTGCTGGCCAGGGCGCATCAACACGTCCTCGTTGAACGCGTCACCGTAGAGATCGTTGCGCGCGGCGACGGTGAGCGCGGAGACGTCCTCGGGCGCGGTCTCGGGGATCGGGCGGGTGGCGTACATGCGGTAGGCGATGCCGACGCCGATCGCGACCACCGACAGCGTGATGATCGTCATCACCCACACCGGGACCGCGTGGTGTACCTCCTGGCTGCCCACGACGGGTTCCAGCCAGTGCTCGAGGGTTCCGCCGATGGCCAGCAGTGCACCCGCCCCCACCGAGCCGATGGCCAAGACCACCATGGGGCCCGTCATCACGCCCGGTGACTCGTGCGGATGCACGGTGGGGTCCTTCCAGCGCCTCTCCCCGAAGAACGTCATCAGCATCACCCGCGTCATGTAGAAGGCCGTGATGCCCGCGCCCAGCAGGGCGGCGCCACCGAGCAGCAGGCCCCGGACTCCGCCTGCGGCGAAGGCGGTTTCGATGATGGCGTCCTTGGAGAAGAACCCGGCGAACGGCGGCACACCGATGATGGCGAGGTAGCCGAGCCCGAATGTCACGAACGTTATCGGCATGAACGTGCGCAGCCCGCCGTACCGGCGCATGTCGGTCTCGTCGTTCGTACCGTGCATCACCGAACCCGCACCGAGGAACAATCCGGCCTTGAAGAAGCCGTGGGTCAGCAGGTGCATGATCGCGATCGCGTAGCCCGCGGGCCCGAGGCCTGCCGCCATCACCATGTAGCCGATCTGGCTCATGGTCGAGGCGGCAAGCGCCTTCTTGATGTCGTCCTTGGCGCACCCGATGATCGCGCCGAACAGCAGCGTCACCGCGCCCACGATCACCACGCCCGTGCGTGCGTCGGGCGCCAGGTCGTAGATCGGTCCCGACCGCACGATCAGATACACACCGGCGGTGACCATCGTGGCCGCGTGGATCAGCGCCGACACCGGGGTCGGGCCCTCCATGGCGTCGCCGAGCCACGACTGCAGCGGCACCTGCGCCGACTTCCCGCACGCCGCCAACAGCAGGAGCAGGCCGATCGCGGTGAGCGTGCCCTGGCTCATCTCATTCGCGGCGCCGAACACGCCCTCGTACGAGACACTTCCGACCTCGGTGAACATCACCATAAGCGCCAACGCGAGGCCGATGTCTCCGACGCGGTTGACGACGAACGCCTTCTTCGCGGCCGCCGCGGCCGACGGCTTGAACGACCAGAACCCGATCAGCAGATACGACGCCAGGCCGACGCCCTCCCAGCCGACGTAGAGGCCGAGGAAGTTGTCGGCGAGCACCAGCAGCAGCATCGCGGCCACGAACAGGTTGAGGTAGCCGAAGAACCGCCGGCGTTCGGCGTCCTCCTTCATGTAGCCGACCGAGTACACGTGGATCAGCGAGCCGACACCGGTGATCAGCAGCACGAAGCACACCGAGAGTTGATCGAGTTGCAGGCCGAAGTCCACTTGTAGTTGCGCGACCGGAACCCAGGAGAACAGCGTCTCGTGCAGCACCCGGTCGTCTGCGCCGCGGTTGAGCAGATCGATGAACAGCACGACACCCACGGCGAACGACGCGATCACGGTGAGGCAGCCGAGTATGTGTCCCCACGCGTTGGTGGCCCGCCCACCGAGTAACAGGACCGCCGCACCGGCCAGTGGGAGCGCGATCAGAAGCCACACGGGAAGTGTCATGCCCTAGTTCCTCAGGAGGTTCGCCGCGTCGACCGAGGCTGACCGCCTCGCCCGGAAGATGGACATGATGATCGCCAGACCCACCACCACCTCGCACGCGGCAACCACCATCGTGAAGAACGCCACCACCTGCCCGTCGAGGTGACCGTGCATGCGGGAGAACGTGACGAACGCCAGGTTGCACGCATTCAGCATCAGCTCGACGCACATGAACATGACGATCGCATTGCGCCGCAACAGCACTCCCGCGCCGCCGATGGTGAACAACAGCGCCGAGAGATACAGGTAGTTCGCTGGATTCATTCTGCTCCTCGCGTCCGCGGATTCACCGCGTCCCGCTCCTCGGCTCCAGGATCGCGCTCACCGACAACTCAGAGTCCGACCCGTCGGGCAGTCGGGCGGCGACGTCGACGGCGTTGTGTCGGGCGTAGACACCGGGATTGGGCATGGGTGTGGGGTGGCCGCCCTCGGCGAAGCGCTCGATGGACATCTCGCGTTGCGTCTTGCGGCGCTCGATCCGCTCGCGGTGGGCCAGGACCATCGCGCCGAGTGCAGCGGTGATCAGCAGTGCGCTGGTCAACTCGAACGCCCACAGGTACCGCACGAAGATCAGCGCGGCCAGGCCCTCCACGTTGCCGCCCGCATTCGCCTGGGCCAGGCCCGTGAATCCAGCGGTGCTGACGTTGCCGATGCCGGCGATCAGCAGCAGGCCGAACGCGATCCCCACCGCGATGCCGGCAAGACGTTGGCCGCGAATGGTTTCCACCAGCGAGTCAGACGAGTCGACGCCGATCAGCATGAGCACGAAGAGAAACAGCATCATCACCGCACCGGTGTAGACGACGATCTGGACGACGCCGAGGAACACCGCATCCTGCGCGATATAGAGCACGGCCAGGATGATCATCGTCGACGCCAGGAAGATCGCTGAGTACACGGCCTTCGGCGCGGCAACCATGGCGATCGCACCGACCACGGCGAGCGTACCCAGCGTCCAGAACAGCACGGCCTCGCCGGTGGAGGTGCGGTAGGCCGCATCGGCGGCCATGGCGACGAGTTCGGTTGTCACCGAATCGGTTCCTTCGGTGCGATCTTCAGACCATCCGATGTGACGTTTCCGCGGTAATAGTCCTCATCGGTGCTGCCCTCGGCCATCGCGTGGGGCGGTGGCGTCATCTCGGGTTGCAGCGGGGCGAGCAGTTTGTCCTTGCCGTAGATCAGGTCGGCCCGGTTGTCGTCGGCCATTTCGTAGTCGTTGGTCATGGTGAGCGCCCGTGTCGGGCACGCCTCGATGCACAACCCGCAGCCGATACAGCGCAGGTAGTTGATCTGGTACACCCGGCCGTAACGCTCACCCGGCGAGAACCGTTGCTCATCGGTGTTGTCGGCGCCCTCGACGAATATCGCGTCGGCCGGACACGCCCAGGCGCACAGTTCACAGCCGATGCACTTCTCCAGGCCGTCCTCATACCGGTTCAGCTGGTGGCGTCCGTGATAGTTCGCCGCGGTCGCGCCCGGTTTCTCCGGATACTGCTCGGTGATCGGTTTGTGGAACATCGTCTTGAAGGTGACGCCGAAACCGGCGAGCGCATCGACGAAGTTGGGCTTGTCAACCGGCATGGGTGACCTCCTTGGTGGGGAGCGGGGGTGTCGGGAACGCGCCGGTGTCAGCCGCCGGGCCCGGGTCATGGTGGGTCTGTCTGCGGCGCAGGACCTTCGACAGGTAGGCCAACAGGCCAACACCAACCACCGCGCTGGCGATGACGAGGGCGACCGCCCACCCGTCGTAGCCCTCGACGCGCAGCGTCCGGACGATCGCCACTGTCATGATCCACGCCAGCGAGATGGGAATCAGGACCTTCCATCCCATGTTCATGAACTGGTCGTAGCGCATGCGTGGCAGCGTCGCGCGCAGCCACATGAAGATGAACATGAACACCCACACCTTGCCGACGAACCACAGCAGTGGCCACCAGCCACTGTTGGCGCCGTCGATCATGCTCAGCGGCCACGGTGCCTGCCAGCCGCCGAGGAACAGCGTGGCGGCCAGCGCCGAGACGGTGGTCATGTTGACGTACTCGGCGAGCATGAACATCGCGAACTTCAGTGACGAGTACTCGGTGTGGAAGCCGCCGACGAGTTCGCCCTCGGCCTCGGGAAGGTCGAACGGCGCCCGGTTCGTCTCGCCGACCATCGACGTGACGTAGATGAGGAACGAGGGCAGCAGCAGGAACACGTACCAGAGGCCCTGCTGGCTGGCGACGATCTCCGAGGTGGACATGGTGCCGGAGTAGAGGAACACCGCGGCGAAGGACAGCGCCATCGCGATCTCATAGGAGATCACCTGCGCCGTCGAGCGCAGGCCGCCCAACAGCGGATACGTCGACCCTGATGCCCAGCCCGCCAGAATGATTCCGTAGACGCCGATCGAGGTCACCGCCAACACGTAGAGGACGGCGACTGGAAGGTCGGTCAACTGCAGCGGGGTCTGGTGGCCGAAAACGCTGACCATGCCGCCCATCGGAATGACGGCGAAGGCCATGATCGCGGGGATCACCGCGATCACCGGTGCCATCAGATAGATCGGCTTGTCGACACCCGCGGGGATCAGACCCTCTTTGAGGGCCAGCTTGACGCCGTCGGCCAGGCTCTGCAGCAACCCGAACGGGCCGACGCGGTTGGGGCCGTACCGCATCTGCATGCGGCCCAGCACCTTCCGTTCGACGAGGATCGCCACCAGGACTGTCAGCAGGCAGAACACGAAGATGCCAAGAGCCTTCGCCAGCACCAACCACCAGGGGTCGTGGCCGAACGAACTCAGGTCGGGATACGTCACGCCGATCCACCTCCGCGTGCGATCCCCACGACGGAACCGGTGGGCGAGTCCAACGCACCCAGCGGAAGCCAGACAACTCGGTCGGGCATATCAGGGGTGATGGCCAGCGGCAGTGTTGCCGCTTCGCCGACGGTCACCAGATCACCGTCGACAGCGCCGACCTCGGCTGCGGTGGCCGAGGACAGGTGCACCAGCGCCGGCCGTGCGGTTCCGGCGAGATGAGGCTCGCCGTCCTGCAGCCTGCCCCGACGGGGGCCGGGGTCCAACAACATCCGCCAGCCCGCCAGTACCGCGGTGCCCGCGGCGGGGCGCGCAGGCTCGGGTGCGGGCACCTGCGGTGCCGTGGCGGGTGCGCCCTGCCACGGTCCGAGGCGCGCGAGCTCGTCGCGCACCGCGGCGGCGTCGCGCAGGCCGAGGTCGACTCCCACCTCGTCGGCGAGTGCGGCCAGCACCCGCATGTCCGCGGTGGCGTTCGGGGGCAGCGCGGGCTCGAACGTGCGGGGCCGGCCCTCCCAGTTGACGAACGCGCCCGCCTTCTCCGTCACGGGGGCGACGGGGAACACGACGTCGGCGCGATCGGTGACCGCACTCCTGCGCAGTTCGAGACTGACCACGAACGGCGCGGCGTCGACTGCCGCGACGGCGGCATCCCGATCGGGGAGGTCGTCGAGGTCGACACCCCCAACCAGCAGTGCCTGCAACGTCCCGGCAGAGGCGGCAGCGAGGATGCCCGCGGTGTCGCGTCCGTCCGCGTCGGGCAGGCTCGCCACGTTCCAGCCAGTGGCCGTCTCGGCGCGTGCGAGGGGGTCGGCCAGGGGCCTGCCGCCCGGTAGAAGGTTGGGCGCGGCACCGGCTTCCAGCGCACCGCGGTCACCGGCGCGCCTCGGCACCCAGCCCAGCCGGGCACCCGTCGCGTCGGCGAGACGAAGGGCCGCCGAGTATGCGCCGGGCGCGGATGCCAGTCGCTCGCCGACCAGGATTATCGTGCCCGGTACGAGTTCCTCGCCGAGTGCGTCCAGGGCGTCCGCCTCACCGCCGGGCGGCGTCGCGATCAGACGACCGCCCATCTTCTCCAGGCCGCGCGTGCGGAACGGCGCGATCGCCGACACCGGCAGTCCGCGCTTGCGGTGCGCCTTGCGCAACCGCAGGAAGACGATCGGCGACTCCTCCTCCGGCTCGAGGCCAGCCAGCAGGACGGCGGGCGCGGACTCGAGGTCGGCGTAGGTGACCGCCATCGGCCGGCCCGCGACCGCGGCGGCCAGGAACTGCGCCTCCTCCTCGGAGTGCGCGCGGATGCGGAAGTCGATGTCGTTGGTGCCGAGCACGATACGGGCGAACTTGGCGTAGGCGTAGGCGTCCTCGACGGTGCTGCGCCCACCAACCAGGACACCGGTTCTCGCGCCGGCCGCCATCAGACCGCGGACCGCGACCGCGACGGCCTCCGACCACGAGGCCGGACGCTGGCTGCCGTCGGCGTCGCGGATCAGGGGAGTGGCGATCCGGTCACCCTGCGTGGCATAGGTGAACGCCCAGCGGCCCTTGTCGCAGTTCCACTCCTCGTTCACCTCGGGGTCGTCACCGGCGAGCCGGCGCAACACCTTTCCGCGGCGATGGTCGGTGCGCTGTGCACAGCCGGACGCGCAGTGCTCGCACACACTCGGCGAGGACACCAGGTCGAACGGCCGGGCGCGGAATCGGTAGGCGGTACCGGTCAGCGCGCCGACCGGACAGATCTGCACCGTGTTGCCGGAGAAGTACGAGTCGAACGGGGTGTCTGAGGCGATGCCGACCTGTTGTAGCGCACCACGTTCCAGAAGTTCGATGAACGGGTCGCCGGCGATTTGGTTCGAGAATCGGGTACACCGCGCGCAGAGCACACAGCGCTCGCGGTCCAGCAGCACCTGCGCCGAGAGATTGATGGGCTTGGGGAACGTGCGTTTGACGTCGGTGAACCTCGAGTCGGCCTGCCCGTTGGACATGGCCTGGTTCTGCAGTGGGCACTCGCCGCCCTTGTCGCAGACCGGGCAGTCCAGCGGATGGTTGATGAGCAGCAGTTCCATCACACCGTGTTGAGCCTTGTCCGCCGCCTCCGACGTCAGCTGCGTGCGCACCACCATGTCGGGGGTGACGGTGATGGTGCACGACGCCATGGGCTTGCGCTGACCCTCCACCTCCACCAGACACTGGCGGCAGGCTCCGACGGGGTCGAGCAGGGGGTGGTCACAGAAGCGCGGGATCTGGATGCCCATCAACTCGGCGGCCCGAATCACCAACGTGCCCTTGGGCACGCTGATCGGATGGTCATCGATGGTGAGCGACACCATCTCCTCGCTGACCTTGCCGGTCGTCGCCTCGGCCTTGTTCTCCGCGGTTGTCACACCCCAGCTCCTTCCGGCACTTCGAGCATCGACGCGTATGGGTCGAACGGGCACCCACCGTCGAGATGGGCGAGGTACTCGTCGCGGAAGTGCTTGACCGACGACAGGATCGGGCTGGCCGCACCGTCACCGAGCGCGCAGAACGACTTGCCGTTGATCGCGTCGGAGATGTCGAGGAGCTTGTCGATATCGGCCTGCCCGCCGGACCCCTCCTCAAGCCGCGCATAGATCTGAGCCAGCCAGTAGGTGCCCTCGCGGCACGGTGTGCACTTACCGCACGACTCGTGGGCGTAGAACTGGGTCCAGCGCCGGACAGCACGCACCACGCAGGTGGTCTCGTCGAAGATCTGCAGCGCCTTGGTGCCCAGCATCGACCCGGCCTTGGCCACGTTCTCGTAATCGAGTGGCACGTCGAGATGTTCGGCGGTCAGCAGCGGTGTGGACGACCCCCCGGGGGTCCAGAACTTCAGTTCGTGCCCGGCCCGGATACCGCCCGCACAGTCCAGCAGCTCGCGCAGTGTGACACCCAGCGGCGCCTCGTACTGGCCGGGCCGGGTGACGTGGCCCGACAGCGAGTACAGCGTGAACCCCGGCGACTTCTCCGACCCCATCGACTTGAACCAGTCGACGCCGCCGCGCACGACGGCGGGCACGCTGGCGATGGACTCGACGTTGTTGACCACCGTCGGGCAGGCGTAGAGGCCCGCGACGGCGGGAAATGGTGGCCGCAGCCGTGGCTGGCCCCGCCTGCCCTCCAGTGAGTCGAGCAGTGCGGTCTCCTCACCGCAGATGTAGGCGCCCGCACCGGCGTGCACGATGAGGTCGACGTCGAAGCCCGACCCGCCTACGTTCTTGCCGAGGTACCCGGCGTCGTATGCCTCGGCGACGGCGACCTGCAACCGTCGCAGCACCGGAACCACCTCGCCGCGAACGTAGATGAACGCGTGCCGTGCCCGGATCGCGTAGGCGGCGATGATCGCGCCCTCGATCAGCACGTGCGGTGTCGCCATCATCAGTGGCATGTCCTTGCACGTCCCGGGCTCGGACTCATCGGCATTGATCACCAGGTAGTGCGGCTTGGCCCCGGCGCCCTCATCACCCTGTGCCTTCTGGTCGCTCCGCGGGCTCCGCTCCTGCGGGATGAAGGACCACTTCTGCCCGGTCGGAAAGCCTGCGCCGCCGCGGCCGCGCAGACCGGAGTCCTTCACCAGGACGATGACGTCATCGGGTGCCATCGACAGTGCCTTGTCGAGCGCCTGGTAACCATCGTGGCGCCGGTAGGTGTCCAGCGTCCAAGACGATGGCTGATCCCAGTAACTGCTGAGGACGGGGGTCAGGGTCACTACGACTGTCCGTTCGTCGGGGGCACGTTGGCCGACGGCGCGGGTGCCGGCTCATTGCGAAGCGTCTCCCGTGTGATCCGCTCGTCATCGGGACCGGCTGCGACGGCGCCGGTTTCGCCGATGGCCGGGGCCGACATGTCGCGCTGCCGTGCCACCTCAAGGCCCGCCAACGTGGCCGCACCCGGCGCACCGTCATTGGCGCCCGGCCGCTCGTCGGGGAACCCGGCCAGAATCCTTGCCGTCTGACGGAACGTGCACAGTGGCGCACCCCGGGTCGGCCGCACCGGGGTGTCCGAGCGCAGATCGTCGACGAGATCCCGTGCCGACGAAGGTGTCTGGTTGTCGAAGAACTCCCAGTTGACCATCACCACCGGGGCGTAGTCGCACGCGGCGTTGCACTCGATGTGCTCCAGGGTGACCTTGCCGTCCGCGGTGGTCTGGCCGGCATGTACGCCCAGGTGATACTCGAGGACCTCCAGTATCGCGTCACCGCCCATCACGGCGCACAGCGTGTTGGTGCACACTCCGACCAGATACTCGCCGGTGGGGGTACGCCGGTACATCGAGTAGAACGTCGCGACGGCGGTGACCTCCGCGGCGCTGAGATCCAATTGTGCAGCACAGAAGGTGATTCCGGCGGGGGTGAGGTAGCCGTCCTCGGACTGGACCAGGTGCAGTAGCGGTAGCAGGGCTGATCGGTCCTCGGGGTAGCGGGCGATGATCTGCGCCGCGTCCGCAGCCAGCCGCGCCGCGACGTCGGCCGGATAGGCCTGCGTGCCACCACCGATCGGCGGTCCGGCCTCGTCGGGTCGTTGCCCAAGCCGAAGTTCCACTGCGGTCATGGCCGTCTCCTCTTCGCGCAAGCGCTCATCAGCGGTCCACCCCGCCCATCACCGGGTCTATCGACGCCACGGCCGCGATGGCGTCGGCGACCATGCCGCCCTCGCACATCGCCGCCACCGCCTGCAGATTCGTGAACGAGGGATCGCGGTAGTGCACCCGGTAGGGACGGGTGCCGCCATCGCTGACCATGTGCACTCCGAGCTCGCCGCGCGGGGACTCGACGGCGACGTACACCTGGCCTGCCGGTACGCGAATGCCCTCGGTGACGAGTTTGAAGTGGTGTATCAGTGCCTCCATCGAGGAGCCCATGATCTTGGCGATGTGATCGGGGGAGTTGCCCAATCCGTCGGGGCCCAGTTTCAGATCGGCGGGCCAGGCCAGCTTCTTGTCGGTGATCATCACTGGCCCCGGCGTGAGCCGGTCCATGCACTGCTCGACAATCTTGATCGACTCGCGCATCTCGCGGACCCGGATCATGTACCGGCCGTAGGAGTCGCACTCGTCGGTGGTGATGACGTCGAACTCGTAGTTCTCGTAGCCGCAGTAGGGCTGGGCGCGGCGCAGATCGTGCGGCAACCCCGTGGAGCGCAGCACGGGTCCGGTGATGCCCAGCGCCATGCACCCCGTCAGGTCGAGGTAGCCGATGCCGACGGTGCGGGCCTTCCAGATGTAGTTCTCGTTGAGCAGGTTCTCCATGTCCCGCAGACGTTTCGGCAACAACACCATCAGTTCCCGCAGCTGCGGGATCGCCTCGTCGGGTAGGTCCGAGGCCAGGCCGCCGGGCCTGATGTAGGCGTGGTTCATCCGCAGTCCGGTGATGGTCTCGAAGACCGATAGCACCAACTCGCGTTCACGGAACCCGAAGAACATCGCCGACATCGAGCCGAGTTCCATACCACCGGTGGCCAGTGCCACCAGGTGACTGGATATCCGATTGAGTTCCATGAGTAGGACGCGGATGACGTTGGCACGCTCGGGGATGTCGTCGGTCACGCCCAGCAGCTTCTCGACGCCGAGGCAGTAGGCCGTCTCGTTGAAGAACGGCGACAGATAGTCCATCCGCGTCACGAACGTCACGCCCTGGGTCCAGTTCCGGTATTCGAGGTTCTTTTCGATCCCGGTGTGTAGGTAACCGATTCCGCACCGGGCCTCGGTGATGGTCTCGCCCTCGATCTCCAGGATCAGTCGCAGCACGCCATGGGTGGACGGGTGCTGCGGACCCATGTTGACCACGATGCGCTCACCGGCCACCGAGGCTTCCCGGGCTGCGGCGACAACGTCCTGCCAGTCCTCTCCGCCGACCGTGACGACTGTCTCGCCGCGGTCTGTGTCGTGTGTGGTCATCAGTTGTAGGCCCTCCGCTCGTCGGGCGGGGGTATCTCGGCGCCGTGGTACTCCACCGGGATTCCGCCCAACGGATAGTCCTTGCGTTGCGGGTGTCCGACCCAGTCGTCGGGCATCTCGATTCGGGTCAGCGCCGGGTGGCCGTCGAAGACGATGCCGAAGAAGTCGTAGGTCTCTCGTTCGTGCCAATCGGTGGTGGGGTACACCGAGTACAGCGACGGAATGTGCGGGTCCGAGTCGGGCGCGGCCACCTCGATGCGGATCCGGCGGTTGTGCGTGATGGACATCAACGGGTACACCGCGTGGAGTTCGCGATCGGTGTCACTCGGGTAGTGCACGCCCGAAACGCCGAGGCATAGTTCGAATCTCAGTGCGGGATCGTTGCGCAGTGTGCGCGCGACGGCGACGAGGTGCTCGCGCCGCACCTCGAGGGTGAGTTCGTCGCGGAACACGACAACCCGCTCGACGGCAGCCGCGAAGGTGTCGCCACCGAGCGCTGCAGCGAGCCCGTCAACCACCTCGTCGAAGTAGCCGCCGTAGGGCCGAGGGGAACTGCCGGGCAGTGAGATCTCCCTGACGAGCCTGCCGTAGCCCGACGTGTCACCGCTGCCGCTCACGCCGAACATGCCTCGGCGCGTGTCGATCACCTCGCGCCCCGCGGCGTCGCGGCTGCCGGTGCCAGTGCCGTTGGTAGTGCCGTTCGACTCGGTCATGGCCGCAGCAACCCCGTGAACTCGATGGTCGGCCGGGAGGCGAGCGCGGCCTGCTCTGCGGCCGCGATGGCCTCGGCCCGGTTGACGCCCAGCGGCATCTCGGCGATCTTGGCGTGCAGCATGAGGATGGCGTTCATCAGCATCTCCGGGCGTGGTGGGCAGCCCGGCAGGTAGATGTCGACCGGCACCACGTGGTCGACGCCCTGCACGACGGCGTAGTTGTTGAACATGCCGCCTGATGATGCGCAGACACCCATCGCGAGAACCCATTTGGGCTCGGCCATCTGGTCGTACACCTGCCGCAGCACCGGCGCCATCTTCTGGCTGACACGGCCCGCGACGATCATGAGGTCGGCTTGGCGGGGGGTGGCGGAGAAGCGCTCCATACCGAACCGTGCGATGTCGAATCTGGGCCCCGCGGTGGCCATCATCTCGATGGCGCAGCACGCCAGGCCGAAGGTGGCGGGCCATAGTGACCCCTTGCGTACGTAGCCGGCGACCTTCTCGACGGTCGACAGCAGGATCCCGCCCGGCAGGCGTTCTTCGAGTCCCATCCAGATCAATCCCAGCTCAGTCCGCCGCGGCGCCAGACGTAGGCGTACGCGACGAAGACGGTCAGCATGAACAGCAGCATCTCGATGACGGCGAACAGTCCGAGGGAGTCGAAGGACACCGCCCACGGGTAGAGGAAGACGATCTCGATATCGAAGACGATGAACAACATCGCGGTCAGGTAGTACTTCACCGGGAACCGTTGACCGGTGGCCTCGCTGTTGGGCGAACCCGGTTCGATGGGTTCGATACCGCACTCGTAGGCCTCGAGTTTGGCGCGGTTGTAGCGCCTCGGGCCGATGAGGACCGCGATGCCGACCGAGCCGACCGCGAACGCGGCCGCGATGGCACCGAGTACCAGGATGGGTATGTATGAGTTCATACCGCCGTGTCGCTCCCTCGTTGGGCTGTCGATGTGAGCTACGACACAGCTTAGTCTCGTTAACGGATGGCCCGACGCATTTTGGATAGGATCGGAAGTGTCACTGCGGGGCTGGATCCCTCAACGCGACGAACGCGAAGAGTGAACGGCCGCAGAGTGTTTCGTGCTGGTTAATTGACCAGTGTGCGGAGCAGTGCGGCGACCGCCTCACCGAGTCGGATCGGGTCGATCGGATGCGAGACCGCAGCCTCCGCCCGGGACCAGGAAGCCAGCCACGCGTCGTCGGGTCGGCCCGTCAGCAGCAGGATCGGCGGGCAGTCGGCTACCTCGTCCTTGAGCTGTTTGGCCAGTCCCATACCGCCCGCCGGAGCGGCCTCACCGTCGAGGATCGCCAGGTCGATGCCGCCCTCGCCGATCGTGGACACGACCACGGGCGCGGTCGCCACGTCGAGGTACGTCAATTCCGGTAGGTCCGGGTGTACCCGCTTGCCCAGGGCGGAGCGCACCTGGTCACGGGTCCGGGCGTTGTCGCTGTAGACAAGAATCCGGATGCTGCCTGCAGGGTCTGCGGCTGGGTCCACTCCGGAGGGCACGACAACGATGCTACGGCTGCTTGACGAACACCGCGGCCGCTTCGACCTTCGTGATGTCGCCCATCATGCCGATCAGATTCCCGTTCACGCCGAACTCGCTGCGGTCGAGCTCCGCCCGCGCCACCACGCGCAACGCACCGTCGGGGAGTTCCTCGATGTCGACCTGCAGGTCGACTGGCCGCTCGATACCCCTGATGGTCATCCCGGCGTGCAGTTCGACGGTGTTCGTTCTGGTCGCGCCGTCGGCGTGAACCACCACGTCGATGGTCGGGTGTTCGGCCACGTCGAAGAAGTCGGCCGACCGCAGATGCTCGTCGCGCTTGCGAATGCCGGTGCGCACAGATGCCGCGTGTATGCGGAGGCGTCCGTCGACCGCACCGGGTGCCGTTACCCTCCCGGTGCCGTCGACCTCGGTGAACGTGCCCTTGACCTTGGACAGGCCCCACATCGTGGGGCTGCGGAAGGTGACCTCCGACCTCTGCGGGTCCAGCTGCCAGCTACCCGCCCAGTCGCTCATCGCCATGATCCGCTCCTCACCGATTCATCAGGGGGGCCATATCGGCCGGGTCGAAGTACTCGTCGATACGGGTGATCAGGCCGTCGGCTCCCACCTTGATCACGATGCATACCCGCAAATCGATCGATTCACCGTTGGTCCCGTCCGCGTGGAGCAGGTGCTGCTGCACGAATCCGCCGTCAAAGTGCTGGCGGTCGAGAATCTCGTAGCGCCGCGCTGTCGTCACGTTGATGAACCAGCGGATCACCTTGAGCGCCCTGACGCGGTCGTTGTCGGCGGTGCCGCCGCTGTGCCAGACCAGGACGTCGTCGGCCCACATGCCCGCGACCGTCTCGTAGTCGCCGGCCTCGATCGCGCTGAAGAGCTTGACCGCCATGCTCATGTGTTCCCCTCGTTGGTTGACCTCAAGTTTGGTTGAGGAAGCAGACTGGCGTCATGACCACACCAGCAAAGGACAGGTTCAGCGAGGCCTACGAGACACGGACGGCACCCTGGGTCATTGGCGAGCCCCAACCCGCGATCGTCGCGCTCGAACACACCGGCCGGATCAGCGGGAGGATCCTCGACGCCGGCTGTGGCCTCGGCGAGCACACGATCCTGCTGACCGGACTGGGCTACGACGTGCTCGGCATCGACTACGTCGCCAGCGCAGTCGAGCAGGCGCGTGCGAACGCCGCGGCCAAGAACGTCGAGGCGCGTTTCGACGTGGGTGACGCGATGAACCTCCCCGCCGACGGCGGTTACGACACGATCCTGGACAGCGCACTGTTTCACATCTTCGGCGACGACGACCGGGCTCGCTACGTCGCGAGCCTGCACGGCGCGCTCAAGCCGGGCGGTCACGCTCACGTGCTCGCGCTGTCGGATGCGGGACGCGGCTTTGGACCTCGGGTCAGCGAGGCGCAGATTCGCACTGCGTTCGCACACGGCTGGGACTTGGAGGCGCTCGACACCACGACCTATCGCGGTGTCGTCGGCCAGGCCCACACCGAGGCGATAGGGCTTCCCGTCGGCGCACTCGTTGACGAGCCCGCCTGGTTGGCGCGGGCCCGGCGTCTGTGAGTCGTTACTCGTTCTCATATCCGGGGTGAGACACCGCGAGCCGATAGAGCACCAGTTCGCGCAGTGCGGGTGCGACCTCCGCGCTGCGCTCGTCGAGGTCACCACGTCGGATCGCGGCGGCCAGCGCGGCCTCGTCGGGGAAGCCGAGTAGGTCCGGCGTCGCACTGTCGTCGAGCAGTTCGCGCTCGACCGTGCGCAGCACATTGGCGGCGACCCGGGCATGGAAGTTGACGGCTCCGGCGTCGGCGAGCGGACCATCGGGCCCAGTGGCCTGACGGACCTCGCCCTCCAGGAAGTCGGCGACTGCGGCGACCAGCTCGGCGGCGGTGGGCCGGTTGTGCAGTCCCGTCATGACACCTCCAGCAGGGTCAGCAGATCGAACTCGGTCTCGCACACCCGGCGGCCTATCGCGGCGAGTTCGACCGACGGTGTCTGGCCCAAGAGGTGGCGCTGCGCCTGATATCGGCAGATGACGCCCCATCGCAATGTGGACAGCACCATCCACCAGTGCATGGCCGCGCGGTCCAGTGTGCTGCCCGACGCCGCCTCGTAGGCGCGTAGCAGGTTCTCGATGCTGCCGAGACCACCCGCGCCGAGGCTGCGCGGGGCGCCGAATCGCCAGGCCCTGATGCAGAACCACGCGAGATCCTCGTAGACCTCGCCGGAGTGTGTGAGTTCCCAGTCCAGCACCGCCGCGAGCCGGGCGGGTCGGGCATCGGTGTCGATGATGAGGTTGCCCATCCGGAAGTCGCCGTGCACCAGTACCTTCGGGGACGCCGGCGGACGGTTGGCGGCGAGCCAGCGGAAGGCCCATTCGAATGTGGCCGTGGTGTCGCCCATCTCGTCGAGTTGAGCGTGCCACTCCTGGAGCGGGTCGGCGGCAGTCAGGCCGATCCCGTTGGGGTCCGCCCGGTGGATGGCTGCCAGTGCGTCGGCGCACTGCGTGAGCAGGCTGTCGCGGGATGCGTCGTCGATCGCTCGCTGGATCCGTCTGACGATTGTCTCGCCGCCGATGAAGTCGCAGACCAGGAATGGATTACCCAGCGCGGCATCGGAATTGGATGCGACCAGCACGGTCGGTACCGGTGCACCTTCGGCGCCTGCCCTGGTCAGCGCCGCGGCTTCGAGTTCCATACCCGCGTGGAGCTCGTCGGGTGGCCCGATGCGCAGGATCAGCGGACGCGAACCGGAACCCGTCGCTGCGTCGAACGCCCACGTCGCCCGGCTGGCGCCACCCGTGAGCACCCTCAGATTGTCCACCCGGGCCTCACCGAGGGAGGGAGCCAGCACCGCGGCCAGCGTGCGAGCGAGTTCCTCGGGACTCACTTGCGCGAGCCGAACTTGAACATCCGCTGCGCGACACGTCGGATCTGGATCTCCTCGGCTCCCTCGGTGATCCGGTAGCGGCGGTGGTGGCGGTAGATGTGCTCGAACGGCTCATGCCGGCTGTAGCCGAGGCCGCCGTGCACCTGCATGGCCCGGTCGGCGGCCTCGCACACCAGACGGTTGGCGCGGTAATTGGCCATCGACACCTTGTCCGACACCTCCATGTGGTGGTCGCGGTCCAGGTGCCATGCGGCATAGCGGACCAGAAGGCGCACCATCTGCGCCTCGGTCTGCAGTTCCACCAGCGGCCACTGCACGGCCTGGTTCACGGCGAGGGGTTTGCCGAACACCACGCGTTCGGAGGCGTACTGGGCGGCCCGGTCGATGCAGTACTGGGCGGCACCCAGGCTGCTGGCCGCCTGCCGAATCCTGTTCTCATGCAGGAAGGTCTGGCCGACTTCGAGACCGTGATCCACCTCGCCGAGCACGGCGTCAGCCGGCACCCGGACGTCGGAGAGCACGACCTCGGCATGGTCGGTGGGCATGTTGAACGTCCACCAGTAGAACGGCACGGTGAAACCCGGTGAGTCGCAGGGCACCAGGAACGCCGTGATGCCGGTGGCCTGCCCCGCCTCACCCGATGTGCGGGCGAAGACCAGGTCATGGGTGGCGCGGTGCACACCGGTGTTCCAGCGCTTGGTCCCGTTGATCACCCAGCCGTCGCCATCGGCGACGGCGGTGGTCTCCAGCCACGTCGCATCCGAACCGTGGGCGGGTTCGGAGAGCCCGAACGCCATCGATCGTTCGCCGGTGAGCAGCGCTTCGCCCCACTCACGCTTCTGCTCGTCGGTGCCGAACCGGTCCATCATGATGACCTGCGGGAAGTTACCGACGATCGACGACTCGTCCTGCAGGTCGTTGTGCAGGCCGAGCCCCTTGTGCGCCAGGTGCTCCCGGATCACGGCCATGTCGAGGTTGGTGCCATCGCGTCCGCCGAAGCGCGACGGCAGGCCATAGCGCAGCCAGCCCGCCGCGTCGGCGCGACGGCGCATCTCGTCGAGCAGATCCTCCCACGCCCGCTGCGGAATGCCGCCGTTCTCCCAGTCGGTTCGCGCGTACTCCCGGCGCTGGTCGAAGTACTGCATGTGCTCGGCTTCTAGAGGTTTGATCTCCGCCTCGATGAAGGCGTCCATCTCGGCGAGCAGAGCAGGGAGATGTTCGGGCAGAGCGAAATCCACAGTGATTCTCCTTAGAAGCCGTAGAGGGTTTTCTTCCAGATGGTGGAGAGCGTCTTGATGGCGTCGGCGTCGGTGGTCTGAACCCCCAACGTCGGCGCGTCTGACCGGAGGTAGACGGTGGTGAACCGCTCGAAGAGCAACGAGATCGCCAGCGCGGTGTGCTCGGGGTCGAGGTCGGTGCCGTAACCCTGCTCCTGTGCCCGCAGGACAGAGGCGCGCACGATGTCGATGCCGAACCTGCGGAACTCGTTCTGCAGGGCGGAGAACCGCTCCTGAGCGGAGGCGAGCTGATCGACGGCGACCATGATGCCGATGTTCTGCTTGAACATGTTCCAGTAACCCGTCACCACCGAGACGAAGAAGTCGGTGTCCTCGGGGGAGTCCGGCAGATGCACCTGCGAGCCGAGGGGCGCAACGACGTCACGCAGGAAGGACTCGGCCAGCACCGCCAACAGGTCCTCCTTGTCGTCGTAGTACCGGTAGAACGCCGCTGGTGACCTGCCCGCCGCCGACGTGATGTCTGCCAGGGTCGTGCCATGGAAACCGCGTTCGGCGAACAGTTTTCGCGCCGCGAGTTCAATGGCATCACGGGTCTGGCGGCCCTTCGGGGTGAGCGTGTCCGGCGCCACGGTCGGTCAGCCCCTGATACGATCGCCGGCGCGCAGCAGCGCGCTGGGAAGGTCGTGCCCGACGACGCGCTGGGCGACGGCGGCGGCATCGATCGCGGCCACGAGGTCGACGTCGACACCGATCCCGCTGTCACGCAACATGTAGACGAGGTCCTCGGTGGCGATGTTGCCGCTGGCCCCGGGGGCGAACGGACAGCCGCCCAGGCCGCCGACCGAGGAGTCCAGCCGGGTGATCCCGGCCGTGACGGCGGCGTACGCGCTGGCGAGGCCCGCTCCGCGGGTGTTGTGGAAGTGCGCCCCCAGTGGCAGGTCGCCGACGATGGGGCGGATGGTCTCGATCAGCGTGCTCACCCGCCGCGGTGTCGTCGTTCCGATGGTGTCGGCGATGGCGATCCGGTCGGCGCCGATCTCAACCGCGGCGGTGACGATGTCGAGCACGCGCTGCGGATCGGTGGGGCCGTCGAACGGGCAGTCCCATGCCGTCGCGATGATCACCTCGATGGTGGCGTCGTTCTCGTGGGCGATGCGGGTGATGTCGGCGATGAGGTGAGTGGAGTCCGATGTCGACCGTCCGACATTGGCCTGACTGTGGCCGTCGGCGGCCGACACGACGTATTCGATCGATGCGATGCCCGCCGCCACGGCGCGTCCGGCGCCCCCGGGACCGGCGACCAACGCGGAGAACTCGACGTCGTGGGACTGCCGGAAGCGGTCGAGTTCGGCGGCCAGCGCCGCAGCGTCCGCCAGCGCAGGCACCTTCGACGGCGACACGAAGGCCGTCGCCTCGATCTCGCGGACACCGGTGGCGACCACGGCCTCGAGCAGCTCGATCTTGGCCGACAACGGGATCGGGTCCTCGATCTGCAGCCCGTCCCGCAGGCAGACCTCGCGGATCGTCACGTGATCGGGCAGCGGCGGGCCGCTCATTGAACCCAGCGTATTCACAGCACTCCCTCCGCCCGCAACGCATCGAGTTCCTCGGCCGACCTCCCGAGTAGATCGCCGTAGACCTCGTCGTTGTGCTGGCCCGGCCGTGCCGACCCGGCGCGGCGGATGGTGCCCGGTGTCTGCGACAGAACGGGAATCACACCGGGACCCTTCACATTTCGTCCGATGCGTTCGTCCCAGTGATCGGCAATCATGCCGCGGGCCTGCATCTGTGGATCGGTGACGACCTCGGCGACGGTGTTGATGGGTCCACTGATCACACCGGCCTCCGACAGCGTCGAGATGACGTCGGCAGGCTGCCGCTGCGCCGCCCAGTCGCCGATGATCTTGTCCAGCTCGTCCTGGTTGCGGCCGCGCGCGACGTGGTTGGCGAAACGATCGTCGGTGGCGAGTTCGGGCTGGCCCATGGCGCCGCAGAGCCTGCGGAACACGGTGTCCTGGTTGGCGGCGATGACCACCCAGCTGCCGTCGGCGGTTGGGTAGATGTTGGACGGGGCGATGCCCTCGAGCCGGGTGCCGGACGGCCCCCGCACCACGCCGCCGATGTCGTAGTCGGGGATGGTCGACTCCTGCACCGCCAGACAGGCCTCGGTCAGCGCGGCATCGACGATCTGCCCTTCGCCGGTGACGGTGCGCCGGTACAGCGCCGCCAGTGCGCCCTGCGCGGCGAACATGCCAGCCAGGCTGTCGCCCAGGGACAGCGCCAGGCGTGGGGGAGGCCCACCGGGGAAGCCGTTCATGTGGCGCAGCCCGCTGGCTGCCTCGGCCACCGATGCGTAACCCGCCTTGTGCGCGTCCGGCCCGGTCTGCCCGTAACCGGAGACGCGCACCAGGATGATGCCGCGGTTGCGCTCGCGCAGAACGTCATAGCCGAGATTCCACTTCTCCAGGGTGCCCGGCCGGAAGTTCTCCACGATGATGTCGCTGCGCTCAACGAGGTCGAGGAAGAGTTCACGACCCCTGGCCTCACGCAGGTTGAGCGTGACGGCCTTCTTGTTACGGGCGTGCACGGTCCAGAAGAAGTGGTGCCCATCGAGTTCGGCCTGTCCCCACGTCCGCAGCGGGTCGGGCGCACCGGGCGGCTCGATCTTGACCACCTCGGCGCCCATGTCACCCAGGAGCCGGCCGGCGAACGGTCCCGAGATCAGCGTGCCGACCTCGATGACGCGGATGCCGTCCAGCGGACCGGTCACATTCCCACTCATCGGCTCAACCCGTGCCGGTGCAGCCAATCAGTGACGACGCCGACGGCCTGGCGCAGCGTGTCCCGTTGGTCGGGGCCCGCGTAGTAGTGATTCGCGCCGGGGATCTCGTGCATCTCCTTGTCAGGATGCCCTATCGCCTCGAACAGCCGCCGGGTGTGGCTGGGAGTACAGGCGTCATCGGCCAGGTTGCCGATGACCAGTGTGGGCACGGCGATATCGGGGCCCGCCTTGACGGCGTCCCCGTTGGCGTCGTCGTAGCTCCACTGCGACAGCCAGCTGCGCAGCGTGCAGAACCGGGCCAGCCCGACGGGGCTGTTGTTCACCACCTGCGGGTCACCCAGGTAGCAGGTGCCCGGGGCGCGGTCGTTGGGATCCACGGTCGGGTCGAGCCAACGGGGATCGGCCATGGTGCCGTGCACGACGAACGCGAACTCGTCATCGGGCCGCCCCGAGTTCCTGAGTTCGGCCAGTTTGTCCTTGACCCAGGCCGTGATTCGACGGTTTCGCGCGATCTGTGCCGCGTGGTAGCGGTCCAGGAACTCACGCGTGTAGGGCGGCTGGTTGGGGTTGGCTGGGTTGTACAGATCGAGTTCTGGATCTCGTTTTCCCGGGTCGGACTCGTCGAGTATCGACGCGTCCATCCACTCGGTCATGGTGCCGTGACGGCTGATGTGCGCGGCCAGCAACATGATCGCGTCGGCGGGTATCAGCCCCAGCTTCGTCAGGTCGGGGCCGTCACCGGACGGGCTCGCGGTGACGGTGGGGTTCTGCGCCTGCTGCTGGTAGAACACCGACAGCGAGCCGCCGCCGCTCCAGCCGGCCAGTACCACCTTGGAGTAGCCCAAGCGGTTCTTGGCGTCCTTGATGCACTCACCCAGATCCTCGACGACCTTCTCCATGAGCAGGGCGGAGTCGGTGCCGCGGAAGCGGCTGTTGCAGTAGATGACGTGGTGTCCCGCGCGCGCCAGTCCGTTGATCATCGGCAGGTAGGCGCCACCACCGATGGGGTGCATGAACACCAGCACGGTGTCTGACGGCTTGTCCTTCGGTTTCAGCAGGTAGCTCTCCAGCACCACCAGCTCGGCGACCCCGCCGTACACGTCGCGAACACCCGAGGTGTTCTGGTAGGCAACGAGATACGGAATGCGCTCGTAGTCGTGCTTCACCGGCTTCTCTGTCGTGGTCACTAGTGCTGCCCCAGATCGTTGGCCAGAACCTCTTCGGATGGGATGAGTCGACGCCTCGTGTCGATCGCGATCACCGACCAGTCCACTCGGTCGTAGTCGTCGAACTTGCGGCGAGCTCGTTCACGTGCCTTCTCGGGTGCGCCGTGGTGAACCCCCTGTGGCGCATGCGAAACCAGTCCGGGTGGCATCGGGATGCCGTATAGCGAGCCGGAGTGGAAGAACGCGATCTCGTCGTAGTCGACATTGCGGTGGTACCAGGGGGTGCGCTCGGTTCCCGCGACGCCCTCGGCGGGCTTGGGCAGGAAGTTCATGATGTAGACGCCGGTCGCCTCCATGAACAGGTGCACGGTCGGCGGTAGGTGGACACTGTCGGAGGTGATGACGTTGTAGTCGTCGATGTTGAAGGTGAAGGGAAAGTTGTCTCCACGCCACCCCTCGACGTCGAGCGGATGATGTTGGTAGTACAGCGTTGTCGGGCCGCCGTCATGAATCAGCCGGACCTCGTACTCGCCGTCGACCTGCGGACCGACGCCGTCGTCGATGGGCGCGGGATCGGGAATGACGGCCTGCGACGGATCGAACGGAAAGTGCCTGCCCAGGTAGCCGGCCGGCGGGACCCGGAACTCGTCGGTCGCCTGGATCATCAGCCAGGTGCTCTCCTGGTCGGGGATCTGGCGCCATGTGCACGCCTTGGGGATGTAGACCCAGTCGCCCGCGCGGTAGCGCAGGGGGCCGAACTCGGTCTCCAGCAAGCCGGCACCCGTGTGCACGAAGGCCAACACATCACCGTCGACGTAGCGCACGAAGAACGGCATCTCCTGGCTGCGGCGAGACAGCAGCACGAGGCAGTCGGCGTTGGAGAACATCAGCAGCGGACCGCCGTGTGCATCGGTGGCGTCGCCGGGTTTGAGCTCACTGGACAACACGTCGAGCGGGCGCAACGGACCGACCGACCGATAGGCGGTTGGGTCGTTGCGCCGGAACATGTTTGCGGTGCGGCCGGTGAACCCGGCGCGGCCGAGTTCGTCATCCTTCAGGCCGTTGAGGTCCGCATGCAGTCGCCGCGGGGTGTTGCCCTTGCGCAGGTGCACGAACGATTCCATCGTCACTCCTCATGAAGCGGTAACTAAAAGTGACTTTAGTTTTACTTATGTGACGGTGTCAATGGTTTGATCCTGACGTCGCCGTGCCGCCCGGAGGTGTCGGAGCCCAGCACAGAAAATCTCCCTTGGCTGGGGTAGACATTCGGATCTGGGCCAGTTAAGTTATGTCTCGTAACCAAGAGAGTGTGATGGCGCGGGAGATGAACTACCCGCGGAGCGCATGACAAGGTGACGGTCCTCGCGCCCAAGACATGTGGGGCGTTGTCGTCGGACCGTCTGTAGGTGCAGTACACGCAGTACTAGCAAGTGAAGTACCAGCAGTACAAGCAAGTGCAGTACCGGCTAGTGCAGTACAAGTTGGAAGAAGGGAGGAGTCGCATACCTGCTGTATCGCCCGTGATCGTTTGAGTGTGTTGGGTCGATGCAGCACTTTCATCAGCAGAACAGATGGATGGTAGTAATCACTCCTCAGGGCCGGCGGCCCCGGTGCGTTTGTTGCCCCGGGCCGCCGGCCCTTCACTTTTTGAGGGGTGCCGGGGTATTGAAGGTGTTGTGGGAGAAACGAAAGACAGCTCGACTGAAGGTAGCGCCGACGAGAGGTTCGATGACGAGAGCTACCCGGCTTACAGCATGGGTAGCGCCGCTCAGATTCTCGGCACGACGCCAGGATTTCTGAGAAGCCTCGATGAGGCGAAATTGATCACACCGCAACGTTCGGAGGGCGGGCACCGCCGTTACTCCCGTCAGCAACTCAGGATCGCGGCGAGGGTCCGCGAACTGGTGGACCATGGCACGGGCCTCGAGGCGGCGTGTCGCATCGTCGTCTTGGAAGACCAACTCGCGGACGCTCAGGCCGACAACGCTGAGCTTCACCGCACCATCGACGATCGTCGTGCTGACACCAAGGCCGACGAAAACGCCTGAAACTGCCGAGATCGACCTGACCTAGCTGTCGAGGTCGACGCGCACGGTCAGTAGATTCGTCCCGAACGTGCGGACACCGAAGCTGTTGAACTGCGGTAGTTCTCGAAGCCGCGCATGCGGGTCGTCATCGGGCACCAGATGCGCTGTGCCGCTGTGCCACCGACCGCGCAGGCGCACGCGCACACGCGGGTTGGCCGCGATGTTGCGCACGTACTGGGATTGCTCGCCGAACTCCGACACGAACCAGAACTGCTTGTCGATCCGCTTGCCTCCCAGTGGAGTGCGGCGGGGCTCGCCGGACTTGCGGCCGACGGTCTCGAGCAGCGTCTGCGTCGGGATGTGTCGCATCACGGGGTTGGCGATCCGCTTCTGGAAGAACTGGGTCACGGCGGCGCTTGGCATGTCTCCCATTCCACTACGTCCGAGGGTCACACCATCGCCGTTCGCGGAATCTTCATGCCCAGGCTCAGCGCGCCGGCCAGTTCGCGGCTGGTGTCGTAGTCGAACACCACGTGGCCCGAGAGGACGTCAACGTCGCGCTTGAATCGCTGCAGGGGACTGTCCAGGAAGTGCACGCTGGCCCCAGAGGCCTCGAAGAGCATCGCGATCACGGCGCGTGACTCGTGCACGATGTGGGCGGCGGCCATCCGGGCGTCGCCGCGCACCGGCTGGGGCACCTCATCGCCGCTGGCGACGATTGTCTCTATCTGGCCGACGGTGTCATCGAGCAGGCCGTGCAGAGCGCGCAGCCGCACCTTGGCCTCGGCGAGGCGGGCCTGGGCGATGGGCTTGTCCCTCTGCATCACGCCCTCGTAGGCCAGGACGCGCTGCGCGACCCGTTCGGCGTACAGCTCGGTGACACGCTCGGCGCTACCCAACGCGGGCATCGCCGCCAGAAGGGCCAGCGCGGGCACCATGGGCCAGCGGTAGGTCGCCGAGTCGTGCAGGCCCGCACCGGGTGCGGTGCCGCGGTAGATGTCGATGACGCGCACCAGGCGGTGCTCGGGCACGAAGACGTCGTTGATGACCGCGTCGTTGGATCCGGTGGCACACATCCCGTCGGTGTGCCAGACGTCCTCGACGACGATCTCCGAGATGGGCACCAGAGCCATGGCGGGATAGATGCCGGCTGGCTCATCGGGGGCGTCGCACAGGCAGCCCACCATGATCCAGTTGCCGTGCATCACGCCGGTGGCCCATGACCACTTGCCCGTGAGTCGGATGCCGCCATCGACGGGGACGCCGCGGCCCGTCGGGGCCAGGGGAGCGGGGGCCAGGAACGGACGGTCGGAGAACGCCTCCTGCTGAGCCTGCTCGCCGAACAGGGCCAGCATCCAGTTGTGCAGGGCGTAGAAGCCGATCGTCCAGGCGCTGGAGGTGCAGCCGTGCGCCATACGCCGGACGGGATCGAGGATCTCCGGGAAGGCCGCCTGCTCGCCGCCGAACCGCTTGGGGACCAGAAGTTCGGTGAAACCCGATGCGGCCAGATCGGTCAGAGTGTCGTCCGGGAGTCTGCGGATGTCCTCGGCGTGGCGGGCGCGTTCGGCCAGCCGTTCGACGAACTCATCGGTGATGGCGCTGTCCATGCGCCGAAAGTACCATACTTTTTAGTATGGAAGCTGTGAGCGGCTGGCTCTCAGCGCGCGAGCATCAGCTCGACGAATCGCTCGCGGCGAACGGCATCCATCGCGCCGGGCGTCGCCCCGGACAGATGCAGAAAGCCGATTCCGGCCGCGAAGACCACGTTGGCGCGCAGGTCGGCCTCCTCGGCGTCGAAGCCGTACTCCAGGAACGTCCGGCGCACCGCCTCCACGACCCGGCGGTCAGATGAGCGCACGCTGGTCGCGACCGCCTCATCCGACCGTGCCCATTCGCGCATGGCGCGCTCCAGGGTCCAGTGCCGAGGGCTGACCAGCGACGCCATCATCTGGGAGAGCCGGTCGGCGGGTGTGAGGTCATCCATGTCGTCGAACGTGCGCCGATCTTCGTCGCGCAGCTGGCCCCACGACTCGACGAGAGCGGCGCGATAACTGGGCATGCCGTCGAAATGCCAGTAGAAGCTGCCCTTGGTGACTCCGAGACGCGCGCAGAGCCGGTCGATCTTGAGCGCCTTGATCCCGTCCTCGGCGAGAATCACAAAACCCGCCTGGACCCAGTCGTCGATGCTGAGCCGGCTCGCCGCCTTGCTGCCGGAAACGCCGCGAGAAGTCGCCACGAGCAGCAGCCTACGGGTCGAATGTGCACGTCAACTGACGCTCGCGTCACCGAGTGATAGCCGTTACGAATGGGCGGCGCGCACCTTCCCTAACTTTCAGGAGGTACGTCCGACGTGTTTTACTGCCCAGTACAACTGAATTCTTCTGGTCCGCTCTCCCACCACTATGGTTGGGTGGAGCGGGCGCTGCCGCGGGAGTAACAAAAGCGGCGGGGTGCGCGATCAAACCGATCATAGAATGCACGGGTTACCACGTAACCGGGACTGAATGGGAATTTGATAGATGTTCGTTGACAGAATTGGCGGCCGTTGGGCCCGCCGCTTGTTGGTTGCGACCATGGCAGCGCTGGTGCTGCCAGGACTGGTCGGGCTGACGGCAGGCAGCGCGACCGCAGGGGCGTTCTCGCGTCCCGGTCTGCCGGTCGAGTATCTGATGGTGCCGTCGGCCGGTATGGGCCGCGATATCAAGGTGCAGTTCCAGAGCGGTGGCGAGAACTCGCCCGCGGTGTACCTGCTCGATGGCCTCCGTGCCCGTGATGACTTCAATGGCTGGGACATCGAGACCGCCGCGTTCGAGTGGTACGTCGACTCGGGCCTGTCGGTCGTGATGCCCGTCGGTGGTCAGTCGAGCTTCTACGCCGACTGGTACGCCCCGGCGCGCAACAAGGCGGGCCCGCCCGTCACCTACAAGTGGGAGACGTTCCTGACTCAGGAGCTGCCGGCCTACCTGCAGGCAAACCACGCGGTGAAGCCCACCGGCAGCGCGGCGATCGGTCTGTCCATGGCCGGCTCGGCCGCACTGACCCTGGCGATCTGGCACCCGGAGCAGTTCATCTACGCGGGCTCGATGTCCGGCTTCCTCAACCCCTCCGAGGGCTGGTGGCCCTTCCTGATCAACGTCTCCATGGGTGATGCGGGCGGCTTCAAGTCCGAGGACATGTGGGGCAAGACGGAAGACCCGAACAGCGGCTGGAAGCGCAACGACCCGATGGTCAACATGGACCGGCTCGTCGCCAACAACACCCGGATCTGGATCTACTGCGGTAACGGCCAGCCCAACGAGCTGGGCGGCGCTGACGTGCCCGCCAAGTTCCTCGAGGGTCTGACCATCCGCACCAACCGGACCTTCCAGGAGAACTACATCGCCGCGGGCGGCCGCAACGGTGTGTTCAACTTCCCGGCAGCCGGCACGCACACCTGGTCGTACTGGGGACAGCAGCTTCAGCAGATGAAGCCTGACCTCCAGCGCGTCCTGATCGGCTAGTCAGCTCGTAAAACGGCTTAGCTCGTAAAACGGCTTAGCTCGTAAAACGGCTTAGCTCGTAAAACGGCTTAGCTCGTAAAACGGCACCGATGCATGACACCTCCGGGTGTCGGCATCGGTGCCGTTTTCGTTGGCGTGACGCGTCGTTCGGCGTGGGCGGGTCAGAAGCCGCCGGCCACCCGCACGACGGCCCGACCAGAGTGGCGGCCCGCGCGGACGTCATCGATCACCGGAACCACATCCTTGACGTCGACGATGTGGGACACCTCCGCGAGGTGACGTGGCCGCAGCGCGGCGCCAAGTCGGCGCCACAGCTCCCGGCGCGGTTCGATGGGTAGCTGCACCGAGTCGATACCGAGAAGGGCGACACCGCGCAGGATGAACGGCATCACGGTGGTGTTCAGTGCGGGGCCACCGGTCAGGCCGCTGGCGGCCACGGCGCCGCCATAGGAGATCGTGCTCAGCACGTCGGCCAGGGTCGCACCGCCCACGCAGTCCACCGCCGCGGCCCACTTCGTCCGGCCAAGGGGTCGCGGCGTGGCGTCGGGATCCTCGGGCAGGCGCCCGATCACCGCGGACGCGCCGAGCTGCTTCAGATGGTCGGTGGCGTCGGGCTTGCCGGTGGACGCGACGACGGTGTAGCCGGTGGCTGCGAGGAGGTCAATGGCCACCGAGCCGACACCGCCAGTGGCGCCGGTGACCAGGATGGGACCGTCGCCCGGGGTGATACCGCGCGCGATGAGGGCCTGCACGCTCATTGCCGCAGTGAATCCGGCCGTGCCGATCGCCATGGCGTCCTGTGCGCTCAGAGCGCCCAGACGGACCACCTGGTCGGCCGGGACCCGGGCGATCTCGGCGTACCCGCCGTGGCGGCCCGTGCCGATGTCGTAGCCGTGGGCCAGCACCTGATCGCCGGGGGCGAACTCCTGCGACTGGGACTCGATCACCTCACCGGCCAGGTCGATGCCCGGGACGATCGGGTACTCCCGCACCACACCACCCTTGGGCGTGACGGCCAGTGCGTCCTTGAAGTTCACGCTGGAGTACGCCACCCGGATGGTGACGTCGCCCGGGGGTAGGTCGGCGGGCTCCAATGTCTCGACTGCCGTGACGATCTGATCGCCGTCCTGGCGCGCTAGGAGTGCGTGGAAGGAGTTCATTTCACCGACGCTAGCGCGTCGGGCTTGTGAGGTCTCCTACTTCAGTTCGGCCGATGACAGCCCCAGCAGCCGGCGGGCAATCACGAGCTGCTGGATCTGTTGAGTGCCCTCGAAGATGTCGAGGATCTTGCTGTCGCGGGCCCACTTCTCGAGCAGCGTCTCCTCGGAGTAGCCCGCGGTGCCCGCCAGCTCGACGGTCTTCAGCGTGATGTCACTGGCGACGCGGGCGGACTTGGCCTTGCCCATCGACGCCTCCTTGGAGTTCGGAATCCTGTTGTCCGCCTGCCACGCCGACTTCATGGTCAGCAGGTATCCGGCCTCCCAGTCGGCCTCCATTCGCAGGAACTCCGCGGCCGCGGCGTTCTGGGAGTGAGCGGGCTTGTCGTAGGAGATCTCGACGCCTGCGTCGGTCAGGATCTTCCGCAGCTCCTCCAGGGCGGCACGTGCGATGCCGACGGCCATGGCGGCCACGATCGGACGGGTGTTGTCGAACGTCTCCATGACGCCGGCAAAACCCTTGTCCACGTGGATCTCCGGGTCTCCCAGGAGGTTCTCCCTTGGGATGCGGGCATTGTCGAAGCGAATGACGGCGGTGTCGGAGGCCTTGATACCGAGCTTGTGCTCGAGGCGCTCGACCGTGACCCCTGGGTGCTCACGCGGCACGATGAATGACTTGATCGCAGCCCTGCCCTTGGACTTGTCCAACGTGGCCCAGACGACGATGTGGGAGGCGCGCGAACCGGCGGTGACGAAGATCTTCTCGCCGTTGATGACGTACTCGTCACCATCGAGCTTGGCCGTCGTGGACACCGCTGCCGAGTCCGAGCCGAAGCTCGGCTCGGTGATGGCCATCGCGGCCCACACCTTGCCGAGGCGTTCGAGCTGCTCGTCGGTCGCCACGCCGGAGATCGCCGCGTTGCCGAGGCCCTGGTAGGGCACGGACAGCATCAGAGCGACGTCGCCCCAACTGACCTCGATCACGTTGAGCACTGCGGACATGTTGCCGCCGTTGATGTTTCCCTGTGGTCCGTCGGTCGCCCGGAACGCCTCCGCTCCGGCGAACGAGATGGTCTTGGCCTCCGACATGCCCTCGAAGAGGTCGGCCAGCGTGTCCAACTCGACGGGGTAGGCGTGCTCGGCGAGGTCGTACTTACGCGAGATCGGGCGCAGCATCTCGGCGGCTCCGGCGTGGCCCTTGTCGATGACGGCCTGGAGCTTCTTCGGCATTTCCAGATTGATTGCCATGTCGATTATCCGTTCTTCTTCTCACGCACCGTTAGAGGACTACGACGCCCTCGGCGACGCCAAGCACGCGAAGGTCGCGATACCAGCGTTCGACGGGATGTTCCTTTGTGAAGCCGTGGCCACCGAGCAACTGAACGCCATCGAGGCCGATCTGCATGGCCTTGTCGGCACCGAACTTCTTGGCCAGGGCGGCTTCTCGCGCGAACGATAGGCCCTGCTCGGCGCGGGCGGCGCCGCGCCAGGTGATCAGGCGCAGGCCGTCGAGTTCGATCGCGATGTTGGCGCACATGAACGCCACCGACTGGCGGTGGGCCACCGGCTCACCGAAGGCTTCGCGCTCCTTGACGTAGGGCACCACGTAGTCGAGTACGGCGTGCGATGTGCCGACCGCCAGTGCGGCCCAGCCCAGGCGGGCCAGCGCGATCGCCTCGGAGTAGTCGGAGTCGGATGCGTCGTCCTCGCCGAGGCGGTTGTGCAGCGGCACGGCGACGTTGTCGAGTTCGATCCGGCCCAGCGCTGCGGCGCGCACGCCCATGCTCGGGTCGGCCTTGACGGTCAGGCCCTGCGAGGCGGACTCGACGATGAAAAGGGTTGGCTTACCGTTGAGTTGGGCTCCGATGATGAAGATCTCGGCGTCGGCGGCGGCGGGCACCAGCGACTTCACGCCCGACAAGCGGTAACCGCTGGGGGTGCGCACAGCGGTGGTCTTCAGCGCGGTGGGATCGAACAGTGCATGCGGCTCGGCGATGGCCACGCACGCTTGCGGGACGTCCTCGCCCGAGAACTCCTTCAGGTAGGTGGCCTGCTGATTGGCGCTGCCCCAGTGCGTCAGCGCCGACGCCACACCGCCCGGAGCGAGAATCGGCAGCGCCAGACCCATATCGCCGTAGGCGAGCGCCTCGGCCACCAGCGCGTTGGTCACCGTGCTGCGGTGTTCGGCGATGCCGTCGAATTCCTCCGGGACGTGGAACGCCGTGATGCCGAGTTCGGCGGCCTTGACGATCAGGTCCGTCGGGTAGGTGGCGGCCTCGTCGGCGTCGTGGGCCGCTGGCCGCAGGATCTCGGCCGCGAAATCGTCGACGGTCTCGACGATCATCTTCTGATCGTCGTCGGGGGTGAGGTCGAAGTAGTCGGCGCCACTGGGCCGCAGCCGGGTCGCCGGCTTGCCAAGGCCCTGTACCCGCTTGAACTGCCGGGTCGAGGCGCCCACTGCGGAGAAGCTGGTCTTCACGCCGAAGCGCAGGCCACGGTTCAGCGGCGCGCGCAGGTTGTAGCGGTCCAGGAAGCTAAGGCCCAACAGGGGTGTGAGTAGCGCCAGCCCGATGTCGGTCGGCGTCCTCTTGTGCTGGCGGACGCCGACGGCGCTCTCCGGACCGGAGCGGCGCGGCCGCTGCTTGGTGCCGGACTTGGACGGCAGGGTGTTGGTCATGTCGCAGCCTCGCGTCGTTGGGGCAGTGCAATATGACCCTATCTTACTCCGGAGTAAGATAAGTGGACTGTTAGGCAGCTCACATGGGTTACAGGCGCCCCAGCACCTGCTCGTGCAGAAGGCCGTTGGTGGCCACCGCACTGCCGCCGTGCGGTCCGGGTGCGCCGTCGAGATTGGTGAACGTGCCGCCCGCCTCGCGGATCAGGATGTCCAGCGGGGCAAGGTCCCACAGCTTCACCTCGGGCTCCGCGACGATGTCGACCGCGCCCTCGGCGAGTAGGCAGTACGACCAGAAGTCGCCGTACCCGCGCACCCGCCACGCGGCGTCGGCGAGGTCGAGGAAGCGCGCCCGCCGATCGCCCCAGCCGATCAGGTCCGAGTAGGACAGGCTTGCGGACTCGATGTCGGCGACGGCGGACACCGAGATCTGACGGGTGGTGCCGCGGAACGACGTGAACGCGCCCTGGCCCGCGCCGGCCCACCACCGGCGGTGCAGCGCGGGCGCGCTCACCACGCCGACAGTGGGGACACCGTCCTCGAGCAGCGCGATGAGCGTCGACCAGACGGGAACTCCGCGGACGAAGTTCTTGGTGCCGTCGATCGGGTCGAGCACCCACTGCCGGCCCTCGAAGACCGCGGTGCCGCCGTACTCCTCGCCGAACAGCGCATCCCCGGGCCGACTCGCGGTGAGCAGTTCGCGCAGTGTCTCCTCGGCCGACCGGTCGGCGTCTGTGACCGGCGTCAGATCGGGTTTGGTCTCGATCCGCAGGTCTTGGGCGCCGAAGCGATCCAGGGTCAGGGTGTCGGCCTTGTCGGCCAATCGCAGTGCCAGTTCGACGTCATCCGCAACGGTGCTCATGGCAAGCAGTCCTACCATGGCGGTGTGTTGGAATTTATGGCGCTGGTGATCCTGGTCGGTGTGATCGCGATGATTGTGATTCCCCGGATCCGGAAGGGGGGACCCCGCGGTGAGGTCGCGCACGGCACGCTGCTGGTCACGGGCGTGAGTCCTCGACCCGACGCCGAGGGGGAGCAGTTCGTCACGATCAGTGGCGTGATCAACGGCCCAACCGTCACCGAGCACGTCGTCTACCAACGGATGGCCGTCGACGTCGGTAGCTGGCCCACCATGGGCCAGTTGATCCCGGTGGTCTACTCACCGAAGAACCCGGACAACTGGAGCTTCGCGCCGCCCGAGCCGATCGAGCCGCCCCCGCCGCCCCCGTCGTACTAGGCGGCGTACTAGGCGGCGTGGCCGAAATCGCCGATGTCGAAGGCGAAGTTGATCTCGGTCTCGCTGAGTATGAGGCGGTAGGTCCGGTAGTGGCGGCGCCTTGGAGGTATAGGTCGAGCCGGTGGGTGTGACGAGATGCACTGTGTGACAACCCGAGTGGTCAAACCTGCCAGTCGCCCGCCAACCGGCGGCCTCCTTGGCGTCGTTGCAGGCCGCACAACGTCCTGCGTCCGTTGACGGCGTTGGTGCACCCTCCGTGCGCGGCAGGCTCGGCGTGGTCGTGATGGCGGATCGGCGCATCGCGGCGCCGAGAGCATCGATGAGATATCGCAGAAGTACCTGGGTGTTCCGTATCCCGGTTTCACTGGCCGGCCGGAGACCCGGGTTCTGGTCACGATCGCCGCCGACAAGGCCACCCCACCGGTGAGCGACTGACCGCCCCTGCCGTCAGCGGTGGCCGACTCGCAGCATGTCGGCGATGTTGGTCAGCTTCACCCGCGGCCGCCCGAGCTTCTCGCCGGCCGCCTTCTCGTGGTCGTCGATCAGCTTCCAGTGATCGTCGGTGACGAGTTTGGGCTGGCGCTCCAGAAGCCACGCAGCGAGGGCCTCGGAGTGGTCGGCCGCGAAGTCGGCCACCTCGCCCGCCGCGAGGTCGGCGACGAGAGTGTCGACGGTCTCCTGGGAGTCCTTCTTGTTGCTGCCGATGACGCCCGAAGGGCCGCGCTTGATCCAGCCCACCACGTAGGCGTTGCGGGCCCCCTCGACGTGGCCCATGGAGTGGGGGATGGTGCCCGACCGCTCGTCGAATGGAATCCCCGGTGTCGGCACGCCGCGGTACCCGACCGCGCGCACCACCAACTGGGCGGGCAACTCCTCGCGCACGCCGGTGTCCTTGGCGACCACGCGGTCCCCGTCGTCGACGAGTTCGTTGGTGCCCAGCACGATCGACTCGACTCGACCGTCACCCTTGAGTTCGATCGGCGATGTCGCGAAGCGGAAGATGATGCGCCGCTTGGCGCCCCGCGGCTCCTTCGCGGCGTACCCGCGCAGCACCTTGATGTTCTGCTTGACGGCCTTCGGCGCGGCCTCGAGGTCCTCGTCGGAGATGTCGGCGAAGTCCGCGGGGTCGACGATGACGTCCACATCCGCCATCGCCTCGAGGTCACCGAGTTCACGCAGTTCCAGCGTCGTGAACGGGGCCTGCAGCGGGCCACGCCGCCCGACCACCACGACCTCTTCGACGCCGCGCGCGTGCAGCGCGTTCAGTGCGTGGTCGGCGATGTCGGTTGTGGCCAGCAGGTCGGGGTCGCTGACCAGGATGCGCGCCACGTCGAGCGCGACGTTGCCGTTGCCGATCACCACGGCCCGCCCGCAGGACAGGTCGGGCAGCATCTCCTCGAAGTGGGGGTGTGCGTTGTACCAGCCGACGAAGTCGACGGCGGCGACGCTGCCGACCAAATCCTCGCCGGGAATGCTCAGCGGCCGGTCCGACTGCGCGCCGATGGCGTAGATCACCGCGTCGTAGCGTTCGGCCAACTCGTCGGCCTGCACGTGCTTGCCGACCTCGATGTTGCCGAAGAAGCGGAAGCGTGGGTCCGTCGATGTCTTGGCGAACTGCGCGCTGATGGTCTTGATCTTCGGGTGGTCGGGCGCCACGCCGGACCGCACGAGCCCCCACGGCGTCGGCAGCATGTCGAGCATGTCGATGCGGACGTCGCGCCGGTTCGCGTCGTCGGTGCCGTCCGAGGCGTCGGCAAACTTCAACAGCGAGGCGGCGGCGAAGTAGCCCGAAGGACCGGAACCGACGATCGCGACGTGATAGGGGCGCATTCTTCAGCTTTCTTTCAAGCACTGTCCCGGGCGTGCAAGGGGCTGTCGCATCGCCGATGGGCTGGTCACACAGGCATGCTAGCCCCGGAAATGGCCGCCATGTCCTGGGGGAAGTAGGAACATGTAGTGGGGGAAGTGGGAAGTGATCGGTGAAGCGGTGGGTACGCTGATTTCCCGTGGATCCCGACCAGCAAGCCGACATAGCAGCCCTTGACACCACCCTGACGACGGTGGAGCGGGTGCTGGACGTAGACGGTCTGCGCACGCGCATCGCGGGTCTCGAGCAGGATGCCTCCGATCCCAAGCTGTGGGACGACCAGACGCGGGCCCAGAAGGTCACCAGCGAGCTGTCCCACGCCCAGGGTGAGCTGCGCCGCGTGGAGGCGTTGCGGCAACGGGTCGACGACCTCCCGGTGCTGTATGAGATGGCCGCGGAGGAGGAGGGGCAGGACGCCGAGACCGCTACGGCCGAAGCCGATGCCGAACTCGTGAAGCTCCGCGAGGACATCGAGGCCATGGAGGTCCGCACGCTGCTGTCCGGTGAGTACGACGAGCGCGAGGCCGTTGTGACGATCCGCTCGGGCGCGGGCGGGGTGGACGCCGCCGACTGGGCCGAGATGTTGATGCGGATGTACATCCGCTGGGCTGAGAAGCACGACTACGGCGTCGAGGTCTTCGATACGTCCTATGCCGAGGAGGCCGGCATCAAGAGCGCCACGTTCGCGGTGCACGCGCCCTACGCCTACGGCACGTTGTCGGTGGAGCAGGGCACCCATCGCCTGGTGCGGATCAGCCCATTCGACAACCAGGGTCGACGGCAGACGTCGTTCGCCGAGGTCGAGGTGCTTCCCGTGGTCGAGACAACCGATCACATCGAGATTCCCGAAGGCGATCTGCGCGTGGACGTCTACCGGTCCAGCGGTCCCGGAGGGCAGTCGGTCAACACCACCGACTCCGCGGTTCGACTCACCCACATTCCCACCGGGATCGTCGTGACCTGTCAGAACGAGAAGTCGCAGTTGCAGAACAAGGTGTCCGCCATGCGGGTTCTGCAGGCGAAGTTGCTGGAGCGCAAGCGTTTGGAGGAGCGCGCCGAGATGGATGCGCTCAAGAGTGATTCCGGCAGCTCATGGGGCAACCAGATGCGGTCATACGTGTTGCACCCGTATCAGATGGTCAAGGACCTGCGTAACGAATACGAGGTCGGCAATCCGGCCGCGGTACTCGACGGAGACATCGACGGATTCCTGGAGGCGGGAATTCGTTGGCGCAATAGGAAAGATGACGACTAGTAGCGTCCAAGCGGTGAGCTACCACGCCATCGGGTGGGCCCAGGGCTGGCACGACTTCTGGCGCGGCGACATCGGCGAGTGGATCATCACGCGCGGTCTGCGGATCGTGATGCTGATCATCGCCGCGGTGCTGATGGCTCGCTTCATCACCTGGGCGGCCCGAAAGATCACCCGCCGCATCGACGCCGAGTACCTCGAGAGCGACCAGCTGGTGCGCACCGAGAGTGCCAAGCACCGCCAGGCGGTCGCATCGGTGATCTCCTGGGTGTCGATCGCGGTGCTGTTCGTGGTCGTGATCGTCGAGATCACCGACATCATCGCCATCCCGGTGGGATCGCTGGTCGCGCCGGCGGCCGTGCTCGGTGCCGCGCTCGGTTTCGGTGCGCAACGCATCGTGCAGGACCTGCTGGCCGGTTTCTTCATCATCACCGAGAAGCAGTACGGATTCGGTGACCTGGTGTCGCTGACCGTCACGGGCATCGCCACGCCTGCGGAGGGGACCGTCGAGGACGTGACGCTGCGCGTGACCAAGCTGCGCTCCAGCGAGGGCGAGGTGTTCACCCTTCCCAACGGCCAGATCGTCAAGACCGTCAACCTGTCCAAGGACTGGGCGCGCGCCGTTGTGGACATCCCAGTGCCGACGAGCGCGGATCTGAACAAGGTCAACGAGGTGCTGCACGGGGTGTGCAGTACCGCGATGGACGACAAGCTGATGGCCCCGCTGCTGCTTGATGCGCCCCAGCTGATGGGCGTCGAGAGCATCGAACTCGACACCGTCAACCTGCGTATGGTCGCGCGCACCCTGCCCGGCAAGCAGTTCGAGGTGGGCCGACGGCTGCGCATGCTCGTCGTGCGTGCGCTGGGCCGCGCGGGTATCGCCAGCCCCGCCACGTCTTCGCCCACGGTGGGGGCCATCGTGCACCCGTCGACCGCGGGCGGCGCGGAGGAGGAGACCCAGGGTCCGGTGAGCAGCCGATGAAACTGACCGATCGGAGTTGGTGGAAGTCGCTGCGTACGCGCGAGCCGGGACACGGCTGGCCCGATTACCTGCTCTGGGGCCGGGTCAGGACGTCGACGGTCGCGTTGATCATCGCGTTCTTCGCCGTCAACTGGCTGTATCAGACCTATCGGCCGCCGCCCCCGGCTCCCGTGGAGCAGCCCGCGCAGGTGGTGCCACCGGGCTTCATGCCCGACCCGGAGTACACCTGGGTGCCCCGTACCAACGTCCAGGAGCGGCCACGGACGACGACACCGACAACCACGACGACGACCACCACCACGGAGCCCAGCCCGACTGACACGCCGTCACCCACGACGCCCACGACACCCGTGCCGCCGACGGACGAGGTGCCGACGACCGTCGTCGACCCAGACGGTCCTGGGCCCCTGCCGCCGAGCACGGTGACGACGACGATGCCCCCGGCGCCGGGCTTCACGCTGCCGACGCTGCCGCCGCTGCCGCCACCCTTCGGACCGGGGCCCGCACCAGCGCCCACCGCTCCGGCGCCACCGCGGTAACGGGGTATGGGCGCGTGCACCGCTACACTGGCGTGCCGTGATGATCACCCTCGACCACGTGAGCAAGCAGTACAAGTCCTCGGCCCGTCCGGCCCTGGACAATGTATCGCTCAAGATCGACAAAGGTGAGTTCGTCTTCCTCATTGGCCCGTCCGGATCGGGCAAGTCGACGTTCATGCGGCTGCTGTTAGCTGAGGAGCATCCGTCCTCGGGTGACATCCAGGTCTCGAAGTTTCACGTCAACAAGTTGGCGAACCGGCACATCCCGAGCCTGCGGCAGGTTTTGGGCTGCGTGTTCCAGGACTTCCGCCTGCTGCAGCAGAAGACGGTGTTCGAGAACGTCGCGTTCGCGCTCGAGGTGATCGGCAAGCGTGCCGACGTCATCAACCGGGTCGTGCCGGACGTGCTCGAGATGGTCGGCCTGTCGGGAAAGTCCAACCGGCTGCCAACCGAGCTCTCCGGCGGTGAGCAGCAGCGCGTGGCCATCGCCCGCGCGTTCGTCAACCGTCCGCTGGTGCTGCTGGCCGATGAACCGACCGGCAACCTGGACCCGGACACCAGCAAGGACATCATGGATCTGCTCGAGCGGATCAACCGCACGGGGACGACGGTCCTGATGGCAACCCATGACCATCACATCGTCGACTCGATGCGCCAGCGGGTCATCGAACTCGAGCTGGGACGGCTGATCCGCGACGAACAACGCGGTGTCTACGGAATGGATCGCTAAGTGCGCTTCGGCTTTCTCATCAACGAGGTCTTCACCGGACTTCGTCGCAACGTCACGATGACGGTCGCCATGATTTTGACGACCGCCATCTCGATCGGGCTGCTCGGCGGTGGTCTGCTAGTGGTCCGGCTCGCCGACAGCTCCCGCACCATCTACCTGGACCGAGTGGAGAGTCAGGTCTTCCTGACCAACGACGTCTCGGCCAACGATCCGACGTGCGACGCGGACCCCTGCAAGAGCCTGCGCGCGCAGATCGAGGATCGCGACGATGTCCGGTCGGTGCGCTTCCTGAACCGCGACGAGGCCTACGCCGACGCGATCAAGAAGTTCCCGCAGTACAAGGACGTCGCGGGCAAGGACGCGTTTCCGGCGTCGTTCATCGTCAAGCTGGATAACCCCGAACAGCACAAGGCCTTCGACGAGGCCATGGTCGGTCAACCGGGCGTGCTCAACGTGCTGAACCAGAAGGACCTGATAGACCGATTGTTCGCTGTCCTGGACGGCCTGAGCGCCGTCGCGTTCGCGGTGGCGCTGGTACAGGCGATCGGTGCGATCCTGTTGATAGCCAACATGGTTCAAGTCGCGGCGTACACCCGCCGCACCGAAGTCGGCATCATGCGACTCGTCGGCGCCAGTCGGTGGTACACCCAGCTGCCGTTCCTGGTGGAGGCGATGCTGGCCGCGCTCATCGGCGTGGTGATATCGATTATCGGGTTGATAGTGGTGCGTGCGTTCTTCCTCGAGAAGGCGCTGAACCAGTTCTATCAAGCGAACCTGATCGCCAGAATCGACTATGCGGACATCCTCTTCATATCGCCGTTCCTGCTGTTCGTCGGTGTGGCCATGGCCGGCGTGACCGGGTACGTCACGTTGCGCCTGTACGTGCGGCGTTAGCGTGGTCAACAAGAAGAAGGTCGACGAGCAGACGCGGCGCAACAACCAGGTTGTCGCGACCAATCGCAAGGCGCGGCACAACTACACGATCCTGGAGACCTACGAGGCCGGCGTCGCTCTCATGGGCACCGAGGTGAAGAGCCTGCGTGACGGTCAGGCCTCGCTGGCCGACGCCTTCGCCACGGTCGACGACGGTGAGATCTGGCTGCGCAACCTGCACATCCCGGAGTATCACCACGGCAGCTGGACCAATCACGCGCCGCGCCGTAATCGCAAACTGCTGTTGCACCGCAGCGAGATCGACAACCTGATCGGCAAGATCCGCGACGGCAACCTCACCCTGGTGCCCCTGAAGCTGTACTTCACCGACGGCAAGGTCAAGGTCGAACTCGCGCTGGCGCGCGGCAAGCAGGCGCACGACAAGCGTCAGGACATCGCCACGCGAGACGCCAATCGGGAAGTGACACGGGAGCTGGGCCGCCGGATCAAGGGCATGCACTGAGCGGGATTCTCACCGTGCGGGTCGCAGCGGGCGATACGGTCGTCTGGTGAACAGCCCTTCACGTCCACTGACCGTGCTCGACAAGAACGATGTCCTCGACGGCCTCTTCACGTCCTGGGACGACATCGACCGTCTGATGGCCGACGTGCCCGATGACGGGTGGCGACTGCCGACGTTACTTCCGGGATGGTGTGTCCACGATGTCGTCGCACATGTGATCGGCACCGAGGAGATGCTGCGCGGGACCGCGACACCGGAGACCGACGTCGACGTGTCGACACTGGAGCACGTCCGGAACCCGATCGGTGCGATGAACGAGTGTTGGGTGCACCACCTGAGCGGTGAGACCGGCGCCGATGTGCTGCAACGCTTTCGCAGCGTGACGGCGCAGCGCCGCGAGGTGTTGACCGCGATGAGCGATGAGGAATGGAACGCGCCGTCGGTCACGCCCGCCGGACCAGACACCTACGGCCGCTTCATGCGCATCCGGATCTTCGACTGCTGGATGCACGAGCACGATATCCGCGACGCGTTGTCGCGCCCAGCCTCCGACGCCGACCTGGGCGGGCCCGCGTCACGCCTCGCGCTCGACGAGATGACAAGCAGCATGGCGTTTGTGGTTGGAAAGCGCGGCAAGGCGCCCGAGGGCGCGCGGGTGGCGATCGAACTGACCGGCCCGGTGGCGCGCAGCATCGCGGTGGCAGTCGACGGCAGGGCTGCGGTGGTCGACGACTTCGGCGGGGCGGAGCCGACGACGACCATCACGTTGGACGGGCTGCAGTTCACCAGGCTGTGCGGCGGGCGGCCGATGACGACGGCACGATCCCAGGAGATCAGCTACCGCGGTGACGAGGAAGTCGGCCGACGGATCGTCGCCAACCTGAACTACGTGATCTAACGGCCTGCCCGGTTACGGGCTGGAGCTGAAGGTCGAGCGCGGAATCGGCTGTGGTCCCTCGGCCTGCGCGTCCTCCTCCAACCCGATGACGCTTCCGCTGTTGGCCCCGGTGGCCGGGATGCCGTCGATCTCGGGGATGTCGGGATTGGCGGCGGTTGAGGTGAAGCCCTGGTTCGAGGTCGGCACCAGGTACGGCACGCACGTCGTGGTGAACACGTCGGACTCCTCACCGCTGGTGCACGCCGCGAGGGGAGTGGACACGGCCGTCGTGGCCATGATGGCCGGCGCCGCGAGGGCGGCCAGCGCGAGTCCACCGGTGAGCATGAGTCGTTTTGACGGGATCAGCGAGTGCACCATGCGGCCCATTCTAGGGCGGCGAATGGTCCTCAGCCCGACTACGTGATCGGACCGGAACCTAAACACGTTGGCCGTTGTCGTAGCGCTCGGTATGATGGGATGTCCGGCCGAAACTCGGCTGGGATGCGAGGGGCTGAACGGTTTCGACTTCGCGCATCGAATCAAGGGAAGCGTGCCGGTGCAGGCAATTGACCACCGTAAGCGTCGTTGCAACCAATTAAGCGCCGATTCCAATCAGCGCGACTACGCACTCGCTGCCTAAGCGACTGCGTGTCTGTCAGACCGGGAGCGCCCTCGGCCCGGACCCTGGCATCAGCAAGAGGGACAAACCCATACGCCCGGTCGCGGGGAGTACGGGGACATCAAACAGCGACTGGGATCGTCATCTCAGCTTGTTCGCGTGACTGAGAGATCCAAGTAGAGACATAGCGAACTGCGCACGGAGAAGCCTTGAGGGAATGCCGTAGGACCCGGGTTCGATTCCCGGCAGCTCCACCGGACGAGCGGGCCAGAGCGAAAGCTCTGGCCCGCTCTCGTTGACGCCGCCGCGCGAGCACGCATGTCGGGCGGGCGCCAAAGCGCCGCCCTCGAACTTCGCTGAAAAGCCACGGCTTGTGCGTTTCTCCTTGCGAAGCGATAAATTCGAGACATGTCTCCTCATTGTGGGCGTAGCTCGCGCGCGATGGGCCTGCGATCGGCGGGTCGCTGGGTCGGCCGCGGCGCTGCCGCGCTCAGCATCGCCGCCGTTCAGCTGTGGACTCCGAACGGCGTGCCGCTTGCGGCCGCCGCCGACTGCGCCGACGCCGAGGTGGTTTTCGCACGGGGCACCGACGAGCCGAAGGGCATGGGCGCCGTTGGCAACGCCTTCGTCGACGCGTTGCGCGAGCAGGCCGTCGGCCTGAACATCGCGACTTACGCGGTGGACTACGACGCGGGCAAGCTGCAGCTGGGCAGCGGGGACGGCGCCAAGGACGCGATCAAGCGCATCAAAGCCACGGCGACATCGTGCCCCGACACCAAGATCGTGTTGGGCGGATACTCGCAGGGGGCGAACGTCATCAACATCGTCGCCGGCAATCCCATCGTCGGGATTGCGTGGGGCGCTTCTCTGCCTTCTTCGTTCGCGACCAACGTCGCGGCGATCGCCACCTTCGGCAACGTCGCGAACCGCTCGGGCACGAAGCTGCCTTCCCAGTCCGAGATGTTCGCTGGGAAGGGGATCGACCTCTGTAACCCCGCCGATCCGATCTGTCACGCAGGGCCCGGCAACGAGTGGAGCGGTCACACCGACGGCTATGTGCCCGGGTACACCACGCAGGCAGCCGCTTTCGTGGCGTCCAAGTTGTTGGCCGGCACGGACCAGGTGGCCCCCGGTATCGGACCGCCGACGGGTTACGGACAGCTGCCGGGGTATGACACGTCGCTGCCGGGGCCCGCTCCTCAGGTGCCGATCTACGCGTCGCAGCCGCGGGGCTCCGACCACATGCCGCCGGGGTGGGACGAGTCGGCGCCGGGATTCGATCCGTCGTTGGCGACCGGGTTGCCGTGACGCTCGCGGGCCGGCGAAAGCCGTGGCCCGCTGTCGTTGTCAGTCAGTGGCCGCCTGCGGAGCGTGTCGCGCCACCGTGGTGTTCATCGCCGCGCGAAATTCGTACCGGTTTCGATTCCCGGGTCCTACTTTTTTCACGTCTCTTACTACGTGAAGACGACAAGCAACGCGGTGAGGGCGATCGCCATGAGCATGGGTTCCTCACGCACGGCGAGTTGGCGACATTTTGCCCATGAGTTCGGGGCGTCGCGGGCTACGGTCTACAAGGTGCGTGCCCTGGCGGCTGACAATGGGGAGGGTGGCGATGAGTAAGCAGAGCCGAGTGTTCCTGCGCGGCCTCAGGTTGGCGCTTCTGCACCATTTGAGCACGTGCGGCAAGTGCAAACGGCCGTACCCTGCCGACCCGGATGAGCGCGGCAATTGGTTGGAGCAGACCTTTCAGGGACGCGCGTTTCAGGTGATCTGCCCGGATTGTCAGACGCCGGAGCAGGCGGCCGAGCGTGAGAATCGTGCAGCGACAGAGTCGCACGACTTCGACGACATGGGCTGATCGTCCAGCAGCCGAAGGGGTGCGATGGCGATGACGGGTGACCGACGTTCTGATCGCATCGTGAAACTGGAGATCCTGCGGTACCTGCGCCGGCACTACGACGTCCGAGGGGCGATCGACGACAACCCCGAAGTGATCGCACTATGGGAGTCGCAAGGCATTCCGGTGACGATCGTGCCGGGCTGGTGACCGCGCGACGCTATGCCGACCGGGCGCCATTTCGTCCTTGGCCCAGTAAGTTCGAAGACCGCACGCGACCAAACGCTGATTCGCAGTCAGTGCTCGGGGCTGTCGCTGCTGCCGCGGCGCCAATCGGTGATCTTGCGCCCCAGCGTGTCTGCGGCATTTGTGGCAGCGCGCCCCACTCCGTCGACGACGCCCGACAACCCATCTCGCAGTCCGCGAATCAACCGATCATCGGACTGGTCGAAGCCATCGCGGTACACCCGGGCGGCCGCGGCTACATCGTCACTCCAGGAATGGTCTTCGTCGTTCGACCGCACGGGATAGTCCCCGGCCAGGATTGCGCCGTATCCTCCGGAGTCGACCCACTTCGTCAGTGCGGCGGCCCTGAGCACGGAGAACGGATGGGTCTGAAGCTCGAGGTTGAGCAGCTTGAGCACTCCGTCGCGCATGTCGCCGCTGCGGTCGTACTCGGCGGCTTGGGCAAGGAAGGCCTGCGAGTCCATCTTGTCGAGCCGGCCGCCTCCAGCCAGCTTCAGTTGCACCCGGATGCCGGCATCGAAGTCCTGCCCGCACAACAGGCCGGCGCGGTCACCGGACAGCTCCGACTTTCGCTGCCACTCCATGAGCGCGGCGACGATGGCACGCAACGCCCAGCCGCCGACAGGTAGGAAGCCAAGTGCCGACGACAGTCGCATGAGGTGCATGAGCATGGTCCGATACACGGCATGCCCGCTGAGGGCGTGGCCGAGTTCGTGCCCGATGACGAAACGCATTTCGGCTTCGCTCATCAAGTCGCACATCCCCGATGTGAGTACGATGAACGGCTGCTCCATCCCGATTGTGTACGCGTTGACGGTCGGCGACTGCACCACGAACAGCTCTGGTTTGACTGGCGCGTCCAGCACTGAGACACACTCCTGCAGTATCACGTCGAGATCGGCGAACTGGCGCGGTCCCACGCGTGCAGCGCTTGCCAAGTACAGGAGCCGGTGCTGGCGTTCTCGCAGCATGCCCGACAGCACCTTGAGGATCTGATCGAATCCCTTGAGCCGACGCAACGCCGTGAGCGCGGTCCGGTCCGCGGGGTGCTCCCACGCGCGCGAGCTGATGTCGGGGAACGTTGTTCGGCCGACGGCTTCCTTGGTCACACCCACAACGCTAATCCACATCGCAATGCTGCGATGCACCAATCGCCCTCGACAAGGGCAAGAAGGCCCCGTGGCGTTATGGCGAGGTGTTGGGCTTCGAGCAGCAGTCGGGTGATCGCCGGTTGCCCGCAGGGCCTGCGTAGCGGTCGCTGCTCCTACGGATTGACTAATGACATTGTTATTCATGAGATTTGGGAGGTTCGTCGCAGCGGGAACGGTGCAGTTCATGCTCCAGGGTTGGCCGTAGGTGGTGGCACTGTCGCCGGGAGATCAGGCCCGCGAACGGACGTAGCAACACACCGGTGACCTTGCCGCGGGCATTGGCCTTTGCCTGTGTCGGAGCGTTTCCACCGGTTCGGGTTCATGCTCTGACAATCTGTGCGGGTGGATCTGATGTGGGGTGTCGTCGCGGTGACGGTCGCGACGTTGACGGTGGGGCTTGCGGTGCGCCGGTTCCTCATGGTGGGAAGCCAGTTGGTGTTCTCCCGCTACGTCGCCGTCGGCGGGTTGGTGGCGTTCTCCACCGACCGCGAAGACTCCACCGACGCCCACGGCGGCCTCCATCGCGTGCGGTTCGAGGTGGGCGGGCCCGGCGTCTTTCACAACGTCACAGTGCAGCTGCTCGGTGTGCCGGAACTGAGCGAGAGTGCTGAGTTGCAACCGCCCGCGCTGCGGCACACCATGGCCGCCGGTGACAGTCCGATCGAGTGGACGTTCCGGCTTCCCCACGAAGCGACCGAGCGGGCGTGGGTGATGGTGACGTGGGTCCGGCCGTATCTGCAGGGCGTTGAGTCCGAGGCGCTGGCGCAATGGTTGCTGACCGGTCGCCTCTACGAATGGCGGTGGTACTCCGAGACGACCCGCTACGTGCGGACCATGATTCGTTTCGTTGCCCGACGCTGGTCGGTGCCGGCGGGCGAGTCGATGCGTGAGTTGCCGCTGTACGGGCGGTGGCGGCGCACGTCGTCGAACACCAGCGCCGATCTGTTGGGCCCCGCTGCCAGTGCGCCGCCGGTGGCCTAGGCCGTCCTGCACTGCCGGGGCGCACCCCATCCGGCAACCTGGCCGCGCCAGGAAGCGGAGGTCGTCTTGAGCTGTGGTTACTTGTTCTTGTGCCCTGGCCTCGGGGGTGGCGGCGGCGTGGCCTTGGTGGTCGGCTCGAACTTGCCGCCCTTCTTGGGGTCGTATGTGCCCTGCTTCGGATCGGCCATGGTGATTCCTCTCGTTGGTCCACCACTGTCCACGGTATCGATGACCGTGCCCGACTATTGCGGAACTGGTGAACGAGCCGGCGAAGGCGCGAATAGTCAACAAGCAGATGCACCACCGATGAGGAAGGGGCAAGCGATCAGTCGACGAAACCATGCCTCGTCTGGGCGGTGCGCAGCTTCCAACTCCTGAGTGCGGCCCCGGGGCAGCGATCACACAGGACAAACCATGACAAGCACTTACCAAGGCCGCGCTCTGTGGCGAGGCCGGACCACTGCTGCCACCCTGCTAGCCGCCATCGCGATCGTCGTCGGCATGGTCGGCGCACCCGCGCCGGCGCATGCGGCTGACCAGTACATCGGGTTGGCCCTCGGATTCATCAACGAGAATCCTCCCGTCACGATGGCTGGCGGGTCGGCGATCAGTGCCACGCAGGATCAGGCCGGCACGGGGGCGCTGACGAACTGCTCGAACAACGGCGGGGGCCACTGCGTGACTCAGGTGATCGCCAAGAACGAATGCGCCGCGGCCGCCTCGAATGACTTCGGCGAGATGACGGGAGCATCTGACCCGTCGCTAACCGCCGCCCAGAGCAAGGCCAAGGGCATGCTGCAGAACCAGCAGGGCGCGAAGGTCATCGTCTCGGGCTGCGCCAGCGGAGCCACCCCGCCACCGTCGAACGAACCGCCGCCGCCCGCGCCGCTGCAGGGGCCGACGGTCTCGTTCGACACGGTCGTGGGCGGTCTGGTGGCTCACATCACCGACCGCAGTGGAGTCTCGTCGCAGTGCACCTATACGACGGACAACTTCGACCGCAGCTTCGCCCTACCGGCGAACGGCAGTTACGACTTGAGGATCGTCCCCGCGGTTCCGCGATTCCGGGACTGGACCGTCACGATCACATGTGACAACGGAACCAGCACGACGGCCACGACGTACTTCTGAGCGATGGAAAACGCAGGCGGAGGGCGCGACCCACCAATCGTTATCAAGAAGCGCGGCTCATTGTGATCACGAAACACCAGCAATATTCGGATGGTGTCGGCGACACTGCTGCACCATTTTTCTATAGACGCGCTCCGGGGGGAGTCGCGCCACGTTGAAAGGTCTGGTCTCGGCTCGAAGGGGGAGCTTCACATGCGACGGTCAACGGTCACACTCGCAGCAGCAGTCATCTGTGTTCTTGCCGCGGGGTGTGTGAGTACGGGTAGTGCCGAGTCGCCTACACCGACCCGGTCGAGGATTCCGCGTCCTCTGGTCGAGCGGGAACTAGCCAGCTTGTTGCTGAGCCCCGACCAGGTCAATGCGGCTATGGCGACGTCCGGGATGGCGGTCACGGAGAGCCAGTCCGCGATGGCGGACAACAGTGCCACCATGTCGCCGCCGGAATGTCTCGCCATCGATGGTGCGGCAGAGGCTGCCGTTTACGGCAACAGCGGTTACTGGTCCGAGCGCGACGAGAGCCTCAACAACGGCGATGCCTTCACGCACTATCTCAAGCAGGCCGTGGTGCTGTTTCCGACCAGGGAGGTGGCGGGCGCGTTCTTCGACACCTCGGCTCAGCAGTGGCCGGCCTGCCACGAGTACACCCACGCGCAGAGCGGCACGCACTGGGTCGTGGGACAGATCTCGAACACCGACGCAGCACTAAGCGCGATTGCGACCGAACAGGACGCCGGTAGCCCCGGCTGGGCCTGCGGACGCGCGCTGGCGTTGCGAAACAACATCATCGTCGACATCAACACGTGCAGCGCCAACCCAGCTGACTCGGCGTCGAAGATCGCAGGCCAGATCGCCGACGATGTGACTTCGCGGTGGTAGCAATGACTCAGCGGCCACGGTCGCTACTGCACGACGGTGAAGGGCAGATTCGCCGAGCCGATCTGGTTCAACGGGTACGGCGTGACGACAGCGGCCGACACTCCGCCCTGGCCGGCAGTCATGGACGTGTCGAGCGCGATCCGGTACCGAACCGTGAAGGCCTGGCCCTTGGACAGCTCCTGCGCGTTGGCGAACTGCCCGAGGTAGTCCATGCCCGTACCCGCGGCCGGATGGTCGACCTGGGTCCAGCCACCGGTGGCCCGGTCGAAGTACTCGACGGTGCCCACGGGAACCTCCAATGGGCCCGGTGCGCAGCTGCAGTGGTCGAGCACAACCACGACGCCGACCTCCGAGTAGGAGACGGGTGAGTCATTGCAGGCCGTCACATCAACCACGACCGGCGGATCACCGGGTTTGATGGTGCCCGAGGGCAATCCGCTCATCGTGACCGACACTCGGCCGATCTGCGGAACCCATTGGTAGGGGTCGGCCGTCTCGACCGGGGCGTCTGACGGGTTGAGTTCACAGCCGCTGCTGTCAGCGCTGGGGCTCGCCGCAGTCGATGACGGCTCGCTTACCGCAGTTGGCGGCGGTGACGCTGTACTCGTCGTCGGCGCGGTCACGGTGACTGTCGAGGCACCGGTACTGGTCGTGTCCGTGCCCGCCGAGCATGCGGTCAACCCCATGACCGTCGCCAATGCGATCAGCGTGGTCTTCATCGCCGTCATGTCTAGAGCCCCTCCCGCCAGTACTGATGATGGCGGGATTTCGGGGACGCCGCGGGCTGTTGGCGTCAACTACTGGCGATAAGGGCGTCGATGCCGATGCCGGTCGGCGCCGCGGATCAGCTAGTCGGTTCCGCGCCGAGCGCGCGTTGCAAGTCCGGCTTCATCGCCAGCAGCTGATCTCCCCAGTAACCCCAGCCGTGTGTGCCGCTGGGCGGGAAGTTGAAGACGGCGTTCGTGCCTCCCGCGGCGACGTACGCATTCTGGAAGGCGATGTTGCTCTTGAGTGTCGACGTCTCCAGCAGGCCACCACCCGGGTTGCCGGCGCCCAGCTCGTTCGCGGTGCCGTTGCCGCAGTAGACCCACAGTCGGGTGCCGTTGGCGACCAGCTTGGCGACGTTGACCGTGGGATCGTTGCGTGCCCACGCCGGGTCGCCGGGCGGACCCCACATGGCGTCGGCCTTGAATCCGCCCCCGTCGTTCATGGCGATGCCGACAAGCCTCGGCCAGAGGCCCTGTGACAGGTTCAGGAACCCCGACAGCGACGCGGCGTACACGAACCGGTCCGGGTGGTAGGTGGCATAGGTCAGCGCGGGCGCACCGCCCATGGACAGCCCCACGACGGCGTTGCCGCTCTGCGAGACACCCTTGTTCTCCGAGAGCCATGCGGGCAGCTCCTGGGTCAGGAAGGTCTCCCACTTGTAGGTCTGGGTGGTGCCGTTGCCGACGGCGGGTTGGTACCAGTCGGTGTAGAAGCTCGACATGCCGCCGACCGGCATGACAACCGACAAGCCGGACTCGTAGAACCACTCGAATGCCGCGGTGTTGATGTCCCAGCCGTTGAAGTCGTCCTGCGCGCGCAGGCCGTCGAGCAGATAGACCGCGTGCGGGCCGCCGCCCTGGAACTGGACGCGGATATCACGGCCCATGGCCGCCGACGGGACGCTCAGGTACTCGATCGGCAGGCCCTCACGGGAGAACGCGTTCGCGGTGGCGGGCGCGCCGGCGACGGTGATGAGCGCGGGCAGCACCATCGCCACCAGTGCACCGGACATCAGCCGACGAAGCGTGCGGGCGAGACTCGACAAGGGAGGGTCCTCCTGGACATTCGATCGATCCGATGCGCCTCCTGCAGGGGCGCCGATTGTTCCGGGCGCGCCGAAATGAGGCCGCGGCGAGGGTATCGCCTTTCCGTCATTATTAGTACATCAAAGTATTGAAGTGTGGTGAGCGCTACACCCTCCGAGGTGTCGGACCCACTGCTGGCGGCCAGCACGCAGCCCAATTCATTGATTCCTCAAGAACGAGGTCGACGACCCGCGTAACTTCCGGCGCAGAGTATTCCGCCGCCCCATCCGCGGGTCAACGAGAGGAACCGTCCATGGGTTATGCGAGGCACGTCGGTCGCGTCGGAGCGCTGGCAGTGGCGTTGGGGGTGGGCGCGGCCGTGGCGTCCGCTCCGGGCATCGCCTACGCAGACCCATCGGAGGGCGGGGCGTCGTCGTCCGACGCCACGTCATCGACTTCTGCGGGGGAGTCCTCGTCTCCGAAGTCGGCACCGAAGTCGTCCCTCAAGTCTTCCCTCAAGTCGTCGTTGAAGTCCGCATTGAAATCCTCGGCAGACGCCGATGCCGACACCGACACGTCAGGGTCGGATCCGAAGCCGGCATCGGGCGCGGCCGCAGAGTCCGCGAAGGACATCGACACCCCCGCTGCCGATGAGCCCGCTACTGATGGCACCGCCGCTGCCACACCTGCGGACGCCGTTGCCGCTGACACCGAGGCGCCGGCCGACGTCGTGGGCGCCGAGGAAACCCTGCCCGTGGTCATTGACGAGGTGGTCCCACCGGTCGTCATCGATGAGGGCACCCCGCTCGTGAATCCGCCGGTGCAGGACCCGGTGAAGGGCAACGACTCAGGGCAGGACCCGGCGAAGGGTAATTCGGCCAAGCCCCCCGCCGCCCACGAGCAGGTGACCGACGTCGACGCGACGGTCAAGGCTGCCGACGAAGTCCAGCAACAGCCGCAAGCGTCCCTGCTTGCCGCCGTTGACGAAATCTCCACTCAGCTCGCGTCCGATGCCGCCACAACGGTTGCGGCGGCATCGAATTCGGTGGTCTCACCACCAGCGGTGCCGGTTCGACCGAAGACCCTGGTCGGCGTCGTCACGGAGATCGTCGCCTCGGTGCTGCAGCCGCTGCTGCACCTGGGGGAGGGGTCGCCGATCCAGCTGCCGATCCTGTCGGCGGCGTTGTCGTTGGTGCGAAACGAGTTCGAGCGGATCCTCGCTCCCGCCAGGGCGAACTTCATGGCCCAACAAACGGTCTCTCTGGTCCCCAATCCCACGCCACCACCCTCGGTGCTGGTGGATCCCACGCAGCCGCGCGTACTGGTGATCGCCATCGACGGCGCGAACTTGAGCAGGATCCTGGCCGACGATTACAACCAGAACTTCTTCGACCTGATGGGCGTCAGCACCACCTCCGCCTCGAGCATCGTCGGGCACACCACCATCTCCAACCCGTCATGGACGGCGATTCTGACCGGGGTGTGGGGCGAGCGGACCGGGGTGATCAACAACGTCTTCACCCCGTGGACCTACAACACGTGGCCGACGGTGTTCAACCAACTCGAGGCGATCGATCGAGACATCCAGACCGTGGCCGTCGGGAACTGGGACGTCATCAACGGCATCGCAGGGGCCGGATCGATCCCCGCCGATCAGAACGTCTTCATCGGTCAGGTCGCGGGGGACAAGAACTGGCTGGCGACCGATGACGCGGTCGCCGACTGGACCGTCGACTCGATCTCGGGTCTAAACGGCCCGACCCCGAACTTCCTCTTCAGCTACTTCGTCGGTGTCGACGAGAACGGCCACATGTACGGCTCCGCCTCGGAGGAGTACAAACTGGCCATCCGGAACATGGACGACAACCTCGGTGAGATCTTGGACGCGGTGGCCGCCCGCGAGGCCATGGGCGAGGAGTGGACCATCCTCGTGGTCACCGACCACGGCCACCAGCCGCAGGTGGGCTTCGGTCACGGATTCCAATCACCGGCTGAGACAGGGACATTCGTCATTGCCGAGGGGACAGATTTCGGCGACGGTTTGATCAACCCGCGGTACGAGATCGTCGATATCACGCCGACGGTGGTGACTCTGTTCGGCGGCACACCGCGCGCCGGCTCCGACGGTGTGTCGCTGACGACGCTCGGCGGAAGTGACCTCGACCCCGTCGACCTGAAGCAGGCGCTGAAGGATGCGATCGCCACGAACGGCTATCCCGATATCGGCACCCAGGTGGCGTTGGGCGTGCGTACGGTCTTCGCCTCGGTGCCCTACTACGTGTTGACCTTTGGCAAGGAGATCGTCGCGGCGCTGCCGAGCTTCCTGTCAGGGCCGGCGCAGATCGTCATCGATGGCCTGTATGTGATCACCAACATCCCCGCCCAGATCGTCTCGTTCCTGACCGGCGTGTCGGGCGCCCGCATCTTCCCGCTGCTGCCGCCGGCGCCGCCCGCGTTCACGCCGGAACAGGACGCGATTCTGCCGGACGCCATCCTCATGGCCGGCTGCGGTGTCACCGGCTCGATCGCCGAGTCGTGGTGCGGCGCGGCCAGTGTCGCGTGACGGGGCGCTAGATTTCCTTTGTCACGTCGATATGCAGGTCTGGCCACGGCGGGCGGCGAACCATGGTGATCCCGGCCAGGGTTGCCGACAGCAGGCCGACGAGGATTCCCATCAGCGCGATGCGAGTGGCGTCCGCCGCGGGAGACCAGGTCGGCTTGCCGTCCTTGATGACGAACACGCCGACCGGCTTCGTAACCGGGATCACGGTGGCCCCGTCGGGGGTCTGGAACTGCTGGCCGAACACTGAGTCTTGGGCTGACGACGTCATCACTCCACATCCCTTTGTAGCAGCGAGAAGAATTGGTACGAAGGATCATTCGCGTCCGGAGAGCCTACCGGAGTGTCCTTGGTGATCGGATGGCTCAGATCCACCGAGGACGGGTCATTGATGTGGGCCCAGTCGGTGACGATCTTTCGCTCGATGAACTTCCATGTGTCGGAGCGTCTCTCGTACTTGTCGAGGTAGCGGCCGCCGACGATGACGTCGACGTCGCGATCGCCCGCGCCGAACGTGTGCGTCGCCAAGGTGTAGATCTCGCCTTCGGCGGTGTTGCCGCTGATGGCGAAGTTCACCGTGGTGATGTTGTGCTGCATCGACCGAATGTAGGGGCGGGCGGCCTCGAGCTGGCTGAGGAAGTCGTCGACCCCACCTGTGGAGAAGGTGCCGTGGTCGTCCTCGGCGTCGTCGTGATAGAGGCCGCGCAGCGCATCGATGTCACCGCGGTCGACGGCGCGGCAGTAGCCGTGCACGAGCTTCCGCAACTGAAACTCGTCGAACATCTCCCGCAGCTGGGCATCTGAAGGTGCGCTCACAGCGACACGGTCTCGTAGGATCCGAGCGCACCCATCAGCGTGCGCAGCTGATCGTCGGCCGAGCCCAGCGTCTGGCCGATCGCGGTGAGGCGGGCAGCGTAGTGGCCCACCGGATACTCGGCGGTCACGCCTATCCCGCCGTGCAGTTGAATCGCCTCCTGGGCGATGTGGCGCCCCGACCGACAGATCTGCAGTTTGGCCCTGGCGGCGATGACGGGGTCGTAGTTGCCGTCGGCGATCGATATGGCGGCGTACAGGCTCATGCTGCGCGCCAGTTCGAGCGAGACGTACATGTCCGCGGCGCGTTGGGTCAGTGCCTGGAACTTGCTCAGCGGCACGCCGAACTGCTTGCGGTTCTTCAGGTACTCGGTGGTGAGGCGCAGGGCCTCCTCCATCGCGCCCACCGCTTCGGCGCACAGCGCCGACTGATGCCGGATGAGGGCTCTTCGCAGGCCAGATGCCGCATCTCCGCCGGCACCGAGTGGTTGCGCTGTAACGGAGTCCAGGTTCAGCTGTGCGGCGCGCTGGCCGTCGAGGGTTCGGAACGCGTGCCTGCTGACGGCGTCGGCGTCGATGACGAACAGCCCGACCCCAGTCTCCAGTGCCGCGCTCACGACGAACACGTCGGCGCAATCGCCGGACAGCACGGGGTTCTTACGGCCGGTGACGGTCCACGAATCACCTTGGCGCTCAGCGCGGGTGGTGACGCGTGTCGACAAACCGCGCATGCCCGGTTCCTGGTGTGCCAGGGCCAGTAGCGTCTGACCCTCCGACACCGCGTCGAGCAACCCCCGCTGTTCATCGTTCCCGAGTTCGGCGATCAGTCCGCCGGGAATCAGTGCCGCCTGCGCGACGGGTTCGGGCGCCAGCCGCCGCCCGATCTCGGTGAGTACCACCATCAACTCGATCTGGCCGGCCTCCTCGGGCTCGAAACCAAGTCCGAGGATTCCGATCTCGGCCAGCGCTGACCAGACGTCGCGGCTCCAGCCGAGTTCGGTGTCGTCGACCTTGAGGAGCGCATCGATGTCGTAGGTGCGCGCCAGCGCCTCGCGGGTGACGTCACGCAGCATGCCCTGCTCGTCGGTCAGGTCGAAGTTCATGGCGTCCTCACAGTCCCAGAATCGTCGAGGCGACGATATTGCGTTGCACTTCGTTGGTCCCGCCGTAGATCGAGACCTTGCGGTAGTTGAGATACTTCGGCGCGGCGAGCTGAGCCCACGCCGGCGTGTCGATGTCGCTGGCGCCGACTGGTAACGCGTCGGGGCCAGCGACGTCGATCAACAACTCGGTGACCGCCTGCTGAAGCTGGCTGCCCTTCAACTTGAGGATCGATGACGCCGGGTTCGGCTTGCCGTCGGCCTCCGAACCACTGACCCGCAGCTGCGTGAGCTCCAGAGCCAGCAGTTCGTTCTCGACCTCCGCGACGCGGGCCGCGAACAGCGGATCGTCGAGCAGCGTGCCGTCCTCGGTCGGTGTGTTCGCGGCGTGCTCCTTGACCTGGGCCAGCCAGACCTTCGTTGTGCCGATCCTGGCGATGCCGGTGCGCTCGTTGCTCAGAAGGAACTTGGCGTAGGTCCAGCCGCTGTTCTCCTCGCCGACCAGTTGATCGGCGGGGACACGGACATCCTCGAAGAAGACCTCATTGACCTCATAGCCGCCGTCGATCGTCTTGATGGGGCGCAGCGTGATGCCCGGCGTCGACATCTCGGCGAGCAGAAAGGAGATGCCCGCCTGCCGCTTGGGCGCGTCCGGGTCGGTGCGCGCGAGAACGAAGATCCAGTCGGCGTACTGGCCCAACGTGGTCCACGTCTTCTGACCGTTGATCACGTAGGAATCGCCGTCACGGACTGCGGTGGTGCGGACCGATGCCAGATCGGAACCGGCCTCCGGCTCGGAGAAGCCCTGGCACCACCAGATATCGAGGTTCGCGGTTGGTGCCAGGAACCGCTCCTTGAGTTCCTGCGAACCGAAGGCGGCGATCACCGGGCCGACCATGCTGGCGTTGAACGCCAGCGGCTCGGGTACACACGCCAGCCGCATCTCGTCGGACCAGATCTGTCGCTGAAGCGGTGTCCAGTCCTGGCCGCCCCATTCCACCGGCCAGTTCGGCACTGCGAGGCCGCGTTGGTTCATGATTCGCTGCGCCGTGGTCACGTCGTCGGGGAAGCGGACCTGGCCCGCTCGCATCCGCTCGCGGATGTCCGCGGGGATCTGCGTGGTGAAGAACTCTCGCAACTCGTCGCGGAAGGCGGCGTCGGCCTCACTGAGCGTCAACTTCATACTGCCCGACGGTAGGCCACCGTCGTCTAGTCGATGTCGCGAAGGGTCCGGCCAATCCGCGCCGCCTGCTTGGTGAGGTGGTGGCGTTCTGCCAGATTTGGAGCGGACTGGGCGGCTTCGGCATACAGCCGTGCTGCGGTCGCCAGGTCGCCGGCCCTCTCGTGGAGGTAGGCCGACGCGGCGGGGTAGCGAGGTAGGCCCGGGTCCACCTCGGTCAGGGCCGCGAGGCCCGCTGTCGGGCCGTCGGCCTCGCCGATCGCGATGGCCCGGTTGAGCGCCACGACCGGGCTTCCTGTGAGCCGGAGCAACTCGTCGTACCAGCCGACGATCTGCACCCAGTCGGTCTCCTCGGCGCGCGGCGCATCGGCGTGCAGCGCAGCGATCGCCGCTTGCGCCTGGAACTCGCCGAGTCGGTCGCGGCTGAGCGCCTCCTGCAGGATGACGACGCCCTCGGCGATGAGCGAGGTGTTCCAGCGGGTGCGGTCCTGCTCGGCCAGGGGGACCAGGCTGCCGTCGTCTCGAGTCCGAGCCGGCCGCCGGGCATGGTGCAGCAGCATGAGGGCCAAGAGTCCCGCGGTCTCCGGATAGTCGTCGGCGGACTCGGTCCTCGACGCCAACTCACGTGCGAGCCGGATCGCCTCGGCCGCCAGGTCGACGTCACCCGTGTAGCCCTCGTTGAAGGCGAGATACAACACGCGCCGCACGGTGCCCAGGTCGCCCGGCTCGGAGAACCGCACGTCGCGGACCGTGCGTTTGGCGCGGCTGATCCGTTGCGCCATCGTCGCTTCCGGTACTAGATATGCCTGGGCGATCTGCCGGGTGGTCAGGCCTCCGACGGCGCGCAGCGTGAGCGCCACCGCGGAGGCCGAGGACAACGATGGATGCGCGCACAGGAAGAAGAGCTGCAACGTGTCGTCTGCGGACTCAGTCGGTCCGGGAGCCGGCTCGACGGCGACCAGCTGCTCCCGGTCGCGGCGCGAGTTCTCCGATCGGTGCGCGTCGAGGAACTTGCGCCACGCGACCGTGACGAGCCAGCCCTTCGGATCGGCGGGCTGCTGGTCGGGCCAGGCCAGCGCGGCCGCAACGAGCGCCTCCTGCACGGCGTCCTCGGCCGTCGCGAAGTCGACTCCGCGACGAACGAGGACGCCGATCACCGCGGGCGTCAACTCCCGCAGCGGCAGGTCATCCATCACGTCACTCGGTGACCGTCGGGTGTGCGGTGAGGAACGGGCGCACCTCGAGCCACTCGTGGATCGGCTTGCCGCCGGCTCCTGGGGCCGCCGATAACTCGCCAGCCAGGGCGAGCGCGCGCTCATAGGTGTCGACGTCGATGATCATCCAGCCTGCGATCAGGTCCTTGGTCTCCGCGAATGGCCCGTCGGTGACGGGTGGGCGGCCCTCCCCGTCATACCGGACCCACGCCCCCTCGGGCGCGAGCGCCTGGCTGTCGACGTACTCACCGGTGCCCTCGAGTCTGGCGGCGAAGTCGTTCATGTACTGGACGTGGTCGTCGATCTCCTGCGGCGCCCACTGGTCCATCGGCACGCCGTTCACGGCCTCGGGAGCGCCGCGGTAGTGCTTGAGCAGCAGGTACTTCATGTTGGGTTCCCTTCTCTGGAGCGGCCTCGGTGGCCGCATTCAACCCTGGGACGGAGCCGTGACTCCAGTCTCGACATGCTCGGCCCATCTTTGTTCTCGGCACAGCACTCGGACTGGACCGATTGTGCGACACCTCCGGTTACGGATACATTGTGGGATCGCGGTGAGGAAGTCGCCGTAGTCCAGGATGGAGTGGGTCATTGTCCGTGCCTGTCAGGCCCGGTTGCTCCGTCCGCATCCGCTCCTCGTCGTTGGGGTGTGATGCACCGTTGCCATCACCGAAGTAGCTGAGTACGCGCACCTGAGCGACGCCGACGTCGAGGCACTCGGGCGTTCGCTCGACGAGATCCGTCGCGACGTCGAGGCGTCACTCGGCACAGCCGATCGCGCGTACATAAAGCGCGTCATCCGGCTTCAACGGTGCCTTGAAATCGGCTCCCGACTGACGATCTTCGGCAGCAGGAGCAAGACCGGATGGACGGCCGGAACCGTCGGCCTGCTCGTGTCCAAGTGCATCGAGAACATGGAACTCGGCCACAACATCATCCACGGGCAGTGGGATTGGATGAACGACCCGGAGATCCACTCCAACACCTGGGAGTGGGACATGGTGGGTCCGTCCTCCCAGTGGCGGCACGCCCACAACTATCGCCACCACGTCTTCACCAACGTGATCGGCATGGACGAGGACCTCGGCTACGGCGTCCTGCGCGTCAGCCGCGACCAGGAGTGGCAGCCCGGTCACCGGTGGGCGCCCCTGTGGGCATTGCTGCTGTCCATCGTCTTCGAGTGGGGCATCGCACTGCACGACCTGGCCACCGAGCAGGACCACGAGACGAGTGAAGAGGTCAAGGCCGACCTTCATCGGGCGATGGTCCGCAAGATGGTTCGCCAGGCGAGCAAGGACTATCTGTTCTTCCCGGCGCTCAGCGGACGGCGCTTCTTCCGGACGTTCCTGGCGAATCTGGTCGCGGGCGGATTCCGCAATGGGTGGGCGTACATCGTCATCGTCTGCGGGCACTTCGCCGACGGCGCGGAGAAGTTCACTCCCGAAGCCGTCGCGAACGAGACGAAGTCGGAGTGGTATCTGCGGCAGATGCTGGGAACCGCGAACTTCAACGCCGGTCCGGTCATGAGGTTGATGAGCGGAAGCCTCTGCTACCAGATCGAGCACCACCTGTTCCCCGACCTGCCGAGCAATAGGCTCCCCGAGATCTCGGGACGAGTTCAGGCACTCCTTGCCGAGTACGACCTGCCGTACACGACGGGTCCACTGACCCGTCAGTTCTGGCACACCGTGCGCACGATATGCAAGCTCTCGCTGCCGGATCGCTTCCTGATCGCGAGCTCCGATGACGCGCCGGAGACGGCATCGGAGGAGAAGTTCAGGACCGTGGCGAAGGAGCCTCGAATCCTGCCGCTGCACGTCGTCGGCACACGACGAAACGGATTGAGCACCGCGATCGCGGGTCGCGCGCAGGCGATGGCGCGCACCACGCGTCGGCCGAGGGCGGCGCGTTTCGCCGCCCTCGTCGCGCTTCGCTTCGGCGCCTGATCAGTTCGGCTGCACCGGCCAGTCCAGCGCGAACTTCTTGCGACGTTGCACCGGCACGAGATCGAGGTACTCGTGATGACGGGCGATGAATCTCTGGACGAACGGACAGATGGGTATCACCGCTAGCCCCTGCGCCCGTGCGGTGTCCAGCGCGGATTTGACGAGCAGCGTGCCCAGCCCCTCGCCCTCGTGCGACGGGTCGATCTCGGTGTGAGTGAAGGCGATGACTCCGGGCCGGCGTCGATACTCGGCGAAGCCGAGAACAGTCCCGTCGGCTGTGATCTCAAAACGCTTTCGGTCTGGGACGTCGGTGACGTTCGGCGCCAACGCATCCGACTGTGCGTGCACAGCTGGCAGTAGTTGTAGGTAGCGGTGCACGAGGGCGATCGCCACGCCGCCCTCACCCACGGATGCCGCGACGCGCTTCACCGATCCGGAACGGATGTCGCCGACGGCGAACACTCCCGGGGCGCTCGTCTCGAGGGCGAAAGGCTCGCGGTCGGCCGTCCACTGTTCGGCCCTCATTGCGTCGACTCCCGTCAAGACGAAACCGTGTTCGTCGCGGGCGATCTGCGAGGGCAGCCAGTCGCTCGATGCCTGAGCGCCGATGAGGACGAAGAGCACCCCGGTGTCCCGTCGGGATGTGACGCCGGTCCTGCGGTCGATGACGTCGATCGCCTCGAGGCGTTCGTCGCCGTGTACCGCGACAACCTCGGATCCGGTTTCCACCCGAATGTTGGCCTTCGTCGCGATCTGCTCAACGAGGTAGGCGGACATGCCCGCCGCCAGCGATTCGCCTCGCACGAGCAGCGTCACCGACCGCGCGTGGCTGGCGAGGAAGATCGCGGCCTGGCCGGCCGAGTTGCCGCCGCCGATCAGGTACACATCGTTACCCTGCGTGAGGTTGGCGTCGCTGCGTGCGGCACCGTAATAGACGCCGGAGCCGACGAAGCGATCGATCGAATCGACGTCGAGGCGCCGCCATTGCACGCCCATCGCGAGAACGATCGACCTCGTCTGAAGAACGTCCCCGCCATCCAGCGTGACGGTCATCTCGGCGGGGTCAATGGCCTCGACCCGTCGGGTCACGACGATCTCAGCGCCCAATCGTCTCGCCTGCTGCAGTGCCCGGCTCGCGAGTTCGTCTCCGGAGACGCCGAATGGGAACCCCGTGTAGTTCTCGATCCTGGTCGAGGTGCCGGCCTGCCCGCCCGGGGCGAAGGACTCGATCAGCCCGGTCTGCAGCCCCTCGGATGCGCCGTTGACCGCCGCCGTCAGGCCCGCCGGGCCACCGCCCACGATCACCAGGTCGTATCGCGCCGAGCCCGGCGCGACTGTCAGCCCAGCGCCCGTGGCGACGTCACGCATCGTCGGCGCGATCAACCGGGTGCCATCGCGGAGCACCACCACCGGATACGGGGCGGCTGCGGAGACACGACCTCCGGTCCGTGCAATAGCGCCGGGATCGTCTGGGTCAAGGCGTTCGTAGGGGATCTGGTTGCGGCGCAGAAAGCTGTCACAGCTGTGAACGCCCGGATCCAGGCGCGGACCGATGACGAAGATCCCCGGCTCGGGCGGCTGTGCGGCGGCGATCTTGAGCATCTCCATGCGATCCAATGCGGCAGCACCGACCGTTGCGGAGATCTCGGGCGCCATCGCCGCAAGGGTGTGGAACACCTCCGTGGTCACCTTCAGGACGCGCGACGTCTCGGCGGCCCGCATGCTGGCGGGCAGGGGAGTGCCGAGCGTCATGGGGATCTCGCCTGCGAGCTCCCCGGGATGCCGGACACCGATCACCTGCTCGACGCCGTTCACGAGTTTCGTCAGCTCTGCCTGACCCTCGACCACGATCGCCAGGGCGCGACCCTCACCCTCGTGGGCCACGTACTCTCCAGGCGTGAGATGGATGTCCTCAACCTCGCCGGCAAGGTATTCGAGTGCCTTGTCCTCAAGCGCTGAGAACAGCGGAATTCCCGCCAGTTCCTCGATGGTGAACATGACTGCCTCCCATGCTCTTCGCATATGGCGTTCCACAAGCCATGGGGAAATCGTCCACCGGGCATCGGCGGGGCGCATGAGGCATCCGCCTCAACTGCGGCGTGCTGGGGAGGGGCGACGTTTAGCGGGTGTAGCAGTACGAATCGCTCGAGGCGTCGCCACCCTGGAGTCGGGTCTGGTGGACTCGAAGACCATGAAAGTCGTCGCCGCGCAGAAGGAACGTGCTGTCGGAAACAAGGCCTCCCGTGGAGATGTCGGCGTCGAGTTTCGTCATCCACGCCCCGACGCCGTCAGGGTAGAACACGTCGTCCCAGGACGAGTACAGCGAGTTCGTCAGGTACACCCGGCGGCCGTCGCGGCTGATCTCAACCATCTGCGGTCCACCGGCCAGCGGCGACTCGGGAGCCGCCGGATGCGGTTCGCGCCGCACGATTCCGCCGAGGTGCACCGACGCCGTCTCGCGCGGATGGAGCGGATCGCTGACATCGAACTGCTTGAGTTCGCCAGTGCCCCAGCATGATACGTACAGCCATCGATCATCGACTGACAGATCGATATCGGTGACCAGCGGTGGAACCGCACCGAAGGACTTCAACAGCGGCGGCAGGTCGTCGGGGTCGGCGGGCTCGGCCGGGATCGTGATGACCTTGTCGACCGCCCACTGATCACCGTCCTTGTGCCACAGCCACACCGACGCGGACAGGTCCTCGGTGCTGATGACCGTGTCGACGAATCCCCACGCTTTGGAGGGGTTGTGCGCGGGTCGCAGCTCGAGCGTCATCTGGTGCTGCTCGCCAAGGTCGACGCGCTGAGTCAGCTTCCGCTCGGACATGCTCCAGAAGTCGATGTGGTGGCCGAACTTGTGCCCGAGCAAGTCCTCGGGGTTGAGGCCGTCCTCGATCATCGACGGTGAGGCCCACTCCGATGTGATCACGGTGTCGTGATTGAGGTGCCACCAGACGTCGTACGCCAGGACTTGCGGTCCGCGGTCGACCTCCCAAGGGCCGATGACCTCGAACGTGTCGTGGTCGATCAGCGCGATGCCGCCGGGACCGTCCGAGCCGTTGGCGCCTCCCAGCGCCGACATGAAGATGCCTCCGGGTCCACAGTGCACCGTGTGCGGGCGTGAGTAACCGGCCTTGGCCGCCAGCTCATCGGCCTCGATCGTGTGGGTCACCACCGGATGGCGAGGATCGGGCTTGGTGTCGAGGACATAGATCTGCGACGAGCGCAGGCCCGGCACGAGCAGATACCGCCGCTCGAGTGCCTCGTGACGGCCGTGCCCGTGCTCGCCATGTCCGTCGTGGCAGAGCGCGCTCGAGCACGCGTTCCAGCCGAAGTGGTGTAGTTCGTTGCCGGATGTAGGTAGCTCGGTCCAGCCGACCACACCACCGAAAGTGGTGGACTCGGGGTCGCAGTCGACCACGGCAAGCGCGTCGTTCTGCTTGCTCGTCGGGTCGAATGCAACGACGTAGGCGAGTCGTTCGGGGGCGGCGGCAACCGCCTGGACCGGGCTGCGGTAGAACGTCGGATCAGTCGTGGTCATGACTCCTCCAAGGCTCGCGGACAGGGCGGCTCACTTGATCTTTCGCCCGGGACATTGGAATGTCCATCCCCTGCCGGGCGGCTTCGGGGAGGTCCTTCTGTCTCGAAGAACTCCTGAGCGTGTTGAATGTTCAGGATGACCGGGTCGGACCGTGAACTCGTCCTGACCGACGAGTTCAAGGACGCGCTCGCACTGCTCGGCGGTGGCAGGCACTTGTTTCTGACCGGGAAGGCGGGCACGGGCAAGTCGACGCTGATCCGGCGCTTCATCGCCGAGACCGATCGCAATGTGGTCGTCGTCGCCCCGACCGGCATCGCCGCGCTGAACGTCGACGGGTACACCATCCACCGGCTGTTCAGCTTCTCCACGACGACGACGCTCGACGACGTCCGCACCGGCCGGTACTACCCGGGCCGTTTCGCCAAGCTGCTCGGGTCGCTCGACACTTTGATCATCGACGAGTCGTCGATGGTTCGGGCCGACCTCTTCGACCAGGTCGCGGCGGCGCTGACACGATTCGGTCCCGTACCGGGAGCACCGTTCGGGGGCGTTCAGGTGGTCCTCGTCGGTGACCTCTATCAGCTGCCGCCCGTGGTCCACGAAGCCGAGGCGGGCTACCTCAACGCGCGATATGCCACCCCGTACTTCTTCTCCGCCGACAGCTTTCACGTCGACGACTTCCCGACGGTCGCCCTCACCACCGTCTTCCGTCAGCAGGGTGACGACCGAATGGCGGCCATTCTGAACGAGATTCGAGAGGGCGTGCTGGTGGGGCATGCCCGCGAGCAGCTGAACGCCCGAACAGACCCGGACTTCGTCCCACCCGACGACGAGTTCTGGCTCACGCTCGCGCCCACAAATCGAATCGTCACCGCCAGGAACCGTGAGCGTCTGGAGCGGTTGCCGGGCGACGAAATCGCCTACATCGCGACACGATCCGGTGATCTGAGCCTTTTCGACCCGCCAGTCGAGGAGACGCTGCGATTCAAGATCGGCGCACAGATCATGATGCTGACCAACGACCAATTCGATCGCTGGGTCAACGGGACGCTGGGACGTGTGACCGCAGCACGAATGGACGACGGCCTGGTGGTCACCGTCGAGTTCGCCGATGGCGATACCGCGGATGTGCGGCCCTACACATGGGAGGCGACGACGCCTGTCGTCGACGGCGGGTCGCTGCGCCGCGAGGTGATCGGCACCTACACGCAGTTGCCGTTCAAACTCGCGTGGGCCATCACCATCCACAAGAGCCAGGGTCAGACGCTGGAGCGCATGGTCGTCGACCTGAGTGGCGGAATGTTCTCGTCCGGTCAGCTGTACGTCGCGTTGAGCCGGTGTACCTCGATGAGCGGGCTGGTGCTCAAACGGCCGGTGCTGCCCAAGGACTTGAAGACTGACCGACGGGTGGTTCGGTTTCTGCGCCAGGCAATGCGTGACGACCGGGCCCGGCGCTACTGCGGGATCGGCATGTTGACAGTCGGCGACGAGGGCCGGATGTCACGGCCACGGCCGGTGGAGTTCGCCGTCGCGTTCGACGACGGAACCTCACTGAGCACGCTGGTCAACCCGCAGCGCGATCTCGCCGATGCCCGGCAGGCCTACGGAATCACGGTGTCCGACGTGCTGTTGGCACCGACCTTGGCCGAGGTCTGGGGGATCGTCGCGCCGATGTTGGCTGGCTGCACACCGGTCGGCGTCGGTATCGATGACGTGCTGGGCCTCATCGACTTCGAACTCAAGCGCCTCGGGCTCGTCATGCCCATACCCCTGGGCGCCGACGTGCCGAAGTCGGCTCTCACCCCGGAACACCGTCGCGGCCTTTCGGCGACCACGGCGCTCGAGCGCGCCCGGGCCGTGCTTGACGCGTTCTCCGGTTCAGGTCGCGAGGATTCCGGTTCGTCGCCGTTCGAGGACGCCGAGTTGGAGTCCTTCTCGGGGCGCCTCGTCAGCCGAACCCCCAGTGAGCCGACCCCGGCATCGGCTCACCTCCCGGGGCTGTCCGCACTGCTGGACATCAGCCGCCGCATCGGCGCGACCCTGCTGGGACATGACGCCTCCCAACCGATGGACACGGGATCCGGTGCGGATACCGACACGCCCTGGCATTCGGCCGCTCGGCACACAGTTGCTGACCAATTGCGTTCTGCTGCATCGCGGACACCCGTGACCGTGGAAGTACTGGGCCGCCTGCGCGAGGCCGAGCGGTTCTTGGGGATCGCGATAGTGGACGAGACGCTCGAGTCCGTCCTCGCCGGCGGCGACATCGCCTCGGTCCTGGTGCCCGGCGCGCGGGTGTGCTTCACCGGAACCGCCGAGGACGGGGCAGGCCGGATCGTCGAGCGCGACGACATGCAGGACCTGGCGGCGCGGGCCGGACTGGTGCCGGTGGCGTCGGTCTCCAAGACGCGCTGCGAGGTGCTGATCACCGCGGAGGTCGGCAGCCAGTCCGGTAAGGCCCGCAAGGCGCGCGAGTGGGGCAAGCCCGTGTTCTCCGCTGCCGAGTTCCTCGCATGGGTGGGCCGGGACGGAAGGCCATGACTCAGTCGATCGCGGGCGCCTGCTTGGCACTCTGCTCCGCGGCGTGGTCCTCGATCGCCTTGCCGATGGCGTGCGCGGCGCGGTCGACGAACTCGGTCCCGCTCTCAGTCACCCATTCGCATGAGGCGGCCGGTCCCGCGAGTTGGCCAGTGAAGTGCGGCATCACATACTGCGCGAACAGCTCGTAGCTGTGCAGTTTTGCCGCCGGCGGCGCCCAGTCGTGGTCGAAGAGCAGGAAGGCCCCGAAGCCGCCGTCACTCGCCTCGATGAGTTCTTCGATCTTGGCGATCGCGTCCTCGGGGGTGCCGATCACGGCGAAGCCGGACTCGCGGTTGTTGGCGATGATCTCGGCCGGCGTCTCACCCTGTACCGGTCCCGCAGGCAGGATGTGTGAGAAGTAGCGGGAGAACTCCGCGATGCCGTACTCGACATCACGCTCGGCCTGTTCGCGGGTCTCGGCGAGGTGCATCGGGCCGACGAGCCGCCACTTCGAGCGGTCGGCGATGTGGCCGTTCTCAAGCGCCACTTCCTCCCACGTAGACCAGTGGTGGGCAAGCAGATTCATGCCCTGTTTGGCGGTGGCGGCAATCGACAGCATCCCGATGCCGTGCTTTCCGGCGCCACGCGGGCCGGTGGGGGAGAAGGACGCCGCGACCGCGACGTCGAAGCACGGGTCGCTGTACGGCTTGAGCTGCAGGCGGGCATCCTGCAGGGTGAACCCGTCGGTGTGCATGGTGACGGTCTCGCCGCGAAGCAGGCGCATGATGGCGTCGAGGCACTGCTCCATCCGCGGCCGCTGCTCGTCGGCAGGGATGCCGAGCATGTGCGCGTCGGAGGTGAGTTGGCCAGGGCCGCAACCGAGCATCACGCGACCGCGGGTGAGGTGGTCGAGCAGGACCATCCGATCGGCGAGCATCAAGGGGTGGTGGTAGGGCAGCGAGCTGACGCCCGTGCCGAGCTTGATGTGCTTGGTGCGCTCCGCGGCGACGGCGATGACGACTTCCGGCGACGCGATGATCTCGAACCCGGCGGAGTGGTGCTCGCCGATCCATGCCTCGTCGAATCCGAGACGGTCCATCGTCACGATCAGATCGAGGTCTCGCTCGATGGCGAGTGTGGGGTTCTGGCCGGTGGGGTGGAAGGGAGCCATGAAGTTTCCGAAGCGCATCCGCTGATTCTTGTCCGGCGCCTACGTTTTTGGGGTGACTTCCGGCTGAGTTGCCGTGGCGACACTGCGCTAGCGCGTCCACCGCTCGGCAGGGGGGTCTTCGGATGTATAGGCCGGCAGCGGCAGCTGTTGACCGTCGAGGAAGGTCTCCAGCAATTCCGTGTAGAGCGCAGGCTGCTCCGCGGAGACCGCGTGACCAGCACCCTGGACCTCGACCAGCGTCGAATTGGGGAACACGTCCCGATACTCACGCGTGACTGGCCAGCGGATGAAGTCGCATTGGGCTCCGATGACCAGTACCGGCACCTGTACTCCGCTCAGACGCGGACGCGGATCAGGTATGGAGTCAAAGTCCGCAGTGGTCATTTGGTTCACGTAGAAACCCTGAGGATTGTCGTGCGCCTCCGCCGTGGCACCGCGCGCGCATGATGCGCCGTCTTGACCGGTCAAAGCGACTTCGTGCATCCATGAGTCGGCCTCTGCATCCGGAACGAAGGCGTGGGCAGCGGTCGGACTGATGCTAAGCAACAGTGACTGAACGAGCACTCGAAGGCTGCTCGTCAGTTCGTCGTAGCGCGATTGTGTTGAGGGGGTCATTGAGTGCCAGGGTTCACCGATGCCATCGGGGTACGCCGACGGCCAGATCGCTCCTGGCACCACGAAGACCGCCTTGGCCACCCGGTCTGGATGCGCCGCCAGGTACTGGGCGGCCAGCGACCCTCCCCATGAGCGGCCGACGAGAATGAGCTGCTCAGCGCCAAGGATCTGTCGGATCTCGTCGAGGTCGTCCACCTGCCTCTGCACTGTGTATTCGTTGACGTCGTCGAGTCGGGTGGACCGGCCGGCACCAACCTGGTCGTAGGCGTAGACGTCATATCCCCGGGCGGCGAGTTCGGCGCCACCGATCGGGATGCCCTCACCTGGCGTCCCCGGTCCGCCGTGGAGAAAGATCACCGGCGGTTCGCTGGTCGTGCTCGCACCCGCCGCAGCGTGTTCGTAGGCTATGCGCGATCCCGACGGCAGATCCCAGAACATGACGTCGGCCGGCGTCTCCGTAGGCGGCTGAAGCCGGAACGGCACAAGGATCGTCGACGCGGCCACGACGACCACCATGATGCCGACCACGCCGCTCAGGATCACCGCAGCTGCCGTTCGGCGCTGCACGCCTAGGAGGCGAAACCCCCACAGGGCCAACAGAAAGGTGACGACGACGACTGCTAGCAATCCGGCACCGAGGAACACGGCAGGAACGTCCACGACAGCAGCGGCCACGCCCACGGTGACCACTCCCACAACGAGTGCCACGGCGACGCCGAGGACAAACGTCACCACCCCAATCACAGTGCGCCGCGCCGTTGTCACCGCTCAGCGAGCCTGACCGACGTAAGCATCTTCATCGTCCCCGAGATCACGCCAAATACTCCTCATCCCAATGCCCTTCAACTGTTGCTGAGAGTTTAGTCGCGTCACCTCTGGTGCTCCGGGAAGTCTGGTCGGAAATGTGACATCCACCGTAGGGCACAGTGTTGCAGCGGTTTGCATCGCGCAGAACACGCGCGGGTGACGGTGTCACGGCCTAGGGTGATTCTGTGCAGACCGTTCTGACCAGCCACGCCGTTGTCGACAGCGTGCTCGACGACTTCCGGGACGGGCTGGGAGACGACGCGGTTCGCTACCGCAACCACGTGTACCGCGGTCTCAACTATCAGCGAATGCTGTTGGGGCTTGACATGATTCCCGACGAGATCGCACTAGCCTGGGCGCTGCATGACATCGGAATCTGGATAACGGGGTGGGACTACATCCCGCCCTCGCTGCAACGGGTTGACGAACTGGCGCCAAAGTTCAGCATCGGTGACGTCGACCGGGTGAGGCAGATGGTGGCGTTGCACCATAAGGTGCGCCCCTGCCGAGACGAATGGGTCGAGACGTTCCGGGTGGCCGATCGCGTTGACGTCACCAAGGGCCTGCTCCGCAAGGAGCTGACACGGTCTCAGATATCCGACGTCGTGCAGGCTTTCCCATACGAGGGCTTTCACGCCCTGCTGCTGCGCACCGCGGCGCGCTGGACCTCGACACATCCACTCCGACCGATGCCGATGCTCCGCTGGTAGGCGTGCTGTTCATGATTTAGTGCGTGCTGGCAGCCGGTCGCACGATGATCTCGTTGACATCCACCTCGGGGGGCTGACCGACCGCGAACGCGATGGCATCGGCGATCGCCGAAGGCGGAATGGCGAGCGCCCGGTACTCCCGCATGGCGTCGCGCGCGTGTTCATCTGAGATCGATTCGGCGAGTTCGGATTCGGTGACTCCCGGGGATATGACGGTAACCCTGATGTCGCCGGAGTGCTCCTTGCGTAGCCCCTCCGAGATGGCCCAGACCGCGAACTTGGTCGCGCAGTACACAGCCGCGGTCGGTTCCACCTCGTGGGCGCCGATGGACGCGACATTCACGACGTGCCCGCCGCCGTTGGCCCGCATCACGGGAAGCGCGGCACTGATGCCGTGCAGCACACCACGGATGTTCACGTCGATCATCCGGTTCCACTCGTCGACCTTGTCCTCGGACAGAGCCGAAAGCGGCATCACGCCGGCGTTGTTGATCATGACGTCCACCCCGCCGTAGGCAGCCACGGCGTCGGCGACGAAGCGGTGCACGTCGGCAGCGTCGGTCACATCAAGACGGCGAAACGACGCGGTACCGCCCGCCGCCTCGATCCGCCCGACCAGGGCTTCGAGGCGTTCGGTGCGGCGGGCGCCGAGGAGGAGTCGGTGACCGTCCCCGGCGAGCCGCAGCGCGGTGGCCTCGCCGATACCACTGCTGGCACCGGTGATCAGGATTGTCTTCGGGTGCTTGCTCATGGTGGTGTTCCTACTCCTAGACGGCTTGCTGGGTGGGAAGGATGGTGATCTCGGTGAGGTTGACATGCCGGGGCACCGAGGCGATGAACGCGACGGTCTCGGCCACGTCGGCGGCGGTGAGCACGTCGATGTCGTTGATGAGGTCGGCCATCAACTTGGAGGCGTCGGGATCGGTGACATGGAGTGGCAGTTCGGTATCCACCATCCCCGGTTCGATGGTGGAGACGCGGACCATCTTGCGGCCGAGCTCGACGCGCAGCAGCCGGGTCAGCTGGCTGACGTAGGCCTTGGTCCCGGAGTACACCGAGAACTTCTCCAACACACGAGTCGCCGCGATCGACGATGTGGTGATGAGGTCGGCCGGCTTGCCCTCAGCGGCAGAGTTGATGAGCTGAGGGACGAACGCGCCGATGACATTCATGACCCCGGTGATGTTGAGGTCGATCTGCCGCTGCCAGTCGTCGAACCTGAGGTCCTCTACCGCTGAGATCAGCTGGACGCCGGCATTGTTGAACACCAGATCAACTGGTCCGAGCCGATCGGCGACCTGCTGGGCGGCCGCCGTGATCGCAGACCGGTCGGTGACGTCGAGCGGCAGCGCAAGTGCGGTGCCCCCGGCGGCGGTGATGCGCGCCGCGAGCGCGTCGAGGTTGTCGGTGCGGCGGGCTGCGATGGCGACCTTCGCGCCCAGGGTCGCCAGCCGGGCAGCGGTGGCCTCGCCGATACCGCTGGAGGCGCCGGTGACGATGGCGACGCGCCCCGCCAGCGGGGTCGTGGTGATCACTGTGGACTTCTGGTCGTTGGACATGTGGTCGTTCCCTTCGAGAGTGCGTTGATGTGTGCATCCCAGACAACAGCTCTCAACAGCGCATTTGAGGGGTCAACCTGGCCCGAAGTATCCAGGGACAAGATGGGCCACCATAAGCACCGGCGGTGCGGCCCCAACGCGGCAGACTGGCAGACATGAGTGACCGGAAGCCAACCGAGCTGGCCGAATTCCTCAGTGCGCGACGCGCCCAGCTCACCCCGCACGACGTCGGGCTGGACGGGGCCGTCGCGCGTAGACGTGTGCCGGGGCTGAGGCGCGAGGAACTGGCCAGGCTGGCCGGAGTCAGTGTCGACTACTACACCCGATTGGAGCAGGGCCGCAGCCGCAGCGCATCTGCTGATGTGCTCGATGCGTTGGCCGCCGCCCTGCAGCTCAACGACGCCGAACGTCAGCATCTGCATCTGCTGGCCAAGCCACAAGCTGCGCAACGGAAACGGCGGACCCGGCCCCAGTCGGTGGACGTGGCGACACTCCGTCTGCTGGAGATGTTCGACCAGGTGTGGTCGCCGGCGTTCGTGCTCGGCAGGCGGCTCGACGTGCTGGCGCACAACCGGATGGCGGGTGCCCTGATAACCGAGTTCCGTGAACTTCCCGCCCCGTTGCGCAATCAGGCACGATTCGTCTTCTTCGACCCACACGCACGTGAGCTGTACGCGAACTGGAACGAGGTAGCCGCTGACACCGTGGCGATGCTGCGTCTGGACGCGGGCCGCTACCCCGATGACGAGAAGCTGTCAGCACTGGTCGGTGAGTTGTCGATAAGGTCGGTCGAATTTCGCTCCTGGTGGTCCAACCACAACGTGGAGCGCCGGACCACGGGAACCAAGTCCTACCACCATCCACTGGTGGGGGACCTCACGGTTAGATACCAGGCACTCAACCCGTCCGGCGACCCGGATCAGATTCTCATCGTCTACACCACCGAACCCGGTTCGGCGGACGAGACGTCTCTGCGGCTTCTGGCGAACTGGCACGACGGTGAACGCCGCAGTGAACAGTCCACGTGGTCAGGTGGGTAGCCGCCCGAGTTGTTGGAGGACGGAGTAGAGGTTGGCCACTCCCCAGTGGTCGGTGATCTTCCCGTTGCGAACGCGCATGGCGTCGACGGTTTCGAATTGGATGGTCGTGCCGGTGCCGGCGATACCGAGAAACTCACCCGTGTGGATGCCGTGGTAGGTCTTGTAGGTGGTGACGATGTCGCCCTCGGCGGTCTGCCAGTGGATCTCGGGCCGGAAGTCGGTGAACGCGTCGCGCATGCGGTTGTAGAGGATGCGAACGCCGGCCTTGTCGGGGGTGGTCCCGGGCTGGGGTGTGTGGTCGACGAAGTCGTCGGCGAACAGTTCGTCGAATAGGGCGAAATCTCCTTGGCCCTGGACTTGTTCGGTGTTGCGGCGGACCACAGCCTTGATATCGGATCGATCTGATTCGGTCACCGGTCGCACCTCTACTGGCGTGCCATGGCGATGTTGAACCGGTCCTCTGCGGTGATCAGGTGATCGTGGCCGTCCTCGCCAATGTCGAGTTGCACCCACTCGATCTCGCCGGTGAATCGGTTTCCGGTGGGGCCGTAGTCGGGTGATGCCGGGGAACCCGAGTCGGAACCCACGTCACACGCCTCGTCGGCTGAGTAGCCCATCGGTATGGTCTGCTCGACACGTCCCGTCCCGACCAGTTTGCCGTCGTAGTAGAGCGTGACGGTACCGCCCTTGGCCAGCCCGCCGCCGTCGTAGGCGAACTCCATCCGCACCTGGTGTTTTCCTGCCGGAATCGGCTTGTCCGCGGCGATGATGTAGTGCTCGATGCCGAAGAAGTTGAAGCAGTACCTCAGTGTGCCCTCGTGTGCGTACAGCGACCACCCGCCCACACTGCCGCCCTGGGTGATGATCACCCCATTGGCGCCGGACTCCGGCACCACGACGTTCGCGGTGACCGAGTGCGACTTGTTCTTGAGTGTCAACACGCACCACTCGCTGACTCGCATTCCGGGGAACAACAGCTGCGAGTTCCCGCGGATCAGCTGAGGGCGACCGGCAATGTCGGGATTGATCCGCTCGAAGCTGCGGTCGTCCAACGGGACGACGTTGTACTTGACGGCCTCGATAAGCCAAAGGCGTTGCAGCTCAGCGAGCTTCTCGGGATTATCGGCGGCCAGGTCGCGCGACTGAGTCCAGTCGTCGGGCCCGTACAGTTCCCAGACGTCGTCGTCGAACGGCGGCGGGGCGTCAGCCTTCCACGGTGTGCGGTGTTTGGTGACGGCTGTCCAACCCCGGTGGTAGATGCCACGGTTGCCGAACATCTCGAAGTACTGCACGTCATGGTTTTCCGGGGCTTTCGCATCGCGCAGCGTGCCCAACATGCTGACCCCCTCCAACGGGGCCTGGGCGATCCCGTTGACCAGGGTTGGTGCGGGCAGGCCGGCGGCCTCCAGAATTGTGGGGGCGACGTCGATGACGTGGTGAAACTGGTTGCGGGACTTACCCTTGTCCTTCAGCCCATTGGGCCAGTGCACGATCGTTCCGTTGCGGGTGCCACCCCAGTGCGACGCCACCTGCTTGGTCCACTGATATGGCGCGCACAGCGCGTGTGCCCACCCGACCGCGTAGTGGTTGTATGCCTCGGGGGTGCCGAAGTCGTCGATCTTGGACATGAGGAATTCGGTGGTCTCGATGCCCGGCATGCCGTTGAGCGTGGTCATCTCGTTGAAGCAGCCGTTGATGGTGCCCTCGGCGGACGCGCCGTTGTCACCGATGATCAGGTAGATGAGCGTGTCATCGAGCACGCCGAGATCACCGATCGCGTCGACCAGGCGCCCGATCTCGTGGTCGGTCTGCTCGAGGAAACCGGCGTAGATCTCCATCTGCCGGGCCAGGACCGGCTTGAGTTCGTCGGGCATGTCGTCCCACGCGGGGATCTCGTCGTGGCGCGTGGTGAGTTCGGCGTCCTTGGGCACAACGCCGAGCTTCTTCTGCTGCTTCAGCGTCTTCTCCCGCAGGACATCCCAGCCGTCGTCGAACTTGCCCTTGTACTTGTCCGACCATTCCTTGGGAACGTGGTGCGGGGCGTGGGTGGCCCCGGGGGCGAAGTACATGAAGAACGGCTTGTCGGGCATCAGCGCCTTCTGCTGGCGCACCCAGGTGATCGCGTGGTCGGCGAGGTCCTCGGTCAGGGTGTAACCGTCCTCTGGCGAGCGCGGTGGTTCGACCGCGGTGGTGCCCTCGTAGAGGCCGGGGTAGTACTGGTTGGCCTCACCGCCGACGAAACCGTAGAAGTACTCGAAGCCCGAACCGGTGGGCCACTGGTGGAACGGCCCGACGGGAGTCACCTCCCAGCCCGGCACCTCGTGACACTTCCCGAACTGCGCCGTCGAGTAGCCGTTCAGCTTGAGCGTCTCGGCTATCGGCGCCTTCTCCTTGGGCCGGATGCTGTTGTTGCCCGGAGCCGACGTCGCCATCTCGGTGATCGCGCCCATTCCCACCGAGTGATGGTTACGCCCGGTCAGCAGGGCCTGGCGGGTGGGCGAGCAGAGTGCGGTCGTGTGAAACCGGTTGAGCTTCAATCCGTTCGCAGCGAGCCGTTCGGTGACCGGAGTGTTGCAGGGGCCCCCGAACGCGGTGGACGCGCCGAACCCGACGTCGTCGATCAGCACGATCAGCACGTTCGGTGCGTCCTTGGGCGGACGAAGCTCTCTGATCGGCGGGTACTTGGTGTTGGGATCCTTGGCGTCGAAGGTGGTCAGCCCGACGTACTTGGCATCGGGGATGGGCAGTTGCTCACGCGCGACGTGCGGTTCGGCTGCCTCCTGTCCGGTTGCCTTCTGCACGGGAGCGGCCTTCGCCGCCTTCTTGGCCGCGGCCTGCTTCGTCGTCGGCTTGCGTCCCGCGCCCTTCTTGGATGCCTTCGCCATTAGTCAGTTTGTCCTTGTCACTGGCGCGCCACGGCGACGCGAGCCTCGGCCGTCTTGGCCCCTTCGGGATCGTGCTGTCAAGCTCATGATGCGCATCCTTCGACGGTCGATTGCCGAGTCAATATTTCCATGAATCGCCGACCGGCCGCTGGCGCTTTGGGGTTAGGAGCCATGATTGAGTCATGGCCGGCGAACCGATCGATGTGTCCACCCGACTAGCTGTGCAACGCACGCGCCTGGCCAACGAACGCACGCTGATGGCGTGGATCCGGACGTGCACCTCGCTGATCGCCTTCGGCTTCACGATCTTCAAGTTCTTCCAGTATCTGGAAGCTCAGGAAAACGCTCATCGGGCCGTCGTCAGCCCATGGCTGGTAGGGCTCCTGATGATCGTCGTCGGCCTGGTGGGGCTCACGCTCGCGTCGATTCAGCACCGGCAGGCGATGAAGGAGCTGCGGGTGGAGGGCGGCCCGATGCCCTATTCGATATCGGCCATCATGGCCGGCTTCATCGCGGCCGTCGGCGTCGTCGCCCTTGTCGTGGTCGTTGCGAGACTGTAGGGCGTGGTTGATATGAGTCGTTCACACATTCTCACGCTGCATTGCGGTGATCGGCCGGGCATTGTCAGCGCGGTCACGACGTCGCTGTTCGAGGCGCGCTGCAACATCGCCGACGCTCAACAGTTCAGCGACGAGTTCTCCGGACGGTTCTTCGCGCGAATCGAATTCACCTCGGAGGAATCGGATTTCGACGCCACCGCGTTGTCGGGAGTGCTCGACTCGCTGGGTGCCGAGTGGACGCTACGTCCGAGCGACTATCGGATGCGCGTGTTGATCCTGGTGTCACAGCAGGATCACTGCCTGCTCGATCTCCTCTACCGGTGGCGCACAGGTGATCTCGCGATGGATGTTGTCGCGGTGGTGTCCAACCACCCGAAGCGCGCCTTCGAGCGGGTACTCCTCGGCGATGTGCCGTTCCATCATCTCCCCGTCACCGCGGAGTCCAAGGCAGCCCAGGAGGAGCAGCTCGCGGCGCTGTTTCGTGACTACGACGTCGACCTCGTGGTCCTGGCGCGATACATGCAGATTCTGTCGAGCGAGCTGTGCGCTCAACTGGCTGGACGGGCCATCAACATCCACCATTCTTTCCTGCCGGGATTCAAGGGCGCCAAGCCCTACCACCAGGCGCACGCACGGGGCGTCAAGCTGATCGGTGCCACCGCCCACTACGTCACCGCCGACCTCGACGAGGGGCCGATCATCGTTCAGGACGTCGAACCGGTGTCGCACCGCGACACCCCCGAGCAGCTCGTCCGCAAGGGACGGGACATTGAGCGGCGGGTACTGGCGGACGCCGTGGGTTATCACCTCACCGGGCGGATCCTGCCCAACGGTGCGACGACTGTCGTGTTCCGGGACTGATGCCGACCGCCTGCTCGGCTCAGTGCTCAGTCACCGCCTCCGCCAGCGCTGCCAGTTTGGCGTCCAGCGCGGTCGCCGCTTCATGTAGCGGTGGGTTGGGTTCGACCACCATCAATGACGAGGGCAGCACGTAGGTCAGGGCACTTCGGCCGTCTGGCTCCTCCGAGAGGAGAAGTTCAACGGGTGCGAAGAGGCCCGCCGTCACGTCGTGGCGCAGCATTGTTATCGCGATCAGCGGATTGCCGATCACGATCCGCATCAGTTTGCGGTCGATGCCGGTCTTCTTGATCCACCCGCCGTGGTTCCAGACGGCGAACAACATGAAGCCACCCGGCCCGACGTGAGACCGCACCTCGCGTTCGTACGATTCCCAGTCCGGAAATCGCGTGGCGATGTCGTCGAGGGGCACAGGCTCATGGCCGACGTCATCCAGCAGCGCGTTGAGCACATCCTCGAAACTCTTGGTGCTCTCGATCCGGATGCGGACGCCGGGAAAGGGGATCTCCCGCGGATCGGGGATTTTGTCTACCACTTTCGCGACCGCTCCGTCGCGGCTATATAGAGCACCGGACTCATTTGCACTGCAGCGGCTTTCACGACGGTCATCGGTGGTCTCCCTCGCTTGTCGGCTCATCATCGGTCAATGAGAACAAGCCGCAGGTCGGCCTCCTTATTCCTAAGTATTGCAAACTATACCCAGGAGTGTGGGAGGCGTGGGCGAGAGGATCGGCCTGGCGAGCTCAGGGCCCAGTCGACCAGATCAGGCTGACTTGGTCAGCGTCCGGCGGCCGTGGCACGACTCGAAGGTCATGCCGCTGTCGCAGAAGCATGGTTCGCCACCCGGGATCGGCAGCAGGTAGGCGTCGCCGTCGTCGATGTCCATCACGAGGGTGCGGATGCTGTCGACCGGTGGGCGCAGGTGGCGGTGTGTCCACCAAGCGATCGCCACCGCGACGGCGCTCAACAGCATCATGACGACGTCGGAGGCCTCGCCGTGGCCGTGGGTCCGCACCCACTCCGCGGTTCCGGCGGAGTGGATCTCGACCATGTCGGCCACATCGGCGATCGATGGTGCGCCGTCGACGAGCGCACCGTGCAGTACGTCCCGCACGAGCGCGTGCAGCGCATCCTGCAGGTCGCACAGTTGCTCGAACTCGAGATCGTGGAACACGACGTCGAGGTGGCCGACGGTGGCCTCGGTGTAGGCGTCGAGGGCACCGGCCCCCGCGTCAGCGCTCATCGGATCCTGCATGTCGACGCGCGTGCGCACGTCCGCCCCGTTCCTCATCTCGCTTGCCCCCCGACTCGCGATGTGTGCGTGTGTACGCAGCCCCAGGGAAAGCGTGGCACGCGGGAGTTCGTGGCGGAAAGGGGGAAAACCCTCGAATGCGACCCTCGGTCAGACGGTTGCCGGCAGCCGCGCGCCGGTGGCGAGCTGAGCGTAGTCGCGCATGAGCCGCAACGCGGTTGGGCGGTCCATGTCCGGATCGCGGGCCACGATTCGGTAGCCGAGATAGTCCTCCAGCGACATCAGCGTCATCGCGACATCGCGGGCTGGGGTCTCGAGCTGAAACGTCCCGGCGGCAGCCCCGTCGTTCAGGATCTGGGTGTAGAGGCTCACCTGACGGTGGTAGATCCCCTGCACCTCCCGCCGCTGGTCGAGTTCGAAGCCGGCCGAGAGGACGGCGCGCCAGATCGCCCGCCACTCAGCGTCTTCGGGACCGGTGGGCAGCCCGGCCGCGATGGTGAGGGCCAGTTGCTCGCAGACGTCGGCCGTGCGCTCGGCAGTCGCGATGCGATCGTCGTAGAACCGAACGTCTGAGCGCAGCGCCAACTCCGTCAGTAGCTCGGGCATGTCCTTGAAGTAGTAGCGCACGGCATTGGCGGTGAGGTCGAGCTCGGCGGCAACGTCGGCGATGCGCAGAGTGGCGAGGTCGTGGCGCTCGATCAGGCCGATCGCCGCGTCGAGGATCTCCTCGCGTCGTTCGATCTGCCGGTTCGGTCGGGCCACGCGTCCATGATCCACGGTCGTTGTGCCGAGGCCGCGAAGCGACTCGATTCTGTCCGTTCGCTTGCGGGAGGGCCCACCGAGGCGCATTATTTTCCAACTGAGAAAAAAACTCGCTGCCACGGAGGATGCCATGCGCGCCCGAGATCTCGGCGTCATCGTCGGTCGACACCCGACGGGGCCGAACAACGCCATCACAGACGTGGACGACGTGCGCGTCGGCCACGTCACGCTCCATGGTGAGGGCCCACCCGACGTCCACACCGGTGTCACCGTGGTGATTCCCCACGCCGGTATCTGGAGCGAACCCGTCTTCGCCGGTGCACACCGGCTCAACGGCAGTGGCGAGATGACCGGCCTCGAGTGGATCCGGGAGTCGGGCGAACTCACCACGGCGATCGGGCTGACCAACACGCACAGCGTCGGGGTGGTGCGCGACGCACTCGTCGACGCCCAGGTCGAGGCGCGCGGTGAGGGCGTCTACTGGTCGCTGCCGGTGGTCGGGGAGACCTACGACGGTCTGCTCAATGACATCAACGGACACCACGTCCGCGCCGAGCACGTCCACGAGGCCCTGCGCGTCGCGAGCGGTGGGCCGGTCGAAGAGGGCAATGTCGGGGGCGGAACCGGCATGATCTGCCACGAGTTCAAGGGCGGCATCGGCACCGCGTCCCGGGTCACCGACGTCGCGACGGGCAGCTACACCGTCGGTGTCCTGGTGCAGGCCAACCACGGGCGCCGGGAGCGACTCCGGGTCAACGGGGTCGCCGTCGGCGAGCGGATCGGACCCGACCGCGTGCCCCTGCCCGGCGCCCCCGCCCGATACGAACCGGGCTCGGGCTCGATCATCGTGATCGTCGGCACCGACGCCCCGCTGCTGCCACACCAGTGCACCCGGTTGGCGCAGCGAGCCGCCCTCGCGGTGGCGAACCTGGGTGGCACCGGAGAGCAGTACAGCGGTGATCTCATGTTGGCGTTCGCGACGGGCAATCGCGGTATCCCGCCGTACGCGTGGGATGAGGACGCGAACGTGCAGCGCCCCGAGATCGCGCTGCGAATGGTTGCACCACAGCTCATGACGCGCCTGTTCGACCTGACGATCGAGGCCACCGAGGAGGCCATCCTCAACGCGATGGTGGCCGCCACCACGCTGCGCGGCCGCAACGGCATGACCGCGCACGCTCTTGACCACGACCTGCTACAGCAGGCCCTCGCAGACACCAGAATCGGGGAGAACCGATGACCACGAATGTCACACCCCAAGCGGGACAACGCCTCACCGGGCGCCTGGGCAGCGTCGCTGTCGTCTTCATGGTGGTCGCCGCGGCGGCACCGCTGACCGTCATCGGCGGCAACATGCCGCTGGCCATGGGCCTGGGCAATGGCGCGGGTGCACCGGTCGGCTTCCTCATCGCGGCGCTCGTGTTGCTCCTCTTCATCATCGGTTTCGTCGCGATGACGCCACACGTGCCGGAGGCGGGCGCGTTCTTCTCATACGTGACAGTGGGGCTCGGGCACCGGATGGGTACCGGCATCGCGGTCGTGGCGCTCATCGCCTACACGGCGATCCAGGTCGGCATCTACGGCTACATAGGGTGGGCGATCGGCGACACGGTGCGGTTCTACGGTGGACCCGAAGTGCCCTGGCCCGTCTACTCATTGGTGATTCTGGCGATCGTCGCGCTGCTCGGGTACCGCCACATCGACCTCAGCGCCAAGGTGCTCGGTGTCGCGCTGGCCCTCGAGATCGGCATCGTCGTGCTGCTCGACCTGGTCATCGTCGCCAATCCCGGACCGTCCGGCCTGACGCTTGAGTCGTTTCGGCCGGAGGTGTTCACCGACGGCACGCTGGGCATAGCCGTGCTGTTCGCTCTGACCGGATTCATCGGCTTCGAGGCGACCGCGGTGTTCCGGGACGAGGCGCGCGACCCCGAGCGCACGATTCCGCGCGCCACCTACGCGGCGGTGCTCATCATCGGCGGGTTCTATGCGTTGACGTGCTGGGCGTTCGTGGTGGCGATCGGCCCCGACATGGTCGCCGAGACCGCGCAGCGGACGCTGAACGGCGACGCAAACATGTTGTTGGACACGACTGACGCGATGCTTGGGCGGGTGGGCCGTGATGTCGTCAACGTGCTTCTGCTGACCAGTCTGTTCGCGTGTGTGCTGTCCTTCCACAACGTGATCGCCCGCTACCAGTTCGTGCTGTCGGGCCGCGGTCTGCTCCCGCCAAGGCTGGGCACCGTGCACCCGACGCATCACTCGCCTGCGTTCTCGTCGGTGGTGCAGACGGTCACCGCGGCCATCATCGTGGGCCTGCTCGCGATGTTCGGCGTCGATCCGCTGGTCGGGGTGTTCGGGTCGATGGCCGGTGTGGCGACCGTCGGGATGGTGCTGCTGATGCTCACCACCTCGGTGGCGGTGCTGGTCTACTTCGCGCGTCATCGCACCGCGGCCGGTGGCCGGCCGTGGCAGACCCGCGTGGCACCCGGGCTGGCGTGTCTCGGTTTGCTCGCCAGCCTGTGGTTGGTGTTGTCGAACTTCACGCTCGTCACCGGGGGCAGCGTCGCGTTGAGCACCGCCCTGGCCGCTGTTCCCTTCGTCGGGCTGCTCATTGGTGTCCTCGTCGGTGGCCGGGCGGCCGCTGCGAGCCGGCAGAATGGCCCATGAAATAGCAACGAAAGTTGCCCAGTAACGTAGGCCATTGCGGCGTAGCGTCGTTGCCATGGACATCAAGTCAATCCGCATCGCGGCGGTGGCGGCCTCGGTAGCCGCCACCGTCGCGCTCGGTGTCGCACCGGCGGCGCAGGCCGCTCCAAGTCCGCTGCCCAAGGTCTGCGTCGTCGCAGGCGAGGCGGTCGCGTGCCCGTCGCCCGCGCCCCCTGCGATCGGCGACTTCCCGGAGGCCGTGCGGCCCTATCCCTACGGCTACCCGGCTGTCCCGGTCATAGGCCACCGATGAGCACGGCGGCGCGGTCGGGCAGGCGCATCTACGTCGCCGGTGCCACGGGTGTTATCGGCACCCGCCTTGTCCCACTGCTCGTCGGCGCCGGGTACACGGTCGGCGCCATGACCAGGTCGGCGGACAAGGCCGGCCGGTTGGCCGCCGCAGGTGCGGAACCGATCGTCTGCGATGTCTTCGACCGTCCGGGGTTGGCACGTGCCGTTCGCACGTTCGAGCCCGACCTGCTGCTGCACGAACTGACCGATCTCCCCGACGATCTCGAGGATGTGCCGAAGCACTCGTCGCTCAATGCGCGGATTCGGACCGAGGGCACGCGTAACCTCCTCGACGCCGTTGAGGACTGGCAGCACACGAAGGTGGTGGCCCAGAGCATCGCGTGGACGATGCCCCCGGGACCGGAGTCAAACGCCGTCGCCTCGCTGGAGGAATCGGTGCTCGCAGTGCGCGGCGTCGTCGTGCGATATGGCAGGTTCTACGGCCCGGGGACGTACTACGAGTCCGACCTTCCCCCTGCGCCGCGCGTCCACATCGACACCGCGGCCGAGCGAACCCTCGCCGCGCTGAACGCGGCGTCTGGCATTCTGACGATCGTGGACGATAGCCCCTCGACGTGAACGTCTGCGTCTTCCTGTCAGCCTCCGACCTCGACGAGCGCTATACCCGCCCCGCACGCGAATTCGCCGAACTCGTCGGCAGCGGTGGTCACACCCTGGTGTGGGGAGGGTCTGATGCCGGGCTGATGAAGGTGGTCGCCGACGGTGTCCGGGAGTCCGGGGGACGACTGGTCGGTGTCTCGGTGGAGTTCCTGCGCAGTTTCGCGAGGACGGACGCCGACGAGATGGTGATCACCCGGGATCTCGCCGAGCGCAAGGCGCAGTTGCTCGCGAAGTCGGATGCGATTGTCGTGATGCCGGGTGGGCTGGGCACGCTGGACGAGGCGACCGAGATCCTCGAGCTGCGCAAGCACAAGCTGCACGACAAACCTGTCGTGCTGCTGAACACTGCCGGCTTCTACGACGGTTTGATGATGCAGCTTCGGCGGATGGAGGACGAGGGTTTCCTGCCCGTGTCCCTAGCTGATCTGGTGTATTCCGCTGACGACGCCGCCGGCGCCATTGCCTACCTGGAGCGCGCGAGCGGCTAGCCGCCGACGAACTCGAGCAGCCGAGGGTCGTTCGACGTGAACCGGTCGACCTCCTCGCCGCCGTCGCAGCGCAGCATCACCACCGTGACGCCATGGCGGTTGCGTGCGACCACCTGCCAGGTGGCGCCCGCGTCCTCCCACCGGCGAAGTTCCGCCACCCGGTCTCGTTCGGAATCGTCGCTCACAGCGCTGGCCTTCCCGGTGAGTTCGGTGAACGCCGTTTGGTAGGCGCGCGTTCGCGGATAGTCACTGTGCGTTTGGATCTCGGCGAGGTAGCCGACGGTAACAACTTCAGCGGCGACGACGTCGAGTGGGTTCTGTTCGGCGCTCGGGGCGACCGGGTACCGCCAGACCGGGAAGCCCAGGTAGTCGGTGCGCCGCCAGAGGCTCTTCCATCGTGGTGGGGTCGCCGGGACATCCGTTGTTGCGCCTAGTCGACCGAGCAGTGACTTCCTGTGCACCTCGGGGCGCGCAGGTGGTGGCACGGCGTTCGCCGCGTCGACCTCGTCCTGCCAGGGATCTGGTGACGCGAGGCGGCTCGACCGGCAGGCGGGGATGCCAAGCACCGCGGTTCCCAACAGTTCTGGGAAGATTCGGCCGAAGTAGGCACGCAATTGGCTCCCGTAGGACAACAGCGACGCGTCATCGATCCATTGGGTCTGCGGGTTCGTGGTCCGCGGCTGCAACATGCGCTCGGAGAGCAGCACGCCCACCGCGAGCACTGAGCCGAGGCTGTGCGCGGACAGCACAATCGTGCGCCCGTCCGCCCCTGACAGCCAGTCCCTACACCGCTCGGAGAGTTCGGGCACAACGCGCTCGGCATAGCACGGCGGCGCCAGCGGATGCCCGGCTCGGGGCAGGAAGCACATCAGATCCCAGGCCAGGCCCAATGGTCGAGAACCGCCGACGAGTGCGCCACCCGCCGCCAGGCCGATGACCCCAAGACCGCCTGCCGCCAGCACCCACATGCCGAGGTTGATGCTGGCCTGTAGATACTCGGGAAGCTGGCGATCGGGGGATTGCAGCTTGTCGCCGAACGCTGACAGTGCCACCGCAGTCATCATTCCGGCAGTCCCAAACAGGGCTAGCCACTTGACCATTGGCTCTGCCCGGTGTGCAATCGCGACGAGCTTACGACGCTGCAACACCGACGGGCGCGGGTCGTCGGGCAGTCCGGCGCCCGCGCCGGCCGATCCGGCCGGCACTGTCGTCCGACCGCTCCATGTCCGCAGCGACCGGTACACGACCACGGCGATGACACCGCCGAACAGCAGTGCGATTGGCAAACAGGCCGCACCGAACCACGCGTAGGGCAGCGGCACTTCGAGGTTCGGCGGCTTGAGTTCGGTGATGCAGGGGAACGGGCAGGGGCCCCTCTCAACAGCCCTGGGCGCCAGCGTGTCGGCAAGGGATGCCGCGGAATTGGCCCCGTTGAACCAGTTTCCCGCCGCCGTCGCCACCGCGCTCGACAGCAGCATCGCCATCAGCGTGGCCAGTAGCACGAAGACTCCCGGCGCGGCACCGCCCCAGGCCTCGTAGGTGTTTCGACGCGCGTACAGGATCCCCAGCACGAGTCCGACGACCACGAGGATCAGCGCGCCGGCCACCCATCGAGCGGTCGTCGAGTGCCAGGATGCGAGGAGCCCCGTCAAAACGATCAACACCAGCGCGAGCACGACGGGCACGTGCCGAAAGTGCGTGTCGGTCAAGGGTCGCCATATCAATGCCGAGAGACCGAGTGCGAGCAGCGTGGTGAGGATGATCGCGGGTGTCGCCGACCCCCCCATGAGGAATGCGACGGCCGGCTCGACCGTCGGCGGGGTGAACCCCAGTACGGCTGACTGAATGACGAACAGTGCGATGCTCAGCAGCAGCGGCAACCAGTCCGACCAGAAGATGTCCGCGTGCGGTTTTCGGCTTCGCATGCGGCTGGTGTTCTTCGGCATCGGGACGTCGACGGCGTAGTCGCTGCGCTTGACGATGCTCACCACCACGAGCACGAGCACAAGGACTCCGGCCACCACGATGAGTGCCTCAGCCCGAACCCGAGTGTCACCCGCCATGACCTGTTCGAGACAGGCCGTGCCGAAGAGCTGGCCGCGTCGCGTGCACTCCGATCCGAACCCGAAGGCGTAGTGCCATGCGGTGCTGAGCGTGACGAGCATCAGAGTGGCGGCGACGTGCAGTCGGGCCGTCACGCGGGTGATGGCCCGGTGCGCCCAGAATCCCTTGGCGGACAGCAGCGGCCAGGTGGTGGTCGCATTGGCTGCCTCGGCGTCGAGCGACTTGGGATCGGGCTGTTCGTAGCGGAGCCGAGTGGCGGTGCTCAGGCCGAGCAGGGCGCCGATCAGCAGCACCGGCACCAGGCTGAGCAACGCGAGCCGCCTGGCCTGACCCATTCCCGTCAGGAAGTCCAGCCACGACGGCAGGACGGTGCATACCTTCGTCGGGTCGAACACCACCGCGCCCGCGGCGGTCGTTCTGAGGTCGACATAGCACTGGACGGCGATGAGGTCGAGGGCAATGACCGAAGCGGTGACCGCCATCATCAGCGTGATCAACAGACCGGCCACGCGCAGCGACGCCGCGCCGTGGCCACGGGTCCAGCCCTCCTCGTCGTCCGCGTCCTCGTCCCCGTCTGTGGTCGCGGGGGGCGTCAGTTGTGGTGTCGGTTGTGCTCCCGGTCGTCGTCCTTTGTCGAACCTGCGGGTCCAGTAGGCGACGTTCACCAGACCGAACGGCAGCAGCAGTGTCCAGCCGACTCGCGCCAGTCCGCTCAGGACCTTGCCGAAGCCCGAAGGTCCGCCCAGGGAACTGCGTGCCATGCTGCCCCACGAGTAGGCCTCGCGCTCGATGTCGTCTGGAATCTCGGACTTGGTCCGACCCTGTTCGGTGGGACGCCAGAAGCTCCCCAGCGCATCGCCCGCGGTCTTCTCGATGAGGTTGGGCTCAAGCCCCAGCATTGATTCGGGCGACGTATTGTTCACCCCGTGAATCCGGAGTTCGAGCACTCGCCGTTCGTTGGTCACGGTCCCCCCAAATGCCGCCGAACTGCAGATTACCGACGCTCGCCGCGGCTACGGGCTGGATTCACCGGCGCAGCTGATGGCAACTGCAAGGTAGGTAAAGCTACCCTTACCTGGTCCGGTATTCTCGGGTGTCGAGATGACTGAAATCGAGGAAGCGGTGCCCGTCCTGCCGCGTGAGCTGACGTCGATCACCGCGCAGGTGGCTTCAGTCCCAGCGCCTCCCACTCCGGTGCTGGCCGAGCCGTATCACTTCCGGCTCGCGGACGCCGACACCGATGCCGAGCTGATCTCGGAGTGGATGAACCGTCCGCACCTCGCGGAGGCGTGGGAGTACGACAACCCGCCGAGCTGGTGGCGCGGCTACCTGCGCGCTCAGCTCGCCGGGGAGTACTCGCGTCCGTTCGTTGTTGCGTTTCGCGGCAAGGACGTCGCCTATCTCGAGGTGTACCGAGCCGCCAAGGACTCCATCGCGCCGCGCTACACCGCAGATCCGTATGACCTGGGCCTCCACGCCGCGATCGCCGACATGCGTTTCGTCAACCGGGGGTTCGCCCCGATCCTGCTACCCCGCGTGGTGGCCAGCCTTTTCGAACTCGAGCCGCAGTGCAGGCGCATCATGTTCGACCCCGATCACCGCAACACGGGCGCCCGAGCCATCTGCGAGTGGGCGAACTGCACGTTCCTCGGGGAACACGATATGGCGAACCGGCGGATGGCGCTGTACGCGCTGCCGCGGACCCCGGAGGACGCTCCCCAGCCGCCCGACTAGGGCAGCTGGTTGAACTCGGCGTATCCGTCGTAGTCGGGCTTCATCGCCGAAGCGACCAGTTCCCACAGCACCTCGTCGGTGCCGCCACCCACGCGCGCCAATTTCATGTCCCGCCACCATCTTCCGAGCGGGGTCTCGTCGACCAGGTAGCCGGACCCGCCGAAGATGTGCATGCACTCGTTGACCACCTCCTCGCCGAGGCGGGCGGCGCTGACCTTCATCGCCGCGGAGGTGCGCAGGTCCAGCTTGCCCGTCGCGGCGATACCGTCGAGGGCGTAGCGCAGCATGTCGACGCGCGCCTGCAGGTCCGCCATGCGCAGGCGCAGCGCCTGATGTTCGTAGAGCGTGTGGCCGAACTGCCGCCTGGCCATCATGCGCGCCAGCGTGATTCCGAGGACGCGCTGCGCAGACGACGACACCAGGCCGGCCACCGACATCCGCTCCTGCGCCAGGCCCCACGAGATCGCTGCCAGGCCGATGCCCGCACGGGCGACCAGGGCGTCGGCGGGCACCCAGGTGTCGATATGCACGGCGGCGGTGTCGAGCGGTCCGGCGCCGACCTTGCGGTACGGAGCCTGAATATCGCACTGCGCCAACGGGACAGCGATGACGACAACGCTGCCGTGCTTGCTGTTCGGGTCGTGATCTATGTTGCGTGCCACGCACATGACGTGGTCGGCGATCGGGGAGAGCGACACGAACTTCTTGATGCCCTTGACCTCGAAGCCATCACGTGCGGACCGCACCTCGGTACCGACGATCTGCAGGTCGGATCCACCTGACTGTTCGGAGGCGCCGATGCAGAGCACGGCCTCGCCGCGAATGGCCTGCTCGGCGATGTCCTTGAGGTAGTCCGACTTGCCGAAGCGCCGCAGGATTGCGATGGCCGAGTCATGCAGTCCCACACCGACTCCGATGCCGGCTGAGCCAAGGTGCCCGAGCTTTCTGGCGAGCGCGATGACCTTCGCGACGTCGGACTGCTGGTTGCCGTCCGGCCACTTGGCCGCGAACACCCCAGCCTCGCCCAGGTATTCAATCAGTTTGCGCGGGAAGCGTTCCGTCTCCTCGGCCTCCGCGGTCCATTGCGTGACGCGGTCGTCGAACACGACGTCGAGCAGCTCGTTGAAGTCCTGGATGGGCATTGCTTCGGCGAGCGTCATCGGCCTGCTCCCTCGAGGTTTCGCTTGACTTCCAGTCGGCGCAGCTTGCCCGACGATGTCCGGGGCAGTGCTCCCGGCTTCATGAAGATGACATCGGCTGGCACCACGCCGCATTCCGATGCGACCCGGGCAACCAGGTCGCTGCGGGCCGCGGACTCGTCGGTGCCCTTGTACTCGGCGGCAATCACCAGGCCGGGGCGTGCCGAGGTCTCATCGGTGCCGACTGCGACGACGCCACCCTCGCGGACACCCGTGACCTGTGCGGCGACCCGCTCGATCTCGGTGGGGAACAGGTTGCGACCCGCCACCGTGATGAGTTCCTTGACCCGTCCGCACACGACGAGGCCGCCGTCCACGAAATAGCCGAGGTCGCCGGTGGGTAGCCACACAGTCGGATCGATGTGTGCCTCACCGACGTAGCCCGTCATGAGCGACGTGCCGCGCACCTCGACATCGCCGACCTCGCGTCCGGTGACCTCGGTGTCCCGTGGTTGGTCGGCGTTGATTCGGACCTCCATGCCGGGGATGGCCTCACCGAGCACCGCGAACGTTCGGGTCGATTGACCGCCGTCGGAGCGGACCGTCGGTTCATCGATCACCAGACCCGAGAACGGGGTGGGAACGGTTACCGCGCACGTTGATTCGGCGAGGCCATAGGACGGGGAGAGTGCTGTGGGGTCGAAGCCGAAGCGGGCCATCTCGGTGGCGAAGCGCTGGGTGCCCGCGCAGTCGACCGGTTCGCCGCCGTTGAGCGCAAACCCTATATGGCTCAAATCCACGTCGTCGTTGACGATCTTGGCGTACTTGCCGACGATGTTGTAGGCCATGTTCGGTGCCGCGGTCATGGTGGCCCGGCTCTCGGTCAGCCACTTCAGCCAGCCGAACGGGTTTCCCGCGAACGCCGTTGTCGGGGCCTGCCAGAGGTCGGCGCCAGCCAGCATGCTCGTCAGCAGGAAGGCCAGGCCCATGTCGTGGTAGATGGGCAGCCAGCTGTGGGCTCGACTGTTGTGATCGACGTTGACCCGTTGAATAAGCCCGCGGTAGTTCGCGAGTGCCGCGGCGGGCGATATCCGGGCGGCCTTGGGGGTACCGGTGGAGCCCGCCGTGCCCTGCAGGATCGCGACGTCACCGCCATCCGCGCCGTGGAAGGTCGTTGATCGATGCGGGTTGGCGATCTCACTCACGTCGTGCAGCGCGATGGACTCTGTGCGCCCGCGCAATAGATCCAGGTACGTGCCGTGGCTCAATACGGTGCGCACGCCGATGGAACGGAATCGCGCCAGCGTGGCCTGGGCCCACTGCGCGGGATCGGCGCCACGCACCGGCCCGGGCAGGATAGACAGTGCCGCGCCCGCGAAGAATGCGCCGGGAATGGCGGCGAGGAACTCGACACTGGGCTCACCGATCAGGCCCACCGCGTCGGTGTCGACGTCGGTGAGGTGTGCCGCGACGTTCTCCGCCCGGGTGTGCACCTCCTGCCAGGGATGGTGTGCCCACGAACCGTCGTCGGAATCCAGAACGACCAGGTCTGTCCTGGCTCCTCGCATCGCCTCCGACAGGGCCGACGCGAGGACGTTCATGAGTTGTTCTGCGCAGCAGGGATCTTCGCGAGAATTGCAGCCTCGAGGTCGCCGACCGTCTCGGAACTCAGCAGATCCTCCTCGGACAGCGCGACACCGAGTTTGTCCTCGATGGCCACCATTCCGACGGCGAACGCCACCGAATCAAGGCCCACGTCGTCGATGAGGTGAGACTCGCGGGTGATCCGGCTGACGTCGACGTTCATGTCGTCGCGCAAGATCTCGGTCAGGGCGGCGCTGACCGACTCGGGCGTAGAGGTTCCCATGGCGGGAAACCGTACATGCCCGCTTTAGGCAAGGCTAGGCTTACCCCTGCTGGGCGGGTGCCTGGCTGATCGATTCCGCCACACGGACGCCAAATCCCCGGCTTGTCCAACCTGCCCACCGGACAGGGGAACTGATAGCCTCATTCGCGGCGATGGATCTCGCCTGGGTGAACCCGAACCGCCGATGACGGCTGATAGCTCCTACTCCGATACCGACGGAGAGGATTCTTGATGGGCGCCGAACGGCAGGATTCCCACACAGAGCTTCCCCTGGACCCCGACTCGGCGCGTCCGCTCCACCTTCGGCCGACCGCGTGGGCGTGGGTCTTCGCCGGCGGGGTCATCGGCACAGGACTGCGCTGGCTGATCGAGCAGGCCGTACCCACCCCGCCAGGGGCCTGGCCATGGGCCACCTTCGTCATCAACATCACCGGCGCCTTCGTTCTCGGGGCGCTGCTGGAGATGCTCGCCATGGTCGGTCCCGACGCCGGCTGGCGACAGCGCATCCGGCTGTTCGGAGGCACCGGTCTGTGCGGCGCCTTCACCACCTACAGCACACTGGCACTCGAGGTCTCGCTACTGGGTCGTCATGGTGACGTGCTGCTCGGTGCCGTGTACGGCGTGTGCACCGTCGTCGTGGGGATCATCGCCGCGTGGACGGGCATCGTTGCCGCCGGCCGACTCGGCAGAACGTGGTCGGAGTCGGTGTCGTGACGGTCCTCGCCGTGATGCTGGCCGGCGCCACGGGTGCCCTCCTGCGATTCCTCATCGACGCCGCGGTGAAGCATCGCCGGACCGTGTCGTTTCCGTGGGCCACCGTCATCATCAACGTGACCGGGTCACTGCTGCTGGGGGTACTGGCCGGGCTGGTGATCTTCGACGGAGCCCCGCACAGCCTGCAACAGATCGTCGGCACCGGATTCTGCGGCGGTTACACGACATTCAGCACCGCAAGCTTCGAGACGGTACGACTCGCTGAGCAGCGGCACTCGATCAAGGCGCTCGCCAACGCCGTCGGTTCGCTGGTGACCTCAGTGGGCGCGTGTATCGCGGGGTTGGTATTGGCCTGGACTCTGTCCTAGGTAAGGAGCCATCACATGAGCGACGTGTACCGGTCAATCGCCGGCCCCCTCACACGATTCCGCGCGGGGCCAGAGCCCCGGCTAGAGCCGAGGGCCGCGATAGTCCTCGGATGGGATGGACATCGTCCGAGCACCGGCGCATTGCGTTACTCCGTCGAGTTGGCACGCCGATTGACGGCGCACATCCACGTGGTCCACGTCATCGACCTCGACGACACACCCGTTGACCCTGATGCCGCCGACTGGGAGCAGCAACTGGAGGCCGCCCTCGCTGACGAGGCGGCCGAGGCGCGTCGGCTCCTGGACGGGCTGGCCGCGTCATGGACCTACCACGGCGGGCACGGCGACCCGGCGGAACTCCTCGCCAAGGTCGCCGACGAGTACTCGGCGTTGATGGTCGTCATCGGGAGCCCGCGCGGTGGCCTGATCTCATTCCTCGACACCGTATTCGGCCAGTCGGTGGCACACCGCCTGATCGGGATTCGCAAAACGCCGCTGCTGATCGTTCCGGCGGACACCGTGGCCAGTTGAATTCTCGGTGCCGGGAGGGTGCGACCGCCCGATGAGGAGCAGAATCGTGCCCATGGCTGCCAATCCGCGTGCCGGCCAACCGGCGCGCCCCGAGGACCTGATCGATGTGGCCCATGTGGTCACCGCCTACTACACGGTGGCCCCCGACCCGGACGACATCGCCCAGCAGGTGGCGTTCGGGACGTCGGGGCACCGCGGCTCCAGCCTGGATGCCGCGTTCAACGAGGCGCACATCCTGGCCACCACCCAGGCGATCGTCGAGTACCGCGCAGCGCAGGGCACCACGGGCCCGCTGTTCATCGGCCGCGACACCCATGCGCTGTCGGAGCCGGCGTGGGGGTCGGCCCTGGAGGTGCTCGCCGCCAATGACGTGGTGGCGATGGTCGACGCCGCCGACCGGTACACGCCGACGCCAGCGGTCAGCCACGCGATCCTGGCGTTCAACCGCGGGCGGGACAGTGATCTGGCCGACGGCATCGTGGTCACGCCGTCGCACAACCCGCCCCGCGATGGCGGCTTCAAGTACAACCCGCCCAACGGTGGGCCCGCGGACACCGATGCGACCGGCGTTATCGCCAAGCGGGCCAATGAGATCCTGCGGGGCGGGCTCGCCGACGTGAAGCGCATCCCGCTGGCGCGCGCGATGCAGATGGCGGAGCGCCACGACTACCTCAACGCCTACGTCCAGGACCTGCCCAACGTCGTCGACATCCATGCGATCCGGGCGGAGGGTGTGCGCATCGGCGCGGATCCGCTCGGCGGTGCCAGCGTCGACTACTGGGGCGCCATCGCCGAGACGCACGGACTCGAACTGACCGTGGTCAACCCGCTTGTCGACGCGACGTGGCGATTCATGACACTCGACACCGACGGCAAGATCCGGATGGACTGCAGCTCGCCGAACGCCATGGCCTCACTCATCGGCAAGATCGGCGACTACCAGATCGCCACGGGCAACGACGCCGACTCCGACCGGCACGGGATCGTCACACCCGACGGTGGGCTGATGAATCCCAACCACTACCTGGCGGTGGCGATCGACTACCTCTACACCCACCGCCCCGGGTGGCCGGGCGCCACGGCCGTCGGCAAGACGGCGGTGAGCAGTTCCATCATCGACCGGGTGGTGGCGGGACTGGACCGCAAGCTGATCGAGGTGCCGGTCGGGTTCAAGTGGTTCGTCGACGGACTGCTCGGCGGCACCATCGGATTCGGCGGCGAGGAGAGCGCGGGAGCGTCATTCCTGCGCACCGACGGCACGGTGTGGTCGACCGACAAGGACGGCATCATCCTGGCGCTGCTGGCCTCGGAGATCCTGGCGGTGACCGGCTCCACGCCGTCACAGCGCTACACCGAGCTGGCGCAGCAATACGGGGCGCCGACCTACGCCCGCATCGATGCGCCTGCCAACCGGGAGCAGAAGGCGCGGCTGGCCAAGCTGGCACCCGAGCAGGTGAGCGCCACCGAACTCGCCGGCGAGCCCATCACCGCCAAGCTCACCGCGGCACCGGGCAATGGCGCCCCGCTGGGTGGGCTCAAGGTGACCACGGAGAACGCCTGGTTCGCCGCACGCCCGTCCGGCACCGAGGACGTCTACAAGATCTACGCCGAGTCCTTTCTGGGGCCGGAGCATCTGGCGGAGGTGCAGGAGGCGGCCCGCGAGGTGGTGAATACAGTCATAGCGTGAGTTCTGACGCGGAGGCCGACTGTACGCAGGCCATTGATTCGGGTCAGCAGGAGCCGAAGGCCAAGCTGCCCCGCGAGGTCTGGGTCCTCATTTTCTGCAACGCGGTCGTCGCGCTCGGCTATGGCGTGGTGGCGCCGGTGCTGCCGCAGTACGCGCGCCACTTCGGCGTCAGCATCGCGGCAGCCACCTTTGTCATCACGGCCTTCGCGCTGATGCGTCTGGTCGGGGCTCCGCCCGCGGGCCTGCTGGTGCAGCGGCTGGGGGAGCGGCCCGTCTACGTCAGTGGCCTGCTGATCGTGGCGCTGTCCACCGGTGCGTGTGCCTTCGCCGACACCTACTGGCAGCTGCTCCTGTTCCGCTCGCTGGGCGGGCTCGGATCGGCGATGTTCACGGTGTCGTCGCTGGGGTTGATGATCAGGATCTCGCCGCCCGATGCGCGCGGCCGGGTGTCCGGCATGTTCACCTCTGCGTTTCTGGTCGGCTCGGTGTGCGGGCCCGTGCTGGGCAGCCTCACCGCGGGCCTGGGCCTGTCGATGCCGTTCGTCATCTACGGCGTCGCGCTACTGGTCGCCGCCGCGGTGGTGTTCGTCACGCTGCGCAAGTCGTCGCTCGCGACGCCGGACGAGCAGACCGAGCCGGCCCTCAGCGTGCGCGCCGCGTTGCGCAACCGTGCCTACCGCGCGGCGCTGGCGTCGAACTTCGCGACGGGCTGGTCGGCGTTCGGCCTGCGCGTCGCGCTGATCCCGCTGTTCGTCGTCGAGGTGCTGGGCCGCGGGCCGGGTATGGCGGGATTGGCGCTGGCGACGTTCGCCATAGGGAACGTCGCCGTCGTGTTGCCCAGCGGCTATCTATCCGACCGGGTCGGCAGGCGGATTCCCCTGCTGATCGGGCTGCCGGTGGCCGCGGCCGCCACCGTGCTGGTGGGTTACACGGATTCGCTGCCCATCTTCCTGATCGCGGCATTCGTCACCGGTGCGGCGACCGGCATCTTCATCTCGCCACAGCAGGCCGCCGTCGCCGACATCGTGGGCAACAAGTCGCGCGGAGGCACGGCCATCGCGACATTCCAGATGACGTCGGACTTCGGTGCGATCCTCGGTTCGCTCGCGGTCGGGCAGATCGCGCTGCACTTCTCCTACGGGGCCGCGTTCGCGGTCAGCGGTGTCATCCTGCTGGCCGCGGCGGTGTTCTGGGTTTTTGCACCGGAGACGCGGCCACGCAGCGATACGGAGCACACTCCGGCCCGCCCACTGGGTCCGGAGGCCGGTGGAGAGGTCCCGTGACCAGCTGTTTTGAACCGTGGATCCAGTTGGTGTAACTTCGACAGGCACCACTTGAGGGGCTATGGCGCAGTTGGTAGCGCACCACACTGGCAGTGTGGGGGTCAGGGGTTCGAATCCCCTTAGCTCCACGTATGGGAACCCGCTTCGACCTCGGTCGGAGCGGGTTTTCTCGTTAGTTGGACGGGTCTTGCGGCAGGCCGAGTTTCAGGAACACCGCCGACGCGGCGGTCGGCCGCGCGTGGGGCGGCTATTCCCGCCGCGCGCATCCGCGAGATTGGAGTGGTCGCGCATCGCGATCGCGTTCCACGAGGCCGGGCACGCCGTCGCTGCGGTGGCGCTCGGAGGCGAGTGCATGAGGAGGCGCCGAGCGATCACCCGTGCACTGAGTACGCCCGCAGACTTCGACGCTGCGATCAGCTACGCCGGGCACGGATGCGAGGCTCACTCAGTCATTACCTGTTTAGACCTTCGACGAATCGAGACGCCTGCACAGCCACGCACACAGGTTTGTCGCTGCCTTCACGATCGAACCGCACGGTGGTCAACATGTGCGCTGACCCCGGTCCAACGGCTTCGACCGAATCGACGACGGCATGCATGCGGAACCGTGAGCTGACGGCAAGCGGTGCGGGGAACCGCACCTTATCGTATCCGTAGTTCAGGGTGTGAGCGAAGCCGTCGAGCGAGATGATGGTGTCGAGCATCGCCGGGATCAACGACAGTGTGTATAGGCCGTGTGCGACAGTTGATTTGAACTCGCTGTTGGCAGCCCGCGTCGGGTCGATGTGAATCCACTGGTGGTCTCCGGTGGCGTCGGCGAACGCGTCGATGTTCTCTTGGCCGACCGTGACCCACGCCGTGGGAGGAAGTGGCTTGCCGATGAGTTCACGCAGTTCGGCGATCGTTGATGGGCGAAGGCGCTGAGGTCGGTTCACCAGGCTCCTTTGTTGCGTTCTGGCAAGGGATTCCACGGTCAGAGCGACTCGTGATCGACAGCCTGACTCGGCTGACCGAGCCGCGGGGATTCGAAGAGGTCTCGGCGGTTGGTCTCCTTCGGCCAGGTCACACCGGCGACAGTGCATGCGGCCATAACCATGACGGGGATCGAGATAGGTGTTGAGGAGCCGTAAGTCGCGAGCAGCGCGGTGGCGATCCCACCGCCGATACCACCGAGCCCGACGACGACGATGTGTGCCCGGAGGGCAATGGCTACCGTGTCCTGTGCGTCTGTCAATTCACTCCCAAAAGCTAGAGGCGCGTCAATCGATCCCGCAACGGGGGCTTTGGCGCAACCTATAGTCGGCTCATCCGCAGATCAATGATTCAGCAATCGGCTCGGTACGCATCGGTCCGTGCGCTCTGGCGCACCGCTGCCGCTGGACGGCTATTGTGCTGAAGAACGTTGGGCGGACGATGAAGGTGACACGGTCGCGCGGCGGCTCGGTTCTCGGGCCGTCGTAGACGGCGTTGAGGCGCATGTAGTGCTCGCCGGTGGGGTCGGGGATGAACTCCTCGACGATGCCTCGAACCTCGAGATACCGAAAGGGGTTGTCGGGGTCGATGATCGACAGTGCAACCTGCGGATGGGCCTTCATGTTCCTGTAGCGCTGTTGCTGCGGTCGGGTATTGAGCCGCAACACCTCGCCATCCCACTCGAACCACATGGGACTTACCTGGACCGTACCGTCCGGGCGCACGGTTGCCAGGTGGGCGTAGAGCGGACGGCCCAGCAGCGTCTCGTACCCCCCGGGAATCGTGTTCATCGGGCTCAGGTCGTCGACATTCCGCCATCGACCAAGATGGTCTGCCCGGTGACGTAGCCCGCAGCCGGCGACGCGAGCCAAACCGCAGTTGCGGCAAGCTCTTCGGGCCTGCCAGACCGTCCCAGCACGAATCGTGGCTCCAGTGAGTCCGTCACATAATCGGGTGAGTACGACTCCGTCATCTCGGTCTCGAAGAAGCCTGGCGCGATGGCGTTCACCCTGATTCCCGGCTGACGGCCCCATTGACGCGCGAGATCCCGGGTGAGACCCACCAGTCCAGCCTTGCTCGCGGTGTACGCGGCTTGGGGAAGCGAGGCCGTGGTGAAGGCGAGGACACTCGAGATGTTGATGATCGAACTACCCGGCGTCATGGCACCGGCGCAGGCCTGTGCCATCCAGTAGCTGCCGCCGAGATTGACGTCGACCACTGATCGAAAGTCCTTGGGGTCCTCTCGAAGGGCCGGGACCGCGCTCGCCATGCCCGCATTGTTGATGAGGATGTCCACGCGACCGAACTTCCTCATCGTCGTTTCGACGAGTTCAGCGCACTGGCGTTGATTCGCCACATCAACGCTCTGCACCAGAGCTTCCCGTCCGTATCCGCGTACCGCCTGCGCGGTCTCCTCCAAGCGGGCGGCCCTCCGTGAAGCCACGACCACGTGTGCCCCGGCGCAGGCGAACGCCTTGGAGAGGGCGACTCCTAGACCCGCCGACGCTCCCGTGACGATTGCGATCCGGTCGTCGAGACGGAACATCTCCGCAAAAGCGTCTGCGTTGTCCAGCCAGTTCGGTTCGAGCATGTACTCCGCCAATCCTTCACGTTGGTAGGTCAGGCCGGCGATCGCGCGTCGCCTCGGCGATCGAGGAGGCGCTTGACCTTGCCCTCTCCGCCCAGTCCGGTTTGGGGAGCCAGTGCCCCCGACGCGACGATCTCCACGTCGACCGTGACCCCGAACGTTGTCTTGAGCCGCCGCTTCATGTCCTCCTGGAGCGGCCGCCCATCTTCGGCGCTCGCCTGTTCGATCAGAACAACCATGCGTTCTCGCGAGCTGAGACCCTCGCCGACATTGTCTACGACACAGAGAAACTCGCCGGTCGAGCGTGGATCGCCCTGAATGACGTCTTGCGCTGATCGCGGGTAGATGCTCGTTGCTCGCAGCTTCACCATCTCGTCGCTGCGCCCCAGGAACCCCGACAGCTTTGTCGTGCGGGTACCGCAGGCACACAGTGCTCGATCGGAGCTGCGCATGCGGTCTTTGAGGTCGTACCTGATTATCGGCGGTACCGAGCGATGCAAGCTCGTCACGACGATGTTGCCTTCGTGTCCGGCGCCCTGTGCGAGTCCGGTCTCACTGTCGGCGATCTCGACGACCGCGGTGTCGTCATTGACGTGTAGGCCATCTCTTGCGGTGCATTCGTACCCGATGAGACCTACCTCATGTGTTCCGTAATTGTCGTAAACAGGTACACCCCAGGCAGTTTCAAGCAGATCGCGCAGATGTCCCTCCGTGTCGACACCGAGATAGGTGTGGATGAATCGAGTTGGAAGGTCCTTCTTCAGGTCGATGCCTGCTCGATCAGCTTCTTGAGCCAGGATCTTCAGGTATTCGCCAAAGGCGACCCAGCCGTTCGTTCCCCATGATCGGGCCAGCTCAAGTTGTCGGGCGGAACCGGTGACGACACCGGAACCGGTTGTCAGTGGGATCATTCCGCACCAATGCAGCGCAGCGGTCGATGAACACCACGCCGTGTTGGCCAAACTGTTGGTGAGGGTGATCTGCAGAATGTCGCCGACCTCGGCGCCCTGGGCAACGAAAGCTCGGGCGAACTGAATGGCCTGCACCTCCCATGCCACCGGGTCGAACAGCGTTGGTCGCGGCAAACCCGAAGTACCACCGCTGGATTGAATCTTCAGTGGGGTGCGCATCGCCTCGATTGCGAAGTTCTGATGATTGCCAAACGGGGGATGCTGTTCAATTGAGTGTTTGATGTCCTCGCTGGTGAACGTGGGAATCTTCGCCAGGTCGTCCAGGCCCTTGACATCACCGGGTTGGAGCCCGGCCTCGGACCACCGGTCGCGATAGAACGGTACTTCCCAGGCCTCGGCCACCCTGGCGAGAAACCGTGCTTCCTGTAGCTCGCGCAACTGATCATCGGACCGCGACGCCATGACGGAGTCGAACAGGGGAGGTGGTGGGTAGTCCTCCATGAGCTGAGGCCAGTCGATGCTTGACCAGTAGTAGGGGATCTTCTTCTGCGGCATTGCTTCTCCTGGAACGATCGTGTGTTGGGGTTCAGGCAGCAACGAACTTGTACGTGTCACCGTCACGCACGATTCGGCCGACGCTGGGACCGGCAAAGTGCGTTCCAAACACCAAGATCTCGCTATCGGCAGCTGACTCCAGAAACGTCCGGCGTCGGTCGGCCGAGAGCGCCCGGTCCCAGTCACCGCGCGAACTCCAGCCTGGGCGCGCGGTCTGGATGGGGTGGTGAATGAAGTCGCCGGTGATGAAGCCAACCTCGCCGTGCGATTCAATGGTAAGACTGTGATGGCACTTGGTGTGCCCAGGCGTCGACGTGTATCGCACTCCGTCGCAGATGACATGATTCTCTGGGACCAGGTCGACAAGCCCCGCGTCGACGCACGGTTGGATCGACTCGGCGAACACGAGGCGCGTTTGCCGATGAATGTCTGGATCGGCACCCGCGTATTCGACGGCGTGCTCGAGATCTTCGGAGACCGTGTCACCCCTGGTGAGCTCTTCGTGATAATCGAACTCGTCCTTGACGAACGTGTACCGAGCGTTCGGAAACGTGGGTTCCCAGCGGCCGTTCCTGAGAACCGTGTTCCATCCCACGTGGTCGAGGTGCAGATGAGTTGCGAGGACGTAGTCGATCTGTTCGGGAGCGTATCCAGCCTCTGTGAGTCGCTCCAGATAGGCGGTGTTCAGCCCGCCCCAGTTTGGGATGAGCGGTAGATCCTTGTGATTTCCGCACCCGGTATCGACCAGGACAACGGCTGAGCTAGTGTCGACGACGTAAGAGTGCACACTCCACAGTGTCTGGCCGCGTTCATTGGCGTAATCCGGGTACAGCCAGGGAATTTCCTTCACCGCGTCGGGGGTGGCTTCGGCGATGAGCCCGTCGAGTTCGCCTATCTCGACTGACATTTCGACGACTTGCGTGATCTTCACATCACCGATCTTCCAGCTACGCTCCATGCGCTTTTCCTCTCGTTCAGGGCCCAGTGTTTCTTCAGACACCACGTCCGGCCATTTCACCCTCGTAGATCGCCTCGTCGACCCGGCGGGGCGCCAAGCAGTCACCAATCATGGTGACCTCGAACTGTCCTTCCAGCTGTGGAAGGAGGGTCGATTCAGAATCGCGTAGCATTACGGTCACCAGGGATGTCGCTGGCACCGTTCGAGCTGATCCATCCCAAATACGGTTCAACACAACGCCTTGCGGGGTTACCTCGGCGACGATGTGTTGGGGGGTCAAAGTCACTCCTAGCGCGTACAGCCTCGGGTACAGATGTCCGACATCGAGGTTGAAGAGAGTGTTGTCGCCCAGGAACAGTTTCGCGGAGACAACTTCGACGCTCTTTCCCGAACTGGCGAGGAATTCCGCCAGCCCCAGCGCGAGGTACTCGCCTGTGTCGTCGAGGATTACGACACTCTCGCCACACGCCTCGGGGTCGACGATCGCCTGGATCGGGTCGAACACGCGAATGTTGTCCAAGCCGGGAATCGTCGGGCGCGCAGCCAGGCTCGCTGAGAATCCGTCGGTGCGCCACGTCGATCCGGTTGCGAGGATGACGTGATCGGACCCCAGCGCGCGCACGGTCTCGACGTCGGCGGTGGTGTTGAGACGAACGTCGACCTTGTACTTCTCGAGCATCCGCTCCATGTCCTGGACCAAGACAGACCACCGGCCTCGCGTGGGCAGTTTGGCCGCGTAGCGAATCTGTCCGCCGAGCTTTTCGTCTTGTTCTACCAGGACGACCTCGTGTCCGCGCGATGCGGCAACTTCCGCGGCTCGCATTCCAGCGGGACCGCCGCCGACCACGAGCACCTTTCGAGGAGTGCCGGGAAACTGCAGGGTCCCGCTGCCGAGCGTCTTCTCGCGTCCCGCGGCCGGATTCTGTGTGCAGGTCAGCTCCCAGCTCTTGGACATTCGTCCGATGCAGCCCTGATTGGCCCTGACACAGTGGCGGATCTCATCCTCGCGCCCACTACGTGCCTTCTGGACCAGGAGCGGATCCGCAATGTGGGCCCTGGTCATCGCGACGAGATCAGCAACGCCTGACATCACAATCGATTCGGCGACCGACAACTCGGTAATACCGTTTGCGGTCACGACGGGAAGGTCGCCGACGACCTTCTTCGCCCGGGCTGCCAGGTTGACCAACTGGGGGCCCGGCATGCTCATCGGGGATACGACGCGGTCGAAGGTGGAGGCGTTGCCTGCGCTGATGCTGAAGTAGTCGAACAGGCCCGAATCGGCCAGGTGCTTGGCGATTCTCTCGCCCTCATCCTCGTCAATGCCGCCTGGCACGTATTCGTCGAGAGAGAGCCTCACACCGACCGCGAAGTCGGGACCACCTTCGCTGCGGACAGCTTCCGCGCACTCACGAACTATGCGGCACCGGTTCTCGGTGGTACCGCCGTAGCCGTCTGTCCGTCGGTTCGTCAGCGGAGACAGGAAGCTGCAGAGTAGATAGCCGTGGGCCGCGTGGACCTCGGCTCCGTCGATTCCCGCAACCCTTGCATTCCGTGCGCTTCTGGCGAAGCCGCCCACGAGTTGTTCGATGTCATCTTGCGACATCGCCCGGCCAATCTCTCCATACGTAGTCGAGGGCAGACCGGATGGGCTCCACAACGCCCTCCAGTTCTCCAGGAACATTCCGTTGTGGTCCTCCACACCGAAGTGAGAGAGATCGACGAAGATCTTGGCGCCGTGCCTGTGTACGGCAGTTGCCAGGCGCTCATAAATCGGGATCACCTCTGTCGGCCAGCCCTGATGGGTGCGCAGTCCCAATCCGCGACTCGTCGGATGGACTGCCTGCGCCTCGGTGAGAATGAGCCCCGCCCCGCCCCGCGCCCGCTCCTCGTAGTAATCGATGCTCTGCTGAGTCATCAGGTTGTGTTCGTCGCTGTACATCAGGGCATGGGCGGTGACTACCACGCGGTTCTTGACGCTGACGGGACCCAGCTGGATGGGCTGCCAAAGCGCCGAATACTTGTTCATGACGACTCCTCGCCGCATCTTCTCCGGGCGACCTCGGAAACTGACCGATAGGTCGGATATTCAACTCATGATTCGCATCGATCATGGCGTAGGTCACATGGCCCTGTCAACAATCCGCCGCCGAATCTCGTGGGTGACCCGACTGGTGACTTGAATTATCGACCCGAGGGTCGTTAATGTGACGGTGCGCTGTGCGAGGCGTCCGAGTTCCGTAGCTGTCCGTATCTGCGACAGCGAGGCTCAAGGTGAGTTCGTGAGTCTCGCCAAGCCGAAATCCTGTGTGAGTAGAAGCGATAGGGAGACGAACATGAGCCTTGCAGTCAACGGAATCAACATCGCGGTCCGAGATCTGCCGACCGCAACCGAGCGCTTCGAACGCCTCTTCGGTGTCAAGGGGGAGCACGTCGGCCCCGACGGGTTCGCGTTCCCCGGTCTCGAGGGCACGAAGCTTAACGTCGGCGGCTTCATCATCAGTCTGATCGCCTCAACCGAGGAGGGCACGTCCGTGGCCCGCTTCCTCGACCGCAAGGGAGAGGGCGTATTCCTTCTGTCCGCGAAGGTCGACGACCTCGACTCGGCGACGAATGACTTGCAGCAGCAGGGTCTGTCACCGCTACTCGAAAAGCCTGCGCGTGGACGATTCGGTGCGGTCAACTTCTACCACCCCCGTGCACTCAACGGCGTTCAGCTGGAGCTCATTGAGCACGCCTGAGCATGGACGGGGATTCTCAACACCGCCTGCCGCGATTTCGGCTGGCGTGACCAACCGTCGATCCGGCGCCCGAGTGTCTATCCTCAGTGGCTATGACAGAAGTTTCTGATCAGGCGGACGTGGGCCCGGCAAAGAGCGCCGGCGGTTCGGTGCGAAACTCGGTGATGCGGGAGCGCATCACCGAGGCGGCGGCGCGGCTCTTCCAGACCCGGGGAATCAGCGGCGTCACCATGCAAGAGGTCGCGGCAGAAGTGGGGCTGTCCAAGGCCTCGATCTACCACTACTACCAAAGCAGAGACGATCTCCTACGGCACGTCTTCGGTGACTGGGCCCGGGGCGAGGTCGAGCGTGCACGGGCGATCGCCGGAACAGATGAGGACGCCGCAACCAAGCTCACGGCCTTCATGCGCTTCCATCTGAACTCTCTAGTCGATCATCTGGACCTGTACGGCCTGTCCTTCCGTGAAGAGGGTCAGTTGCCCGCGGAAGTGCGCAACGAGTTCCGCGCACTCAAGCGCGAGCACGATGTACTGGTTCGCCAAATCATTCGCCAAGGCGTCGAGGCTCGCATCTTCGAGCCCATCGACGAAACGCTCGCGGCGTTTGCCATCGACGGCATGTGCAACTGGATCTGGAAGTGGTACCGCCCGGGAAGAGGCGGCAAACCTGCAGATGAAATCGCTGAGACGTTCTCCCACCTGGTTCTACGTGGAATGATGACAAGCGCCTCGACGACCACCACCGGCTGGACCGAGGACCTCCAGGGGATCGACGGACAGCTTGCTTATCACGCGCGCGAGATCCGCCACCATACGAGCCAGATCGAGCTGTTGCTGAAGAGCCGGTGAGTCGCGCCGAGACCGGCTAGGAGGCAAAAGCTTCGATGACGGCGGCGCAACGGACAATCGGCTCGCGGTCAATCTCGGTGGACCACGCCGCATCAAAGCCAGCCGCCTCAAGTGAGACGCCCAGCTCGACTGCGTCATGAGCGGGCATCACCTCTGGAATCAAGAGTCCGACGGAGAACCCGATGTCTGTCACAGGAGCGGATATCCAGCTGTCACCTCGAGCTGGGTGCCGGTGACGAATCGACCACTCTCGCTGACCAAGTACAGGACAGCCCTTGAAATGTCCTCCGGCGCCACCCACGGCGTATCGAGCGCAGCCAGCTGCTGGAAGATGGGCTCGACGGTACTGCGCGTGGGTTGCTCTACGCCCGGCGCGAAGAGTTCGTAGATCGTGGAGTTCTGGATCATAGGGGTGTCGCAATTGGTCGGATGTATGACGTTCACCCGAATCTGGTGGCGTGCCAGTTCTTTGGCCAATGCCTTGGTCAAGCCGACGATGCCGTGCTTGGACGCAATGTAGTGCGCCATTGACTCGACGGGAGTCAAGGTGCTTGCCGAGCCAATGAATATCATTGCACCTCCGCTACGACCGTTGACGATGTGCTTCATCGCAACCTGGGCAGAGAAGAAGGCGCCGGACAAATTGGTACCCACCACGGCGTTCCATTGCTCCGGCGTTATAGAGGCCGCAGCGGCAACCTCGCACACGCCGGCGTTCAAGACCGCGAAGTCCAGTCGGCCCAGCTCGCCTACTGCCCTGTCGACACCCTCGGCAACGGCAGCCGCATCGCGCACGTCGCATTCGATCCGGTAGGCACGGCGGCCAAACTTCTCCACCAGGGCTACGGTCTCGTCGAGGTCCTCCGCCGTTGACGTTGGGTACGGCACTGTCGCGACCTGTTTGCAGATGTCCAGCACGACGACGTCTGCGCCGGCCTCCGCTAGGAATGCGGCGTGTGAACGGCCCTGTCCTCTGGCTGCCCCGGTCACGAGCGCAACTTTGCCGCTCAGGCTGTCCGGCATCTTCAACCTCCACGTTCCGTCCAAAAGGTCGGTATATCGACCAATTGGTTAGCAACCTAGCGTTGCAACTCGGGTGTGTCAACGCTCATAGCGAGACCGGCGCGCCTGGGCCCTGAGTGTCATGCGGGGCGAGTCCAATCGGCCTCGACGCCAGGTGGTCGTGAAAGTCGCTCCGCGACAAGCGTGTCGAAGGAATGCGATGACCCTTGACGCTTGGCGCATCGTTACGGGCAACTTCAGAATTGCCTTGCCGATTGGTTTGAAAGTCGGGCACTCGGCGACGATGACGGCGGTCCCGTTGTTTACCAATATGTTTCGTACGATAGCGACTTAGCACATGAAATGGCGTTGGGGTCAGCCCTATTCGCACATGATCGACGAAAGGCTCAGTTGGGAAGGCGAGTTGGAATGGTTGCGCTCGTCACCGGTGGGGCAAAGGGTTCGGGACGATCGCACGCTCTGACGCTGGCGCGTGAAGGCGCTGACATCGCGCTGCTCGACAACTGCATCGTCGACGTTGAAGCGATCACTTGCTCAGCAGTGCTGGCATCATCCTCAACTTCGGCAAACTTGCCGATATCACGCCGAGACAATGGCGTACGGTCATCGACACGAACCTGACAGGCGTCTTCAACGTGTGTCGCGCGGTTCTCCCGCAGGTGGTCGGGCAGCGAAAGGGCAGCATTGTCGTCACGACATCGACCGCTGGTCGTTTCGCCTACGCGAACATCTCCGACTACGGCGTCTCGAAATAGGGTGATCGGACTGATGAAGACGGTGGCAGTGGAGCACGGACAACACGGCATTCGTGCGAATAGCGTTGCACCGACGAACGTGAACTCCGGAGACCTTTCCTCAGATGAACAACAACGGCGAGGCTTTCCGGCTGTTCTGCCCGGATATCGAGAACCCGACGCGTGAGCAGATGATCGAACGCGTGAAGACGATGCACCCGCTCGATGTCCCGGGCGTCGACTGGCAGGACGTCTCGAACGCCTACCTGTATCTCCTCTCGGGTGATGCTCGCATGGTCTCCGGCGAGGTATTGCATGTGGTCCGCCGGACTCATCGCGAACAATTCCGCCGAATAGGTTGAACCCGCCGCTGGAACAGGAAGGCACGATGCCGAGGCCGTAGCGTTCGACACAGCACGGCCTCGGCTTGCGCCTCCCTTGACGCTTTAACTGCTCAATTCGGCGCAGTTGGGCGCCGTGGGTGCGCCATTGAACCGGTCGGTGATCCACGCAATGCTTCGCTCAGCATCGATGAACGGTGGTAGTAGCGCGTTCACATCCAATTTGTTGAGGAAGGGTGGCGCCTCATTGGTCCACAGCGTGACATCGGCTCCCATGGCACACCAGTCTGTGGCCGTCTGTACGACAGCCGCATAGGGACCGAACGGATCCCACCGGTTGTGTGAGAAGTACACGGGCCCAGTGGGTTTCACGTTGCCGATGCGTTGTGCGGCCAGGATTCCCTTGAACGGATCGGCTTGCACCATCTGATTGAGATCGTCCTTGAACCAGGGCTGCAAGTGTCGAAACATGTAGTCGATCCCCGTCTGAAGCATGCACTGTCGACCGGTGTTGGCCAACATCTCTACCCCGCGCGGAGTGAGGGAGTCCCAAATGGGTTGCTCTAGAGCGGGGTACGCCGACTGAATGCCTCTGAGCACCCATCCGAGCGCACCGGCCAGGAAGTTGCCGTCGATGCTCGGCATCGTTGCGGCCAGGTCGGTCGGCGCGGCATTCGCATAAGTCCCGACGACGTTCAGTTCTGGCGCGTACGTTGAGGCTAGTTCGGCCGCTGCCAGCGCAGCCTGACCGCCAGCCAGCCAACCCCAGAATGCCACTGGGCCATCAGGATCGAGTGAGGTGCCGGGAAGCCTCATGGCTGCTCGGGCGGCGTCGAGAAGCGCGGTCCCGCCGGCCACCCGGTTCAGGAATTGCGGTGACATCGGCCCGTGGACGCCGAGTCCGACACCGTCGGTGACCACGATGGCGAAGCCGCGCGCGAGCAGAGTGGCGACGAAGCCCTCCTCCAGGTTGAACATCACGTCGAACCCCGTGTCCAACGACGCATGAATGCCCTGGTTGAACAGTCGCGACGGTGCGCATTGCTCGCCCATCCCGTATGGGGCGGTGGCGTACGCGAGCAACGGGCGTGGGCCCTTGCCCGGCCACGGGTTGTCCGGCTCGATGTAGGTGCCGGTGACGGCGACCGGGTTTCCCTGCGCATCGGTGCTGCGGTACATGATGCGGGTGCCGGTTCCGACGAACGAACCCAATTGGCCGGAGGGTTCCAACACCAAACGTGAGGGTTCGGTCCGGATCACGTCGCCAGGCTCACCCGCAGGCAGCGGGTCGGGCGGTGTGTAGAACACCTCGTAGTGACTTTCGTCGGCATGTGCGAGAACAGCAGGGGCGGCCAAGACGACCGCCAAGCATGCCACCAATGCCGACGCGGCAGTCACACGGCAAAGGCCGCGCAATCTTCGTGTGATCCGACCAGCCCCGGCCCTTAGACCGCCGTGAGCGATCACCGGCCTGGACCGCGACCTACGAAGCGAGACAGCATATTACGCGCCCCGCTGGCCTCGGCAAGTAACACGGTGTGCGAATCGTCCCGAGTCCGTCGCATCCCCGAATCGGATACGCCCGTGCTTGATCGGTCCTGCATTCTCAACCTCCTCATGTGGCCGGTTCGCGGCCAGCGGTTTCTGATCGGTCTCGACGCGCCTCGGCGACTCGACTATGAAGTCGGTATTTCGACTTACGGGTGAGGAACCTATCTTCGCGGGCTCCCGAGTGTCAACGGTCACAGTGATTCAGCGACATGGGCCGGCACTGGCCGGTCGGCTTCGGGTTGGTTCGAATTGGCTTCGTCAGGGTCGTCATTGTTTTGCGTGGCGCAATCGATGAGGTCGGGCAGGGCCTTGACCGTGCCGGCGGGCGCCGTCATAATGCATAACTGACCAGGGGATCGATAATTCGACCATCGGGTCGATACTAGAAACGGACAGGAAAAAATCCATGCCTGAGGCAGTAATCGTCGCAACCGCCCGTTCTCCGATCGGCCGGGCAGGGAAGGGGTCGCTCCGTGAGATGCGCCCCGATGATCTGGGCGCACAGATGGTGCTCGCAGCTCTGGCGAAGGTGCCCGATCTCGATCCGAGGACGGTCAACGACCTCATGCTCGGCACGGCTCAGCCTGCTGGCGAAGGCGGGTACAACCTGGCTCGTGCGGTAGGTGTCGTCGCCGGAATGGACCACTTGCCAGGCGTCACGGTGAACCGTTACTGCTCGTCGAGCCTTCAAACGACCCGAATGGCAATGCATGCCATCCGCGCGGGCGAGGGCGATACCTTCATCTCAGCGGGAGTCGAGACCGTCAGCCGGTTCGGCAGCGGGATGGCCGACGAGCACCCCGATACCCACAACGTCGTGTTCTCCGACGCCGAGTTCCGCACGAAGAGGCGCGCCGCGGGGCGCGGAGATCTCTGGGCCGACCCGCGTGCAACGGGGACGGTTCCCGATATCTACATCGCGATGGGGGATACCGCGGAGAACGTCGCCGAGTATGCCGGGGTGTCGCGCCGCGAACAAGACGAATTCGGAGTCCGCAGCCACAACCGCGCGGAGGCGGCGATCGAACGAGGCTTCTTCCAGCGCGAGATCACCCCGGTGACACTGGCCAACGGAAGTGTGATCAACACGGACGACTGTCCCCGCCCGGGCACGACGCTTGACAGGGTGGAGCAGCTCAAGCCGGTCTTTCGTCCGGATGGCACAGTCACTGCGGGTAACTGTTGCCCGTTGAACGACGGCGCCGCCGTGCTCATCATCATGAGCGACGAGAAAGCTGCTGAACTCGGACTCACTCCGCTGGCACGTATCGTGTCGACCGGCGTCTCAGCGCTCTCCCCGGAGATTATGGGGCTCGGCCCGGTCGAGGCAACCCGGCGCGCGCTGGCTCTTGCCGGCATGACGATCGACGACGTCGACCTGGTGGAGATCAACGAGGCATTCGCTGCCCAGGTCATCCCATCGGCTCGCGAACTCGGCATCGACGACGACCAGCTCAACGTCAATGGCGGCGCGATCGCACTCGGGCACCCCTTCGGCATGACGGGCGCCCGTATCACCACCACGCTCATCAACTCGCTGCAGTTCTATGACAAGCAGATCGGGCTGGAGACGATGTGCGTGGGCGGCGGTCAGGGGATGGCCATGATACTCGAACGACTTAACTGAGAGCAGGAATCCAATGGGCAACATCACATACGACTTCGCGGGCAAGTCCGTCATCATCACCGGCGCGGCCCGCGGAATCGGGCAGGCCCTGGCGCGGCACTTCACTGAAGCCAAGGCAACCGTGTTCATGGTCGACTTCGACAAGGGCGAGCTGAATAAGTCAGCCGAAGCCGTTGGCGCAGTGGGAATTCCCGCTGATGTCAGCAATACGGAGGATGTCGGACACGTCATCTCGACCGTCGTTGCAGAGACCGGGCGGGTGGACGTTCTCGTCAACAATGCAGGAATTCTCCGGGACAAGGTCCTATGGAAGCTGACGGATGACGACTGGAACCAGGTGTTGCAGGTGCACGCCGGGGGCACGTTCCGCTTCACCCGCGCAGCGGTTCCGCACTTCCGCAAGCAGGAGTTCGGCCGGATCATCAACATCACGTCCTACACCGGTCTCCGAGGCAATCGCGGACAAGCGAACTACGCCACCGCTAAAGCGGGAATCATCGGATTCACCAAGACGGCGGCGAAGGAACTGGCTGCGTTCGGAGTGACCGTCAACGCCATCTCGCCGAATGCGGCCACGCGCATGACGGCATCGATCCCGGACGAGAAGATCGCCGAGCTCACGGGTCCAATTCCACGGTTGGCTGATCCATCCGAGATGGCCGCCGCCGTGTGTTTCCTGGCGTCCGAGGAGGCCGCGTACATCACCGGAGTCGTGCTGCCCGTCGACGGCGGAGTGTCGATGTGAAGACGTGCCGGATGGGAGAACCGGATGACTGACGTCCTGTCGCGTCGCGACCTGGAGTTCTTGCTGTACGAGTGGCTCGACGTTGCTTCGTTGACCTCCCGGAAGCGGTTCGCCGAGCATTCGAAGGCCACCTTCGATGCCGTCCTTGAACTCAGCGCGGACATCGCCCACAAGCACTTCGCACCGCACAACAAGAAGGCCGACGCGAACGAGCCGACCATGCGCCCGGACGGTTCGGTCGAGATGATCGACGAGGTGAAGACGGCCCTCGACGTCTACTCCGCCGCTGGACTGATGGCAGGACAATTCGACGAGCAGGTGGGAGGAATGCAGCTGCCGACCACGGTGTCCCGTGCTGCGATGGCGTGGCTCCAGGCGGCGAACGCATCGACCTCGTCCTACCCGTTCTTGACGGTCGCCAATGCGAACTTGATTGCCACGTATGGGTCCGAGCAGCAGATCGACGATTACGTACGTCCGATGCTGGAGGGCAGGTACTTCGGAACGATGTGTCTGTCGGAGCCACAGGCCGGCTCGTCGTTGGCGGACATCACCACTCGTGCCGTCAGGCAGGGCGACGGTCGCTACCGGCTGACCGGCACCAAGATGTGGATCTCTGCCGGCGACCATGACTTGACCGACAACATCGTGCACCTGGTACTGGCAAAGGTCCCGGGGGGCGGACCCGGGGTCAAGGGAATCTCTCTGTTCATCGTTCCGAAGTTTCTTCCCGCGGGCGACGATGAGAAGGCCACCCGCAACGACGTGACGCTCACTGGTCTCAATCACAAGATGGGATTCCGCGGAACCACCAATACGTTGCTGGCATTCGGCGACGGCACCCACACGCCGGACGGCGGTGCGGGGGCCGTCGGGTTCCTCGTCGGCGAAGAGCATCGTGGGCTGAACTACATGTTCCACATGATGAACGAGGCTCGGATCGGCGTGGGATTCGTTGCCACTGCATTGGGCTATGTGGGTTACCTGAAGTCGGTCGAATATGCGAAGGTCCGAACACAGGGCCGGGCGCTGGGGGAGAAGGACGCGACTTCGCCTTCGGTCGCGTTAATCGAACATGCCGACGTCCGTCGAATGCTGTTGGCGCAGAAGTCCTATGTCGAGGGAGCGCTCGCACTCGGCTTGTACTGCTCAGTGTTGGTCGACGAACACGATAGCGCCGAAAGCGAGGCCGCCGCATCGGAGGCGACGTTGCTTCTCGACGTTCTGACTCCAATCGCGAAGAGCTGGCCTTCACAATGGTGTTTGGAGGCGAACGATCTCGCAATCCAGGTCCACGGTGGGTACGGCTACACCCGCGACTACGACGTCGAACAGCACTATCGCGACAATCGATTGAATCCGATTCACGAAGGCACTCATGGCGTTCAGGGCCTCGACCTACTCGGTCGCAAAGTCACGATGCGGGACGGCGCCGGGCTGAAGCTGCTGGGATCGAGGATCACCGCGACCGTGGAGCGCGCAGAATCAGTCGGTGGAGACATCAAGTGCCACGCAGCCGACCTGATGTCAGTCTGGAGTCGCGTCGTAGATGTGACGGCACAGCTCTGGAGTGGCGGGGATGCAGCTGCAGCACTGGCGAATTCGTCGATCTATCTGGAAGCGACCGGACACGTCGTCATTGCGTGGATGTGGCTGGAACAGCTACTCGCCGCCGACACCAAGTCGGGCGATTTCTACGATGGCAAGCGCCAGGCGGCCCGCTACTTCTACGTCTACGAACTTCCCAAGGTCGGCCCCCAACTGGACGTACTGGCGAGCATGGACCGGACAACACTTGACATGAACCCCGACTGGTTCTGATCCGCAGAAGGGTAGGCGCATGACGATCGTCGACAAGTTTCGCCTCGACGGCCGGGTGGCAATCATCACCGGTGCCTCATCCAGCCTGGGTGCGGCGTTTGCGAAGGGTCTTGCCGAAGCAGGTGCGGACCTGGTCCTCGCCGCTCGACGTGTCGACGAACTCGAGCGGATCGCCGAGACGGTCCGTGGTATCGGCCGGAGGGCGCTGGTCGTTGAAACCGATGTCACGGATTCACGGGAGTGCACTGCGCTCGTCGACGCAGCGATGGAGGAGTTCGGACGGGTCGATATCCTCGTCAACAACGCGGGGGTCGGATCCGTCGGACCTGCAACTCGCCAAGGCCCGCAGGAGTTTCGGTCGGTCCTTGACGTGAACCTCTACGGTACGTACTGGGCAGCGCAGGCATGTGGACTAGTCATGCAGCCAGGTAGCTCGATCGTGAACGTCTCGAGCATTCTGGGAATCACCACAACCGGCCTGCCGCAAGCCGCCTACAGCGCGAGCAAGGCCGCGGTCATCGGCCTCACTCGCGATCTGGCGCAGCAGTGGGGCACCCGGAAAGGTATCCGCGTCAATGCGATTGCGCCGGGATTCTTCGCATCCGAGACGAGCTCGGAGAACTACGATGACGATCTCGTTGGCCTGTCGGATCGGATGATTCTCGGTCGGACCGGCGATCCCGATGAGTTGGCGGCCACCGTGGTATGGCTTGCATCTGATGCGGGGGGTTACGTCACGGGACAGACGGTAAGCGTCGACGGTGGTGTGTCGATCACCTGACAGTTGCGAGCGAGCAGCCGTTTCAACTGTGGGATGCCTGCAATGAGAGCGTCGCTCGATGAAGATCGAATCAAACCTGCGACGGTTTGACCGGCCGGCGAGCGGCTGTTTGCGCCGCGGGAGATCCCTGTGGCGGAGGCGTTGATCGCTTCCTCCATCCCGCGAGTCGCCAGTCCGTCGGCTAGCTCGTTGTCGGCGACGCCCGCGTGACCCTTCACCCAGAACCAGTCGACCTGGTGCTGTGCGCTCGCCACCGCTCATTTCCCGGACGTGACCCCACTGGCGCGGCACCGCGCCCCAGCCGCTGGGGCCGGGGTTTGGTCGGCACCCGCCGTCGGCGCGCTCCATACTCGCGGCCACTCGTACGCGTGCGTCAGCGAGCGCAGCGCGGCGACGACCCGCAACTCGGCATCAATGCGGCTGAACTGCGTTAATGGGTGGGGTTCGAATCCCTTAGCTCCACTTTTTGGACAAGGCGTTATGCGATTTTCACCGCGCACGATTCTGCGAGACCATCAGAGGCGTCGGGCATCGGCCCGACGGTTGCCTGGACGGCAGGACCATTCGATGAACGGATATGACCCGGACCTTCTCAGCGAAGGGCTGGACGTCATCTTCTGTGGTGTCAATCCGGCGTCCAGCGCGGCCGCCGACGGTCATAACTTCTCGAACCGAAGCAACCGGTTCTGGACGGTCCTGCATCAGGCCGGATTCACGGACACGCGCTTGAGACCGCAGGACGAACGCGAACTGCTGAGATATGGCTGCGGCATCACCGCGGTCGTGGCTCGGCCGACTCAGCGTGCCAGTGAGATAGGGCTCCACGAATTCCGGAGGGCACGGCCGACGTTCGAGGCGAAGATCCGGCGATACGAACCACGCGTGGTGGCGTTCCTCGGAAAACGCGCCCTGTCGGCCATGCTTGCCAGGCCCGACATCGAATGGGGCAGGCAACCGTCGACATTCGGTGGCGTCACCGCCTGGGTGCTGCCCAACCCGAGTGGTCTCAACAGGGGTTTCACGCTCGAAGCCCTCGTGTGTGCCTACACCGAGTTGCGCAACGCACTCTGACTCGACCGTGGCGAGAGATCTCTAGAATCCCGCCGATTTCATCGCTCTTCCAGTGAGCAAATGTGCGACATGGTGACTGCAGACCTCGTCTCGTGGCGGCCAAAGCGCCACGCCGAGTTCGAGAACCGACCGACTGGAGTCCCGATGACGAACCTCAGCCTGGCGACACGAGGGGACACCGTCTCCGCCTCGGAGATCGTCGGCCCCGGGTGCGCGCGAGACGTCTTCCTGCCCACAAAGTCTCGAGAGAAGACGTCATGGGCCGCGCTGTGGGGCCGGCTGCACTGGCCGCTCGGCATCTACACCACCCCCGCGCTGATCCTCATTCTCTGGGAGGTGCTTGGGCTGACCGGTGTGTTGCCGCCGCTGTACGCGCCCGCCCCGACTGACATCGCCGCCACGGCACTTCAGCTGTGGAACGACGGAGTGCTCGGCCCCGACCTCGCCATCTCACTGCAGCGCGCAGGCCTCGGCCTCGCGCTCGGCTTGAGCGTGGGCGTCGTGACGGGGGTATTGGGCGGCTTTCTCCGAAGAGGGGAGTACCTGTTCAACGGATTGGCCCAAATCCTGAACACCATCCCGCTGCTCGCGGTGCTGCCACTGATGATCGTGTGGTTCGGCATCGACGAGTTGACGAAGGTCCTCCTGATCGCCTTCGGGGCGGGTGTGCCCATGTACCTCAATCTCTTCGCCGCGATCCGCGGGGTCGATCACCGCCTGATCGAGATGGCGCGCTCGACGGGCGCGGGACGATGGCGCGTCGTCACCTGGGTTCTCCTGCCCGGCGCGCTGCCCGGTTTCCTGGTGGGGCTGCGCTTCTCGCTCGCCTACAGCGTGCTGGGTCTGGTCGCCGCGGAGACGGTCAACGCCAACCAGGGACTCGGTTTCCTGGTCACACAGGCGCAGACCTACCTGCAGACCAACCAGGTCTTCGTCGGTCTCGTGATCTACTCCATCCTCGGCCTGCTCGCCGACCAGATCGTCCGGATTCTGGAGCGCGTCCTGCTGCGGTGGCGACCCAGCTACGAGGCGATATGACCGCCGCCCGCCGGCACTCCGGTGTATCGGCAGAGGGGGTGGTGCGCCGGTTCGGTGATCGCACCGTGCTCGACCACCTCGACCTCGAGATCGACGACGAGGAGCTCGTCGTCCTCCTGGGTCCCTCCGGGTGCGGCAAGAGCACGCTGCTGCGGCTCCTCGCCGGACTGGATCGGCCGGATGGCGGTCGCGTCGAGGTGCCGGCCAAACGGGCCATCGTCTTCCAGGGTGATCGATTGCTGCCGTGGCAACGCGTTCTGCGCAACGTCACGGTGGGCCTGCACGGCCCAGACGCAGACCAACGAGCCCGCAGTGCCCTGGCCGACGTTCACCTCACCGGTCGTGAAAGAGCCTGGCCCAAACAACTCTCGGGCGGTGAGGCTCAGCGGGTTGCCCTTGCGCGTGCCCTGGTCGCGGAGCCGGAGCTGATCCTGCTCGACGAGCCGTTCGCGGCGCTCGATGCGATCACCAGGGTGCGAATGCACGATCTCGTCCGCGAACTGCGACGCGCGCACCACGCGTCCATGCTCCTTGTCACCCACGACGTCGACGAGGCCATCGCGCTCGCCGACCGCGTCGTGGTCATGAACAACGGTCGGATCGGCAGTGATCACCGCGTGACGCTGTCCGCCGCAGACCGCGAGGCGAGCATCGCCCGCGAGGAGATCCGACTGGCGCTTCTCGCGGACCTCGGGCTCGCCAGCGCCCACTGACCTCCCACGACCACCAGCACAGGAGAACCCTTGTCCCACAGATCCTTCCGAATTCTCGGTGCCGCAGCGCTCCTGACAGTGGCGTCCGTCCTGGTTGCGTGCAGTTCAACTCCCGCCGCCCAGCAAGGCCCACTGAGCAAGTCGGGTGACGGTTCCATCGCTGCGGCCCACCCCGAGTGGAGCGATTTCACGTTCACCATCGGTGACAACGGCGGCGACGGCAGCGAAGAGCTGGCCAAGGTCACCGGCGCGTTCGACGATGCGCCATACAAGATCAAGTTCGCCCGATTCGACTACGGCCCGCCGTTGGTACAGGCCGCGGCCGCGGGCGATATCGACCTCGGCTACGTCGGCACGGTGCCACCGATCACCGGGGCCGCGCAGCAGTACGGGTTCAAGATCGTGGCCACCCAGCACGGTGCCGATCCGACCAAGGCGGCCGAGAACATCATCGTGCCCAAGGATTCTCCGATTCAGACGTTGACGGATTTGCGCGGCAAGAAGATCGCCATCCCGCAGGGCAGCTCCGCGCACGGCCTCGCGCTACTTGCGCTCAAGAGCGTGGGCCTGACGCCAAAGGACGTCGAACTCGTCTACCTCAGCCCGGCCGCGGGCGCCACGGCATTCAACACCGGCAAGGTCGACGCGTGGTCAATCTGGAACCCGCAGTCGGCGATCGCGGTCGGCGACGGCGCCCGGATCATCGCGAAGGGCCTCCCGCCGATCGACCAGGTCAACAACTACTACGTGGCGACGGACAAGTCGCTCGGGGATCCGGCCCGCCGCGCCGCGCTCACCGATGTCCTCACCCGGATCGCGCGCATATTCAACTGGGCACAGCAGAACCCCGACGAGTACGCGAAGGCCATCGCGAAGGAGACGGGCGTGCCCATCGAGGATGCCAGGGCCACCGTCGACGCCTACCCGTTCAAGGTCGCCCAAGTTCTCCCGGAGGACATCAAGGCGGAGCAGGATCTGAGCGACGCCTTCCTCGAGGCTGGCGAGATCAAGAAGCCCGTCGACGTCGCGAGCATCACCGACAATCTCTTGCCGGACGGCTTCGACAGCACCCAATTGTCCTAGTAATCAGTAATTCTCACACGATGGAGACACTCAATGGGCGCCCCGCGGCGTGAATTGCACCTCAATGCCTTCCTCATGGAGGCCGGCCACCACGAGGCGGCCTGGCGTCTACCGGAGAGCAACCCGAGAGCGGACTTCGACCTCGGACACTGGATCAGGCTGGCCCGACTGGCCGAGGACGCGAAGTTCGACTCGCTGTTCCTCGCAGATGGTCCGGCGCTCACGGGCAGCGGAGCGTTCCGTCCGCCGGGCCAGCTCGAGCCGTTCACCCTGTTGACCGCGTTATCGCAGCACACCAGCCGCATTGGACTGATCGCCACCGTCTCATCCACCTACAACGAGCCCTACAACCTCGCCCGCCGGCTCGCGTCGGTCGATCACGTCAGCGGTGGACGTGCGGGCTGGAACATCGTCACCTCCGCGGGTGCCGACGAGGCAGCCAACTTCGGACTCGATGACCGTCCCAGCCATGCGGCGCGTTACGAACGCGCCGACGAGTTCCTCGGCGTCGCCAAGACGCTTTGGGACAGCTGGGAAGTCGACGCGGTCGTCGCCGATAAGGCTTCGGGCCAGTACGCGGACCCGGAACGAATACACGCCATCGATCACGTGGGCAGCCACTTCAGAGTTGCCGGGCCGCTCAACGTCGAACGCCCGCCTCAGGGCCACCCCCTGTTGGTCCAAGCGGGATCATCCGAGGACGGAAAGAATTTCGCAGCCCGCCACGCGGAGGCGATCTTCACCGCGCATCAGACCTACGAGCGCGCGGCGGACTTCTATCGTGACATCAAGGCACGGACCAAGGCGGCTGGCCGCGACCCCGACGCGCTGCTCGTGCTGCCGGGGATCGTGCCGTTCATCGGCTCGACCGAGGACGAGGCCGCAGAACGGGCGCGGCGGTACGACGAGCTCCGGATTCCCGAATACGGGCTGGCGCAGCTGGCGTGGAATTTCGAGGTGGATCCCGCACTGTTCGAATTGGATTCGCCGCTACCCGACTCCATCCTTGCCCGGCCCACTCTGCAGGGCTCGCAGAGCAGGTCCGACCTCATCATCGACATGGCCGTACGCGAGAACCTGACTGTGCGGGAGATCCTCTCCCGCCTCGGTGGCGGACGAGGACACTTCACGTTCGTCGGCACACCCGTACAAGTCGCCGACACCATCATCTCCTGGTTCGAGGGCGGCGCAGCCGACGGCTTCAACATCATGGCGCCGGGACTCCCGTCCGAGTTGGAGACGTTCATCAACTCGGTGGTACCGATTCTGCAGGACAAGGGCCTGTTCAGGCGTGAGTACCGGGGCGCCACGCTGCGCGAACACTACGGGCTGGCGGTTCCCGCCAATCAGTTCCGTCGCAATGGCTGATGGAGTGCCTGCGGCGCTGTCGATTCGGGGCCTCCGCAAGGTCTACCGCGGTGGTTTCGCTGCGGTGTCAGATCTCGATCTCGAACTCCCCGACGGTGCGTTCTTCGGTCTGCTCGGCCCCAACGGGGCAGGCAAGACCACGCTGATTGGATCGGTCAGCAATATCGTCAAACCGACCGCCGGTGAACTGCGCGTCTTCGGTCACGACTACCGAACCCGAGAGGCCCGGCGTCTGATGGGGCTCGCGGAGCAGGACATCAACGTCGACCGGTTCCTGTCGGTGCGGCAGCTGCTCGTCTATCACGCCGGATTTCACGGCATCGGACGCAGGACAGCCGTCCACCGCGCCGACGAGCTGCTCGAGCGGTTCGGTCTCGACCACAAGGCCGACGGCAGAGCCTACGAACTGTCCGGTGGCATGCAGCGCCGACTTGTCCTCGCCCGCGCCCTCATTCACCGGCCACGCCTGTTGATCCTCGACGAACCGACAGCGGGTGTCGATGTCGCTCTGCGTGCGGAGATCTGGACGCTGCTCAAGGGACTCAACGCAGCAGGTACCACCATTCTGCTGACCACCCACTATCTGGAGGAGGCCGAGGCGCTGTGCAATGAGATCGCCCTGATCGCGGCGGGTCGGATCGTCGCCAGGGGCTCGGCGTCGTCGCTGCGCGACCGTTACCGGGCGCGTGACATCTCCGAGGTGTACGACCGGATCATCACTGCGGGAGCCACGGCATGAGCAGGTCCGATGTCCACGGCCACCATGACCTCAGACCCCATGACGAACCGTTCGAAGCCGAGCGCTCCCCGTTCCTGTGGTTGGTCGAGCGAGAGGTGTTGCGGTTCCTCAATATCTGGCAGTACGCCATCGCAGGTCCGGTGCTGTCCACGATCCTGTTCGTCATTGTCTTCGGCGCGGCGCTGGGGCAGCACATCGCGCCGATCGACGGTGTCGCCTACGGGCAGTTCATCGTCCCGGGGCTCTTCGCGCAGGCCATTCTCACCGTGGGCTTCGTGAACGGAACGACAAGCCTGTTCGAGGCACGTCGCGACAAGTACGTCAACGATGTCTTCGCCAGTCCTCTGCGATGGTGGGAGATCAACGCGGCGTTGGTGACCGGGGGAGTCGTTCGCGGCCTGATTGTCGGCGCCGGGGTCCTGGTGATCGCGCTGCCGCTCAGCCACATCACCGGTGTCGCACGCCCGTTCGTCTTCGTGTTCGGCACGCTCGCCGTGCTTCTCGTCGCCGGCCAGGTCGGTGTCATCGCGGGCGCTCTGGCCAAGTCGCTGGATCACGTGTACTCGATGGAGTCGATAATCCTGCTGCCACTGGGATTCCTCGGCGGGGTTTTCTACTCCGTTGAGCAACTGCCCGGGGTCTGGAACGTGATCAGTCGATTCAACCCCGTCTTCTGGTTGGTCCAGGTTGAGCGGATCGGCGTACTGGGGCACGGTGACGTCGGCGCGGTGCCTGCCCTCATCGCGGTGTGGGCACTTGCCGCGGTTCTGTCGGTGTGGTCGGCGGTCATCTTCGGCACCGATCGCCTGAAGGCCTAGTGGATGACGGGCGAACTCAACGCGAGGCGTTGATCGCCTCCTCCATACCGCGAGTCGCCAGTTCGTCGGCCAGCTCGTTGTCGGCGACGCCCGCGTGACCCTTCACCCAGAACCACTCCACCTGGTGCTGTGCGCAGGCCGTCTGGAGGCGCTGCCAGAGGTCGACGTTCTTCACCGGCTGCTTCGCGGAGGTCATCCAGCCGTTGCGCTCCCAGCCGAGGATCCACTTGGTGATGCCGTTTCGGACGTAGGTGCTGTCGGTGTAGAGGTGCACGACCACCGGTCTGGTGAGCGCCTCCAGCGCCATGATCGGCGCGGTCAGCTCCATCCGGTTGTTACTGGTCGAGCCCGGCTCGCCACCGCTCATCTCCCGGACATGGCCACGCTGGCGCAGCACCGCGCCCCAGCCGCCGGGGCCGGGGTTGGGTCGGCACCCGCCGTCGGTGTGAATGATCACTGTGTCGTCAACGGACTCGCCCATGAGCTCAGAGGATAGGCACTGAGGCGTGCGGTCGGCTCAGCGACGCGCGGGCGTCGAGATCAGTGCCGTCGGGACCGACATCCCGAACACGCGATGCCGCAGCGTGGTGATGCGGCGTCCGGGCTGCACCGCCTCCTTGACCGGTGCCGTGCGGTCGCCGAAGTACGCGGCTGTCGCGTCGATGTCCACGACCGTGAACGTCATCCCCCACAGAGTGGAGGGACCCTCTGTCGCCGACTCCGGGGAGCCGACGACCTCGACGATCACCTCGCCGAGTCGGAAGAAGATCTGCCGCATCGGTCGTCCCCCGAGGTGAGTGTCGCGTTCCCGGCGCGGGTTCACGCCGATCGCGGCAAGCGCCTCGACCGTCCGATCCAGGTCAGGTGACAGCAGTACGACGTGGTCGATCGCGGTGACGCCATTCGGGTGGCCGGTCGCAGTGGGAGGCACCTCGCCCGCGTTCGTCGTCGGGATGCCGTCGAGGTCGTGCACTGAGCCGTCCGGCGGCAGGCCGCGCAACGACCACCCGACGATGCCGGTGCCGCGGTCACGCCCGACGAGGCGGATGCCGACGCCGCCGACCCAGCAGACGGCAGCGGCGCCTCCGCCGGAACTAACCCCGCCGAGATCAACACTGAACCCGGCTTGTGTCCACGCGTCCGCCGGATCGGCCACCTCGAACTCCGCGACCTCTGGCTCGAAAAGGATCTGCGACTCCATCGTGGGTTCACACTGTCATGAGATGTCCATGACAGGAACGAGGCACCGTTCATGACCGAAGACTTGCCTGATACTGCACTCGAATTGCGTTCGTTGGTGACGCCGGAGGGCACGCTGGAACTCTCGCTGCAGGACGTTCCAGTACCCACCCCTGCCGCCAACGAGGTGTTGGTCCGCGTGGAGGCCTCGCCGATCAATCCGTCGGACCTGGCCCTGCTGACAGCCGGCGCGGACATGGCCAACGCGACGGTCGGGGGCACCCCGGAGCGTCCCGTCGTCACGGCACCGCTGAGCGAGGGCGCCTTGGCGGGACTGTCGGCGCGCGTCGACGTCCCGCTTCCCGTGGGCAATGAGGGGGCGGGCACCGTCGTGGCCGCGGGGTCATCGCCAACGGCGCAGGCACTCCTCGGCAAGACGGTGGGCATCGCGGGTGGCGCGATGTACGCGCAGTACCGAGCGGTCGACGCCGCGTCGTGTCTCGTCCTGCCGGACGGTGCGACGGCGAGAGAGGGGGCGTCGTCCTTCGTCAATCCTCTGACGGCGCTCGGAATGCTGGAAACCATGCGCCGCGAAGGCCATTCGGGTTTGGTGCACACCGCTGCGGCCTCGAATCTCGGCCAGATGCTGGTCAAGGTGTGCCAGAAGGATGGGGTGCCGCTGGTCAACATCGTCCGCAAGCCCGATCAGGAGCAGCTGCTGCGCGCGCTTGGCGCGGTTCACGTCTGCAACACGGCATCACCGTCGTTCTCGACGGATCTCGTCGCGGCGCTCAAGGCGACGTCCGCGACGATCGGGTTCGACGCCACGGGTGGCGGGACTCTGGCGAGTCAAATCCTCAATGGCATGGAGGAAGCGGCCACCTCGACCGCCGCGGAGTACTCACGCTACGGCTCGTCCGTTCACAAGCAGGTGTACATCTACGGCGGACTCGACACGGGTCCGACAATCCTCACCAGGAACTTCGGCATGGCGTGGGGTCTCGGCGGGTGGCTGCTCACCCCGTTCCTTGCCGGCGCCGGTGCCGAGACCATCGGCCGACTCCGAGCCCGGGTGGCTGCGGAACTCACCACGACGTTCGCCAGCACCTACACCCGAGAGGTGTCACTGGCCGGCATGCTCGCACCCGACGCATTCACCTCTTACGTCAGGCGCGCGACGGGAGAGAAGTTCCTCGTCACTCCCCAGTCGGAGTGAGGTTCTCGGTAAAGGCAACGTAAGTCCCGCAATTCCCTACGATCGCGTTGTGCCTGGCAGAGCGTCATTTCGACACGCGCGTGCCGTGCTGTCGGGGGAGTTCGCGGCGATCCGCCACCGCGACCCTGACCTGGACGCTGCACAGCTCACAGCCTTCAGCCTCCCGCTGGTGCTCGGCCTGCTCGGGGTTCTCGCCATTGGTGCGGTGCCATTGATCGTCGTCCGTAGCAGCGCCGACGCCGACTCAGTGCTCGTGCCGCTGGCGGGGTCGTTCGCGCTGACCGCGATCTGCACGGCGGTAGTTGCCTGGCTGACGGCCAATGTGTTGTCGGGCGTGGTCGTCATGGTGCTCTATCGCACGAACCCGCGGGCGGCGTCTCGGCTCGTGGTCCGGACCATGGTCGAGTCCTTCTACCGGATCGAGGACATCACCGGGCGCATAGCGCTTCTCGCTGTCGTGGCGGGGTTGTTGTCGGTGGCCATCGGGCTGCCGAACAGGCAGGGTGCGGAACGCGCGAACAGCGTGCTCGACGACCTTCTGACCGCTCAGGTGGCGTGTCTGGTGGCGGCGCTGTCGATCGCGTTCGTCGCGGAGTCCATTCGTTGTGCCGCCGACATCGTCGATGACCAGTCGCTGTTGCTCGCGTGGCCGTGGGCATTGCTCATCGCGTCGTTGGGGTGGTCGCTGTCCACCGTTGTCGGCCCGTTCGAGACCACCCGGATACTCGCGATTCTGTTGAACGACTGGCTACCACCCATGGTCGATGAGACTCCGCGACAGCAGTTCATCGCTGAGTTGCTGCCCGCATCGGCGCGGTGGTGGGCCGCGCTGGGACCGCTGCCGCTCATCGTTGGGCTGTGGGCCTATCTGGCACGGCGGCAGAACGGGTTCGTCCACATGAGCAAGTTCCTCGCCGATGAGCGGAGCGCGGACTGAGCGCCAGCGCGATCGCGGACGAACGCCCCCGCGTGCGTCCGTCCACGACCGGCGATTCTGGAGGCTGGTCGTGGTCAGGTGTGCTTGAGGTAACGGATGAGGAAGGCGGCTGAGACGGCTGCCGTGGCGACGCCCACTGCGCCCCAGAACAGTGTGGAGATGACCAGCGATCCGGAGGAGTAGCCGACACCGGAGAGCACGGACATCGAGTAGAACAGCCAGAACACGCGGTAAAGCGACCACAGGGCGATGAGGCCCGTGGAGATGCCGATCAGCAGGCTCCGTGAGCGATCGACGCGGTTGACCTGTTCTTGGATGCGGGCGAGAACGGTGTTCATTGCTTGATTCCTTCCGTCATGCGCGCCTCGGTGGCGTCGGCATGACAGCAAGTACAGCCATCCGAAACGGCTACCGATCCCAAGAATCCGTCGCGATGCTCGGCCTGGAACCTCGCAATCAGTTGGCGATGCACCGCTTTGCGCAGGCAAGCATGATGTCGCGCAGTTCCGCGTCCTCAATCTCGGCGAGCTGCGGGTCGCCGACGATCGTGTAGATCCCGGCGATCGCCATCGCCACCGAAACCCTTGTCGCCGTGTCGGGCTCGGGGCCCACGATGAGGTCATTGAGCCTGTTCACCGGGCGCTTGAGTTCTTCGTGCGCTTCGAACAGGTGGATGACCGCCGGGTCGCCGTGGAAGACCGCCGACGTCCGCCGATGTCGGATGGCCAGCTCGACGAGGCCTCCGATGGCCACCTCGCGGCGCGTCTCCGGTGACGGGACAGTCTCGGCGATTCTGACCACGTGGTCGAGGTCCTCGAACATCGGCATGACGACCGCGATTGCGATGTCGTCCTTCGACGGAAACTGGTAGTACACCGAGGCTTTGCTGATGCCAAGGCGGTCGGCGATCATCTGCAGTGACGTGCCACTCACACCGTGCTCGGCGAACAACTCGAGCGCTGCCGTGAGAACTCTTTCGCGTGCTAGGCCGCGGGCTGCCACGGGCTTTGCCATGTCCCTCCCAGCTTCGCGGTGTCCCAGTCGTCAAATGACTGTAACTCAGCTCACCGTTTGCCAGCCGTTCGACTGCGCTATAGTCTGCCAATCGGTCAGAATTAATTAGTCGTAAGGCAGACCAATTTTGTGGTGCGCACACGACTGATCTCGATTCCTTGAAGGAGCGCATATGCGAGCGGTGAAACGGGCGTGGCTTCCACTGCTCGTCGTGGTGGTTCTTGCCGTCGGGGCATTCGCCGTTCAGAAGGTGCGCGGGATCTTCGGTTCCGAGGGTGTTCTCGTCGCCCCGACCAATTTCGCCGACGACGCCGAGCCATTCGACCCCAAGGTTGTGCGCTACGAGATCTTCGGCCCCGAAGGCGAATTGGTTGACGTGAACTACGTCGACCTGGAGAGCAAGCCGCAGAAGGCAAAGGGTGTCGTCCTGCCGTGGTCGATCACGCTGTCGACCACCGCACCGTCGGCGGCAGCCAACATCGTGGCGCAGGGACGGACGGACTATCTCGGCTGCCGAGTGTTCGTCGATGACGAACTCCGCGAGGAACGCGTGACCAAGGGCACCAACGCCGCCACCTACTGCATCGTGAAGTCCGCGTGAGCGCCCACAGCGCTGACGCGCCCACCGACCAGCTACAGGTGGCCAAGCCCACGCACCTTCACTTCGGTCGGGTGGCCGGTCTGATCCGCAAGCTGTCGGTGCCGATCATCATCGGATGGGTTGCGCTCGCGGCATTCCTCAACATCTCAGTGCCCCAGCTCGAAGACGTCGGCAAGTTGCGCTCGGTGTCGATGAGCCCGCAGGAGGCGCCCGCGGTCATCGCGATGCAACGCATCGGCACGGTGTTCGACGAGTACGAGTCCAACAGCTCGGTGATGATCGTGCTGGAGGGCCAGGATCCGCTCGGAGAGCCTGCGCGGCAGTACTATTCGGATCTCATCGAACGCTTGCTCGCCGACCCCGAGCACGTTGAGCACGTCCAGGACCTGTGGAGCGATCCGCTGACCGCCTCCGGTGTGCAGAGCGCCGACGGAAAGGCCGTGTACCTACAGGTCAACCTGGCCGGCGACCAGGGCGAGGCCAAGGCCAACGAGTCGGTCAACGTCGTACGCGACCTCCTGGAGACCATGCCGGCACCCGACGGTGTGTCGGCCTTCCTGACTGGCGCCTCGGCGCTGTCGGCCGAACAGGAGGAGGCGGGCCACTCCAGTACTCGAGTGGTCGAGGCGCTCACCTTCCTGGTCATCACGGTGATGCTGCTGTTCTTCTTCCGATCGATCGTCACCACGCTGTTGATCCTGGTCATGGTCGTGGTCAGCCTGTTGACCGTGCGCGGGGTGATCTCATTCCTGGGTTATCACGAACTGATTGGTCTCTCGACGTTCGCCACCGGTTTGTTGGTGACGCTGGCGATCGCGATCGCCGTGGACTACGCGATATTCCTGACTGGTCGATATCAGGAAGCGCGCGGTGCCGGTGAGGACCGAGAAATGTCCTACTACACCATGTTCGGTGGAACCGCCCACGTGATCGTCGGGTCGGGGTTGACGATCGCCGGTGCAACGTTCTGTCTGTCCTTCACCAGGCTGCCGTACTTCCAGACGCTGGGCGTCCCGCTGGGGCTGGGGATGCTGGTGCTGATCGCCACGGCGATGACTTTCGGACCGGCCGTCGTCACCGTCGCCAGCAGGTTCGGCATGATGGAACCGAAACGGCAGATGGCCGTCCGCACCTGGCGCAGGATGGGTGCGGCAGTGGTCCGCTGGCCCGGTCCGATCCTCGTCTCCACGATCGTGGTGTCGCTGGTCGGTCTGCTGGCGCTGATCGGCTATCAGTCCAGCTACGACGACCGCAAGTACCTCCCTGAGGACTCCGAGTCCAATCTGGGTCACGCCGCTGCCGCCCGGCACTTCTCGCCGGCGCGTCTCAATCCCGAGATGCTGATGATCGAGAGCGATCGCGACCTACGGAATCCGGCCGACTTCCTGGTGATCGAGAGAATCGCCAAGGCTGTCTTCGGTGTACCGGGGATCGGACGCGTCCAGACCATCACCCGACCCAAGGGCACGCCGATCGAGCACTCGTCGATCCCGTTCGCGATGAGCCAGCAGAGCACCACCCAGGTGCTCAACCAGCAGTACATGCTGGAGCGGATGGACGACATGCTCGTCCAGGCCGAGGACATGCAGAAGACCATCGACACCATGGAGAAGATGTCGGCGATCACCACAGAGATGGCCGAGACCACCAGCAGCATGGTGGCGAGCATGAAGGACATGACGGTCACCGTCGCCCAACTGCGGGACCAGATCTCGGTCCTGGACGACTTCTTCCGGCCGCTGCGCAACTACTTCTACTGGGAACCGCACTGCTACGACATCCCGGTCTGCTGGACGCTTCGGTCGATGTTCGACGCCATCGATGGCGTCAACTCGATGACCGACGACATCCAGGCCATGATGCCCAACATGGACCGGCTCAACGAGTTGATGCCGAAGATGGTTGCGCTGATGCCGCCCATGGTCGAGACGATGAAGTCGATGAAGTCGATGATGCTGACGATGCATCAGTCGCAGAACAACATGCAGCAACAGATGGGCGAGATGCAGGAGAACTCCACCGCGATGGGGGAGGCGTTCGACAAGGCCAAGAACGACGACTCGTTCTATCTTCCGCCGGAGGCGTTCACCAACCCCGACTTCAAACGCGGCCTGGAGCAGTTCCTGTCGCCCAACGGGCATGCCGTGCGGTTCATCATCAACCACGAGGGTGATCCGATGGCGCCCGAGAGCCTCGAGCGAATCGATGCCATCAAGTTCGCGGCGAAGGAGGCTATCAAGGGCACGCCGCTGGAGGGCTCGAGCATCTACCTCGGCGGGACGGCGGCCACGTTCAAGGACATGGCCGACGGCACGCAGTACGACCTGATCATCGCAGGCATCGCGGCCATCATCCTGATCTTCATCATCATGTTGATTCTCACCCGCGCCGTAGTCGCGGCGGCGGTGATCGTTGGCACCGTGGTGCTTTCGCTGGGTGCGTCGTTCGGAATGTCGGTCCTGCTATGGCAGTACCTGCTGGGCATCAACCTGCACTGGATGGTGCTGCCGATGGCCGTCATCATCCTGCTCGCCGTGGGTGCCGACTACAACCTGCTGGTTGTCTCGCGGCTCAAGGAGGAGGTCCATGCCGGGATGCGCACCGGTCTCATCCGGACCATGGGCGGTTCGGGCTCCGTGGTGACCATCGCCGGATTGGTCTTCGCATTCACGATGATGACCATGGTGGTCAGTGATCTCACCGTCATGGGACAGGTCGGTACCACCATCGGGCTGGGCCTGCTGTTCGACACCCTGGTCATCCGGTCCTTCATGACGCCCTCGGTTGCAACGCTTCTCGGCCGCTGGTTCTGGTGGCCACGCAACGTTCGGACCGTGCCCAAACCCCAGCCCTGGCCGTCCATTCAGCAGCACCCACAACAGTCGCTCGGAAGCTAGGAGATGGGCATGCGAATGGGTGTGGTGATTGGCTCCGTTCTATTCGGCGTCGTTCCTGTCCACGAACCTGCCGCGAACGACGTCCACCGACCAGACGTGGCAGTTCCTCGGTGCGGCGATCTCCACGTACTGCCCCGACCAGACGACGACGCTGCAAGCAGCGGCCGCGCCTACGATCCGATGAGGAGAACCCGATGAGAGGGAAGACCGCTCGATGGCTGTTGCGGGCCGGCGCGCTAACGGTGGCCGCAGCCGCCTCGGCCGCGATCCTCGCAACGCCCGCAAGGCCGGCGTCCGCCGACTCGACCGATGACTACCCGATCCCGAAGCGGCAGATCGAAACCCAGTGTGACGCCGAGCAGTTCCTGGCTGCCGCGCGTGACACCAGCCCGGTGTACTTCGAGCGGTACATCATCGACAAGAACAACCGGCCGCCGGAGATCCAGCAGATGGCTGTCGACCGCATCCACTGGTTCTACTCGCTCGACGCCGCCGGTCGTCGCCAGTACTCCGAGAACACCGCCACCAACGTGTACTACGAGCAGGTGGCCACCCGGTGGGGTAACTGGGCGAAGATCTTTTTCAACAACAAGGGTGTGGTGGCCAAGGCCACCGACGTGTGCATGGAGTACCCTCGCGGCGACATGTCCGTCTGGGCCTGGCCCGTCGCCCGCTGACTGGTGCGCGGCGAGAACTCACGACACAGCGAGTTCAGGTTTGCGGACTGAGGACAGGTTTCGCCCGGCCAAAACCTTCGAGCCGGAGCGGCCCTATGCCCAGGACACTGGAGGTGTCGACCGGCGGACTGCAGTAGTAGCCCTGAATGATGTCGCAACCGTGTTCGGCGAGCCTGGCTGCAGTGGCCGCGTCCTCGACGCCTTCCGCGACGCACGTCATTCCGAGTCTGTGCGTCAGGTCGATCACCGCGCACACGATCGCCTCTGCGCGGTCGTCTGACAGCATCGGTGCGATGAACTCCCGATCGAGCTTCAACTCATCGATCGGCAGCTCCCTGAGGTAGCTCAGCGCTGAGTAGCCACTGCCGAAATCGTCGATCGACACCCGAATATTCAACTCGCGCAACATCTCCAAGACCTTGCGCGCGCGCCGGGTGTTGCCGAGCAGGAAGTCCTCGGTGATTTCCACGGTCAGACAGTCCGTGTCGAGCCCGCCGTTCGTGACGATCCGGGTGAGCCGGCCCGGTAGCTCAAAGTCACCGAGCGACGGTGGGAACAGATTGACGGCGAACGGTACGTCGGTGCCTGCGCTGCGCCATCCGGTCGCGTCCTGAACCGCTCGATAGACGACCGCATCGGTGAGCGCACCCATGAGGCCGTTCTGCCGCGCGAGCGGAAGGAACTCACCCGGGAGCATCAGGCCGCGTTCCGGATGCTCCCACCGCACCAGCGCCTCCACGCCCGTCATATGTCCCGTCGCGACGGTGAATTTCGGCTGATAGACCAAACTCAGCTCACCGTGGTCGATGGCGCGGCGAAGCTGCGCGAAGAGTTGAAGTCCCGCCGAGCCGTTTCGACGCGGTGCGATGTCGCGGTCTCGCGGCGGATCCACCTCCCGTACATCGATCAGCTGCATATCCGTGGTGTAGGCCGCGACACCGCCGTGCTGGCTTCGCTTCGCCGCGTACATGGCGAGATCCGCGTGCTTGAGCAGGGTGTCGGCAGATGCCTCGGGATCGCCGTCGGCGACGCCAGCTGCCACGCCGACGCTGGGGCGCATGAAAACGTCGTGCCCGTCAACCGTGAACGGCGCGTCGAAAGCGTCGAAGATGCGGTGCGCGACGACCAGCGATGGCTCAGGACCGTCCTCGATCAGGACGGCGAACTCGTCGCCACCGACCCGGGCGACGGTATCGCCTGCGCCCACGCTGTCAACGATGCGTTCGGCGACCGCTTTCAGGAGGGCGTCGCCGGATGGGTGCCCTAGCGAGTCGTTCACGAGTTTGAAGTCGTCCAGATCGATCGACAGCACCGCCACGCTGCGTCCATCCCGGATCTGCAAGGCGACCGCATGGCTGAGGCGATCCTGGAAGAGGGCCCTGTTCGCCAGCTTCGTCAGTGGATCCCGGAAAGCCTGCTCGGCGACCGTCGCCAATAGTCGCCGATTCTCGTCAGCCATGAGGAACTGCCGGACCACGACGGCCAACACGAGCAACAGTGCCGTGATCAGCAGTGTCGCTGAGCTCTCGCTCAGGACGGTGCATATCGTGACGACCGGTAACAGCAGGTACGGCAGCCACAAGGCTGTTCGGGAGGGGGGCCTGGCCAGTCCGAATTCGATGTGCTTGGAACGTAGCCCGACCAACGCCGCGACGCCGAGCAGTAGCAGTCCGGCCACCCAACCGATATCGAGCAGGCCACCGCTGGCGTATCGCTGGTCGGCGTTGATGAGCACGAATGCGCTGTCCGACAAGGCCATCACGCCCATGGCCAGGGTGAACACCGTGATCACCGCACGCTGACCCACACGGGCACGCGTCAGGATGAGCAGTGCCACCGTCAGGAGCACCAGATCGAAAATCGGATAGGCCACCGACACGGCGAACACGAACCGGCTCTCGCCACCGCGGTGGAAGACGTCGTCGAGACCGAGCGTCCACAAGATCACCAACAGTGAGCAGGCAACCGTCAGCCCGTCAAGGACCAGCCGTGTCTGCGACTGTCCGACGCTGCCGATCGGCAGCAGGATCAATGAGACGCACGCCGCGATCGAGAAGAGCAGATACCCCGCATCGGCCGGAGACGGGAACGGAGTGCCCACGGCGAGCACCAACTCGTAGTACACCCAGATCGCGTCGCCGAAGAACCAGCCCGTCAATGCGACGGTCAGGGCGCTCCAGGCCTGTCGTTGACGGCCGTGACTCGATCGTGCCGTGATGCCCGCGCACGTGGCCGCGAATCCGCCGGCCAGTAACGTGCCGACATTGCTGACGATCACCACCGTCGACGGTCCGCCCCACTCGCCGATCAACCACGCAGCGAACACAATGAAGGCAATACCGAGTGCGCCGCACGTGAGGTAGAACCTCGACCGCGACATGAAGCTCCCTCGATCGGCGTGCAGCGATCGACAATGTTATCCCGACCGGTTATCCCGACCGCCAAGCTGGACGCCTCAGGAGTGGAATGTCGTCTGATGGTGTTGTCATGAGCCGCTATGCGAGTCGGCTGGCAGTCCGAGGTCCGAGGCGGGCCGCGTCACCACTGCCGACTCTGTTCTCGGCGATCAGCTTGGTGAGATGAGCGCCAACTAGTCGCACTCGGGGTAACCGGACGAGATCGCGCGGTATTGACATCCAATAACTACGTTCGACTTTCGCCTCGATCTGGTGCAGTCGGCGAAGGTGGGGGCTGACGTCGCCGATAAATGTCGGCAGGAATGCGATACCCAACCCGGCGGCAGCGGCTTCAATATGGCCGGCGATGTAATTCGTTTGGATGTGCGCCTGTGCACGAGGCAGCAATTCGTAGAGCAAATTGAATGTGCTGTCCTCCAGAGCGTCGTCGACGTACCAGATCAGGGGATGTCCATAGAGATCGTCGACCGTGGTGATCTCGCTGTGGCTTGCCAGGTAGTCGGGGGAGGCATAGAAGGCGAGGGTGAAATCCGTGAGCTTGTGGACGTCGACCGCTCGAGCCCGAGGCCGCTCGATCGTGACAGCCACGTCGAACTCGCGCGGGGTCAGGGACTCGTGCCGGTTGGCGGTGACGACCTCCACGATGAGCCCGGGGTGTTGGCGCCGGAGTTCGCCCAGTTCCGGCAGCAACATGTACGTGCCGAATCCGTCGGGAGCGATCACTCGCACGTGCCCCGTGAGCGACGGTCCAATCGACGAGCATTCCTCTTGTGCGGCAAGGAGTGCGGCTTCGATCGCCTCGGCATGCACAACTAGATGAGTGCCGGCCTCGGTCAGTGTCCAGCCATCGACCTGACGGTCGAACAGGCGGTTGCCCGCGGCTTGCTCCAAACGTGTGACGTGCCGGCTGACAGTCGTGTGGTTGACCTGGAGGTACTTGGCTGCCTCGGTGAGGCGCCGTCGCCGTGCGACCTCGAGAAAAACCCTCAGATCGTCAGCCGAGATCATCGGATAAGCCAAATCCTTCGATAGTTCTGCGGCAATCGCTTGGTCAACTATAGCCAATCCCCTTGGCGTCACGGCACAAAATGGCTGTCAAGCAGCGGGTGTGCAGATCTGCAGAGGCTTCCTCTGTATTGGTCATTGCTCACATCTAGGTCATGACTGAGACTCGGACCACACCGAAATGGAGCCCGAAGGCATCGCCCCAGGAGGCTCCAAAAGTCGCAGCAAGAAACCTGGCGGATGACGCGGCTTCCCACAGATTCATCGCAATACAACTATCGAATAGGAGTGATCATTCGTGAGCGAGGCCATGGAACGACAGTCTGTGTCGGATCCGAACGTCGGCGCGGTTGATGTAGGAACCCTGCCACCCCTCGGTGTGGTGCCGAAGGACATGCACGCTCAGGTAGTGCGACCCGCTCGGTACGGGGATCCTGCTACAGCGTTCGCGCACGAGGTGGTCGACACACCATCGTTGGGGGCCGGTGAGGTCCTGATCGCGGTCATGGCCGCCGGCGTCAACTACAACAACGTATGGGCGGCACGGGGGTACCCGGTCGATCAGGTCGCCACGAGGCAGCGTCGCGGTGAGACCGAGGATTTCCACATCGGTGGCTCCGACGCGGCGGGAATCGTCTATGCCGTTGGCCCCGGCGTCGAGTCGATCCAGGTCGGCGACGAGGTCGTCGTGCACCCCGGAGTGTGGGATGCCGATGACGAGTGGATTGCGGCCGGACGCGATCCGATGATCGCGCCCAGTGCCAAGATCTGGGGATACGACACCAACTACGGCTCGTTCGGACAGTTCGCTCGTGCGCAGGCGCACCAGGTTCTACCGAAGGCCCCTCACCTGAGTTGGGCCGAGGCGGCTGCGCCCACACTTGTCGGCACGACCGCGTACCGCATGCTGCACGGTTGGGCGGGTAACACCGTCGCAGAGGGCGATCTGGTGCTGGTGTGGGGCGGTTCGGGCGGCCTTGGCACACAGGCTTGCCAACTGGTGCGCGAGGCCGGCGGACGCGCAGTTGCAGTGGTTTCCGACGAGGACCGCGGCGCGTTCGCCATGAAGTACGGGGCCATCGGTTACATCAATCGCAAGGAGTTCGACCACTGGGGCGTGCCTCCTCTGGTTGACGATGCGGCGGGTCAGAAGGTCTGGACCGCGGGAGCTCGCGCATTCGGCAAACGCCTCTGGGAGGTCGCCGGCGGCAGGGAGGACCCGGCAATCGTCTTCGAACACCCTGGTGCCGCGACGATTCCGACCAGTGTGTTCCTCTGCCAGCCCGGCGGCATGGTGGTGATCTGCGCCGGCACCACCGGGTTCGACGCGATGGTCGACCTGCGTTACCACTGGACACGCCAGAAGCGGCTGCAGGGATCCCACGGCACCAACGACGCGCAGGCCATCGCCTACAACCAGATGGTGATCGACGGCCGCATCGACCCCTGTGTGGGACGTGTACTGCCGATGGGTGATATCGCACTGTCGCACGCCCAGATGGGCAGGGGAGAAGAGGTTTTCGGCAACACCGTCCACCTCATCGGGGCGCCGAGCCCGGACACCGGCCGCAGCTGATCGCAGGCAGCACGACCAGTCGGATCGAGAGGAGGATTACAGATGGCAGGCGCGTGGACGGTACGCGAATATGGCGAACCAGGTGCAGTGCTGCGATGGGAGACGTTGCCCGACCCGCATCCCGGTGCTGGCGAGGTCCGCGTGCGAGTCGCCGCCACCTCGTGCAACTTCGCCGACGTGCTGCTGTGCCGCGGCGAGTACCAGCAGAAGCCGACCATGCCGTTCACGCCCGGCCTTGAACTGTGCGGGATCGTCGACGAGGTCGGCAGTGGCGTGGCCCCGGCACTGGTCGGATCGCGGATCGTGGGTCAGCCACATCTGCCGCATGGCGGCTTCGCTGAGTTCGCACTGATGGCGGCCGCCGACGCTGCCGTTGTCCCACCCGCGCTCGATGACGCCACCGCGGCGACGCTGCACTTGACCTACCTGACGGCTTGGCTCGGTCTGCACCGCCGGGCATCGGTGCGACCCGGGGACATCGTCGTCGTGACTGCCGCCGCCGGTGGCGTCGGATCGGCCGCCGTTCAGCTGGCCCGTGCGGCGGGCGCAACCGTGATCGGCATCGCCTCTGGCCCAGGCAAACTGGAGATCGTCACCGATCTCGGTGCGGATGTCGTCATTGACGGGGCGGCGGAGGACGTCATCGCCAGGGTTCGCCACGTCGCGCCAGACGGAGTCGATATCGTGTTCGACACCGTCGGCGGTCACTCCTACGAGGCCGCGACGAAGTACATCGCGTTCGAGGGCACCATCGTCGTGGTTGGCTTCGCCAGCGGAGACATCCCCCAACCACGACTGAGTCATGCGTTCGTCAAGAACTACACCATCGCCGGCCTGCACTGGAGCCTGTATCGCCGGCACAACCCCGAGCTGGTGCGAGCCGCACAAACTGAGATCTTCGACATGGCGGCTGCCGGGCGGATCAAGCCACTGATTGCCTCCTGTGTCGGTATCGATGGTGTGCCGGCCGCGCTGGAGGAACTCGGCGGTGGTCAGAGCACGGGAAAGACCGTGATCAGGCTCTGAACACGAGTCACATGAACAACTTTCCGGTATCACAGTTCCTCACATTGGAGTGCCGACATGACCAGTAACCGCCCGCCCGACAGTCCGCCGGGCAGTGCCGCCGTCCAAGCCTCGCTGTCCTGGCCGAAGCGGATCACGTGTGCCGTCCTCATCGCGGTCCCCGTGATACTGGCGCTCGCGGTGCCGCTGTACCAGCGCACCGAACCGACCCTCGTCGGCATTCCGTTCTTCTACTGGTTTCAGATGACCATGGCAGTCGCGGCCGCCTGCGGTTGCGGAGCCAGCTACTTCATCGCATTCCGCCATGAGCCCGAAGGCGGTGCCGAACAGTGAGTTTCAATGCGGTCACCTTCGGGGTGTTCCTGTCACTCTTCCTCCTCGTCACCGGTATGGGGTTCGTCGCCAGTCGTTGGCGACGCGCCAACGACCTGAACCATCTCGATGAGTGGGCGCTTGGTGGTCGTGGTTTCGGCGGGTTCGTGACATGGTTCCTGCTCGGCGGCGACCTCTACTCCGCCTACACACTCATCGCCGTTCCCGCGGCCATCTTCAGCATCGGTGCCTTCGGCTTCTACGCCGTGCCAAACGCTGTCGTGCTCTACTCACTGGGCTTCCTGTTCCTGCCGAAACTCGTTCGGCTGGCGCATGAGAAGGGGTACGTGACACTCACCGATTTCGTCAACGATCGGTTCAAGTCGCCGACCCTCGGACTGGCGATCACCCTGACAGGCCTACTGGCGACGCTGCCCTACCTGGCTTTGCAGCTCATCGGCCTCGAGGTCATATTCGCCTCCATGGGCCTCAATTTCGGGCCGCAGGCGAGCTGGTTCCTCAACCACCTGCCACTGTTCGTGGCCTTCGGTGTGCTCGCTGCCTACACCTACTCCTCCGGCATCCGGGCGCCCGCACTGATCGCCTTCCTCAAGGATGGTCTGACCTACATCGTGGTCATCGTCGCGGTCATCGTCATTCCCATCAAGCTCGGCGGGTTCGGCAACATCTTCGCCGACGCTGGCGAGGTCATCGCGGCACGCAACAACACGACCGATCCCGAGGCGGCTGCCATCAGCGTGAACGCCAGTATCTACATGACGCTCGCGCTTGGCTCCGGCATGGCGTTCTTCCTCTACCCCCACGCCATCACGGGAGTGTTCGCCGCTCGCGGCGCCAAGACCGTCCGACGCAACATGTCGGTTCTGCCGATCTACACCGTCTTGCTTGGACTGGTCGCACTGCTCGGAATGATGGCCCTCGCGGCCGGAATCAAACCACTGAATGGCAATCCGCAGTTCGCGGTACCGCAGCTGCTGATTGAGATGTTCCCGTCCTGGTTCGTCGGCGTCGCATTCGCCGCCATCGCGATGAGCGCACTGGTGCCTGCGGCCATCATGGCAATCGGTGCGGGCAACCTGGTGAGTCGCAACATCATCCGGCAGTTCTCCCGAAAGGACATCTCCAACCATCGCGAGACATCGATCTCCAAGATCGTGTCGGTGCTCATCAAGGTCGGCGCGCTGGTGTTCGTCCTGACCCTCGACAGCCAGTTCGCCTTGAACTTCCAACTGCTCGGTGGCATCTGGATCCTGCAGACGATTCCTACCGTGCTGCTGGGCCTGTTCACCGTGCGATTCGCCGACAGGCACGCACTGCTCGCCGGTTGGGCCGTCGGAATCGCATACGGAACCATTGCCGCCTACAACGTCACGTCGGCCACCGCCAATCACTTCGGTGGATCAACTGCCGTCCCGTTCTTCATGTCATCACCGATGTACATCGCGATCTCCGCGCTGATCCTCAACCTGGTGATCACGCTGACCTGGAGCCTGGTCGCCGCCACCCTGCGACGAGACCGGCCACGGCCCGATACGCCGCAGTCCGACCGCCCGGCTGAGCGCGATGAGATCGGCACCGCGACACCGGCCCCCGCCAACTAGCTGCCCAAGGAGAACACTCATGACCGCCACCATCAACCCCACCGATCGGGGACCGGTACGGATCCTGTCGATCACGAACCCGGCCAAACGCAACGCCTTCAGCGGCGACATGGCACCGCGTCTGCGGGACCTGCTGCTCGAGGCCGACAACGATCCCGCCGTTAGGTGCATCGTGGTCACTGGCGACCGCGACATGTTCTCGTCGGGCCACGACCTGCAGGAGGTCCTCGAGAACCCGGAGACGGCAGGTGATCCCGAGGCGAACGCCGCATTCACCCTGCCTGCGGAACTCGGTACCCCAGTGATTGGCGCGGTGAACGGACCGGCGTACGCGGCCGGATTCATCCTTGCCCTCAACTGCGATATCAGGATCGCCGGCGACAATGCGCGGTTCTGCGCCGTGGGCGCTCGGATCGGGCTGGTGCCCGTCGGCGGCCAGCTCAGCCGCCTGCTTGATGTGGTGGGCTACCCGGCCGCCTTCAAGATGCTGGCCAGCGCGGCGCCCGTCGGGGCCGCGGAGGCGCTGGCATCCGGTTTCGTCAGCGAGGTGTGCGCCCCCGACAACACCCTCGATCGCGCCATCGCGCTGGCAACCGAGATCTCCGAGGTCTCACCGGCCGTGGTGCGGGCGATCAAGACCGGTCTACGGGCCACGCTGCACAACGGCCTCGAGGCGGGAGCGGCCCTCGAACCACAACTGGCAGCGATTGTCCGAGACCTGCCCGATGGTGACGAGGGGGTGCGGTCCTTCCTGGAGAAGCGGCCGCCCCGCTATCCGGACGCGCCAAGTGATCTACAGGACAAGCTCGACAAGGCGGGGGCTTGTCGATGACCCGACGATTGCGCGAGGACACGATCCGTGACCTCGCCATCCGCTACGGGATCCCCGCCAATGCCGTCGCGTTCGCCGAGACCGCGCAGGATGCTGACCGCATCGCTCGGTCGCTCGGGGGACCGGTGGCGATCAAACTCGTCGCCGATGATGTAGTTCACAAGAGCAAATCCGGCGGCGTGCTCCTCGGGGTGCCCCCGGACGACGTCCACGCACGCACCGACCTTCTGCTGTCCGATCAGCGCTCCAAGGGTGCGCAGGTGCGCGGCGTGACGGTCGAGGCAATGGTCGACGCCGGTATCGAAGCGGTCGTCGGGGGCCTGCGCGCACCCGGTTTCGGGCACGTGGTGATGTTCGGTCACGGCGGAGTGGACGTCGAAACACTCGATGACGTCGTGTTCGCGCTGGCGCCGATCGATGCAGCGGACGCCCGACGGATGGTGTCGGGTACTCGCCTCGGCCGGATTGTGGAGAAGCGATTTCCCGATCGGGTGGACGATATCGTCGCGATGCTCGTGGCGGTCGGGGGTGCCGGTGGACTGCTGCTGAGCGAGGACATCACTGAGGTCGACTTCAACCCGGTCGTGGTCACCGCTGAGCGCATCGTCGCCGTCGATGCGCGTGCCACCGAACTCGATCCAGCCGCTGCGCAGGTGCCCCCGATACCGGAACCGGGTCGGGCCTATGAGGCACTGCGGCCGGCGATCTACCCTCAATCGATCGCCATCGTCGGTGCGTCAGCCGACGAGCGCAAGATGGGCTACCGAGCGGTTAGCAGCCTGGTGGACTTCGGCTACACCGGCCAGATCCTGCCGGTCAGCGGCAAGAACGACAGCCTGTGCGGTGTCGCCACGGTCGCCAGCGTCGCCGATCTGCCAGCGGCAGTGGACCGTGCCGTTGTCGCACTACCGGCGTCGGCCGTTCCCGCCGCACTGCTGGCTCTCGCTGAACGGGGCACCCGCACCGCTCACGTGTACACCGCAGACACGCCGCGTCTCGACGGGGCGGGGATGCGCGTACTTGGGCCGAACTGTATGGGTCATTACACCGCGTATGAGGGGATCACGTTGATCTCGCCCGCCGCCTCGGCCACCACCCCCGGCCACATCGCCTTCGTCTCCCAATCTGGCACCTATGCGGGCGACGTGTTGCGGCGCGGGACGGAGTTGGGGTTGCAGTTCAGTTTCGTCAGCTCGGTCGGCAACTGTGACGATGTCAGCCCCGCTGAACTGCTGGCGTTCTGCGAAGCCGACCCCCGGACGCACGCGGCGGCGTTCTATCTCGAAGATGACCGCTGGGCCGGTGAGTTTCTGCGACTGGCAAGGACTATGACCAAGCCCGTCATCGTCTTCAAGGGTGGACGAACTGCCGCAGGGGGAGCAGCGGCGGCCTCGCACACCGGGGCCCTGGCCAGCGATCCGCAGTTGCTCTTGGACGCCGCGCGGCAGGCGGGTGTGCTGCTGGTCGACGATCTCGACCAGCTGATGGACATCCTCACCGCCCTGCAATTCGTTCCCGGCATCGACGGCGACAACCTCGCGCTACTCGGCAGCGGCGGAGGGGTGGCCGTAGTCGGATCTGATCGGGCTGACCGGTGGGGCCTACGGATGGCGCCGTTCTCGGAGGACACGCGCGCCCGGCTCCAGAGGTTCGAGGCACCGGGCACCAGCCTGTCGAATCCGATTGACATCCCCGTCTGGTCGCTGTTCGACGACACCGGCACCTTCACAGGCGCCATCGCCTCCGCCGTTGCCGATGACGAGTCCGTCGACGCGATGTGTGCGTTCCTCGACCTCGGCACCGTGTTCGACATGAAGGCGACCGAAGCGGGCAACAAGCTGGTGTGGGCCCTGACCGAGGATCTGGTCAACGCCGAACGGGGTGGCACGCCAATGGTATTGGTGCTGCGCAGCGGTTTCGACGCAAACCAGGACGCACTCGTTCGTGATCTCCGACCGGTCGCTGCCGCTGCCGGGGTGGCGATGTTCGACTCCGCGGAACGTGCGATCGACGCGATCGGCGGTGTCCGGTGGATGACCCGGCACGGAAAGAGGTCACGGGGCATCCAGTCGTGACCAAGGAGGAGGTGGCGGTGGCGCCGGCTCACCCGGTGTCGCCCGTCGCACCGCGTCAGCGTCCCGGCGTGGCCCTGACGCTTATCGCCGCGAGCACGTTCCTGTCGATGAGCGTGTGGTTCTCCGCGTCGTTCGTCGCGCCGCAACTGGTGGGCGCCTGGGAGCTCTCTCCCACGGGCGCGTCGTTGCTGACCATCGCGGTGCAGGTCGGGTTCGTCGTCGGCGCGATAGCCTCGGCCGCAACGGGTCTGGCCGACGCGATCTCACCCAGGCGGTTGATGTGCATGGGCGCATTCGGCGCGGCAGCGGTCAACTTGGCGCTGTTGTGGGCAGACGGCATTGAAACTGCTCTGCCGCTGCGGCTGCTCACCGGGATCTGTCTGGCGGCCATCTACCCACCCGCACTCAAGGAGGTGTCCACCTGGTTCCGAACTGGGCGTGGCACCGCGCTCGGCGTGATGATCGGCGCTCTGACCCTGGGATCCGCACTTCCGCATCTGGTCCGATCGTTCGGTGACGTGCCCTGGCAGCATGTCATCGTCGCGACGACGCTCATGACCGCAGCCGGGGGCGTGCTGATCCCTCTGCTCCGTGGCCCCGGCCCGTACCCATTCCCTCGGCGGCCGTTCAGCTTTGGCGCCGCGATCGCCAGCCTGCGCAACAGAAATGTGGCCCTGGCCAACATCGGCTACATCGGCCACATGTGGGAGCTCTACGCGATGTGGGCTTGGGTCGGGGCGTTCATCGCCGCTCTGCCGGGAATCGCGGTGCTTCCGAACGCACAAGCCACGGCTGCGGCGTTGGCGTTCGTGTGCATCGGGGTCGGCGCCCTGGGTTGTTTGGTCGGTGGCCGTCTCAGCGACCGGTTCGGCCGTGCTGAGGCTGCGTTGACGTCGCTGGTGTGTTCGGGGTTGGCCGCGTTGGCACTCGCCGTCCTGGGAACCGGGCCCCTGCTGATCGTGTTGCCGCTCTGCGCGTTCTGGGGTTTCTGGGTCATCGCCGATTCGGCTCAGTTCTCGGCGCTGGTCACCGAACATGCCGACCCGGTCTATGTGGGTGGTGCGGTGTCCATCCAGCTGGCACTCGGTTACCTCACCACCGCGATCAGCGTGTGGATCGTTCCGGTTGTCGTGGCGCACTGGTCGTGGTCGACGGCGCTCGCCGTGTTGGCCGTCGGACCTGGTGTCGGTGCCGTCGCCATGGTCACCCTGCTCCGCGCGCAGTGGCAAGCCTCACGCGTCTAGCGTGGCGAACTAGGTGATCGTTACTCCGCCGTCGACGACGATGGTCTGGCCGGTGACGTAGCCACCCGCATCGGAGGCGAGCCACACCAGCGTCGCCGCGAGTTCGCCGGGATCGCCCATCCGTCCCATGACGACGCGATTGGCCATCACGGTCTCAAGGTATTCGGGGGCGTACTCGTCGGTCATCTCCGACTTGAAGAATCCCGGGGCTACGGCGTTGACGCGTATGCCCTTTCGCGCACCCCATTGCTGAGCGAGGTCGCGGGTGAGGCCAACGACGGCCGCCTTGCTCGCGCTGTACGCGGCCTGCGGCAGGCCCGCGGTGGTCAGGCCGAGGATGCTCGAGACATTGATGACGGAGCTTCCAGGCTGCATGACCCGACCGCACGCCCGCGCGGCCCAGAACGAGCCGTTCAGGTTGACGTCGATGACCGAGCGAAACTGCTCGTCGGTCTCACGGACTGCGGGCACCGCTGTGCCCACGCCGGCGTTGTTCACGAGGATATCGACGCGGCCGAACTCCTTGACCGCGGCATCGACCAGTGCGTCGCATTGAGCGGAGTCCGAGACGTCGGTCGCCACGGAGAGTGCGCGCCGGCCCGCGGATCGGACGAGATCAGCTGTATCGCCGAGTTTTTCGGCACGCCGGGCGGCCAGCACCACATCGGCGCCGGCCTGCGCGAAGGCTTCGGCAAATGAGACGCCAAGGCCCGATGAGGCGCCGGTGATGATGACAACCTTGTCGTCGAGCCGGAATCGATCCAAAACTGTCATTGCGCAGGGCCTTTCGTTGATTTGTTGGCTGCGGCCAGAACGTCGTGCAGGCGAGCGGGGTTGGTGTCGATCATCCGAAGCGCCAGTTCTGCGTATGTCCTGGCGATGGTTTCTGGTCCGGTGGGGCCCGACTTGTCGAACCACTGGGGCAGTGAGGTGCACATCGTGGCTATGGCGCGCCCGGTCTCGCGTGGGCGCTCGCAGCTGGCGGATCCCTCGCTCACGGCACTGAGGATCTCGTGGTCGACCAGGTGTTGGATGGCACTGCGCCGCGCGGCAATCCGCGTTCGCTCAGGTTCCTCGAAACTTCGCATCTCGCTTGCGCCGATGTAGGCGACATCGGCGCGCAAGGTGTGGAACAGGGCTAACGCCTCCACCACGCGGTGCAGCCTGTCCAGCGGGCCGCCGGGTCCGTCGATGGCGACGGCGCAGCGCCAGTCGAGTTCGTCCATCGCCATGTCAAGGATCTTGACCAGGAGCGACTGCTTGCTGGGGTAGTAGTGGTAGATGCTGGCGAGGCTCATGCCTGCCCGTTCGGCGATCGTGCGCATGCTCGAACCGTGATAGCCGGCCTCCACGAACGCGCTGATCGCAGCGCTGATCGCGGGGTCGCCGTCGATGGACTCGGGGCAGTCATGCGAGCCGAGCAAGGTGGCCACGGGCACGTCGAAGGTGCGCGCGAGATCATTGAGGCGGTCGGCCGAGATGCCGGTGCGGCCGTGTTCGATCGCATTCACGGTGGCGGCACTGACGTCCAGGCGGCTGGCGAGTTCGCGCATGGACCAGCCACGGGCGGTGCGCAGCGACAGCACCTGTTGGCCGACGTGCGCGACGTTTACCGGCCGCCTCATGTGTTCAGGTTAAAGGACCAGGTATAGCGCTGTCTAGACGCTTAATTGGGATACTGGTGCGCGCAAAGTCGATCGAACGTTCTATTATCTGAACATGAACGTCGACACGCTCGTGCGACCCGCACTCCTGGGCAAGGCTCTTGCGTCACAGTTGGGCGACGATCGCTGGATGGCGCTGGAAGCGCAGCTGATCACCGGCGGGAAGTCGAATCTGACCTTTGGTCTGTCCAGCCCGGCCGGTGAACTGATTCTCAGACGCCCTCCCACGGGCGAGCTGCTCCCGCGCGCACACGACATGGGCCGAGAGGTCCGCGTGCAGGAGGCACTTGTTGGATCGACCGTTCCCGTTCCGGCGATCGTCCTGGTCGAAACGGAACCCGGACTTCTTGACGTGCCCTTCTACGTCATGGAGCGAATTCCCGGACTCGTGCTGCGAGATGAGTTGCCGCCCGATTCGACCTTCGACACGGCCGCGATCGCGGCTGTCACGGAAAGCCTCGTCGACACTCTGGCGGCGCTCCACGCGCTGGATGTCGCCGATATCGGACTGGCGGACTTCGGACGTCCTGACAATCACGCCGAGCGCACGGTCCGCACCTGGTGGCGACAGTACGAGGCCGCCCAAACCCGTGACGTTCCCGACGTTGCGGAACTTCACCGCAGGCTCGCCGAGCATGCCTGGCGCCCCTCGTCGAAGCCCTCGCTGGTGCACGGTGACTACCGACTGGACAACTGCGTGATCGAGTTCGGCGACCGGCCCGCGGTCTGCGGCGTGCTGGACTGGGAGTTGTCGACGCTCGGTGACCCGCTGTGCGACCTGGGCACATTTCTCGTCTATTGGATTGAGGCCAGCGATCCCAAACCCCTGTTGACCCCCTCGCTCACGGCGAGCCCCGGGTTTCCGACAAGAGCCGAGGTCGCGGATCGCTACGCCAGGACGTCGGGATGCGACCTCGGCGATCTCGACGCGTATGTCGGACTCGCGCACTTCAAGTTGGTGGGGATAGCCCAGGGAATGGCCCAGCGGGTAGCCCGCGGCCAGATGGCGGGCCAGGACTTCGGCGACCTCGACGCCGAGATCGACCGGATCGCGGCGGCCGGTCTGGCTGCCCTGAAAGGACAACACTGATGGACTTCGCACTCTCTGCCGCCGGCCAAGACGCATCCGAGAGGATGTGGGCATTCATGCGCGAGGAGGTGTTCGCGGCAGAGTCGGTGTGGCGCGATCATCTGCAGACCCACGGGGAGCACTCCTACCCGCCGGTCATGGAGGAGCTCAAGGCCTCGGCACGCGCTCGCGGACTGTGGAACCTGTTCTTGCCGGAGTACGGCGGACTGTCCAATGTCGACTACAGCGCAGTCGCCGAGATCTCCGGGTGGTCGCCCGTCATCGCGCCCGAAGCGATCAACTGTCAGGCGCCCGACACCGGAAACATGGAGACACTGGATCTCTTCGGTACCCCCGAGCAGCAGGCGCGCTGGTTGACGCCGTTGCGCGACGGACACATCAGGTCTGCATTCGCGATGACCGAACCGGCCGTCGCGTCCTCGGATGCGACCAATATCCAGACCTCCATCGTGCGCGACGGCGACGAGTACGTGATCAATGGCCGCAAGGCCTGGATCACCGGGGTCGCCGACGAGCGCTGCGTGATCTTCATCGTCATGGGCAAGACCGATCCGACTGCGGCCACACACCGTCAGCAGTCGATGGTGTTGGTGCCCCGTGACACCCCGGGAGTCGAGATCATCCGACACCTGCCGATCTTCGGTTACCAAGACCAGCACGGACACTCGGAGATCGTGTTCGACGACGTGCGCGTCCCGGTGAGCAATCTGCTCGGTGACGAGGGGGACGGATTCAGCATCGCCCAGGCGCGGCTGGGCCCGGGCCGAATTCACCACGCGATGCGTGCCGTCGGAATGGCCGAACGGGCGTTGGCGCTCATGGTCGATCGGGCACAGAATCGCGTCGCATTCGGCACCGCACTGGCCAATCAGGGTGTGGTGCAAGAGGCCATCGCCAAGTCGCGCATCGAGATCGACCAGGTTCGGCTGTACGTCCAGAAGACGGCGTGGCTGATTGACCGCGACGGGGCGGCGAACGCCCGCAGCGAGATCTCCGGCATCAAGGTCGCGGCCCCCGCCGTGGCCACGGCCGTGATCGATCGAGCCATCGAGATATTCGGCGCGACGGGTGTCAGCGATGACACCCCGCTGGCCTACTTCTACGCATGGGCTCGCATCCTGCGGATCGTCGACGGCCCAGATGCCGTGCACCGCCGGACGATTGCGCGTCTGGAACTCAAGCGTGAGCGGCCCCACGTGGGCTAGCGCCCCGAGAAGGATTTAGCGCAGCAAAGTGCCCAACCGATCGGGGGTTGTCGCCGCCGTCAATATTTCGGCGTCGAATCGGCAACTTGACGGTCCACGCTGCTGGCGGCCCGCGGCCCGCGGCAGCATGCTCGCCGGGGGTAACTGACATTCTGGATAATTCGCCAGGTATTTTCTCAGCATGTTGCCAGTAGCCGGTGGCGGCCCGTATCGAGGGGTCGCATCGTTGACCATCGTCCATGGTGAGCCCGTCTTTTTGTCGTCGATCGTCGTTGCCGCGAGGCGCACAGATAGCGAACAAATCCGGCATAGCCTGCCAAACGGCATGGGGACGTCATGAACTCCTTGGCGGCAGCGCTCACCGAGGTCCTACCCGCGAGCGGCAATGACCTCGTCGTGCTCAACGACGGAACGTGGGCACACCATCCATGGCCCGAGGTGTACGCCCGGGCGGAGAACGTCGCCGACTGGTTGCTCAACCAGGAGGCGACCGCCGTCGGGCTGGTGGGCGAGCCCACGGTCGAGTTCATCTCGGCGATCCTCGGGGCCTTCCTCGCGGGGGCCGGCCTGTCGATCCTGCCGGGGCCGGTGCGCGGCGCCGATGCGGATCGGTGGGCACAAAGCACAGTGAACCGGTTCACCGGAATCGGAGTGGGCCACGTCTTGAGCAACGGAACGTATCTCGAGGGACTGTTAGCGAGCGAGGGGCCTGCGCGGATTCGCGACGTCGCGGGCATCGCCCTCGCCGACCGCTCGACGACTCTCTCGTTGCCCGACACCGCCGCGCCGGTGGCGGTCCTGCAGGGCACTGCCGGGTCGACCGGAACGCCTCGCACGGTGCAACTCTCGCCCGACGCGGTGTTGTCGAACGCGCGTGCCCTGAATGCCCGCGTCGGTGTCACGTCCGCGGACACCGGCTGCTCCTGGCTACCGCTCTATCACGACATGGGGCTGAGCTTCCTGCTGTCGGGCGCCGTCAGCGGCACCGATGTGTGGCTGGCGCCGACCAAGGCATTTCAGGCCTCGCCGTTCCGGTGGCTCAACTGGCTCACCGAGTCCGGCGCCACCGTCACCGCGGGACCCAACATGGCCTACGGGCTGATCGGGAAGTATTCGCGGCGCGTCACCGACGTCGACCTCGGTGCAGTCCGGTTCGCGCTCAACGGCGGCGAACCGGTCGACTGTGAACTCACGGGGCGCTTCGCCGAGGAGATGGCGCGCTTCGGGTTCTCCGCGGGCGCACTCTCGCCGTCGTACGGTCTTGCCGAGGCGACCTGTGCGGTGACCGTTCCCGAACCCGGCGTCGGCCTGCGGTTCGACGAAGTCGTGGCGCACACCGATGCCGGCGCCTCGCCGCGCAGGCACGCGATACTGGGTAATGCCGTGCCCGGTATGGAGGTGCGTATCGAACCGCGCGACGGCGTCACCACCGACGCGGGCAAGCGCGACATCGGCGAAGTCCTCATCCGCGGTACGTCGATGATGTCCGGGTATTACGGCGGCGAGTCACACGAACCAGAGAGTTGGTACCCCACCGGAGATCTGGGGTACCTCGTCGACGGTGGCCTGGTCGTGTGCGGACGGGCCAAGGAGATCATCACCGTCGCCGGACGCAACGTCTTTCCCGCCGACGTCGAGCGAGTTGCCGCGCAGGTGGCCGGCGTCCGGGAGGGCGCCGTCGTGGCTGTCGGCATCGGGGAGCGCACCATCCGGCCGTCGCTGGTGATCGTTGCCGAGTTCCGCGGACCCGACGAGGCGCAGGCCCGGTCCACGCTGATCCAACAGGTCGCGTCCGAGTGCGGCGTGGTGCCGTCGGATGTGAGCTTTGTCAGACCGGGCACCCTACCCAGGACGTCCTCGGGCAAGCTGCGCCGACTCGAGGTGAAGCAGAGCCTCGAGGTCCAGTAACGCTGGCGGTCAACGGATCCGGCGTCAGCCGGGCGGCGGCGGCAACTCGCCGGGAGATGGCAACTCGCCGGGAGGCGGCGGCGGCTCGGGCAGGAACTGAACCAGGCCCGGGGGAATGTTGGTTCCCGGCGGCGGTGCGGTGCCGGGCAGTGGTTGGCCAAGCTGCTCCTGCGGCGACTGGCCGAGCAGTCCACCCCTAAGTCGGCCGTCGCGATACATGTCGATGTAGCGTCCGAGCCACTCCCGGCGTGACACGTCGGAGTTCTCCTGCCCGGGAGCCACGTCGAACTGTGTGCCCTGCCCGGGTGCTGAGGGCACCTCGTTCTGCGGCAGGCCGTAGGCGTTGTTGAACACGTTGAGGCTCGGCGAGATGCCTGGCCCGCCACCCGGCACCGATGGCACGAGGTTCTGGCCGAGCACGGTGGACGAGTCCAGGCCGGTGACCGGCGGCACGCCAAGGGGCCCGGCCTCCGGTGCGCCGGTCTGCGCGAGGACCGCAAGCCCGTTGGGCCCCAGTGGCATTCCGATGACAGGAACCGCGGGCGCCGGTGGCGGTGGTGCGGCAGGAGCCAGCCCCGGCTCGATGGGCGGCGGTGGAGGGTCGGCCGCGGCGGCCGCCGGGAAGGCGACCGCCGCTCCAACCGAGAGGGCGCCGACGATGAGACCCGCAAGCCTGCCCCGTGTCATGTCAGTCCTCACACGGCCTTGGTGACGCCGTAGTACGCGACAACGTCATCGGTGTCGGTGGTCGAACTCGTCAGCGTGGCGTAGGACCGCAGGAAGGACTGTCCGACGCAGCCGTCGACCTTGATGTGAGTGTCCTTGAGCGTCACGCGAACCGGCGCCGCCTTGTACTCCTTCTTGTTGACGGAGACCTGGGTGACTGTGCCCGGCTTGGCGTGGATCTCGATGGTGCCCGAGATGGGCATCGTCACGCCCGTCGGGATGAGGCCGCCGGTTATCGACGATCCCGAGGTGCCGATGCCGACCGAGCCGATCAGGCGGACCTGGCCGAGTTCGATACCGCAGCCGACCTGGTAGCCGGCGTCCAGTGTTCCGCCGGACAGCGTCGTGCTGCCGCTACCGGTGACAGTGCCCAGGAACGTGGCGCCGACGAGGTACTCGCGTGATGAGGTCGCGGTGGTCAGCGGGGCAACCGGAAGTTGCGTCTCATTGCTGGCCACGACGGTCAATGTCCAGCCGTCGGGTGTCGTCACGACGCCAGGAGGCGCCGACGCGACGACGCCGGTGTCCGGCGGCGGACCGACATCGCCGGCAGGGTCGATTGGGGGGTCCGCAATCGCGAGCGGTGAGATGGCGGCGAACGGGATGGCGAGGCAGGCAGCCGTCACCATGGCAAGGCGGTTCAACATGGGGTTCTCTCGTTCGAATTAGGCTGGAGTTAGACGGACTTGGTGACGCCGAGGTAGGTGATGACGTCGTCGGTGTTGTCGGTCGAGCTGGTCAGCGTCGCGTACGAGCGGATGAACGACTGGCCTGCGCACTGATCCGTCTTGATGCGGACTCCGGTGATGGTGATGCGTGTCGAAGTGCCCTTGAACTTCTTCTTGTCGATCGCGACGGTGGTCACCGTGCCCGGCTTCAGGTACACCTTGCCCTGGAGGCTGACGCCGAATGCGCCGGTGGCGTTGCCGGTGAACGGGAGTCCGATACCCGGGGTGAAGCTCGCACCGGGGTTGATCTCGGTCTCGTCGGCGATGATGCCGCAGCCGATCTGCTCGCCGGCCTCCATTGATCCGCCGGTGAGCTTGGTCTTGCCGCCGCCGGTGATGGTCCCGGTGAACGTACCCGCCACCAGGTACTCCCGCGACGAGATGGCCGTAGTCAGCGGTGCCACCGGGAGCTGAGTCTCATTACTTCCGACCACGGTGAGCTTCCATCCGTCCGGGGTGTCGAGGACGCCGGCGGGACCCGACGGCACGGCGCCCTCGGGGGGAAGGGGGTTGGTGGCGTTGACCGGCGTCACAGGATCCGCAGGTACGGGATCTGCCATGGCCAGGGGTGTGGTGCCGACGGAAGCCAACACACAGGCGACTGCCAGGGTGGCGAAGCGATTGAGCATGGTGGTAGGGGCACCTCTCGTAGTCTGAATCCGCCTGGGATTCAAGCGATCTGTCGCGACGGAGCATCCACGGATGGGATTGCGATTCGGTGAACGGGCGACGAACACATCGGGCCGCAATCCCGTCGAGTGGGCGCTGAGGCGCCGCGACCTGCCGCCGACTCTGACAGGCTCGGCTGCGTACAGGAACCTCCCAGCTGACCGACATGCGATTGGTGGCGGCGCGAAAGTTATTGAGGGGTAGTTGTTCACATTCCCGACATGTGGTGCCCCGACGGTGTGAGCGGACTGACTTGGGAGGAACCTGTTGTGAGGCAATCAATTGCGATCCGGCGTGCGATGCTCGCCCCCATTCTCGCGATCGGACTGGGGCTGGCGGTGCTTCCCGTCGCGTCCGCGGAACCCGACGATGCCGGGCAGCCCGCTGTACCCGCGCCGGGTCCCGTCGAGTTGTCGGCGCCCGTGTCGGGCGATGCGAACCCCGCGGCGGTCGCGGCGTGCGGTCAGTTCGCCGACGTACTGGATGCCACCGCGGTCTACTACGGTGACTTCGCCGACGCGCTCGAGACCTATGCCCAGCCCGACTACCAGGACCCCGCGGTGTCCACCAGCAATGTCACCGGCCGCACCGCTCTGCGTCAGGGAGCTGGTGTCACGATGAGCGCGGCGAACACGCCGGGCTTGCCGCCCGAGATTGCCAACCCGATGCGCTCGTGGTCATGGGGCGCAACGAAACTGCTCGTCAAGATGGGGCTGCGTGGCGGTGGCGAGTCACTCAACTCGACGGCCAACGAGATGAACAATGACGCCCTCGGTGTGCAAGAGGCGTGTGCCGCCGCGGGCACCCATGCGTAAGTCGACGGCCCGAGGAGCGCTGATCGCGCTGCTTGTCCTCGGCTTGTCGATCACCGGATGCTCAGCCGCCAGAACGCAGAGTTCGAGCACGCCGAGCCTGATCGCGGATTCTGAACTCGAGGGTCTGTTGCTGAGTGCCGCCGAGGTCAACACCGTCATGGGCACCACCCAGATGGCGCAGTCCCCGATGATCACGGCCATGAGCGATGACCGCAATCTGCTGCCCAATCTGAACTGTCTGGGTGTCTGGCAGGTGGATCAGGCGGCGATCTACGGGCCGCCCGGCGGCGACCACGGTTGGCAGGCATTGCGCCAGAACATGTTCCGCACGCCAAATGGTGACGATTGGTCCTTTCTGGTGGTTCAGTCCGTCGTCTCCTACCCGTCGGCGCAGGCGGCGCAGCGATTCTTCGACGAGTCAGCCGAGCGCTGGTCGAAGTGCACTGATCACCATGTCAACATCACGCTCAACGATCGACCACTCCCGAAGTGGTTGAGCGGTGATCTAAGCCGGACCGACACCCGCCTCGCGATACCCATCGCCCGTGGCGTCGGCGACGAGAGCCGGATGTGCCAGCACTCACTGTCGGTGGCGTCCAACGTGATCATCGATGTTGAGGCCTGTCGTCCGCCCACTCGGATCGTCACGCATGCCGCGATCATCGCGGGCAAGATCGAGACGAGTCTGCTGGCCTGACACTCGGTCACCGACCGAGTGCGGTCCTCGCGTAGGCGCGCACCGCATCCTTGGCGACCTTGCCGTTGGTGGTCAGCGGCAGCGCGTCGACGAAGAGCACGTGACGCGGGCGTTTGAACGCGGCGATCCGGGACCGAACGTGGTCGATGAGTTCGTCGGGTTGGGGTCGTCGGTGCTCGGCGGCCGCGATGACAGCGCAAATCGCCTCGCCCCAGTACTCATCGGGTACGCCGACCACCGCGACGTGCTCGACGTCGGGGTGTGTCGACAGCGCGTCCTCCACCTCGCGTGAGGTGACATTCTCACCGCCGGTGATGATGACGTCCTTGCTGCGGTCGAGTACGACGAGGCGCCCGTCGTCGTCGAAGCGGCCGACATCGCCTGTGTGCAGCCAGCCGTCGACGGTGCAGGGGGAGAGGTCGGGCCACAACCCCGCCGCGACCTGTGCGCCGCGGATCAGAATCTCGCCCGCGCCTCTGCCCGAACCATCGCCGGAACCCGCCCCGGCGATGCGAACCTCCACATCGGGGTGTGGCCGGCCCGCACTGGCGAGCACGGCGTCCGCACCCGTGGCCCCGGCCCGGTGTTCGGCAGGCCCGAGAAATGTGACATTGCCGCCGGTTTCGGTCATCCCGTAGCCCTGATGGAATCCGACGTCCAGGCGGGTGAGCGCCCGGCGCAGCAGGTCCGCTGGGATCGCGGCGGACCCGTAGGCGACGTCGCGCAGTGTCGGCAGCGCGGTGTCCGTGTCGTCGAGGTGGGTGAGCAGACTGTGCAACATCGTGGGGGCCAGTGAGCACGACGTGACGCCGTGGGTGTTGACAGCTGCGACGAACGTCTCGGGTCGAAAGGCGGCCACGGGCAGCACCGTCGAGTGCGCTGCGTGGTGGACCAGCATGTTGTAGCCCGCGATGTGGCACATGGGAAACGGCAGCAGATAGACGCCGCCCGAGGCGACCGACCTCCCGGCCACGGTGCCCCACACCGCCGCGGTGATCGACCGGTGCGTGTGCAGGACTCCCTTGGGTGCGCCCGTCGACCCACTGGTGAACAACAACCATGCGGGATCGTCGGGGGCCACCGGTTCAGCGATACCGGGCGAGCCGCGCTCGGCCCGTTGCCATTCCGGCGCGTCGAACGTGACGGCGCGGTCGGCGACCGATGGCAGTTCCTGCAGGTATCGGGTGTCGCCGATGGCCAACGCGGGGTCGGTCGACGCGAGCTGGGCGGCCTGCTCGGCGGGGCTGAGGCGCTGGTTGATCAGCAGCAGAATCCGGCCGCTGCGCGGCACCGCGTAGTACGCCACGGCGTACTCAGGACTGTTGTCGGCGATGACCGCAACCCGGTCGCCGCGATGGGTGCGCTCGGCCACCCACCCCGACACCGCGGCCACCTTGCGGTCGAATTCGGCGAAGGTCGTGACGGCTCCGTCCGCCGAGATGATGGCAGGCCGCTCGGGTACGGCCGCGGCGGCCGACGAGATGAGCGCGTGGATGAGGTCGATGCGTGCGGTCATATCGGTGCGGTCATCACCCTTCAGTACGTCGTCAGACTCACCCGGCGACGGTACGCCGAAGGTGTCTCACCGCAGAACTGGGTGAAACAGCGTGTGAACGAACTGAGGCTCTCGAAGCCGACCGACGTCGACGTTGCCTGTACGGACTGGCCGGGTGCTGCAAGCAGTGCCATGGCCCGCAGCATTCTTGCGTGTAGAACGTATGTCCGCCACGACAATCCGAGGGTGTCGGAGAACAGTCGTCGTAATGTCCGCTCGGACACCGACACTGCGCGGGCGACCTCATCAGCGCTGACCGAGTCGAGGTGCGCCTTGGTGTAGGCCAGCGCGGCGGCCACGATGGGGTGGTCCGAGGTGGGAAGGCTCAGCGGTGCCTCGTGGTCGAGCGCTTCGACGACCAGGGCGGCCAGCGTGCGGAAGAAGTTGTCGGACGCTGCCTCATCCTGGGCCGGGCCCGGCCCCCGCTCGATTGACCAGCGCAGTGCGTAGATCATCATCTCCCGAATCAGCGGTGACACCGCGATGATGCGGGCGCGGTCACCGCCGTCGGGGATGAGTTGGCTGTCGAACATCACCGCGACGGTCTTGACGTCCGGGTTCATCACCGCCTGGTGCTCCAGCCCGGCCGGGATCCAGGCCGCCTGTTGCGGCGGAAGCAGATAGTGTGCGGCGTCGGTCTCCACCTCGACGACACCGTGCAGCGCGTACTCGATCTGGTGCACGTCGTGAAAATGCCAGCCGGTGATCAGCCCTTCACCCTCGTAGAGATAGCTCCCAGCGGGTGCGAGCCCACCCCTGCGCAGGTCGATGTGCCTGGCTTTGGCCGTTTCGGACAAATCTCTGTCCGAAGTCGCAGAGACGGTCATGCTGTTCGAGGGTACTAGTTAGGTATGCAAACCGACGACCTGATCCTGGTGAGTATCGATGACCACGTCGTCGAGCCGCCCGATATGTTCCTCAATCACGTCCCGGACAGGTACAAGGCCGAGGCGCCCATCGTCGTCACCGACGACAAGGGCGTCGACCAGTGGATGTATCAGGGTCGGCCGCAGGGTGTGAGCGGTCTGAACGCCGTGGTTTCGTGGCCGGCCGAGGAGTGGGGGCGTGACCCCGCAGGTTTCGCCGAGATGCGCCCGGGTGTGTACGACGTGCACGAGCGCGTCCGCGATATGAACCGCAACGGCATCCTGGCGTCGATGTGTTTCCCGACCTTCACCGGTTTCTCGGCCCGTCACCTCAACATGACACGCGAGGACGTCACCCTGGTGATGGTGTCGGCCTACAACGACTGGCACATCGACGAGTGGGTCGGCTCCTACCCGGACCGGTTCATCCCGATTGCGATCCTCCCGACGTGGAGCCCCGAGGCCATGTGCGCCGAGATTCGACGCGTCGCGGCCAAGGGCTGTCGGGCGGTCACGATGCCCGAACTGCCGCACCTCGAGGGTCTGCCGAGCTACCACGACGAGGACTACTGGGGTCCGGTCTTCCGGACGTTGTCGGAGGAGAACGTGGTGATGTGCCTGCACATCGGCACGGGCTTCGGTGCGATCAGCATGGCGCCCAACGCCCCCATCGACAATCTCATCATCTTGGCCACCCAGATCTCGGCGATGTGTGCCCAGGATCTGTTGTGGGGTCCCGCAATGCGCAACTACCCGGACCTGAAGTTCGCGTTCTCCGAGGGTGGAATCGGCTGGATTCCGTTCTACCTGGACCGCAGCGACCGGCACTACACGAACCAAAAGTGGCTGCGCCGCGACTTCGGGGACAAGCTGCCCAGTGACGTGTTCCGTGAGCACTCACTCGCCTGCTATGTCACCGACAAGACCTCGCTGAAACTGCGGCACGAGATCGGCATCGACATCATCGCCTGGGAGTGCGACTACCCGCACTCGGACTGCTTCTGGCCCGATGCGCCCGAACAGGTGCTGGCCGAACTCAACGCCGCCGGTGCTGACGACTCCGACATCAACAAGATCACCTGGGAGAACTCCTGCCGGTTCTTCGGCTGGGATCCGTTCGCGCGCATGACGAGAGACCAGGCCACCGTGGGGGCGTTGCGCGCCAACGGCGCCGACGTCGACGTCTCGATCCGGCCGCGCAAGGAGTGGGCGCGACTGTATGAGGAGAAGCAGCTCGCGCAGGCCTAACTGCCGGCTCGCCGGCGCGAGGTGAACCTGTGGATGGACTCCGCACTGTTGATGAGTGCCGTCGGTGGAGCCCTGCCTGTCGGTGAGTAGGGCGAACCTCGTCGTAACAACACGACGAGGAGTTACGCAATGGGTAATCGGGCCAACCTGGTGATCGTGGAGAACGGTCAGTGGCAGCTGTACTACGCGCATTGGGCGGGCTGCCGAATGCTCGACGCGCTTGCGTTCGGGCCGGAACATGCGTTGCGGTACATCAAGGCTCACCGGTTGTGTGCGAGGGACCATTGGACTGATCCGCTCTGGGCGGATGGCGGCGCGGTGGTCGACGTGGACAGGCGCAAGCTGCTGTTCTTTGGGGACGAGCTGATGTCGACGATGTCGGAACGCCGCGCGATGCTTGAGGTAATCCCGCTGATGTGGCCGGATTACTCCGTGGGTTGGGCCTATGGCGGCACCGATGAACTCGCGACGTACGTTGGTGCAGAACGTCGTTGGTCTCTTGGTCGAGATGGACAACCGCCGAAACTTGCACGTGGCCGGGACGGGCTGTGCCAACTCGTGTCCGTCGTCGGCGCCGATGGCAGGGTTCGACTGTGGCCACTGTTCTGGGGTTACAGCGTGGCATGGCTCGGGCCCTCGCTGCGACACGCGCTGCCCGGCAAGGGTGTTGGTCGGACCCGTCGGGAAATGATTCCCGAGAGCGGGGTGCACATCGACGTGCCTAAGCAACAGGTCGGTGCGTGGGTTACCACGGAGGCGCGGGGGCTGGGCGACTTCATGTCGAGCCGATGGTCCGGATGGCACGCCGAGTTCTGGGAGGACCGCTACGAGGAGCAGATGCGGCGCTGCGACGGCGCGTTGCGGGTGCCTGAACTCGACGTTTCCGCTGGGGTCACGGAAGCCCTGAATTGGTTGCAAAAGCGCGTGTTTCAGAGCTTCGAAGACAGCCCGGCCGGGGCAATCGTCAAGATGATGGGACTCTTTAGCGAGGCTGGGCTCCCGCAGCCCGAGTTCAGTTCGAACGATGTCTTGAGTTCGCCGCTGCAGCCCGACTGGGCATCGTGGAACCGGTTCGAAGCTGCGTGCGGCCAGGTGCGTGAGATATATACTCGGAGTGCGTGATGTATATAGGAGGTGCCCGAGTGACAAAGCGCTTGATTGACATCGATGACGACCTACTGGACGGCGCCCGACAGGAGCTCGGTACGACGGGAATCGCCGACACCGTGCGCACTGCATTGATGCTTGCCGCGAACCGGTCCGCACGTGTCCGCCAGGTCCAATGGCTGGTGTCGGGCGGAATGGCGGAAATGGCCGATAAGGACGCGAGGGACGACGTGTGGCGTTGACGGCGCGCTTCCTCGTCGACACGAGCGCGGCCGCACGTATGCAACACCCGCATGTCGGGGGAGTGCTCGGCGAACTCATCGAGGCCGGACTCGTGGCAACAACCGCTGCGCTGGACGCTGAAGCCCTCTACAGCGCGCGCTCGGCCGATGAGTTCGCGCGCCTGCGCGATGACCGGCGGAAGGCCTTCGAGTACATCCCCACGAACGATGAGGACTGGCAGAGCGCGATCGACGCACAGTACAACCTGGCGCTGTCCGGGCGGCACCGGTCGGTGGGCGTCGCAGATCTACTCAATGCCGTAATCGCCGGACGCCACGGCCTGACGATTCTGCACTATGACCGCGACTTTGACACGGCTGCAGACGTTCTGGAATTCGGGCAGCGCTGGGTCGCTGAACGGGGCACGCTGTGACGCGCCTTCGGAGCGGCTAAGTCCGCTGGCGTGATCAGGCGTTGGCGAGGTCGGCGACCGGCCTGCCGTTGAGCGCGTTGCCCAACTGCGGCACCAGCTTGTCCATCGCATAGAGCAACGCGTCGGGACCGCTGTATGTCAGTGCGCCACTGAGGTTCGAGTCGAACGACGTGTAGAGCGTGCGGTCCTGTTTCACCACGTCGAGACGGGCGAACGCGGGTGAGGCGAGCATCTGCTCCTTGGACGCCCCGTTGACGAACAGCACGTCGCGGTCGAGCAGTGCGAGCTTCTCCTCGCTGAGGTCTCCGGTGACGTCCTGTGTCGCGAATCCCAGCGCGCTGAACAGCGACCGGCGGGGATCGTTGGCGCCCAACAGGTAGTGCCCGCCGTCCTCTGGGCCGAAGTCCTCGACCAGAGTCTTGCCCGCGAACTCCGGGTTGGCTGCCTTGGCCTCCTCGATGCGCGAGTTGACCTGATCGAGCAGGGCCTGCGCCTGCGACTCCCTGCCCAGGGCCTTACCTGTGGTCGACAGTTGGACGTTCCACGGCGTCTCCTCATCGGCGTACTCGTCTGACTGGATCACGGTGGGGGCGATCTGCGACAGACGGTCGTATGTCGGCCGGTCGATGGTCTCGTAGATCGCGAAGATCACGTCCGGCTTCTCCTTGGCGATCGCCTCGAAGTCGATCGTGTCGGAACCCCACGTCGGGATGGCCTTGCCATCGGTCGCCTTCTCAACCCACGGGAACTTGTCGTAGTTGTCGAAGAACGAGCGTGCTGCCACCGGGATAACGCCCAGGGCCAGCACGAAGTCCTGGTCGTTCCAGCCGACCGTCACGACCCGCTGCGGGTCCGCGGGGACCACGGTCTCGCCGAACTTGTGCGAGACGGTGACTGAACCGGATTGCGCGCCGCCGGCGATATCGTCGGCCTTATCGCTACCGCATGCGGTCATCAGGCCCATCGCGAGCAGAACCACGGCCAGTAGCGCCGGCACCGTCCGGGCGTTCCGCCAGCTTCGCGTCTTCGACATCAACACCCCAATGACCTCGTAGGAAAGTAAGCCTAACCTAACGCATGCGGTGATTCGGTCAGCGCCCCGGTGCCAGTCAGTGGGTGCTGCGGGCCTCGTGGTCGCCTCGCGATGGTCGCCTCGAGCGCGACGCGAGTGGGATCACCAGAGGCGTGCCGGTCTGCGGGTCGTCGATGATCTGGCACGCGAGACCGTACACCTGCTCTACTAGCTCTGGAGTCACGACGTCGTTCGGATTACCTTGGGCGACAACGTGTCCAGACTTCATGGCGATGACGTGATCGGCGAACCGGCAGGCGTGGTTGAGATCGTGCAGCACAGCGACGACCGTCCTGCCCTGTTCGTGGCACAAGGCGACGCACAGGTCGAGCACATCGATCTGGTGCGCGATGTCGAGGAAGGTGGTTGGCTCATCGAGCAGGACCAGCGGGGTCTCCTGCGCCAGCACCATTGCGATCCACACCCGCTGGCGCTGGCCGCCGGACAGTTCGTCGACCAGGCGCTCGCCCAGGTCAGCGGTGCCCGTTGCGGCCATAGCCGACGCGACGGCGCGTTCGTCGTCGGTGGACCACTGCCGGAACACACGTTGGTGGGGGAATCTGCCCCGTGACACCAGGTCGGCCACGGTGATGCCGTCGGGTGCCGTAGAACTCTGGGGCATCAGGCCCAGGCGGCGGGCCACCTCCTTGGTGTGCAACGCCCGGATGTCGCCGCCGTCGAGCAGCACCTGCCCGTCCTCAGGTTTCAATAGGCGAGCCAGACCACGCAGCAGCGTCGACTTGCCGCATGCGTTGGGTCCGACGATCGCGGTCAGTGCATGATCGGGGATATCCACGGAGAGGTCGTGGATCACGGGGCGCCCGTCGTACCCGATGGACAGCCGCGACGCCGCGAGCCTTGGGGTCTCGGTCACGCGCGCCGCCCCTGCGCGACGAGCAGATACACCAGGTACATCCCACCGAACACTACGGTCACCGCTCCGACCGGCAACTCGGTGGGTGCGAAAGCCCGTTGCGCGAGAACGTCACTGGCCAATAGCAGGAAGGCGCCCGTCGCCGCTGACGGCACCATCGACACTCCGGCGCTCCCGGTGAGACGGCGGCCGATCTGCGGTGCGGCCAACGCGATGAACGTGATGGGGCCCGCGGCCGCGGCGGCGACGGCGACCAGTGCGGTTCCAACAAGCAGGTAGCCGATCCTGGCCTGGTTGGCGTTGACGCCAAGACCACCGGCCACGTCATCGCCCATCTGCAGGATCTGTAACCGAAGGCCCATGGCGACCAGGGCAATCGTGGACACACACACTAGTGCTGCCATCGGCCCGGCCTGGCTCCACGTCAGACCGTTGAGGCTGCCCTGCTGCCAGACGGCGGCGGTGACTGCCGCATGCAGGTCAATCCGGATGATGATCCACTGGTTCACCGAACTGAGCACGGCGCCGACGGCGATGCCGACGATGATGAGCCGAAATCCCGAGATCCCGCCCTTGAAGGAGAGCAGGTAAACCACCAGTGCGGTGACCAACCCGCCGACGAGCGCGCTACCGGCCGTTGCGTAGTACCCGCCGCCCAGGACGACGATGCCGATCAGCGCACCGGTGTACGCGCCGACGTTGAGACCGATGATGTCCGGACTGCCCAGCGGGTTTCGCGTAAGCGCCTGAAAGATGGCTCCGGACATGCCGAGTGCGGCGCCGACGAGCACCGCCATCGAGGCACGCGGCAACCGCCAGTCCAGGACGACGACGCGATCGAAACCGGTGTTGGAGCCGACGAGGACGCCGAGGACGTCGGCGGGGGCCACCGGATAGGTGCCCGTCCCTGTGGCGACGACGATGAGGCCGAGTCCGGCGACAATCAACGCGGTGACCACCACGGCGGTGCGCAACGGCACGCGCAGCGACCACGACCGCCCGCGTGCCACCACGTGACGGCGTGCCCGAGGGATGTCCGCATCGGGGGGAGTGGTCGGCGCGGTTGTCATCGCTGCCAGTCCCCGCGGCGCCGGATCACCCAGATCAGCACCGGTGCCCCGATGAATGCGGTCACGATGCCCGCGGGTAACTCGGCCGGACGCACCACGACCCGGCCGACGATATCGGCGACCAGCAGCAGAGCGGGTGCGGCGAGCGTCGAGTACGCCATGATCCAGCGCCAGTCGGGACCGACGAATCGGCGCACCAGGTGCGGCACCATCAGGCCGACGAACCCGATGGGTCCGGCTCCCGCGGTCGCTGCCCCGGCCAGCAGCGTGACCGCAACCAGACTCAGCGCCTGGACACGAACCACGTTGCCGCCCAGTGCTGCCGCGAGTTCGTCGCCCAACGACGTCGCGTTCAGCGACCGGCTGATGACGATGCACAGCACCACGCCGACGGCGATGAACGGTGCGATGGCCGCGGTCACCTCGAGACCACGGCCGTCGAGTGCGCCGGTGTCCCAGAACCGCATGTTGTCGAAGGCGCGCGGATTGCGCAGCCTGACGGTGAACGAGATGCCGTCCAGTACGGCGCCGACCGCGACGCCTGCGAGCAGGACGCGCACAGGGTTGGCCGTCGAGCGGCCGGACCACCCGATCAGATACACCAGCACCATCGCGACGAGCGCACCCGCGAACGCGAACCAGATGTAGGACCAGACGCCGCGCAGGCCGAGGAAGGCCACCGCCGCCACGACGAACAGGCTGGCGCCCGAGTTGATTCCGAGGACCCCGGTGTCGGCCAGCGGATTGCGCGCGACGGCTTGGATCACCGCACCCGACAGACCCAGTGCTACGCCGACGACCAAAGCCAGCGCGGTCCGAGGGATACGGAGGTCGCGGACCACCCACTGATCGCCGACGTCCCGGTAGTCGGTGAGTGCATCCCACACGACGGCCGGCGCGATGTTCTCCGTGCCGATCGCAAGGCTTGCGGCGCAGGTGATCACGACGAGTGCGGCGGCGACTGCCAGGCCGAGGAGTCTTCGCCGGTTGGTGCCTGCCACGCCCGAGGGGGGTGCCGTGGTCGCCGTCACGCCCGCTAGAGCCCAGCCCGCTCGAGGGCCTCGTCGAACTCCTCGGAGGCGATCTTGTCGCCCTTGCCATCGGCCAGGGCCTTCTCGTACACGGCCACCAGTTCGCTTCCGACGTCGGCGAACTTCGCGTCCCAGGACTCCGAGTCGTGACGCCAGTACCCGACGATGTCGAACTGCTCGGTGGTCCAGCCGAGCGCCCGGACGTGCTTTCGCACGGCGCGAGACTGGGCGGCCTCGCCGGCGAACCAGCAGTAGCCGCGACCCGGTGGGAGCGGCTGGTCGGCGACGAGTTGCGTGAGCCTGCTGCCGGGGCGGCCGTTACCGGACTCGACCGCGGACACCATTGACACGTGGGAACGGCTTGGCAGATACGCCAGGTCGTTCTCGTCGTGCACCTCGACGATCGCCAGAATCCGTTCCTGCGAGGAGGACTCGGCGATGATGCGGGCCAGTGCTGGAAGTCCGGCGAGGTCGGCGACGAGCAGCTGCCAGTCCGTGCCCTCCTGCGGCCGGTACCAGGACCGCGCGTGGCTGATGACCACGGTGTCACCGGGAGCGGTGCGCCGCGCCCAGTCGCTGCCGGGTCCGCGGGTGTGGAGGACGATGTCGACCGTGATGCGATTGGCCCCCGCGTCATGGAATCGCACCGAGTAGTTGCGACCCTGCGGTGCGGTCTGCGCGTCGTGATAGCCCCAAACGCCATCGATGCACTGCGCGTCCGGGGTGTGCCGTTGATCGTCGCTGGGGAGATAGATGCCCACCGCGGCGTCGGCGACGTCGGGGAGCCCGATGTGCGGCAGGTCGGGCACGTCGAACACAACCCTGCGCAGCCGAGCGCTCAGCGCCGAGATCTCTGCAACCGTGGCCCGTGCGAAGTTCATCGAACTAAGGGTAGCCTCACTCGACGTTCGGAGGGGGGTCAGCGTCGGGCAGGGGCAGCGACAGCGACCTGCTCGCCGGTCGGTCGTCTTGTCGCCAGCACCGACCCCGCGAGGATCAGTGCGAGACCGGCCACGTTGAAGGCGGTCAGCGGCTCGTTGAGGATGATCACGCCCGCGGCCAGCGCGACGGCGGGATTGACGTAGGTGAACACCAACGCGCGAGATCCGCCCACCTCGCGAATCAGCGCGAAGAACACGATGAATGCCAGCGCCGTGCAGACCACTGCCAGCGCAGCGAGTGCCAGCAGCACACGGGTGGTGGGCATTTCGTCCGGCCAGGTGGCGACCGCCGGCCCGGTGTACACCAGCGCGGCGACCGTCAGGCAGCCCGCGGTCAGTGGCAACGTCGGCACGTCACCGAGATAGCGCGCGGCCACCAGCGGCGCAATGGCGTAGCAGGTTGCCACCAGAAGAACCTCGGTCACCGGCCAGGCGCTCCCACCGGTGAGACCCGGGCCCGCGAGTACCGCCACACCCGCGAGCCCGACTGCGAGGCCTGCGATACGCATTGGGCCGAGCCGTGATTCGCCGCCTGTGAGCCGACTCAGCACCGCCGCGATGATCGGTGACGCGGCAATCAGCAGACCGGTCAACGAACTCGAGATGTGCCGCTCGGCGTCCGACAGCAGCAGCCAGGCCGCGATGATCTCGAAGAACGCGAACGTCAGTGCCGGACGCCAATGCCGCAGCACCGGCGCCCACGCGGAACGGCGCAGCGTCAACGGCAGCAGCACGGCGGCTCCGATCGCCGTGCGGGCCAGCACCAGGACCGGTACCGAAACACCCTCGACCGCAACCTTGATGAGCAGGTATGGGATACCCCAGATGACGCTCATCGCAGCGAACAGCGCCCACCCCCGCGGGCTCACCCCGAAGTCAACTCCGCGTACCGCGCGACGTGATAGTCAGTCGAGCCGAACTCGTACTGAACGGCGGTGAGCCGCTTGAAGTAGTGGCCGATCGCCAGTTCCTCGGTCATGCCCATACCGCCGTGCAGCTGAACCGCGTTCTCTCCGACGAACCGCGCAGCGCGACCGATAGTGGCCTTCGCGGCAGACACCGCACGGGCACGTGTCGTCGTGTCGGCCTCGAGGTTGAGGACCGCGAGGTAGACAGCGGCCACCGACTGCTCAACCTCCATGTACATGTCCACCATCCGGTGTTGCAGGACCTGGAATCCGCCGATCGGCTGGCCGAACTGATGGCGCTGCTTGCTGTACTCGATCGTGTCGGCCAGGACCCTTCGCATGCATCCGACGGCTTCGGCGCACACCGCGGTCGCGCCCTCGTCACGCGCCTGCTCGAGCGACGGCCAGGCCTTGCCGTCCTCACCCAGGAGTGCCGTTGAGGGCAGGCGTAGGCCGGACAGGGTGAGATCGGCTGCGCGCCGGTCGTCAATCGTGCGGTAGGAGTGCAGTTCCAAGCCCGGCCCGGCGTGCGCGACGTCGACGAGGAACAGCGAGGGGCCCGCCGGGCTAATCGCGGTGACCAGAAGGTGGGTCGCCAGCGGTGCGGCCACGGCCACGATCTTGCCGCCGTCGAGCACCCACTCGTCACCGTCGGGTCGGGCGGTGGTGGCGATCTGATGCCAGTCGTCCCCGGACTCGGCCTCGGCGGCGGCCAGTGCCACGATCGTCTCTCCAGCGGCCAACCGCTCCAGCACGCTCATGGCGGTGCTGCCGCCGGCCCGCAGCAGCAGACCCGCGGCCACCACGGCGGTTTCCACGTACGGTTCGATGACCAACGCGTGGCCCAGTGCCTCAGCGATCACCATCACCTCGACGGGCCCGCCGCCGATGCCGCCGGCCTCTTCGGGAAGTGCGGCGCCGATGATGCCGAGTTCGTCGGCGAACGCGTGCCAGATGTCGGGCTGCCACCCGGTGCCAGTCTTGGCTGCCTCCCGGCTGCTCGCCAGGTCGTAGCGGGTCGCCAGAAACTTGGTGAGCCCGTCGCGCAGCAACGTCTGCTCATTGGAGATGGTGAAGTCCATTGGAATCCCTACCTAGAGTCCGAGAGCAGCCTTGGCCAGGATGTTGCGCTGAATCTCGTTGCTTCCCGCATAGATCGACCCAGCGCGGTCGTTGAAGTACCGCAGCGGGGCCACCGCCTGCCACGGCTGGCCGCTGACGTATCCGTCGGACGGCGGCACGAACTCGGCCACCGGTCCGCCCGGGCACGTGGCGTGTGGCTGGTAGACGCGACCCCGTGGACCCGCGGCCTCCATCGCCAACCCGGTGAGCGTCTGACTTAGCTCGGTGCTCAGGATCTTGAGCATCGAAGAGTCCGATCCGGGGTGCCCTCCGCCGGCCAAAGCCGCCAGCACCCGGTACTCGAGGATCTCGAGCACGTCGGTGCGAATTCTGGCCTCGGCCAGTCTGCGGGCGAATCCCGGGTCGTCGATGAGCCGCCCACCAGAGGGGCCCGGGGCAGATGCTGCGCTGGTGGCGACATTCTCGGCAGCCACTTGCAGCGCCGGGGCATTGGCTCCGCCGCCACGTTCGAACTCGAGGAGGTACTTGGCGACGGTCCACCCGTCGTCGATGCGACCGATGACGTTGGACTTGGGCACCCGTACGTCGTCGAAGAAGACCTGGTTCTGGATCTCCTCGCCCGATGTCATCACCAACGGGCGGATCTCAATGCCGGGCGCGCTCATATCGATCAGAACGAATGTGATGCCCTGCTGCTTCTTGGCCGACCGTGTCGTGCGGACCAGGGCGAACATCCAGTTGGCCTCCTGGGCGTGCGTGGTCCAGATCTTGCTGCCGGTGCACACCAGGTCGTCACCATCATCGACCGCCGCCATCGTCAAGGATGCGAGGTCGGAACCGGATTCGGGCTCCGAGTAGCCCTGGCAGAAGAACACCTCACCGGTCAGGATCCGCGGCAGGAAGTACTCCTTCTGCTGCGGCGTGCCGTAGGCGACGATCGCGTGGGCCACCATTCGGATGCCCATCGGCGACAGTGACGGAGCACCGGCCAGGGTCGACTCACGGCTGAACACGTAATGCTGCGTCAGGCTCCAGTCGCAGCCGCCGTACTCGACCGGCCAGGCAGGCGCGGCCCATCCACGCTCGTGAAGTATGGCCTGCCACTTCAGACTGGCCTCGTGATCGCTGTAGACGCTCGTCGCGAGGCGGCCCGCCCGTTGCAGATCGGGAGTCAGCTTGTCGCGCAGAAACGCGCGTACCTCGTCGCGGAACTCAAGGTCGGCCGGCGACCAGTTCAGGTCCATGAATACGTCCCGTTCGTCGTCCCGCTTTGGATGCCTGAACCAGATAGTAAACCTAGTTCAACTTCGTCCGGGGACTGCTCGCGGTTTAGGGGGTGGACCTGGATTCCCGCGTGACGGCCTCGCGATTGGGGGCACTGCCGCGCATTGATTGGCGAGCAACGAATTCGCGGTAATAGGCCAATGACTCATCGGAAACGATTGCGGGCAACATGATTTCCAGGGCGCGCGTGAAGCGTGCCCGCAGATCTTTACCGTTGGCCAGTGCGCTGGAGAACAATTCGGCACCGAGCATGGCGCCCACGATTACGTTGCTGGATTCCTCCGCGTCGAGGCCGGGGCGAAGATCTCCCTCGGCGACAGCGCTCGCGGTCATCTGTGTCATCTCGTCCAGCAGCGCCACGTACGTCTGCTTGGCGCTCGGGTTGAAGCCACCGAAGGTGCGCAACAGCCGACTCGCCGCCTGCGCCACGCGATCTCCGCTGAGGACGTCGGTGATCATGAACAGCCCGTGGACGATGTTCTCCATCGCGGGCGAACTCGACCTGCTCGCGGCGCGGAACGTGTCGAGCACTGTCGCCGCACCCTCCTCGATGATCGCTGTCGCCAGTGCCTCTTTGGAGTCGAAGTGGTAGTAGAGCGCACCCTTGGTCAGCTCCGCGCGCTCGATAATGTCCGCCAAACCGGCGGCGGGATATCCGATCTCGTTGATGAGATCTATCGCCGAGTCGATGATCCTTCGTCGGGTCGCCTCGGACCTAGCCTGGCGCACCACCGTCGAATACCTCCGTTGACTTTTCGGAAAAACGCTACGTTCTTAACGGAATCATAGATTGTCAGTTCCGAAGGATGCGGCATTCCGGTTCTCGAGTGCCGTCCCGTGGCGTGTGGGCGTTGTCAGAATCACCAAGGGCACGGCGTTCGCGAAGCCCGAAGCGACCAAGGGTGATACCGATTCCAGGCCGCCATTTCGCCATGTATGCGTCCGCAACCATCGCAGACCTTCGGTCGAATTTCTGCCCCCATATCAATCTAAAGGTATGTAAAGTAACGCCATGGCGGCTCTCGGTTTGATGTCGCAGCCGACTCGGCTCCGCGTTGGCAAATTTTGTCGAGATCGGTTGTCGGCGGTGCGTGGTGTGTCACTCCCGCGCGCGCGAGATTCGCTATGCGGGGGAAAGAGCTGTCACATGCGACGTTGTCGTTCGGGATGGCACGCGGGGGTCGTTGGCTGACACTTCACTGAGCCGCCGATGACCCCTCTCAGCTGGAACAGCAATTCGGGGGTACGAGCACATGTGGGATATCGAAGTCGACGTGGTGTCCGTGGGGGCGGGCACCGGTGGGCTGGCGGGTGCCATCGCCACCGCGGATGCCGGCGGCACGGCTCTTATCGCCGCGCCGACCCCCCGCCGTGGTACTGGGACATCGGCCGTCGCGACTCGCCAACGTGTCCACTCCACGTGCGGGTGGCTTCAGCACGTGGGGATGGACACCGAGACCGATCGGTTCCTGGCGTCACTCGCAGAGGACGTGCCGGGACCGGTCTACCTCAACCGCAATATGCCGGTTCCGACGCGCGTGGTCTCCGCGCTCCCTGACGAGCGTGTCGTCGAGCCCTTCCTGGGGTCGACGTTGATGGACTGGGCCGTCCAGTGCCTGAGCACTCCCTACGGAATGCTCAGCTCCAGCGTGTCCGGGTGGAACGGAACCAGGATGCGATCCACTGACGGCGAAACCATCGAGGTCGTCCCGATCGGCACGCTCGACTGGCGTCATGGGCTGGGCGAACCTGTGCTGTGGGACTGGATGCTCGATCGTGTGCGGGAGCGCGAGATCGAGATGCGCACCGACACCGGTATGGAACGGCTCGTGTTCGAGGGTGGCCGCGTCGTCGGCGTCGTGCTGTGGACGGCTGACGGCCCGCTCGCCGTGCGTGCTCGCCGGCGCGTGATCATCGCGCCGGTCGAGCACGACCACACCACTGTCGGCATCGCACCCGTTGGGGAGGAGCTACGGGAGGTATGTCTCGTCCGTCGTTCTGCGAGCCGCTTCGGGCGTGTCGAACTGCTCAGGACCGTCGCGGCCGAGGCGGCCAGCCGCCCGACGTGCCTGGGTCCCGTGGACGCGTTCCTCGCCGGGCTGCACGAATTGCGGCAGTCACCCTCAAGCCTCTGGCGACACGGGAAAGTGCACCGGTACCCGGCCCTCGGCCAGTAGCTCCAGCATTTCGTCACCCGATAGCGGAACTGACAGCAGGAAGCCCTGAGCGCTGCTGCATCCCAGCCGCAGCAGGGTGGCCGCTGCGACGGCGGTCTCGACACCCTCGGCCACCAGTTGCAGACCGAAGGCGTCAGCCAACGCGATGATCGCCGTCACGATCGCCAGATCGTCGGGATTGTTGCCCAGATCGGTCACAAAGCTGCGGTCGATCTTCAGCACGTCGACCGGCAGTGACTTCAGGTGCGAGAAGACGCTGTACCCCGTGCCGAAGTCGTCGATGGCGACCTGCACTCCGACATCACGCAGCCCCTCCAGGGTGACGGTGGTGGTCTCGATGTCCTGGACCACCACGCTCTCGGTGATCTCCAGGCACACCCACGCAGGATCCAGGTGGAACTCTGCCAGGATGCTCGCCACCGATTCGACGAAGCCGGCCGTAACGAGTTGCACCGGTGAGACGTTCAGTCGGAGCACAATGTCTCGAACGGCATGCGAGCGCCACCGCGCGAACTCTGCGCACGCCGTCCGCATCACCCAACGGTCGAGTTCACCGGCCAGATTGATGGATTCGGCGACGCCGATGAACGATGCGGGGGACAGCAGTCCGCGGGTCGGGTGCTCCCACCTGACCAACGCCTCCGCCGCCAGGACCTCGCCGGTGCGCATGTCAACCTCGGGTAGATAGCGCAGGAACAGGGCACCGCTCTCGATGACGTTCTGAAGATGCAGTTCGATGTCGTTGCGCAACGCCGCCTGCAACGACATCTCGTCGGTGAACACCGCGACGCGGTTTCCACCTGCGGCCTTGGCCTCGAGAACCGCCTGGTCGGCGCGCCGAAGCAGGTCTTCGTTGGTGTCCTTACCAGGCTCGCCGATCGCCACACCGATGCTCACGGTGCGTGCCAGCATCTCGCCGTCGATCGACACGCGCTCGCGCAACACCCCCAGCAGGTGATTGGCGAGGTCCTCGGCGTCGGTGGCCGTGGTCGGTGCAGCCGGGACGACGACGAACTCGTCCCCGCCGAGGCGGGCGATCATGCTCGAACCCTTGGTGCCCCGCTTCAGACGGTCGGCGAGTACGCGGATGAACCAGTCGCCCGCGTTGTGGCCCAGGTAGTCGTTGACCGTCTTGAGCCGGTCGAGATCGAAGAACAACGTCGCGACGGGGCCGGGACTGTTGGGCGCCAGCCTGGCGTCGAGGTGATCGAGCAGTGCCCGCCGGTTGAACAGGCCGGTCAGGTCGTCATGCTCGGCGAGAAAGCGAAGCCGATCCTCTGCCGCCACTCTGGCCTGTACCTGTGCGAACAGCGATCCGATGGCCTCCAGCGCATTGAGTTCGGCAGGGAGCCACTCGCGATCACCGAACTTCACGAAGCCGAGCACACCGGTGGTGGTGTCGCCGGACACCAGAGGTGCGGCCGCCATGGATGTCGTGGGGATGTTGCGGCCCTCTTCGATGCGGCGCTGATAGTCCGCGTCGTCGGGTCGGAACACCAACGGCTTCTTGCCGTGCTCAGATTCTGCGAACACGGGATCGGCGTCGGCGAAATACACCACGCCCAACGGGTCCGGAACGGGCACGCCCGGCCGCTCGGGCCACTCGGCGACCAACAGCGATGCACGGATGGAGTGGTCGTTGTAGCGCAGGAAACTGACGTCCACGTCGAAGTACTCGACCATCACCGCGAGGACGCCTTGTGCCACTTTCACCGACGTCGCGGCATTGGACGCCATCAGGTCGACGGCGACGTTAGTCACCAGTCGGTCAAGGCTGACGCGGGGAGTCTTGGGAGACATTTGAATCAGAATATCGCCGCACGACGGAATTCATGTTGCGTCTACGGCTCTTGACCGTGGCCGGGGGTGTCACCGCGAGCCGCAGGATGAGGGCAGGCGCGTCACCGGCGACCCCCGAGAGGGCTCCGAAACGCGCGCTGAGGTCGGACAGCTCGGTGGCACGGTCACGTGAGACCTCGAGGAAATCGCCATCGGACTGTGCGTACAGGAATGCCGGTGAGATGGGCTGCACCGACAATCCGCGGTCCTGCGCGGTGACCCACACGGCTTCGGCCGCGGCTCCGCCGCGGGCGTAGTCGGTCAACTCGGTGCCGGCCACTGTGATCACGGCCAGCGCGCTGCTGGACGCGACACGGGCCCGGGTGTCGGCGCCGAGCACACGACCGGCGTCCCACGCGGCCAGCGCCGCCATCACATCGGGGCGCGCAAGGAGGTCCAGGACCGGCAGTGTTCCCGCGTCCAGCTCGAGGCTGCGCACATCGATACCCGAATCCATGGCGTCGGCACCCGGCCAGCGCAGCTCCGACATCATTTCGGCGTGCAATGCGGGCGTCAGATACCTGATCCGATCTGCGGTGGCGAGAATGTCTGCCGCGCTGTCGATCTGAGCACGCTCAGTCAGCAGGCACAGCCGCGCCCCCTCGCGGGCGGCTGCGCTCGCAAGCGCCTCCTGGACGTCGTCGGTGAGGCTGGTGGGAGCACCGAAATGACGATTTGTCTCGCGGTGCAGCAGCGCGGGATAGAGCGCGGCACGGGCCGGGTCATTCCCCGGCACGAAGCGCACCGTCGCTCGCAGGGGCCACTGCTCGGCCGGCTCGGCCCCGGTGGGTTCGAGGTAGTCGACCTGCGCCATGACGTCGTTGCCGACGGCAGCGACGGCCGCCGACGCGTTGAAGACGGCCGCCCCGATCGCCACAGCGCTGCCGCGGAAGCCCAGATCCATCGTCGTGGTCAGCGCGGGGTTGAGCGTGATCTCGACGGACTGGTCGTGAGCCTCGATCGCCCAGGGCTGGCTGTTGCCACCCGAGGGTGCCCGGAGGGCCGCCGTGACGACAATCCCGATCAGATCCTCGGGTCTTTTCTCCTCGGGCTCCTCAGGTGGCACGGGCGGTTGCGGGATCGGCGGTTCCTCGATCCGGTCGAGGGCTGCACCCACGTCGAGCTGCACCCGACCCGAGGACAACGGCTCGGCGAGACCGATCCGTCTGACGGCCTCGGCAACTCCGCCGGCGCCGAGCGTGACATCGCCGGCCAACTGTGGCCACGTCGCCAGTGACTGCCCCACCTCGAGCAGCGAGGCCGCGGCTCGGGCCGACAGCCCGGTGTGCTCGACCAGTCGCATCACGTGGGGGATCTTCTGCTGACTGCTCAACTCGCTCAGCCCCGCAACGTCGAGGGCGCCGAGCAGGCCATGGAACAGCGGCCGGTCCGGTTCGAGGTCGAACCTCTCGACGTCGATGCGTCCTCGATCGCTGGTGGCCATCACCACCGGTAGCTGGCGTGCCCGTGACTCCTGGCGGACCAATGCCTTCACATCCAGCGAGTCGCACTCCTCGATCACGACGTCCAGCCCGTCGAGGAACTCCTCGACACTGTCGCCGACGAGGCCCGCCGGCCACGGCTGCACCGACAGGTATGGGTCGAGTTCGGCGATCCTGCGCGCGGTGGCGATTGCCTTGTTGAGACCGAGGTCGAACACGCTGGCGGGCACGCGATTGAGGTTGGACAGTTCCAGTTCATCGAAGTCGGCCAGTCGCAACTCGCCGCAAAGGCCCTGTGCGGCGAGTGTGTGCGCGATGACGTGACCGGAGCTGAGCCCCACCACTCCCACTCGGAGCTGGCCGAGTCGATCCTGCTCATCGATCGTGACCAGGTTTCGGTTGCGATCGAGTCGAAGGCGCCGGAAGGACTGTGGGCCAAGGATCTTGACCAGCGATCTGCGCCACGAGTAGTAGGCCCACCGGGGTGCCTCGTCGGCCAGTTCGGATTCGTCCGTGGTCAGCGCGCGAAGCAGTGCTTCGTGCTGGACCGCCCAGGTGTCGATGGTCTCGATGGTGGCGTCGGCCCGCAGATCTGCCAGGGCGCCGGCGTCCTCGGCGCGCGAGTCGTCCAGGACGACAGCACCGAAGCTAACTCTGTCTCGGCTTGGGGTCATGACACCAAGGCCGCGCGGCGCGACACCACGGCAATCTCACGCAAGATCTTTGATACCTGTTCCGGCTCGGCAAGTTTGGAGAACGTTCGACGATCCCACCACATCATCTTGGTTCGATAGCGCTCATCAGGATAGGGGGCCGCCGGGATGGGGGCCACAACGCCCCCCGAGGTGCCCCAGCGTTCCAGCACATGGGGCGCGGACGTGGCCATGCAGAACTGGATCCCCATGAGTTCCATGGCGTGGAATCCGCTGCGTGCCAGTGCATTGGATACCGGGCGAGCGCGGTTGCGGTCGTTGGTGGTCCAAGCCGACTTCATCTCGAGAATGCCGAACGGCACCCTGTCGTCGATCATCTTGCGCACCGCGGGCAGTCCTTCGTGGTTCTCCCACTCGACCACCGCGTGCGAGTCGTCGGCACACGTCAGCGGTCCGATCGCGCGGACGCCGCCGGTGACTCGGCCCGTGTCGTCGACCAGGGCCCAGAACATCGCGGTGTCGTGGCCGTCGCTGATCGCGGCGACGTCGAGTGCGTCCTCGACGCCGTGGCGGCGATAGCTTTGGTCGGCGCCCTGCAGGTATTCCGCCCACAGGCCTGGGTCGACGTCGGGTGTCGACAACACCATCGTTGCCTCTGAGTCCGAGTCCCACCAACTGATGTTTTCGGTCATCCGAAACGCAGCTGAGGTCTTGAATTCGAGGGAAGGTACGCTCATTATGGTTTCCATTCGTGTGGCGGTCCGGCGCCAAGGCATGGCGCCGCTAACTGGCGTCATTCGCATTTGTGATGCGTGTAGCAAAGTCAGTATTGGGCCGTTTCGCGCGCTGAACCAGCCTTTTGAGACCGATTGAAGATCATTTCGTTGCAGGTCGCGTGGGCTAAGTGGGGCCGTTTGCGCGCGAATTGGCGAATATCGCAATTGTTAAATCTGGGGAAGTCCCTGCATGCGAGTCGTCACCCCGAACTGTGGCGAACTCGAGGCGAACTCGCGGCCCTGTTTGCGTCGTTTCAGCAAATAGGTCGTTGTGTTCCCATGTCCCAGCGACTAGATCTATTACCGGCGGTGTCCATCTCCGCCAACCCACCGAGAGGAGTACGCGTGAAAGTCTTCAATGATCTGAGCGAGTTTGCAGCGGCCCAAGGCAGCCAACTCGGACCCACCGAGTGGATGGAGATCAGCCAAGACCGCGTGAACCTGTTCGCCGACGCCACCGATGATCACCAGTGGATCCACATCGATCCGAAGAGGGCGGCTGACGGCCCCTTCGGCGGCACCATCGCCCACGGCCTGCTGACACTGTCGCTGCTTCCGCACTTCTCCCATCAGCTCTACCGGGTCGACGGCATCACGCTGGCCGTCAACTACGGCTACAACAAGGTGCGGTTCATCACGCCGGTCAAGGTGGGGGCCCGGATTCGGGCGCGCGGAGAGGTCACGGCCATCAATAAGCTCGAGGGTGCGGTGCAGGCGACCACAACCATCACCGTGGAGATCGAGGGATCCGAGAAGCCCGCCGCGGTCGCTGAGAGCATTGTCCGCTACATCGCTTGATTGAGGCGGACGGCGAAATATAGCTTCCACCAAGCTTTCCCATCCCCGCGCGCCGTTACGGCGCACGGGGATGGGAATCGTCGTCAGGCTGTCGTGGGATTGGCGGGCATCCGCTCCCGGAGGCTGTCGTAGATCGGCGGCGATCTCAACAATTCAGCGACGAGAACTGCCGCGGCGGTGGCAGCCAGCATCGGTACCGCCACCGATGTCGTGGCCGTCATCTCGATGACGATGACGATGCCCGTCAATGGCGCTCGGACAGTCGCGCCGAAGAATGCCGCCATCCCGACGATCGCCATGGGAATTGCCATCGACGCATGGTCTCCGGGCCACACGGCGTCAAAGCCCCCGACGAACAGCACTCCCCATAGCGTGCCTATCGCCAGCAGCGGGGCGAACAGTCCCCCGGGTACTGCTGCGGCGTACGACAGCGGGCCGGCAATGAACCGCAACGCGAGAAATCCGGCGATCGCAGCCAGGACCATGCTGTTTCCGCCCAGGATCAACTGGTTCAGGGTGTCGCCACCGCCGGTCGCCAGTGGCTGGATGAACGTCACCAACCCGATCAACGCACCGATCACGGCGGCCTTCGCAACCGCGGGAATCCGGGGCACCGCTTTGACACGGTCGAGGAAGGTCAGCACCAACCGGTTGTAGAACACGCCGAGGCATCCGGTCAGCAGGCCGAAGACGATAAACAGGGGAAGCCAGGAAAGTGCCGGGGACGCAACCGGTTCGACCTGAAAGTCGGCATGGTTTCCGTTGATGAGCCGCGAGCATCCGACCGCCGTGGCAGTGGCGAGAACCGTGGCAAGAACGGTTCGGAGCCGGAAGGACTTCGTCACCTCCTCAAGGGTGAAGAGCGCGCCTCCGATGGGGGCGTTGAATGCGACCGCGAGACCGGCGCCGCCCAGGGCGGTTTGCAGCATTCTGACCTCGGAGTCGGGAAGCCGGGCGCGTCGTGCCGCCTCTGCTCCGATCGCCGCACCCATGTGCACCGTCGGCCCCTCGCGGCCCAACACCAGTCCCGAGCCGATCGCCAGCACGCCGCCGACGAACTTCGCCGGAAGCAAGCGCAGCAGTGGCGGCGTGGCGTCGCCTCGGTGAACGGCCTCAACGTGCTGGATGCCGCTGCCGGCAGCCATCGGCAGCCACCGCACGATCAAGGCCGCGAGTGTTGCGCCGGCCGCAGCGGCGGCCATCACGACGAGCCAGCCCGGGCCGGGTATCCGGTGTGCCCAGTCGGCGAGGTCGGCGCGCAGCCCATCCGCTGCCGTGAGGCACCAACGGAATGCGCCGCCGACGAAGCCTATGAGCACGCCCGCGACCATGGCGGTGACGCAGATGAGCATGATGCCGTGGGTGGAGTCGGGCGGCGGTGTCGGATCAGCCGTCGAATTCGTCATCCTGTCGCACGCGCCAGTCTGTCGCCTGTGGCTGTCATCTGACCATTGTGGGGGAGACGTCACGAGATCAGGATCGTGGGCGCGCAAGACCAACCGCACCTCTCATTTGACAGTTGTCAGAATTCATTGACGTACGTCAAACCCGCTGATAGTGTCCCGCCGCATACCGTGAGGAGCGGCCTTGAACATGACCTTTTCGCGCACGACGCCGCGCACCGCCGTGATCGGTGCGGGCATCAGCGGTTTGACCGCGGGAAAGATGCTGAAGGATTACGGCGTCCCCTATACGACGTTCGAGACGTCGGACCGGATCGGCGGCAACTGGGCGTTCGGCAACCCCAACGGGCACAGCAGCGCGTACCGGTCGTTGCACATCGACACCTCGCGCCAGAGGTTGTGCTTCAAGGACTTCCCGATGCCGGAGCACTATCCGTCGTTTCCGCATCACTCCGATATCAAGACCTACCTCGATTCCTACGCCGACGCATTCGGCTTACTGGAGAACATCGAGTTCGGCAATGGCGTGGCGAACGCACGTCGCCGCGACGGCGGCGGCTGGGACATCATCGACCAGGCCGGCGAGCACCGCGAGTTCGATCTGCTGGTTGTCGCCAACGGGCACCACTGGGACCCGAGACTGCCGAACTTCCCCGGCACGTTCGCGGGTGAGTCGTTTCACTCGCACCACTACATCGACCCCCGACAGCCTCTCGACCTGACAGGTAAGCGGATTCTGGTCGTTGGCCTGGGCAACAGCGCGGCCGACATCACCGTCGAGTTGTCGTCGAAGGCGCTACAGAACCAGGTGACACTCTCGACGCGGTCGAGTGCCTGGATCGTGCCCAAGTACATCGCCGGACGCCCGGGTGACACCCTGTGGCGCACCACCCCGCACCTGCCACTGTCCTGGCAGCGCAAGGCACTTCAACTCGTCGCGCCCGTCATGGGGGTGGACCCGACCATGTACGGCCTGCCGCAGCCGAACCACAAGCTCTTCGAAGCGCATCCAACTCAGTCGGTCGAACTGCCCCTACGCCTCGGCTCAGGCGACGTGACCCCCAAGCCGAACATCGAGCGCCTCGACGGCGACACCGTTGTATTCGTCGACGGCACCAGCAGCGACTTCGATGTGATCATCTACGCGACCGGATACAACATCACGTTTCCATTCTTCGATCCGGAGTTCCTCAGCGCGCCCGACAACCACATCCGGTTGTACAAACGGATGTTCTCCCCGGGTATCGACGATGCAGTGTTCATCGGATTCGCGCAGGCGGTCCCCACGCTGTTCCCGTTCGTGGAGTGCCAGTCCCGGCTGCTGGCGGCCTACGCTGTCGGCCGCTACGCACTACCGTCAGCCGCCGAGATGGAACGCGTGATCGACGCCGACCAGCAGCGTTACACCGGGCACTGCACCGAAAGTGCGCGCCACACACAGCAAGTCGACTACTACGTCTACGAACACGACCTCCGGACCCGTGAGATCCCCGCGGGGATCAAGCGTGCAGAGGGCCGACCGTCGAGGCTGGTCCCGGCGTGAGATCTGCGACCGATCGTCGGCCCCCTCAGCGCAGCGACCACCGCCGGGAGGCCATTCTCGACGCGCTCGACCGCTGGCTGCGCGAGGAGAGCCTCGAGGCGGTCAACATCGCGGAGATCTCCAAGCAGGCTGGGGTGACTCGTTCGGCGTTCTACTTCTACTTCGAGAACAAGGGCGCGGCGGTGGCCGCATTGATGGGCCGGATGGTCGATGAGGTGTTCGCGGTCAACGACGCCTTCACCATGGCAGAGGATTCACCGGACGGACGCATTCATGCAATGCTCGACGGGCTGTTCGCCAGCTGGGAGGGCCACCAGCACATGTTCAAGGCGATGCTCGATGCGCGCGGAACGAGCGCCTCGGTGCGCGATATCTGGGACGAGGCCCGCGAGTCGTTCGTCGAGTCGGTCGCGGAGATGATCCGCGCGGACCGAGCGGCGGGGCGGGCGCCCGCAGGCGTGGACGCCGACGTCTTGGCCTCGGTCCTGCTGGAGTTCAATGACCGCCTGCTGGAACGGCTGACGCTGGGCGGGACGCTGACGCGTGAGCAGTTGATGGACGGCGCGGCGACCGTCTGGCTGCGTTCCATCTACGGCACCACCGACACCGCCAAGCAGTCATAGGAGATGGCATGACCCACACCGACGTCACCTTCACCTCAGAGGGTGTCGCCTGCAGCGGCTGGCATTTCAGCGCCAACTCCGACCGGCTCGCGGGCCCCGGCGGCCGACCGGTCGTGGTGATGGCGCATGGCTTTGGCGGGACGAAGGACTCCGGGCTGGAGCCGTTCGCCGAGCAGCTCAGCGCCGCGGGCGCCGACGTGCTGGCCTTCGACTACCGCGGGTTCGGGGCGTCGGATGGTCAGCCACGCCAGTCCATTTCGATCAGGCGACAGCAGCGGGACTACCACGCGGCGATGAATGCTGCCAAGCGCCTCCCCGGCGTCGACGGCGACCGGATCGCGTTGTGGGGATCCTCGATGTCGGGAGCGCACGTGTTCCAGGTCGCCGCCGACCGCCCCGAGGTCAAGGCGGTCATCGCGATGACACCGCTGACAAGCGGGTTGGCGGCTGGGCGGGCGTCGGTCGGTGAGCACAGCGTCCTGACAGCGCTGAGCTGGACGCTCACGGGGATGGCGAGCAAGGTGGCCGTCGCCCGCGGCGCGAGCCCCACGATGATGCCGTTGGTGGCGCTGCCCGGCCAGCGGGCGGCGCTTGCGCTGGACGGCGCCTACGAGAGCTACACCTCGATCGCGGGACCCACGTGGCGCAACGAGATTGACGCCGCGGTCGGCATGGAGATCGGCGCGATCCGCACTACGGCCGCGGCCAAGCGGATGCGGGCGAGACTGCTGGTGCAGATCGCCGACTTCGACCGCTACGTTCCCGCCGAGTCCGTCGCAAAGACGGCCGTGCACGGCAGGGGCGAGGTCCACCACTACCCGTGCGACCACTTCGACGTCTGGCCCGGTCACGAGTGGCACGACAGAGTGGCCGCCGATCAGGTGGCGTTCCTGACGCGCGTGTTCGCCCCCGGTGTGGGCGCTAGCGCGGATTCGGCGGTCGATACCACGCAGCCACTTCGCTCGGTCTGACCTTCATCGCCGCATTGCGGGGCAATGCCTCGGCGATGGCGATCGCAACGGGCACGTGGTGACTCGGCAGTTTCTCGCGCACCAGATCCCTCAGCTCCGACTCCGACGGCGGGGTCGCATTGCGGCGCAGTTCGACTGCCGCGAAGGGGACTTCGCCGAGGCGGTGATCCGGTACGCCCACCACACACGCGTCGAGAACTGCGGGGTGCGTTATCAGCACCCGGCGCACCGACTCGGGCAGGATCTTGAAGCCGCCGCGGTTGATCGCGCCGTCGCTGCGACCGTGCAGCGTGATGAATCCGTCCTCGTCGATCGACGCCAGATCTGTTGTGCGCAGCCAGTCGCCACCCATCACCTCGACGCGGGCCTCCAGCAATCCCGTGTCGCCCGTGGGCACTGTCTCGCCGGTGTCGGCGTCGATGATCCGAACGTGCACACCTGGCAGCGCCCGACCCGAACTGTCGGGTTTGGTGTCGCCGAACCGGGCGCGCAGATCCGGGGTCCACGCGCAGATTGATCCGGCGAACTCCGTTGCGCCATAGGCCCACAACACGGGTATGCCGAAGCGCCGCTCGAACTCCACGCGGAGGTCGCGCTCCAGCGGGCCGGATCCGCCGACGACGCACTCCAGGGAGGGAACGTCGTCGCGGGTGACGTCGGAGTCGAGCAGCATCCGCACGATGGCGGGTTGAACTGCGGTTCGCCTGAGCCGGTAGGTCTGCACGACGCGGACCCACTCCGACACGGAGAACTTCTCGAGCAGCACCATCGACTTGCCCACATACGGGACGGCCAGCAGCTGGCAGACGCCGATGCTGCCGAACGGCCAGAACACCAGATCCGGTGGGTCATCGGGGGACGGCACGTGGCCGTGGATCATGCTGCTCACGGTGTGGGCGAGCACCTCGGTCCGGATCGGAATCCGCTTGGGCGCGCCGGTGGTGCCGCTGGTGAGGATGTGGATGCCTGCCTGCGCCAGGCTCCGATCGGCCCGCGCACCGCGATGCGCGCGGAGGACGGCTATGGAGTCAGGCGACAGCGACACCGCGGCGGTACCAGCACGGTCCGCCGCCTCGATGACGGGGTTGGTCCAGTCCTGCGCATCGGCGACGACGGCGCCCAGATGGAGTCTCTCGACATCGGCAGCGATTGCCGCCGCGGACTGATAGGAGTAGATCATCACGACGGGCCTGCCGTCGGCGATGAACCCGAGCAGCGCCGCGGCGTGGGGCACCCGGTTGCGGACGACGACGCCCACCGGTTCACCGGCAGGCACGCCTGCGTCGTCGAGGGCCCGCACGATCCGGCGGTGGTAGTCCGCGATGTCGTCTCCCGAGTGCCACCTCCGGTCGAACTCGATGAACGGCTGCTTGCCGTAGCAGGCAAGGCCGGCACGAAGGCGCTCGGTAAACGGCGCGGGCGTACTCATCGGCCGCTAAGGTGCTGTTTGTGAAGCGATCGATGGGCCTTATCGGCCTGGCAGTGGGCATGGGGCTGGCCGGGGTGGTGCAGGCCGCACCCGCGGGCGCCGACCAGATCGGCTACCTCGTCAACGTGACAGTGCGCCCGGGCTACAACTTCGCCAACGGCCAGGCCGCGCTGGACTACGGCTACGGCCTGTGTGGCCGCGTCGAGGCCAAGCAGAGCTACGCCGATATGGCGGCCGCGATCAAGTCGGACTTCCGCACCTCTGACGAACACATGGTGTCCTACCTGCTGAGCCAGGCCACCCAGGAACTGTGCCCCGGACAGATCTGGCAGTTGCGCCAGTCCGCCGTGGGCTATCGCGCACCCTGACTCCACTCCATCTCCTCGGTATAACGCGCCTCGGTATCACGCGCCTCTCTCAGTACTGCGTGGCGCCCTGATCGATCGACATCGCCGTTGCGGTGACGAGTTTTGACTCGTCACTGGCTAGCCACAGCACGGCGTCGGCGATGTCCTCGGGCTCGGCCATCCAGGTCGGCAGGAATGGTGTGATCATGTGGGCGAGCTGCGGATTGCTCTCCATGGTTCTGCCGATCGCGCCGATCATGTCGCCCGATCCCATATCGGAGTTCACCGCACCCGGGTGGACGCTGTTGACGCGAATGGCATGCTTGCCCAGCTCGGCGGCGAACGCCCGCGCCATGCCGGTGACGGCGTGCTTGCTGGTGGTGTAGTGGATCATGAACGGCTGCATCTTGACGCCCGCTGCGGAGCTGATCAGGATCACTGATCCGCCGCGGCCACCGTCGATGATGTGTTGCGCACCGGCCATCACGGCGTTCCAGGTACCGGTCACGTTGACGTCCATGACGTCGCGGAACGACTCTGGCGTGATCTCGTCCCAGATCTGCGGCGCGGCGATACCCGCATTGGCCACGATGACGTCGAGGCGGCCGAACTCGGCGACACCGGCATCGACGACCTCTCGAAGCCCGTCGTAGTCGCGGGTGTCGGTCACCGACGTGAGGATGCGTTGACCCGTGGCCTTCACAAGGCTGGCCGTCTCCTCGAGCTGCTCGGGGCTGGCCGAGTCGTAGGGGACGCAGTCGGGCAGCTTGCCCGCGATGTCCACGGCGATGATGTCGGCACCCTCGGTGGCCATCCGGACCGCATGGGCCCGCCCCTGTCCGCGCGCCGCTCCGGTGATGAACGCCACCTTGCCCGCCAACCGACCCGTCATCCGTTCTCCGTTCCCGTGCCATTGCCGTGAGCGGTGCCACGGTGAATATTAGTGAAGCTAACAGTAGCTGTTGCGCAGAGGCTCTCGCCGCGAAGACCGGCGATGTCGTCGAGGGCTCCCTTGGTCTTCATCGACTGTCCTCCAGTGTCGCAGCGTCGGTGAGCATGTCGCGAAGCCGACGGACGTCGACCTTGCCGGTGGTGCCGCGGGGGATGAGATCGTCGGAGTCCAGCAGCAGCCACACTGTCGGAATCTTGAACGAGCTGAGCAGTTCTCGCGCGGCGCTCCGCAGGCCGGCTGTGGTGGTGTTCGCGGCGTCGCAGACCACGGCGGCGCCGACCCGGTCACCGCCACCACCGACCACGTTGGTGACGAAGGCGCCGCCGACACCGGAGACGGTCCGCAGCGCCGCCTCGACCTCGCTCGGATAGACGGTCGCCCCGCTCACCTTGAACATGTCATCGGACCTGCCGTGATAGAACATGAACCCGTCATCGTCGAGGTGGGCCAGGTCGCCGGTGGGGTAGAAGCCGTCGGCGGTGAACAGGTCCTCGCGGCTGCGTCTGCAGATACCCCGCAGCGTGTGCGGTCCGCGGATCTCGATCTCGCCGACGGTTCCGGCGGGAACCGGCGTGCGGTCGTCGACGTCGACGATGCGGATCTCCATGCCCTCGAAGGGACGACCACAACTGCCCCAGGCGGATTCGGGCATATCGGTGTCGGCGGGGTAGCCGCAGTACGGACCGAACGCCTCGGTCATGCCGAACAGCTTGGCCCGCGCCCCCGGCCGTCCGCGCAGTGCCTGCGGTAGCAGCCCGTCGAGGCTTCCCGGCCGCAGGGCGGACAGATCGACGCCGGTCGAGTCCGATTGGCGGGCCAATGCCTCGGCCTGATCGGGCCATCCGCGGAACAGTGTGACGCGCTCGCGCTCTAGTAACTCCAGCGTGGAGTCTGGTTGTGGAGCGGGTTCGGTGACCAGCGTCGCGCCCGCCAGCAGGGCTGACAGTACGCCAGCGCCGAACCCCCCGACCCAGAAGAACGGCATCGGAAGGTACAGCCGGGTACCGGAGTCGATACAGCGCGGCGCCAGGCTTGAGGCCACCGCACGCAATGCGTTGCCATGCGAGTGCACAACACCTTTCGGTGTTCCGCTGCTACCCGACGTGAACATGATCACCAATGGGTCGCTCGGTGTGAGTGCGGCGGTCATGGCCGCCACGACGTCGCGCACGTCATCGCTCGCTGTCACCGCGGGCAGCGCCTGCGCCTCCCACACCGTGCGCAGGGCGGGCAGCGCCTGGTGGTACAGCGTGCGGTTGAGCACGCCGGTGGTGTCCAACTCCGCGGCGAGTTCGGCGGGGTAGCGGTGGCCGCGGAACTCGTTGACGGTGATCAGCGTCTGGACTGACGCAGCGCGCAGTTGCGCGACGAGTTCCCGCGGCGCGAGAAGCGTGCTCAGCGGCACCAGCACAGCCCCAATGCGGCCGAGGGCCACAGCGATCTGCACCCAGCGGACGCCGTTGGGCATGATCAGGCCGACGCGGGTGCCCTTGCCGACACCTGCCGCGACGAAGGCGGCGGCCAACTCCATTGTCGTGGAATCGAGTGTGGCGTAGTCGATCCGCTCGGCGGGGTCGATGACCGCCGGTTTCGTGCCGTGCTCGGCGCACCCGCGACGGACGAGGGCGTCAAGGGTGTCAGGGGTCTCAGGAGTCTCAGGGGTGTCAGCCATCGAACACCTCGCGAAGGCGGCGGAGGTCGACCTTGCCGCTCGACAGCAGCGGCACCTCGGTGACGGTGGCGACTCGGCGTGGCAGTTTGAACGCCGACAACTCTGACGCGAGCAGGTCGCGCAATGCCGACGGGTCGACGTGCTGATCGGTGACGAGGACTGCGGCAACGATCTCGCCGCGTTCGAGGTCGGGCAGACCGACGACGTGTGCGACCGTGCCGCCGGTGACCCGCGCGATGGCCTTCTCCACCTCGACGGGCGACACGTTGGCGCCGGCGGTCTTGATCATCGCGCCGCGCCGCCCCAGGTAGTAGACGTAGCCGTCCTCATCGGTACGGACGTTGTCTCCGGTGTGAAACCACCCGTCGGGGTCGAAGCACTCCTCGCGGCTGCGCCGGTGGTATCGCTGCATGAGATGCGGTCCGCGGATGAGCAGTTCGCCGACCGTGCCGTGTTCGACCGCCGCGCCGGTATCGGGGTCGACGACTCTCGTCTCGAATCCGGGTGCCGGCCGCCCGAATGAGCCGCGGCGCGTCTCGGGCTGGTCCGATTCGTCGGCGTGCAGCAGGAACGTGCCGCCCGCCTCGGTCATCCCCAGCATGTTGTGCCTGCGGTCGGGATCGGCTGGGCGCACGTCGGCGGGCATGATCGGGTACAGGTTGCCGCGTCGCATGGATGACAGGTCGCGTCCCGGGACGCTGTGGTGGCGGGCGAGGTGGGCGACCGCTGCCGCGAAACCATTGGTCAGCGTGGGCCGTTCGGTCTCCAGCAGATCGAGGGTGGCACCCGCGTCGACCGCGTTGGAACACACCAGGGTGGCGCCGGCGACGAGCGTGGCGAGCAGACCGAAGGCCAGACCGCCCACCCAGAAGAACGGTGAGTTGCAGAACAGCCGGTCATCGGCATCGAGGCCGCGAATCTCGTTGAGGTTGCGCTGGTGGCCGAGGACGCTGGCATGCGTGTGCACGGCCCCCTTGGGAACGTCCGTGGATCCCGATGTGTAGACGATAGCCAGTGGATCCGACCCGTCCACGTCGTCCTGTAGCGCGCACAGTAGGTCGTCGCCCACACCGTCGGCCAGGTTCGCGACCTCGTGCTGGTCGAAAACGATATGGCGCAATTGCGGTGCTCTCGCGATGAACAGCGGCCGCGACGGCGTGAACTCCCGCACGCCGAGGGCTTCGGTCAGGCGGCCGACGTAGTCGTGTGAACGATACGACCGGGCGGCGAGCAGGACCGTGATGTCGGCGTGGGCGAGTTGCTCGCCGAGTTCGCGCGCCGTGGCGAACGTGGTGAACGGAACTGCGACAGCACCGATGCGGGTGGCGGCAAGCATGCCGATGACGAAGTCGGCGCCGTTGGGGTAGAGCAGACCGATGTGGCTTCCCTTGCCGACCCCGAGTGTGATGAGCCCCCGCGCGAGCAGTGCCGAACGACGCTCGGCGTACTCGTAACTCAGCCGCTCGGCATCGCAGATCAGCAGCGGATGAGTGGTCCTCGTCCGCGCCTGCCGGATCAGGACGGACGCGATGGTCTCGGTGCCCGGCGCGATATCAGCCGCCATGCCCGCCTCGGGACGCGGCGAAGTGTGCCCGCACCGCGCTCAGGTCGGCCTTGCCCGACGGAGTTCTCGGGATGGTGTCGACGATCGCGATCTCGGTCGGGACCTCGTAGCGGGCCAGCCTGGTCCGCAGAAAGTCGGCGATCTCGTCGGTGTCGGTGTTGGATTCAGTGCGTAACTCCACCATCGCCACCGGAGTCTCGCCGAGTCGCTCATCGGGGCGGCCCACTACGGCAGCACCGGCCACGGCGGGATGGGCCTCCAACGCCAGGCGCACATCATCGGGCATGACCTTGAACCCGCCCCGGATGATCGCCTGATCGGCGCGACCGAGGATCCACAGGAAGCCGTCCTCGTCGATGCGGGCCAGGTCCGTCGTGCGGATCCAGCCCGCGCCTGGGTCGAGCTGGCCGGGCTTGACCTCGAGCAGACCGGGCACGCCGGGGTCGACGGGGTTGCCGTCGTCGTCGATGACCCGCAGCTTCGCGCCGAGGGTGGCGCGGCCCACGCTGCCGTGCTTGTCGTGCCAGTAACGGGTGTGGTCGGCGAGGCTCCAACCGGCAACGCCACCACCGAATTCGGTTGCCGCATAGGATGTCAGCACCGGGATGCCGAACTTGTCGGTGAACGCATCGGCGTCCTCGGCCGACAGCGGCGCGGTACCGGAGGTCACCGCGCGTACGCCCGCGAGGTCGTCGCGAGTCAGGTCAGAGTGCAGCACCATGCGCAGCGCGGCGGGTACAAGTGACACCGCCTTCGGCCGGTGTTCGCGCACCACCTGCGCCCAGCGCTGCAACTCGAAGCGGGGGAGTAGGACGAACGGGCGGGCCTCGGTGACGCACTGCAGTACCCGGTAGACACCGCCGATGTGCACAAGGGGCGCGTTGACGATGGCGACACCGCGCCGCGGCTCGGCTGGGGCGGTGGCGGCCTCGGGGTTGGCGCCGAGTGCGCTGCGCGCCAACATGTCGTAGGTCAGGTCGATCCGCTTCGGCGGACCGGTGGTGCCGCTGGTCAGCATGCGGACCGCGACACCGGGTCGGGTGTCTGCCGATATGGGTGTCGGACAGGGTGATAGCCGCGGTGGTTCGGTCAGCGTCGATACCGTGACGGCGGTCATGGAGTCTGACGTCCTGACCAGTGCGGCCAGGTCGTCGGCCGTCCCGATGACTATGGGCAGTCCCAGTGCCGCGATGTCATCCCTGGTGCGGTCATCGCCGCGCGCCGGGTTGATGACCACCAGCGTCGCCTCTGCGAGCATCAGCCCCAGGAACGTCGCGACGTGGACGGGTGTGTTGCGCAGCAGAACACCCACCTGCGGGTGCGACCCACCGTGTTGTGCCACGACTGTGGCGATACGCCTGGCTTGGTCGCCCACCTCGGCCCATGTCGACCAGTCGCCCTCGAACTCGATGGCGCGGGACTGTGGTGCGAGAGCGAGGACTTCGGTGATTCGCCGGGTCAGCGTGTTGGCCATCAACGAATCCTCGGCGTTGGCGGACGACGATTCGGGTCCAGCTCGGAGTCTCCGATGGCATTGCCGAGTCGGGTGTAGATCAGCCCCTGCTCGAGCGCTGCGCGGTACGGTTTGTCGAGCGACTCCCAGATGGCCTTGACGGTGCCCTGGGTCGCCGATGTCGGGTGCGCGGCGATCATGCTCGCGATCTCGTGCGCGCGGGCCCACAGCTCCTCGGTCCCGGTTGCCTCGACGATCTCTGACACCAGCCCGATCCGCAGTGCGGTCTGAGCGCTGACGCGTTCGTCGTTGCCGGTTAAGGCGATTCGCAGTGTCTCACCGAGCCCGATCCGGCGCATCAGCCCGATCGGCTCCAGCGCACACACCCGGCCGAAGCTGACGTGGGAGTCGAAGAACGTGGCGTCGGAGGAGCAGATCACGACATCGGACTCATTGACGTAGTAGAACGCCCCGGCGGTGCACATGCCCTGCACGGCACACACGACGGGCTTCCACATCTTCTGCCACTTCGGGCTGAGGAACTCGCCGGGATCCTCGTGGTTCCACACATTCGACGGCTGACCGTAGGGGGTCTTGACGTCGAGGCCCGCGGAGAACGCCTTCTCACCAGCCCCGCGCAGTACCACCGCGTTGACTCGGTCGTCGAGTTTCACGGTGCGCCAGACGTCGGCCATCTCGTGGCACATGCGCCGGTCGAACGAGTTCAGTCGGTCCGGCCGGTTCAATGTCACGGTGGCGACTCGCGCCGCCTCGTCGACGTCGAGGAGGACTGTCTCGAACTGTGGCATCTCACTCACCTGCACTGCCAGTTCGGCGTCCGCTTCTCCATGAACGCGCGCGGCCCCTCGAGCGCGTCCTCCGTCCGCACGACCCGCTCCCGGAATGTCTCGGCCAGGATCTCGGCCTCGTGCAGGGGCAGGTCCAACGTCTTGTGGATGGCCAGGCGTGTCCCGCGGACGGCCAGTGGGGCGTTGGAGTTGATCACGTCGGCGATCTCGTGGGCCCGTTCGAGCAGTCGGTCGTGCTCGACGACCTCGCTGATCATGCCGAGGTCGTATGCGCGCTGTGCGGTCATCCGCTCGTGCTTGCCCATCAGTGACATGCGCAGCGCGATGTTGCGAGGCAGGACCCGAGCCAGGCGGACCATCTCACGGCCGGCGACCAGGCCGATGCTCACATGCGGGTCGAAGAACGTCGCCCGATCCGAGGCGATGACCACGTCGCCGGTGGTGACCCAGTCCAGCCCTGCGCCACAGCAGATCCCGTTGATCGCGGCCAGCACCGGCTTGGCCATCCGGCGGAACGGCGGTGTGCCCTCCTGCGGGGCCTCCCACTGTTCATACGTCGACAGGTAGGGCCGCTCGTTGATGACCTTGCCGTCACCGGGGATCTCCGAGACGTCCGCGCCCGTGCAGAACGCGCGGCCATTGGCGGTGACGATGAGGATCCAGACGTCGTCATCGTTCTCCGCCGCGTCATAGGCGGTCCTCAGCTCGGTGATCATGTGCGGGCTCAGCGCGTTGAGCGCCTCGGGCCGGTTGAGCGTGATGGTCGCGGTGTGGCCGGTGACCTCATACGTGATCGCGTCGAATGGCATGGATTTCCCTTCGGTCATCGGCCGGTGAAGTCCGGTGCGCGGCGCTCGCGGAAGGCCGCGAGTCCCTCCTTGAAGTCTGCTGTCCGGCAAGACAGTTCGAGGTTGTACAGCTCCTGGGTCATGGCCTGCTCCAGGGTGGCGTGCTGATTGGCCCGCATCGCCGACTTGGCCAGCCCCAGCGCGACCGTTGGGCCAGCGGCGAGCCGGGCCAGCAGGGCCTCGGTCACCTCGTCCGCGTCCTGAGCCGCCGTGGCCTGGTGGATCATGCCCCAGTCGGCGGCGTCGGCGGCCGAGACCCTCTCGCCCAGCAACAGCATGCGTCGCGCCCTGGCCACGCCGACCAGGCGGGGCAGCAGCCAGGTGGCACCGGAGTCGGGGCTGAATCCGCGGTCCAGGAACGGTTCCCAGAACACCGCGTCGTCGGCTGCGACGGTAAAGTCGGCGGCGAGCGCGAGGTTACAACCCAGGCCGACTGCCCAGCCGCGAACCGTGCACACCACGGGAAGTGCGATTGCCCCGACGAGTTCGATGACGCGGTGCGAGGTCAGGGGGATGCGGCGGACCAGGTCCCCGGTGCGGGGGCGCGCCCCGCCTGATGCGTTGGAGGCCACCCAGTCCGCACCCGCGCAGAAGTCGTCGCCGGCTCCCCGAATGTGGACGGCGCGCAGGGCGTCGTCGGTGGCGGCGTCGCTAAGTGCCTGAACCAGCGTGTCGATCATTGTGTGGCTCAGGGAGTTCCGTCGATCGGGACGGTCGAGTACGAGACGCAGGATTGCACCGTCGTGAGACACGGTCACCGAGCCGGCGGCCTGGCCCTCACCGACAACCTCGCCGCTCTCTTGACTCACCGTTGATCGCCCTTCCGCATCGTTACGGTTACCCATACAGTAGGCGCTACGATTGCTATCTTGTACAAGTTAGCAAGGAAAGGCCGCCCGCGGAAGCGCCGGCGCACGCAATGACGGAGGGGGTGGCCCGTGGCCGACGCACCGCGGTTTGGCGAGAAGCCGCTGCCGCAGACCGTGGCAGCCGCCGCCGCCATCCGGCGGCTGACGGGTCTGCTGCTGTCCATCGAGAACGAGCATCCCGCCGTCGACGACATGCTGGTCCGGTTCGCGCAGTGGGAGACCGACCTCGCCGAGGCGGCACCGCCCGATGTCGCGCCCCGCATAGGTGCCGATCCGGACGGTCTGCGCAGGCTCTACCTCGACCACGCATTCGACGTCGGTGCCTACAACCCGAGCTTCCCCGAGTACCGCCTAGCCGTCGTCGACGGCCACCCGGACACCGCGACCGGCACCGTCACGTTCCCGCTGAACTTCGAGGGTCCGCCGGGACTGGTGCACGGCGGCTTCCTGGGTGTGTTCTTCGATTGTGTGACACAGCACCACAATTGCGCCACCCGACTGTCGGGGAAGACCCGATCGCTCACCGTGAAGTACCGCCGACCGACGCCGCTTCTGACCGAGTTGACCTTCGACGTGCAGCGTTGCGAGACCGAACGCGGTCTGACCTCGACGGCCAGGCTGCGGCTCGACGACGAGGTGCTGTGCATCGGACTTGTGGACACCGTGGCCCTGCCACCCGAGAGGCTCACCGGCGCCGCTTTCGGCGCCAGGCAGCAGCGATGACCGTGGTCGAGCACCGGATTCGCCAGCCAAGGGTCGCCGAGATCCTCGCGGCACGCCTGCGCAACGACATCCTTTCGGGACGGCTGAAACAGGGCGACATCCTGCCCTCTCAGGAGCAGCTGCTGGCCGAGTTCAGGGTGAGTCCGCCGGCGCTTCGCGAGGCCATCCACATCCTGGAGTCCGACGGCCTGGTGTCGGTGCGGCGAGGCAACGTGGGCGGTGCCGTGGTGCACCTGCCGTCGTCGGAACGGACCGCGCACATGATCGGCATGGTGTTGCAGTCACGCGACTCGACACCTGCCGACGTCAGCGCCGCGCTGCTGTACCTGGAGCCCGTCTGCGCGGGAATGTGCGCCGCCCGCGAGGATCGGTTGACCGAGGTGGTCCCGTACCTCGAGGCCGAGATCCGCAACCAGGCAGAACAATTCGACGATGTGGCCGGCTACGTCCCCAACGCGCGCCGGTTCCACGAGGCGCTGGTGTCGCGCTGCGGCAACGAACCGATGATTCTGCTGATCGGCTCCCTGGAGCTGATCTGGTCGGCACACGAGTCCGCGGTGTGGAACGACGAGTCGTCCCCGACGGGCTCACCCATGCGGGACAAGACGATGCGCGCGGCCCTGCGCGACCACCAACGCATGACCGACGCCATCCGCGATGGCAATCGCGACCGTGCCATGCGCATCGCGGCAGACCACCTCGCCGCCGCCCGGCGGCACACCATCGCCTTTGGCACCGACAAGACCATCGAGGCTCGGCTGATCTCGAACGTCGACCACGGCTAAGCCGGCCACGGATAGAGGAGTTCCAACATGACCGACGACAAGTTGACCACCGACGACCGGGTCCTGTTCGACGTCGACCCAGATCGCCGAATCGCGACCATCACACTGAACAATCCCAAGCAGCGCAACTCATATGACGCAGCGATGCGCGACGCCATCGAGCGGTGTCTCGATCAGGTTGCCGAGGACGACGACATCACGGTGGTGATTCTCCGCGGCGTCGAGGGCGTCTTCTCCACCGGTGCCGACATGAACAACGCCTACGGCTGGTATGGCGATGAGCGCTTGCGCGAGGAGCGGGGAACCGGCGAGAAGGAGACCGAGGCGGCCAGGCGTCGGCCCAGTCAACGCAGGCGACTCACCGTGGACCGCAAGTCATTCAGCTTCTATCACAACCTCATGGGGTTCCCGAAGATCACAGTGGGGGAGATCGGCGGCTACGCCCTGGGCGGCGGCTTCGAGATGGCGTTGATGACCGATATCTCCGTGATCGCGCGCGACACCCGCATCGGCATGCCCGCCACGCGCTTCCTCGGCCCGGCGCTGGGCAGCCTGCACATGTTCTTTCACCGCCTCGGGCCCGTGCTCGCGCGGCGGATGTTGCTGACCGGCGACATCATCGAGGCCGGTGAGGTCGAGCACCTCGGGGTCTTCACCGAGACGTGCTCCCCGGAAGCCGTCACCGCCAGGGCCCGGTACTGGGCGGAGAAGGCGGCCAAGATGCCCGCCGACGGCGTCGTGATCGCCAAGGAGGCCTTCCGCATGGTCGAGCAGAGTCAGGCCTATCAGGGTGAGGAAGTGGCCAGCTACCTGTTCCACGCCTACGGGACGAACCTGCAGTTCGCGCCGGGTGAGTTCAATTTCGTCAAGACCCGTGCCCAGCACGGCACGAAGGAGGCGTTTCGGCTGCGTGACGAGCACTTCCACGTGCCCGAACCCGACGTTCGCTGACCACCTCCCGCCGGCGCTACAGTTTCTGCTAGTTTTGTAACGCAGTTGATCCTCCGCCGAAGGCGGCCCAAGAACTGAGGTTTGAGACATGCCCACACCTGTCATCGTCGGAGCGGTCCGCACTGCCATCGGGCGGTCCTTCAAGGGCACGCTGGTCAATACGCCGCCGGAAACCCTCATCACCGCCGTGCTGCCCGAGGTGATCCGCCGCTCAGGTCTGGATCCTGCGGTCATCGACGACCTCATCTTCGCCGAATCCAACTACGGTGGTGGCGATCTCGCGCGCTACGCGGCTACGGCGACGGGCCTCGAGCACGTCCCCGGTCAGTCGGTGAACCGGCACTGCGCGGGCAGCCTGACCGCGATCGGCAACGCGTCGGCGCAGATCGGCTCCGGCATGGAGCGCGCCCTGATCGCCGGTGGCGTCCAGTCGCTGTCGATGACACCGCTGACCAACTGGCGCATCCCCGGCCCCGAGCTGAAGTTCGAGGAGCGCTGGATGACACCCACGCACGTCGAGACGCCGGACGCTCCGATGAAGGACATGTCGATAACGGTCGGCTGGAACACCGCGCAGGCCGCGGGTATCAGCCGTGAGGAGATGGACGCCTGGGCGGCCCGCAGCCATCAGCGCGCCGTCGCCGCCCAGGATGCAGGCAAGTTCGCCGACGAGATCCTGCCGCTGAAGATCACCCAGTTCGACGGCTCGGTCACCGAGTTCGCCGTCGACGAGCATCCGCGGCGTGACACCACAGTCGAGAAGCTCGCTGGGCTCAAGGTGCTGCATCCCGAGATCGAGGGCTTCTCCATCACCGCGGGCAACGCCAGCGGCACCAATGACGCATGCGCCGCGGTCGCGGTCGCCGAGCGCGATCTCGCCGTCGCGGAGAACCTGGACGTCATGGCGACCGTCAAGGCGTGGGCGTCCATAGGCGTCGCGCCGCGCGACACCGGACTCGGCGGCGTCAAGGTCATCGGCAAGGTTCTTCAGCGCGCGGGCCTGAAGCCGTCGGATGTCACGCTGTGGGAGATCAACGAGGCGTTCGCGTCCGTGCCGATCGCAGCGTGCAAGGAGTACGGCCTCGACGAGGATCTCGTCAACTTCTCCGGCAGCGGATGCAGCCTCGGCCATCCCATCGCGGCGTCGGGTGCCCGGATGGTGACGACCCTGATCTACGAGCTGCGTCGCCGTGGTGGCGGTATCGGTGTGGCGGCGATGTGCGCAGGCGGCGGCCAGGGCGGCGCCGTCGTCATCGAGGTGTAAACAGGCGCTACCGGGCCCGTCTGGATGGGCGCTACCGCGCCCGTCTAAATGGGCGCTACCGCGCCGTGGCCTTGCGCCGCGGCGTGGTGGCCGCCCGCCGCGGAGCGGGCTCGGCCGCCTGCTCGGCGATGAGTCGAGCGGCGTGATCGAGGATGCAGTTGAGTCCGTACTCGAAGCTCTTGTCATCCGATGCGCCGATGCGGTGGCCCTCCTCGGTCACCTTGGCGAGAAGGGGCGCGGTCTCGGCGTCGATGACCATGACCTCCTCGAAGTCGCCGGGACCGCCGTCGATCGCGCGGTTCTTGTCGTAGAGCCGCTGCAGGACGACAGATCCACGCACGTGCACCGACACCGCGGAGTACGTGTCGAAGGCGTCCTCGGGGGAGAGGCCGGCCTCCGCCAGGCTCTCGATCGCCTTCTCCACAGCGGCGACGCCCATCTTGGCCGCACGCGGGGACAGTGCCGACCGGATCAGGATCAGGTCACACAGGATGGGGTTTCCCATGAATGTCTCGCGCATGGTCCAGGCGTGGTTGCGCAATGTCTCGCGCCAATCGCTGGCCTCGACGTAGGGCGTCGCGAAGACGTACTGCTTCAGCGCGCGGTCCGTCATCGCGTTGAGCAGATCGTCCTTCTTGCGGAAGTACCAGTAGATGCTGGTGACGCCGACACCGAGGTGCTTGCCCAGCAGGGGCATACTCAGGTTGTCGATCCCGACGTCCTCGGCGAGTTCGAAGGCGCCCTTGATAATGTCGTCGGGATTGATGGAGCCGCGTTCGCGGCGTTGCCGCTTCTCGCCGGTCACTTGCTTGGCCACTGGGGCACCTCCATCGGGTTCGCGGCGGACGTCAATCTACCGGCAACGGCCGTGTGAACCGCGGCTAGAATCTGCGTGTCCCGGTGCACACGTCACCGTAGACCTTACCGGTAGGCATACGGTCGGGGTCTCGTTACGCCTGGGCGTGCGCGAAAGTGAAGATATTGGCGAGAAATCGACGAGACGTCGAACACTTCTTCACGTTCGCGGTGTCGGGTCCTAATGCCTTGTTGAGCAAGGGATTAGCTCGATGCCAATTCAATCGAGCAATGGCCTGTCGGACGGTACTGAAAGACCTATAGTAGGTTTCACGGTGCACTTACCGTGTCGTGAATCACGATAACCATCTGGCGAAGGGGCCCACGTGTCCGAAGAAGTAGTCCTCACAGAGCGACGGGGACGGACTCTCGTCGTCACCATCAACCGTCCCGAGGCGCGTAACGCGTTCAACCTTGCCGTCGCGCAGGGTCTCGCCGACGCGGTGGACGAACTCGACGACACCCCGGAACTCTCGGTCGCCATCATCACCGGCGCAGGCGGAAACTTCTGTGCGGGGATGGACCTCAAGGCCTTCATGGCCGGCGAGGTGCCCGCGATCCCCGGCCGCGGGATCGGCTTCACCGAGCGCCCGCCGCGCAAACCGCTGATCGCCGCGGTGGAGGGGTATGCGCTGGCCGGGGGCACCGAGATCGTGCTGGCCACCGACCTCGTCGTCGCCGCCAAGAACGCGAAGTTCGGTATCCCCGAGGTGAAGCGCGGCCTGGTGGCAGCGGGTGGTGGACTACTTCGGCTGCCGCACCGCATTCCGTACCAGAAGGCTCTCGAGCTGGCGCTCACAGGTGACAGCTTCACGGCCGAGGACGCTGCGCAATGGGGCTTCGTCAACGTCGTGACCGAGGCCGGCGGCGCGCTCGAGGGAGCCCTGGAACTGGCCGAGCGCATCACCAAGAACGGTCCGCTGGCCGTGGCGGTGACCAAGGAGATCATCGCCAAGTCGGCCGGCTGGAGCGAGGACGAGATGTGGGCCAAGCAGCAGGAGCTGATCCTGCCCGTGTTCTCCTCCAAGGACGCGATGGAGGGGGCGACCGCCTTCGCTGAGAAGCGCGCGCCGAACTGGACCGGCTCCTGACCGACAGGGTGGTGGCGTGGACCTAGGCTTTGCCAACGCGACCGCCGTCGTCGTGGGCGGTGGTCGCGGAATGGGTCTGGCGACGGCCCGGTGCCTGGCGCAGGACGGCGCCAGGGTGGCCGTCGTCGGACGCTCCGCCGAGGTGCTCGAGGCGGCCGCGGCCGATCTGAGTCGGTGCGGTAGCCCCGATGCGGTTGCCGTCGTCGCCGACATCTCGGACGCCGACCAGGTGGTGCGGGTGTTCGCCGACATCGGACAGCGTTGGGACGGTGAACTCAACGTCCTGATCAACACCGTGGGCCCAGGCGCGGCCGGCTCGTTCGAGGAACTCACCGACGATCAGTGGCATGCGGCCGTCGACGACGGCGCGATGGGCATGGTGCGCTGCGTGCGCGCCGCACTTCCGCTGCTGCGCAAGGCGCAATGGGCCCGCATCGTGAACTTCTCCGCGCACTCGACGCAACGGCAGAGCACCCGGCTGCCCGCCTACACCGCAGCCAAGGCCATGGTGAACAGCGTCTCGAAGAACCTGTCACTGTTGCTTGCTCCGGACGAGATCCTGGTCAACGTCGTCTCGCCCGGCAGCATCGCATCCGAGGCCCTGCTCGGCTGGGCCGACTCGGTCGGCGTCGACGGCTCCGATCCGTACCGCCTGATGGAAGCCATCGATGAACACTTCGGCCATCCGGCGCACCTGCCCCGCGCGGGCCTGCCCGACGAGATCGGACCGGTTGCCGCATTCCTGGCGTCGCGCCGCAATTCCTACATGACCGGCGCGAATGTCAACGTGGACGGCGGTAGCGACTTCACCTGAGGTTTCACCAGATCAACACTGCAGGGAGCGGCGCATGGCGAATGCAAGGGACGCACGCGAGTGGGCGCGCACCGCGCTGCGAGGGATAGGTGACTCCCTCTACACACCGTTCTGCGGTACCGACGGCGATGACATCGACTGGGACGCCTACCGCGCCCTCGTGCGGCATTGCATCGGCACGCTCGACCATCAGATGCTCTGGTGCACAAGCGGTTTGGCCGAGTTCTGGGCGCTGACCATCGGCGAGCGCAAGCGTCTGCTCGAAGTGGCGATCACCGAGGCGCGCGCGATCAAACCCGATGTCGTCATCCAGGCGTGCACATCGGCCACCGCGGCCAAGGATTGCGTCGAACTGACGATGCACGCACAGGAGGTGGGTGCTGACATCGTCTACATCCAGACGCCGATGATGGAGGCGCACGGCGGGCAGGGCGTGCTGGACTTCTTCCACTACGTCGCCGACCGCACCGACATCGCGCTCGGGATGTTCAACTCACCGTCATCGGGATATGTCCTGACACCGGCCGAGGGTGCGCGTATCGCCGCCGAGATCCCCGCGGTCTGCGCCACCAAGGAGGGTGCCTTCCGCCCGGGCAGCAGCCGGATGCTGCACGAACTCGCCCCCGAGTTGTTGATCTGGGAGTGCGACACGACGGTCTATCGGGCCGGGTGGCTGCGAGATGGCATCGTGGTCCCCGCGCTCCTCGGGACCAGCGGCTACCTGTTCGACACGCCGCAGCGCCGCATCTTCAGCGAGTACTGGAACCTGGTGTGGGACGACAAACTCGTCGAGGCGATGGACTACGCGCGCACGTCGGGACTTGACCAGTTCGAGCTGGACCGCGGCCCGTGGTTCACCTGCTATCCCGGCCGCGCGGACTACTTCACGCACTGGGGTGGCGCGTTCAAGTACGCGGCCTCGCTGCTGGGTCTACCGATCGGTGACTACCCGCATTCGCGACCGCCGCAGGCGCACGTGCCGCCCGAGGCAAAGACTCAGATTCGTGATGCCTATGTCCGTATTGGCCTGCTGGAGAACTGAAACCGGGGCCTGACGGCACGATCGTGTCGTCAGACCCCGGGCGCTCAGTTCATTTCAGCGCAGCTCACTCACCGCCGCTGGACTTGTTGTCACCGCCACCCGACTTGTTGTCGCTGGACTTAGTGTCGTTGGACTTGGCGTCGCTGGACTTGCTGTCGTCTGACTTGGTTTTGCTCGGCTTGCCGTTGTCCGACTTGCCGTTGTCCGACTTGGTGTCGTTGGACTTCTTGTCGTCAGACTTGCTGTCATCGGACTTGGTGTCAGACGGCTTGGTGTCGCTGGGCTTGGTGTCGGATGGCTTGGTCTCGCCACCCGTATCGCCCTGCGATCCCTCGCTGTCGCCACCATCATTGGCGCCCGCCCCGTCGTCAGCGCCGGCATCCGTGTCGTCGACGGGGGAGGTGCCGCTACCGCTGCCCGCACTCTCAGGTTCGGGTGTGGTGACCACGGTGTCGGTCGAACCCTCGGGGGCCGCGCCCTCCCCGACAGCCGGGGCGGTTTCGACAGCAGCGGGGGTCTCGAGCGTGAGCGGGAGGGTACTGCTGCTGGGGATGTCGCTCGGCGACGCGGACACCAGGGTGACGTCTGCCGCGGAGGTGGTGACCACTGCCGGAGCAGGCGGAGTCGGCCGCGGGAACTGCAGAGCCTTGGCGATCTCCTCCGGCACCTGTCGGAAGAAGAAGTCGAGGGTGCCCGTCGGGGAGAGGAGGCCTGGGAAGGTCTGACCGGGGCCGGGCGGGAAGGGGCCATCGGGGTCGCCAACGAACGCCGGAATGTACCCGTTGACAAAGGCGTTGACGATCTTCGCCGGTGCGTTGATCAGCTCGCTGAGCGCGGTCTGAATGTCGCCGGCCTGAACCGCGGCCCCGAAAGCGTCGAAAATCTCCATGGTTTGGAACATCGCGGTGACTGGCGGGCCCAGCAATGCCCTTGCGAGATTGCCGATCACGGCGCGTGACAGCAAGCCGGGGCCGGCGATCTGGGCCCCGGGCGCAGATGTGACCATCCAGGAGGTGCCGAGGATGCGGGCGAGCGGCTCAAGGCCGATGGAGTCCAGGAAATCGCCAGGAACCCTGAAGGCGTCGAGCATCGCGCCACGGAAGTCAGACAAACCGGCAGTCAAGAACCAGAGGTTGACCTCGGCAAACGACTCGAGGAACTTGCCCTGTGCGAGGAGGCCCGCCGACATCTGCAGGACTCCCGGAAGGGCTGCGAGCGCCTCCTGGAGCTGCCCGGCAAAACCCGCGGCCGCGGCGCCGAGGCGCCCCCCGTACCCCGGAAGTGCTGCCAGTGTGTTCTGGATACGTTGCGGGTTGAGGCCGGTGAAAACGCCGGCGAACTGGGCCTGCACCGCCGGATTGCTGAGCGCCTGCGTCAGCGCGGCCGTGGACGCCGAGACGCCGGTGCCCAGCGCTCCCAGAGCGGTGAACGTGTTGGTGAAGGTCTTCTGCCACTCGGTGATCGGATTGGCGAACGCCGAGAGTTCGATGGCCGTCGCTCGCACGTCGGGCATGGCCGGTGTCGCAATCACGGGATTGACGGCGATGACACTGGCGCTTGCCATTGCGATACCAGCCACCAGGAGTTTGGTACTGCGAGCGGGCGATGCTGCGTGTTGCGACGTGTAGTCGCAATCCATCGAGTCGGCATGAACAGCTGGTTGCACGGTTTCTCCTGGCTATGCGGCGAAGTTGCCTGTGAGTCGCCTGGACGTTAGCTGAGGCTTACCTGTGTAACAAGAGGTAAGCCTTGCCTTCTCTCAGCGGGTTCACAGAAATTTGCGGATCGGCGAGTTCGGCTGGGTGCTTAGTGGATCTAGATTCATCTGCGCGCATGACGCGGAGTGTGTCCAGCTGGATAGGACCAGGGCCGGTTCGGCGCCGCTCGGCGGAGGCTGGGCGCGTCGGTGATTGTGTTTCCGCCCTATGGCGGAGAGCGCTACCGATAGGTATACAGTATGTGCATACATTCAGCTTGGGGCATTCCGGGAGTCGACGACGCGATGAAGTCACAGTGACAGCCACCGATCAGAAGAGTCCGGTGCTCTACGAGGCACTCGAAAACGGCGTGGCAGTGGTGACACTGAACCGCCCTGAGCGCATGAACGCCTGGGGCGGCGGACTCGCCGCGGCGTTCTACCGCTGTATGGACGCGGCCGAGGCCGACCCGGACGTCCGGGTCATCGTGCTCACCGGTAACGGGCGGGCGTTCTGCGCCGGTGCCGATATGGGCGACCTCGACACCATAAGCGGCGCAAGTGAATCCACTGGAGACGAGGACAGTGACATGTCGCATCTCGTCGGTGAGCGGCACCCGCATTTCCTCACCGACATGCGCAAGCCCATTATCGCGGCAATCAATGGAGCCTGTGCCGGTATCGGTCTCACGCACGCGCTGATGTGCGACGTCCGATTCGTTGCTGCGGGAGCGAAGCTCACCACCGCGTTCGCCCGGCGCGGACTCATCGGCGAGTACGGCATCTCCTGGATCCTGCCCCGGCTGGTGGGGTGGAGCGCGGCGCTCGACCTTCTCCTGAGTGGGCGCACCTTCTACGCCGAAGAGGCGGCCGAACTCGGACTCGTCAAGGAAGTCGTGGCCCCCGAGGATCTGCTGCCCAGAGCGCTGGCCTACGCGCAGGACATGGCGGCCCACTGTGCGCCGAGTTCCATGGCCGTGATCAAGCGTCAGATGTACGACGACGCGCTGCGGGATCTGGTGGCCACCAGTGACCACGCCGAGAGACTCATGCACGAGTCGATGCGGCGCCCCGACTTCATTGAGGGCATCACCGCCTTCTTCGAGAAGAGACAGCCCAACTTTCCGCCGCTGGCGCCAGAGCAGGAGGACCGATCATGACGGACAAGGCCACGCTCGACTATCGAGCGATCGACGTCGACAACCACTACTACGAGCCGATCGACTCGTTCACTCGGCATCTGCCCAAGGAGTTCAAGCGCCGTGGCGTGCAGATGCTCACCGAGGGCAAGCGCACCTTCGCCGTCATGGGCGGTGAGATCAATCAGTTCATCCCCAATCCGACGTTCGATCCGATCATCGAACCGGGCTGTCTGGATCTGCTGTTCCGCGGCGAGATCCCCGAGGGTGTCGACCCGGCCTCGCTGATGAAGGTCGACCGGATGGCAGACCACCCCGAGTACCAGAACCGCGATGCGCGAGTGAAGGTCCTGGACCGCCAGAACCTCGAGACGGTGTTCATGCTGCCGACATTCGCCTGCGGTGTCGAGGAAGCGCTCAAGGCTGATATCGAGGCGACGATGGCCTCGGTGCACGCGTTCAACCTGTGGCTCGACGAGGACTGGGGTTTCGACCGACCCGACCACCGAATCATCTCGGCGCCCATCATCTCGCTGGCCGATCCCGAAAAGGCTGTCGAGGAAGTCGAGTTCGTGCTGGCGCGCGGGGCCAAGATGGTGCTGGTCCGGCCGGCGCCGGTGCCGGGGCTGGTCAAGCCGCGGTCCCTTGGCGATCCGCTGCACGATCCGGTCTGGGCGCGGTTGGCCGAGGCAGGCATTCCTGTCGGTTTTCACCTGTCCGACAGCGGCTATCTGGCGATCGCGGCGCTGTGGGGCGGCCAGGCGAAGTTCGAGGGATTCGGCAAGAAGGATCCGCTGGATCAGATCCTGCTCGATGATCGGGCGATCCACGACACAATGGCCTCGATGGTGGTGCACCAGGTCTTCACCCGGCACCCGAAGCTCAAGGTCGCCAGTATCGAGAACGGTTCCTACTTCGTCTACCGGCTGATCAAGCGGCTGAAGAAGGCCGCCAACACCGCGCCGCACCACTTCAAGGTGGACCCGGTGGAGCAGATCAGGAACAACGTCTGGATCGCCCCGTACTACGAGGACGACGTGAAGCTTCTCGCCGACACCATTGGCGTCGACAAGATCCTGTTCGGCTCGGACTGGCCACACGGTGAGGGGCTTGCGGATCCGATGACCTTCACCGCCGACATCCCGCAGTTCCCCGAGTTCAGCGCCGAGGACACCCGCAAGGTCATGCGCGACAACGCCCTTGCTCTCCTCGGCGTCTCGGTATCCGCCTAGCCATGGGTGAATGGACCCTCGGCGACGTCGTCGACGCCATCGCTGACGCGGTTGGCGACCGCACGATGACGGTGTGCGGCGAGCGTCGAACCACCTACGGTGAGATGGCCGCGCGCACTCGCCGGCTGGCGAACTTCCTGGCGGACAGGGGGTTCGGTGTCCACGACGACCGTGCTGGCCTGCAGAACTGGGAGTGCGGACAGGACCGGGTGGCGCTGGTCATGTACAACGACCGCTATCCGGAGATGGTGCTTGGCGCGCTGAAGGCGCGGACGATCCCGGTCAACGTCAACCACCACTACACGCCGCGCGAGGTCGCCGACCTACTGGACTACGTCAAGCCGCGGGCGGTGATCTATCACCGCGCACTTGGCGCGAAGTTCGCCGACGTGCTGCCTGCGGACGCGAGGAGCAATGCCGGTTTCAGCGCGGACCTGTTGATCGAGGTCGACGACGGCAGCGACGCGCCGCGGCTCGCAGGAGCAGTGGAACTGGAAGACGCTATCGCGCAAGGTGATCCGGACCGCAGAATCGCTGGGTCGCCCGATGACCTCATCATGTACTGCACCGGTGGAACCACCGGGCGCCCCAAGGGCGTGCTCTGGCGGCAGAGCGACACCTACGTCTCGTCGATGGTGGGCGCCGACCATGCGTCGGTCGAGGAGATCCACGACAGGGTGCGCGCCAACGAGGGCTCACCGTGGTTCGCCGTCTCGCCCCTGATGCACGCCGCCGGACTGTGGACGTTCTTCTCGGGGACGCTCGCCGGGCTGCCGGTCGTGCTCTACGACGATCGAAGCAGGTTCAACCCACCCACGGTCTGGCAGACCGTCGAACGCGAGAGGGTTGGCCTGATGACCATGGTCGGCGACGCCTACGCCGCACCGCTGGTCGAGGAACTCGAGCACAGCGCGTACGAGCTCTCCTCGCTCTACGCCATCGGAACGGGCGGCGCGGCGACCAATCCCAAGCATGTGAGCGCGCTGTTGGAGAGACTGCCGCAGCTCACCATCATCAACGGCTACGGGTCCTCGGAGACCGGAAACATGGGCTTCGGTCACAACCAGCGTGGCTCGCATCGCGACACGTTCGACCTCCGCGAGGGTGGCACCGTGGTGTCCGAGGACCTCACCCGCTTCCTGGCGCCGGGGGAAGAGGAGGTCGGCTGGGTGGTCAGGACCGGCCGGATCCCGTTGGGCTACTTCGACGATTCCGAGGCCACCCGTAAGACCTTTCCCGTCGTGCAGGGGCAACGAGTGGTGGTCTCGGGGGACCGGGCGTCCCTGGAGCCCGACGGCACGCTGCGCCTGTTCGGTCGTGACTCGCTGGTGGTCAACACCGGTGGCGAGAAGGTTTTCGTCGAGGAGGTAGAGGCGGTTATCCGGGCCCAGGGCGGCGTCGCCGATGCGCTCGTCGTGGGCCGCGACAGCGAGCGGTGGGGCCAGGAGGTCGTCGCGCTCGTACAACCGCACACCGGAGCGAGCGTTGATCCAGACGCGCTGCACGCGGCGTGCGTCGAGCAGCTGGCGCGCTTCAAGGCACCCAAGGCGTTCGTCATCGTCGACAGGGTCCGCCGCCTCGGCAACGGTAAGGCCGACTACCGCTGGGCCAAGAGCCAGGCGGAGCAAGGGAACCAATGACACCTCAACACAGGGCGATTGACTGTCTGGTCAACGTGCACTTCGGCGAGACCAAGAAGCAACCCGAGTTCATGCTCAAGGTGCGCGACGACTACTTCAAGGGTCCGCAGTCGCTGTACGACCAAGTCGAGCTGCCCGCGCTGCTCGACGAGATGGATGAGCACGGCGTCGCCAAGGCGATCCTGATGGACAACCTGGTCAAGCCCTCCGTGACGGCCCGCAAGTTCGTGGCCGAGCGGCCCGACAGGTTCGCGTTGGCCGTCGGTGGAATCAACCTGCTGCGACCCGTGCCCGCGTTACGCGAACTCGTGGCAGTCACCAAGGATCTGCCCGTCGCGTACACCGCGGTGGGGCCGAGTTTCTGGGGTGACGGCCAATACCCGCCGAGCGACGCCGTGTACTACCCGCTGTACGCCAAGTGCGCCGAGATCGACCTGCCGCTGTGCATCAACACCGGCATGCCTGGTCCGCCGATCCCCGGAGAAGTGCAGAACCCGATTCACCTCGATCGGGTCTGCGTGCGGTTTCCAGAGTTGCGGCTGTGCATGATCCACGGCGCCGACCCATGGTGGGACGTGGCCATCCGGATGCTCATCAAGTACTCCAACCTGCGCCTGATGACGTCGGCGTGGTCACCGAAGCGATTGCCGGACAGCCTGTTGCACTTCATGCGCACCCGCGGCAAGGACAAGGTGATCTTCGCCTCGGACTGGCCGGTGCTGCGGCAGAGTCGCGTCGTCCCCGAGGCGCTGGCCCTTGACCTGCCACCTGACGTGCTCGACAACTACCTGTACAACAACGCGCAAGCGTTCTTCTTCGGCGATCGAGAGGGGCAGTGATCATGGATCGTTACGAACTACGCAGGGAGGACTACAGCCTCTCCGAGGACCAGACGGACCTGTTGAGCGCGTATCAGAAGTTCTTCAAGGCGAACTGCTCGATTGAGTCCGTTCGTGCCGCCGAGGCCACCGGCTTCGACAAGGGTCTGTGGGAGCGGTTGTGCGCCACAGGCGCGACGTCGATGGCCCTGCCGGAGTCCGTCGGCGGCGACGGAGCCACCATGGTCGACCTCGCGCTGGTCGCGGAGGAGATCGGGCGTTCGCTCGCCCCGGTGCCGTGGATCGATCATGTGTGTGCGGCAAGGCTTCTCGCCCGGCTGGGCGCGTTGGGCCCCGACGACGGTGCGATCGTGTCCGGAGAGCAGATCGTCGGCCTGGACCCGCGTCAGGTCGACGCGGGCGGTCGTCGGCTTGTTCCGTGCGGATCGATCGCCGACCACATCGTGGTGCGCGACGGTGATGACGTGGTCCGTCTGACGTTCGACACCCGGCCGCCCCACGTGGACAACATCGGGCGGCTGCCCATGGCCTGGGTGGACCCCGCCGCCGCTGACACCGCGACCGTGCTGGCCAGCGGACCGCAGGCCATGGCGGCCTACCAACTGGCGCTGGATGAGTGGCGTCTGCTGACCGCCGCCGCGCTGGCCGGTCTGGTCGAGGAGACGATGACCATCGCTGCCGAGTTCGCGAAGACGCGCTACACCCTCGGCGTCCCGATCGCGACACTGCAGGGAATCTCGCACCCGCTGGCCAACATGGCGATCGTTGTCCAGGGCGGTCGGGCGCTGGCCCGGCGGGCCGCGTGGTATCTGGACAACGAGCCCGATGCGCGTCCGGAACTCGGACCGTCGGCGTTCGTGTTCATGGCGGAGGAATCCTCGAAGGCCGCGACCATGGCGGTCCACATTCAGGGTGGCCTTGGTGTGTCGGCCGAGGCGGCCGCAACGGCCTATCTGGTCCGCGCCAGGGGCTGGCCGCTGGCAGGTGGCGATCCCGGCGCCACCGCGGTTCGGATCGCCCACATCGTCGCCGCCCGGGAAAGCGCCTAGGACACAGGGTAGTAGGAGACAAGAACATGGATTTCTCACGAGTCGAGCTGTCCGGCGACGATCAGGCCTTCCTCGACGAGGCCCGCGCACTGCTGTCGACACAGGTCACCGAGGATGTGCTGCGTCGCGACCGGGAGACCGGTGACAACTTCGACGAGGACGTCCACCTCGCACTCGGCGCAGCCGGCTACATCGCGGGCGAGTGGCACGGCGAGGACGACGGCGGGTTCAGCCGGCTGCGCAACCGGCTGTGGCAGTTGGAGAAGCGCCGCTACCACGTGCCGTGGGTGACGGCGGGCACCACGTCGATGATCGCCAAGTCGGTGAAGAGGTTCGGCTCGCCCGAGGTTCAGGAGGAGGTGCTGCCGGGCGTCTTCTCCGGACACATCCGGTTGTGCCTGGGCTACACCGAACCCGATGGCGGCTCCGACATCGCGACATGCAAGACGCGCGCCGTCCGGGAAGCGGATGGGTCGAGCTGGATTATCAACGGCTCGAAGATGTTCACCACCGGTGCGCACAACTGCCAGTACGTCTTCCTCATCACCAACACCGATCCGGAAGCGCCGAAGCACAAGAGCCTGACCATGTTTCTAGTGCCGCTCGACACACCGGGCATCGAGATCCAGGGCATTCGCACCGTCGACGGCGACCGAACCAACATCGTCTACTACAGCGACGTCAGGGTCGACGACCGGTACCGACTGGGCGAGGTCAACGGCGGCTGGACAGTGCTGCGCGAACCGCTCAACGCCGAGCACGGCGCCGTGGACGCCAGTGCTGATGGCCTGCAGGACGTCTCGATCATGATGCACCAGGGCGGCTTCATGGTCGCGGCGTGCGACAAGGCCGCCGCGATCGTCGGTGCCGCCGATCCAAGCGGCCGCCGTCCGGTGGACGATGGTTCGGTGGCCTACCGCCTGGGCCGCAGCGTCGCCCGCATGGAGGTGGCAATCAGCACCCCGAACATATTCGGCCGGGTCGCCCTCGCGCAGACCATGCGAGACGTCTCACCCGATTTGATGGACCTGCTCGGTGAGGCGTCGGCGCTGCCGATCGACACCGACGGCGCCATCGACGGTGGTGCCGCGGAGTACGTCTACCGGTTCGCCCCGCTGGTCGGAATCTACGGCGGCACACTGGAGGTGTTCCGCAACATGATCGGCCAGTACATGCTCGGGCTGGGCAAGCCCAACTACTCGCCCGCCAAGCCCGCGTCGTGACTACGCGGGTCGTCCAGTGGACGACGGGGAACGTCGGCAGGCGGTCGGTCGAGGCCGCGCTGGCGCACCCCGACCTGGACCTCGTCGGGTGCTATGCATGGTCACCCGACAAGGCGGGCCGTGACGTCGGCGAACTGTGCGGTCTTGCTCCGACGGGTGTCACCGCCATCAACGATGTCGAGGCGCTCCTCGCGCTAAAGCCGGATTGCGTTGTCTACAACCCGATGTGGATCGACGTCGATGAGGTCGTCCGCATCCTGGAGGCCGGCGTCAACATCGTGACCACCGCGGCCTTCATCACCGGGCACTCGCTCGGCGATCGACGGGATCGGATCGCGTTGGCCTGCGAGCAGGGTGGGGCGTCGATATTCGGGTCGGGCATCAACCCCGGCTTCGTCGATCTGCTGGCGATCGTGGCCGCAGGCGGATGCGACCGCATCGACAAGCTGACAGTCATCGAGGAAGCCGATATCAGTGGCTACGACTCGCCGGCGACCGAGATTCCCGTCGGCTTCTCCCATCCCATCGACGATCCGAACCTGCCGGCCATGACGGCCAAGGCGACTGACGTGTTCATCGATGCCGTCCATCTGCTGGGTGATGCGCTGGGGGTGGAGTTCGATGAGGTTGTCTGCGAGGCTGAGTACGCCAAGACCACCGCCGACGTCGATCTCGGCTCGTGGAGCATCAAGGCGGGATGCGTGGCAGGTATCGCCTTCAGCTGGCACGGGAAGGTCAACGGGCGCAGCATCGTCGAGCTTCGCTTCGTGTGGCGCAAGGGCCAGACACTCGAGCCCGACTGGCCAATCGACACCGGTCACCGCATCCGGGTCGACGGTAACCCCAACGTGGCGATCAAGGTCGACATCTCACCGCCCGCGGACTTCACGGGCACCACGATGAACGACTTCATGCGGCTGCCGATGATCCTCACGGCGATGCCCGCGGTCAACGCCATCCCGAAGGTGGTCGCGGCGGCGCCGGGCATCGTCACCTACGCCGACATCCTGCCGCTGCCAAGGGGTCTGGTCCGGCTCTAGGTCTGGAGGCTTGCTGAAAACGCGTTTCCGCCGTTCAGCGGCCTCCCAGATTTCGCTGAGATCGCAGCCTTTTACTTAGCCGATCTTAGTGGTAGAACCGAGTACATGAAGGCGATCATGAGACTCATCGCGCCGCTGGTCATGGCGGGTGCGGCCGCGACGGCGATAGCCGCGGCACCGATTGCAGCAGCAAGCCCGGGCGTGTTCGGCCCCGACGGTGGCAGCGGCTGTACAGCCGACGGCACGTGCGGTCACGGCGGCCCCAACGGTGGCGGCGGCTGCACGGCCGACGGCATCTGCGGTCACGGCGGCCCGGGCGGCGGTGGCGGTTGCATTCCCAACGTCGGCTGCTTCGAGTGGCCCTGAGAGTCACATCGCAGCGCCGAAACTGCGGTGAGATCGGGTTTCCTCGCTAAAACGCGATCTCACAGCAGTTTCGGAGGATGTTGGTGACTTAGATCTTGGCCATCACCGGCGGGTTGACTGCCTGCGGGTCGGGGTTGGCGATCGGCAGTCCCATGAAGCGTCGCGCGTTGTCGCCCATGAAGTCATAGGTGCGACGCACGTCCATACCCTCGGCGTACTTCCAGAACCCGTTCGGTTCGGCGAGTCCCTCGGGATGCGGATAGTCCGAGCCGAACATCACCCTGTCCCACCCGACGGTGTTGACGACGTCGGAAACACAGCCCTCCCAGAACGGGCTGACCCAGATGTTGCGGCGGAACACGTCGTGCGGATGCTCGGGGAAGTTCTGCGGCATCTTCTTCTGCAGGTCCTCGAAGTCGTTGAACAGCGGGAAGATCCACCCGCTGCCGTTCTCGACGCTGGCGATCCGCAGCTTCGGGAAGCGCGTCAGCGTGCCGTGGCAGATCAGGCTGGTGATCATGTCGGCGATCTCGCGGTGCCCGAGCACCATCCATCGGAACGCGCTCTGCGCCATGAAATTCTGGGTGTGCGGCGGCTCCCATCGACTGACGTAGTCATCGAGCGGCGGATAGCTGGCGTGCAGGACTATGGGTAGCCCGGCGGCCTCCACATCACGCCAGAACGGGTCGAACTCGCTCAGCGCGGGGGAGCGCCAGCCGTGGAGGCCGTTGACCGGGCCCGGCTTGATCAAGGCCACCTTGGCGCCGCGCTCCAGGAGCCAGGCAAGTTCTCGCTGTGCCGCGTCGACCTCGGACAGGTTGATGATCGGCGTGGTGAACACCCGGTTGTCGTAGTTGAACGACCAGTGCTCGTGGATCCACTCGTTGAGCGCGTGGATGATCGCCAGCGTCAGCGCTGGATCGTCGGCGCTGGAGTGTTCCACCAGGCTGCCCAGGGTCGGATAGTTCAGCGCCTCGACGACACCCTGGCGATCGAGTTCGGTGACCCGGTCCCCGGGATTGCGGGTGGCCGCCGGTGCCTCGATCGCCTTGCCCTGCATCTCGCGCAGCGTCTGGCCCTCGGTGTTCTCGCCGGCGAAGAACTTCTCGTGCGCGCCTGGGGCTGCGACGCGCTCGAACGTGGGGTTCGGGATGAAGTCGGTGACGTGGTTGTTGATCACGATCCGGGTCTGCTTGCCGAACTGGGCGTACTGCACGGCGCGCCTGTACTTCTCGGGTAGGTACTTGATCAGCGCGTCGCCCGTCTCGTACATGTGCTGATCGGCGTCGAACACCGGCGCGTCCCTGAACTGTTCGGTCATGGTGGTTCCCTCCTCGCGCTTGCGGACTGCTCGCCTGACTTCAGCGGGTGACGATGGTGGCGCCCGCAGTTCCCGGAGCGCCGTAGAGCTGGGCGAAGCCCACCCGCGGATTGCCGGGCACCTGGCGATCGCCGGCCTCACCGCGTAGCTGGCGGACGAGTTCGTGGATCTGCCGCAGACCCGATGCGCCAATGGGCTCGCCGTTGGCGATCAGGCCGCCATCGGTGTTGATCGGCATGGCGCCGCCGATCTCGGTGGCACCGTCGGCGAGCAGCTTCTCCTGGTCGCCATCGGGGCAGAACCCGCACTCGGCCATGTGGATGATCTCCGCGCCGGCGTCGGTGTCCTGCAACTGGATGACGTCGACATCCTGCGGTGATACGCCCGCCTTCTCGAATGCGGCGCGGGCGGCGTACACCGTGGGCGCAGGCACCTCGTCGACGGGCGCGAAGGTGGTGTTCACCTCATGTGCGCCGTACGTGCGCGTGCGGATCTCGACGGCGCGCAAGTACACCGGCTTGGCGGTGTAGCGGTGCGCGATATCGGCCCGGCACATGACCACTGCCGCCGCACCCTCGTCGGGTGCGCAGAACATGTACTGCGTGAGCGGGTAGTTGAGCATCGGCGAGTTGAGGATGTCTTCCTCGGCGATCGGCTTGCGGCGGAAGGCATTCGGATTCAGGGCACCGTTTCGCAGGTTCTTGTTGGCCACCTTGGCCAGCGTGCGCTGCGAGATGTTGTGCTCGTGCAGGTAGCGGTTGGCCTTCATGCCGAAGAACTGCGTGGTCAGGTACTGGCCGTTCTCGGCGTACCACTGCGGCATGCCGACCAGCCCCGGATCCTCGGTGAAGGCGCCGCGTGGATGCTTGTCCAGGCCCACTGCTATTCCGATGTCATAGTCGCCCAGCCGAATTCCGTCGGCGCACACCTTCGCGGCGCTGGCCGCGGTGGCGCACGCGTTGAAGACGTTGGTGAACGGGATTCCTGAGAGGCCCACCATGCCGACGATGGCGTCGGGATTGGCGACCGTCCAGCTGCCGCCCGCCGCGGCGCCGATATCGCCCCATGCCACACCGGCGTCGGTGACTGCCGCGTCGATGGCGTCGACGCACATCTCCATGGCGCTCTTGCCCTCGAAACGGCCAAAGGGGTGGATGCCGACACCGATGATCGCGACATCATTGGATGTTGCAGTGCTCATGAATCAATCCCCTCTAGACCGGCTGGAACGCGAAGGTGACGATCTCATCGCCATCGGAGTCGGTGGCGAACGGAAGGAACGTCAGCTCGACCTCCATGCCGAACTCGAGCTTGCCCGGGTCGTTCTCGGTGAGCCGGCCCTCGACGCGCACCACCGCATCCTCGCCCAACCCCAACTGCACGAGACCGACGCCGAAGGGGACGAACTCCTTGCCCGTGGGGCCGGCGTAGGGCGCCCCGGGCGCAAAGCCCTGCGTCGTCCACGCGATCACCGTGCCGCGACGCGGCAGCAGCACGTCGCTCATCTGGGCCCTGCTGCACCTGGGGCAGTGACTCTGGACCGGGAACACCGTCGCCGAGCAGGCCCCGCAGGAACTGCCTATCAGCTGCGGATTCTCCTGCGGCCACGTCGAGATCGTCGGATCGATCACCTTCTGCACGCGGTCTCCTGACAGGTCGTGGCGGTCATTGCGGACAATCTAGCCGTGCAACTGTAACCGTTACAGTAACCTAGTTCCGGTGATCGATCACAAGCCCACCTTCTGCCGTATCTGCGAGCCGCTGTGCGGCATGGTGGCCACCGTCGAGGACGGTCGACTGGTGTCGTTGCGGCCCGATAAGGACCACCCGCTGTCAGCGGGTTTCGCCTGCCAGAAGGGCATTGCGTTCACCGAGGTGGTCAACGATCCCGATCGCGTCACGACACCGCTGCGCCGGCGGGCAGGAGACGGATCGTTCGAGCCGGTCTCGTGGGACGAGGCGCTCGACGACATCGCCGGGCGGCTGTCCGACATCCACCGCAGACACGGCTCCGGCGCGGTCGGCTGGTACATGGGGAATCCGGCGGCCTTCAGCTACTCGCACGTGATGGGCGCGATGACCTTCATCAAGGGCATCGGCCGCCACAGTCACTTCTTCACGTCGTCCTCGCAGGACACCAGCAGCAGATTGCTGGCAAGCCAGTTCCTGTACGGCACGCCGATGTCGGTGCCGATCCCGGATCTGATGCGCACCGATCTCCTGGTGTTGATGGGCGCCAATCCCGTGGTGTCCCACGGCAGTTTCCTCACCGCGCCGCGGATCAAGGACCGCATGCACGACGTCGTCAAGCGTGGCGGGCGGGTCGTCGTCGTGGACCCGCGCAGGTCAGAGACCGCCGCGCAGTTCGAGTGGATGGGCATCGTGCCCGACTCCGACGCCTACCTTCTCCTGTCGCTGTTGTCCGTGATGTTCGCCGAGGCGCTGGTGGATCCGGCCACGGTGGCGAGGCAGGCCGACGGTGTGCAGTGGCTGGCGACGCACTGCGAGCCGTTCGCACCCGAGCGCACCGAGCAGCACACGGGCATCGCGCCGGAGACGGTTCGGGCGCTGGCCCGCGACCTCGTCGCGACGCCGCGCGCCGCGATCTACGGCCGACTCGGTACGTGTGTGGGCCGCAACGGCACGTTGACGACCTACCTCATCGACGCGGTGAACCTGGTGGCGGGAAACCTTGACCGACCAGGCGGCAGCGTGTTCAGCACCCTCGGCATCTCGGGACAGAGGTGGGGAATCAAGGCGATGGGGTGGTCGATGCGACGGGCATACCGCCGCAAGCGAAGCCGGATCGGCGGCTTCGGGCCCGTCGTCGGAGCCGAGCCCGCGGCGCTGATGGCCAAGGAGATCGCCACGCCGGGCGCACGGCAGATCAAGGCCATGTTCGTCGCGGCGGGTAACCCGGTGCTGTCGGTACCCAACGGTGATGAGTTGGAGGGAGCGCTCGAGACGCTCGACCTGATGGTCGGGCTCGACCTCTATGTCAACGAGACGACGGCGCACTGCGATTACGTCCTACCCGTCACCACGATGTACGAGCGCGACGACTTCGCCCTAACGTTCCAGCAGTTTCAGGCCACGCCGTTCCGGCAGGCCACAGAGGCAGTGATCGCGCCGCGCGGTGAGGCACGCACGGAGTGGGAGATCGTCGACGACCTGACCGCGCGGATGGCCACCCGCACGCCGGCGTTCGCCGCGCTTGGCGTCCTTCGAAAGGCACTGGGGGCGTTCGGTGTCCGGCTGACGCCGCGACCGCTGGCGGACGGCATGATCCGGCTCTCCGACGGCGGCGACCGATTCGGGCTACGCCGCGGAGGCCTGACGTTCGCCCGGCTGAGTCGCGACCACCCGCACGGTGTGGTGGTGTCTCCGCACATCCGGACACCGGTGCTCGACGAGGTCGTTGTCTATCCCCACGGGCGAGTGCAGCTGGTGCACGACGATATCGCCGCCGAGATCGCCGCGATGGTCCGCAGGCAGCCGCCCGCGGACTATCCGATGCGCATGATCGGGATGCGGGAACCCCGGTCGGAGAACTCCTGGATGCACAACTCGCCGCTGTTGATGCGGGGGGAGCGGACCAACCGGGCGCTCATGCACCTCGATGACGCGGCGGCGAGGCGGATTGCCGATGGCGACATGATCGAGGTCAGCTCGGCACACGGCAAGATCGCGCTGCCGGTGTCGCTGACCGCCGACATCGTGGCGGGCACCATCGCGATCCCGCACGGTTGGGGTCACAAGGGCACCGGAGGATGGCGCGTCGCCAACAAGGCTGGCGGGGTCAACGTGAACCAGCTGATGTCAAGCGATCCCGACGATGTCGAGGCGTTGGCCGGCATGTCCTGGCTCACGGGCGTACCTGTCCAGGTGGGGCAGCTCTAGGACAGGGCCACGACTAGGGCAGGGCATCGACTAGGACAGGGCATCGACCGCGGCGCGTGCCACGGTGATGTCACCCGATCCGGTGCGCACGTGTACGGCCAGCGTTTCGTCGCCATCGACAGGTCCGTCCGACGCTGCGAGGGCGTTGCGTATCTCGCCTGATCGGGTGCGCACATCGAGTTGTGCCGCAGTGCCTTCCGCGATCCCCAGCTCGACGTCGCCGCTGCCGGTCTGCGCGGAGACACGGCCCTTGACGGCGGTGGCGACGGTGGTAGCACCTGAGGCGGTCTGCGTGTCGACGGCACCGTCGAGTCGCCCGACTGACAGCCCGCCACTGGCCGACTGGAACTTCACATCACCGATGAGATCGCCGACCGAGGCATCGCCGGACGCCGATGCGATCACCGCCGAGCCCCTGACGGCCCGAACGGTCACTCGACCAGAAGCCGTGTCCGCCTTGAGCCTTCCGGTCACAGAATCCATGGCGAACGCACCGCTGGCCGACGCCAGTTTGCATTCGGAGTACTCGCCCTCGGCGTGCACCTCGGCGGATACCGTCGACGCCCGTAGTCGAGAACCGGTGGGCAATGCGATGTCGATCGTCACCGCTCCGCCGCGGCCCAGCGATATGAACTTTCTGCCGGCCGTGACGGTCAGGGTGCCATTGTGGAAGTCGACGCGCGCCTGCTCGGCGGCCTTGATATCGGAGGCACGCGCGGGGTCGCGGGGCCGGATCTCGACATCGGTGGCGTCGCGATCGGTCGCGATCAGCCGGACTGAACCGGCGACCACCTCGAGTATCGCGGTGATGGGGTCGGGGGTCGGGAAGGTGGGCATCGGTTGTCCTTGTCGTCTCGTAGGGATGGGTGAGAGGTCTCAGCGGACCCAGCCGCTGAAGTGCTTGTCGCCGCCAGGGCGCTGCCGCTGCCTTCGATTGCCACTCAGTGCGGTGGTGACGGCACGAACCAGCCAGGCGTTCACCGATATCCCCGCGTCCTGGGCTGAGGCGTCGACTCCGGCCCGAAGGTTCTCGGGTAGGCGCAGCGTCACCCGCCAGGTGCCGCCGTCGGCATCTGTTTCCGGGGCTGGGTACACCGCATCGTCGAGCATGTCGTCCACCCCGGGTGTCACGGTGAATTCCGGGTCGCGACCGCGCAACCGCACGTCGACCGATCGGGGGGCCAGGTCGCGGGTGATCTCCTCGGCTGCCGCGGACAGCGCTTCGAGCAGGGCTAGCCGGATGGCCGATTCCAGCGGCGCGCTAAGGCGATCGGCCAGAGCGGCGGCGTCATCGCCGCCGGCCGCAGCGGCGACACTCAGCTCGTGCCGCACGCTGTCGACGAACGGTTGCAGTTCCATGACGTCACTATGACACCACAATGGTGTCACCGCAACCGTCAAAATGACGCAGCTGCGTCGGGAGGCGGCCGAACTGCGATACTGTAATCTTTACCGTTGGTTGTGCGGTGACGTGCTTCCGACCGCCCGGACCGAGGGAGCGCAGTGAGCGAAGTCATCGAGGCGCCGTCGGCGTCAAGCGTCGAATTGGGCCGCCTGGCCGCGCAAGCCGCCGAGAAGCGCATGCTGATCGACGGTGAACTGGTCACTGCGGCGTCCGGCGCGGAATTCGACAATGTCTCCCCGGCAACGGGTCTGGTGCTCGGAGCGACGTCCGCCGCAGGCGCCGAGGATATGTCGAGGGCCATCGGATCGGCGCGGCGGGCGTTCGACGAGACCGACTGGTCGACCAATGGTGCTCTGCGTCAGCGGTGCCTGCAACAGCTGCAGGCAGCGCTGGAGTCCGAGCGCGACCAGCTGCGCGCGGAACTGATCGCCGAGGTCGGCTGCCCGGACATGACGATCGCCACCGCGCAGCTGGACTGGCCGCTGGCCGACTCGCTGCGGTATCCGTCCCGTCTGATCGACGAATTCGACTGGGAGCGCACACTCGACGGCGGCGGTCTGTTCGGGGATCGCAACGTCCGCACCGTCGTTCAGGAACCCGTCGGCGTCGTGGGTGCCATCACGCCGTCCAACTTCCCGATCGAGGTCATCCTCAACAAGCTGGGACCGGCTCTGGCGACGGGCAACACCGTCGTGCTGAAACCCGACCCGCACACACCGTGGAACGCAACCCGGTTGGGCCGGCTCATCGCCGAGCACACCGACATCCCCGCGGGAGTCGTGAGCGTCGTGCCGACGCCGGACAACGCGGTGGCCGAACTGCTCGCCACCGACCCCCGCGTCGACATGATCTCGTTCACCGGATCGACCGCCGTCGGAAAGCGGTTGATCCGCCAGGGCGCCGACACGATGAAGCGGACGTTCCTGGAGCTGGGTGGCAAGTCGGCGCTCATCGTCACCGAGGACGTCAACCCGGCCAAGATCATTCCGAGCGCCATCGGGGTGTGCGTGCACGCGGGACAGGCCTGTGCGCTCACCACCAGAATGCTGGTCCACCGATCGCTGTTCGACGACGCGGTGGCCGGTGTGACGGCCGCCTTCGGGATGGTGCCCGTCGGCGATCCCGCATCGCCGCAGACCCTCGTCGGTCCCGTGATCAGCGCGCGGCAGAAGGAGCGGGTGCTGGACGCGTGCGAGCGTGCCCGCCGCAGCGGTGCCGAGATCACCGTCGGCGGTGGCTCATACGATGATCTGCCCGCCGAGCTGGCAGGTGGTTTCTTCGTCCAGCCCACGGTGGTGGTGGGCGTCGACAACTCCGCTGCCATCGCGCAGGAGGAGATCTTCGGTCCGGTGCTGGTGATGCTGCCGTTCGACGATGACGACGACGCCGTGCGGATCGCCAACGACAGCGCGTTCGGTCTGGCGGGTGCCGTGCTGTCGGGGTCGGTGGAACGTGGAATGGCGATCGCCCGGCGAATTCGGACCGGATCCATCGGCGTCAACGGCGGGATGTTCTACGGCGCCGACGCACCGTTCGGCGGGTACAAGAGCTCCGGCATGGGCCGGCAGTGCGGTATCGAGGGTTTCCAGCAGTACCTGGAGACCAAGACCATTGGCTGCCGGATGCCCCGGCCCAACTGATGGGAGGACAGCGGATGGGCAAGCTGGACAACAAGATCGCGGTCGTGTCCGGAGCGGCGCGGGGGCAGGGGCGCTCGCATGCGGTCAACCTGGCCGCCGAAGGCGCCAGCATCATCGCGCTCGACATCTGCGCTGACCTCGAGGGCAACACCTACCCACTGTCGCGTCCAGAGGACCTCGACGAGACGGCGCGCATGGTCGAGAAGGAAGCGGTCCGGTGCCACACCGCGATCGTGGATGTCCGGGAGCGCGGTGCGGTGTGGAAAGCGATCGCCGACGGCGTCGCCGAACTCGGTGGACTCGACGTGGTGGTGGCCAATGCCGGCATCTGCGCGATGGGCAAGAATCAGACGATCCAGTCGTGGTCGGACACCATCGACACCGACCTGGTCGGCGTTTTCAACGTGATCCAGGCCAGCCTGCCCCACATCAGCGACGGTGGATCGATCATCGCGACGGGATCGCTTGCGGCCCAGTTGGGTAGCGCCACCAATCAGGGTCCGGGCGGTTCGGCCTACAGCTTGGCCAAGCAGATTGTCGCGCGCTACGTCAACGACCTCTCGATCCAGTTGGCGAAGCGGATGATCCGCGTCAACGCGGTTCACCCGACCAACGTGAACACCGACATGCTGCAGAACGAGGGCATGTACAAGGTGTTCCGGCCGGATCTCGAGTCACCCACCCGTGAGGACGCCGAGGCGACCTTCTCGATGATGCAGGCGATGCCGGTGCCGTACATCGAGGCGCAGGACGTGTCCGAGGCGGTGGTGTTCCTCGCCAGCGACTCGTCGCGCTACATCACCGGAACGCAGCTGCGCATCGATGCCGGCGGGTACGTCAAGTCTGTGCCCTGGAAGGGGTAGTGGGGCCAGCAGGGGTGAGCGTCATCTGGCGCTGAAGGTCACCGGCAGCACGGTCGGTGACCGGAACGGCTGCCCGTGTATGTGCGGGTCGCCATCGTCGCGCAGGGTCAGGTCACCGAGCCGTTCGAGGATGCACTCCAGCGCAACCCGTGTCTCCAGGCGCGCCAGATGCAGACCGAGGCAGGTGTGCTCACCGGCCGCGAACGTGATGTGCGGTGTGCGCTTGCGGAAGATGTCGAACTGCTCGGGGTTCTCCCAGCGCGACTCGTCGCGGTTCGCCGAACCCATGCACACGTCGATCACGGAGTTCGCCGGGATCTCGACACCCTCGAGTTCGGTGTCCTCGGTTGAGAACCGCTGCACGGTGGTCAGCGGGGTCTCGAAGCGCAGCCCCTCCTCGATGGCGGGGGCGATGAGCTCGTGATCGTCCCGCACCGCCTCGAACTGCTCGCGGTGAGTCAGCAGAAGGTAGATCAGGTTGCCCGACGATCGGTAGGTGGTCTCCAGCCCGGCGGGCAGCAGCAGGCGCAGGAACGAGTAGATGGCCTCGTCGGTCAGACGCTCACCGTCGATCTCCGCGGTGACGAGATCGCCGATGATGTCCTCGGTGGGGTGAGATTTGCGCTTGTCCATCTGGTTGAGGAAGTAATCCTTCAGCGCCGCTGACGATTCGAACGCCTGCTTGTACTTGACGGTGTAGCTGATCAGGTCGACCGCCCACTGCCGGAACATCGGCAGGTCGTCCTCGGGCAGACCGAGGAGCTTGGCGATGACCCGGGTCGGGAACTCGAAGGTGAAGTCCTTCACCAGATCTGCTTCGCCGCTACTGATGAACTCATCGATCAGGTCATTGACGATTGGCCGGACGATCTCGGGCTCCCACCGCAGCAGCGACCTGGACTTGAACGCCGCCGACACCAGATTGCGGTGCTCACGATGCGTGGTGCCGCCCATCGCCAGGATGGTGGGTCCGATGAACAGGCCGATCGTGGCGTCATACATCGCCGAGTTGAACACCTTGCCGTCGCGGAACACCAGGTTGACGGAATCGAAGGACATCGCCGCGTAGTTCTGCTTGGGGCGCATGCTCTCGGGCAGTTTGGAGTAGTCCATGACCGAGCCGCGGAAGACGCCCGCCTCGTTGCGCTTGGTGGCGAAGAAGGGGTACGGGTTGCGGATCCGCTCGGCCCGTTCCTCGGCCGACCACGGGACGTCTACCTGGGTTTCCACGGTGACCTTTCCGTTTCCACGGTGCCCTTTCCGCTGCTGAACACCGTCGACAGCACTGCTGCATGTTCCTACTGTATGGATTACAGTATCGTATCTGACGGGTCTACCGAAGACCGACTGTGAAGGTGGCATGGCAGATGAGTACTGCGGAACGACCACTCGACACCGTCGCCGTCAGCCGTGACGAGTTGGCAGCGGTACTGGATCGCCAACGCAAGGCGTTCGTCGCGGACGGTCCGGCGAACCTGGCCACTCGGCTCAATCGCATCGATCGGCTGTTGGCCATGGTGCTCGACAACACCGACGCCTTCGTCGATGCGATGGCGGCCGACTTCGGCACCCGATCCCGAGCGGCGTCGCTGTTCACCGAAGTCGTCGGCATGATCCCCGTGATCGAGCACACCCGAGCCAACGTGGCCAAGTGGATGCGACCGACCACGATGATGCGTGCGGGCCGGCTGTTCGGATTGCGCGCCGAGGTCGAGGTGGCGCCGCTGGGCGTCGTCGGCATCATCGGCCCGTGGAACTTCCCGCTGAACCTCGTCGTGCTGCCCGCATCGGCCGCGTTCGCCGCGGGCAACCGCGTGATGATCAAGATGTCCGAGGTGACCCCCCGCACGGCCGAGCTGATGCGAACCACCGCGCCGAAGTACTTCGACGCCCTTGAACTCGACGTGACGACCGGCGGCCCGGACGTGGCGGCGGCGTTCTCGACACTGCCGTTCGATCACCTGTTCTTCACCGGCTCACCGTCAGTCGGCGCAATGGTGCAGAGGGCCGCCGCGCAGAACCTGGTCCCGGTGACACTCGAACTCGGCGGCAAGAACCCCGTGGTAGTCGCCCCCGGCGCCGATGTCACCCGCTCAGCGGCCCGAATCGCTCAGGCCCGCATGGTAAACGGTGGTCAGGTGTGCGTCTGCCCCGACTATGTGTTCGTGCCCGATGACCGCGTCGAGTCGTTCGTCGACGTCGCCGCGGCGACCTGGCGCGGTATGTTCCCCGCGATCATCAGCAACGCCGACTACTGCTCATCGGTGAATGAGGCCAACTTCGACCGCGTCGTCAGTCTGATCGACGACGCCCGCGCCAACGGCGCCCGCGTCGACGTCATCGCACCGCCCGGCGAGGCGCTACCGGACCGCACGTCCCGAAAGATCGCGCCCACCATTGTGCGCGGCATTGACGACACGATGAGGATCGCCGCCGAGGAGGTGTTCGGTCCTGTCCTGACCGTGATGGGCTACTCGCACCTCGCCGACGTCATCGACCACATCAACGCGCGGCCCGCACCGCTGGTCGCCTACTGGTACGGGCCCGATGGCGACGACTTCCGCCACTTCATCCGGAACACCCGTAGCGGTGGCGTCGCCCGCAACGACTTTGCCGCCCAGATGATTCCGTCGGCGGCACCATTCGGTGGCGTCGGCCGCAGCGGTATGGGCGCCTATCACGGCAAGGCGGGCTTTGACACGTTCAGCCACCAACGCACCGTGGTGGGAACCGACCTGCCATTCAGCATGACGGGATCGGCCGCACCACCGTTCAGCCGGCCGATGAGGGCCTACGCCGACCTGTCACTGCGGATGGCCCGGCGCCGGACCAACCGCCGCCTGCGGGCAAGCGGCCGCAACGCCTAGACCGCGCGACGCACCCGGGCCGCTGCCGCATCCGGCATCGGTTCGTAGCGGACGAAGGATCGGGTGAACGAACCCGCGCCGTGCGACAACGACCGCAGGTCGATGGCGTACCGGGCCAGCTCCACCTGGGGGATCTCGGCGCGCACCAGGGTGCGGTCCTCGTCGGCCTTATCGGTACCCACCACCCGCGCGCGACGGCTGGACAGATCGCTCATCACGGACCCGACCAGATCGTCGGGGATCAGCACGGTGATCTCGTCCACCGGCTCCAACAGGTTGACCGTGGTGGCCGCGGCGGCTTCCCGCAACGCCAGCCCGCCGGCCATCTGAAAGGCGAAATCCGAGGAGTCCACACTGTGCGCCTTGCCGTCGTACAGGGTGACCCGGATGTCGACCACCGGATACCCGGCGTCGGCCCCCAGCCCCCGTTCCATCTGCGCCCGGATCCCCTTCTCGACGCTTCCGATGAACTGCCGCGGCACCGCGCCGCCCACCACCTTGTCGACGAACTCGAAACCACTGCCCTCGGGCAGTGGCTCCACCTCGATATCGCACACCGCGTACTGGCCGTGCCCGCCGGACTGTTTGACATGACGCCCGTGCCCTTTGGCCTTGCCGCCGAAGGTCTCCCGCAGCGGCGTCCGCAGTTCGACGGTGTCCACCGATACCCCGTAGCGCCGCGTCAACGCGTCGAGCACCACCCCGGCGTGCGCCTCACCCATGCACCACAACACGATCTGGTGGGTTTCGGGGTTCTGCTCAATGCGCAGCGTCGGATCCTCGGCGGCCAGCCGTGCCAAGCCCACCGACAGCTTGTCCTCATCGGTCTTCGCCCGCGGTTGCACGGCAACCGGCAGCAGCGGGTCCGGCATCGTCCACGGCCGCAACAGCAGTGGGTCGGCCTTGTCGCTCAGCGCGTCCCCGGTCTCGGCCCGGCTGAGCCGCCCGATCGCACAGATGTCACCGGCCACCACCGCGGGCGCGGGACGCTGCTGCTTACCGAGCGGGAACGACAGCGTGCCGAGCCGTTCGTCTTCGTCGTGGTCGGCGTGGCCGGCCGTCGGGCCGGAGTCGGCGTGGGTGTGTCTCTCGGTGAAGGCAGAAAAATGGCCCGACACGTGCACGGTGGCGTCGGGCCTGATGGTGCCGGAGAACACCCGGACCAGACTGACCCTGCCGACGTAGGGATCCGATGTCGTCTTCACCACCTCGGCCAGCAACGGCCCGTCCGGATCGCAGGGCAACGGCCTGCGCGGCGCACCCTGCGGAGTGAACACCTCGGGCAGCTGGTGTTCCGGGGGTGACGGGAAGCCGCGGGTGGCGACCTCCAGCAACTCGCACGTGCCGATGCCGGTTCCGGCGCACACCGGGATCACCGGGAAGAACGAGCCGCGGGCCACCGCCTTCTCCAGATCCCCGATGAGCACCTCCTGGTCGATCTCCTCACCGCCGAGGTAGCGCTCCATCAGCGTCTCGTCCTCGGATTCCTCGATGATTCCCTCGATCAGGGAGCCGCGTAGCTCGACGAACTCATCGGCGTAGCCCTCCGCGGGTGCATGTGTGCTGCGCTTGCCGTCGGCGTACTCGTAGTGGGTGCGCGTCAATAACCCGACCACCCCCTCCGCGGCCGGGAAGTACAGCGGTGCCACCTTGTCGCCGAACGCCTGCTGCGCGCCGGCCAACGCGTTGGTGTAGTTCGCCCGGGCGTGGTCGAGCTTGGTGATCACCACCGCACGCGGCATACCGACCCGGGCGCATTCCAGCCACAGCGCCTTGGTCGGTTCGTCCACGTTCTCGTTCGCGGCGATCACGAACATCGCGCAATCGGCGGCCCGCAGCCCGGCTCGCAGCTCGCCGATGAAATCGGCATAGCCGGGCGTGTCGATCAGGTTCACCTTGATCCCGTTGTGCTCCAACGGAGCCAGCGCCAGGCTCACCGAGCGCTGCTGGGCGATCTCGGCATCGTCGAAGTCGCACACCGTGGAACCCTCGGTCACCGAGCCCATTCGGGGCAGCACCCCGGCCGCCACCAACAGCGCCTCGACCAGAGTGGTTTTTCCCGCCCCGGACGGACCCACCAGTGCCACGTTGCGAATGGCATCCGGACTGTCCGCGGTTGAGACGCCGGCTGCTGCAGAACTCGTCCTTTCCGCCATACATCCACCATTCCCCGATGTGACCTACAGCACAACCCCCGCCGGTCACGCTCGCGGGCCTGAGCTAGGCGCCGGCCTGCTCGCGGGCCCAGCGGTAGTCGGCCTTGCCGGCTGGGCTGCGCTCGATGACGGGCCGGAACACGATGGCCTTGGGCAGCTTGTAACGCGCCAACGACGTTGCCGCATGGGTGATCAGCTCGTCGGCCTCCACGGCGGCACCGTCCTCCAGCGCCACCACTGCCACGACCTCCTGACCCCAGCGCTCGCTCGGCCGTCCCGCCACCACGACGTCCGCCACAGCGGGATGGGCTGCGATCGCCGTCTCGACCTCCTCGGCGAAGATCTTCTCGCCGCCGGAGTTGATGGTCACCGAGTCCCGCCCCAGCAGTTCGATGACCTCGACCTCCAGATGGCGCGCACGGTCGCCGGGCACCGCATAGCGCACACCGTCGACGACCGGGAACGTCGCCTCGGTCTTCTTCGCGTCACCCTTGTAACCCAGTGGCACGTAACCACGTTGGCCCAGCCAGCCGATCCCGTCGTGCCCGGGCGCCAGAACGGAGCCCAAGTCCTCTGAGACGACCACGGTGTCGGGGCCTGGCTTGAACTGACCGGTCGACACCGCACCCGGCGCCGACATGTGGGTGAGCTGGGCGCCGGTCTCCGAGGAGCCGACTCCGTCAATCACCACCAGTCCGGGCTTGGCGTCGATCAGCCGTTGCTTGGTGGTCGGCGTCAGCAGCGCGCCGCCGTTGGCGACCGCCGCAAGCGGGGTGGTGCCCACCTTCTCGATGGCCGCGGCAAGGGGCCGGGCCATCGCGTCGCCGACCACGGTGGCGACCATGACCTGCTCGCGTTCGATGGTCGCGACCACTTCGTCGGCGTCGAGGTGGTCGACGACAGAGGCGAACACCACCGACTGGCCGGTGGTGAGCGCCGTCATGACACCCCACTGCGCGGCGCCGTGGATGAGCGGCGGGAGGATCATCAACTTGGTGCCTGGCCCGGCCGCCGCCCGTTCGGCGAGCGCCGGATACGACTCGATCACGCTGCCGTCGAACAGGTTCCGGCCACCGAACGATGTCACGAAGATGTCGTGCTGGCGCCACAGCACACCCTTGGGCATTCCGGTGGTGCCGCCGGTGTAGAGCACGTAGAGGTCGTCGGGGGACGGTTCCACGGGAGGTGGTTCGGCGGGGCTGGACGCCAGGGCCTCCTCGTAGTCCACCGCACCCTCGAGTAGATCGTTGCCGGAGTCGTCGGCGATCTGGATCAGCACCTTCAACAGCGGAAGGTCGGGCAGGATCTCGGCCACCCGGGGCGCGAACGCGGCGTGGTAGACCAGTGCCGTCGTCCCGGCATCGGCCAGTAGGTACTGCAGCTCACTCTTGACGTAGCGGTAGTTGACGTTGAATGGCGCGACGCGTGCCCGGAACGAGCCGAGCAGCGTCTCGACGAACTCGTTGCCGTTGTAGGCGTAGATCCCCAGCAGATCCTGTCCGACCTCGTGACCGGCCAGGCTGGATCGGGGGGTGTGACAGCCCAGACCCCGGGAGTGCAGATACGACGCCAGTCGATTGGAGCGCTCGACGACGTCGGCGTAGGTGTACCTGCGGTCGCCCTGGATGAGCAGGACGCGATCGGGGATCGCGGCGGCGACGGCGTCGAGCGCGGCGGGAACGGTGAATTGCATTGTGCTACTCCAAATCGGGTGTGCTACTCCAAATCGGGGGCGCTACTCCAAATCGGGGGCGCTACTCCAAGTCAGGGCTGATGGGGGAGGAGTTTGATCATGAGCCCGGTGGCCTCGCTGAGGACCGTGCCCTCGGGATCTGTCATTGTCGCGGTGATGAACGCCTTGCGTCCGTCGATGCGCTCGATGTGCCCGCGGCTGATCAGTGGCACGTCAATGGGGGTGACCGCGCGGTATTCGACGTGAAGGTAGGCGGTCCGGCTGATGGGCCTGCCGGCCGCGGACACGATCATGCCGAAGTGCCAGTCGTAGAACAGTGGGATGACGCCACCGTGGACGGCCATATTGCCGCCGACGTGGTAGCGGGTGAAGCGTCCCTCCATGGTGACGCCGCCCTCATCCGAGGAGCGAATGGTCCACGGCGGCATCAGCGGTGACCCCAGGCCGGGCAGTTCGATGGCCCGGCCCGCGGGGGCCCGTTCGTCGGGCACCACATGGGGATCGAGCTCGTCGCAGATGCGCTCGATCTGCTCGGTGGTGGTGGTCCACACCTCGCTCGGCGGGTGGATCGCCACCGCAAGGTCCTGCAACCGGCGTACCGCGGCGGTGAAGCGCTCCAATTCCGCCGGGGCCCTGATGGGTCTGAGCTCGGGAAAGCCCCGGGTCTCCGCGGTGGGGTCGCTCGTCATCGGGGCTGCCACGTGGCGATGAGTTCCTCGGTGGTGGTCACCGTGGCCAGCAACGAGAGACTGTTGTCGATCATCGCAGCACCGTACTCGGCGGGATAGCCGGCGACGCCATCGCGCGGGAGCACCACCCGGTAGGCGCGGTTGACCGCGTCCATGACGAGGTTGGGGATCGCGATGTTCAGCGACACGCCGACTACCACGATCGTCGTCACACCGAGATTGCGCAGGACGGAGTCGAGGTCGGTGCCACCCATCGGCCCCACTCCGTGCCAGCGGGTCAGCAGCAGATCACTTGGCTGGGGCCCGAGTTCGGGAAGCAGCGACGCACCCTCGCTGCCGGGAGTGATGTCTAATCCCTTCCCGGACGCCTTTCCCGCCCCGGCGAATATCCGTGCGTTGTGGTTGGACCCGCGTCCGTCGGGTCTGCGCTGGACAAGGCAGTGCACCACCGCCACACCGGCTTCGCGCGCGGCAGGCAGGAGAGCGACGATGTTGGGCAAGGCCTCGCGCCGGGCCTCGGCGGCCAGGACTGCCAGTCCCGCATTGGGCCCCATGACCGCACCCTGGCACTCCTGGGTGACGACCGCGGTGTGGCCGGGTGCCACCAGCTCGGCCAGATCGGGTTTCACGCCGGAACTTCGCCGGGCGAGGTGGCGGGTACTTCGTAGAACTGGGTCGCCCACTTGCGCATCGCCATATACGGCTTGGCGTCGACCTTGGACAGCGATGGGCGCTCGATGTACTTCTGGTAGCGCCAGATGTCGCAGTCCTCCCACACTGTCTTGAGGTACTGCCTCTCCACCTTCGCGCGCACGTGGTCCGGCGGGATGTCGGAGGTCTCGCCTGCGATCTTGGGCCACCAGATGGAATAGAACATGTCCGACACCTCGTCGTCGACCGGGGTGCAGGCGAAGATCAGTCGGTGGTTCGACGAGCCCTCGAAGGCGCTCATGGCGAATCCCAGTCCGGAGAAGTGGCTGTGGATGCGCAGGGCCATCTTGTTCGGGTCGTCGCTGCGCGCGCCGGGCCAACCCGTGAGGAATCGCCACTCCTCATCGACGTGCTCCCACTCCAGGCACACCGGAGTCACCGTCGCGCCGTGGACGTAGCGAAAGTGGCTGCTGTCGGGTCCGTTCTCGGCGACGATCTGCGGGTGCACCGGAATCGCGTCCGCCCGGCTGGAGAACTCAGGGTAGGGCCGATAGTAGGCATCGGGATCGGTGTCGAACTGGGGGAACTTGTGAAAGATGTCCGGGAGTTCCCAGCGCGGCGGCTCACCGTTGGGCTGGTACCACATGAAGATGCACCCGTACTGCTCCTTGACGGGGTAGGAGCGCAGCCTCAGGCCCCGGTTGGGTTTGTCGGGCTGGTAGGGGATGTAGCGGTTGGTGCCATCAGGTCCCCAGCGCCAGCCGTGGAACGGACACTCCACGCAGTCGCCGACGACCTTGCCGCCGTGCCCGATATGCGCGCCGAGGTGCTTGCAGTGCGCCTCGAGTACGTGCAGCGTGCCATCCTCGTCGCGGTAGCCGGCCAGATCCTCGCCGAAGTACTTGAGCGCCTTGACGTCGCCGACCTCGAACTCGGCCGACCAGCCGATCATGAACCAGCCGGTGACCTTCCAGGTGAACGGGACCTTCACGGGTCCCCCTTCCTCGTCGACGTGGAACTAACGGAATACATTACAGTAGAGACTTCGGCAACTGGCTGAAACTCTGGGACGGAGCAATGGATGACCAGCGCGAACGTGGCCGACGAACCAGTGACACCGCAGCGGGCGCTCGTGATGGGGGCCAGCGGCTTCGTCGGCTGTCACGTCACCCGTCTCCTCGCCGAGCGTGGCGACGACGTCCGGGTGTTGCTGCGTCAGACCAGTTCCACCATCGGCATCGACGATCTGGCCGTGGCGCGGCACTACGGCGATATCGATGACGTGGACGCTGTGCGCGCGGCCATGGCTGATCGCGATGTCGTGTACTACTGCGTCGTTGACACCCGCGCGTGGCTGCGCGACCCGGCACCCCTGTTCGCCACCAATGTCGAGGCGTTGCGCGGCGTGCTCGACATCGCGTGCGAGGCCGGCCTGAGCAAATTCGTGTTCACCAGCACCATCGGGACGATCGCAGTCGGTGCGGGCGTCACCGAGGAGACACCGTTCAACTGGGCGGGCAAGGGCGGTCCGTACATCGAATCTCGGCGTCAGGCAGAGGATCTCGTCCTGCGTTACGCCCGCGAGCGCGGTCTGCCTGCGGTGGCCATGTGTGTGTCCAACACCTACGGTCCGCGGGATTGGCAGCCCACACCGCACGGGGCGATGGTCAAGGCCGCGGCCCGCGGCAAGATGCCCGGCTACGTCCGCGGTGTGGCAGCCGAGGTGGTCGGCATCGAGGATGCCGCCGAGGCGCTGCTGCTGGCAGCGGACAAGGGCCGGGTCGGCGAACGCTACATCGTCTCCGAGGGCTACCTGCCGATGCGCACCCTGTTTGAGACCGCCGCGGACGAGACCGGGGTCAAGCCACCGCGGTTCGGCCTTCCTGTTGCGCTGGTTTATGCGGCGGGGCTGGCCGGAACCGTGGTGGGTGGAGTGCTACGACGGGACTCGCCGCTCACGTTGACGTCGGCGCGGCTGCTCCATCTGACGTCGCCCCTGGACCACGGCAAGGCCACCCGCGAACTCGGGTGGCAGCCGAAGCCGACCACCGATGCGGTCAGGCGCGCGGCCAGGTTCTTCACCACCAGGTCCTTCACCACCAGGTCCTTCACCACCAAGTCCTCCCCGGAGCGGCACCAGTCGTGACGGCGACGAGGGTCACCACCGCGAGCGGCACTGTCCAGGGCTTCGCCCGCGACCGCGTGGTCCGGTGGCGGTCCATCCCGTACGCGCGACCACCCATGGGCGCGTTGCGTTTCCGGGCGCCCGAGCCGCCGCAGCCGTGGCGTGGCGTGCGGTTCTGCGAGGAGTTCGGCAACTGCGCGCCGCAGGATCCCCGGTACACGTACGTGGGGCGCAGCGGCCGTCAGTCCATGGGCGAGGACTGTCTGACTCTCAACGTCACAGTGCCAGATCTGCCCGCTCCGCGGGCGGTGGCAGCCGAGCCGCACGACAAGCCGCTGCCGGTGATGTTCTTCATCCATGGCGGCGGCTACATGTTCGGCAGCTCGGCCACCTCGGTGTACGACGGTGCGTCCATCGCCCGGCGCGGTGCGGTCTTCGTGTCGGCGAACTACCGGCTGGGGGCGCTGGGGTGTCTCGACCTCTCGTCGCTGTCGACGCCGGAGCACCCACTGCAGGCGAACCTGTTTCTTCGCGACCTGGTGATGGCGCTGCGGTGGGTACGCGACAACATCGCGGCGTTCGGTGGTGATCCCGACAATGTCACCATCTTCGGCGAGAGCGCGGGGGCGCACGCCGTGGCCACCCTGTTGGCCGTCCCCGCCGCGGCCGGGCTGTTTCACCAGGCGATCTCGGAGAGCCCGCCGGGCGGACTGATCCACACGCCCGAGGCGTCGGCCGACGTGGCGCGGAGGCTGGTTGCCGGTCTCGGTGCCGACCCCGCCGACGGGGCGCGAGCGGTGATGACAGCGCGGCCGTCACAGCTCGTCCGCACCCTCGAACGGATCATGACCGACACGATTCGGGCGACCCCCGACTCGTTCGGCATAGGGGCGACCGCGGGCGGTGACTACCTGCCGCACAGCCACATCGAGGCGATGACCCGCGGGCTCGCTCACCGGGTACCGCTGATCATTGGCAGCAATGCCACCGAGGCGACACTGTTCGCCAGGTTCGTGGACTATCTGCCGACCAACGAGCCCGTCATTGAACGCTTCCTGGCGAGCGCGGAACCCGTTGCGGCTCAACGGCTGCGGGACGCCTACCCGGGCTATCCGAGTCGGCCCGCCTGCCTGTCCTTCGGCAGTGACTTCACCTTCGGCGCCAGGGCGTGGGAACTGGCGGAGGCGCACAGCACCCATGCACCGACATATCACTACCGCTACGACTACGCACCTCGTCCGCTGCAGTGGTCGGGCTTCGGCGCGACGCACGCCAGCGAGCTGCTCGCGGTGTTCGGTGTCTACGACACCCGGATCGGCGGGCTGCTCACCCTCGCCGGTGACCGCGGGTCGGCGCGGCGGGTCAGCCGTGACGTGCAGCGTCGGTGGCGGTCATTCAGCCGGACCGGGGTGCCCGGTGACCACTGGCCGCGCTACACCACGCACGCCGGTCGCGCGACGATGATCTTCGATCGGCGCTCGCGCGTGGAGTCCGATCCTGTCGCCGCCCGGCGCGAGGCATGGGCGGCGCTCAGTGCGGTGCCCCGTAATCGGAGATGATCCGCGCGTGGGCGTAGTCCAACTCCCGTGCGAGGTCGTAGTTCGCGAATTGCACGATCCAGTGGAACGCGATACCGAATGCCGCTGCGCTGATGTCGTTGACGGCCCGCTCAACGTCGACATCGGGTCGCACGGATCCGTCGACGATGCCGTTTCGCAGGCCAACCTCAACGGCCTCGACGCCGCGATCGAACCACGTTTGAAGCAGGGTGCGCACAGGCGAGGTGGTCTTGACCGCTTCGAACGTCATCACGAACATCGCCCGCAGGAAGTCGCGGTCCTGGGCGTACATCTCCTGAATCCGCCCGAAGTGCGCCACCGCGTTCTCCATGCCGGTGGCACCGGGCTGTGCGGCGGGAAGGAGCCGTTGCACGTCCCCGTGCTCGAAGATCGCTTCCAGGATGGCGTCCTTGCTGCCGTACCGCGCGTGCACCATCGCCCGGCTGTAGCCCGCGCGGCGACCGATCTCGGCTGCCGTGGTTGCCTCCCAGCCCTTTTCGGCAATGAGTTCGGCGGCAGCCTCGACGAGCCGTCGGTTGGATGTCTCGACGCGCTGCGGTTGAGTCAGCCCGCGGGTGGGGGAGGGCACCCTTGCATATTAGACGACCGACAACTAACTTAATTGCGCAGTGTCAAATAGCTCGACGGGTCAAATTGCTCGAAGGGGTACCTCGATGTCCGTAGCCGCCGTGCCATCCGGCATCGAGGGCGTGACGGCGCAGTGGCTCGGTGAGGTACTCGGCGCGCCGGTCAGTGGCGTCCGCGCAGAGCAGATCGCGCTCGACACGGGGTTCTCGTCGCGGCTGTACCGGGTGCATCTGACCGGGGAGAGCGTCCTTCCGGCGAGTGTCATCGTGAAGCTGCCCGCGGACTCCGACGCCCGCGGCGCCATGGAGATGATGGGTGGCTACACCCGCGAGGTGGCCTTCTACAGCGAGGTCGCGGGGCGGGTGCCCACAGGGACGCCCGCGGTGCTTGCCGCGCGGACAGCGCAGAACGGCCTGGACTTCGTCATCGTCCTGGAGGATCTGGGCGACTGGGACAACGTCGACCACCTCGCCGGACTCACGCTGGATCAAGCCCGGCTGATCATCGCGGAGCTGGCGAGTCTGCACGCCTGGTCGGTTGAACCCGCGAATGCCGTTTTCGGACAACTCTTCCCGAGTCTCGACGCCCCGATGATGCGCGATGTGCTGCCCGCGGTGTTCGGCCAGGGCTGGCAGGTCTACCGTGATCGGTCCGGTGCCGATATCCCGGCCTCGGTCGCCCGCCACGCCGAGCGTTTCGCCCAGCGCGCAGCACCCGCGCTGAGCGCGCTGACTGAGCGAGACATGCTTGTGCACGGTGACATCCGAGCGGACAACGTGTTCTTCTCCGGAGATCGCTGCAAGATCGTCGACTATCAGATGACGGCACGTGGAGTGGGCGCCATCGACATCGGCTACCTGGTGAGCCAGGGACTGCCGACGTCGGTCAGGTCGGGTCGCGACGAGGAGTTGGTCAGGCGCTATGTGGACGACATCACGTCACATGGCTTGCGGGGCTACGGGTTCGACGCGGCCTGGCGTCACTACCGGTTCGCGGTCGCGTACATGATGGTGCTGCCTGTCGTGGCGCTGGTGGGCTGGGACATGCTTCCCGAGCGGTCGCGTCGGCTGTGTCTGACGCTCACCGATCGGGCCGCGGCCACCTTCGAGGAGATCGGAGCAACCGAGGTGTTCGATGACTAGCGCGGTGCGGACCGCGCGCGAGGTGGTGGAGGCCTACAACCTCGTGGTGTGGAATCAGCGCGACTTCGCGCTGGCCGAGGAGCTGATGGGCGACACGGTGACCCGGCACGACGTCGGTGAGGTGACGGTGCTCACGCACGAGCAGGCCGTCGCGCGCATTGTGGACCACTGGGCAATGTTCTCCACGATTCGGTTCGATCTGAACCTCGTCGTCGCCGGCGACGACGGCGAGCACGTGGCGATCGTCTATCAGTCGCCGATGGCGCTGAAGGATGGCACGGAGACCACCGTTGGCAGCATGGAGATCTTCCGTGTCATCGAGGGGCGTATCACCGAAGTCTGGAATTGTGGCTACAAGCAAGGGGTTTGGCAGTGACAGATCGTGAAGCAGTGACTGATCGTGTACTCGAAGAACTCGGCTATTACCTGTTGGCCGGGGCTGGCGGGGAGGGCCCGGCCGGCCTGATGGACGAGGCCAGGCGCGGCGAGGAGCTGGGCTTCGGCACGGCGTTCATCTCCGAGCGGTGGAACGTCAAGGAGGCGTCTTCGCTCACCGGCGCGGCGTGCGCGGTGACCAATCGAATGCAGATCGCCACCGCCGCAACCAATCACAACACCCGGCACCCGCTCATCACGGGGTCGTATGCCACCACGATGCACCGGTTGTCGAAGGGGCGTTTCACCCTAGGGATTGGCCGCGGGGTGGCGGCCATGTACGGAGCCTTCGGCGTACCGCCGGTAACCACCGCCCAGATGGAGGACTTCGCGCAGGTGATGCGCAAGCTCTGGCACGGGGAGCTGATCTTCAACCACGACGGGCCGATCGGTAAGTACCAGTTGCTGTTTCTCGACCCGGACTTCAATGAGGACATCCGGCTGGCGATCGTGGCCTTCGGTCCGCAGACCCTGGCGCTTGGCGGCCGCGAGTTCGACGATGTCATCCTGCACACCTACTTCACGCCAGAGACGCTGCAACGCGCCGTGAAGACCGTGAAGGATGCCGCCGAGCAGGCCGGCCGCAACCCCGACGATGTCAAGGTGTGGTCGTGTTTCGCAACCGTCGGTGACCATCTGCCCGAGGAGCTGCGACTGAAGAAGACCGTCGCACGGCTGGCCACCTACCTGCAGGGCTACGGCGATCTGCTGGTCAACACGAACGGCTGGGATCCGGCAGTCCTGCAGCGCTTCCGGGATGACAAGGTGGTGCAGTCCATTGGAGGCGGCATCGACCACAAGGCCAGCGCCGAACAGATCGAGCACATCGCCACCCTCATTCCCGACGAGTGGCTCGAGCCGTCGGCCACGGGGTCCGCACAGCAGTGCGTGGACCGCATCCGCAAGGAGTTCGACTACGGGGCGGATGCGCTGATCATGCACGGCGCTACCCCCGACGAGCTCGAGCCCATCGTGGCGGCATACCGCGCGACCGTCGACTGAGCCCTCAGCGCGGTGTCGGTGCTCAGCCGACGCCGACTTCGATACCGCCGACTCCGATACCGCCGACCCCGATGGAGACGTCGCCACCCTCGTCTGGATGATTCGGGCACCTGACGTCCACGTACACGGTGTCGCCGACCTCGGGCGGCGCTCCCGAGTGATCGGGGTTGTTGACGCCGACCACGGTGCACTGCGACAGGGGTTGGGTGTTGAATCCATTGAGCCAGTTGATCTGAACGCTGTAGCCCTGTGCCTCGAGATCGGCAATCTCTGCATCCGCGCCGGTACCAGACGCGATCGGCGCACCGATCATCGCCACTGCGGTGGCACCTCCCGCCAGGAGTGCTGCCACGAACGACCGAGGGCAACCTGGCATGACTTCACGATCCTCCTCCCAGCGTCACGGTGCAACGGTGTGGGAGGGGACGCTATAGTCGCCCTTATCGAAAGGCCAACGGGAGGCCCTTCAGGAAGGGGTGCCATGACCCTAGTGGAACCAGGGCAGGCAGGAGAGATCGTGTTCGATCCCTTCTCGGCCGACTTCTACAGAGACCCGCACGCGATCTATCCGAGGCTGCGGCGGGAAGCGCCGGTGTACTACAGCAGGGAGTACGACTTCTACGCGCTGAGCCGGCATGCCGATGTCGCCGCGGGTTTGCGGGACTTCGAGACGTACTCGTCGGCGTACGGGGTCGATCTCGGCATGGTGCGCCGTGGTGAGAAGGTGCCGGTGAAGATGATCATCTCCATCGATCCGCCCGAGCACCGGGTGATGCGCAGTCTGGTCAACAAGGTGTTCACCCCGCGCGCCATCGGGGCGCTCACCGACATGATCACCGCGACGATCGAGCAGTTCCTGGGTGCTGCGGACAAGGGCGGGGGGAACGTGGAATTCGATGTGGTGGCGGACTTCTCGGTGTTCTTTCCCGTCGACGTCATCACCCAGATGCTCGGTGTCCCACCCGAGTACCGGCAGCAGGTCCGACTGTGGATCGACGAGTTACTGCACCGGGAGCCGGGCCAGATCGACATGTCCGCCGCCGGCATCGACGCCATGGCGCAGATGTGGGTGATGTACTACGAGCTCATTCAGAAGCGTCGGGCCGACCCGCAGGATGACATGATCAGCCAGCTGATCGCGGCCGAGGTTGACCGTGAGGACGGTGTCCGCACACAGCTAAAGGATTCCGAGATCGCCGGATTCGCCACGCTTCTCGGCGGCGCGGGCGCGGAGACGGTCACGAAGCTGGTCGGTGGCGCCGCTGTCACCTTCGCGCAGCACCCCGATCAGTGGGAGGCGCTGCTCGCCGACCGCAGCAAGGTTCCCGTCGCCATCGAGGAACTGCTTCGCTACGACGCCCCCGTGCAGTACAACGTGCGCCGTTCGGTCACCGATGTCACCCTGCACGGCACCACCATTCCGGCGGGCGCACCTGTCTTCCTGCTGGGCGCGTCGGCCAATCGCGACCCGGACGCGTGGACCGACCCGGACGTCTTCGACATTGACCGCGACCGCAGCGAGGCGCAGAACGTGGCGTTCGGCTATGGCATACACAGCTGCCTCGGCGCGGCGCTGGCGCGGTTGGAGAGCACCATCGCCCTGGAGAAGATGCTCGACCTCATGCCTCGCTACGAGGTCGACTGGGACGGGTGTGAACGCGTCAGCATGCAGAACGTCGCCGGGTGGTCCCGTGTCCCGGTGCGGGTATTGCGCTGAATCCGTGATCGCGTCGCGCCCGGCACACGGTTCTGACGTCAGGGCAGGATGACCGTCCGACTCACTGGCTCGGCGGCGACCTGTCGGCTGAACAGGCCGCGCTGCAGGCCGGCCAGCAGGGCATCGCGGGTCTCGCGTGGATCGATCAGCTCATCGAACCCGAGGTTCTCGGCGGAGCGGTAGGACGCCTGGAGTTCGGCATCGCGCAGCTTGGCGCTCAGATCCTCCTCGGCGTTTGTGGCGCGGGTCAACGCGGCCGCACTCATGGCGCCCATCGTCGCGCCGGGGTAGGCGTACGTCGCCACCTGTGAGTCGAAGCCCAGCAGCGACATCACCATCGAACCGAAACCGTAGGCCTTGCGCAGCGTGACGTGGAGCTTCAGGGTCGTCGCCGCGGTCTGTGCGGCGAACATCCTTGCGCCCGCGCGTAATACGCCGGTTCGCTCCGAGCGGCTGCCCGGCATCATGCCCGGATTGTCGGCCAGGAACACGATCGGCAGATGGAACGAGTCGGCCACCATGATGAAGTGCGCGGCCTTGTCGGCGGCATCGGCGTCGATCGAACCGGCCATCACCTGCGGCTGATTGGCGACCACCGCCACCGGGTGCCCGCCGAGGTGGGCCAGCGCACAGATGATGGCGCGTCCGTACTTGGGTTGCACCTCGAACCAGTTCGGGTCGTCGAAGACCACGTCGAGGACCTTGCGCATGTCGTACACGCGCTTGTTGTCGCGCGAGACGATGTCGAGCAGCTCGGGGGTCGGTCGGGGCGCGGTGGTCTCGTCGGCGGGCCGCGGGGTCGGGTACGACCATGCGCTCGGCGGGAAGTAGGACAGGTAACGCTTGATGTCGTCGATGACGTCCTCGTCGGAGTCGGCGAGGTTGTGGATCACCCCGCTCGGCAGGGCGACCGTGGGGCCACCAAGTTCCTCCTTGGTGATCTCCTCGCCGGTGGACTCCCGAACCACCGGCGGACCGGCGGTGAAGATCGCGCCCGCAGCACTCATGATCCGGAAGTCGCACACCGGTGCGACGAGTGCGCCGTGGCCGGCCGACGGACCGAGGACGGCGCCGACTGTGGGCACCTTGCCGGAGCAGTTCGCTTGGGCCAGCAGGTCGGTGGGGGTGCGGCCATAGTGGCCGCCGGTGGGGCGAAAGCCTGCGCCCTCGAGCAGCATCACCAGCGGAATACGGTCCCGCACAGCGAGTTCGGCGATTCGATACCGCTTGGCGTTACCGCCTGGCCCGATGCTGCCCGCCAGTGTGGTGAAGTCCTCGGCGCCCACCATGATCGGGGAGCCGTTGATCGAGCCGGAGCCGACCACGATGCCGTCGGCGGCGATCTCACCGCCGACGAGGGAGCCGATCTCTCGGAACGAGCCCTTGTCCACCAGGCGGTCGATCCGGGCGCGGGCATCGAGCTTGCCCTTGCCGTGATGCTTGGCCAGGCGGTCGGGCCCGCCCATTGCCAGGGTGCGTTGACGGCGCTGCTCGAGATCCTCGAGAGTCTCGTCCCAGTCCGGGGGCTTGCTCATGGTGTCCTCAATCTCGAACGTCCGTAACGCGGGGCTGAAGCCCAAAGTCGTTGACCATACTGAAGTGCTTACTGTAGCGTCTGCCGCATGGGTAGCGGTGACGAGGGGCGATGCGCCGAAGGGCAAGCCGCCGCGATGACCGTTGTCGAGTGACACGGCTGCGCGACTGAAGGTCGACAGGGGGATCCCCAGCGACCTCTCGCGGGTCCCCGCGGTCGCGAGTGCCATTGAACGGCAGGGCTATGACGGCTGCTGGACGGGTGAGATCAACCACGACCCCTTCCTTCCACTGCTGCTCGCGGCGGAACACACGTCGCGCCTTGAAATCGGCACCAGCATCGCGGTGGCCTTCGCGCGTAGTCCGATGACCGTAGCCAACCTCGGGTGGGATCTGCAGGCGTACTCCCGAGGCCGGTTCAATCTTGGCCTCGGCTCGCAGGTGGCTGCGCACATCGAGAAGCGATTCAGCATGCCGTGGAGTCGTCCGGTGCCGCGCATGCGCGAGTTCATCGCTGCGCTCCGAGCGATATGGGCGTGCTGGCACGACGGAACCCGGCTCGGCTTCGAGGGTGACTTCTACAGCCACACGCTGATGACGCCGATGTTCACTCCCGAACCCATGCCGTACGGCACCCCGCGCGTGTTCGTCGCCGCCGTCGGGGAGGCGATGACGCAGATGTGCGGGGAGGTCGCCGATGGTCTGCTCGCGCATGCGTTCACCACCAAGCGCTACGCCGACGAGGTCACCACCCCCGCGCTGCTGGCCGGCTTGGCGCGGGCGGGACGCAGCCGTGAGGACATCGAGGTGTCGTGTCCGGTATTCGTCGTCACCGGCGAGGACGAGACCGCGATGGCGCAGGCGGCCGCTGGTGTCCGCAAGCAGATCGCGTTCTACGGGTCGACGCCTGCCTATCGCGGCGTGCTTGACCTGCACGGCTGGGGTGACCTGCACACCGAACTTCACCGCCTGTCCAGGCTGGGGCAGTGGGATGCCATGGGCGACCTCGTCGACGACGAGGTGCTGAGCACGTTCGCCGTGGTCGCGCCGTTGCCCGAGGTCGCCGAGGCGCTGATCGTGCGCTGTGCGGGGGCCATCGACCGAGTCATGCCCGCATTGCCCGCAAGCCTGCCCGAGCATGCCGTCACCGCGGTCCTCGAGGATGTGCGCAGCGCGTCGAATGCGTTGGGGGGCAACACCGAGAATGGCTAGGAGTGCCACCGTGGACAACATCAAGGGCCGGACCGTCGCGATCACCGGTGCCGCACGCGGCATCGGATATTCCACGGCACGGGCGTTGCTCGCGCGCGGCGCCCGCGTCGTCATCGGCGACCGGGACATCGCCCGTCTTGAGTCGGCGGTGGCGAGCCTGGCAGGCGTCGGGATGGTGAGTGGCCATCCGCTGGACGTGACCGATCGCGAGTCGTTCGCGGCGTTCCTGGACAAGGCCCGCGGCGACGGCTTCGGCGAATCAGCTGGCCGCGTTGACGTGCTGATCAACAATGCGGGCGTGATGCCCATCGGCAGTTTTCTCGCGCAGACCGATGAGGCGATCCGGACGTCGATCGAGGTGAACCTCTATGGCGTGCTGACTGGCTGCCAGCTCGTCCTGCCGGAGATGGTCAAGCGGCGTGCCGGGCACATCATCAACGTCGCGTCGCTGGCGGGAGTCATGGCCGTTCCAGGTCAAGTTGTGTACGCGGGAACCAAGTTCGCCGTCGTCGGACTGTCGACCGCGCTCGCCGACGAGGTCGCGCCGCAGGGTGTCGAGGTGTCGGTCGTGATGCCACCGTTCACCAACACCGAGCTCATCAGCGGCACCAAACCCGCCGCCGCCAACCGGCCCGTCGAGCCCGAGGACATCGCCGCGGCCATCGTGAAGGTCCTCGACAAACCCAAGACCCATGTGTCGGTACCCGCCGGAGTCCGACTCCCGCTGACGCTCATCGCGATGCTCGGCCCGCGCGGGCGACGCTGGGTCCAGCGGCGCACTGGCAGCGACCGCGTCTTCCTGGACTTCGATCCGGGCGCGCGGCAGCAGTACGAGGACCGTGCACAACACGCGACGGGTCTCGCGCCCGCTGAAGAAGGGACCACACCATGAGCACACCCATCATGGACGAGGCCGCAAAAGCATTGGCGGACCCCACGGCGTACACCGACGAGGCCGGTCTGCATCAGGCGTTGAGCCACCTGCGTGCACACGCACCGGTGTCATGGGTCGACGTCCCCAACTACGCGCCGTTCTGGGCAATCACCAAGCACGCCGACATCATGGAGATCGAGCGCGCCAACGACGTCTTCACGAACTCGCCGCGACCGGTTCTGGTCACCAGGGAGGGTGACGAGCAGCAGGCCGCCGTGGGCATCAAGACGCTGATCCACATGGACGACCCGCAGCACCGCGACTTTCGGGCGATCGGAACGAATTTCTTCCGGCCAAAGGCCATGCGTGCCTTGAAGGATCGTGCGGACGAGTTGGCTGCACAATTCGTCGACAAGATGATGGCCGAGGGCCCGGAGTGCGATTTCGTACAACAGGTGGCGGTCAACTACCCGCTGTACATGATCATGACCCTGCTCGGTGTGCCCGAGGCCGACTTCGCGTCGATGCTGCGCTGGACGCAGGAGTTGTTCGGCAGCGACGACGAGGAGTTCCAACGAGGCAAGAGCCCTGAGGAGCAGATGACAGCGCTGCTCGAGATGTTCCAGTACTTCACGGAGTTGACCGCCAACCGCCGCGCGAATCCGACCGACGACCTGGGCTCGACGATCGCCAACGCGACGATCAACGGTGAGCCCCTGTCCGATATCGAGACCGTGTCGTACTACGCCATCATCGCCGCTGCCGGTCACGACACGTCCAGCGCCAGCATCTCCGGCGGGATGCAGGCCCTACTCGAGTATCCCGAGCAGTTGGCTCGACTGCGCAACGACATGACCCTGATGCCGTTGGCAGTCGAGGAGATGATCCGCTGGACGACCCCGGTCAAGGAGTTCATGCGTACCGCGCAGCGGGACTACGAGATTCGGGGAGTGCGGATCGCGGCAGGGGAGTCGGTGCTGCTGTCCTACGTGTCCGGTAACCGCGATGAAGAGGTGTTCTCCGACCCCTTCGCCTTCGACATCGGGCGAGATCCCAACAAGCACATCGCCTTCGGGTACGGCGTGCACTTCTGCCTGGGCGCAGCGCTGGCCCGGCTGGAGATCAACAGCTTCTTCTCGGCGCTGCTACCGCGACTGACGTCAGTCGAGCTGGCCGGACCGGCGGCGCACGTGGCCACCACGTTCGTCGGCGGGCTCAAGCACCTGCCGATCCGGTATCAGCTGGACTAGTTCCGCACAGGCGGAGCCGCCGCACCTACGCGGCGTCGGGCTCGGGGTGCGGCCTGTTGGGCCGGCGGTGGAAGCGATTGGCTCTCGGTTGGCGGCTAGGATCGACGGATTTCGGTGGATACCAAAGGGTTTGGCCCAGCGACTCCACGTCGTAGCGGCGGCGCGCCTGCCATTCGTCATCCGTGGGTCCCGCGGACAGATTGCCGTCCTGACAGGTCAGCGTGAGTCGGTCGATGTCGGTGGTGCCGTCCGGAGACCACTCGATGAGGTGGTGCACCTCGCAGTTGTAGGCCGGTTGGTCGCAGCCGGGCACCGTGCAGCCGCGGTCGATCGCGTGGAGCACGATCCGTTGGTCGGCTGATGCGAGTCGCTTTGAGCGACCCAGGAAGAGCGGCCGGCCGGTCGTGCCGTCGTAGACGTAGAGGTAGTGGTGCGCATGCGCGGCCATGCGGATGGCGTCTTCCACGGGCACGGTCGATCCGCCACCGGTCAGGGCCAGCCCCGAAGCGGACTCGAGGTCCTGCAGCGTCATCGTCACTATGGCGGTGACCGGCAGGCCGCGGTGCTGGCCCAGGTCGCCAGACGCCAGCAATCCGCGCAAGGCGGCCCTGGCGGCGTCATGATTGCGTTGCCCTGTGGTGCGGGTGTCACCGGCAGCGGCGAACGGGTCGGGGTCGCCGTCGACGGCGGGTATGGGGTCACTGGAATTGCACATACCGGGACGGCCCAGTTTGGCGAGCACGATCTCCAGGTAGGCGCGCGCCTCGGGGTCGAGGCAGAACCGTCCGCGGCTCATCCCGTCGGCGTCCTGTGGTCCGAGTACGAAGTCTCGGCGGGCGGCTCGGCTGCGCTCGCGGGTGATCGGATCATCTTGGGTGGCGTCGAATTCGGCCAGGAGTAGCGCGGCGTCCCTCCGGAGCACCTCGGGTCGTTCGGATACGGCGACACCGGTCAACTCGAGGTCGAAGCGGGCTCGATCGGCATCGCTGGCGGTGTCGGGCAACTTGGCGATGGTGTCGCGCATGATCCGAAGGTGCTCCGGGCCGACGAGACCGTGGCGCGCGGCTGCCGCGGCTTCGGGCAGCGTCGGCTGGTCACCGGCGAGGTCCGTCGCCATCGCGATGCGAGCACCGGCGTCCGTGGCCGAGATGTGCAGAAGATTGGCCAGGTGTGCGCGGAGCCGCTTGACGCGCTTGAGCCTCGGCGTGCGGCGCAGCCGGAGGATCAGCTCGCCGCCAAGTGTGGGCAGCGTGCGTTGCGCGGACTCGAGGGTGGTCAACAACGAGTCGACGACGTCTGTCGGCAGGTCGTCCCACGGCATCTCGGCGAAGGAGGCGACGGCGGACTCGAGACGTGACTGACGAGCCCCCACCTCGTCGAGATCAATCGCCACCGTGAACCCCCTGTTCGAAACTATGTTCGAGTATGCCGGGGAGGTGTGACAGATTTCGTGATGGCGCGGAGGACTACTTCTGTGACGCGGTGGCCTTGTCCAGATTCGCGGCCCAGTCACTGAAATTGGTCTTCTCACCGCTGCGGTCATGGCTCAGGGCGCGGATGGTCACATCGTGGCCCTCGGCGGCCTTGCGCAGGGCTCCGACGGTGGCCTGCTCCCTGGGGATGTGCTTGAACGGCTCGAAGTGGTACAGCTTCATCGCGTTCTCGTGAGTCATCTTGTTGATCTCGTCATCGGGGACGTCATAGGTGTCGAAGACCGCTGAGAGTTCCTCTGGTGCACCGGGCCACATCGAGTCGCTATGCGGGTAGTCCATCTCCCAGCAGATGTTCTCGACGCCGATCTCGTGCCGGTTCTTCACGCCGATCGGATCCGAGATAAAGCACGTCATGAAGTGATCCTTGAAGACCTGGCTGGGCACCTTGTCGCCGAAGTCCTGACCCGTCCACGTCGAGTGCATCTCGTAGGTGCGGTCCACGCGATCCAGGAAGTAGGGGATCCACCCGGTGCCACCCTCGCTCAACGCGATCTTGAGCGTCGGATACTTCTTGATCGGCGCCGACCACAGCAGATCGGCAGCGGCCTGCACGATGTTCATCGGCTGCAACGTGATCATCACGTCCATCGGCGCATCGGGCGCGGTGATCGCCAACCGACCCGAGGACCCGATGTGCACGTTCATCACGGTCTCGGTGTCCACCAACGCCTCCCACAGGGGCGCCCAGTACTCCTGGTCGTGGAAGGACGGATAGCCCAGCGCAGATGGGTTCTCGGTGAATGTCAGCGAGTGCACACCCTTGTCGGCGACGCGGCGGACTTCGGCGGCGGCTAGGTTCGGGTCCCAGATCGCCGGGATCGCCATCGGGATGAAGCGCCCGGGGTGGCTGCCGCACCACTCGTCGATGTGCCAGTCGTTGTAGGCCCGCACCAGGGCGAGTGAGAAGTCGGCGTCCTCGGTGGCGAACAAGCGGGCTGCGAAGCCTGGGAACGACGGGAAGTTCATCGTCGCCAGCACGCCGCCGGCGTTCATGTCCTTGACGCGCTCTCCTGCGTCGTAACACCCCTTGCGGATCTCGTCGAGGCCTTGGGGCTCAAGGCCGTACTCCTCCTTGGGGCGACCGGCCACGGCATTCAGCGCCACATTCGGGATCACGACATCACGGAACTGCCAGGTGTCCGACCCGTCGGCGTTGTGCACCAACCGCGGTGCCTCGTCGGCATACTTGGCAGGGAGGTGGTTCTTGAACATGTCCGGCGGTTCGATGATGTGGTCGTCCACGCTGATCAAGATCATGTCGTCCTTGTGCACGACGAACCTTCCTGTCGAGGGACCTTACCGTAAGTTCGACAGTACACGGCGGGTGTTCGTGGCTATCCGGTCGCCACCATCGCTGCGCGCGTGTTTCACCAACCCGGGAGGGCAGCGTCGTGGCAGGCCACTTTGGTCGATACCAGTCACCTCGTCCAGCTGCTTGGCTCGAAGCACCAATGGAGGGCGGCGCGACCGCACGATCTGGCGGTGCCCGCGCCGCGTTGGCCCGGCGCCGAGTGTCCTCGGGATCAGCCAGGAGGCGTGCCCCGGTCCCGCGGTGTGCGGACTGGATCGGCGGTAGGAAATGCACTTACGTCGTGAGACAAACTGGGGTGCAGTAGTAGTGAGACAGTTCACGTATGCCCAAACAGCGCCGCCTAAAGATGCAACCAAACGTGAGAACCTTCAGGTGGGTTGTCGGGCTTCAAATGTGACTGCACTTTCTCACGATTGACTGCGCCTCGGCTGCACTTGCGCAGAATGCGTAACACGGCCGTCAGAAATTGATTTATCAATTATCCAGACATTGATTTAACCATCATTGCGCGCATAGGAAATCCTTTCGCTAGTGTCACTGCTACTCCAGCCCGAAATATGGGGGATTGATTCGTAGCTAGGAGACCGGAATGCCCGATGAGCCATTGCCCGAATCCGTCGCGAAGCCCGGTGTCGCGCGCATTGTCAAGCTAGGCCTGCAGACGCTGCTGATCACGCGGATCGAGAACGGGGACGAGGTGCCCGAGGGCGAGATCACGATCAATGCGATTGAGGCAGTCCCGGCCGAGGTAGAGGACGCCGCCGGCGCCGACGTCTGCGGCGGCCAATGCTCATGTCTCGGCAAGGCTGACATTTGCATCGTCAAAGGGACGTTTCTGAAGTGAGCGGTGCCTTGCAGAGATCCCGCTACAACTCGTTTGTGCGCCGCGGAGACGGTTGGGTCGGCTACAACGCCCGCACCGGGAGCTTCGCCCACCTGTCCGCTGCGGTAGGCGAAGCGCTCCAGTCCAGCGATCCGGTCGTGCAGACTGCGGACACACCGGACCTCCTGGAGATGGGCTTCCTTCATTCCGGCGACGAACTACAGCAGGTCATTGCCGTCTATCAAAATGGCCACACCAATGGCGAGGTGATGAGCCTGACGATTGCTCCGACACTCGCCTGCAACAAGTCGTGCACGTACTGCTATCAGAACGAATACCGAATCGACCGCGTGATGTCGCCCGCGACGCAGGACGCCACGGTTCGCTACGTTCGCGCACGAGTTGAAGAGGGCTGGAAGACGGTCAATTGCACCTGGTATGGCGGTGAGCCGCTGCTGGCCGCCGATATCGTCGTAGACCTCTCTAGCCGGCTGCGACAGGCGGTTGAGGAGGCCGGCGGAACGCTTAACCCGATGAGCATCATCACCAATGGCACGCTGCTCGACGAGGTGATGGTGAAACGGCTGACGGATGTCGGCATTACGTCCGCGCAGGTATCCTTCGACGCGCTCGTAGACGATGGCCAAGAGACCCGGGGCGTGCACGATCCCGACGGCGAACCGTCCGTGATCCTGCGCAACGTGATCAGCGCTGCGGCGCATCTCGACCTCAACGTGCGTATCAACGTCCATCGCGCCAATGCCAAGGACGTCCCGCGCATCCTGGAGGTCCTGCGCGAGCACAAACTCGACCGCCTCGCGGGCCTTGCCCACACCACTGATCTGGACGGCGAGGCGGGCTGCGTCACCGGCCTGGACGGCCAGCGCTCAAAGCCGGCGATGAAGTCGCTGCCGCTCTATGTCGTCGGCGATAAGCCATCGGCCCCCGTGAAGATGAATCCGGAGGTGATGACTCGGCCGGAGTACGCGCGCTTTGAGGAGAACATGTTCCCAGTGCTTTCGGACTCACCCGAGCTGCTCGTCTCCCGCCTCACGCCAAGGGCCCACTTCTGCAGCGCCACCAGGGGCGCCATGTTTGTGATCGACCCCGCCGGCGACATCAGCCGCTGCTGGGACAGCGTAGGCGTCGCGAGTGAGGCGATGGGCAACGTCCACCAGGTGGACTCGGACATGGCGGAAACGGAGGTTGCAGAGAAGTGGCGCGCGATGTCGCCATTCGTCTATCCGTCCTGTACCGCGTGCCCCGTGCTGCCGCTGTGCATGGGCGGGTGCTCCCATCCGCGCGTCTTCATGGATGCGAAGAAGTCGCCATGTGAGTCGATCAAGTTCCAGATCCGCACGGCGGTGGAGACGATCGGGCAGATCATCCGACTGCCGGATCCGAACACAAGCGCTGCCGAGGTCTAACCTGTGCCGGAAGAACGCGAAACCTTTCGCGAGTTTCCGGGGTCAAACCGGCTGGTGCAGTTCCAGCCGGGCGTCAACCAGCCGATGGCAGACTTTGGCGAATTGATCGCACCGAACACGTTGCTTGTCCCGAACGAAATTTCCAACGTTGCCAACGAGGCAGTAGTCAGCGATGTATTCGACAACGTCAGGATCGAGTTCGAACTCGACCCACCCGACGCTGATGGCGCTGGCGGCGGGGACGTCGAGAACAGTGACAACTGGGGGATCGGACTGAACGGGCTCGACGCCGCTCGCTTTTGGGAGCAGGGGTTCCGCGGCCAGCGGGTACGCATCGGGATCGCCGATAGCGGCCTGGACACTGCGCATCCGGCATTTGCGTCCCTGAAGGCCGAGGAGCGATTGGTGGGGTTTGCGCACTTCGACGAGGACGGACGAAAGCAGGTGCAGCAGGAACCGGACGGCTCGCAGTTGGACGATGCGCAGGCGGTGCCGACTTTCGGCCACTGGCACGGAACGCACTGCGCCGGCATTTTGGTCGGCGAGCCAACCGAAGGCAGGGCACGGGGCATGGCGCCGGCGGCAGAACTCGCGGTGTGCCGGGTGTTGGAGGAATCGAACACAGGCACGCTCGCCCAAATCAACGCCGGGCTCTGGTGGCTCACGAAGCAGGCATGCGATGTGGTCTCCCTTTCGCTGGGCAGGCCGGGGTTACTCGAAGTGTGGTCGGCGCCGATCCAGGCATTGCTCGACGCGGGTGTTGTGGTGGTTGCGGCGGTGGGCAACGAGTTCGGAATTGCTGGCAAACCCAAGTCCCGTTCACCGGCCAACTATCTGATGACTCCCAGCGAAGCACCGGCCGGAATCCTGATCGTCGTCGGCGCTCACGACGAGGCTGGCGATGTGTGGGATCGCAGCAGTGGCGAAGTCGTGGATTGGAGCCAAGTGAAGGTGGAACAGACGGACGGCAGTATGCGACCGTCGATCTTTGCGGAGATTCCACCGAGAATTGTTCCGACGGTGGTTGCGCCAGGAGTAAACATCATTTCTCCGATACCCGATGGCCTGTACCTCTCATCGCCGGGCAGTTCCATGGCGACCCCGCACATCGCCGGCCTGCTCGCGCTAATACTGTCCGGTCTGCGCACACGCGACCCAGCCGCGCGCCCGCGTACTGCAGCGGACTTTTTGCTGGCCAACCTCGCCGACCTGCCACCAGCGGGCACAGACATCCGCTCTGGTGGCGGCCGCGTGGATCTCGACCGACTGTTGGCAGCGATCCTGCCTTAACCGAGATACCTCACAATAGGGCCGGTCCACGGTTCGAGGGCTAGCGATGGGAGGAGCGAGGAGAGCATCTTGTGGGACGGAATTGCACTCCATCGGCCACTCGCCATGAGCGGACCGGCGACGCTGCCACGGCGGCAACGCTTTACGGGCAGGCGCACAGCCCCGCCGATAAGCGGCGGACCGTCGTTGGTCGGAAAATAAGGCGCTGCGTGACACAAATTGGTCGCCAGATTCTGTGAGGCTTTTGAGCAAACCCCAGGCGGAGAACGCGGCGGTATGCGCAGTCGTGCGGTTTCAGTTTGGTCAGTTTCGGATCGAGGGTTGTCATTGCGATCGTGGCCTACCGATGGACGCGACGTCGCGCGACCACGGTTTGGCCGTTGGTGACCGCGATGGCGGTGACTCAAGTCCTGATCGGCGCGCTAGCTTTCCTGGACACCCGTCGACAGCACTGATCTGGTTTCACTGAGCGCAGTCTCAGGGCGGCATCTCCACTGGAACGAGTTCGCGGATGAGTGTCGCGGCATGGTCTAGGGCGATGGGGATCTGTTGGTCAGCCCGGGCCGCGACTCCTTCGCCGCAGCCGGTGTCAACGGCAATGCCGTTGTGGTGCAGGGTCCTAGCGACGACCGCGGCAAGCGACACTTGGGGCGGGATCGCCCCCAAACCCGCGCTCTCGCGGGAGGGGGCAGAGCGGGTGTTCAGCAACAACCGCCCTGCGGGTTGGCCTCCGTCGCGTGGTGTCGCATGCGCCAGTAGTCCCGCTCCGAGAGAACCGGCTCGCCGGGACAGTTGCGTTCGCGGTGCTCGATGTAACGACGGTAGTGGTTGTCGCCCATCAATGAACTCCAGTACCAACTGACGTGACGCCCGATCTCGGCAAATCGTCCCACTGCCTCTGCACCTCCTTCTCGGTCGCGGTCGGGATCAGACCCGACGGGGCGAAGATCCGTGACGGTGTGGGTTCGTCCTCCGACAGCGTCACAGTGCGGCCGCGGATTGCCTTCAACGCGACGATGACACCGGCGACGAACACGATGCACACCAGAACGGCAAACACTATTGACAACGTGCCCTGAATGAATGTGTTGCGGATGACCGCGTCGAGCTGGCCCGCGTCCTTGGCCGCGCCGAAGGCGGTCTGGCCCGCGTCCCTTGCGTTGCGGTACTGGAAGTGCTGCGTCCAGTAGCCGACCTTCGGATCGCCGGAGAAGATCTTCTGCCACGACGCCGTCATCGTGACGACCAGATCCCACAGCAGTGGAACCCCGGGTATCCAGGCCCATTTCAGCAGGCCGCGTTTGATGATCACGACGGTGACGACCGTCAGAGCGATCGCGGCGAGCAACTGGTTGGCGATGCCGAACAACGGGAATAGCGTGTTGATGCCGCCGAGCGGATCGGTGACACCCATCAGCAGGATGCTGCCCCATGCGGCGACGACGATGACGCTGCAGCTCCATGCGCCGATCCGCCAGCTTGGGTTACGCAGCTTGCGAAGCGGCCCACCAAGATTGGCAAGACCGTCCGAGAGCATGAAGCGTGCCACGCGGGTGCCCGCGTCGACGGTGGTCAGGATGAACAGCGCCTCGAACATGATCGCGAAGTGGTACCAGAAGGCCTTGAGGCTCTCACCGCCGAAGACCTGGTGCAGAACCTCCGACATGCCGAAGGCCAGAGTCGGGGCGCCGCCGGTGCGCGACACGATCGACTCCTCGCCGACGCCCTCGGCCGCCGCGGTGATCTCGGCAGCGGTGATGTCGGGTCCGGACAGGCCGAGGCCGTTGACGTAGTCGGCGGCCGTCTGTGCGGTGGCGCCGGTGGCCGCGGTGGGCGCGTTCATCACGAAGAACAGGTGCTGGTTGAGGATCGCGGCGGTGATCAGTGCCATGATCGCGACGAACGACTCGGTGAGCATGCCGCCGTAGCCGATCAGCCGCATCTGGCTTTCCTTCTCGAGCAGCTTCGGGGTCGTGCCCGATGAGATCAGCGAGTGAAAGCCCGACAGCGCACCACAGGCGATGGTGATGAACAGGAATGGGAACAACGACCCGGCGAACACGGGGCCCGTGCCGCTCGCGGCGAATGACGAGACGGCCGGCGCCTCCATGATCGGGCGGGCCAGCACGATGCCGACCGCCAGCAGGGCAATGGTCCCCACCTTCATGAAGGTGGACAGATAGTCACGCGGTGCGAGCAGTAGCCACACAGGCAAGACCGATGCGGCGAGGCCGTAGATGATGATGCACCACGACAGCGTCACCTTGGAGAGCGTGAACCAGTCGGCACCCCAGGCGGTTTCGGCCACCCAGCCGCCGGAGACGACGGCCAGCAGAAGCAGGGCGACGCCGATCAGGGACACCTCGGAGACGCGGCCCGGCCGCAGGAATCGGAGATAGAGACCCATGAAGATCGCGATCGGGATGGTCATCGCGATCGAGAACACGCCCCAGGGGCTCTCGGCGAGCGCGTTGACGACGACCAACGCCAGAACCGCGAGCAGGATCACCATGATGACCAGCACGCCGACGATCGCCGCGACACCACCGATCGTGCCGAGTTCGTCCCGCGCCATCTGCCCGAGCGACCGACCACGTCGGCGCACCGATATCGACAGCACCAGGTAGTCCTGCACGCATCCGGCGACCACAGCGCCGACGATGATCCAGATGGTGCCGGGTAGGTAGCCCATTTGCATGGCCAGAACCGGTCCGACGAGCGGCCCGGCGCCGGCGATGGCGGCGAAGTGATGCCCGAACAGCACCCGCCGGTCGGTCGGCATGTAATCCGTGGCATTCTCGAAAGTCTCTGCGGGCGTGGCTATGTCATCGCGCGGCTTGACGATCTTCATCTCGATCAGGCGCGCATAGAACCGGAACCCGATGACGTAGGTGCAGATCGCCGCGACGACGAACCAGACGGCACTGACGGTTTCACCACGGAAGAACGCGATGATCGCCCACGCGACGGCGCCGAGCAGGGCGATCGCGGCGAAGACGATCCTGTGTTTGGTGGTGATGGGTGACCGGTCGATGATCGCCACCGGTGGCAGGTCTGGGTCGGTGCGAACATAGGTGATGTCGCCGACGGTCTCCTCGGATCGCTCAAACGAGGTGGGGGCTGGAGATGAAGCCATGCGCCGATCCTGTCACCGCGAGCAGCCGCGTTGGCGAAAACACGCCCTTTCGCTCAGTGCTGGCTGCTCTTCGCGGCTGGGGTTGACCCTGACGCAGGGTCAACCTTCCAGCATGGTTGGCATGACGACGAACGCTCATCAATTCACGGTCCGTCACGACGGTGTGACGATCCCTGTGACTCGCGGAGGCCAAGGGCGACCGCTGGTTCTGTGCCCCGGGCTGGCCTCCACCCAGGCCGATCTGCACGAGCTGATCGAGCTGCTGCGGCGTGACCACGACGTGATGACCTTCGACCTGCGCGGCCATGGGAATTCCTCAGCTGCCGACCGGTACACCGTCGAGGCGTTCCTCGGCGATCTCGTCGCTGTGATGGCGGAGGTGGGACGCCTCGGTCTGCCGTCGGCCCCCGTCCTCGTTGGCCACTCCCTGGGCGCGGACCTGATCGTGCAATACGCCGCCGAGTATCCCGACACCTTCGCCGAACTCGTACTCATCGACGGGGCGAATCCCGTGCCCGCGCGGTTCATCACCGAGGCCGACCTGCCGGGGTTTCGCGCACTGTGGGAGAGCATGGCGAGGGAACAGGAGGCCATTATGGGCACCCCGCGTCAGATCTTGCTCACAGCGCAGGAAATCCTCGATCTCAATCTCGAGCTGGATGAGATGCGGTCCGGAATCCTCGACCGGTACCGCACGATCAACCCTCCGATCCACATGATCGTGTCGGTGTCGATGGCAGGCCACAACGCCGAAGGGCGTGTACCGCGGCACAATCGGCTCTGGCGTGCAGGCATCGAGCGGCTCGTCCGCGAGCAGCCCCACATCTCGACGTCGTGGCTCGACGCCACTCACGCACTTGTCGTCACCCACGCCCCGGAGATTGCCCGAATTATCCGGAGTACACGAATTCCTGACGGCCAGGCGGCCTTTTGAAAGCCTCTAGGTCGAGGACACTGGTCGGATGCTGACCATCGGTGAGCTGGCGTCACTCGCCGGAGCGACGGTGCGCGCCGTGCGGCACTATCACGCCAAGGGGCTGCTACCGGAGCCGGAGCGCGACCACGCCGGCTATCGCAGGTACGACGCCGAGACCGTGGTCGAGCTGATCAAGATCCGGACACTCGCCGAAGCCGGGGTCCCGCTAGCGCGCGTGCGAGAGCTGTTGGATGCCGACGAGGAGGAGTTCTCCGCGGCGGCCACAGACATCGACGGGCGGCTCCGCGCGGAGATCCGTCAGCGGCAGCGACACCGCCGCCAGATCGCCTGCCTCGCTGCTGGGGACAACGTGGCGTTGCCGCCGGAGGTAGTCGAGTTTCTCGACCACTTGCGGGCGCTCGGGGTCGACGAGCGGATCGTCCAGGTCGAACGCGACGGCTGGATCCCGCTTGTGGCGCGCACACCCGAGCGAGCTCGGGAGCTGATGGCACGCAAGCGAGAGCAAATAACCCACCCCCAGCTCATCGACTTCTACCTCACCATGAGCCAGACCCTCGACCGTGCCGACGACGACCCAATGCTGAACGAGCTGGTCGACAAGATGGCGATCTACCTCACACAGTTGGCCGACGAACAGGGCGAGGACTACGTCAGCGGCGGCATCGAGCCATCGCTGGTCGATCTGCTCGACACCCTGGCGTTCGATGCCGCGCCGCAGGCCCGCCGACTGATCGAGCTGTTGACCAAGCGAGGCTGGACGGGTTGGACCAAGCTCGAGCGCGTAGATCCGGGACGGGATGGGGCAGAACTCGAGGCGACCGACCGGTGTCAGTCGCGTTCGTAGATGGCGCGCACCGTGTCGACGGTGTCCGCCTCGGCGGCCGCCTTATCGTCGCGGTACCGGACCACGCGAGCGAAACGCAGCGCCATTCCCGCTGGGTAACGGGTCGATCCCTGCACGCCGTCGATGGCGATCTCGACGACCTGCTCCGGGCGCACCGTCACCACATACCCGTCGGTTGGGCCGATGGCGAGATCGGTGAATCGGGTGGTCTGCCAGGCCAGCATCTCGTCGGTCATGCCCTTGAAGGTTTTGCCCAGCATCACGAAACCGCCTGTGGCCGGATCCCGGGCGCCGAGGTGGATATTGGACAACTTGCCGGTCCGGCGCCCTGAGCCCCACTCCACGGCGAGCACCACCAGATCGAGGGTGTGCACGGGCTTGACCTTGAGCCAGCCTGCGCCGCGGCGCCCGGCCTCGTACGGTGCGGTGGGCGACTTCGCCATCACACCCTCGTGACCGGCGGCCAGGGTGCGCTCGGAGAAGGCGACGGCCTCGTCGGCCGATGACGTGACCAGGCGGTCCACCCTGGCGTCCGGTCCGACCACCGAGTCCAGGGCCGCGAGGCGGTCGACGGCGGGTTCGTCTAGCAGGTCGACGCCGTCGAGGTGCAGCACGTCGAAGTAGAACACCGACAGTGGCTGAGCGGCCCTCGCGGCGGCCACATCGGCGGTGCGACCGAACCGGGACGCCGTCACCTGGAAGCGCTGCGGCCGCCCGTCGGGGCGTAGTGCGATCGCCTCACCGTCGGCGATCATGCTTCGCACCGGCAGTGCGAGTGTCGCCTCGACCACCTCGGGCAGACGGTCGGTCACGTCGTCGAGGCTGCGGGTGTAGATGGACACCCTGTCGCCGTCACGATGGATCTGCACGCGGGCGCCATCGAGCTTCGCCTCGAACATCGCCGTGCCGCCGAGACGTTCGAGTGCATCGGCGACGCCGGTGGAGGTCTGGGCCAGCATCGGGCCGACCGGTCGGCCCACCTGCAGCGTGAACCGGCCCAGCGCATCCGCGCCCTCGGTGAGAACCGCCGCGGCCACGGCAGTCAGGTCGCCACCGAGCATCGCCGCCCGTCGGACCGCGGGCGCCGGCGCACCGGCCGCCTTGGCGACCGCGTCGGCCATCACTCCCACCAGCGCACCCTGGCGCAGTTCGCCACTGAGCAGGCGGCGCAGGAATGTCTGTTCAACCTCGGTCGCTGCGTCGAACAACGCCGTCACCAATTCCGCGCGCCGGGACTGCGACCCCTTACCTGCGACGGCCCCGATATCGCTGAACGCAGCATTAACACCCCGCACCGTCAGCGTCGCGGCGTCGGCAGGCTGGGGGAGTGAACGCAGTGCGGCCCATCCCACGCCGATCTGGCGCTGCGGCAGTTCACCTGACAGCCACGCCACGATGACCGCGACCATCGCCGGATCTCCGGCTGCGGCGGCGCCGGTCAGAAGGTCGGCGATCCGGCTGATCTTGGCCGAGCGCGCCGACACCGACCCGACGTCGGCTGAGGCCGCCGCGACGTCCTGCAGTAACACGGCGTGAGGTAACACCCGTCCAGCGTGGCACGGACGTCCGACATCGCCGGCGTCAACCGAGAAGGTCGCTCAGCACCGCCGCCTCGGCACGTACCGTCCCGGCACGTTCGTCGGCGCCGTTCGCGGTCAGTTGTGCGGCGGCAGCCCGTCGTTCGTCGATCTCGGCGGTCAGCAGCGCGCGAATCTCGGTGTCGGAAAGCACCCGGCGCGCCACCTCGGCCGCACCAGGCCCGACCGCACTCTCGGCTAGGGCCCCGGCGGAGGGGACAGGGCCGTCCGGGGTCTCGGCGTTGTCGATGGCGCTGAGTGCACTGCGCAGCGCCGACACGCGAACCGCGTCGCGCTCCTTTCGGGCGGTGAGCAGGTTTGCGCGCAGGGCATCGCGCCATTGCGTGGCGGGCTCGGTCATGAGCCCAGGTTAGGTGGCGGGCGGCTTGATCTGCGCGTCACACCTTCTCTGGTTTGGGTGTCTGCCAGGTGCCGTTCAGCGCGGCTTCCTCGGGCCAGTACAACCGTTCGACGACCCGGAAAGGACCCTCCGGCGCGGGCAGCCAATTGGATTCCTTGTCCGGACCGGGCGATGCGTTCTGAATGTAGATGGTGTAGCCGCCGTCGGGATCTTGTTTGAGGCTCGGCAGCATCGGAGAGTTGATCAGGTACCGATTGATCGGGTTGGCGACCAGCAGGCTTTGCGGCATCCGATACATGGTCAGCGACCAGAATGAGCGCACCGGCGGCAGCTGTCCCGGGGCGAACCGGAAGGTGTAGCTGTTGGCCCCGTCCAGCGGTGCCCCGGTCGCATCGGCGTCGAAGATCGGGTACATCGCTTCGGCTTTGGTGTTGCCGTAGATGCCGTTGACAGCGCCCGACATCCGGTAGAGGTAGTTGTCGCCGAGAATCTCCCGGTTGCCGAACAGGTCGCCCGAGCTGACGGTGCCGTCGTTGATCTTCGTCTGCAGCCCATCGAAGCCCTTCCAGGCGTCGGTGATCGCCCCCTGGAACGCGTCGCGCTGTTGCGGGCTCAGTTTCTCGACGTTGAAATCGCCGTCCGAGCCGATCCCGATGGAGGCGAACTTGGCGCGCAAATCCTTCTCCGAATCCAGCACCGGCACGTACTTCAGGACGAAGTTGAGTTCTTCGAAGAACTTCGGGGAACTCTTCTGCTCGTCGACACTCAGCGGCGTGACGAAGTCGACCTTCGGCGCGGCGGCCGGCGGCTGCTCGCCCAGGAACGCCGACAGTGGCTGCACGGTGTAACCGGCCTGGATGGCCTTGACGTTGTCGATGTCGTCGGGGGCGAACAACTGCGTCCGGTAGGCGGCGAACGCGAAATCGGTGTCGGACTTGATGACCTCGGCGATGCCTGCGGGTTTCTCGCCGCGCCAGCTCGGCCCGGCGAGCAGGTATTTGCCGCCGCCGTTGCCGGTGGTGCGGCTACCGGCGTAGGCGAAGTTGTAGGTGTAGGCGTCGATGAACTGAACGGAGAAGTAGCGGCTCGCCTCGATGGGCGGGATGGTGAGCACTAGTGGCTCGGTCCGCAAGTCGGCGCCGACGAAGGAGTAGGGCGTGTCGGAGTTGGGTGTCTGGATGGCGGTGTCTGCAGGTGTGGCGACCCGGGCGAGATTGTGGATCTGGTTCCAATCGCCCTTGTAGTTCGGATCCTGCTGGTCGACGAAGTAGGAGTACTGAACCCGATAGTTGTCGACCATCGGATACCCGTAGATGTAAGCCTGTTTCGCGATCTCGCGGACCTGTTCCACGCTCATCTCGCCCTCCGCGCCGCGATCGGCCGACTCCTCATTGCTGCCGCATGCCGTCATCGTCGCCGACAATGCCACCGCGAGAACAACACTCGACCAGCGCCTCCACGAACCGTGAATGCTCAACCACGTACCCCTTCATCTGGACCGCGTGGGTGTACCGCACGGCGCGCCGATCAACACCGGCTCGTCCCCGTGTCACAGTCGGCGGTGAACAGGGTCCCGACCATCTTTGCGGCACACCCCTGCCGCCGTCTTGACATTTCTGGACATCTTCTTGACCGTGGTGGACATGCTGCTGATCCGGGGTTCGTCGCTGACAGGTTTTTCGCCCCTGGTGACCGCGCATGGCGGCGACCCCGAAGCTCTTCTGGAGCTGGCCAGGATCGACCCAGGCGATGTCGGGCAGCGCGATCGGTTCGTCTCGCTGCGCAACGCGATTGCCGCGGTCGAGGACGCGGCCGCGGTGCTCAACGTGACCGACTTCGGCCGCCAACTCGCGTTGCGACAGAGCATCGACATCCTCGGCCCGGTCGGGGTCGCGGCCCGCACCGCCGCCACCGTCGCCGACGCCTTCGTGATCGTGGACAACTACATGAGCGCCTACAGCCCCGGTATCGCCACGCGCATCAGCGAGCATCAGGATCCCGCCCTGGGCCGGTTCGAATTTGATTTCCTACTCAATCCGCCGCCCCCGCAGGCCCAGGCCATCGAACTGGCTCTCGGAGTCACGCTGCGCGTGCTGCACCTGTATCTGGGAACCACCTACCGGCCGGTGGCCGTGCACCTGCCTCACCCCGCGTTGGGTGCCAAGATCGACTACCGCCGCTACTTCGGCTGCCCACCGCACTTCAACGAGCCAACCGCCGGATTCAGCGTGCGCGTCACCGATCTGCAACGGCCGCTCAGCCACGACGTGCTCGCCCACCAAGTCGCCCTGAACTACCTGTCCAGCACCAAGGGCCAGCACAGCCGTGGACTGGCCGACACCCTGCGCAGCGTCATCCGCCAACTGCTGCCCACCGGAAACCTCACCGCGGACCTGGCCGCCCGCCAGTTCGGCCTACACCCCAAAACACTGCAACGGCGACTGGCCGCCGAGAACACCACCTTCGCCGAACTCGTTGACCAGAGCCGCCGCGACACCGCGCAACGCCTGCTGCTCACCACCGACCTCAGCCTGCACCAGATATGCGCTCAACTCGGCTACTCCGAACAGAGCGTGCTCACCCGATCCTGCAAGCGCTGGTTCAACACCACCCCCACCGCCTTCCGCAACGCGTTACTTGGCCCAGGGGAAGAAGGTCGACACACCCGCGGCGACCACCCGCTGATACCAGGAGCCCAGGATTCGGGCGAGTATGTCTAGGGCCTTGGCCTCCCACCCGATCACGACGCGGGCGTGTCCCTTGGCGACTCCACTAACGATCGTCCTCGCTGCCATCTCCGGGGAGTGCCACGCCAGCCGGGTGTCGAAGAACTCGGCGAAGCTCTGTTGGTCCTCGCCGTGAGCGACAGTTGCGTTGCGGCCAACCGCGGTCTTGATGCCCCCTGGATGCACACAGGTCACCTTCACCGGGTGTTTGGCGATGAGCATCTCCTGGCGAAGTGCCTCGGTGAATCCCCGCACCGCGAACTTGGCGGCGTTATAGGCACTCTGTCCGGGAACCGCGATCAGGCCGAATAGGCTCGAAATGTTGACGATGTTCCCGTCGCCGGATGCGATCACATGCGGCAGAAAGGCTTTGGTTCCGTTGACGACACCCCAGAAGTCGACGTCCATGACGCGCTCGATGTCCTTGAAATCGGACTTGTCCACATTGCCGTTGTACGCAATGCCGGCGTTGTTGTAGATCTGATTGACGGCGCCGAAGTGCCCGACGACATCATCTGCGTAGGCGAGCACAGCCTCTCGTTCGGTGACGTCGAGCCGGTCCGACTTCACCTGCGCGCCGCGCTGCCGCGCCAGGCGCACCGTCTCGGCGAGCCCCTCGGTGTCGATGTCGGACAGGGCGAGTCGTACGCTCCTGTCGGCGAGGTTGAGTGCCAGTGCCCTGCCGATACCGGAGCCAGCTCCGGTGATCACGGCGACTCTTCCTTCAAACGAGCTCATTGCGGGTTCAGCCTTTCGTTGGTGGGTGATTCGACGCGTGCTCGGCGGGCATCGGCAGGTGGCTGCGCAGTTTCACTCCGAGGTCAGCGATCGCGTCTCGGGCTTCGGGAAGAATGCTGACCTGGAGGTGAAAGTCATGCCAGAGGTTGTCGAAGCGACGATGATCGATACTTGCTGACCCGGTTGCAGTACAGGATGTCTCGATCTTGTCGGCATCGACGTGAATGGGATCGTCACCAGCGGACTGCATGACGATCGGGGGCAATCCGCGCATGTCGCCGGACGCCGGAGATATGCCGGGCAACTCGGGGTCGAAGGCACCCACGTACTGCGGCGCCCACTCGGCGCACATCGACGGCAGAATCAGGGGATCGCGTGCCATCGGCCGCCGACGGTCCATGTCGAGGGCGAGATCGGCCCAGGGGCAGATGAGGCCAAGTGCGGCCGGTCCTGGTATCCCCCGGTCGCGCAGTGCCATGGCGAGCGCGAGGGTAAGGCCACCGCCGGCCGAGTCACCGGCGATCACGGTGGTTCTCGGGTCGAGTCCGTCCGCAAGCAGCTGGGAGTAGACCGCAACCATCTCATCGAGGGCAAGGGGATACTGCGCCTCCGGTACCCGCGTGTAGTCGGGAACCACTGCGGTGAAGCCTGCCGCCGAAGCCAGGTGGGCGGCAAGCGCGCGGTAGCCCTTCGCACTGCCAAGCGCATAACCTCCGCCGTGCAGGTAGATCAGCGTCCCATGGGTTGCGTGGTCCGCCGGTTGCACCTGCTCCACGGGAACGCCGGCGATCGTGACCCGCTGATAGCGCGTGCCCTTGGGGTCTCGCACCGCGGCCGTCACCATCGCCAACATGAAGCGCCGGCCACCCACGCCCAGATAGCGGCTGACGAACAGTGGTCGCGCGCAACGGAGAACGAAGCGCACAGCGTTCTTGCCCGGTGTCATGTGGCGCTGGAGACAGCGGCCGGGTTCGCGGCGGGAGTGCGGAGCAGCAGTGCGCCGTCCTCAACCGGATCCTCGACCAGCATCTTGGCGTCGTACTCGTACCGCATGAGGACTCTCCACGGATGATCGGCACCCTGACGTGGTAGGACGGCGTCGCCGCGCCTGACATAGCCCGATTGCATCTGATCCATGATTCCGACGTCCAGCCCGCAATCCTTGTCATCACGTGGAGTCGCGACCGCGTAACCGTTCGCGTCCATGTGCTTGAGCAGACGGCACAGGTAGGCAGACGCGATGTCGGACTTCAAGGTCCACGACGCGTTGGTGTAGCCGAGAATCACCGCCAGATTGGGAATGTTCTCCACCAGCACGCCCTTGTACATCATCTGGTCATGCAGTGCGCGCTCCTCGCCATCCACGGAAAGGGTCATACCACCCAGCATCTGCATGCTCAGTCCGGTTGCCGTGACGATGATGTCGGCGGCGAGTTCCCGTCCTGACGCCAGCAGGATCCCGCTCTCGGTGAAGGTGTCGATCTGATCGGTGACCACCGAGGCCTCACCCGAGGACAGCGTCTTGAACAGATCGCCGTTCGGCACCATGCACAGACGTTCGTCCCACGGCAGGTAACTCGGCGTGAAATTGCTCATGCTGACCGACGGCCCGAGGCGACGCCGCACGTCCCACAGCAGAAGCCTGCGCATCAACTGCGGCCAGCGCCGGCACGCCCGGTAGACCCCGCGCTGCAGGGCGATGTTCCGCCGTCTCCCGAACGCGTACACCCAGCCGTCCGGAAGGAATCGGCCAAGGGCCTCGGAGATTTTGTCCACCGCGGGTAACGAGATGACGTAGGACGGTGAACGCTGCAGCATAGTCACATGCCTGGCATCGCCCGCCATGGCAGGTAGGAGAGTGATAGCCGTTGCACCGCTTCCGATGACGACGACCCGCTTGCCCGCATAGTCCAGGTCTTCCGGCCAGAACTGCGGGTGAATGCACCGGCCCTGAAACCGGTCAACGCCGGGGAAGGCTGGCAGATACCCCGCGTCATAGTTGTAGTAACCCGTGCAGTTGATGAGGTAATTGCACCTGTAGGTGCGTGTCTCACCAGTTGCCTCATGAAGCGTCGTCACGGTCCAGCGACCGTTGAGGGTGGACCAGTCCGCCTTGACGACCTTCAGCCCATAGTGGATCTTCTCGTCAACACCGAACTGCGCTGCGGTATCGAGGAGGTACTGCCGGATCGATGCGCCATCGGCGAGCACCTTCACATCCCGCCACGGACGGAACTTGTAGCCGAAGGTGTACATGTCGGAATCGGACCGGACGCCGGGATATCGAAACAGATCCCAGGTGCCGCCCATCCGGTCTCGGCGTTCCAGGACCGCGATGGACCGGTTCGGAAGCTCGTCCATCACGTGACAGGCCATCCCGATACCGGACAGACCGGCACCGATGATCAAGACATCGAAGTGTTGTGAGTTCATGGAATCTCCACAGTTCGTGGCCGCAACCGCCTTTGGACGGTCCATCCAGAATGGGTGAAGGAGCCCCGGGAGTATTGATGACGTGCGACAGTTTGTTGACATTTCCCGACACCTAGAGAGTCGACCAGATGGGCAGCCTGATCCGGGCCACCACGCTGTGGGGTTATGCCGAGCTGGTGTCGCAACTCGGCGGAGACCCGGAACTGTTCGCGACGCGCTTCGGAATCCCGCGGGGTATCGAGAACGAGGAGGACGCGTTCATCTCCGTCGACGCCTATGCGCAAATGCTGGAGGCGAGCGCCGAGGACCTTCGGTGCCCGGACTTCGGATTACGCCTCGCCCACTGGCAGGGCCTGGACATATTCGGTCCGGTCGCGGTGATCGCACGCAACGCACAGACGATGCTGACCGGGTTGGAGATGATCGGACGCTACCTGTACGTCCATTCTCCGGCATTGAAGCTGACCATCGGCCCCGCAGCCGCACAAGCCGACGTGAGGTTCACCTACGAGGTGACCGAACCAGGCCTCGATTACCCGATTCAAGGCTATGAGCTCAGCATGGCAATCGTCGCTCGCATCATTCGCATGCTGGGTGGCCCAGACGCACAGGCCAGCGCCGTGTGCTTCATGCATCCTCAACAGGGCACGGACACCGCCTACCGACTAGCGCTGACGTGTCCGGTCCACTTCCAGCAGAGCTGGTGTGGGTTCGAGATCACTCGATCGCTGGCCGACCGGCCGATCGAGAGCGCGGATCCTGAGACCAGACGAATTGCCGCGAAATATCTTGACTCCAACTACCTTCCGCGTAGTACGGCACTGTCGGAGCGAGTGACTGAACTGGTCCGCCGGCTGCTCCCCACCGGCCAGTGCAGCGTCGACACTGTCGCAGGCCAACTCGCGATGCATCCCCGGTCGTTGCAACGACGCCTAGCCGATGAGGGGGTGCGGTGCCAGGACCTGATCGACACGCAACGTCGCGCACTTGCCGCGGCGTACCTTGCCGAACCGGAGTTGCCCTTCAGCCAGATCGCGGGACTGCTCGGCTACGCCGAACAGAGCGTGTTGAATCGCTCCTGCCGGCGCTGGTTCGGCATGACGCCAAAGCAGTACCGAGCAGACGTCAGCACGCACCGCAGGCCCGGGCTATCCCGGTGACGCTGTGAGCCTGCGGATCTGGGCGGTCGCGACGGACAGCGCGGCAAGGTCGGGAATCCCGGAATTCAGGAGTTCCTGCAAGGTCGCCCGTGCTCGGGCGAGCCGTGGCCGGTTGAACTGCTCCCATTCCTCGATACCGTCGGCCACGCCAGGAGAATCCGCCACGAACGCGACGACGTCGGTGGCCAGGGTCCGCAGGGCCCGGTAGAGGTCCTCGCGCAGCGCCAGTCTCGACAGCGCGTGCCAGCGGCGTCCACGCGGAAGCGCGGAGACGGCGATGAGAAGCCGGTCGATACCGAGATGATCGGACAGCGCGAAGTAGGTGTGCGCCAGCATGGCGAGATCGCCGTCGTGGGCATCGGCGACCTCGACGATATCGAGGAGGCTGAAGACGTACAGTGCCTCGCTGATGCGTTGTGCGATCGATGCGTCGACACCCTGCTCGACGAGGCGGTCGTAGGCGTTATCGAGCGCCGCCTTCTCGCCGCCACGCAACATGGACCCGACCTGGCCACTCAGCGAGCCCAGCGGTTCCGCGAACCGGGCCACCTCGGCGCCGATGGCCAGTGGTTGTGGCCGGTTGAGCAGCAACCAGCGCGAGGCGCGGTCGAGGAGCCGGCGGCTCTCGATGATGAGGGCGTTGGTTGTCGCCGCCGAAATGGGCGAATCGTAGATTGCGGTCCACAGTTCGTCGAGGTTGAAGACGCGCGACGCGATGGTGTGGGCGCGGACGATATCGGCTGTCGTGGCGCCTATCTCGTCTGCGAGACGGAACGCGTACGTGATACCCGACGTCCCGACAACCCTGTTCACGAGCGCGGTGGCGACGATCTCACGACGCAGTGGGTGCCCATTGATCGTGCTGCCGAGCCGATCCTGAAGCGTCGAGGGAAAGTAGCCCTCGAGGACGTCGGAGTAGGCAGTGTCGTCAAACTGCTCGTCGGCGATCAGGTCGGCCTTGAGATCGAGCTTGACGTGGGCCATCAGGGTCGCCAGCTGCGGTGTCGTCAGCCCGCTGGCGTTCTTCGAGAGTTCGCCATACTGCTTCTTGCTGGGCAGGTGTTCGCGCTCGCGGTGCAGTCCCCGGCGTTCCTCGAGCGATGTGGTCATTCGGGCGTGGACGTCGACCATTGGTGCCGCGTTGAAACGGGAGTCGCTCAGCAACCGGTTGTGCGCGCGGTTGTTGGCCAGAACGAGTTCGCGTACTTCGTCGGTCATCTCGGCGAGAAGAGCACCGCGGTCGGTGGAGGAGAGATCGCTCGTTGCCGGCGCACAATCCAGCAGGATCTTGATGTTGACCTCGTGGTCAGAGCAGTCGACACCGGCAGCGTTGTCGATGGCGTCGGAGTTGATCAGGCCGCCGTTGCGGGAGAAGTCGATTCGCGCCTGCGGCGAGATGCCGAGGTTCCCACCTTCGGCGATGACCCTCGCCCTGACGTCCGACGCGTCGATGCGGACCGCGTCGTTCACCTTGTCGCCGACATCGGTGTGTTGTTCGGTGCTGGATTTGACGTAGGTGCCGACTCCGCCGTTCCACAACAAATCGACCGGTGCCGACAGCACGTAGCGGATGAGTTGTGTCGGCGTCAGCTGGTCAGACCCGTCGGCGATGCCCAGCGCGGCACGCATCTGAGCGGACACGGGAATGCGCTTCGCGGAGCGCGGCCAGACTCCGCCGCCAGCGCTCAACAGGGATCGGTCGTAATCGGCCCAGGAAGACCGGGGCAGATCGAAGAGGCGGCGTCGCTCCTGGTAGGCCGTCTCGGCCACCGGAGTCGGGTCGATGAATATGTGGCGATGGTCGAAAGCGCCAACGAGTTTGATGCCGTTGCGCAACAGCATGCCGTTGCCGAACACATCACCGCTCATATCCCCGATGCCGACCACGGTGAATTCATCTGTACCGGTGTCGATTCCGAGTTCGCGCAGGTGGCTGTCCGCGCTAACCCATGCGCCGCGAGCGGTGATTCCCATCGCCTTGTGGTCGTATCCCGCAGATCCTCCGGATGCGAACGCGTCGCCCAGCCAGTAGTTGCGCTCCAGCGCGATGCTGTTGGCGGTATCGGAGAACGTGGCCGTGCCCTTATCGGCGGCCACCACCAGATAGGGATCCGCGCCGTCATAGCAGACGATGTCCGCCGGCGAATGCGGTGCTGTCGCGGAGGCGGGGACGTTGTCGGCCATGTCTAGCAGGCCGGCGATGAACTGCCGGTAGCAGGCGACGGTGTGCGCGCGAACGGTTTCGGGGTCCGCTGCGACGCCTCCGATCGATGTGGGTGCACGCTTGACGACGAAGGCGCCCTTCGCCCCGGCTGGAACGATCACGGCGTTCTTCACCGCCTGTGCCTTGGCCAGGCCGAGTACCTCTGTCCGGTAGTCGTCCAAGCGCTCCGACCAGCGCAACCCGCCGCGGGCCACTAGGCCGAATCGCAAGTGGACGCCCTCCACCGTGGGTGAGCACACGAAGATCTCCGAAACAGGCCGTGGCTCGGGAAGTTCGGCGACGTCCTGCGCACGGATCTTGTGCGCCAGATAGGGCATGTCCGCACTCAGGGCCCGGGGAGCGAAGCTGTTCGTTCGCACCGTGGCGGTGACGACGCCCCGGAAGGCCTGCAGTATCCGATCTGCGTCGATCGTGACGACCTGGTCGATCTGCTCATTGAGTGCGGTTTGGGCAGACTCCACGGCCGCGATCCGGCGCGGATGGTCAGCGGGTTCACCCGGTGAACCGAAACGGGCCTCGAAGAGGTCGACGGTGGCGCGCGCTGCCCCGGGATGATCCAGGAGTACCCGCTCGATGCGGTTCTGGCCGTATGGCAACTGTGTCTGGCGCAGGTAGCAGCTGTAGCTTCGCAACACGCTGACCTGCTGCCAGGTCAACCCTGCGCTGACGACCAGTGTGTTCAAGGCGTCGACGTCGGCCAACCCATCCCACAGGGCGTGGAAGGTGTCGTGGATGTGCTGATCGGCGTCAGAGCCCTCACGCGCGATCGCCACGGCTGCGTCAGCGCCCGCTTGCAGCACGAAATCGTAGATGTAGCCCGGTGTTCCATCGGGTTGGATCAGCTCTGTGGTGTGCTCGTTGAGCGTCTCCAGATCCATGCTCTGCAGGGCGGGCAGTACCCGGCGCAGCGGCACCGCCTCGTTGGCGTAGAGGCTGAAGAGCAGCTGGCTGCTGCCATCATCGGACCGGATGATATCGACGGCAATGCCGCCGGCCGTGAGCGCCGCGAAACGGCCGGAGTCCACGGGCGAGGCGGCACCCGGGCGGTGGTGCGCATGTCCTCCCGGGAGTTGGCGTTGAAACATGCTGGCGCTGTGGGTATTCAAGACAGAGTCATCCTTAGGTGCGGCCCGATGTGTGTCCATCGTCTCGTTCCAGGACGGCTCTGGGCCGGATCACAGTGTCACGCGATCACGGCCAATGCGGACACTGTGTAACGGGCTCGTGCGGCCAGCCAGCTACGCCAGCGCATATATTGCGAGCGCTGTGAAGTCGATGCTCAGCGCGCCGAACGAGCTGAACATCGCGGCCTGTCGGGGAACCGAGTTGAGCCCTCGACCCTCAAAGGCTAGCGGAAGGAACAGCAGTGGGTTGATCACGGCGCCATATGCCAGCAGGCCTGTGATCCAGCCGGGCCGATCGGACACCACGAAGTCGACGGCGATGATCGTGACACTCGTGAGAATGAAGTCGATGTGCATCTGCAGGACCGGACGGATCTGCGTGATGCCGATCCTCCTCATGAACGCGGGTCTGCGGTGATTGAGTTCGAGCAGCCAGCCCGACCACGCGGCGACCGCGAGCATGACCAACGCGATCGAGGACAGGAACGGGATGTTCAACGTCGCGCTGCCTCGTCGATGAAGCGGGCGGAGTCCTTGCGGCGGCGGTCCACCGTGACGTCGAATACATCGGGTCGGGCGTAGTGGCCGGTGGGGTCGAACAGCAGCCGTTCCCTCCTGACCGCCGCTGTCGACGTCTGGCGCGCACTGGGCTTAGCGCACTACTCCACTGCGAATGACACGGTGTGCCAACCCGATGCACCGTCGGGCACAACGTCGGCAGGCTGGGAGGTCTGTACCGCACCGGTGCCGTCGGTGGCTCGGACACTTATCTCGTGGGGCCCCGGCGCATCCGCCTGCCAGCGGAAGCTCCACAGTCGCCAGGTCTGATTCGAGTAGGCCTCGCCCAACTCCGCGTTCTGCCACTGGCCCTGTCCGTCCGGGCCGTCGACGCGTACCTCCACTGCGCGCACGCCGCGGTTCTGCGCCCACGCAACACCGCCGAACGTCACCGGGCCGCGGGCCACGTCCTGCCCGCTGCGGGGGACGTCGATGCGCGACTGCGTCTTGATGGGGCCACGTTCGGACCATCCGAGCTTGGTCCAATACGCCTGCGCGAGGTTGAATTTGGTGACCTCGAGGTCGACGACCCACTTGGTCGCCGACACGTACCCGTAAAGGCCGGGCACCACGAGGCGCGCCGGGTAGCCGTGCTCGGTGGGCAGCGGAGCGTCGTTCATGCCGATGGCCAACAATGAGTCGCGGGCATCTGTCAGCGCCTCGACGGGTGTTCCTGCGGTGAATCCGTCGATCGACGTGGACAGCACCATGTCCGCGTCCGTGTGAACACCGGCCCGCGCCAACAGGTCCCGGACGCGGTAACCCGTCCACTTCGCGGTCGAGATGAGGTCACCACCCACCGGATTGGACACACAGGTCAGTGTCGCCACCTTGTCGATGACCTCGAACTGATCGAGGTCTTCGAACTCGAGAGTGACCTCGCGGTCGACCATGCCGTGGATTCTGAGCTTCCAGTCGGGTCTGCTGAGCTGAGGTACCGACAGTGCGGTGTCGATTCGGTAGAAGTCGGCGTTGGGTGTGATGAAGGGTGGCAGGTCGACGCCGACGGGCTGCACGGCGGCGGGTACGGCGGGTGCGGGCACGGCCGGCTTGGGCAGCGCGAATGCATTGCGGTCACCGGCGACCGACGAACGCGCGCGAGTGAGCACCGCACCCAGGACGCCGGTCAGGGTTCCAGCGGCCAGGAAGCCGAGCGTCACCAGCGACAACCGTCGCCCTGGGTCGGGTGCGGCGCCGAACTCGCCGTCGCGCGGGCCGGGCTCGGCAGGTTTGCCGTCGCTGAACCTGCCCGATACGAGCAGGCGCAGGACCGCGATGCCGCACACCGTGCCGATCACTGTGGGCAGCACGGCGATGGGTGTCGCCCCGGCCCGCGACAGCACCGCGGCGCATCCGGCGACACCCCCTAGCGCGATGGTGATGCTGCCCAACGGCACTCGTCGCGTCTCGAGCTTGGCGGTGATCCCGGCGAGCACCGCGATGGTGATCAGGATCAACACCATCAGCATCAGCTTGTCGGCGGTGCCGAACGTCTGGATCGCCCATTCCTTGACGGGTCCGGGTGTGAGATCGATGACGGCCGACCCGACGGCCGTACGCGAGTCGGCCTCCGGACCCACCAGTGCAGCAGTCAGCGCGGTGACGCCCAGTGCGACCGCGGCGGCGGCGACACCGGCCAGCGCCCGCGGGCGAGCAAATGCCCGATCGGCCATGTGAGCCAAGGTACCCAATCGGTGACCCGTGGGCCTTACCGTAAGGTGACCATGCCAGTCGCATTACAAACTGACCACTTTTTGGAAAGGTAGCTAGATGGAGATATCCGGGAAGAAGGCCATCGTCGTCGGTGGGGCATCGGGCTTTGGCAAGGCCACCGCCGAGGCGCTCGCCCAGCGTGGCGCGAGCGTGGCGATCCTGGATCGTCCACAGTCGAACGGCAAGGAGGTGGCCGCCGCGATCGGTGGCACCTTCCATGAGGTCGACGTGACGGACTTCGACGGCACCGAGCAGGTGCTCGCCGACGCCGTCGACGAACTCGGTGCCCTGCACATCATCGTGACCACCGCGGGCGGCGGCATCGGCGAGCGCACCATCAAGAAGGACGGGCCGCACAGCCTGGAGTCGTTCCGTCAGTCGATTGACCTCAACCTCGTCGGCACCTTCAACATCAGCCGGCTCGCGGCGTTCCACATGAGCAAGCAGGAACCCGTCGACGACGACGCCGAAGAGCGCGGCGTCATCATCAACACGGCGTCCATCGCGGCATTTGAGGGCCAGATCGGTCAGGTCGCCTACACCGCGTCCAAGGCGGGTATCGCGGGCATGTGCCTGACGATGGCGCGCGACCTCGGCAGCCTGGGCATCCGGGTGCTGGCCATCGCCCCGAGCCTTTTCGCCACCGGCCTGACCCAGGGCATCCCCGATGAGTTCGCCTCCGCGTTGACCAAGGATGCGGCCTTCCCGAAGCGGCTCGGCAAGCCCGAGGAGTACGCCAAGCTTGCGGTCGCGATCGTCGACAACCCGATGCTCAACGGCCAGTGCCTGCGTCTGGATGCGGGCCAGCGCTTCGCCCCCAAGTAGACCCTCGCCCCAAGTAATGTGACTTCGGCGCGCTTTCGATCGCTCAGCGAACGAAAGCGCGCCGAAATCGCAGGGGAAGGGGTGCCTCGATGGCAACCGTTGCGGCCAAGGTCATCGCCGCCTTGCACAACAGCGGTGTGCGCCGCGTCTACGGACTGCCGGGGGACAGCCTCAACGGCTTCACCGACGCGATCCGCCGTTCCGGAGACGTCACGTGGGAACACGTCCGGCACGAGGAGACGGCGGCGTTCGCCGCGGCGGCCGACGCCGCACTGACGGGAGGCCTGGCCGTCTGCGCAGGTAGCTGCGGACCTGGCAATCTGCACCTCATCAACGGGCTGTTCGACGCGCAGCGCAGCCGCGTGCCCGTGCTGGCCATCGCAGCGCACATCCCGAGAAACGAAATCGGCTCGGACTACTTCCAGGAAACGCACCCGCAGGACCTTTTCCGCGAGTGCAGCGTCTACTGCGAGCTGGTCAGCACGCCGGAGATGGCGCCGCGGATCATCGAGATGGCCATGCGCGCCGCCGTCGAGGAGAACGGTGTCGCCGTCGTCGTCATCCCCGGCGAGATATTCCTGGCCCCGGCGCCGGACTCCCATTGGCTGACTCGCGCGATAGTGCCGACGAGCTCGGTGACCCGGCCGGATGACGACTCGCTGCGCCGCGCCGCCGACATCCTGAACTCAGCGCAGAACGTCACGATCCTCGGTGGAGCGGGTGTGGCCGGCGCCCACGACGCGTTGATCCGAATCGCGGGCACGCTCAACGCGCCGGTCGTGCATGCATTGCGAGGCAAGGAGTTCGTGGAGTACGACAATCCGTTCGACGTCGGCATGACGGGTCTGCTCGGGTTCTCGTCTGGTTACAAGGCAATCAAGGAGGCCGACACCCTCCTGATGCTCGGCACGGACTTCCCGTATCAGCAGTTCTATCCCGACCAGGCGCGCGTGATCCAGGTCGACACGAGGGGGCGCCATCTCGGTCGGCGCACCCCCATCGACCTCGGACTGGTCGGCACGGTCGCCGACACGCTGGAGGCGCTGCAGCCGCTGCTGGTGCAGAAGTCCACCCGTGAGCACCTCGACCGCTCGCTGCGGCACTACCGCAAGACCCGTCAGAACCTGGACGCACTCGCGGTCAATGACCGGGACAAGGCCCCGATCCGACCGGAATACGTTGCGGGACTGGTGGATCGGCTGGCCTCCGACGATGCGGTGTTCACCGTCGATGTCGGATCGCCCGTCGTCTGGGCGGCGCGCTATCTCTCCATGAACGGAAAGCGGCGTCTGGTCGGATCCTTCAACCACGGCACCATGGCGTGCGCGCTGCCCCACGCGATCGGCGCGCAGACGGCGTTCCCCGGACGGCAGATCGTGGCGCTGGCAGGCGACGGTGGACTGACCATGCTGTTCGGTGAACTCATCACCCTCATCCAGAACCGGCTGCCGGTGAAGCTCGTCGTGTTCAACAACTCGTCATTGAACTTCGTCGAGCTGGAGATGAAGGCCGCGGGAATCGTCAACTTCGGCACTGATCTGGTCAACCCGGACTTCGCTGCGGTCGCCCGCTCGATGGGTCTTTTCGGCCGTCGGGTCGAGCATCCCGGTGAACTCGAGGCCGCGATGAGCGAGGCGTTTGCGCACGACGGTCCCGCCATCGTGGACGTGGTGACCGCCCGCCAGGAACTCTCCATCCCGCCTGCCATCACCGCCGAGCAGGCGAAGGGGTTCTCGCTGTACGCGATTCGGACCATCCTGGCCGGGCGCGCGGATGAGCTGCTCGACCTGGTCTCGACCAATGTGGCGCGCCGGTTGCTGGACTGACCCCGGCAGCCGCCGACAGCTAGGCGGGTCGCGGTACCGCGGCCTTGGCGCCCTGGCCGATCCACGCGGGGATCGCGCGCCGGACGTCGGCCGGCCCCGAGACGGAGACGCTGCCGTCGAGCAGAGCTTGCGGCCAGCCGACGTCACCGCGCCAGATGCGAGTCAGCGTGCGAAGACTCGTTGCGACCGTGGCCGTCACGTCATAGCCCGGGTCGAAGTCGCACACATCGGTGTCGCCCTCGGCGACCACCAGCCACCACCGTGACGCCTTCGGTGTGACGCCGTCGAATTGGAACGCGATGGTGGTGCGTGACCGGGGCCATGCGTCGATCGGGACAGACCGGTGAATGTCCCACATCAGCAGGTGCGGGTCGAGGTCCTCCTCACCTAGTTGGCCGATCCAGCGCGTGCCCCAGGTGCCCAGCGCGTCCACCACCTCGCCGAGTTCGAGGCCGCACTGCGTCAGTGCGTACGCGGTCCGCCCGTCGACCTCGGTGCGCTCCACCACCCCGGCCCTGGTCAGCGACTTCAGCCGCTTCGACAGCAGGGCAGGCGACATCTTGGGCAGCCCGCGTCGCAGGTCGTTGAAATGCCTGCTTCCGAGCAGAAGCTCGCGCACGACGAGGATTGTCCATCGCTCGTCGAGCAGCTCCATCGCCTTCGACACCGGGCAGAACTGGCCGTATCCGGACACGTTCATCACCTCCGAGAACATCGGCGTACAGATATGGAACCAGCACCGCTACAGATTTGGTACTAGATCGCCACATCGATCGGCGCGACCCTTGCGTATGGAGGGAAGCGGGAATCGAAGGACGAAGGGGGTCAAACATGTCCGCACCTGTTGACGATCGGGCGCTGGAGGCCAAACACCGCGCCATCTGGGCGACGGGGGACTATCCGAAGCTCGCCGCCGAACTGGTCTCGCCGCTGGGGCCCATCCTGGTCGAGGCCTGCGGTATCGGTCCGGATGATCGGGTACTCGATGTCGCCGCCGGTACCGGTAACGCGTCGATACCGGCGGCTGCGATGGGTGCCAGCGTCGTCGCCAGCGACCTGGTGTCCGACCTGCTGGCGCACGGCCGGACGCTGGCGCAAGAGCGTGGCCTGGAGTTGGAGTGGCGGGAGGCCAACGCCGAGGCGCTGCCGTTCGGCGACGGCGAGTTCGACGTCGTGATGTCGTGCATCGGTGTGATGTTCGCACCGCACCACCAGGCCGCCGCCGACGAACTGGTGCGCGTGTGCCGGCCGGGCGGGACGGTGGGATTGCTCAGCTGGACGCCTCAGGGGCACATCGGCCAGCTCTTCGCGGCGATGAAGCCCCATGTCCCGCCACCGCCGCCGGGTGTCTCGCCGCCACCGCTGTGGGGCGATGAGGAGCACGTGCGAGAACTGCTGGGGGACAGGGTAACCGACGTCGAGGTGACGCGCGGTGAGCTTATGGTCACCGCGTTCGCCGACGGGGCGGAGTTCCGGGACTACTTCAAAGCGGTGTACGGACCGACCATCACGGCCTACCGGGCCATCGGCGACGACCCGCAACGTGTCGCGGCGCTCGACGCCGATATCGCCGCCCTCGGAGACCGGACGCGCAACGGTACGTCGACGATGCCGTGGGAGTACCTGTTGGTGACCGCCCACCGACGCTGACGGCGGGTCAGGCGATCAGAGGCCGCCCAGATCGTCGGGTACGTCGACGGCATGTTGTTGGAGTATCTCGAGCGGCACCACGTCGATCGCGCGTTCGTGCGTGGCGGCCAGGACCACCGGGGCGGCATAGCCGTCGGCATGCGCCCGTAGCCAGTTCACCGCGGTGACGCACCACCGGTCGCCGGGGTTCAGCCCGGGGAATCGGTACTCGGGTCGCGGCGTCGACAGGTCGTTGCCGATGGAGCGCTGGTGGGCCAGGAACTCCGTGGTGACGACGGCGCAGATGGTGTGGCTGCCGGCATCCTCGGGGCCCGTGGAGCAGCAGCCGTCGCGGTAGAAGCCGGTGAGCGGGTCGGTACCGCAGGGCTGCAGTGGTTCGCCCAGGACGTTGCGGTCAGCCATCGGTTCAGTATCACAGAGCCCGCGCTGCGCCCTGTGATGACTTCCGTCGAACCGGCCACCTGCGCGGCGCGCTACCGCGACGATGTCAGCCATGGCCGATGAAGCGCTACCGACGCTCACCGACGACGACCGAATCGCATTGCAGGGCTGGGTGCGCGCAACCGGCCTCGGATCCCGCGTCACCGATGTGGCGCCGCTGGCAGGCGGAACCCAGAACATCGTGGTGCGGCTACGGATCGATGACCGTCCGATGGTGCTGCGCCGGCCACCGCTGCACCCCCGTCCGACGAGCGACAAGACGATGCTGCGCGAGATCGCCGTCCTGCGCACGCTCGCCGGAACGTCGGTGCCGCATCCGGGATTCATCGCCGGCTGTGAGGACCTCGACGTCCTGGGCGTGGTGTTCTACCTCATGGAGGAGGTGGACGGGTTCAACCCGGGCAACGAGATGGCACCGGCCTACGAGGACCCGCGGATGCGCCACGACGTCGGGCTGGCGTACGCCGCCAGCCTCGCCGAGTTGGGCAACGTGGCCTGGGCGGGCAGCCCCCTCGCCGCAATCCGCCGTCCGGGATCGTTTCTGGCGCGCCAGGTTCCGCAGTTTCTCGGGCTGCTGGAGAGCTACCGCCACGAATCGTATGACCCGGCGTCACTGCCCGCGGTGACCGAGCTGGCGGATTGGCTGGAGAGCAACCGGCCCGATGATGGCGAGCCCGGCATCATGCACGGCGACGCCCACCTCAACAACGTGCTGCTGCACCGGGAGCGACCCGAGCTGGCCGCGTTCATCGACTGGGAGATGTGCACCATCGGAGATCCGCTGCTCGATCTCGGCTGGATGATGGTGTGCTGGCCCACCGAGCCCGACACCATCAACGCGGGCTCGCAACTGTCGGCGCTGGGTGGGCTTGCTGATCGGAGCGAACTACTCGCCGCCTACACGGCCGCGGGCGGCCGTCCCACGTCACGCCTGGACTGGTACGAGGCGCTGGCGTGCTTCAAACTCGGCATCGTCATCGAGGGCACCTGGTCGCGCTATCTGGCCGGGCGGGCGAGTCGGGACGCGGGGGAGCGGCTGCACACCTCGGCGGCCTCGCTCATCGATTTGGGTATCGCGGTGGCCAAGGGCGACAACCCGTTCGCCTGACCTCAGCGGTACGCGTCGAATCCGAGTTTGACGGCAAGTGCCAGACCGGCCATCGCGATGAGCAGGCGTAGCGGTGTTGCGGGGGCGCGACGTACGACCACCGGTCCGAGCCGCGAGCCGATCAGGCAGCCAATGCCGAGCGGGACGACGGCCGCCCAGCTGACCGGACCGAACACCAGGAACACCAGCGCCGCAGCACCGTTGGCGGTGCCGAGGACCACGTTCTTGGTGGCGTTGGCACGCGCCAGCGACTCGCTGCCCATGGCCAGAAAGAGCGCGAGCAGCAGCACGCCCGCGGCGGCCCCGAAGAAGCCGCCGTAGACGCAGATCGTCAGGATCGTCGCGCCGAGCAGGACGGTGCGACCCGTGCTGCGGGGTCCGGTTCGCACGGTGCGACGACGAGGCAGCGCGATCACAATCGCGGCGCCGGCGAGCAGCACCGGCACAGCTCTCTCGAACCCCTCCGAGGGAATCGAAAGCAGAAGCACAGCGCCCGCCGCGCCCCCGGCCAGAGCGGTGGGCACCACCTTCTTCAGCCGTGCGCCCTGACCCTCGAGTTCGGGCAGTGATCCCGACACCGAGCCGACACCGTTGAACACCAGCGCGACGGTGTTCGTGACGTTGGCCGTCACAGGGGGCAGGCCCACCAACAGGAGAGCGGGATATGTCGACACCGAGGCCAGGCCGGCGATACTGCCGGCAAGACCGCCGCCGATGCCGGCGAGCGCCAGGAGTATCACGTCCCACCAACTCAGCGCCGCCATTGGCGATGAACACTAGGCGATCAGTTGCGGGTGGCGCGAGGCGGCGCAACGGCATGAGCGCGCGCGTGCGCGACGGCGTCGTCGAGGGAATCGATCAGATGGTTCTCGTGACGCAGGGACTCAAGGACGCCGACGGCGGTCAGCAACGGCAGATGGTCGGGCTGCACGCCCTTGACGATCACCGTGATCCCGCGCGCCTCGAGATCGTCCACTATCCGCGCGAGTGTGTGCGCGCCTGTGGCGTCGAGCATCCCCAGCTGCGACATCCGGATCACCACCACCCGTATGTCGTGGTGGTCGGCGTCGGTGATCACATTCGAGATCCGTTCTGCCGCACCGAAGAACATCGCGCCGTCCAGTCGCAGCAGCGCGATGTGCTGGTCGCCCGGCTGCGGTGGCGCGGGGAGTTCCTCTCGGTGCACGCTGCTGCGTCGAGCCACGGTACGGAGCGCGAAGAACGCCGCCACCAGCACGCCTATCTCGACCGCCTCGACTAGGTCGAAGCACACCGTCACGACTGCGGTGAGCACGAACGTCAGCGCATCCGACCGCGTGGACCGCATGATCTTGGAGATGGTGCCGGCCGAGATCATGCGAAACGACGTCACCATCAGCACGGCCGACAGCGCCGCCAGGGGAATGGCCGATACCGGCCCGGTCGCGAGGTAGACCACGCCGAGAAGCAGCACAGAGTGCACGATCGACGCCAGGCGGGTGCGCGCACCCGATCGCACGTTGACCGCTGTGCGCGCGATGGCCCCGGTGGCCGGCATGCCGCCGAAGACGCCCGAGGCGACCGACGCCAGTCCCTGGCCGACCAGCTCCCGGTCCGGGTCGTAGGGGCCGGTTGGTGACATGGTCGCGGCGACCCGTGCCGACAGCAACGATTCGATGGCAGCCAATGCGGCGATCGCCAGGGCCGCCCCGAGAAGGGGTTGTATCGCCCCGAGGTCGGCATGGGGAAGCACGGGCGTCGGCAGGTGCGACGGCAGTGCGCCGATCCGTGCCACCGGCACTGCCAGGACCCCGACCAGGATTGTTGCCGCAACCACGGCGAGGAGTGATCCAGGGATCGATCGATGCAGGCGGGGCAGCCCGATCATCAGCGCGGCCGCCAATGCGACCACCCCAAGCGACCATCCGGCAGTCGACCAGTCCGGGGACGTCGCGACACGCCACGCCGCGATGAGCGGCCGCTGACCCTCCTGGCCTGTCTGCCCAAAGGCGGCGGGCACCTGCTGTAGGAAGATGATCGTGGCGATCCCGAGGGTGAACCCCTCGATCACGGGCCAGGGGATGAATGTCACGGCGCGTCCCAAGCCAGTGATGCCGGCCGCGAGCACGATCAGTCCGGCCAGCACCGTCACCAGTGCGACGCTGCCGATCCCGTACGCAGCCACGATCGGTGCGAGCACAACGGCCATGGCTCCGGTGGGCCCGGAGACCTGGACGTGTGAGCCACCGAATACGGCTGCCACCACCCCGGCGACAACGGCTGTCACCAACCCGGCGGCCGCTCCGACGCCCGAACTGATGCCGAACGCCAGGGCCAGAGGCATGGCCACCACGCCCACGGTGACCCCTGCCAGCGCATCGCGTCGCCACGACCTGCCGACATCGGCGTAATCCGACCGCTGCGGTAGCAGGCGTGCGGCGCGCCGCGCCGTGATCATCGAGAGGTTGTTCCGATGGGCGGTAGCGACTGCACAGCGTCGAGGTGGTCGCGGCTGGCGGCGAGGGTGTCGGTGAGGAACGTCCGCGCGATCTGCAGCAGCTCGAAGATCTTGGGGTGTGCAAGGCGGTAGAAGACAGCGTTGCCGTTTCGTTCGGCCGTGACGACATGATGCCGGCGCAACACCGCGAGGTGCTGTGACAGCAGGGTCGGTTCGATGTCGGTGACCGCCAGGATCTCGCTGACCGGGGTGGGTTCAGTCGCGGCCGACAAGATCTCCAGCACCCGAATTCGCGCCGGGTGGGCCAGTGCCTTGAACAGGTTGGCCTTGATCTCGTACAGCGGCTGCTCTGCACCGGTGGGAAAGGGCACGAACCAGATCCTTCGTATGATGGATTGAACGAAATATCAATCCACTATATGGGACAGCCGCGGGAAACGGCACTCACGTCCGAAATCCGGTTGCGTCGTCGGTCGGCGAGCGCCTAGCATCGCGAACGTGCCGAAGCGACTCGTAGTAGCAACCCGCAGCGGGGTCTGATCCAGACCGACCCCCCGCTGTGGGTGGTCGCTACTTCGTCGGTCGTTTCCTCTGGCAAGAGAAGACCGGCACATGTACTCCACCTCATCGACACACACCGCAACCAGCGCAGCCCCTCTGTTCGCGGCGCAGTTCGACGCGCCGCTACCCCCGGACCTGCGCGAGGAGGCTCGAACGATGACCACAGAGGCCTTTCAAACCACCTACGCCCCGACGTCTGGACCCGTGCGGCTCGGCCACTGGCAGTGCACCGATGCCGAGCGTGGTGGCACCCATCTGGGGCCGCAGGCCCGTCACTATGAGGCCACCATCTGCGTCGGCGAGCGCATGGGCACGTCGACGGCGACCGCCTCGGGACCCGTCGCGGCGCTGACCGAGATGCTGCACCAGCGCGGTATTGCCGTCGAGATGCTGAAGTTTCATCAACTGCATGCCGACGGTGGCGTCGCGACGTTCATCCGCGGCACCGACGGCAGCCACGACGCCTGGGCGATGGGGCTGTCAGATGACCCGATTCAGTCGGCGTTGCGCGCGCTCGTCGCCTGCGCCAACCGGCTGCAGGACTAGCCGCCCGCAGCCTGCGCTGCGTTCCGCTCCTGTGCCTCTCGAACGGCGCCTCCGTACTGCGCCACCCATTGCGCAAGGGCCGTCAGCGGACCGTCGGCAAGGGAGGCGCCCAGCTCCGAGAGTCGGTACTCGACGCCGCGGGTGCCCGGGACGGTCGCCCGATCGATCAAACCGCTCATCGCCAGTCGTGTGATGGCCTGACTGAGCACCTTGTCGCTGATGCCTCCGATGCCGGCCAGCAGGTCCCGACGTCGACGAGGGCCGGAGCGCAACGCGGACAACACAACCGGGTCCCAGGCGTGGGCGACGAGATCGGTCGCCAGACGGAGCTGGCAGTCCGCCACGAAGGGTTCACAGTGACTGTCCACGATCGTTCGTCCGCTCCCGTCGTGCAGCCGCGGTTCTCGCCTACCAATTGGTAGGCGAGCGGTCCCTAGCGTAGTTCGCGCAACGTCATCGCAGCCACGATAGGAGATCGGCACCATGCGCATCGGAATTCTGGGAACGGGCGACTTGGCCGCCACACTTGGGCAGGCATGGGCACGTTCCGGTCATCACGTGATCATCGCCGGCCGGTCGCAAGCACGGGCTGAACTGACCGCCAATGTGATTGGTGATCAGGCGCGAGCCTTGGCTGCCGAGGATCTCGCCGCGCAATCGGACGTCATCGTGATCGCAGTGGCGTGGGAGGGTCTGGACAACGCACTCACGGTCGCGCAGGCCCCCGAGGGCGCGTTCGCCGGCAAGACCGTCATCGACTGCACCAACGCGCTCGACTTCACCACCGGGCTGCTGATCCTCTCGACAGGCTCAGCGGCACAACACATCTCCCATGTCGCCACGGGTGCACACGTCGTCAAGGCGCTGCACCTGTACGCCGGGCAGAGCTGGCTCGACCCGCACGTCAGCCAGCCGAGAACTGTGGCGATCTGCGGTGACGATCAGCGGTCACTGGACACCACGTCGGCCCTCATCGGGGACCTGGGGGCGTCCGCCGCTGTGATCGGCGGACTCGATCACGCCCGTCAACTCGAGGATGTCGCCGGGTTCGTCATTTCCGTTGTCGCCGCGGGACACAACCCCGCCACCGCGGTGCCGTCAGTACATCCGGCAGCGTGAGTCAGTGCAGCGGGCGAAGGACTATCGGCATGCCGTCCATCGGGATCGGCATGCCGCCGTAGTCCCAGTGCGCCTTGTAGCCGGGGCGAGCCAGCTCGAGGCGGTACTTGCGCAACAGCCGGTGCATGACGGTCTTGATCTCCAGCTGGCCGAAGACCATGCCGATGCACTTGTGCGCGCCACCGCCGAACGGGGCGAACGCATACCGGTGCTGCTTGTGCTCATTGCGGGGTTCGGCGAACCGGGCCGGGTCGAACTTCTCCGGATCCGTCCACAGCTCGGGGAGGTGGTGATTCATCGACGGCCACGTCACCACCGTCGTGTTGGCCGGGACGTGGTGACCGCACAGCTCGGTGTCGCGCACGGTGGAGCGCACATTGAACGGTAGTGGCGTGACCAGGCGCAGCGACTCGTTGATGACAAGGTCGAGTGTCTCGAGTTTGTCGAGCGCCTCGATGTCGAGCGGTCCGTCACCCAGGCGGTCGGACTCGTCGCGGACCCGGTCCTGCCACTCCTGGTTGGCGGCCAGGTAGTAGGCCATGGTCGTCAGGGTGGATGTCGAGGTGTCGTGCGCGGCCATCATCACGAAGATCATGTGGTTGACGATGTCCTGGTCGGAGAAGCTGTTGCCGTCCTCGTCCTCGGTCTGACAGAGCACCGTCAGCATGTCGGTGCCGTCGGACCCGCGCTTCTCCTTCACGCGAGCGGCGAAGTAGTCGTCCAGCACCTTGCGTGCCTGAAGCCCGCGCCACCACTTGAAGGGCGGTAGGCCCGTGCGGATGATCGCCCCGCCCGCGCGCGTGGTGGTGGTGAACGCGTGGTTGACCTTGGTCACCAACTCCGTGTCACCGCCGTGTTCGTGACCCATGAACACCACCGAGGCGATGTCGAGCGTCAACTCCTTGACGGCCGGATGGAACAGGAAACGCGGGTCGTTGGCGACCCAGTCGTTGGCGACGACGTCCGAGGCCACGCGGTCGATGTGCTCGACGTAGCCCGTCAGCCTGCTGCGCGTGAACGCCTCCTGCATGATGCGGCGGTGGTACATGTGCTCGTCGAAGTCGAGCAGCATCAGGCCGCGGTTGAAGAACGGGCCGATCACCGGATGCCAGCCACCCTGGCTGTAGTCCTTGTTGCGATTGGAGAACACCGTCTGCGTGGCGTCCGGCCCCAGGGCCAGGATCGACGGCAGGGCGGGCGAGTGTGCGTAGTGCACCGGGCCGTGCTCGCGGTAGACCTGCAGCATGTAGTCGGGGCCGCTGCGGAACGTCTCGATCATGTGGCCGAGCACCGGTAAGCCGGCGTCGCCCATCACGGGCTTGAGGTCGCTGCCTGCCGGCGGCTTGGCGAGTTCGAACTGCGGCCAGTCGCGTTTGCGGAGGCGCTTCTCGACCGCACCCATTCCGGGGAGGTTGTTGATCGACGGTGTGAGCCGTCGTTTCGCCTCGCCGAGGAGATACTCCGGGGTGTTGATGGTCGCCATGAAAGCTCCTGCGCGTCTGTGGGCTGGGTGGCCGGGCTGTGGTCGATCTCACTGAACCTGCGAACTAAGCCCATCCTGACCGTCACACTTGACGCATGTCAAGTTTTGAACTGGCGCGTCGCGGGTGCGAAGGTTGACGGGATGAGTGTCGAATCCGTACCCGGCGAGGCGCGTCGCAGCCGTGGTGACCGGCAGCGTGACGCGATCATGTCGGCTGTGCGCGAGCTGCTTGAGGTGAAGGCGTTCGCCGACCTCTCGGTCAGCATGATCAGCGAGCGCGCGGGTGTCGCGCGGTCGGGTTTCTACTTCTACTTCGACTCGAAGTACGCGGTGCTCGCGGTGATCGTGGCCGACGCCCTGGACGAACTCGACAAGCTCACCCACGACTTCGCGCCACGCGAACCCGGGGAGACCCCCGCCGAGTTCGCCAAGCGCATGGTGGGAAGCGCCGCGGCGGTGTTCGCGAGCAACGATCCGATCATGCAGGCCTGCACGCTGGCCCAGAACACCGACGCCCAGATCCGCGAGATCATGAACGACTTCGAGGACACGGTGATCGACAAGATCGTCGGACTGGTCCGCCAGGACTCAGGTGCGCGTCCCATCACCGACGATCTGCCCGCGCTGGTTCGCATGCTCACCGCGGCGACCGCCATGACGCTGTCGCACGACAGCGGTTTCGTCGGACGGGGGACCGATCCTGTCCGGGCCATCGACGTGGTCGAGCGGCTCTGGCTCAACGCACTCTGGGGCGGTAACGAGCATCCCCACCCGTAACCGCCGGTATCGTCTGCGCCATGACGGCGAAGTTTGCAGGTAAACGGTGCTTCCTGACGGGGGCCGCGAGCGGCATTGGGCGGGCGACGGCACTCAAACTCGCCGCTGAAGGTGCCGAGTTGTTCCTCACCGACCGCAACGAGGAGGGGCTCGCCGAGACCGTCGCCGATGCCCGTGCCCTCGGCGGACAGGTCAGTGCACACCGGGCCCTCGACATCTCCGACAACGACCAGGTGTCGGCGTTCGCCGCGGACATCCACGCGGCGAACCAGAGCATGGACGTCGTGATGAACATCGCCGGGATCTCGGCGTGGGGCACGGTGAGCCACTTGAGTCACCGCCACTGGGAGCAGATGGTGTCGGTCAACCTGATGGGGCCGATCCACGTCATCGAGGCGTTCGTGCCGCCGATGGTCGCGGCCGGTCGCGGCGGCAGCCTGGTGAACGTGTCCTCGGCGGCGGGAATTGTCGCGCTGCCATGGCACGCGGCCTACAGCGCCAGCAAGTACGGCCTGCGCGGCCTGAGCGAAGTCCTGCGCTTCGACCTCGCGCGGCACCGGATCGGGGTTTCCGTCGTGGTGCCCGGCGCCGTGAAGACGCCGCTGGTGCAGACCGTCGAGATCGCAGGTGTGGACCGTGACCACCCGCAGGTGGCGAAGTGGGTCGACCGGTTCGGCGGGCACGCCGTGTCGCCCGAGCGCGCGGCCGACAAGATCCTGGCGGGCGTCGCGCGCAACCGCTACCTGATCTACACGTCGTCTGACATCCGCGCGCTGTACGCCTTCAAGCGGTTCGCGTGGTGGCCCTACAGCGTCGCGATGCGTCGGGTCAACGTCATCTTCACCCGCGCACTGCGGCCCCCGCGGGCCGGCTAGCCCTCACCGCTTGCCCCAATCCCACGGCGGCGCGCTGAGGTTGGTCTGACCGGTGATCCGCGTCTCGCCCCAGTCCTTGTGCAGTTCGATCTCGGTGGAGCCGTCGTCGGCGAGGTGCTTGCGCATCGCGGCCGAGTGGGTGACCACCACGACCTGAGTGTTGGCGGCCGCCGCGCGGATCATCGCCGCCAGCGGTCCGACGAGATCGGGATGCAGCGAGGTCTCGGGCTCGTTGAGCACCATGAGCGACGGCGGAGCCGGGCTCAGCAGGGCAGCGCCCCACAGCAGGAATCGCAGTGTGCCGTCAGATAATTCGGCCGTCCGCAACGGCCGCAGCATGCCCTTCTGGTGCAACTGCAGCTCGAACAGCCCGTCGGTGACCGCGACCGACACCGTGGCGTCGTCGAACGCGTCGGCCACAGCCCGAGCCAGGTCGTCGAACCCGGCTTCGATGATGGTCTGCACGGCGGCCGCGAGGTCGGCACCGTCATCGCTCAGCACCGGTGTCCGGGTACCGATCCGCGGCTGTCGGGCGGGCGCGTCGGCGTCGACCCGGAAACCGTCGTAGAACCGCCAACCGCGCAACCGGTCCCGGACGGCCGCGAGTTCGGGTAGCGCCCCGGGGTGGGCGTACTCGGCGAGCACGCTGCGGTAGGCGGGCAGCGAGCGCGTGATCTCCTCGAAGCCGCGGCCCGACTCCGAGGCGGCCTCCGCGTAGTCCCGGCCGCGGCTGACCAACGTGGCGCTTGGCCGCAGCCGCGGACCGGCGAACACCACCTCGCGCTTGATCTCGGGGTCGCGCGCGAACGAGGAACCGGGGCCGGCGAACTGCGGCAACCCGAGGTCGATCAAATAGCCGAAGTCGTCGGAGGCGAAGCCGAGTTCCAGTGCGACGGGGCGGGTTCGGGTGGTGCCCTGCGCGCTACCCGTGCGGCGGGCGCCACCGAGGCCCTCGGGTCCCGCCCACAGCACCGACTCGAGGCCGCCTTCGCGCGCCAGAGAGCCGATCACCTCATTGCGGGCGCAGTCGGCGAGCAGACGCAACGACCGGTACACCGAGGACTTGCCGGTGCCGTTGGCGCCGGTGACGACTGTGAGACGGGTCAGGGGGATGACGACCTCGCGAAGTGAGCGGTAACCGCGTACGGCGACGGTGTGGAGCACTACTGCACCGTAGTTGGCTGCTCAGACATCGCTGGGTGACTCAGGGGCGTCGGGTGACTCAGAGGCGTCGGGCATTGCGAGTTCCAGCCGAACCCCGAGCAGGCGCACCGGTCGATCGAGGTCGAACTGGTCGAACACCGCCAGTGCGGTGTCCACGATCGTCGGCCCGTCGGTGGTCGGCGCCGCGAGCTTGCGGATCTTGGTCCGGGTGAAGAAGGTCTTGGTCCGCACCGTCACGGCGACTCGGGTCACGATGCGGCCCTGTTCGACGATCTCGGCGAGCGTCTGGATGGCCAGCTGCCTTATCGCGGAGTCCATCTCGGCGCGGTCGGTCAGGTCGGCGGGGAACGTCACGACGTGGCTGCGTGACCGCGGGACCCACGGTGCAGCGCTGACCGTCGTGTCACCGCCGCCCTTGGCCAGCAGCAGGATGCCCAGGCCGGTGGACGGACCGAACGTCGACGTCAACAGGGTGGGGTCGGTGGCGGCGAGATCGGCGACGGTGGTGATGCCAAGTCCCTCAAGGCGTTTGGCTGTTTTGGGGCCGACACCCCACAGGGCGTCGACGCCGCGGTCGCCCATCACCGTCATCCAGTTCTCGTCGGTGAGCGCGAAGATGCCTGCCGGCTTGCCGAACCCCGTTGCCACCTTGGCCCGCTGCTTGTTATCGCTGATGCCCACCGAGCAGGACAGGCCCGTCTCGGCCGATATCACCGTGCGGATCCGCTCGGCGAGGTCGAAGGGATCGGTGTCGGCACCGGCGTCGTCAGAAGAGTCCAGCCCGAGATAGGCCTCGTCCCAGCCCCACACCTCGACCGGATGGCCGAGATCGCGCAGCAGCCCCATGACCTCCTCGGACGCCTCGTCGTAGGCGGCCGAGTCGGACGGCAGGAACGTGGCGTCGGGACACTTGCGGGCCGCGATGCGCAACGGCATGCCTGCGTGAACCCCAAACTCGCGTGCCTCATACGACGCGCACGTGACGACCTTTCGGGGCTCGGTCGGGTCGCCGCTGCCGCCCACGATGACAGGCAGGCCCACCAGCTCGGGATGGCGACGCAGTTCCACCGACGCCAGAAACTGGTCGAGATCGACGTGCAGGACCCACTTGCTCATCGGAGCCCGTCGCTCTTCGCGCGAGCGCTCATGGGAGCCCGTCGCTCTTCGCGCGAGCGCTCATCGGCCGCACAGCTTGCGGGCCAGGTCCTCCCACGCATCGGCCTGCAGGTCCAGGTCGCGGTCGAGGTCGGTGATTTGATGGGCGACGTAGTCGGCGTCGAGGAGGGCCATCAGCGCATCGGCCTGCGCGTCGAGATCGCCCGTGGTGCCCGCCTTGCCCAGCAGCATCCTCACGTGCGTGCGATGCAGGGTGGCGGGGGAGTTGAACCGCATCGCGGGATCGCGGCTGACGTCGGACAGCAGTGCGAAATGGTTCCACACGAACTGCAGCCGCTCGCGCCCGTAGGCGATCAGGCGGTCCAGCGGCGGCGCGTCCGGGCCCAGCGGCGGGGGCCCGAACATGAAGGCCCGCTGCTCGGCCTGCTCGTCCTCGTCGAGTAGTACGAGCATCAGCCCGGAGCGGCTGCCGAAACGCCGGAACAGGGTGCCCTTGCCGACTCCCGCGGCCGTCGCGACGTCGTCCATGGTGACGGCGTCGGCACCGCGTTCGGCGACGAGGCGGCGGGCGGCGTCGAGGAGCAGAGTGCGATTACGGGCGGCGTCACCCCGCTCGGTCGGCGCTGCGTCAGTGACCGGCAGGTTGGTGAATCCGGCCGACTCGTCGATGGCACTCACGTTCGCACTTTAACTCAGCCGGAATAATTCGGACCGCGGTCCGGTTGGGCTGTGCGAGCATCGCAGTGGCCAAATGAGAGGAATCTGGGGATATGTCTGAAGGCAGCGACGTCAAGGTCTTGGTACTGCTGGGGAGTCTGCGGCGGGAGTCGGTCAACCGGCAGCTCGTCGAACTCGCCACCGAGGTCGCGCCCCCGGGCGTCACCCTGGAGTTCTTTGACCGCCTGGGTGAGCTTCCGCACTACAACGAGGACATCGACGGTGACGACGTCGCCGAGTCGGTGCAGGCCCTGCGGGCCGTTGCGGCCGACGCTGACGCCGCGCTGGTCGTGACCCCGGAGTACAACGGGAGCATTCCGGGCGTGCTGAAGAACGCGATCGACTGGCTGTCGAGGCCGTTCGGCAACAGCGCGCTGAAGGGCAAGCCCGCGGCAGTCGTCGGCGGGGCATACGGCCAGTACGGCGGGGTGTGGGCGCACGACGAGGCGCGCAAGTCATTCGCCATCGCCGGACCGCGGGTGATCGAGGACCTGAAGCTCTCCGTGCCGTTCAAGGCGCTAGATGGCAAACACCCGCGAGAGAACGCCGACGTGGCCGCCGACCTTCGTGACGTCGTCGCGAAGCTGGCCGCCGAGGTCGGCTGACACCGCAGCAACTCGCAGCAACTCAAAGGCCGCCGACACGCCCAAAAGGGACACGTCGGCGGCTTTGCTGTCGGGCGCGCAATCGTGTAGTTGTCAGTGCCCGGTGATAGACCTGTGGTCATGATCGGACACACGAGGGCGGTGTGACGTGCGACACGCCGGAGGAAAACCGCGTCGCGGCGTGTGCGACCTGGGAATTCCATCAATGTTGTTCAGAACATCTTGTATGTCTTCTGATTGTCGGACACTAGGTGTAGTGTCTTGACCACCGACAGGCCCCCACAGTTTCGAAGCGTTTCAGGGCCAGCCGGAGGCTCACGATCCGGCTGCGTCTGGTCCCAGACCCAGTCGGATTCGCAGTCTCCGACGGCTGGGATCGTGGGAATTTCGAGGGTCCGCGGCTCGCTGAAGTTCAGTGAGATGCAGGTCCCGGGTCAGTTGCCAGTCCAAGTTCAGATCACGTCGCAGTTCCGCGTCCCAGATTCCACAGAGGAGCCGTACCGAGATGACCGTCACCGTGTACACCAAGCCGGCATGTGTGCAGTGCAACGCCACCTACAAGGCGCTCGACAAGCAGGGCATCGCCTATGAGCTGGTCGATATCACCCTGGACACCGAGGCCCGTGACTACGTCATGGCGCTGGGTTACCTCCAGGCGCCCGTCGTGGTCGCAGGTGCCGAGCACTGGTCGGGCTTCCGCCCGGATCGCATCAAGGCACTGGCCGGTGCGGTCGCGGTTGCGGCATCGGACGCGGTCACGGCCTAGCGGACGCGCACACCACGGAGCGCAGAGGGCAGTCATCACGGCGGTAGAAGGGAGCGATCTCGTGAGCAATCTCGTCTACTTCTCCAGCGTCTCGGAGAACACTCACCGGTTCGTCGAGAAGCTGGGTCTGCCCGCCATCCGCATTCCGCTCCGCGAGCGCATCGAGGTCGCCGAGCCCTTCGTCCTGGTCTTGCCCACCTACGGCGGCGGGCATGCGAACGAGCCCGATCCCGACGCCGGGGGCTACGTCCCCAAACAGGTCATCGCATTCCTCAACAACAAACACAACCGGTCGCTGATTCGCGGTGTCATCGCTGCGGGCAACAACAACTTCGGCGCCGAGTTCGCCTACGCGGGTGAAGTGGTCTCCCGTAAGTGCGGCGTGCCTTACCTCTACCGATTCGAACTGATGGGAACCCCGGACGACGTGGAAGCCGTCCGTGCGGGTCTCGCCGACTTCTGGAAGGACCAGACATGCCACCAACCGTCACAGCTGCAGAGCCTGTAACCACCGGGGCTCACGCGTTGCCGGGCGAGACGGACTATCACGCCCTCAACGCGATGCTGAACCTGTACGACGCGGACGGCAACATTCAGTTCGACAAGGACCGGGAAGCTGCGAATCAGTACTTCCTGCAGCACGTCAACCAGAACACGGTGTTCTTCCACAACCAGGACGAGAAGCTCGACTACCTCGTCCAGAAGGACTACTACGAGCGCGAGGTCCTCGACCAGTACTCGCGCAACTTCGTCAAGTCGCTCCTGGATCGCGCGTACGCCAAGAAGTTCCGGTTCCCGACGTTCCTGGGCGCGTTCAAGTACTACACCTCCTACACGCTGAAGACGTTCGACGGGAAGCGCTACCTGGAGCGCTTCGAGGACCGTGTCGTCATGGTCGCCCTCACGCTGGCCGCCGGCGACACCGAGCTGGCCGAGAAACTCGTCGACGAGATCATCGACGGCCGGTTCCAGCCGGCCACCCCGACGTTCCTCAACTCGGGCAAGAAGCAACGCGGCGAGCCCGTGTCGTGCTTCCTGTTGCGCATCGAGGACAACATGGAGTCCATCGGTCGCTCCATCAACTCCGCGCTGCAGCTGTCCAAGCGCGGCGGTGGAGTCGCATTGCTGCTGAGCAACATTCGCGAGCATGGCGCACCGATCAAGAACATCGAGAACCAGAGCTCGGGTGTCATCCCGATCATGAAGCTGCTGGAGGACTCGTTCTCCTACGCCAATCAGCTCGGGGCCCGCCAGGGTGCCGGCGCGGTGTACCTGCAGGCGCATCACCCCGACATCTACCGGTTCCTCGACACCAAGCGCGAGAACGCCGACGAGAAGATCCGCATCAAGACGCTCTCGCTGGGCGTGGTCATCCCGGACATCACCTTCGAGCTCGCGAAGCGCAACGAGGACATGTACCTGTTCTCGCCGTACGACGTCGAGAAGGTCTACGGCGTGGCCTTCGCCGACATCTCGATCACCGAGAAGTACTACGAGATGGTCGACAACGCGCAGATCCGCAAGACGAAGATCAAGGCGCGCGAGTTCTTCCAGACGCTGGCCGAGCTGCAGTTCGAGTCCGGCTACCCGTACATCATGTACGAGGACACGGTGAACCGGTCGAACCCGATCGAGGGCAAGATCACGCACAGCAACCTGTGCTCGGAGATCCTGCAGGTGTCGACGCCGTCGCTGTTCAACGAGGACCTCACCTACGCCAAGGTTGGCAAGGACATCTCGTGCAACCTCGGCTCGCTGAACATCGCCAAGGCGATGGACTCGCCGGACTTCGCGCAGACCATCGAGGTGTCCATCCGCGCGTTGACCGCGGTGAGCGATCAGACGCACATCTGGTCGGTGCCGTCAATCGAGCAGGGCAACAACGACTCTCACGCCATCGGCCTGGGACAGATGAACCTGCACGGCTACCTGGCCCGCGAGCGGATCCACTACGGCTCCGAAGAGGGCATCGACTTCACCAACATTTACTTCTACACAGTGCTCTTCCACGCGCTGCGGGCGAGCAATAACATCGCGATAGAGCGCGGCAAGGCCTTCGGTGGCTTCGAGCGGTCGAAGTACAAGTCGGGTGAGTTCTTCGACAAGTACACCGATCAGGTGTGGGAGCCGGCCACCCCGCGGGTGCGCGAGCTGTTCGACAATGCGGGCATTCACATTCCGACGCAAGAGGATTGGGTGCGGTTGAAGGAGTCGGTGCAGAAGCACGGCATCTACAACCAGAACCTGCAGGCCGTCCCGCCGACGGGGTCGATCAGCTACATCAACCACTCGACCAGCTCGATCCACCCGGTGGCGTCGAAGATCGAGATCCGCAAGGAAGGCAAGATCGGCCGCGTCTACTACCCGGCTCCGTACCTGACGAACGACAACCTGGAGTACTACCAGGACGCGTACGAGATCGGCTTCGAGAAGATCATCGACACCTACGCCGCGGCCACCCAGCACGTCGATCAGGGATTGAGCTTGACGTTGTTCTTCAAGGACACCGCCAGCACACGCGACGTGAACAAGGCGCAGATCTACGCCTGGCGCAAGGGCATCAAGACGCTGTACTACATCCGGCTGCGCCAGATGGCGTTGGAGGGCACTGAGGTGGAGAATTGCGTCAGCTGCATGTTGTGACGATTGGTCGCTGACCGCGGAGATTCCGTGACCGCCGAACTGAAGGCCGGCGGCCTGATTTACGGGGTCCGGCTTCGATCGGAGTCTCACTACCGCTATGTCGGTCTCACGACAAAAACTGCGCAGGTGCGGCTTCGGCAGCACTTCAAGGTCGCTGCCGCCCGCAGGAAAACGCCGTTCTACGACTGGTTGCGCAAGCAGGATCGCCGCAACGTGATTGTGGTTCAGTTGGACTGGGCGGACGGGCTCGACGAGCTTGGCGAGGCCGAAATTGCATGGATAGCTCTCCTTCGATCTGAGGGGCATCCTTTGCTGAACCTTGCGGACGGCGGACTTGGACCGACGGGCGTGGAATGGACCAAGGAGATGCGCGCGGCAGCGAAGATCCGATCGACCGGCCGTAAGGTTCCTAGCCGATTCGGTGACGAGAACCCGTTCTATCAACGGGAGCACTCCGCCGAGCAACGGGCGAAGTGGTCAGTCGTACGTAAGGGCACAAACGTCGGCGCTGACAATCCGAATTACGGGAAGTTTGGCGCCGACCACCCCAGTTTCGGTCATGTGATGTCGGAAGACGCGAGGGCCAAGCTTTCCGAAAAGAGGAAAGGCGCTGGGAACCCCAATTTTGGGCGAAGTGCGAGCGAAGAAACGCGCGCCAAGATGTCGGCAGTTCGAAAAGGCCGCCCTATGCCGTCGAGTCGACGCAGTGCTCACACCCGCCATCACACGAACAACGGCGTGTTTAAGGACACCTGCCAATACTGCCGCGACGATCAGGCGGCTGGGCAGCCGCGGTCATCGGACTGAGGTTGGGAATGCCCGTGATTTTTTGGGGACTGCTTCGGCCCCTCCAGATACCTTTGCGCTCACGGTCTTTCGGCACGCACGTTTCCATTGCCTCCCGTACTGCCGAACCGTGCTGAGGGTGCACGGCGACGTAGGTCCGGGTATCGAGAGTGGCGGTTGACAAACCGACACCGCGGGCCAATTCGGCTTCTACACTTCGGCGCATGGCCACACTGCGTGATCTGAGCACCTGGTTGCCCGCACTGGAAGCGCAGCTGCGGCACGCGCCGACTGGTGTCGACGTCGTCGAGTTCAGGGGGAGCCTCGGGCCGGGCGGGGCCGGCGGGACGCTACTCATGGATGGCAAATCCCAACAGCACGGCGCACTGATCAACAACACGCCGAACGGCAACGGCACCACGGATCGGTCCCATCGCGACGTATTTCACGAGCTGTTCGCCATTGCCAAGCGGTTCGAGGTCGAGCGGGCAGGTGTGGTCCTGCGGTCCAGCCGATCGGGCCTTCGTGAAGTGGATCTGATAGAGCTGCCGGCCTGTGTCGAGGACCCAGATTCCGGTGCCTGGCCCCTGCCTGGCGTGCTCGTCTTGAAGGAGGGGGCTCTCCCCGGCCTCTATCGTCGCCAGCCCGACTTGACCATAACGGTTGCTCCCGCCCTCGGAGCTGATCCGGCCGCACTGAGCCGGCTGATCGCCCAGCAGATCCCCGACGCCACACCTGCTGATGCCAAACAGTTGGCGGCGGTGGAAGCGCAGCTCGGAGTTCCGCTGACCGACGAGGTCAGGGCCATCTACCTGACCGCTGGGAGTGGCAACATCAGGTGTAGCGACGGCTCCTACGGGATGGAGATTATTCCGCTCGACGACATCGATACCCGGCACTCGTTCAAGCCCGAGCCACGCAAGTCGGTCTGGTGGTATGCGGCAGCGATGTCACTCGGGCCTGATCCGGCGGGCCGGATCCAACCGTTGGGATGGTCACCGCTGTGGTTCCCCGTCGGGCACGACTCGGGTGGAAACATCTACGCCGCCGACCTCGCGCCCGCTCAGCGCGGGCATCGCGGTCAAGTCGTCTTCCTGGACCACGAGTGTCCTGCCGGGGCGACGTACTACAGCGAGTCATTCACCGAACTGCTTGTGCACGGCCGCACAGGCGACTTGAGCGGACCGGTCGAGGAGGGGACGACCGCGTCCATTGAAGACTGGAACGCGGACACCGAGGTGCTCGGTATCGGCGGGAGCGACTCTCCCGTCGACCTCGGTCCGCTGCTCGATCATCCCCGGATCCACGCCATCTACGCCGCCGCCGGGGCATTGGCCGACCCGCAGCAGCTCACTCGCTTTCCCGCGCTGGACTACGTGGCGATGGGAGCGGCCGAGTGGCGCATCCTGCTGGACGCCGGACTCGTCCCGCCGCAGTTGCTTGCCGCCGAAATCAGTGATGGTGACCACGACCTCGCGGCGACGGTCATGACGGCAAACGACCTGCTCGGGCTGTGCGGGCGTCCGCTCATCGAGATGACGCGGATGCGTGGGTGGCGAAAGAGGCCATTGGTGGACCGTCTGCGCGAAATGCGTTGGAATATCTAGAGATAAATTGTATCGGCAGTTCCGGTGGAAATCTGGGCTCAACCCTCTGGAAGAAATGACCTGTGCTCGGGACTGTGGGGTTCGTCTTGGCGCCACAGACGCCCGCACTGAGAGCAGACGACGTCGAGTCGTTGATGCGGGAGGAGATAGCTGTCCAGCAGGTCAGACAGCACGACTCTGTCCGACGCGTCAGGCAGATGCGAAAAGTGCTGGGCCATCCAGGAGTCGCGCCGGTCGTTCCGTATCGCCGCGACGTAGTCGGCAGCGGCGTCGGCCCAGGACTCCAGGGCTGTCTCCTCGTCGCTGCTACTGATTATCCAGAATTCGTCTGGCGGTGGGCTCGCATTCTGAGAGACGACTTTCCCGCAATGACACCTGAACTGCATTCGGCGAGTGTGGCACCCGGCGCACCGCTGAAGCGACCGATTAAGCGTGTCGCCCGAGGCCGACCCACACGATCAGATTTCCACCCAGGATGGTTCCGATCCCAGCGCGGCATTGAACTCCGTGATCTGCGCCGGGGTTGTGTATGTGATGTGCAGATCCTCGCTGTCCGATGAGACGTAGAAGCGTTCCGCGCGTTCGGGTGGGGCGAAGATGGGTGCGAGCTGTTCGATCAGCCCATCGGGCAGGTACTTGGCATACCTGGTGAAGGGCAGCGAGTATCGGGTGGTGCCCGTCTCGAATTCGATGACGGCATTGGATACCGGTTCCAAGCTGGGACGCTGTGGGTTGTCGTCGGTCATGTCACACCTGATCTGACGCAACGGTCCGTTGTATCCGCTGATGCGGGCGAACTCGCGCACGATCTCGAATGCATCGTCGTCGTAGAACTCCACCTGGTTGGTGAAGAACGCGAGGTGGCGAAGTGGTGGATCCCGATCGTCCCCCAGCATTTCCAGAACCCTCCCCACGGGGTGGAAGCCCATGTCCTCGAATATGTCAGTGTGTTCGGCGCACTCGACGACCTCGTCATCGTGTACTTCGCCGGGCTCGAGAACCCCGGCGGTTTCCAGCAACGCGAACGTGGACAGTAGTTGTTCCCGCAGTTCGGGCGCCAGTGGGTGCCGCCACCGGGGCGAATCCGCTTGGTGCGGTTCGGGTGGCCAGAATGGCGGCTCTTCGTTGCGAGCCTCGTGAAACGTCTTGTAGGCCTGCCGGACACACCAGAGACCAAACGCCAGAACTCCCCAACCGAGCAGCTGGTTCGGCATGGGGGTATTGGGAATCGATTGACTCGCGAGCCAGCCCATGTAGAGACCGATGCCCAGGTAAAGCGGCGGACCAATCCAGCGCAGCCGGTACAGCATTAGGTTGAACAGTCTCATCCCCCGCGAGTTCACCGCGCAATCATGCCCGACCAACGGACACGTCAGTACGCATATTCGGGATGCAGCGGCTGTCGCTGGGAGTTCGCGCGGCGGCGTCGGTCAGCCGCACCACGGCGTACCTTCGGTAGCCGCTCATCGCGTCCATCTGCGCGGGCACTACGGCACCGTGGATGTGGTGGTGGCGCAGCATACGAACGGAGATACGGAGGACCCGCCGATCGGTGTCACGGACGGGTGTCGTTCATAGCAATGACGTGCCGTCTGGGTCCGGTTCAGATCAATCCGACGGCGCGGGTGGAGTTTCCCCCGTTTGCGCCATGTCGTGCAATGCGTCGGCCACCAGAGACTTGATCCCTGCCAGTGCCTTGTATGGGGTGGGGGCCAGGAACGACAGGGACGGGAATTCGGCTGACAGCCCGACGAACTCACAGTCCCCGTCCGACCACTGCGCCTCGTACTGGTAATGCTCCGGTCTTCGTCCGTCGGGGCCGTGCACATCCGGGCAATCGGCGAGACAGCATCCGCAGACGGGGGTGTTGCCATCTCCGACGAGGAGGTTGGTGGTGTTGACGCACTCGCAGTCCGGACACTGGCACGGCATCAGCGGCTCACTGTCGTCGAGCACCTTCATGGCGTCGAGGATATTGGGGGGGGACCGACACGGAGCAGACGGTTGGTGTTCACACCACGGTGTCAGAGACCATGTTCGGATGTCGACAACCGTTGAGGTAATCCTCATCACCGCTCTGGTCCTCGGCATCGTTGTCGCGATGTTCGGCTTGATCTACGCCTGGGAGAGGTGGGTCAAAGGCACTCGACTGGAGCAGCGCATCGATCGCTTCTTCGATCGCGTCAGCGACATGTTCGACCGGTAGCGTCACGCCGCGATGATCCTGGCGTTCGGTCAGGACATGGTGCGATCGGTCGCGGGTCCTGCAGATGGCATCACATCGGTGCGCCGACAAGGGCGAACAAGTTTCGGATTGTGGCCGCCGATAGTCCATCTCGCCTGTCGCGCGACACGCTATGGTCGCTCAACCGGGTCGGTATTGGCGCCCGCGTCAGGGAGGAGCAGTCGGTGACCCAGACGCCCGCCGGTTGGTACAACGACCCCGAGGGATCGCGAGGCCAGAGGTGGTGGGATGGCCAGCGGTGGACCGCTCACCATCTTCCATCGCCGCCGATGCCGCAGCACATCCAGACGGCCGGGTCGAACCCCGCCACCGGAATGAGCTCGGGTACGAAAGCGGTGATCGCCCTGTTTGTCGCCGCTGGAGTGGGGCTCATCAGCGTGGGAGCGAGTGAGGTTGTGAAATCCGAGAGCCGCAAGTGGCACGACTACGGCTACGAGGTCGGTGAGAGCGCCGGGAGCCTCGTCAAAGAAGGACATGGCAACGCGATGGTCTGCAAGGCAGCTATCGACACACGCCTCCGACTCCAAGATGACGGAGACGGCATAGATTACCCGGCCGCCATGGGCGGCTGTCTCGACGCCATCCACGATGCGGGATACAACTGAGGCTCTCGACTGCGGGGTGAACCCGTTGCTGGACAACATTCGATGGCTCAATCTCTTAGCGCTTGAACCCAATTCGTGGCCACAAGGTGCCTACGCTCACCCGTATCAGTCGATGAGAGAGTGCAGAATCAGTTCTCGCGAGTCTGCTCCGCACGCAGTGACTTAAGGCGGCGCTCCTCGCGCAGCACCTCTTGGAAGCTCTCGCGTTCCGCGACGAGCCACTCGGGCTTCTCCTCGAGCAGCGCATTGATCTGCTCGGTGGTGAGCGCATCTGTGACTCCGCTGCGCGCGAGCCCGGCGATCGAGACACCGAGCTTGGCTGCCACCAGGTTCTTCGGGTGCGGCCCGTTCTTGCGGAGGTCCTTGAGCCACTGCGGCGGGTCCGCCTGCAGGGCGGTGAGCTCGGCGCGGGTGATCGGGTTCTCCTGGAACTCGGCAGGCGTCGCCGGCAAGTACACGTCCAGCTTCTTCGCCGCTGTGGCGGGTTTCATGGACTGCGCGTTAGGCCTGCTCATGGCACAAGCGTATCGGTAGCCTGATGCGGTGACCTCGCTCCGCCTCACCGTCGGGTACGTACCCGGCGTGACACCCGCGAAGTGGGCTCGGACCTGGGCGGAGCGCCACCCTTCGGTGCCGCTGCAGTTGCGGGCCGTCGCCGCGGCAGACGCTGCCGACGGCGTGCGGGCCGGCACCGTCGACGTGGCTTTGCTCCGGCTGCCGGCTGACACGTCCGGGCTGGCCGTCATCCCGCTCTATGAGGAGACGACGGTGGCCGTGGTGCCGGCCGATCACATTCTCACCGCCGTCGACGAGATCGCCGCCGCAGATCTAGACGGCGAGCCGATGCTGCTCCCACTTGACGACGTCGTCGACTGGGTGGGCGCTCGCGGCACCCCGGTCGATGATCGGCCCGAGACCACCGAGGACGCAATAGAACTCGCTGCCGCGGGGATCGGTGCGCTCGTCGTCCCGCAGTCGCTGGCGCGGCTGTATCACCGCAAGGACCTCACGTACCGCCCGATCACCGATGCGCCCACCTGCCCTGTGGCGCTCGCCTTCCCGGACGGGCCGCAGGCGGAACTGGTCGAGGAGTTCATCGGGATCGTGCGGGGCCGCAAACCGAGCTCGTCGCGTGGTCAGACCGAGCCGGTGCCGAAACGCACGGCACGGGAGAAGACGCTCGCGAAGCAGGCCGCCCGCGCCGCCGCGGGCAAGGTCGCCCGCAAGTCGAGTCCGGCCAAGCGCGGTCGACGCTAACGCAACGACGCGGCAGCGGAGTGCGTCTAGCTGGCGCACCGGACGATTCGGGAATTGCGGGCCTGCGCGCACGGTTCGTGCACATATGACAACTGGTGGTGATGTTGCGTCCTTCGGTCCTAACGCGCCTGGATATGTGTGGAAGTCGACCGCAGACGTCGCACCGATCGAAGTGTTTCCCGGAATCACCGTCCAACCGCTCTGGAAGGGCGCCAACGGTGCCCATGCCGCTGTCACAACGATCTCTCCAGGCGCGGTCTGGGTCGGCGAAGACCTCCATGACCCAGGCCCCGAAGAGGTCTACGTGGTCTCCGGTGTGCTCAACGACGGCGTCAACGACTACGCCGCAGGCACGTTCCTGCACGCGCCGGCCGGATCGTGGCACGTACCGCAATCCACGGAGGGTTGCGTGTTGTTCCTCTTCTACCCGGAAGGCTGACGTTTCCCGGGTCAGGCGTCAGCGCTATGGCGCTGGGGGCGCCGGTGGGGCTGGCAGTTCCGCTGGAGCCGGCGGTGCCGGTGCCGGATCCGGCATGTGCCCTGGCTCGTCGGGGAGAACGGTGTCCGCGCGCACCTCGTACGTGTCCAGACTCGTGATCTTGTCGTCGACCCAGCCGCCCGGGTAGTACGTGCAGTTGGTGCCCCAATAGGAGTCGGAGCAGCTGCTGGTTGCGTTCTTATAGTGGCGGGGAACCCCGATGACCCGGCGGCGCGTCCACGACCCGTCCGCTCGGATCGGGTCGTCGCAGATGAAACGGTTCTCCGAGCCCAGGAAGCCCCACGGACGGCTCTCGCAGTTCGCCGGCATCTCGGCATTGGCGGCGGGCGCGAGGATGGTCGCTGCGCCGATGAACGTTCCGAGTCCGAGCAAGAGAAGCGTACGGCCGGTGCCGATGACGGTCATGGCGATCCTTTTCGAGTGTCGAGAATTGAAGGCGTGCGATGTAACTGCGACGTCAGCATTAGGGGGCTGGCGGGGCCGCCGGTGCCGGTGCCGGATCCGGCATGTGCCCTGGCTCGTCGGGAAGGACGGTCTCCGCACGCACCTCGTAGGTGTCGTGGCTCGTGTACTTGTCGTTGACCCAGCCGCCCGGGTAGTGGGTGCAGTTGGTGCCCCAGTAGCCGCGCGAGCAGCTGCTGGTTGCGTTCTGATAGTGGGCGGGAACCCCGATGAGTCGTGTCCGCGTCCACGACCCGTCCGGTCGGATCGGGTCGTCGCAGATCTGACGCGTCTCTGAGCCCAGGAAGCCCCACGGGCGATACTCGCAGTTCGGACGAGGTTCGGCATTGGCAGCGGGCGCGAGGATGGTCGCCGCGCCGATGACGGTTCCTAGTCCGAGCAAGAGAAGCGTACGGCCGGTGCCGTTGACGGTCATAGCGGTCCTTTTCACGTGTCCAAAAATTTAAGGCAGCGTTAATTTACCTGATCGTGATGTTTGCTGTTTGCGAATCGACACGCGAATTAGTGACTTAGGTCGCTTGTGGCGCCTGGGTTGGCGTTGGCTCGACGGAGAAATTCGCCAGTTGATTCTTCGTCGGCCGCACGATTGGCGCTCCCGGGAAAGCGCCTTCGGACGACGGGAGGAGACTCTTGCGATGTCGGGCCGAGCCCAATGTCAGGCGGTGCCAATTGTGAATCTGGCGACGCCCCACCTGTGCTTTGCGTCGTCAGATTCACACTCGGCGAGCCGAACTCGGCTAGGTGTGCTGCGGGCCCTGTTCCTTCTTGTACATCGCCCGCAGCAGCCGGTCACGGAACGCGGCGTTGTCGATCAGCTTCACGCCGGCTCTGGCCAGCGTCGGCTGCCCAATCAGCTTGTGCATGTAGCGGCCGCGCCGGTACTCCCGGCCCCACGCCGCCTCCATCCGCTGCGCGTAGTTCGTGAAGTCGTTGGGACCACCGTTGGTCAGCGCCGCGATCGCGCATTCGCCTGCGGCCAGCCCGGATTCGAGTGCCTTGGAAATGCCCGCGCCCGACGCCGGCTTGCCCGCGCCCAACGCGTCACCGGTGAACAGCACACCCGGCCGCCACGGCGGCCATGCGGTGAAGCCCATCGGCAGACGCCACGCCCGCACGCTCTTGTTCTTCTTGAGTTCCTCGATGGCAGGCAGCTCCCAGTCGCGCGGCAGCGAGCGCAGAAACTCGCCGAGGAACTGCGTGGCGTTGATCGACTGCCAGTTCTTGTAGCTGTTGACGTAGCCCAGGCCGATGTTGAACAGGCCGTTGCCCATCGGGAACACCCAGCCGTAGCCGGGCAACTGGTCACCCTCGAAGACGAGCTTCAGATAGATGTCCAGGGAATCGGAGTCGGCCCGGTTGGCGTGCATCTCCGAGCGGATCGCGATCGCCGAGTAGCCGTTGTACTCCGAGTCGACCTTCAGGGCTCGCTTGATGGGGGAGTAGGCACCGTCGGCGGCGATGACCGCATCGCCGTGGATCTTCTCGCCGCTCTTGAGCACGACGCCGATCACGCGACCGCTCGCGTCGAACTCCGGGCCGGCGACCTCCGCTCCCTGGCGGACCTCGGCACCTGCGGACTCGGCGTGCTTGAGCAGCACGGTGTCCAGGTGGGTGCGGCTCACGGTGTGCCCGTGATCGGGCATACCGGGGCGCTTCGGGAATGACAGCTCCCAGGCGCTGGGGCTGAACACCGTCACCCGGTTGACCCGGTGATAGGTGGCGACCTCGTCGGCCAACCCCATCTTCTGCAGGTAACTCACTGCGCGTGCGGTGAGCCCGTCGCCACAGGGCTTGTCCCGTGGGAACTCGGCCTTGTCGAGGACGATCACCCTCGCACCGGTTCGCGCCGCCTGCCACGCCGCGGCAGAGCCAGAAGGCCCTCCGCCGGCGATTACCAGGTCGTATCGCTGGGTCATGCGCCTCTCTCTTTTGCTCGTCGGCCCTGGATCAATGTTACTCGGCGGTATTGATCCGGGTCCGGGCGAGCGGCGCGGTCTTGGCAGGTCAGGCGGTACCAGCGGGTACAGTAAACGCGTGCGTCGACCGTCGATCCCTCGTCCGGGTGCCCAACCCGGTGTGAAGGTCGATGCGCGCAGCGAGCGGTGGCGTGAGCACCGCAAGAAGGTCCGCAGCGAGATCGTGGACGCCGCTTTCCGTGCGATCGACCGCCTCGGGCCCGAGCTGAGCCTGCGTGAGATCGCCGAGGAGGCCGGCACCGCCAAGCCGAAGATCTACCGGCACTTCACCGACAAGTCGGACCTGTTCCAGGCGATCGGCGAGCGGTTGCGCGACATGCTCGGAGCGGCCATCTTCCCGCAGATCGACCTCGCCTCGGATTCGGCACGCGAGGTGATCCGCCGCAGCGTCGAGCAGTACGTCCTGCTGGTCGACCAGCATCCCAACGTCTGCCGCTTCCTGATTCAGGGCCGGTTCGCCGAGCAGAGCGAGTCGACCATGCGCGCGCTCAACGAGGGTCGCGGCGTCACGCTGGCGCTGGCCGCCATGTTCAGCAATGAACTGCGTGAGATGGAACTCGACCGCGCCGCCATCGAGCTCGCCGCGTTCACCACATACGGTTCGGCCGCGGCCGCGACGGACTGGTGGCTGGGCCCCGAAGTCGACAGCCCCCGGCGGATGCCCGCCGAGGAGTTCATCGGCTACATGACGACGATCATGCTCGGCGCGATCAAGAGCACCTGCGAGCTGCTGGGCATCAAGATCGATCCCGAGCTGCCAGTGCACGAGGGTGTCCGCCGCCGCGAGTCCGTCGCTTGACCCGGTCGCTGCGCTGACCCGCTGACTCGCGACTGCGCACTCGCTATTTGAGGCGTTCGCCTCATGCGGTGATCACGGTGCCCCGGCGAGCATCGGAGTATGACAAACACAACACCCGCCGCCATCGTCGCGGCGCTCAACGAACAACCTGAACTCCCCGCGGGGGCAGACGAACGCTTCGCCGGATTCGGCATCATGGGGCTGCCCTTCGCCAATGGCCACTACCTGGGTTTGCGTCAGTTCCCGACCGCGACGTTCGCGCCTGCCTACGCCTCGGTGTGGCACCGCGACCCCGCCGGCACCTGGACGTTCTATGCGACGACGCCGGGTCAGCAGAGCTGCGCGCGGTACTTCAGTTCCTCGACGTCGACCGACGCGGTGCAGTGCGATATCGACGTCACCTGGGTGACGGCGTGGGCCCTTCGCATCCGGATCGACGGATTGTTGGACTGGACCGTTCAGCTCGGCGAGACCCCGGCCACCCGGTTGATCAGCCGAGTGGGGCGACGCCTGCCGGAGCGGGCGTGGACCAATCGCACGGCACTCGGTGTCATCAGCCGGGTCGCGGGCCGCGCCCTCGGCGTCGGTGAGATGCGCCTGGCAGGGTCGGCCTCCAACGGCCAGTCCTTCATGGTCGCGCCGCGGACGGTGTGGGCCGTGACCGCGTCCCACGCGACGCTGCGGGGCGAGCCGCTCGGTCCCACCGGACCGCTTCAGACTCAGGCGCGGTTGGGGGACTTCCGGCTACCCCAGCGGGGGATCGCGGTGGTCGCCAACGGGCACTTCGAGAACTTCGACCCGGACCGCCACCGGAGTTCTGAGCGCACAGTCGAATTGGGCTGATCAGGCTGAGTCGATGCGCACTACCAGTCACAATCGGCTGATGGTCCCGCTCGCCGCCCGGCCTGCGACGCCCAGCCGCGCCGAGATACTGGCCGCCTTGTCGGTGGCGGTGGATCTGGGGCTGGGCCAGCCTGCTGAGCACATGCTGCGGTCGGCGCTCATCGCCACCCGCATCGCCGATCGGCTCGGGCTCAGCCGTGCGGACCGCGACACCGCGTACTACACGACGCTCATCATGTGGATCGGCTGTCACGCCGACTCGCATGAGTACGCGCAGTGGTTCGGTGATGACATCGCGGTTCGGCACGACTCGTACCTGGTCGACTGGTCGGGGCTTCCGTACCTGCGCTTCCTGATGGGCAACGTGGGTCGCGGGCGACCGCTGCTGGCCCGCGTCAACGCGATGGCGGCGCTGGTCGCGAACGCGCGCGGCCAGCTGTCTGCGCTCATCCATTCGCACTGCACGTCGGCGGGCGCGCTGGCCGACCGGCTTGGTGTCGAGGGCGCGGTGCGCGACGCGCTGGCGTACGCGTTCGAGCGTTTCGACGGCGGCGGGCTACCGGGCGGGGTAGGCGGTGAGGCCATCCCGATCGCGATGCGGGTCGCCCAGCTCGCCGAGATGGTGGAGGTGCACGCGCGGTCCTACGGTGTGGACGGTGCCCTCGTCATGGCCAAGAGCCGACGCGGCGGCCAGTTCGATCCCGAGGTCGTGGACGCGTTCGTCGACGACGCACAGCAGATCCTGGCGAGCCCGCCGGGCGGTGACACCTGGGCGGCCGCGCTTGGCGAGGCGCCGGACCGCCGAGAGCCGCTCGGGCCGTCCGAACTCGACATGTTGCTCGTCGCGCTCGGTGACTTCGTGGACCTGAAGTGCCCCTTCACCCTCGGGCACTCTCAGGCCGTCGCGGCGCTGGCCGCCGACGCCGCAACTGCCGCCGGCCTCGACGCCGACTCCGTCACGACGGTCCGTCGGGCCGGTCACGTCCATGACCTGGGCCGGATCGGCGTCTCGAACCAGATCTGGTCCAAGCCAGGCAGTTTGACGTCGGCCGAGACCGAACGCGTGCGGCTGCACCCGTACTTGACGGTGCGCATCCTGTCCCAGGTCGCCGGACTGGAGAGGGTGGCCGAACTCGCGGGCAACCACCACGAGTGCATCGACGGCTCGGGATATCCGCGCGGCCTGGCAGGCGCCGGCCTTACGCTGGCCGACCGCGTGCTCGCCGCCGCGGTGGCCTACCAGTCGGCACGTGAGCCCAGGCCGTACCGAGAGGCGCTGTCCGCCGATGCCGCCGCGCACCGTCTGCGTGACCGGGTCCGGGCGGGCACGCTCGACCCCGTCGCCGTCGATGCGGTCCTGCATGCGGCGGGGCATCCCACGGGGCGAAGGGCGGCGCGGCCGGACAAGCTGTCTCCCCGCGAGGTCGAGGTATTGGGGCTGGTGGCCCGCGGGGCGTCGAACAAGGAGATCGCCGCGAGGTTGGTGATCTCGGAGAAGACGGCCCGCAATCACGTCGAGCGGATCTACGCGAAGATCGGCGTCTCGAACCGGATCGGCGCGAGCATGTATGCGCTGGACCACGGGTTGGCTCACCCCGTCACACCCTGAGCAGAACCCGGTACCAGCGTTCCCAGGTATCGTTGATGTCATGACGATTGCCGAACAGGCCGACGACGCCGTCCTCCACAGCGCCCCCGTCCGGACCCGAGCGTTGATCATCGGCTCGGGGTTCTCCGGGCTCGGCATGGCCATTGCCCTGCAGCGCCAGGGCGTCGACTTCCTCATCCTGGAGAAGGCCGACGAGATAGGCGGCACCTGGCGGGACAACACCTACCCCGGCTGCGCCTGCGACATCCCGTCGCACATGTACTCGTTCTCCTTCGAGCCAAAGCCCGACTGGCAGCACATGTGGTCCTACCAGCCGGAGATCTTCGACTACCTCAAGGGAGTGGCGGACAAGTACGGGTTGCGGCGCCACGTGCGCTTTGGCTCCTGCGTGGACCGCGCCCACTGGGATGACGAGGAGAAGTGCTGGCACGTCTTCACCACCACCGGCCAGGAGTACGTTGCGCAGTTTCTGATCTCGGGGGCCGGTGGCCTGCACATCCCGTCGATTCCCGATATCGAGGGCATCGACACCTTCGAGGGCGCGACGTTCCACTCCGCCCAGTGGGACCACTCCGTCGACATCACCGGCAAGCGCGTGGCGGTCATCGGAACCGGTGCCAGCGCCATCCAGATCGTCCCGGAGATCGTCGGCGACGTCACGGAACTGCAGGTCTACCAACGGACTCCGCCCTGGGTGATGCCGCGCGTCAACAACGCCTTCCCGGAGTGGATGCGCGATATGTTCAGCAATGTGCCGGGCACTCGAGCACTGATGCGGGCCGGGATCTATTGGCTGCACGAGGCGGTCGGCTTCGCGATGACCAAGCAGCCCCGACTGCTCAAGATCGGCGACCTGCTGGGCACGTGGAACATTCGGCACAGCGTGAAGGACCGCGAACTGCGTCGCAAGCTCACCCCGAACTACCGCGCGGGGTGCAAGCGAATCCTCAACTCCAACACCTACTACCGCGCTATCGCCGATCCCAGGACCAAGGTCATCACCGACGGCATCGCGCGGATGACACCCACCGGCATCGTGACCGCCGACGGCGTCGAACATCCGGTGGACGTGGTGGTCTTCGCGACCGGGTTCCACGTCACCGACTCCTACACCTACGTCGACATCAAGGGCGCAGGCGGTGAGGATTTGGTGGACCGCTGGAGCCGCGAGGGCATCCAGGCGCACCGCGGCATCGCCGTGGCTGGCATGCCCAACCTCTTCTTCCTCCTGGGCCCCAACACCGCGCTCGGCCACAACTCGGTGGTGTTCATGATCGAGTCGCAGATCCGCTACGTCGCCAAGGCGATCGCCGCCGTCGACAGGGCCAGGGCGAAGGCGCTGGCGCCGAGCAGGGCCGCCCAGGACGAGTTCAATCGCGGCTTGCAAGGTGAACTCGCGGACACGGTGTGGAACACCGGCGGTTGCCGCAGCTGGTACCTCGACGAGCACGGTGTCAACCGCACCCTGTGGAGCGGAATGACCTGGCAGTACTGGCTGTCGACACGACGATTTCGAAGGTCGGAATATGACGTTCTACGATGACACTCCACGACACGCCAACACCAGTGGTTGTGCTGGCGTTCGATGGGGGACACCAGGGGTAGTGTCATCAATGCCGCTCCGGCAAACAGACTTTCGCAGGTGAAATGAGGTTCGGCGTGTCCGATGGAATGAAGCTGGTCGACCGGGTCTCGGCCATCAACTGGAATCGCCTGCAGGACGATAAGGACGCCGAGGTGTGGGAGCGCCTCACGGGCAACTTCTGGTTGCCGGAGAAGGTGCCGGTGTCCAACGACATCCCGTCCTGGGGCACGCTCAACGCCAACGAGAAGCAGCTCACGATGCGGGTCTTCACCGGTCTGACGCTGCTCGACACCATCCAGGGCACCGTCGGCGCCGTCAGTCTGATCCCGGACGCGCTCACACCCCACGAGGAGGCGGTGTACACCAACATCGCGTTCATGGAGTCGGTCCACGCCAAGAGCTACAGCAACATCTTCTCCACGCTGTGCTCGACGTCCGAGATCGACGAGGCGTTCCGCTGGTCGGAGGAGAATCCGAACCTGCAGCGCAAGGCGCAGATCGTCATGAACTTCTACAAGGGCGATGACCCGCTCAAGCGCAAGGTGGCCAGCACGCTGCTGGAGAGCTTCCTGTTCTACTCGGGCTTCTACCTGCCGATGTACTGGAGCAGCCGCGCCAAGCTGACCAACACCGCCGACATGATCCGGCTGATCATTCGTGACGAGGCCGTGCACGGTTACTACATCGGCTACAAGTTCCAGAAGGGTCTGGCGCTCGAGAGCGAGGCCCGCAAGGCCGAACTCAAGGAGTACACCTACGAGCTGCTGTTCGAGCTGTACGAGAACGAGACCGAGTACACCCAGGATCTCTACGACGAGGTCGGCCTCACCGAGGACGTCAAGAAGTTCCTGCGCTACAACGCCAACAAGGCGCTGATGAATCTCGGCTACGAGGCACTGTTCCCGCGCGACGAGACCGACGTCAACCCCGCCATCCTGTCGGCGCTGAGCCCCAACGCCGACGAGAATCACGATTTCTTCTCCGGCTCCGGGTCGTCGTATGTGATCGGCAAGGCCGTCGTCACCGAGGACGAGGACTGGGACTTCTAGAGTCACCTGATCAGAAGTGGCCCAGGCGCTTTCGTTGTAATCGGTCCCCGCTCCTGGAAACGCACACCACTGCGCCCTAATCTGTTCGCGAGGAGTCCCTCCGCAATCGGCTGAGGGCTCAAATGCGAACGGAAGAAACACAATGTCTCCAGTGCTGCCCGCAGCGTTCGATCTGACCGGTCAGGTGGCACTCGTCACCGGATCGAGCAGCGAGCGCGGTATCGGGTTCGCCTCAGCCCGACTGTTGGGTCAGCTGGGCGCGTCAGTGATGGTCACCGGGACCACCGGCCGTGCATCCGAACGAGCCGACGAGTTGCGCGCCGAGGGCATCGCCGCGACAGCCCATATCGCCGACCTCATGGACCCCGATGCCGCGCGTGGACTGGTGGCGGCCACCGAGGCGGCCTTCGGCAAGGTCGACATCGTGGTCAACAACGCCGGACTGGCTTCAGTCAACATCCCCGAACGACCCAACCTCGTGACCGTCATGACCGACGACGAGTGGGCGCTGGCGCTGCGACGCAACCTGGACAGTGCCTTCTTCGTCACCCGGGCGGCGCTGCCAGGGATGGCCGAACGTGGTTACGGCCGAATCATCAACGTGGGCTCGACCGCCGGGGTGCTCACCGCCTACACCGGTGATGTCGGATATCACACCGCCAAGGCCGCAATGTTGGGGATGACGCGGTCTGTCGCCGTCGACTTCGCCAAGGACGGGGTGACGATCAACCTCGTGATACCCGGCTGGATCGCCACGGCTGCCCAGTACCCCTCCGAGGTCGAGGCGGGCAACGCGACTCCGATAGGCCGGTCGGCGACGGCGGCCGAGGTCGCTGCCGGTGTCGCCTTCCTCGCTGCACCGGGTGCCTCATACGTCACCGGCACCACCCTGGTGATCGATGGCGGTAACTCCCTCGGTGGATGAGGCCCGACCGAGGTCTCGAATTCGACCGTGAGGCCGGGTCGTGCTGGCGTGCCCGATACCGTGCCGCCACACTGGTCGGATGAACGCCAAGACGCTCTTCGCGTCCGTCATCGACTGGCTGCGCGCCGGCTACCCCGAGGGAGTGCCGGGACCCGACCGCGTGCCGCTGCTGGCGCTGCTGCGGGCCACGCCACTGACCGAGGACCAGGTCAGAGAGATCATCCGCAACATCACCGCCGCGGACTCGCCCGCGATCGTGGACGGCGCGATCAACACCGATGAGATCGAGACCTTCATCTCCGAGGTGACCCAGCACGACGCAGGCCCGGAGAACGTCGAGCGGGTGGCGGCCAAGCTCGCCGCGGCGGGATGGTCGGTGGAGGGTTTCGAGGCGGCAGAGGAAGACACCGCCCCGGCTGCCGCGAAGACGGCTGCTGCCGACACGACTGCTGCCGACACGAAAACGGGCGAGGCCCCCGAGGGGACCCCGCCCGCGTGAGATCGGGATCGACTACAGCGTCGAGTTGTCGATGACGAAGCGGTACCGCACGTCGCTCGCGAGCATCCGCTCGTAGGCCTCGTTGACGTAGGACGCCTCGATGACCTCGATGTCGGGGGTCACGTCGTGTTCGGCGCAGAAGTCCAGCATCTCCTGGGTCTCGCGAATGCCGCCGATCAACGAGCCAGAGATGCTCTTGCGCCCGAAGATCAGTGCCCCGGCCGGGATCGGCATCGGGTTCTCGGGCATGCCGAGTTCGACCAGCGTGCCGTCGAGGTTCAGTAGCCCGAGGTAGGCGGCCATGTCGAGGTTCGCCGACACCGTGTTGATGATCAGGTCGAAGCTGCCCCGCAGCTTCTTGAAGGTATCGGGGTCGCTGGTGGCGTAGTACTCGCCTGCGCCGAGCCGCAGCCCGTCCTCCATCTTCTTGAGCGACTGGCTCAGCACGGCGACCTCTGCGCCCATCGCGACGGCCAGCTTCACGGCGAGGTGGCCGAGGCCGCCCAGCCCGATGACGGCGACACGCTTGCCCGGGCCCGCATTCCAGTGCCGCAGCGGTGAGTAGGTGGTGATGCCGGCACACAGCAGAGGTGCGGCCTTGTCCAGCGGAATGGCGTCGGGGATGCGCAGCACATAGTTCTCGTCGACGACGATGGCCTGGCTGTATCCGCCCTGGGTGGGCTTGCCGTCGCGGCCCTTGCCGTTGTAGGTGCCGACCATGCCCGGTTTGGTGCAGTACTGCTCCTCACCGGCGCGGCAGTTGTCGCACTCGCGACAGGAGTCAACGAAACAGCCGACGCCAACGCGGTCGCCGACCTTGTACTTGGTCACCTCCGAGCCGACCTCGGTGACGACGCCCGCGATCTCGTGGCCCGGTACCAGCGGGAACGTCACGTCGCCCCACTCCTCGCGCACGGTGTGCAGGTCGGAGTGACAGATGCCCGCGAACGCAATGTCGAACGCGACATCGTGCGGGCCGACATCACGGCGCTCGATGGTGGTCTTGGTGAGTGGTTCGGTGGCCGACGTCGCGGCGTAGGCGGTAACGGTCGTGGTCATAGCTCTAACTGCCTCTTCATATCGTGTTGCAATTCAAACCCCCACCAAAAAGCTTAGCGAAGGTAACGGAATCGGGCGCAGCAGCGGGCCCTGCGACCTAGTTCAACGGTCGTCGGCGCGGGTTTAGTCCCGCGGATACATGATCGCGCGGATCTACAGACCTGGCGCGCGGAAACCGGCGTTGAAGCCGACGCGCTCGTAGCTCACGAGTCCGGCCACCTGATAGGGGTCGGTGGCGATGAGGTCCTCGGCGTCCTCGGTGCTGATATCACCGGTCACCAGCACGCCGCCCTTCTGCGATTCCTGGCGCCCGGCCAAGATCAGGCGGCCTGCGGCCACCTCGCGGGTGATCCACTCGAGGTGGGCGGGGCGCGTCTGGTCGACGACATCGAGGGGCTGCACGTAGGTCAGCGTGAGGACGTGAAACACGCCACGAAGACTACGGCACCACCGTTGGTGCGATACCTGTCACACGACAGACACATGCGACGCGTGTTGTTAACGAACGCCCCGTGATCGGTTACACCGGGGCAACCACGGACCCCGCGTTCTCCCGAAAACTGTCAATCGACAGAAATATTCGCTGAAGCGATATCGCGATACCGGGGAGAGTTGTGACGAGCGACACCGCCACCACCGCGGGGGCCAGGGCCCACGCCCGCGCACAGCACGGGCGCGCCACCGACTTCATGCGCCACGTGCCAGCATCGAGCAGCTCGACGGCACCCGAGGACGTCTCGACCGACCGCCTGGTGTGGTCGGAAACCATTGCACCAGGCGGATACACGGCCGCGGTGATGGCCCGCGGCACGCGCATCCGCCTCGCCGACCCCGACGGTGACGCGTGCGCGCACCTACTGCTGCACCGCGCCGACGGACCGCACGAGCGGCTCAACGTCGCCGACACCGTCAAGGTGCCGTGGCAGGCATACCTCGGCGTGGGCCATCCGCTGCTGAGCGGTTTCGGCCGCGTGCTCGCGACCGTGGTCGCCGACACGTCGACGGCCCACGACGCGCTCACCGGCACCACGACGCGGGCCGGCAACGACGCGAAGTACGGTGCGTCGGCACCGGAGTCCGCATCGCCTGCGGGACGAGATCTGCTGCTGCTGGGAGCGCTCAAACACGGTCTCGGACAACGTGATCTGCCGCCATCGGTGTCGTTATTCAAGGGTGTCCGGGTCGCCCATGACGGCTCCCTGCAGTGGCGGGGATCGGCGGGCCCTGGCGGCACCGTCGATCTCCTGCTGCACGTCGACGCGATAGTCCTCCTCGCGAACACCGCGCATCCCCTGGACCCGAGACCCGACTTCACCTGCTCTCCGCTGCTCGTGCACGCCTGGCCCGCCACCGGCGATCTCGACCGACTGGTTGCGGGTGAGCTCGTCGGCCCGCTCGGACCGGAACACCGCCAGGCAATCGCCAACACCGACGCCGATCTTCACGCCAGAGGAGTCCTGTGAGCATCACCGCCCTCGTCCCCGGCACGGTCGTGCTCGATCAGGGCGTCGCCGCGCGTGGCCCCTGGTCGGCCGTCGTTGCCGCCGGTGACGTTCTCACGATCGTCGATCTGGCCGGAAACCAGGCTGTCGACTGCCTGCTGTATGACGCCTCCGACACCGCGGTGCGCTACTCGGCATCGGAAACGGTTGCGCGGCAGGGCAGGATCGCCCTGAGCACCGGGTCGGTCCTGCGTGCCGACACCGGCGCGGCGCTCATGACGGTCGTCGACGACGAGGTCGGCGTGCACGACACCCTCGGCGGCGCCTGTTCGAAGGAGTCGAACACACTGCGCTACGGGCAACACACCCGCGCACAACACGGATGTATGGAGAACTTCCTCATCGAGGGCGCCAGATACGGGCTCGGTGCGCGCGATCTGGCCAGCAACATCAACTGGTTCATGAACGTGCCGGTCGATCCCGATGGCGCGTTGGGAATCGTCGACGGCTTGTCCGCACCGGGTAAGCGCGTGGCGCTGCGGGCCGAGGTCGACACCCTCGTCCTGGTGTCCAACTGCCCGCAGATCAACAACCCGTGCAATGCCTTCGACCCGACCCCCGTGCGCATGATCGTCACCCGGCCGGAGGGAGTCGCATGAGCGAGACAGCGAGAAGCGAAGCGGGATCGCGCATCGAGACTGTCCTGATCACCAACCGCGGTGAGATCGCCGTCAGGTTGTTGCGTGCCGCACAAACCCTCGGTCTTCGCACCGTGGCGGTGTTCTCCGAGGCCGACCGTGGCGCACCGCACGTCCGTCTCGCCGACGAGGCCGTGCTGCTGGGCCCGGCCGCGCCGAGCGAGAGCTACCTGCGGGCGGATGCCATCGTCGCTGCCGCACTGGCGAATGGCGCCGACATGGTGCACCCCGGATACGGCTTCCTCTCCGAGGACGCCGAATTCGCCGAGGCGGTCGAACGCGCGGGCCTGGTGTTCGTGGGTCCGACGCCGCATCAACTACGCGTCTTCGGTACCAAGCACACCGCACGGTCGGCGGCCGTCACCGCGGGTGTTCCGGTGTTCCCCGGATCCGGTCTGCTCGACTCCGCCGATGAGGCCGTCGCCGCAGCGGAGACGATCGGCTATCCGGTGATGCTCAAGGCCACCGGTGGCGGTGGTGGGATAGGCATGCAGGTCTGTCGCAGCGCTGACGACATGCGTGCGGCCTTCGACCGCGTGACACGCCTTGCCGCCCGAAGCTTCGGAGCGGCAGGTGTCTTCGTCGAGCGGTTCGTCGAACACGCGCGCCACGTCGAAGTCCAGATCTTCGGCGACGGTGCGGGTGGCGTCGTCTCCCTCGGTGACCGCGACTGCTCGCTGCAACGCCGCAACCAGAAGGTGATGGAGGAGGCGCCGGCGCCCGCATTGCCCGATGCCATTCGAAGCCAACTGCATTCGTCGTCTCGGAGGTTGGCGGGGTCGGTTGACTACCGGTCCGCGGGCACCGTCGAGTTCGTCTACGATCCGCGGCGGCAGGAGGCGTCCTTTCTCGAGGTCAACGCGCGTCTGCAGGTCGAGCATCCCGTCACCGAGGCCGTGACGGGAGTCGACCTGGCGGGCTGGATGTTTCGGCTGGCGCGCGGTGAGGGTGACGTCCTTGCCCCGTACCTGCGCCCGGGAGTGACCAGCGGCGAGGTGACCGTTCGGGGACACGCCGTCGAGGCGCGGGTATACGCCGAGGACCCCTCGCGTGACTACCGCCCGAGCACGGGAACCCTGACCGCCGTGACCCTCCCGACCAGCGACGACGTGCGCGTTGACACCTGGATCGAGCAGGGCACCGAGGTCTCGGCATCGTATGATCCGCTGCTGGCCAAGGTGATCACCGCAGGTGCCGACCGCGACGAGGCGCTCGATCGGTTGGGTCGTGCGTTGGACGGGACGGTCCTGCACGGTATCGAGGTCAACGTCGGACTGCTCCGCGCGGCCGTGGACAGTGCCGACGTTCGGGCAGCGGCGCACAGTACGTCCACCCTCGCCGAGGTCGCCGATCCACGGCCGCGGATAACCGTCGAACGGCCGGGCCTGCTGACGACGGTGCAGGATCTGCCCGGCCGGCTCGGGCTCTGGGGCGTCGGGGTTCCGCCGAGCGGGCCGATGGACGATCTGTCGTTTCGGCTCGGCAACCTGGCGTTGGGCAACGCCGAGGGGGCACCCGGCCTGGAGTGCACCGCCTCGGGTCCGGCGCTGCGCGTCACTCACCCGACCACGGTGTGTGTCACGGGCGCCGAATGCGCCGTGACCGTCGACGGTTCGGCTGTCCCGATGTGGGAGCCGATCGAGGTCGCAGCAGGCGCACTGCTCGACATCGGCGCGGCCGAGACGACTGGACTGCGGACCTACCTGCTGGTCGCGGGTGGTTTGGATGTGCCCGAATATCTGGGCAGCGCATCGACGTTCACGCTGGGACGGTTCGGTGGCCACGGCGGCCGCCAACTGGTGGTCGGTGATGTCCTGCGCGCCGCGCCGCGGTCGCGAGACGCCGAACCAACGGGGCCGATCGGACCCGAGGTGCGCCCTGCGATTCCGTCGGACTGGGACCTCGCGGTCACCGAGGGTCCGCACGGCGCACCGGAGTTCTTCACCCGCGCCGATATGCAGACACTGTTCGACGCCAGTTACCGCGTGCACTTCAACTCGGCGCGCACCGGGGTCCGACTCGAGGGACCACGGCCGCAGTGGGCCCGACCCGATGGCGGGAACGCGGGACTGCACCCGTCCAACATCCACGACACCGCGTACTCCATCGGTGCCCTGGACTTCACCGGAGACACCCCGATCCTGCTCGGACCCGACGGGCCCAGCCTGGGCGGCTTCGTGTGCCCGGTGACCGTCGTCACCGCCGACAGATGGAAGCTCGGTCAGCTGCGCCCCGGTGACACCGTGCGGTTCGTGCCCATCCGCGCAGCGGAGGCGCCGTCCCGCAGTGACCTCGGAATCACCCGTGGTGCAACGTCATCGGTGGTGCGGACCGGCGGCGACGGGGATGACGGCGTGCTGGCCCGGCGTGCGGACGACGGCGCGCCGAGCGTCACCTACCGCCGCAACGGGGATGACAACGTGCTCGTCGAGTATGGCGACATGGTTCTCGATCTCGCGCTGCGGGCGCGCGTGCACGCGCTGCACGGCCGGCTTCAGGCGGAGATCGCGGGCGGATCCGTGCACGGCATCGTCGACCTGACGCCGGGCATCCGGTCGCTGCAGGTGCACGTCGACCCCGACGTGCTACCGATCGACCGTCTGCTTGGCCTGCTGTTCGAGTTGGAGGACGATCTCCCCGGGACATCGGAGCTCGTCGTGCCCAGCCGTTCGGTGCGGCTGCCCCTGTCATGGGATGACCCGGCGACGCGGGAGGCCATCGCCCGCTACACCTCCGGCGTGCGCGACGACGCGCCGTGGTGCCCGTCGAACATCGAGTTCATCCGCCGTGTCAACGGTCTGGCATCGCAGGCCGACGTCATGGACGTCGTCTTCTCGGCGGAGTACCTGACACTCGGACTCGGGGACGTGTACCTGGGGGCGCCCGTCGCCACCCCACTGGATCCCCGACATCGGCTGGTCACCACCAAGTACAACCCGGCCCGCACATGGACTGCGGAGAACTCCGTCGGCATCGGCGGCGCCTATCTGTGCATCTACGGCATGGAGGGGCCCGGCGGCTACCAGTTCGTGGGACGCACCACGCAGGTCTGGAGCCGCTATCGGCACACGACACCGTTCGAGCCGGGCAGCCCCTGGCTACTGCGCTTCTTCGACCGCATCTCCTGGTACCCGGTGTCGCCCGACGAACTGCTCGACATTCGTGCGGATCTCGCGGCTGGGCGGGGTTCGATCGATATCACCGAGGGCACCTTCTCGCTGGCCGAACACGAACGGTTCCTGGACGAGCACGCGGCGTCGATCGCGGACTTCCGTGAGCGCCAGGGTGCGGCATTCGCCACCGAACGTGCCGCATGGGCCGCGGCCGGCGAGTTCGACCGTGCCGAAAGGGCGGAGTCGCACGCCGAGCCGCCGACCGCCGATCTCGTCCTCGATGACGGTGAACAACGGGTCGATGCGCCGTTCGCGTCGAGTGTGTGGAAGGTCGACGTCGAGGTGGGTGAGTGTGTGGTGGCCGGACAGTCGCTGCTGGCATTGGAGGCGATGAAGATGGAGACCGTGTTGAGGGCGCCGACTGACGGCATCGTGACGCAGATCCTCGTTCAGGCGGGCCATCAGGTGGACCCGGGCGCGCCGTTGGTGGTGGTCGGTCCGCCCTCGGCGGGACGCGACGCGGCGGGCATCCCGGCATGACGGCGGTCGAGCGGGTTCGCGCGGCGTATGCCGCGATCGAGGCCGGGCAACGTCCCGAAGTCTGGATCTTCCTGCGCCCCATGGCGGAATCGCTTGCCGATGCCGAGGCGGTCGACGTCTTGGTCGCCGCGGGTGGTGAACTCCCACTGGCTGGACTGGTGGCGGCGGTCAAGAACAACGTCGACGTCGCCGGCCTGCCCACCACCGCGGGCTGTCCGACCTACTCGTCGACGCCCGCGACGAAGGACGCGGCCGCGGTCGCTCGTCTGCGAGCAGCGGGTGCGGTCGTGATCGGCGCAACCAACCTCGATCAGTTCGCCACAGGTCTGGTCGGAACGCGCAGCCCGCACGGCGCCGTCCGCGATGCCCGCAGGCCCGACCGGATATCGGGTGGGTCCAGCGCGGGATCCGCTGTCGCGGTGGCCCTTGGCCTCGTCGACGTGGCGGTCGGCACGGACACGGCGGGATCGGGGCGGGTGCCCGCAGCACTGCAGGGGATCGTCGGCATCAAGCCCACCTACGGTGTGGTGCCGACCGACGGCGTCGTGCCGGCCTGTCGGTCCTATGACTGCGTGACAGTCTTCGCGCGTGACCTCGACACGGCATCTGCCGCGATGGGTGTGATGGCCGGCGCGGACGAGACGAGCGGTGCACGGCCGTTCCCGCCCGACGCGCCGCTTGCCGCACCTGACGCCCCGGTCGTGGCGGTGCCGCGGGAGCTTCCGGCGCTGTCCGCCCAGTGGCAGGCCGCATTCCGGGCGGCATGCGAACGTCTGGTCAATCACGGTGTGGCACTGAAGGAGATCGACCTCGGCCCATTCCTGTCCGCCGCGAGACTGCTGTACGACGGCGGGCTGGTTGCCGAACGGCACGAGGCCGTCGGCGCGTTCGTCGACGCCCACCGCGACGAGGTCGACACCACCGTCGGCGCGATCGTGGCGGCGGCCGGTGAGGTCACCGCGAGCACCCTGCTTGCCGACCGTGCCCGCCTCGCGACGCTGACGGCAAGGGCGATGGCAGAACTCGAGGGCTGCGATGCGCTGCTGGTCCCGACCACCACGGAGCATCCGACGATCGCCGAGGTCAACGCCGAACCGGTCACCGTGAACGCGCGGCTGGGCACCTACACCAATTTCTGCAACCTGATGGATCTGTGCGCCGTCGCCGTGCCGTCGGGCACCGCGGGGGAGGACCAGTTCGGGGTGTCGGTCATCGCGCGGCCTGGTGCCGACGCCGTCGCCCTCGATATCGCGCGGCTGGTCATCGAGCGGCGGGAGTCGGTGGCCGCTCCGGGCACCGCAGCCGCACCAGCCGCTGCCCTCGCACCAGCCGCTGCACCGCCGCCCTGGCCGACGAGCGCCGGATTGACTGCGGTAAAGCTTCTCGTGGTGGGCGCGCACCTGCGCGGTCAACCACTGGCGTGGCAGCTGACCGACCGCGGTGCGCGCTGGATCGGGCCGGCCCGCACCGCGCCGCTGTACCGACTCGCGGCGCTGGACACCACACCGCCCAAGCCTGGGCTGGCGCGCGTGGGCCACGAAGACGGCACCGCGATAGGCGGCGAGCTGTGGCTCATCGGCACGGCCATGTTGGGTGACTTCCTGGCTGCGCTGCCCGCCCCGATGTCACTCGGTGCCGTCACGCTCGCCGACGGCACCGAGGTGGTCGGGTTCGGCTGTGCCCTGCAGGCATGGCGTGAAGGCGAAGACATAACGCGCCACGGCGACTGGCCGACCTACCTGGGGTACGTCGACGCCGGGTCGCCGTCCACGTCGCCGTCAACGTCGTCGACGTCGGACGCGGCGCGGGTGTAGCGCTCCATCTCGTCGAGGCTGCGTGCCCGTATCCCCGTCGCCGCGACGTCGGGGATGCCCAAAACCCGCAAGCAGGCGTCGGCGACGTGGACGGGCAGCTCCGCACGCTCTGGTCCTGCGGGCACCGACCACATGTTGACCAGCGATTCGACGAGTCGGAATGGCAGGTCCGCGGCGGCCTCGTGGACGCCGGTCTGATCGATCACCGCACGGCTGAGCGCCAAGTAGTGAAGTCGTAGCCGTTCGCGGTCCGACCAGAACGGCTCCAGCCTGGCGTCACGAAGCTCTGGCAGCAGGTACAGCGCACCCAGATTCCAACGGCCGCTGAGTAATTGGTTGCCGTCGAACGCGGCCAGCGCATGCAGGTGTTCAGCGGCTGTGAGTGCTGGATCGGCACCGAGGAGGCTCGGGATGAAGCCCAGCGTTGGTGCGACGGTCTGGCTCAACAGCGCACAGAGAATGTCGTCCTTGGTCTTGAAGTAGTGGTAGAGCGATGCCTGGCGGATGCCGACCGAGTCGGCGATGGTCCTGGTCGACGTGCCGGTGTAGCCCATGGTGGTGAACAATTCACCTGCGGCATCGAGGATTTCGTCACGCGCGGTGGTTCCTGGACGCCGCTGGTCATGCAGGCGTGGGCGTCCGGCCTTGGCGAGTGGCATGCCCCCATGGTGGACCATGGGGGACCACCTTCGGTAGCCCTCCGAATTCTGTCACACGATAGAAACGCGCGATACGCAGCGGTTACGTACGGCGTCAATTGGTTACGCCAGCGACACCCGTCGGGGTCACGCGCCGTGAAAACTGTCAACTGACAGGCCAGCAGCACGACGTGGTGCCGCAGCCAACCAACCGCCTCACACCGGGAGTGCTTCGATGGGAATCGCCGTCTCCACAGTCGACGCGCCTGCCGTGCGTGCTGCGGTCCCGCCGACGGCGGATCCCGTCGCGACGGTCGACGGCCTTCGGGTCACGTTCCGCCGCAACGGCCGTGATGTGTGTGCGCTCCGCGGTGTGTCGCTGGCGATCGCCCCCGGTGAGATTCTCGGGCTGGTCGGCGAGTCGGGTTCCGGCAAGAGCGTGTTGGGTTTCACCCTGCTGGGTCTGCTGCCCAAGCACGCGAAGATCGACGGCACTGCCTCCGTGACCGGTTCGGACATGGTCTCCGGTGACGCGAAGGCGCTGCGAAAGGTCAGACGGCTCGATCTCGGTGCGGTGTTCCAGGACCCGATGACGTCGCTGAACCCCACCATGCGCATCGGAAAGCAGGTCGCCGAGGCCGCGGGCAGCGACGCGGAGGCCCTTCGCCTGCTCACCGCAGTCGGCATACCGGAGCCCAAGCGCCGGATGCGCGCGTTTCCCCACGAACTCTCCGGCGGACTGCGCCAGCGCGTCATGATCGCGATGGCCATCGCGGGTGATCCCGAACTGATCATCGCCGATGAACCGACAACCGCACTCGATGTCACGGTGCAGGCCCAGGTTCTGCGGCTGCTCCAGCGGCTGCGCGACGAGATCGGCTGCAGCATTGTGCTGATCACCCACGACCTCGGAGTGGCCGCTGCGATCTCCGACCGCATCGCCGTCCTGTACGCGGGTCGCATCGCCGAGATCGGTCCGACCGCCGACGTGCTCGGCGCACCGAGTCATCCCTACACCCACGGCTTGCTGCGCTCGCGACTGACGCTGGACACACCGAGGGACCGACGGCTCACCGCGCTCGCCGGCTCGGTGCCCAGCCCGACCGACCCGCTACCGGGATGCGCGTTCGTGCCGCGCTGCACGATCGCCACCGACGCCTGCGGGCAAACGCCACCGGAACCCGTCGCGATCGCGCCGGATCGGGTCAGCGCGTGCATCGTGGCGCTCGGCCACGCCGACGGTGTCGCCGTCGTCGAGCACCTCGAGGCGACCCCGGCCGCAGCGCCCTCGACGGATACGCCTGAGCCGTTCGCCGCGCCATCCTCCGACCGCGCCGCGCAACCGCCGTCAGTGGTGTGCCATGGCGTGACCAAGACGTTCACGGTGGCCAGGCGCTGGCTGGACCGCTCCCCGGGCGACCACGGCAAACTGCATGCGCTGCGCGGAGTCTCGTTGACGGTTGGGCACGGCGAGTCGGTGGCACTGGTGGGTGAGAGCGGGTCGGGCAAGTCGACGCTGCTGCGGGTGATCGCAGGACTCGAGACGGCCACGTCCGGTTCGGTCGAGCTGGCAGGCCGCAGGCCGCAGATGGTGTTCCAGGATGCCGGCGCCTCGCTGACCCCGTGGCTGTCGGTGGGCGAGCTCATCGCCGAACGTCTGCGCGGCACGTCCATGTCGCGTGCGCAGCGCCGGGACGCGGTGACCGAGGTGCTGACGCGCGTCGGGCTGCCCGCCGACGTCGCGAAGTCGCGTGCCGGCCAGCTGTCGGGTGGTCAGCGCCAGCGAGTGTCGTTGGCACGGGCCACCGTCGTCCCCCCGTCCGTCCTGCTGTGCGACGAGCCGACCAGTGCGCTCGACGTGTCGCTGGCGGCCTCGGTGCTCAACCTCATCGGTGACCTTCGTCGAAGCCTGGACATGTCAGTGGTGTTCGTGACCCACGACCTGTCTGTGGCCCGCGTGGTCGCCGACCGGATCGCGGTGATGTACCTCGGCCGCATCGTCGAGATCGGACCTGCGGACAGGGTGATACGGGACCCCGCTCATCCGTACACGCAGGCGCTCGTCGACTCGATCCCGGATCTCGGTCGTGAATCCCGGGCGCTGGCAGGTGAACCCGCGAGCCCGTTGTCACCTCCTGCCGGCTGCGCATTCCATCCGCGCTGCCCGATCGCCGTCGACGCGTGCAGCGGCGCCGAACTCGACGTCCGCCTCGAGGGCATACCGGGCAATCCGCATCAGGTGGCATGTATCGAGAGGCGGGCGATCTGATGGCGATTGCACTGTCCGATGTGCCTCTGGCGCGTCAGCCCGGGCGCCGGATCCCGGCACTTCCACGGGTCAACCCGATGGTGGTGAACTGGATCGGCTTCTCACTCGTCATCGTCGTGACGCTGATAGTCCTGGCGGTGCCGATCCTTGCGCCATACGACCCGTTGACACCGGTCGGTATGCCGCTGCAGTCGCCAGGGAGGAACGGCTTCCTGCTCGGCACCGACAGCATCGGACGCGACATCCTGTCCCGAGTGCTCTACGGGGCCCGCTCGAGCTGGTTCGCCGCACTGGTGGTGGTCGCCGTCGGGTTGTTCATCGGTGGCCTGGTCGGTCTGATCGCCGGCGCGACCGGGGGCTGGGTGGACACCGTGCTGATGCGCGTCACCGACGCGTTCCTGTCACTACCCGCACCGGTGCTGGCGATCGCTGTGGTGGCCGCACTCGGACCCGGGTTCGCCCACACGCTGATCGCCGTGTCCATTGTGTGGTGGCCGTTCTATGCACGGCTGGTGCGAGGCGAGGTGGCCAGGCTGGCCGCGCGCCCGCACGTCGAGGCCGCGAAACTCGCTGGCGTGAGCCCATTTCGGCTCGCGGGAAGGCACCTCCTTCCCGGTGCGGTGCCCAACGCGATTGTGGCTGCCAGCCTGGACATCGGGACGCTGATCCTCACGCTGGCAGCACTGTCGTTCCTGGGGCTGGGGCAGTCCGCTCCCGCACCGGAGTTGGGTGCTGACTCCGCTCGCAACCTCAGTTACTTCCTGCAGCAGTGGTGGATTCCGGTGATGCCCGGTCTCGGTGTGCTCGTTCTGGCGCTGGTGGGAAACATCGCCGGGGACTGTCTGCGCAATCTGATGAAGAGCAGAGGAGAGCGGTGAAGACATTCGTGGCGGCCCGGCTGGGCGCGATGATCGCGATCTTGGTCGCACTCACGGGAGTGATGTTCATCCTGCAGCACATCTCGCCGCTGGACCCCGTCAAGGCGCAGCTGGGTGCGCAGGCCTCGGCCGATGCCGTGGCCGCCCGCCGGGAGGCACTTGGACTCAACGAGCCCGTGCTGGTGCAGTTCTGGCACTACCTCACCGGCGCGGCGAGCGGCGACCTCGGTACGTCCTACCGCACCCGTCACCCGGTGCTGTCCGATCTCGGGGACTTTCTGCCCGCCACACTGGAACTCGCGATGTTCGGACTGGTCATCGCGATCCTGCTCGCGGTGCTGCTGGCCTTCAGCACGACACTGCGGTGGCGCGGTGCGAGCCTGCTGCGCGCGGTGCTGTTCACCGGATCATCGGCGCCGATGTTCCTGCTCGGGATCCTCGGGCTCATCGTCTTCTATCAGAGCTTCGGCTGGCTTCCGGCCAACGGGCGCACCGGGTTGCCGAATCCGCCCGACGGGCCCACCGGCCTGCTGACGGTCGACGGCCTGCTGCACGCACGGTTCGACGTCGTGGCCGACGCACTGCACCACCTGATCCTGCCCGCTCTCGTCATCGCGATCGGACCTGCCGTGGCGATCGGCCGGGTGCTGCGCAGCAGCCTGCTCGGCGACATCGACAGCGACTACGCCAGAACCGCGCGCGCCAAGGGACTCTCGGAGGGCGCAATCATGGCACGACACGTGCTGCGGAACTCCGTTGGTGCCGCGCTCTCCATGACAGGTCTGCAGGTGGGTCTGATGTTCTCGGGCGTTCTCGTCGTCGAGCAGGTCTTCGGGTGGCCCGGCATCGGCCAGTACATCGCGCAGAGCATTCCGGTCGCCGACTTCCCGGCGATCGCCGGCGTCACCATCATGCTCGGCGCCATCTACGTCTTCATCAACACCGCCGTGGACCTACTCCAGGCGGCCGCCGACCCACGTATCGCAATCACAGGAGGATAGGTGCCGAAACAGCCACTCATCGTGGACAACCCCGTTCTGGTCGTCGTCGACATGCAGGAGGCCGGTGACATGCCGGCCGACGAGGTGGGTATCGCCCACATGCCCGGCTACGACGGCCGAATCGAACGTGCACAGCGCCTGATCGCCGCGGCGCGGGCCGCCAGCATTCCGATCGTGTTCTTTCAGGAAGTCCACCGCCCCAGCGGAATCGACTTCGGTCGCGAACTGGACGGCACCGAGGGTGTGCACTGCGTCGACGGCAGACCCGGCACGGCGTTGCACCCGTCACTGCTACCCGATCTGGACGGACCGAACCTGGAGTTCCACATCGTCAAGCGTCGCTACTCGGGCTTCATCGGCACCGAGTTCGAGATCGTGCTGTCAGGTTTGAAGGCCTCCACGCTGATCCTGGTGGGCGGTCTCACCGACGTGTGCGTCCACTACACGTTCGCCGACGCCCATCAGCGCGACTTCCACGTCAGGGTGGTCGCCGACTGCGTGGGTGGCTCGTCGCAGTACCGCCACGACGCCGCGCTCGACGCGATGGAGTACCTGCAGGCAGGTGCTGTGCGCAGCACTGAGGAGATCCTGGACGCGTTCGCGACGCTGCACCCGACCACCCCCGTTCTCGAAGGAGCCACCCGATGACGTTGAAGCGTATGAGATTTCGCGCCCTCTCGGCACTCGGCTTCGCAGCCGTGCTGACACTGAGCGGATGCGGGGGTTCGGACTCCGGTGGTGGCACTCCGAGCGCCGCGCCGACCGACAAGGTGCTGCACGTGTCGTTCCTGCAGGACCCCGGCCAGCCGCCGGACCCCGACATCTTCTACGCCAGTCAGGGTCTGCTCCTGACCACGAACACCTACGAGGGCCTGCTGCAGTACAAGGGCGGCACAGCCAAGCCCGAGATCGAGCCGCTGCTCGCGACCGAGTGGACCGAGTCACCCGACCACAGAGTTTTCACCTTCAAGCTGCGCGAGGGTGTCACGTTCCATGACGGGACCCCGTTCACGTCAGCGGCCATCAAGGCGTCGTTCGACCGGCGCGCGGCGGTGAACCAGGGCCCGGCCTACATGGTCAAGGACGTTGAATCGGTGACGACACAGGGTGATTACGCCGCCACCATCACCCTCAAGGCGCCCAACTCGGCATTCCTCGACTATCTCGCGTCGCCCTACGGGCCCCGCATGGTCAGCCCCGAGGGCTTGGCGAAGAACGCCGGCGGTGACAACGCACAGACCTACCTCACCAACCACGATCTGGGCACCGGCCCGTACACGCTGACCGCCGCGGAGGTCGGGTCCCGTTACGCGCTGGCCGCCTATCCCGAATACTGGGGCGAGAAGCCGTATTTCGAGAAGGTCGAGATCCCCGTCATCACCGACGTCTCGGCACAACAGCTGCAGTTCAACAACGGTCAGATCGCCGCGATCATGCACGACCTGCCGTCATCGGCCGTCGAGCAGTATCTCGACGACGACACCTACGCGCACTACTCGCTGCCCTCGATGATGTCGAACTACCTCTACCTGAACCCGCGCAAGGGGATGTTCACCGACGTCGCGAACCGAAACGCAGTGGTGGCGGCGATCGACGTCGACGCCCTGGTCAAGCAGACCTACTTCGGCCGCGGCAAGAAGGCCGAGCAGGTCTACCCGCCGAACATGATGGCACCGGAGTTCGCCAAGCAGTCCGTGACGCACGATCCGTCGATACTGACCAACATCGCGGCGAGCCTGCCCGCCGACCAGAAGTCGATCACCATCGGGTACGACTCGTCGAACCCGGACAACCAGCTGATCAGCAACCTGATTCAGACTCAGCTCGCCGCGGCAGGGCTGACCGCGAAGGTGCAGAGCTATCCGACCTCGGAGATCTACGGCTGGATCGGCACCGACGGGCAGTCAGCCCCGGAGATCTTCTCGGCCACCGCATGGCCGGACGCCCCCTCGCCGTACACGTGGGGACACATCACCTTCGACCCCGACGGCGGGCTGAACTATCTGGGGTGCTCCGCACCGCCCATCACGGCAGCTCTGGGAGAGGGTTTGAACAGTGGTGCACCACAACCGTTCTCGACCGCCGCCGAGGAGGCGATCAAGACGGGTTGCTGGCTCAACATGGCCGACGTCGATGACTTCATGGTCGCCCAGCCCTGGCTGAAGGGCGTGGAGCAGGCGCACGTCGTGACGAACCCGAACTCGCTGCGACTGTTCAACCTGTCGGTGGGCTGATGGCGACACTCATCCGCCGCAGCGGTGTCCGCAGGATCATCCTGCTGACGCTGGGCTGGGAGGAACTGCCGAAGTCGGTGTCGGTGTACGGGGCGCCGGCCGAGGAGCGTATGCGCGAGCCGGTGCCGGGTGTGCTGCTGCAGACCGACGGCGGTTGGGTGCTGCTCGACACCGGGTTCAACACCGCGCTGGTACGGGATCCCGCGCTGTATCGGCGGTTCTTCCCGACCGTTGAGTACCGGCCGGTGCTGCCCGGTCCCGGCGAACCCATCGAGCAGCGGTTGGCCGAGGTCGGGGTCGACTTCGACGATATCCACACCGTCGCGGTCAGCCATCTGCACCACGACCATGCCGGCGGACTGAAGCTGTTCGCGGGCAAGGTGCCGGTGCACGCTCAGCGCCGCGAACTCGAGTACGGGCTGTCCAACCACCCCGAGCCGGAGCGCAACGCCATAGTCCGGGTCGACTTTGATGACCCGAACATCGAGTGGCGCCTCGCCGACGGGGAGGCGCAGGTCGCGCCGGGTATCACGGCGGTGCCGACGTACGGCCACACCCCGGGCCACCAGAGCTTCGTGGTCGAACTCGATGAGTCGGTTACCGGCGGCGAGGGCGTGGAAGGGTATGTGTTCGCTTTCGACGCAGCGGATCTGACCGAGAACATCGAACAGGAACTGGCGATCGGTGGGTTCATCGACGTTGAGCCCGAGGAGACGATAGAGCCGATCCGCAGACTCAAGAAGTTGGCTAGTGACAAGGGCTATCAGTTGATCCCGGGCCACGACCCGCACGTGTGGCCGGAGCTGACACAGCACTTCCACGATCGGTTCGCAAACCCGTGACGGTTCTGGTGGCAGCCGACTACGCGGGCTTGTGGCGGCGGACGCTTCTGGTGAACGTCGATGGCTCCCGCGACACGGGAACCGACGTCACCTGGTTGCAGGGCCCAACCGCTTACGTCGACTCGCGTGGTTTCGCGGGCACGCTGGGTGTGGGTGGCGACGTCTTCGAATGGCACCGCGATATCGATCTCGAACCGCAGGGCCCGCTTCCCGACGCGGGCAGGATGGCCTGGGACGGTGACACTTTGGTGGAGACGGGCATACACGAGAACTACGTCGAGCACTGGGTCCGCGACGGCGGACCGTCGTCACCGTGCGGCGCCAGGTTTCTGCGCGCACCCGATGGTTCCCCTGGGCTACTGGTCCGGGTGGGCACGCTCTTCGGCTGGGCCGGCGGCGGTGTGGTGGTGATCGACACGGTGGGCGAGGCGAGATGGCAGGCCCTCGGCATCGGGTGCTTTGAGAATCAGGTCCAGGCCAACGGTGCGCGGTGGGCCATCGATCGAACTGAAGGAGACATCGATACATGAGTGGCACAACAGCATTCACATCCGTGCCGATCGTTGACATCAGCGGGCTTCGGTCACGGGACCGGGCCGAGCGCGAACGCGTCGCCGCCGAGATCGGCAGGGCGGCACGCGATGTCGGCTTCCTCTACATCAGCGGCACCGGTATCGACGAGTCACTGTTCGATCGCTTGCTCGAGGCCACCAAGGCCTTCTTCGCGCTGCCGGTCGAGGAGAAGATGCGCACCTACATCGGGTTATCGCGCTGTCACCGCGGCTACGTACCGGTTGGGGAGGAGGGTATGGAGACCGGCCCGCCCGACTTCAAGGAGGCGTTCGACACGGCGTTGGACCTGCCCGAGGACGACCCCGACTACGTTGCAGGCAACCCGATGCTCGGCCCGAATGCGTGGCCGGACGTGCCGGGCTTCGCCACCGCGGTCACGGCGTATTACGGCGCGGTTCTCGAGGTGGGGCAGCAGCTGCTGTGGGCGTTCGCGGTCGCGCTTGGCGAGGACCCCGATGTGTTCTCCCGACATGCATCCAAGACACCGAGTCAGTTGCGCCTCGTGCACTATCCGTACAACCCCGATGCCACTGACGGCCTGGGCATCGGTGCCCACACCGACTACGAGTGCTTCACGCTCCTGAAGCCGACCGCGCCCGGTCTGGAGGTGATGAACGGCGAGGGGGAGTGGATCGACGTGCCCCCGGTGGACGGAACCCTCGTCGTCAACATCGGAGACCTGCTCGAACTGTGGACCAACGGCGCGTTCGTCGCCACCAGCCATCGCGTGCGCAGGGTGCGCGAGGAGCGGTACTCGTTTCCGCTGTTCTTCAACGTCGACTACGACACCGAGGTCAAGCCGCTACCTCAGTTCGCGACGTCGGATGGCACGCAGCGTCCCACGCTGCGCGCTGGCGAGCACCTCTTCGCGCAGACCGCGCAAACCTTCGCCTACCTGCGCAATCGCATCGACAGTGGTGATCTGGTGCTGCCAGAGGATGCGCTGGCGCTCGGCCAGTTCGGCCAGCAGGCGCTGCACGAGGTCGGGCACGGCGGCTAGCGCGCCCTCAGTCATCGGACCGCGCGCCGCGATCGGGTGCGCTCATGTCTCCCGTCCCCGGCGTGCCATCGGCGAGCCCGTAGCGCAGGTACACCGTGCCCTTGGGGCTGGCTGCCGGCGGCTCGAGGAGTGTGAGGTTGGTGGGCACCGCGCCACCGTCGAACACCTTCTTGCCGACGCCGAGCACGATCGGGTGCACCCAGAGGTCGAGACGGTCGAAGAGCCTCTCGCGCAGCAGGGTCTGCACCAGGTTCAGGCTCCCGACGACCTTCACATGCTCGTGTCGGTCACCGATCTCGCGCACCGCGTCGGCGAGATCCGGGCCGAGCTGCGAGGACCCGGACCACGACAGGTCGGGTCTGCCGCGGGAGGCCACGTACTTCGGGACGCTGTTGAAGAGGGTGGCGATCGCCCCGTCCTCACCGTCTGCCTGCTGGTGTGGCCAGTAGGCGGCGAAGATGTCATAGGTCCGCCTGCCGAGCAGCAGGGCGTCGGTGCCCTCATACGCGGCGCCGATCTGCGCCCCGGCGACCTCGTCAATCAGGGGTGCCTGCCAGCCGCCGAACGGGAACCCCACGGGGTCCTCGTCGGGGCCGCCGGGCGCCTGCCCGACGAGGTCGAGGGTTGCGAACAGTTCGATGTGGATGAGGCCCATGCCCACTCCCGAGGTATTGATGGTTCCGGTCGGAAGATAGACCTGCGGGCGCCGCCAGACTCATCGCTGAGCCGGGTCCTAGGTGAAGCTGGGTCCTAGTTGATCGGTGTGTTGAGCGAGCGAAGGTCGTCGAGTATCCCGCGGGCCGCGATGATGCCCTGGCCGGTATGCCACACCTCGTCGTTGACGGCGAACACGCGGTTGTCGTTGGCCGCCGACAACCGTCGCCAAGCGGCACTCTCGAGCACCTCGGGCGCGTGAGCCCGCGCGGTGGGGGAGTCGAACGACAGATAGACGATGTCGCCGTCGGCGGCCGAGAAGTCGGCGTCGGACAGGTTGGAGATGGAGATCTCGAGGTACGGCTTGTCGGTGAACCGCTGGGCAGCGGGGCGATCGGCGCCCGCCGCGGTCAGCACGCTGCCCGCGAAGTCCTCTCGGCCATAGACCTGCAGCGTCTTGTCGGTGAGTCGCACCACCGACGCCTGGAAGTGGGTGGCGTCGTTCTGGTTGCCCGTGTCGGTGGCGGCGGTGTCGAAGCCCTCGATCAGGCGACTCGCCGCGCCGCCACGCCCGGTGGCCTCGGCCACCGTCCGCAGCGTGTCCCGCCACGCCGAACCTGGCGGGCCGGTGAACACCGTCGGTGCGATCTCCGACAACGGACCGAAGTCCTGCGGGGTCAGCGACTCGGAACCCAGGATGAGATCGGGTGTCGCGGCCCTGATCGCGTCCAGGTCGGGCGCGGTGCGCTCACCCACGGCGGGTACCTCGTGCACGACGGTGCCCAGGTAGGACGGTTGGCTCTGTATCCCGTCGGGCACGGCGGCAGCCACGATGCGCGACTGCAACCCCAGCGCGCACAGGGCGTCGAGTTGGTCGCCGGACAGCACGACGATGCGCTGCGGGTCAGCGGGGACCTCGGTACTACCCGCCGCGTGCCGGACCTCGCGCCGGTCGGGCCCGTCGTCCAGCGGCGCGGGGTCGGGTGCGCAGGACTCGTCGGGTCTGCGCTGGTTGCCCAGGACGTTGGCGCCCGCGATTCTGGTGGTACTGGTGACGGGTGCGTCGGCGGCGTTGAGCGTGGGTGGATTCTGGTCACCTTCGGCGCCGCCGCAGCCACTCACCAGTGTGATCGTGACGGCCGTCGCGACAGCGGCCGTCGCGGCGATCAAACCCGTCCGGCGTCGGAATAACTGCACGTCGCCGACGGTAACATTCAGCGACATCGCAGTCGGTTAGGCGTCGTCGATCGACGCGACGGCACGAAATACGACAGTTCGTAGGACCCATGGTGTCGGGCGGGGGTTCGGGGGATAAGATTCACACCAGCATCCCTGGGCACGACGGCATCGGGCCGTCGAAACTTATTGGAGGATCTGTTGGTAGCCGAAGCGCCCCCAATCGGAGAACTCGAGGCACGGCGTCCGTTTCCGGCACGGATGGGTCCCAAGGGCAACCTGATCTACAAGCTGGTGACGACGACCGATCACAAGGTGATCGGCATGATGTACTGCGTCGCCTGCTTCATCTTCTTCTTCATCGGTGGACTGATGGCGCTGTTCATGCGCACCGAACTCGCCCTGCCGGGGCTGCAGTTCCTGTCCAACGAGCAGTTCAACCAGCTCTTCACCATGCACGGCACGGTGATGCTGCTGTTCTACGCGACGCCCATCGTGTTCGGCTTCGCCAACCTGGTGCTGCCGCTGCAGATCGGCGCGCCCGACGTGGCGTTCCCGCGGCTCAACGCGTTCTCGTTCTGGCTGTTCCTGTTCGGTGCGCTCATCGCCCTCGGCGGGTTCATCACGCCCGGCGGCGCCGCTGACTTCGGCTGGACCGCCTACTCGCCGCTGACCGACGCCATCCACTCCCCGGGAGCGGGCGGTGACCTGTGGATCATGGGCCTGGCGGTCGGTGGTCTCGGCACCATCCTCGGCGCGGTCAACATGATCACCACGTGTGTCTGCATGCGCGCCCCGGGTATGACGATGTTCCGGATGCCGATCTTCACCTGGAACATCCTGGTGACGTCGATCCTGGTGCTGCTGGCCTTCCCGCTGCTCACCGCGGCGCTGTTCGGCCTGGCCGCCGACCGACACCTGGGCGCTCACATCTATGACCCCGCCAACGGCGGCGTTCTGCTGTGGCAACACCTGTTCTGGTTCTTCGGGCACCCCGAGGTGTACATCATCGCGCTGCCGTTCTTCGGCATCGTCAGTGAGATCTTCCCGGTGTTCAGCCGCAAGCCGATCTTCGGCTACACCACGCTGATCTACGCGACGCTGGCCATCGCTGCGCTGTCCATCGCCGTGTGGGCGCACCACATGTACGCCACCGGCGCGGTGCTGCTGCCGTTCTTCTCCTTCATGACGTTCCTGATCGCCGTACCTACGGGCATCAAGTTCTTCAACTGGATAGGCACGATGTGGAAGGGCCAGTTGACGTTTGAGACACCCATGTTGTTCTCGGTCGGCTTCCTGATCACGTTCCTGCTGGGTGGTCTTTCGGGTGTGCTGCTGGCCAGCCCACCGCTGGACTTCCACGTCACCGACAGCTACTTCGTCATCGCGCACTTCCACTACGTGCTCTTCGGCACCATCGTGTTCGCCACCTACGCGGGCATCTACTTCTGGTTCCCGAAGATGACCGGCCGACTGCTCGACGAGCGCCTCGGCAAGCTGCACTTCTGGCTGACGTTCATCGGCTTCCACACCACGTTCCTCGTGCAGCACTGGGTCGGTGACGAGGGCATGCCGCGTCGCTATGCGGACTACCTGCCCACCGACGGGTTCACCACACTGAACGTGATCTCGACTGCCGGTGCGTTCATCCTCGGCGTCTCGACGCTGCCGTTCGTGTGGAACGTGTTCAAGAGCTGGCGCTACGGCGAGCCCGTGGTCGTCGACGATCCGTGGGGTTACGGCAACTCGCTGGAGTGGGCGACGTCCTGCCCGCCGCCGCGGCACAACTTCACCGAGCTGCCCCGGATCCGTTCGGAGCGCCCGGCGTTCGAGCTGCACTACCCGCACATGGTCGAACGGATGCGTGCCGAGGCACACGTCGGTCGCTCGCACGGGCCCGATGACGGGGACGTCACGCGGCTCGACGACGAGCACGTTCGCACCTGAGCGGGCAGTCGGGGCGGTTCGCAGGGGTGAACACGTCAAAGGTGTCGGTATTGATCACCGTCACCGGAGTCGATCAACCAGGTGTGACCTCAGCACTCTTTGAGGTGCTGTCGGGCCATTCCGTCGAACTGCTCAATGTCGAACAGGTTGTCGTCAGGGGACGCCTCACGCTGGCCGTGCTGGTCGCTGGCGCAGCTGATATCGCGGGTGGCGCCGAGCTGCGCGACGCGGTGACCAACGCCATCCACAGCGTCGGCCTGGACGTCACCATCGAACGCAGTGACGACCTCGCTGTGCTGCGCGAGCCGTCGACCCACACGATCGTGGTGCTGGGCCGGCCCATCAGCGCCGAGGCGTTCGGCGTTGTCGCCCGTGAGGTGGCCGCACTCGGGGTCAATATCGACACCATCCGCGGCGTCTCCGACTATCCGGTCACGGGGTTAGAACTGCGCGTGTCGGTGCCGACCGGAGCCGCCTACGCCCAGCTGCAGACCGCACTGGCACGGGTGGGTGTCGACGAGGGTGTCGACATCGCACTCGAGGACTACAGCCTGTCGCGACGAGCCAAGCGGCTCATCGTGTTCGACGTCGACTCGACGCTGATCCAGGGCGAGGTGATCGAGATGCTGGCCGCCCGTGTGGGTGCGGAGGCCGCGGTCGCCGAGGTCACCGAGGCGGCCATGCGCGGTGAGCTCGACTTCGCCGAGTCACTGCACCGCAGGGTGGCGACACTCGCGGGCCTGCCCGCTGAAGTGCTCGACGACGTCGCCGAGCAGATTGAGCTGACCCCCGGCGCGCGTACCACCATTCGGACGTTGCGCCGTCTGGGCTTTCACTGTGGCATCGTCTCCGGTGGCTTTCGGCAGGTGATCGAGCCGCTGGCGCACGAGTTGATGATGGACTTCGTCGCTGCGAACGAACTCGAGATCGTTGACGGCAAGCTCACCGGCCGGGTGATCGGACAGGTCATCGACCGGCCCGGAAAGGCCAAGGCGCTGAGGGATTTCGCGCAGCAGGCTGGTGTGCCGATGGAGCAGACCGTGGCCGTCGGCGATGGTGCGAACGATATCGACATGCTCGCCGCGGCAGGGTTGGGCGTCGCGTTCAACGCCAAACCGGCGCTGCGCGAGGTCGCCGACGCCTCGCTGAGTCACCCGTATCTGGACACCGTGCTGTTCCTGCTGGGTGTGACGCGCGGTGAGATCGAGGCCGCCGACGCCACCGACGGGACACTGCGCCGCGTCGACATCCCCGAGTAGCGCTGGTTAGACGACCACGGCGCCGTGGTCGGTGCCGACGCTTCCGGTGACCGAACGCCATGCGTGCGCGAGCAGTTCGATCGCCTCGGTCAGCTGGGGTTCGGGTAACGCGTACGGGACTCGGATGAACCGCTCCAGCGTGCCGTCCACGCCGAAACGTGGACCCGGCGGAATCTCCAGCCCCATCCGCGACGCCGCCGCCGACAGCGCGGAACTCATCGGCGCGGGCAGCCGCACCCACAGCGACAGGCCGCCGGTGCCGGGCAGGGGCTGCCAGTCGGGCAGAAGGTCGTTCAGCATCGACAACAGCAGCGCGCGACGCCGACGCAGAATGTCGCGGCGTTCCGGCAGAACCTCGTCCTCGGCGGCGAGAAGCCTTGCCGCGGCGAGTTGTTCGAAGATGGGCGTGCCCATGTCGATCGACGGGCGCTGCGCTGCGATGGTGGCCAGCGTGGCGCGGTCGGCGCGGATCCAGCCGATCCGCAAGCCACCCCAGAACGACTTCGACATCGACCCCACGGTCAGCACCAGCTCGCGTCGGGCGGTCATCGAAGCCGCCAACGGAGCGGGGACGGCCTCGTCGAGCCACATGTCGGTGATCGTCTCGTCAACGATGGTGCGGGTTCGCGTGTCGGCGATGACGCGGGCCAGATGCTCGCGGCTCGGCACGGGCAGCGTCAGTCCGGTCGGGTTCTGGTTGTCGGGGATCAAATAGGCCAGATTGGGGGCCAGTTGCCGCATGGCGGCGTCGATGGCGTCGACCTCCCAGCCGTCGCTGGTCACCGCGACGGGGATCGGTCGCAGCCCGCGGGTCGCCATGGCGGACAGCGCGCCGTGATAGGTGGGTTGTTCGACGAGCACCCGATCACCGGGCTGGGTGTAGGTGGCCAGGATGAGGCCGATCGCGTGCAGGGCGCCGGTGGTCACCATGATCTCGTCGGGATCGGTGGGAAGCCCACGCGCACTGTATCTTTCGGCCAACGCGATCCGCAGCGGCGCGACGCCGGCCAACTCGATGCCGATATCGTGCAGATACGGCGTGACCTGCTCGGCGGCCTCCGCGAAGGCCTGTGCCGCGATGGCCGCGGGCGCGGCGAGGGTGGCCGCGGCGAGCGTCACCGTCGCCTGCGTCGGGACCACGGCACCACCCCGGCTGATCGGCAACGCCGTGACGCTGCGCGCCCCCCGGCGGCCGCTGAGGTAGCCGTCGTCGCGCATCTCGGAGTAGGCGGCGGTGACGGTGGTGCGGGACACGCGAAGGGCATCGGCCAGGGCACGCTCGCTGGGGAGTTGGGCGCCGACCGGCAGCTGGCCGTCGACGATCAGCATGCGCAGGCCATTGGAGAGGCCCTGATAGGCCGGGCCGCTGGCATTGGAGGTGCGCCAGTTTCCCAGCTCGCGAACCAAGAGGTCCACATCCAGCTTTCGGCCCGCTAGATCCTCGATCATTCCAGCCAGTTTGCCTCAACTGGCTATTGATGGCAAGGAAATCGGTAGCCAGTATTGAGCCATGGCACTCAACTGGACCTCTCGGGTTACGCGATCGGCTCGGCAATTGGGCCGGGTCTTCCGCACCACTCCCCGCATGGCCGGTTCGGCCGGCTGCTCCGACGACGCCGACGCCCGACGGATGAGTGCCGACCTCGACGCGATCCGCGCCCGCTTCCCGGACCATGCGTGACGCGCGCCGCTGCCCGTGGGGTGGCCCTGCTGGTCGGCTTGACCGGCTACGGCCTCTCGATGGCGATGATGGTGCGGGCAGGCCTCGGACTGGATCCCTGGGACGTCTTCCATCAGGGCCTGGCTGAGCGCACCGGCATGACCATCGGCGTGGCCTCGGCCGCGGTCGGCGTGGTCGTCCTGTTGGCGTGGATCCCGCTGCGCAACCGGCCGGGCATCGGCACGGTGGCCAACGTCATCGTCATCGCTGTGACCGTGGACGCGAGCCTGGCGATCCTGCCCGAACCATCGAACCTCGCGGTGCGGGTCACGATGATGCTGGGGGCCGTCATCCTCAACGCCGTGAGCACCGCGCTCTACATCGGTGCCGGCCTGGGCCCGGGGCCAAGGGACGGGCTGATGACCGGCCTGGTCGCGCGGACCGGACTGTCGGTGCGTCTGGTGCGCACAACGATCGAGGCGACCGTTCTGGCCGTCGGCTGGCTGCTCGGCGGCACGGTGGGAATCGGCACCGTCATCTACGCGCTCGGCATCGGCCCGCTGGTTCAACTGGTGCTGCATCTGACGCCGAAGAGGTGGCTTGCCGCCAGTGGGTGGGCGATCGTCACACCGCGCCTGACTACGATGAGCGAGTGCCCACGGCAGGAGACGATGGATCCGAGACAGTCGACCCAGACCTGCTGATCGACTTCGCGAGGGTCACGCTGCGACGCGGCGGCAAGACACTCGTCGGACCCATCACCTGGGCGGTCGAACTCGACGAACGCTGGGTTGTGGTGGGTCCCAACGGCGCGGGCAAGACGTCACTGCTGCGGATCGCCGCCGCCATGGAGCACCCCACGTCGGGAACCGCCTACGTGCTGGGTGAGCGGCTCGGCAAGACCGACATGTCAGAACTGCGCGCCAGGGTCGGCCTCAGCAGTTCCGCACTGAGCCAGCGCGTGCCCGACGGCGAGGTGGTGCGCGACGTCGTGGTCTCCGCCGGCTACGCGGTCATGGGTCGCTGGCGCGAGCAGTACGACGACGTCGACTACGAGCAGGCCGTCGACATGCTGGAGAGCGTCGGTGCCGAGCACCTCGCCGAGCGCACTTACGGAACGTTGTCCGAGGGGGAGCGCAAGCGCGTGCTGATCGCGCGGTCGATGATGACCGACCCCGAACTGCTGCTCCTCGACGAACCCGCCGCGGGCCTGGACCTGGGTGGCCGCGAGGAACTCGTGGCGCGCCTCGCCGACCTCGCCGCGGACCCGGACGCACCGGCCACCGTGCTGGTCACCCACCACGTCGAGGAGATCCCGCAGGGCTTCACCCACTGCCTGCTGCTGTCGGAGGGCGCCGCCGTGGCGTCCGGGCTGCTCACCGACGTCCTCACCTCGGAGAACCTGTCGAAGGCATTCGGCCAGTCGATCGCCCTGGACATGATCGACGGTCGCTATTTCGCGCGGCGCACTCGTACCCGCGCGGCCCATAGGAGGCGTGCATGACACTCAGCGAGGAGCCGAAGGCGGATCGCGCATCGGAAAAGTCCGATCCGACCGATCCGCTGGTGCCACGGCCGGCCTCGACCGTGATGCTGATCCGGGACCAGGGCAAGGGCCTCGCCAGTCAGATTGAGGTGTTCCTCATGCGGCGGCACTCCGAGATGGACTTCGTCGCCGGCGTGATGGTGTTCCCCGGTGGCGGCGTCGACGACCGTGACCGGAACGCCGACATCGCCTGGTACGGCCCCGAGCCGTCATGGTGGGCCGAGCGACTCGGCGTGGACACCGACCTCGCCGAGGCGTTGGTATGCGCGGCGGCACGGGAGACGTTCGAGGAGTCCGGTGTGCTGTTCGCCGGGCCCGCCGACGACGCCGATCTGCTGGTGGACGACGCCTCGGTGTACTCCGCGGAGCGCGCGGCGCTGGCCAACCACTCGCTGTCCTTCGCCGACTTCCTGCGTACCGAGAAACTGGTCCTGCGCGCCGACCTGCTGCGCCCCTGGGCGAACTGGGTCACACCGAAGGAGGAGCGCACCCGCCGGTATGACACCTACTTCTTCGTCGGCGCCATGCCGGAGGGCCAGCGTGCCGACGGTGAGAACACCGAGACCGACCGGGCGTTCTGGAGCACGCCACAGGCCGGTCTCGACGAGTTCGCCGAGGGCCGCTCGTTCCTGCTCCCGCCGACCTGGACCCAGCTGGACTCGTTGAACGGTCGGACCGTCGCCGAGGTGCTCGCCGTCGAACGCAAGATCGTCGCCGTCGAACCCCACCTGACCGCCAACAAGGACACCGGCAACTGGGAGATCGAGTTCTTCAACAGCGACCGCTACAACGAGGCACGCAACCGTCGCGCGCCGCAGGGCTACAGCGCCGACACTCCACTGGTATGAGCGAGACCCCCAGGGAGTTCGTGGGCGTCCACGTCGGTGACGGGATCGGCACGCTGATGCTGTCGCGCCCGCCGACCAATGCGCTTACCCGCCAGGTGTGCCGTGAGATCGCGTCTGCGGCGACCGAACTCGGTGCGCGTGACGACGCCACCGTCGTCATAGTGTTCGGTGGGCACGAGATCTTCTCCATAGGCGATGACCTGCCCGAGCTGCAGACCCTGAACCCCGCCGAGGCCCGGGTCGCGGGTGAGGTGTGCCGGCACGCGGTCGACGCCGTCGCGGCGATTCCCAAACCCACGGCGGCCGCCGTCACCGGCTACGCGCTGGGCAGCGGTCTGACCCTGGCACTGGCAGCCGACTGGCGGATCAGCGGTGACAACGTCAAGGTCGGCGCCACCGAGATCCTCGACGGCCGGGCTCCCGTCGAGGGCGCGACGCGCCGGTTGGCCCGCGCGGTGGGGGAGAGCAAGGCCAAGGATCTGGTGTTCAGCGGACGCTTCGTCGGCGCCGAGGAGGCGTTGGCGATGGGACTCGTTGACGAGACCGTGGCACCCGATCACGTGTTTGACGCCGCACTGGCCTGGGCCCGTCGGTTCGCTGACTCCTCACCCGCGGCGTTGGCTGCCGCCAAAGCTTCCTTCGCGGCCCGTTAGGCTGCCCTTCATGACCAGTTTCGACCCGGCTCCTAACCCCCACGCCACAGCAGAGGAGGTGGAGGCCGCGCGGCACGACACCAAGCTGGCGCAGGTGCTCTACCACGACTGGGAGGCCGAGAGCTACGACGACAAGTGGTCGATCAGCTACGACCAGCGCTGCATCGACTACGCGCGTGGCCGGTTCGACGCCATCGTGCCCGACGAGGTCCAGCGTGAGGTGCCCTACGACCGGGCGCTGGAGCTGGGCTGCGGTACCGGCTTCTTCCTGCTCAACCTCATCCAGTCGGGTGTGGCCCGTCGCGGCTCGGTCACCGACCTGTCCCCGGGCATGGTCAAGGTGGCGACCCGCAACGGTCAGTCGCTGGGCCTTGACGTCGACGGACGGGTCGCCGACGCCGAGGGCATCCCGTACGAGGACAACACCTTCGATCTGGTCGTCGGCCACGCGGTCCTGCACCACATCCCCGACGTCGAGCTGTCGCTGCGCGAGGTCGTGCGCGTGCTCAAGCCCGGTGGCCGCTTCGTGTTCGCCGGCGAGCCGACCACCAAGGGCAACGTCTACGCGCGCAACCTGTCCACGCTGACGTGGCACGTGTCGACCAACGTCACGAAGCTGCCCTTCCTCGAGGGCTGGCGACGCTCGCAGACCGAACTCGACGAGTCCTCGCGCGCCGCCGCGCTCGAGGCGATCGTCGACCTGCACACCTTCGAGCCGGGCGATCTCGAGCGGATGGCCCGCAATGCCGGCGCCACCGAGGTCGAGACCGCCAGCGAGGAGTTCACCGCCGCGATGCTGGGCTGGCCGGTGCGCACGTTCGAGGCGTCGGTACCCCCGGGCCGCTTGGGCTGGGGCTGGGCGAGGTTCGCGTTCAAGAGCTGGACCACCCTGAGTTGGGTGGACGCAAATCTGTGGCGTCGTGTCGTGCCGAAGGGCTGGTTCTACAACGTCATGGTCACCGGAGTCAAACCCTCCTGACTCTGCAGTTCACCCTCGACGACGTCGCGTACCTGCGCAGCGAGCAGGGACGCAGGGCGATCGACGAGGTTGCCGCATACCCGTTGACCGATGCCACGCGCATCGCCGACATTGGTTCGGCGCGAAAGAGTTTCGGCGACCGCGCGGCCGTCCTGATCGAGACCGCGCTGCTGCGGCGGCGGGCGGCCGGCAAGTTCGGCACCGCGCAGACGTGGCTTTTCACCGATGAGGCGTTACAGCAGGCGACCCCGGAACCCGTTGCGGCACACCGTGCCCGGCGGCTGGCCGGAGCGGTGGTGCACGATGTCACGTGCTCGATCGGTGCGGAACTCGACGCGCTGAGCAGATCTGCGGCTCAGGTCGTCGGCAGCGATGTCGATCCCGTGCGCCTGGCGATGGCCGCCAACAACGTCGCGGGCGTGGACCTGCTGTTGGCCGATGCACTGCGCCCCGTCACGCGTGACACGGTCATAGTCGCCGATCCTGCCCGGCGCAGCGGTGGACGGCGCCGGTTCGATCCGCGGGCCTATACGCCCGCGCTCGATGCGCTGCTCGAGGTGTATGCCGGGCGAGACATCGTCGTGAAGTGCGCTCCCGGAATCGATTTCGCGGCCATCGGTCAGCTCGGGTTCATCGGCGAGATCGAGGTGACATCACTCGCGGGCGGTGTCCGTGAGGCCTGCCTGTGGTCGGCGGGCCTCGCCGATCCAAGCGTCACGCGGCGCGCGACCGTCCTCGACCGTGCCGAACAGATCACCGACGCCGATCCCGACGACTGCGCTGTCGCTGCCGCGGGCCGATGGATCATCGACCCCGACGGAGCTGTCGTGCGTGCCGGTCTGGTGCGCCATTACGCCGCGCGACACGGACTGTGGCAGCTCGACCCCGAGATCGCTTACCTGTCCGGTGATCAGCTGCCTGACGGTGTCCGTGGGTTCGAGGTCCTCGACGAGATCACCTACAGCGAACGGGGCCTGCGGCAACTGCTCTCGACCCGCGAGGTCGGGGCGGTCGAGATCCTGGTGCGTGGCGTCGACGTCGACCCCGATGTGCTGCGCCCGCGCCTGCGGTTGCGCGGAACCCAGCGGCTTTCGGTGGTCATCACCAGGATCGGCGCAGGCCGGGCGAGCCGGGCGGTGGCATATCTTTGCCGACCCACGCACTGATGTCGCAGGTATTGTGTCGAGTGCGGCGCCGGTGCCGCCCGGTGGCTGGAGGGCTTGAAATGCGCGTTGCGACACTTGCGCTGGCGGTGGCGGCCACCACGGCGCTCGGCTGGTCGACTGTGGCCGTCGCATCGGCGGCTCCACCCAAGTGCGCTGACTTCTCTGGCGTGCTGGACGGTGACCAGATGTGCCGCATCGCCGCGACCGATCCCGCCTACACCCTCGACGTCACCTATCCGGTCGACTTTCCCGACCAACAGAACGTCGCCGACTACGTCAAGCAGACCCGCGACGGCTTCCTCAACGTGGCCAAGATGCCCGGGCCACGCGATATGCCTTACCAACTGGACACCGTGGCAACGGAGTACAACTCCGCGGTCCCGCCGCGCGGCACGCAGACCGTGGTGTTCAAGACATTCCAGGACGTCGGTGGTGCGCACCCCCAGACCTTCTACAAGTCGTTCAACTGGGATCAGGGCATGCGCAAGCCCATCACGATCGGCAACCTCTTCCGCGAGGGCACCGAGCCCTTCCCGGTGATCGCACCCCTCGTGGCCGCCGAGCTGGAGAAGCAGTCGGGCCAGGCGGTGGCGATCGCCCCAGGGGTCGGGCTGGACCCGACGAATTACGAGAACTTCGCCATCACCAACGACTCGCTGATCTTCTTCTTCAGCCAGGGCGAGATGATGCCGGAGTCGGTCGGGGCGCTCGAGGTCACCGTGCCGCGGGCACCCATCGACGCCATGATCGCCTGAGGAAGATCACCTGACTCGTCAGGCGGGAGCGAACGCGTACACCTGACCGTCGCTGGTTGCCGTCACCACGCGCCGGTCATGGCCCACCGACACACCAACGGGATACCCCGTCGCGTGCGGTAGCGGGTAGGCGTTGAGCGTGTGGCCGTCGGCGGGATCGAACACCAGCAGTGTCATACCGTTCTCGCCGTCGCGCGCGACGGTGTAACCGACGTCGGTGCCCGCCCGAGAAGATGTCGAGAGGGGTTCGACGTCATCGCGGGTCCAAACCACCTCGCCGCCGTCCCCGTCATCGCGCACGGCCGTCAGCCGCGCATCCGGGCCGCCGCCCGCCACGATCAAACCGTCCGGTGTCACCGAAGGCGGGGTCTGCGGCTGGAACCCGAGGTCAACCGACCACCTGGCCTCGCCATTGGCGGTGTCGAGCGCCCACAGCCGGTCATCGCGGCCGTTGACGTAGACCGTCTGACCATCGGCGGACATCACGGGGCTCGACAGCGGCCCACCGCCGACGGCCGTGCTGGTCCACTCCCGGTTGAGCAGCGGCTTCTGGCCCTGGCGGTACCGCATCCCGATCAGGATCGGCGCGTCGGCATCGGGTTCCCACAACCCGAGCACCACCATCTGCGTCTCGGGTGAGAACGCGGGTGCCGCAGCCACCGGACAGCGCGCCCTGGCGGGCTGGCAGTCGTCGAGCCCACGTTGGGAATCCGTGGGATCGAGCCCGCTGACGAGATCGACCGGGGTACCGACGACGACGCCTCGGTGCGCGTCGAACACCAGGACCTGCCCGAGGTGCGTCGTCACCAACAGCTGGCCGGGAGCCAGGACGCGTGGTGTGAGCGGCAGGCCGATCACCGGCTGGCGCCACCGGATCCACTGCGTCGGCGGGTAGGACAGCATCGCGCCCGGCTGCCCCACGTACAGGTTGTCGAAGCCGTCGAACAGTGGTCCGGACAACCCGCCGCCCTGCCACAGCCGGCCACACCAACGCTGCCTGCCCTCATTGTCGGTCTCCCACACCATCAGCGAGCACCCGCCGGCGGTCTGGGCGTTGGCGGCGAGGTAGTTCCCCGAGCCCAACGCCACCTGCGCGGCGAGCTCGCCCTTGACCGAGCGGGTCCAGTCCAGCGCGAGCGACTCGGCGCCGGAGACCGTGGTGGAGCTGCTGTTGGCCGCGTCGGCGTACTGGGCGGCCCATCCCGTTGCGGGGACCGCCTCGACCCACGAGCTGGTATCGGCGCCGCACGCGCTCATCAGCAGCGCCACCAGCGTTGTGGCCGTCACGGCAGTCATTCGGCGCGCGGTCGTTCGTCGAGCAGACATCGAGTCCCGAGACTAGCCCGCGGTGCCGGGACGCTGGGGGACCTCCCACCCGTGGAGCGCCCGGGGCGAGCGAAGCGACGGGTGAGAGTCCTGCAGCGACCGGGAAAACCCACGATCGGGCTCGCGTAGGCTTTCCCGCCATGACGACGATGTGGGGCTCTCCGTTGCACGTTCGCTGGCGGGGCTCCCGACTGCGCGACCCCCGGCAGGCCCGGTTCCTCACGCTGGCCTCATTGAAGTGGGTGCTGGCCAACAAGGCCTACACGCCGTGGTACCTGGTGCGGTACTTCCGCCTGCTGAAGTTCAAGCTGGCGAATCCCCACATCGTCACGCGCGGCATGGTGTTCCTCGGCAAGAACGTGGAGATCCAGTCCACCCCGGAGCTGTCCACCATGGAGATTGGCCGCTGGGTCCACATCGGTGACAAGAACACCATCCGCGCGCACGAGGGTTCGCTACGCATCGGGGACAAGGTCGTTCTCGGCCGTGACAACGTCATCAACACCTACCTCGACATCGAACTCGGCGACTCGGTTCTGATGGCCGACTGGTGCTACGTCTGCGACTTCGACCACAGGATGGACAGCGTCGAGCTGCCCATCAAGGACCAGGGCATCGTCAAGGCGCCGGTGCGGATCGGTCCCGACACGTGGGTGGCCGCCAAGGTCACAGTGCTGCGGGGCACCTCGGTCGGGCGCGGATGCGTGCTCGGGGCACACGCGGTGGTCAAGGGCGAGGTGCCCGACTACTCCATCGCCGTCGGTGCGCCGGCGAAGGTGGTCAAGAACCGCAAGCTGGCATGGGAGACCTCGGCCGCCGAGCGTGCCGAACTCGCGGCCGCACTCGCCGATATCGAGCGCAAGAAGGCGTCCCACTAGCCCGCCGCTGATTCGGCTGCGACGGGCCTGCGGCTAGCGGTCGGGCAGCGCGTGCTCGACGATCATGCGGCGCCGGTGCGGTTCGCGCTCACCGCGTTTGGCGGCTAGATAGACCTGTGCGGTCTCGGCCGCCACGGTGTGCCAGTCGAACTCCGAGGTGAGCCGGTCACGCGCCGCGACGGCCATGGTCTGCGCCGTCTCCGGGTCGTCGAGCACCGACCGCACCGCCGTCGCCAGTGCCGCGACGTCGCGGGGCGGGAAGGACACCCCGGTCTGCCCGTCGATGACGGCCTCGCCAAGGCCACCGACATTGGCCGCGACCAACGGGGCGCCGGTGGCGGCCGCCTCGAGCGCGACGATGCCGAACGGTTCGTAGTGGCTCGGCAGGACGGCGGCATCGGTGTCGTGCAGCAGGGTGACGAGTTGCTCGTGGTCGATCTGCCCGACGAACGTGATCGCCTTGAGCACCTTGTGCTTTCGGGCCTGCTCGATGAGCCACTCATGCTGCGTGCCGCTACCCGCGATGGTCAGCGTGGTGCCGGGATGGGTCCGGCGGATGCGCGGCAGGGCGGCGATAGCGTCGTGCACACCCTTCTCGTACTCCAGGCGGCCGAGATAGAGCAGCCGGGGCGGGCCCACGTGGGCCGTGCGGCGGGCGAACGGCCACAGGTTGGCATCGATACCGTTGGGGATCACTCGGTTCTCGGCCAATCCGGGACCGAACAGTTCGGTGATCTCGTCGCGCATCGACGCCGAACACGTGATGAGCGAATCGGATTCGTGCACGAGCCAGGACTCGACGGCATGGACCTGGCGGCTGATGCGGCCCGACACCCAGCCCGAGTGCCGACCGGCCTCGGTGGCATGGATGGTGGAAACCAGTGGGACGTCGAAGTACTCGGCGAGGGTTATCGCCGGATGGGCCACCAGCCAGTCATGGGCGTGGACGACGTCGGGCCGCCACGGCTTGTCCGCGTGACGGCCAGTCGACTTGATCGCCAGCCCGGCGCGGACCAGGGCATGCCCCATCGCCATCGTCCAGGCCATCATGTCGGTGCCGAACTCGAACTCGTGCGGATCCTGGGCTGCGGCGATAACCCGGACGCCCTCGCTCATCTCGTCGGTGGAGGGGTGCGTGCTGGGGTCGGTGCCTGACGGGCGACGGCTGAGCACCACCACCTCGTGTCCGGCGTCGGCCAGCGCGGTGGCCAGATGGTGGACGTGGCGACCGAGTCCGCCGACCACCACCGGCGGATACTCCCAGGACACCAGCAGGATTCTCATCGGGGTAGCCGCCTCGCGTCCAGAGCGCCGAACAGCCCGTCGGCGCGATTCCAGTCCTGTGCCAACCGCTCGGCGTTGTCTCGTCGTCCCGACGCGTAGGCGCTCGAGATCTCACGGGCGGCGTGCGCGTGCAGATGTGCGCGGTAGCGCGCGTACTCCGCTGCGGTGTCCTTGCTGACCATGAACGGCCAGTCGCTCGACACCGTCAGGAGCGTCTCCCGCAGGATCTGGTCGGCGACGATATCGCGCGGCGCCCATGTCGACGCAGTCGAACCGCCAGATGCGTTGTGGGCCAGCGCCTTGTCGACCGTGGCGAGCGCGGTGTCGACCACTTCGGCGTTCAGCGCGACGAGGTCGGCGACCTGTTCGCCCGACCACACCTGCCAGTTCTTGCCCGATCCCCATGAGCTGGGTGGAAGCTCAACGGGGGAGCCGACGTAACCGTCGGCGATGGCGTCGGACAGCGTGCCGACGCGGACGCCTGCCTCGGGCAGAGCCCGCAGCACGCGCTCCAGCCAGACCGGACCCTCATACCACCAGTGCCCGAACAGTTCGGTGTCGAATGCGGCGATCACATGGGCGGGTCGTCCGATGCGGTCGGACTCGGCGATGAGCCGCGAGCGCACCACGTCCACGAAGTCGGCGACGTGGCTGTCGATGGCGGCATCCGCGCGGGCCGGATCGTAGGGCGCCTTCTCCTCCGACGGCACGTTGCGCCCCGTCACCCGGGCCGGCTTGAGACCCGTGACGTGGTCGTAGGTGTGGAAGTCGCGGTAGGCGGCGTTCCCCGGGTAGCCCGACTTGGGTGACCAGACCCGGTAACTGACCTGTAGATCGCGGCCGAAGGCGATCACGTCCGAGTCGGCGACGGGACGGCCCAGGGTGGTGTCGCCGTGCAGCGATGGCCCGTCGACCATGAAATGCGTCACACCCGCGGCGGCGTAACCGGTCTCCATTCCCGGTGCATACGCGCACTCCGGCGCCCAGATGCCGCGCGGGGTGTGGGCGAAGCGCGCGCCCGCATCGGCGAGGCCCTCGCGCAGGGCGAACTCGCGCAGTCGGGGGTTGAGCAGCGGTTGGAACGGGTGCGCCAGCGGTCCGCCGAGCAGCTCGATGGTGCCGGCGTCAATGAGCGAGCGCAGCAGCGGACTGCCGCCGTGTCGCCACGCCACCGCGAAGTCCTCGAGCGCGCGCTCGGCCTCGGCACGCTCACGAACACCGAATGCGCGCAAGGCCTCCGGTGCGGCGTAGCCGGTGCCGTCGCCGGTGCGCGCTGTCGTGGCCTCGGTTGCGCGCAGCTGCCAGTTCGTCAGCCAGTGATCCATGCCGGTCAGGCAGTACGGGTCGTCGAGTTGGGCGGTGACCACCGGCGTCATGCCGAGTGTGACCAGGCCACGGCGATTCTCGGCGGCCAGCGTGCTCAGCACACGCATCAGCGGCAGATAGGACGCCGCCCAGGACTGGTAGAGCCACTCCTCGCCGACGGGCCAGCGCCCGTGATGGGCAAGCCATGGCAGGTGGGTGTGCAGGACCAGGGTGAAGAGTCCGGGTACTGGATCCGGCGGGCTGGAGCGCAGCGACCGGGGATGTGATCCTTCGGAATCAGTCACGCCGCACCGCGATCGCCACCAGATCGAGGCTCTCGTCGATGTCCCGGACCCCGGCGTCCAGCAGCTCGAAGTCGGCGGTGGAGATAGAAGCCACGTCCGCCAGCAGATCGGCGGGCCACGGCGCATTCGCGACAGCGCGGTCGATCTGGGCGCCGATGATCGAACCGCCGTGTCGCGCGTCTCGCTCGAGAAGACCCGGTCCGTGGAAGACGCCGAGCATCGCCTCGAGTTCAAATCCGTTGTCGGTCAACAGTTCGGTGAGTTCGAGAGCGTTGAGTTCGCGGGTGTGGAACGGGTTGAGTGGGGTGTCCAGACCGGGGGAGAACGTGATCCGGTTCGGGGTGGACATGAGCAACGCTCCACCCGGCCGCAGCACGCGAGCGCACTCCGTCACGAACTGCCCCTGATCCCAGAGGTGTTCGATGACCTGGAAGTTGACCACGACGTCGACCTCACCGTCAGCCAGGGGGAGCTCCGCCAGGTTGCCGTGCCGCATGTCCACCCGCGGGTACCGAGACCGCACGTGCGCCACTGCTGACTCGTCGTAGTCGAGGCCGACCACGCGGTGTGCGACGTCGGCGAGGAGATCGGCGCCGTAACCCTCGCCGCAGCCAGCCTCGAGGACATCGCGTTGCGCGCAGCGCGCCGCAAGGAATTCGTAGACCACCTCGTGTCGGCGGAACCAGTAATTCTCCTCGGCCAGGCCGGGGATCGTGCGTTCACCGGTGAGGGGAAGCACGTCGGAGGTCGGCTCAGCCGACGGCTGCCGAGGAGAAATTGCGCTCATTGGAAGGCAGGCTAACGCAGCGGGGGAGTCGTGAGGGCTTCGCGGACGGTTCGCTCCGAGTTAACCGGAGTTAAGGGGAGGTCAGAAGGTCAACTTCGGTCGGGTTATGGTGTTCCTGCGCGTCTACCTAAGTTACCGTCGAGTAACATGTAGGCGAAAGCGTAATCGTGGTAATGCAGGCCGGTCAACGGCCTCATCGAGGAGGACGAACCAGACTCATGACGAACATCGTGGTCCTGATCAAGCAGGTCCCTGACTACGAGGATCGCAAGCTCGCGGACGACCACACGCTGGATCGCGCAGGTAGCGACTCCGTGTTGGACGAGATCAACGAGCGGGCGGTCGAAGTAGCTCTGCAGCTCAAGGAGAAGCACGCCGACGCGAACTACAACGTCGTTGTGCTCACCGCGGGACCCGCAGGTGCCGAGACGGCGATCCGCAAGGCGCTCTCCATGGGCGCCGACGAGGCCTACCACCTCTCGGATGAGGGCCTGCACGGCTCCGATGTCGTCCAGACCGGCTACGCGCTGGCGAGTGCCCTGGGACAGATCGAGGACATCGAACTCGTCATCGCGGGCAATGAGTCCAGCGACGGCGTCGGTGGCGCCGTTCCGGCCATCTTGAGCTACTACCTCGGCGTACCGCAGCTGACGCACATGCGCAGCCTCGACGTCGCCGACGGCAAGGTGACCGGTGAGCGCGAGACCGACGACGGCGTCTTCGAACTCGAGGCGACTCTGCCCGCAGTGGTCAGCGTCAGCGAGAAGATCGTCGAGGATCCTCGGTTCCCGTCCTTCAAGGGCATCATGGCCGCCAAGAAGAAGACGGTCACCCCGCTGACGCTCGAGGGCATCGGTATCGAGAGCGGCGTCGTGGGCGGCGATGTGGCCGAGACGCAGGTGAAGCTGGTTACCCCCAAGCCGCCGAAGTCCGCAGGCGAGAAGATCACGGACGAGGGCGAGGGTGGTCAGAAGATCGCCGAGTACCTGGTCGCGCAGAAGCTCATCTAACCCCCACCCCCAGACGCAGAGAGCGAACAAGAGGCAATGGCAGAAGTACTCGTGCTCGTCGAGCACGCAGAAGGCAATCTGAAGAGCATCACCGCCGAGTTGATCACCGCGGCGCGTGCGCTGGGTGAGCCGTCGGCCGTCGTCGTCGGTGCCCCGGGCACCGCGGCGCCGCTGACCGACGCACTCAAGGCAGCCGGTGCGGCCAAGATCTACGCGGCCGAGTCCGACACCGCCGACCAGTTCCTGGTCACCCCCAAGGTCGGCGTGCTGGTCGCGCTGACCGAGTCCGCCAGCCCGGCAGCCGTGCTGGTGGCCTCCACCGCCGAGGGCAGGGAGGTCGCTGGGCGGCTTGCCGCTGAGGCCGGTCTTGGCGTGCTGTGGGACGTCGTCGGCATCAAGGAGGGTGGAGTCGCGGTGCACTCCGTGTTCGGCGGTGCTTACACCGTTGAGGCGACCGCCGGCGACACCCCGATCATCGCGCTGCGCCCCGGTGCAGTCGAGGCCGAGCCCGTCGCCGGTGCCGGTGAAGTGGTCAGCGCCGAGGTGCCCGCACCCGCGGAGAACGCCACCAAGATCATCTCCCGTCAGCCCGCTGCGAAGAGCGCGCGTCCGGAGCTGACCGAGGCGAAGGTCGTCGTGTCCGGCGGCCGCGGTGTCGGCAGCAAGGAGAACTTCAGCGTCGTCGAGGATCTCGCAGACGCACTCGGTGGCGCCGTGGGCGCCTCGCGTGCGGCCGTCGACTCGGGCTTCTACGAGGGCCAGTTCCAGATCGGTCAGACCGGCAAGACGGTGGCACCGCAGCTGTACATCGCGTTGGGCATCTCCGGCGCGATCCAGCACCGTGCAGGCATGCAGACGTCCAAGACGATCGTCGTCGTCAACAAGGACGAAGAGGCGCCGATCTTCGAGATCGCCGACTTGGGCATCGTGGGTGACCTGTTCAAGGTGACCCCGCAGCTGACGGACGCGGTCAAGGCTCGCAAGGGCTGACCCACCCGCAGATCCACCGCAGAACCCCGGCGCCCTCTTGGCGTCGGGGTTCTGTGTTTTTCGTCCATCGGCTCGCCGAGGACTACGGACTTTCCAGGGTGCCGCGATGGCCTGCGCGGTGGGAGAGTTTTCCCTATGAGAATCGCAGTTATCGGGGCCAGTGGCCTCATCGGTACAAAGGTCGTCGAACTGCTCACCGCGCAGGGCCACGATGTCGTCGCGGCGTCACGCGGCAGCGGTGCCGATGTGGTGACCGGTGACGGCCTGGCCGAGGCCGTCGCGGGCGCACAGGTACTCGTCGACGTCGTCAACTCGCCGTCGTTCGCAGACGATGCGGTGCTGGCCTTCTTCACCGCGTCCGCGGCCAACCTGGTCGCCGCGGCCAAGGCCGCCGGTGTCGGGCACTATGTGGCGCTGTCGATCGTCGGTGTCGACGGGCTGCCCGAGAGCGGCTACCTGCGGGCCAAGGTCGTGCAGGAGCGCACGATCTCGGAGTCGGGCCTGCCCCACACCATCGTGCGCGCCACCCAGTTCCACGAGTTCGCCGATTCGATCACGCAGACGCTGCAGGTTGGCGACGAGGTGCATGCACCCGATGCGCTGATCCAACCGGTCGCCGCGGCCGAGGTGTCCGCCGAGGTGGCCCGCGCCGCGACGGCGGAGCCCATCAACGGCACCAGGGACTTCGGGGGTCCCGACAAGATGCCGTTCGCCGATATGGCGCGCGCGGTGCTCGCCGCCAAGGGCGCTGACACGCCAGTCTCCGTCGACCCCGCCGCCACGTACTTCGGTACGCCGCTCACACAGAACAGCCTCGTCACCGGGGACGGCGCGACGCTGGCGAGCACCCACTTCACCGACTGGCTGGCGACGCGCGCGTGACCGCGCGGGAGTTGGCGGGCCGGCGGGCGCTGGTCACCGGCGGAACGGCGGGCATAGGCCTCGAGGCGGCACGGCTGCTGGCCGCGGCCGGTGCCGACGTGGTCATCACCGGCCGCGACCGTGACCGCGGTGCCGCCGCGGCGGCGCAGCTCGGCGTGCGTTTCGTCGCCGCCGACCTGTCCGACGTCGAGTCGGTGAGTGCGCTCGTCGCGCAGTGCGGCGACGTCGACGTCATCGTCAACAACGCGGCCTCGTTCCCGGGTGCGTTGACGGTGGATCAGGATCTCGCGTCGTTCGAGCGGACGTTCGACACCAACGTGCGCGGGACGTACTTCCTGGTGGCGGCGCTGGTGCCGGGGATGCTGGAACGCGGGGGTGGCAGCATCGTCAACGTCACCTCGATGGTGGCGTTCAAGGGTGTCGCCGGGGCGTCGACCTACAGCGCCTCCAAGGCGGCGGTGGAATCGCTGACCCGCACCTGGGCTGCCGAGTTCGGGCCCCGCGGCGTCCGCGTGAACAGCGTCGCGCCCGGTCCGACCGCGACCGAGGGCGTCGTCGCCGAATGGGGCGACACCAACGAGGAACTGGGACGCGCGCTGCCGCTGGGACGCACCGCGAAGCCGGCGGAGATCGCCGAGGCGATCCTCTTCCTGGCCTCACCCCGGTCCAGTTTCATCACCGGGTCGACGCTGCACGCCGACGGCGGTGGTGCGGCGGCATGACCGAGATGGGACTCGACGAGGCGATCCTGGCGCGCCGGTCATCGCGGATGTTCCTGCCGGACAAGCCCGTTCCCCGTGAGCTGCTCGATGAGGCGTTGGCGTTGGCGATGCGGGCACCGTCGAACTCCAACACCCAGCCGTGGCATGTCTTCCTGGCCACGGGCCAGCGGCGCGCGCGGTTGGTCGACGCGCTGCTCGCCGCCGTCGACGCGAATCCGCCTGCGATCGGATCGGCCGGCTTGCCGCCGCGCTTCGCTGATCGGCGCAGGCAGAGCGGCGCCCTGATCTATGGCGCGATGGGCATCGAGCGCAGCGACGCCGAGGGCCGGTGGAACGCGCAGCTGCGCAACTGGGAGTTCTTCCACGCCCCGGTGGCCGGGGTGGTGTGCATGCATCGGGAGTTCGGGAACGTGGACGCGGTGGGGGTCGGCATGTTCCTGCAAACCCTGTTGCTGGCGCTCACCGAGCGCGGGATCGGCAGCTGCGTGCAGGTGTCGATAGCCCTGTATCCCGACGTGCTGCGCGAACAGCTCGGCATCCCCGAGGAGCTGACAGTTCTGTGTGGCATGTCGATCGGCTACGCCGATCCGCAGTTCGCCGCCAACAACCTGGACATTCCGCGCAACCCGGTGGCTGAGCACGTGGTGTTTCTCGACCACTGAGGAAGCGGTGACCGCACACAACTCGTCACCAAGCGTGCACGGACGCGTCACGTAGCCGTTGGCATCCGGTCCGACGGCTGGGCGACCGTTCAGGCCATGAGCACTGCATCCGTACTCATCGCCGCCGACGCTGCCGCCCCCGGCGGCCCGACCAGCCCGACAACGCCGCGCTACACCCTGCTGCTGTCCACCGATCCGGATCTGATCGACGCCGCTCAGCGGCTGCGCCACGAGGTGTTCACCTCCGAACCCGGGTTCGGCCTGGCCGCCTCGGCCGACGGTCGCGACGCCGACCGGTTCGACGAGTACTGCGATCACCTGCTGGTCCGCGAGGACGGATCCGGCGAGCTGGTCGGCTGCTACCGCATGCTGCCGCCACCGGGCGCCATCGCCGCCGGCGGGCTCTACACCGCCACCGAGTTCGACGTCACGTCTCTGGACCCGCTGCGGCCGTCACTGGTCGAGATGGGTCGTGCCGTGGTGCGCGAGGACCATCGCAACGGCGCCGTGGTGCTGCTGATGTGGGCCGGCATCCTGGCCTACCTCGACCGCTGCGGATACGACTACGTCACCGGATGCGTCTCGGTACCGGTCCAGGGGGCACCCGACGAGCCGCCGGGCAGCCAACTGCGGGGCGTGCGTGACTTCGTCCGCCAGCGGCACCCCGCGAAGTACGAGGTGCGCCCGTACCGGCCTGTGCTTCTCGACGGCAGGGGACTGGACGATATCGAGGCCCCGGCCCGCGTGAGTATTCCGCCGTTGATGCGGGGCTACCTGCGCCTGGGCGCCAAGGTGTGCGGCGAACCGGCCCACGACCCGGACTTCGGCGTCGGCGACTTCCCGGCGCTGATGGACAAGGCCGACGCCGACGTGCGTTACCTGAAACGCCTGCGTTCGGTGGGGCAGGCCGAGGCTCTGGGCGACAGGTCGGCCCGATGAGCAGCCACGGGCTCACCGCGAGTCCCTGGCTGCCGCGCGCGTCGTGTGACGCGTCATGCATCGGGGTCGACGTCGCCACCGCCTCTCGTCCGGCGATCGTCGTGCTGAGGACCGCCGCGCGCATCGCGTGTGCGCTGCTGCTGCTTCCCGCGCTACCACTGTTGGCGGTCCCGCTGCCCGGTCGCTCCAGGGTGCAGCGCGTCTACTGCCGCCTGATGCTGCGCTGCCTCGGCGTGCGAATCACCACCTCGGGAGGTCCGATCCGCAACCTGAGCGGTGTGCTGGTGGTCAGCGGTCACGTGTCGTGGGTGGACATCTTCATCATCGGGGCGGTGCTGCCGGGGTCGTTCGTCGCGCGCGCCGACCTCATCGACTGGCCCGCGCTCGGACTGGTCGCGCGCCTGCTCAAGGTCATTCCGATCGAGCGGGCCAACCTCCGTCGGCTGCCGGACGTGGTGCGCACCGTGGCCGCGCGGCTGGCCGCGGGGCAGACCGTCGTCGCGTTCCCGGAGGGCACGACGTGGTGTGGCCTGGGATACGGACGGTTCCGGCCGGCGATGTTCCAGGGGGCGATCGACGCGGGCAGGCCTGTGCAGCCGCTGCGGATGACCTACCACCACCGCGATGGTCGACCATCGACGATTCCGGCGTTCATCGGCGACGACTCGCTGCTGGCGTCGGTGCGGCGCGTCATCACCGCCCGGATGACGGTATGCCACGTTCAGGTGCAGTCACTGCAGCTCCCTGGCACCGACCGCCGCGACCTCGCGGCACGGTGTGAGGCCGCTGTGCGGGGGGTGTCCGACGCCCCCGCGCCGGCCCGTGGTGCTCACGGGCATGCGCTGGTCGCCTGAGGTCATCCGGCCTGCCGGTATCCTGGTTGGGCTATGCGCTCCGTCTACCTGGATCATGCCGCCACCACACCGATGCACCCCACTGCGATCGAGGCAATGGCGGGTGCTCTGGCGACGGTGGGCAATGCCTCGTCGCTGCACACCACGGGCCGCGCCGCGCGCCGCCGCATGGAGGAGGCGCGCGAGGAGCTGGCCGGTCTGCTCGGGGCCCGGCCGTCGGAGATCATCTTCACCGCAGGCGGGACCGAGAGCGACAACCTGGCGATCAAGGGTATCTACTGGGCCCGGCGCGACGCGGCGCCGCAGCGGCGCAGGATCGTGACCACCCCGGTCGAGCACCACGCGGTGCTGGACGCGGTGGAGTGGCTGGTTGAGCACGAGGGTGCCGAGGTGACGTGGCTGCCGGTCGGTGCCGACGGCATGGTGACGGCCGCCGCGCTGCGCGAGGCGCTCAGCGATCACGATGACGTCGCCCTGGTGACGGTGATGTGGGCCAACAACGAGGTCGGCACCATTCTGCCGATTGCCGAACTTGCTGCCGTGGCAGCCGAATTCGATATCCCGATGCACAGTGATGCCATCCAGGCGGTGGGGCAGATTCCGGTGGACTTCACCGCAAGCGGCCTGTCTGCGATGAGCATCGCCGCCCACAAGTTCGGTGGTCCCACCGGTGTGGGCGCGCTGCTGCTGCGCCGCGACACCGCCTGCGTGCCGCTACTGCATGGTGGTGGCCAAGAGCGTGACGTGCGTTCGGGCACACCGGATGTCGCCGGTGTCGTCGCGATGGCGGCAGCGGCGAGGGTGGCGGTCGAGGGTCTCGACGCCCAGCGCGCGCGGATTTCCGCGCTGCGGGACAAGCTGATCGACGGTGTGCTCGCGGCTATCGACGATGTCGATGTCAACGGCTCCACCGGAGTCGACCGTCTGCCGGGCAACACGCACTTCACCTTTCGCGGATGCGAGGGTGACGCGCTGTTGATGTTGTTGGACGCCAAGGGAATCGAGTGCTCCACAGGCTCGGCCTGCACCGCGGGTGTGGCGCAGCCGTCGCACGTGTTGATCGCCATGGGTGCTGACCCGGCGAGCGCGCGCGGATCGCTGCGTCTGTCCTTGGGGCACACCAGCACCGATGCCGACGTCGAGGCGGCATTGGAGGTTCTGCCCACAGCTGTCGAGCGGGCCCGGCAGGCCGCCCTCGCGAGCGCAGGGTACGGGAAGTAGTCATGCGTGTTCTGGTCGCGATGAGCGGTGGGGTGGACTCATCGGTCGCCGCCGCGCGGATGGTCGACGCCGGCCATGACGTCGTCGGTGTGCACCTGGCGCTGTCGTCGGCACCCGGCACGCTGCGGACGGGCTCGCGCGGATGCTGCTCCAAGGAGGACGCCGGTGATGCCCGCCGGGTCGCGGACATCCTCGAGATTCCCTTTTACGTCTGGGATTTCGCCGACCGCTTCAAGGCCGACGTGATCGACGACTTCGTGTCGTCCTACGCCCGCGGTGAGACGCCCAATCCGTGCGTCCGGTGCAATGAGCGGATCAAGTTCTCAGCGCTCGCCGCGCGCGCCCTGGCGCTGGGCTTCGACGCTATCGCGACCGGCCACTACGCCCGCCTGTCGGATGGCCGGCTGCGGCGCGCCGTCGACCACGACAAGGATCAGTCCTATGTGCTCGGAGTGCTGACCGCCGAGCAGCTGGAGCACTCGCTGTTCCCGATCGGCGACACCCCCAAGGCGCAGATCCGCAGCGAGGCCGCCGACCGTGGACTCGCGGTCGCCGACAAGCCCGACTCACACGACATCTGCTTCATCCCGTCCGGTGACACCCAGGCATTCCTCGGCGCCCGAATCGGCGTCCGCCGCGGCAACGTCGTCGATTCAGGCGGGACGGTGCTTGCCGAGCACGACGGCGTGCACGGCTTCACGATCGGCCAACGCAAGGGGCTTGGCATCGAGGGCCCCGGACCAGACGGTCAGCCCCGCTATGTGACCGCGATCGACGCCGACACCGCGACGGTGCACGTCGGTGCCGTCGCCGACCTCGAGGTGCGGACGCTGACCGGCGAGCGGCCCGTGCTCGCCACGGGCACCGTCCTGAGCGGCCCCGTCGAGTGCGAGGTGCAGGTTCGCGCGCACGGTGGCCTCATGCGCGCTGTCGCGCAGCTGCGCGACGGTCACCTGGTCGCTGAGCTGACCCGCCCGCTTCGCGGTGTGGCGCCCGGCCAGACGATGGTGCTCTATGACCCGGACCCCGACGGCGACGTGGTCCTGGCCAGCGCGACCATCAGCGCTGCGACACCCTGAGCGGTGTGAGTCAGGACGTCGTCGGCGCCGCTTGAGTGATATCTGCGATCACGTCGGAATACCATCGGAACAACCGGATCGGTTGTGCGGGATCGGATTTCAACAACTCCGCCCAACAGGCCGCGACCGCCGCGCGCGCCGCGGTGCCGACCCAGGGCTGCGGAAGAAGCTCCGGCGGCAGCAACGGATCGGGTTCGACGGCCAGCGTGAACTCGGCAGCGAGGTCGATCGCGATGGTCAGACGCTCGACCGGTGAGGCCTTCACCAGCGCAGACAGTGTCCGTTCGGCGACCGCGAGCAGTCGCCGATGCCTCTCGGCGATCTGATCAAGCGGCCACAGGCGGTCGGCAAGCGCGCGGGGCGCCTCGATGCCGCCCACCGACAAGTCGGCCGCGGTCAGCGTGGTGACGTGTTCATCAATCGCCAATTCTGTTGCTGCCGAGGATATCCTGTTCTCCCACCTGTTCGGAGAGACGTACAGTCCGCCCTGAATGGGTGCGCCGCCGAGACCCACGATGGCATCGCGCATCGCGTCGCGCGCTGACCGAGTCGACTCGGGGACCCCGAACGCCACGAGGTGCCACACCCCGTCCCACGGCGCGTCACCCCGATCCTGGGCGTACATGTATCGCACGTACTCGCGGTCGGGCGTGATGGTGCTGCGCACTTGATCCGTCGCTCGCAGCACCGCCTTGCGCCCACGCCCCTCGTGAGTGAACTGCCCGTCGGCGACTAGCCGTTTGATGCACAGCCGCACTTGCTGATCGGTCATGCCGAGCGCGTTGGCGACGTCGTACAACGCGCCGCTGTCGATCGTGGCGTCTTCGCGGATCATGCTCTCGACGAGCGTGCGGGTGGGGATGTCCAACGGTTGACTCCTGTCCGCCAGCCGCGGCGAGTGCGATACGACGATTCTAGGCAACCGGCTCGGATTCGACGATGAGCAGCGAGGTGTCGGCAGACCTGCCGAGGTGACGGGAGAGGTCGGTGAAGAACCGCTTCGGGTCGATGACGGCGTCCGGCGGATGCACACCCGGACGCCGGGCCGTACCGTCGATGATCTGTGACATGCCGACGGCGAGTGGAATTCCCGTCGCGCGGGCCATATCGCCGAACAAGCCGCCGGTTGGGCCCGCCAGGTTCAGGTGAGCCAACACCATGTGCTCGTGCCCCTTGCTGGGACCGGACACCGCGGCGAAGAACGGCGGCAGCGTTCCCGGCCCCTTGCATCGCAGTGCGGTTGGCAGGGATCGGATGACGCGCAGAGGGTTTGGCGTCGCGAACTGCGCGGCGGCCGTCTCGTTGGTCAGCCGGCCGCGGTCGATATCGCGGCGCAGCACGTCGAGGTAGGCAAGCGTCTGCGGCGCGATCACCATCAGGTTGACGGCCTCGCCGGTCAGGCCGAGGGTGCGGTGCAGCGTGATCGGCTCGGGATGGCCGATCGAGTACGCGGTGCCCGAGCGGCCGCCGGGGAGCGTCAGTGCGACCGGCCGCAGCGGGCGTTGCATCGCGAGCCGACCCCCACTCACGGTCGAGATCGTCCCGCTACTCTGCTGCATCCAGTGCACGGCGGCGGCGGAGGGTTGTCCGTCGGGACCCAGCAACACCTCGGCACCGTCATCCGAATTACCCTCGCCGACAACGTCGACGGGCCACGCGGTGTACGCGTCGCGCACCGAGTCGAGTTCGGCGGCCGCGGTCGCGGCGAGCAGATTGCTCACGCCGGGGCTCGCCCCCATGCCGATGACCGCGCACACACCTGCGCTGCGGGCGGCGTCGTCGAGTTCGAGCATCTGCACCGTTGGTTCCCAGTCGTCGCAGATGTCGATGTAGTGCGTTTCGGTTGCGATCGCCGTCCGCAACACCGTGAGACCGAAACGGTAGTACGGGCCAACGGTGTTGACGACCAGGTCCGCCGATCCGAGCGCGTCGCGCAGCTCGGTGTCGTCGGTGACGTCCACCGTGATGGCACGGACGGGCACCGGTGCGTCGGCGAGCTGACGGGACAGCAGTTCGGCGGCGGCGCCGTCGCGGTCGGCGATGACGATCTCGTCGACGCCGGGCAGTTGCGTGGCGACGCGAACGGCGACGGCGCCCATCGCGCCGGGCCCACCCAGGGCAAGAATCCTCATGGTGTGCTCCTCGCTGGTTGTTGTTCGACATATCGACGCAGGTTGTCGAGATAGCCCGGCGCATAGATCTGTCGCGGCGCGAACACGGCAACCAGGAACGACGCCACACTGTCGCGGCCGTTGTCCAGGTTCTCCCTGGCGATGTTGTGCGATGCGCGTGGATACGTCTGGACCGTCAGCAGATCGGGGCGCACCAGCTCGCGGTAGACGGTCTCGGTCTCGGCCACGTCGACGTTGAGATCGGCCTCGCCGAGTTCCAGCAGCACTGGAATCTGGATCTGGGGAAGGGTGGGGCTGATATCGGACAGGTAGTTGCGCGCGACGAATCCCCACCGGTCGGCCGACATCGGTGACTCCTCGATGCCCGTCGCGAGGTATCGGTCGTATCCGGCGTTGTCGCGCAGCAGCTGGTTCGTCCGGTCGCGGCGCGCGAGGGCGGTCGCGAGATCGGACTCCGGGGCGTTGCGGGCCCGCAGTTCCGCGCGCAGGTTGTACTCGCCTTGGCGCAGCCAGTTGACGGCCACCCCGACCAGGATCACGAACTGCATGTCGGGCCTGCGCGCGGCGACCTCGGGCAGCACCCACCCGGCCTGGCTGATGCCCCATCCGCCGATGCGATCAGGGTCGATATCGGAGCGTCCGCGCGCCCAGTCGATGGCGGCGGTCACCTCCTCCGCGCGGTCCTGCATGCTCTGGTTCAGCCAGTTGCCCGGCGCGCCGTCGACACCCGGCTTGTTCCAGGACAGCGACGCGTAGCCGGCGCGGGCGAACGTCTCCCAGATGGGCCGATAGAACGAATCGCGGCTGGCGTCGGCGGGTCCGTCGCCGTGGACGAACACGACCAGCCCATACGGCCCGTTGCCCGATTTCGGTAGCGCCAGCACTCCGTCGAGAGGCTGTTGCGGGCCGGGAATCGTGACGCGTTGTTCGCGGATCGCGAAGTCATTCTGGTAGGTCATCCACGCCCCGGCCGACAGCGTCAACGCGACGACACAGCCCAGGGCGATACCCGTGCGGCGCAGCCAGCGTGCCGTGGGCCCTCGCTCAGACAATCTATTGAACATGAAACGATCGTATGTGAATCAATAGATATCCGCCATCCGGGCATGGCGAACGTCCCCCCGTGCGAGGCGACCAACGGCATTCTTTGAGAGGGTTCATTGACAATTGACTGCCGAGCCCCGATTGTTGACGCGGTCGCTACCGCGCCAGCCTGCACACCACCGCCGGCGTCAACGAATTGGGAATGGTGACTCCATGACTGACCAACTGAACGAACTCGGCTACTACGCCGTGACCCGGCATCCGGCCGATGCGAAGGTCGTCTTCACCGAGGCGCGCGACGCCGAGGAACTCGGCCTGGGCTCCTGCCACGTCGGCGAGCGCTTCACGGTGAAGGACGCGGGAGTGCTGTCCGGGGCGCTGGCGGGCTGCACCACGGATTTGGGCATTGCGCCGTCCACCAACCACCACACCCGGCATCCCACGGTCACCGCGACGATCGGATCGACCATGCACGCGCTGACCGACGGCCGCTTCGCGATGGCCTTCGGTCGCGGTATGGGCGCGTACTGGCAGGCGATCGGTCTGCCCGTGGTGACCGAGGCCCGGTTGCGCGATTTCATCGGCATTCTGCGCCGCCTGTGGGATGGCGAGATCATCCTCGATCACGATGGGCCAGCCGGGAAATGGCCGATGCTGCGGCATGTGAACGGGCTGGAGGACGCGCCGCCCATCGGCATGGTCGCCGTGGGACCCAAGACGATGGAGCTGGCGGGTGAGATCTGCGATTTCGTTGTGCTGCATACCTTCTTCTCCGACGAGGCGACCGAGAAGTCTGTTGCGGCGGTACGCCGCGGCGCCGAGCGGGCAGGCAAGGACCCCGACGGCGTCCGGATCTGGGCGTGCCTGGCGACGGTCAGCGACACCCTGCCCGAGGAGGACCGGCTGCGCCGCCGGGCCGGACGGCTCGCGACCTATCTGCAGGCCTACGCGGATGTGCTGATCAACGCCAATGGCTGGGATCCGGTGGTATGGGAGCGGATGCGGGCGACCGAGTTGTTCGCCAACGCGGCGGCCGCCGGACCGATCGATGCAAGCGCCTCGGTCGAAACCCTCGAACAACTCGACGCGATGATCCCCACCGAATGGCTGGCCGCCGCGGCCTCGGGATCGCCGAAGGAGTGCGCGTCAACCGTGGCGCGTCAGTTCGAGCTGGGCGTGGACTCGGTCATCATGCACGGAGCCACCCCGCACGAACTCGCCCCGGTGGTGGCCGCCTATCGCGCCGATCGGCCCACGCTGCGCCGGGCCGTCGCGGTGAATCCCGGGCGATTCGCCTGAACATGACCGAGTCGCCGCACGCCGCCCGCGCCCTCGCGCAGTGGCTGGTGGCGGTCCCGCCCCCGGTCACGGAGTCGGCAGCGGGGACAAAACTGAACAAGCGTGGTCGCGAAACCCGAGCACGTCTGCTCGACATCGCCATCCACTGCCTTGCAGACAGCAGCAGCGAACCCATCTCCGCGAACCGCATCGCCAAGGAGGCGGGAGTCACCTGGGGCACAGTGCAACACCAGTTCGGCGACATGGACGGCCTGTGGGTTGCCGTGGTCACCGAGATCCATGCCCGCAGCTGGGCTCAGAACCCCGGTCCATGGCCCACCCTGACCGGGTCGCTGCGCGAACGGGTCGAGGCCGCCGTCGACTCCGTGTGGATCTACCTCGCGACAACGGAGGGGCGGGCGCTCACCGCATTGCGCACTCTGCTGCCACCGCAACGCTGCGATATCGTCGCCGAATATCCCCGCACGGCAGCGGCTCTCACCGCTCGCGAACACGACTGGATTGAGGGCTTCGGCTACCTGATGGACGGTCTGGACCTCGCCGCAGACAAGCTGTATCAGGTTCGGTGTCTGCTCCCGGCTGCGGTGCGAGGCCTCAGCAATGAGCGGGAGATCGGCTTCACGACAGAGCTTGACGTCGCCCGTCGCACACTCGCCGAAGTGCTAGTGGCATACCTGAGCTGAGCCCGTACCTAGCCGGGCACCTTGGCCAGGATGTTGGTCGCCACGATGTCGGACACGTTGTCCCCGAAGCCGCAGAACGTGACCTCAACGAGCACGACTGACTTGAGCCGGTAGTCGCGTCCGCAGCCGTCGGTGCGGGTCGAGACGGCATCTGAACTGACCGTCCAATCACCCACATAGACCGCGCCCGAGGCCGTGGACCCGCAGTCGTCGATGAAACCGACCAGACCGTCGAAGGCCCGGCGCGCGGTCTGCGGATCGCGGTAGGCCGCCGCACCCTGGGAGATCAGCGCGGCGCCCGGCGGGTACTGATATGTCGTCTTGTGAAACTCCTCGACGTCGACCCCGAAGGTCTGCGACTCGGTGAAGTACCACCGGCACTGCGGGGGAGCGGCCTTGGCGAGTTGGTCGATGTCGACGGGCAGTTTGCCGTCCATGCTCGGGACGATCGTCAGGTCGTCGCCCGCACCGGTGATGGCGCGCAACTGAGACTGCTCGAGCAGGACGGTGTCGACATCGATCGGGGACCGGGAGTCGTCGTCGATACCCGGCACCGAGCGCACCGCCGTACCCGCCGTCGTGTGTGCGCACGCCGTCATGCACACCGCCGCGGCCAGGCCGAGCAGCACCTGTCTGACGGTTCCGGGCATGCCTGAGATTAACGCTTTTACCCGGTGCATCGAATAGTGTTGGCCGCGTGAGTATTTTCGCTACGGCGACCGGCATCGGCTCCTGGCCGGGTATCTCCCCACGCGACGCGGCCGAAGTGGTGGTGGGTCAGCTGACAACCTTGCCCCACCTGGTCGAGCTGCCGGCCCGTGGGGTGGGCGCGGACATGATCGGCCGTGCGGCGGCACTGCTCGTCGACATTGGAGTGGACACGGTGCCTCGCGGCTACCGGATCGCGTCGCGGCGCAGTGCCGCGGCGCGCCGGGCCGTCAGCCTGCTCGACGAGGACACCGACGCGCTGGAGGAGGCGTGGGAGAGGGCCGGGCTGCGGGGCAGCGGCAGAACGGTGAAGGTGCAGGCTTGCGGGCCGATCACCTTGGCGGCCCAGCTCGAGCGGACGGGTGGCCACCGGGCCATCACCGACTCTGGTGCGGTTCGGGATCTGGCCGCCTCGCTGACCGAGGGGTTGGCGGTGTACCGCGCACAGCTGGCCCGACGTCTTGACGCGCAGGTGGTGGTGCAGTTCGACGAGCCGCTGCTGCCCGTCGCGTTGGCCGGCCGCTTGACGGGCGTCACCGGACTGTCGGCGGTGCACCCCGTCGACGAGGCCGTCGCGACGAGCCTTCTCGACGATTGCATCGAGGGTGTGGGCGGCGAGGTGGCACTGCACTGCTGTGCCGAGGGCCTGCCGTGGAGATTGTTGCAGCGCAGCAAATTCCATGCGGTCAGCGTGGACGCATCGCGTCTGGTCGCCGCGGATCTGGACGGGATCGGGGAGTTCATCGAGTCCGGCAGGGTGGTGATGCTCGGCGTGGTGCCCGCGACCGAGCCCGCGCAGCGGCCCGTCCCCGAACAGATCGCAACTAGTGCCGCGTCGATCACCGATCGCCTGGGTTTCGCCCGCACGGTGCTGCGCGAGCGTGTCGGCATCACCCCGGCCTGTGGGTTGGTGGGCGCGACGACCGAGTGGGCCCGCACCGCGATCGATCTGGCTCAGAAGGTGGCCGATGAAATCGCTCTTGACCCCGATTCGGTGTAGTGCGCGGCATTTGCCCAGCTAAAATCGACGCAGCCGATAATATTTCGAGATTCGGGGTTCCCGAGAGGTTTCACGCATGCGAACATGGGTGCAACCCGCGAAGGCATGTGCAGATGCTGGGTGAGGGAGGACAGTGACCGGCTCGACACTCAGCTCGGCCGTATTGGCTGGGGCACTGGCTGCCATGGTGGCAATCGGGGGCCCCGGCGTGGTGGTCGCCGTCGCTGACCCCGGCTCACACTCCTCGCAGTCTCGCGACGGATCTCAGCGCAACAATTCCAATGACCGCCGTGGCGATCGCGGCGAGTCTCGGCGGGACCGCGATGACGACGGCCAGCGCAGTGGCCAGCGCGACGGCCGCACCGGCAAGCGCGAGGAAGCCCGAGGGTCCAGCACGGGACGGGGCTGGCGAGACACCGACTCACGCGACACCGATTCGAAGGACAACGGCTCCAAGAGCACTGGCTCGATGGGCCCCGTCTCGAACGGCACCGTCTCGAAGGGCACCGTCTCGAAGGGCCCCGCGGGCGACGAGCCCGTCTTCCTCGTGCCCGAGGCCCGCCCCGAAACCAGCGGGCAGGGCAGCGCATCGGTCGAGCTGGTTGAGCCGGCGATAGCGGTGCCCGAAATCCAGCCTGCCGCAGAGGGCGGAGGAGGTGGTGGCGTCGACGTGGCTGCCGCAGTGCCGTCCGCGGACCCGCCGCGCGTGGTCTTCGGCAACGGGCGCACACCGGGGTCGCTCGCCGAACCAGCAGAGACGCCGTCGCTGGGCACTGCACCGATCATGGGGCCCACGAATGAGGCACCAGTTCCCGCTGCGGTGAGCGCGCCACCACCGCCCGCACCACCGCGCGAGGCGGCGTCGACGATCGTTGAGCGCATGATGGCTCCGCCGCTGGCTCCGGTGGGGCCGACCTCGAGCCTCACCTCGCTGTGGGGTCTGGCCGGGTTACTCCTGGCGCCGCTGGGCGGGATCCTGCTGGGTTATCGCCAGGCCCGCGCGAATAAGGCTGCGGCGGAACTGAAGTCCTCGCTGTCTCGCTGACTCGAGCGTCGAACGTGAAGTAGATGGCGAGAAGTTCGCGAAACCTCGCCATCTAGTTCACGTTCGGGGGGTTACTTCAGGTCCTTACGCAGGATCTTGCCCGACGCCGACTTCGGGATCGCGTCGATGAACGCCACCTGGCGGACCTTCTTGTACGCGGCCACCTGGCCGGCCACGAAGTCCATCACCGCGGTCTCAGTGAGTTCGGCAGCGCCGTCGGACTGCTTGACCACGAACGCCTTCGGCACCTCCTCGCCCGACTCGGGATCCTGCACGCCGATCACGGCGGCGTCGGCGATCTGCGGGTGGCTGAGCAGCACGGCCTCGAGTTCGGCGGGCGGCACCTGGTAGCCCTTGTACTTGATGAGCTCCTTGAGCCGGTCGACGATGTACACGCAGCCTGTCGAGTCGACGCGCGCGATGTCGCCGGTGTGCAGGAACCCGTCGCCATCGATGGTCTCGTCGGTGGCCGCAGCGTTGTTGAGGTAACCGGCCATCACGTTGGGGCCCTTGAACCACAGTTCACCCGCGTCGCTGAGACCTGATGCGGGAGGGTCGATCTCGGCGCCGGTCTCGGAGTCGACGATCCTGCTGACGGCATTCGGCACGGTCCACCCGCACGAGCTGAGCGGGGCAGTGGTGCCCAGCAGTTCGCGTCCGCCGTCGAAGGGTGCCACGTGGCTGACGGGGCTCAGCTCACTCATGCCGTATCCCTGGACCAGCGCGCAGCCGATCCGGTCGGCCACCGCCCGTCCGAGGTCCTCGTCGAGCGGCGCCGCACCCGACATGATGCCGCGCAGGCTGGACAGGTCGTAGCGCTCGACCAGGGGATGCTTGGCCAGCGCGACGGCCACAGGTGGCGCGATGTACGCGTGCGTGCACTTGTGTTCGGCGATATTGCCGAGGAACTCGGCGAGGTCGAAGCTGGGCATGATGACGAGCGTCGCGCGCGCATGCAGTGCGGCGTTGAGCAGGACCGTCATGCCGTAGATGTGGAAGAACGGCAGGACCGCCAGGATCCGGTCATCGGTGGTCATGCCCTGCAGCGGCCTGATCTGTGCCACGTTCGCGACGAGGTTCCGGTGAGTCAGCATGACGCCCTTGGGATTTCCCGTGGTTCCCGAGCTGTAGGGCAGGGCCGCCAGATGCGTCGCGGGGTCGAATGTCACGTTTGGTGGAGGCAGCGCGGAGGCCAGCAGATCCGCGGCATTGGGGTGCCCGTCGGCGTCGAGGCCGGGCCCGTCCAGCACGATGAGTCGCTCATCGTCCAGCCCGATCTCGGCGGCGGCCTCGGCGGCCTGGGGCAGCAGCGGTGTCACCGTGACGAGCATGGTGGCCCGTGAATCGGTCAGCTGTTTGACGATGTCCTTGGCGGTGAACAGCGCATTGATGGTGGTGGCCGTCGCACCCGCCCGCAGGATGCCGTGGAAGGCGACGGCGAACGCCGAACTGTTCGGGGCCAGTAGCCCCACGACGTCGCCGACCCCGACGCCGCGCGATGCGAGCGCACCGGCGAAGGCGTCGATGCGGGCGATCATGTCGCGATAGGTGGTCTGCGCGCCGGACTTCGTGTCGACGAGGGCGACGCGGTCGGCGTCGTCGTCGGAGAGGTCGGCGAACAGATAGTCGTACAAGCTCGTTGGCGGAATCTGGACCTGGGGGAATGGGCTCGCGAAACTCATGGCGCCTCTGATCGAACCATGCCGGGGCGGCGTTGGGTCAGCGTTCGTCGAGCTGTCTGAGCAGTTTCGCCGGCGCGACGAGCCGGTAGGACGCGTCGACGAGTTCGGCAACCTCATCCCAGTCCACGGTGGCGGCGGTGAAGTCCAGGCCCAACCACCCCGACGGGCCCATATAGGCGGGGTAGTAGAAGCGGGCGTCGCTCTCGAGTGCCCTGCGTTCGGATTCGTCGACCTTGACCAGCAGCGAATGGGGGTAGGCGACCATCTCGCCTGCCGCGACGGTGACTCCCGGCGGGCGGGTCACCTTCGAGTTGCCGCCGTAGCTCGCGAACATCTTGGCTGCGAAGAACCCCGGCCGTCCGTGCGTGACCTTCTCGTATGCCTCGGGGAGGCCGAGCGCGATCTTGCGCAACTCTGCCAGCCCGGGGTCGTCGTCGCGGAACATGATCGGGTGCGGCATGGGTGCAACACTAACGAGCCCGATATTCCATTAGGCTAGGCTTACCTAATTCTAGGAGGAGCGCATGCCCACTACATGGCTGGACACCGTTCTCCGGCAGACGCGACGCGCCGGTGAGTTCCCGTATCCGCACTGGGCGGCGGTGTTTCTGAACAACCCGATCAGGCGTCGCCTCGGCAGGCCAGGCGGCGTGGTCGAGGGACTAGGTCTCGCCGGTGACGAGAGGGTGCTCGAAATCGGTCCGGGTCCGGGCTACTTCAGTGTCGAACTCGCTCGTCGACTGGGCAACGGGAGTCTCGATCTGTTCGACCTGCAGCCCGAGATGCTCCAGAAGGCGCGCCGCGCGCTCGATGCCGCAGGTTTCCATCGCGTGGGCTTTCACGTCGGCGACGCCGGTGCCGAATTGCCCTTCCCAGAGGCTCGTTTCGACGTGGCGTTCCTCGCCGCGGTACTCGGTGAGGTGCCGGACAAGCCAGCCTGTATCCGCGCGCTGGCACGCGTGCTGCGCCCCGGTGGCCTGCTGATCTTCGTGGAGGCGTTCCCCGACCCCGACCGCCTGAGTGTGTCGGTGCTGCGTGATCTCGTCGAGGCCGAGGGGTTCGCCTTCGAGGGCCACGCCGGCACGTCGTGGCGCGATGTCGTGCGGTTCCGCAGGTTGCCGGTCGATGGGGTCCCTGGGTGACGACGACATGGGCTGACCGGCTGCGACCCCCGCGGACGGTCGAACTCATTCCGTACTGGTCGGCGTTCATGCTGGACAACCCTGTGCGCCGGTTCGTCACCAACCCCCGTCGGACGGTGCAACACCTGGCGCTCACCGTCGCAGACAACTGGCACGACGTCGTGCGGTTCCGGCGTCCGCCGACGCCCGTGTAGGTGCACCGGGGTGTCGGCGCACTCCGATAATCTGCCAAAGTGAACTCCGCCGATTCCGACGCGCCCACCGACCCCGTTCCACCGGACGTTCGGCGTGAGTGGCAGGAACTGGCCGAGGAAGTCCGCGGCCACCAGTTCCGCTACTACGTCAAGGACGCTCCGATCGTCTCCGACGGCGAGTTCGACGAGCTGCTCGGCCAGCTGACCGCGCTCGAGGAGGCACACCCCGAGCTGCGCGCGCCCGATTCGCCGACGCAGCTGGTCGGTGGCGCCGGATTCGCCACCGACTTCGCCTCCGCCGATCACCTCGAGCGGATGCTCAGCCTGGACAACGTGTTCGACGCCGACGAGCTGGTGGCGTGGGCGGACCGGTTGACCAGTGAGGTCGGCGATGACCCGGAGTTCCTGTGCGAGTTGAAGATCGACGGCGTCGCGCTGGCCCTGGTCTACCGCGACGGCAAGCTGGATCGCGCGGCGACACGCGGCGACGGGCGCACTGGCGAGGACGTCACACTCAACGCCCGCACCATCGAGGGCATCCCCGAAAGGCTCACTGTGAGTGACGAGTACCCCGTGCCGCGGGTGCTCGAGGTGCGTGGCGAGGTGTTCTTCCGGCTGACCGACTTCGAGGATCTCAACGCCGGACTGGTCGCCGAGGGCAAGCCTCCGTTCGCCAACCCGCGCAACAGTGCTGCGGGTTCACTGCGCCAGAAGAACCCGGCGGTCACCGCGCGCCGGCGGCTCCGGATGATCTGCCACGGCCTGGGTCACGCCGAGGGTTTCACCCCGCCGACGCTCCACGACGCCTACCTGGCGCTGAAGGCGTGGGGTCTGCCGGTGTCCGATCACACGACGCGTGTCACGGGTATCGCAGCGGTCGCCGAGCGCGTCACCTACTGGGGTGAGCACCGCCACGACGTCGAGCACGAGATCGACGGTCTGGTGGTCAAGGTCGACTCCGTTGCGCTGCAACGCCGGCTCGGCGCCACCTCGCGCGCGCCGCGCTGGGCGATCGCCTACAAGTACCCACCCGAGGAGGCCACCACCAAGCTCCTCGACATCAAGGTCGGCGTCGGCCGCACCGGCCGTGTCACGCCGTACGCGTTCATGGAACCCGTGAAGATCGCCGGTTCAACGGTCAGCCAGGCAACGCTGCACAACGCATCAGAGGTCAAACGCAAGGGCGTGCTGATCGGCGACACCGTGGTGATCCGCAAGGCGGGCGACGTGATCCCCGAGGTGCTCGGCCCCGTCGTCGACGTGCGGGACGGCACCGAGCGCGAGTTCGTCATGCCCACGCAGTGCCCCGAGTGCGGTACCACGCTGGCACCCGCCAAGGAGGGTGACGCCGACATTCGCTGCCCCAACTCGCGTACCTGCCCGGCGCAGTTGCGCGAGCGCGTCTTTCACGTCGCGGGCCGCGGCGCGTTCGACATCGAGGGACTGGGCTACGAGGCAGGCATCGCGCTCCTGCAGGCGGGTGTCATCACCGACGAGGGCGACCTGTTCACCCTCAGCGAGGACGACCTGCTGCGTACGGAGCTCTTCACCACGAAGAGCGGCACGCTGTCGGCCAACGGCAAGCGGCTGTTGGCCAACCTGGGCAAGGCCAAGTCGCAGGCACTCTGGCGGGTGCTGGTCGCGCTGTCGATTCGCCACGTCGGGCCCACCGCTGCGCGGGCGCTCGCAAGTGAGTTCGGCAGCCTCGATGCCGTCGAAGCCGCCTCCGAGGAACAGTTGGCGGCCACCGAGGGTGTCGGGCCGACGATCGCCGCCGCCGTCATCGAGTGGTTCACCGTCGACTGGCACCGCGCCATCGTCGACAAGTGGCGTGCTGCGGGCGTGCGAATGGCCGACGAGCGTGACGTGTCGATCGAACGGACCCTGGAGGGCATGTCGATCGTGGTGACCGGGTCGCTGACGGGGTTCTCCCGGGACCAGGCCAAGGAGGCGATCCTGGTTCGGGGTGGCAAGGCCGCGAGTTCGGTGTCGAAGAAGACGGCCTATGTGGTGGCGGGCGACGCGCCGGGATCGAAGTACGACAAGGCTGTTGAACTCGGGGTACCGGTGCTCGACGAGGACGGTTTCAGGCGGCTGCTCGGCGGCGGCCCGGACGCCGTCTGAGGTCTGAGTCTCAGCGATAGCCGAGGCGCATGTCCTCCACGACCCGCGGGTGGTCCAGGGTGGACGGCTCGAGTGTCATCGGGCCGATGTCGCTGGAGAATACCGTCGCGGCATCGAGCACGTGTTGATCCAGAAATCTCAGTGGGGGAGTGTCACTCGGCATGGTCGGCGCCGGAGGCTCGGTACCGCGTCGGGCCAGAGCGAAGCCCCAGTCGCCGAACGTCGGCACATCCACGTGATAGGGCGTGACCGCGAAACCGGCCGACCCGATGGTCGACACCGTGCGCCAGAATGCCGTCGGAGTCGAGTAGGGACTGCCGGCCTGCACCACCATCAACCCGTCGGGTGCGAGCGCCCGGGCGACCAGCGCGTAGAACTCCGTCGAGTAGAGCCGACCCAACACGGGATTGTCGGGGTCGGGCATGTCAACGATCACCGCGTCGAAGCCGTTGGCCGGCATCACGCCCGGAGTGGGTTCCCGAAGCCAGGTCATCGCATCGTCGACGATCACGCGTACGCGCGGGTCCTCGAGGGCCCCTGCGTTGGCGCCGCTCATGACGGTGCGGGCCAGGTTGATCACCGCCGGGTCGAGTTCGACCTGGACGATAGTGTCGATTCCCTTCGCGTGGAGCAGCTCCCGTGCAGCCAGACCGTCCCCGCCGCCGAGGATCAGGGCTGAGCGTGCACCAGCGCCAATCGCCGGATAGACCAGGCTCTCGGTGTAGCGGTACTCGTCACGGGTCGAGAACTGAAGCCCGCCATCGAGATACAGGCGGGTGTCGTCTCCACGACGTGTGACGACGATCTCCTGATAGGCCGAGTGCTGGTAGGCGATGATCGGGTCGGCGTAGAGCCGTTGTCGGCTGGTGGTCTCGATACCCGCCGCGCTCGCGAGCAGGGCGGCCAGCGTGGCGAATGCGACCGTCAGAACGCACAGTGCCCCAAGGAGTTCGCGGGTACTGACCACGGCGCGCAGCACGAACACCGCCACCACCGCCGCGGCGACGAGGTTGATCATGCCCGTCACGGCGGCGCCGCGGATCATGCCGAGCTGCGGTAGGACCAGGAACGGCCAGGCCAGTCCGCCGAGCAGTGCGCCCAGGTAGTCGGCGGCGTTGAGGTTGGCCAGCACCCGGCCCGCGTCCGTGGCTCCCGTGGTCCGTCCGCGCTGCAGCAGCGTCATCAGCAGCGGGACCTCGGCGCCCACCAGGGTGCCGATCACCGCGGTGGCCGCCGCGAGCACCCAGGGCGAGCCGCCGATGAAGGCGAATGAGACATACAGCGCCGCCGCGGAGAGGCCGCCGATGATCCCGAGAAGTGTCTCGACCCCGATGAAGGTGATCGCCGCACGGCCCAGCAGGGGTTTGACCAGCAGCCCGCCCACGCCCAGCGCGGCCACGTAGCCTGCGACGATCAACGATGTCGAGACGATTCCGCCGCCGTGCAGGCTGGCGGAAAGCGTCAGCAGGGCAAGCTCGTAGACGATTCCGCACGCCGCACACGCGGCCACCGCGGCGAGCAGCAGCGCCCTCCACCGGGTGGAACCCGACGGCACGGGCATCGCGGTCGCGGTGTGCGGGTCAGTCGTCGTCATGACAGCGCGGCGGCGTTGACCCCTCCCACGGCCAGCAGCACCACTGCGGTGGCGATCGCCGAGGGGTGCAGCCGGTCGGAGTCGATGAGATCGCGGAACCGGCCGGGCACCACCGCTTCGAGAACCACGAGCGCCACACCCTGCAGGACCACGCCCACTAGTCCGTAAACCAGCGCGTCGACGAGGCCCTGGCCGAGTTCGGTGGAGCTGGCGATGATGGCCGACACCACGACCAGGGCCAGTGCGGCGTACATGGCCGAAGCCACCGCGACGGCGTTGGGGCGGTGCTCGACAAACACCAGGTGTCGCAGGCTGCCGGGGGTCAGCACGTCGACCATCACGAATCCGAGGGTCAACACCGCCACTCCGACGATGAAGTACAGCACCGCGGCGACGACGTTCTGCAGCACGGAATCGGCACTGACGGAACCGAACTCCACGAGGGCCAGGTACATGGTGTGTCTCCTAGGGTTTGGGGTCTGTGGTGATCACTTGCTGCCGCCGGGACCGCCGGAGCTGCCTCCGGATCCGCCTGCCGGTGATCCGGGAGTGAAGCCGGGGCCGAGGAATACGTAGCTGCCCCCGCTGTATCCGGCGTCGATGTCCTCGATGTGGATGGTGCAGGGGCGCCTGCCGTCCGGCCCCACCGTCACGACGTCGTCGTCATAGCGCAGGTACTCCATGCCGCGGTCGGAGGCCCGGGCCTCCGGCTTGGCCGCACCCGCCAGTTCGTCGGCCACGGCCTTGGTCGACCCGCTGCACTCGTAGCGGTCGCTGTCAGACGTCGTATCGTAAAGCGGGTAGCGGTCGGCCACATAGGATTTGAGGCTCGAGAGCATCGAGACCCCGATGATCAGACACAGCACGGCCCCGCTGCCGAGGATCGCCGCCAGCAGGAAGAGGCCACCGCGCGTCACGGGTGCCACCGGCTCTCGGTGTGCACGACGGTTCCGCCTGCATCCGACGGATACAGATGCCACGTCTGCCAGTGCCAGCCGGGGCCGTCGGGGCAGGCGCGGATCGCCGTCAGCGCGGCGTCATCGCCGGGGAACGAGCCGCCGAGCCAGCCCTGATCCCGTGCGCAGTGGCCGCGAAGGTCGGCGGCCAGGGCGCGGAACGTAGCCTGGTCGTGGTCGACCGTGCTCGATTTGAGCCGATAGCCCGGTGCATCGGCTTCGGTGGGCAGCGTCGAACGGTCGGTGTGCGCGGTGCACGAGATCTGCTCGGAGAACGAGATCTGTTCGGAGGACACCGTGCCGGGGTGTTCGACGGCGATGACGTGGGATGCCCCCAGGACGCCCAACATCAGTGTGCCGCCGTCGGGATGGCGCAGCTGATGGCTGGCCAGCGGCTCGGGCGCGGGGGCATTGAGCGAGAGACGCAGTCGCGCACCGCTGGTGTCGGCGGGGATCACCGCGAGTTCGTGCAGTGGCACCGCCGTGTCCTAGGTGCCCGCCGGCGGCGCCGGGTAGACCGTGAGCTCACCCGGTAGCACTGTCCGGCCGAGGGAGATCTCCCATGGCATTCCGTCGGCCCAGCGCTCGAAGCCCAGCAGGAGGGTCTCGTCGTCTCCTGCGTAGTCGACGAAGTCGACATCACCACCTGCGGGCAGCCCCGTCGTGCCCTCGGTGGTGTAGGAGGCCCGGCCGCGTTCGGACTCGCGGAACCGCACCCCGTCGACGAGGTGCTCGCCGCCCGGTTCGAGGCGGAGGTCGCTGCGGCGGGTCCAGGTGGCCAGTTCGAGTCGGCCCTCGTCCTCCTCGACGCTGAACCAGAGGGGTTCGCCGCCGCCGCCCTCGAGCAGGTGCTCCCACCAGACGAACGGTCCCTGGCGCAGGGTGACGCTGCCGCGGACCACGTAGTCGACTCCGCCGTGGCTGACAATCGCGCCCGGGCCGAGTTCGCGGGGGCCGAAGCGCGGCATCTCGCCGAACTTGAGCGGGTCCTGACGTTGCACGGGGGCCTTGGGTGTCGTTGGGCGCCGGAATGCGATGACGGCGACGCCGACGGCGGCCACCAACAGCACAATGGCCACGATGATCAGGAGTTCTCCCACGTGGTAACCCCCTGCTACGTGGCCAATGGATTCAGCACCACCGTAACAGCCTTGTGCGTGAGCGAAGTTCAGCGAATGAGCGTCGCGCTCAGCGAATGATCGTCGCCACGATGCCCGCCAGATAGCCCAACCGCGCCACTTCCGACGGCCGGAACTGAGGCCCACCCGGGCGGCCCAGCACCACTGCGGTGTGGTGATCGCCCAGCGGTGCGGCCGCCAGTGTGGTGTCCATATCGCGCAACACCTGAGGCAGCCAGTCGCCGGTGCCGTCGAGTGCCTCGGCGTGCTCCAGCGGGAGCCAGGGGGCCGACGTCGGCTGCGTCTCGGGCGCTCCGGCGCTGCCCGCCAGGCGTTGCAGACCCGAATCGGTGAGTCGGAGCACCGTGCACCAGCCGACCCGCAACACCTTGGGCGCCTCGTCGACGAGGACCTGTAGCTTGCGGTCTTTGCCCCGCGCGGCGGCGATGTGGTCGATCAGCTCGAGTTCGCGGTGAGCCTCGAGCAGTCCGGTGTGGGGTCTGATGCTGTCGACGTAGACGCCGTTGAGGTTCTCCGCGGCGGTGATGAGCATGTCGGGCATGGCGCCGGCGGGCAGATCCACCACCAGGTCATCGATGGCGTAGCCGGGCGCACGCTCGACGACGTCGAGAGACAGGATGTCGGCGCCGACGGACCCGAGCGCCACGGCGAGCGACCCGAGGCTGCCTGGTCGGTCATCCAGCTGGACCCGCAGCAGATATGACGGCACGCGCATTACTGTTTCACACGCTGGCGGGGCCAGCACTTTCTCACAGCGACGCGGCCAGCACTCCGGCGCAGCCCGCACTCGACGCGGTGACTAGGCTTGCCAGTCGTGTCGCAGATATCCCGGGATGACATCGCCCACTTGGCGCGTCTTGCCCGGCTCTCCCTGACCGACGGCGAGCTGACTAGTTTCGCCGGCCAACTCGATGCCATCCTGGCCCACGTCGGCCAGATCCAGGCGGTGGACGTGACGGGCGTCGAGGCGACGGATAACCCGTTGTCCCGACGGGCAGAGCAGCATCCCGGGGAGACCTCCGGGATCGTCAACGTCACGCGCCCCGACACCGTCGAACCGAGCCTGACCCAGGACGAGGCGCTATCGGGTGCCCCCAATGCGGTCGACGGTCGATTCGCGGTGCCGAGAATCCTGGGAGAGGCCGAATGAGCGAGTTGATCCGCACCGACGCCGCGACGCTGGCGGCCCGGATAGCGGCCAAGGAGGTGTCCTCGACCGAGGTCACCCAGGCCCACCTGGACCAGATCGCCGCGACTGACGACAGCTACCACGCGTTCCTGCACGTCGCGGGCGAGCAGGCGTTGGCCGCGGCCGGCCGCGTCGACGCGGCGCTGGCCGCCGGTGAGGCGCTCGCGTCGCCGCTGGCCGGAGTGCCGCTGGCGCTCAAGGACGTCTTCACCACGACCGACATGCCCACGACGGCGGGGTCGAAGATCCTGGAGGGCTGGCGTTCGCCGTACGACGCGACCGTCACGGCGCGGCTGCGTGCGGCGGGTATCCCGATCCTGGGCAAGACCAATATGGACGAGTTCGCGATGGGCAGCTCGACGGAGAACTCCGCCTACGGCCCCACCCGCAACCCGTGGAACGTCGAGCGTGTCCCCGGCGGTTCGGGCGGCGGCAGTGCGGCGGCCCTGGCGGCGTTCCAGGCGCCACTGGCCATCGGCACGGACACCGGCGGCTCCATCCGTCAGCCCGCGGCGCTGACCGCGACGGTCGGCGTGAAACCCACCTACGGCACGGTGTCGCGGTACGGGCTGATCGCCTGTGCGTCATCACTGGACCAGGGTGGACCGTGCGCCCGCACGGTGCTCGACACGGCTCTGCTGCACCAGGTGATCGCGGGCCACGACCCGCGGGACTCGACATCGGTCGACGCCCCGGTGCCCGACGTCGTCGCCGCGGCGCGCGCCGGTGCCGGCGGTGACCTCAAGGGTGTCCGGGTCGGCGTGGTCAAGCAGCTGCGCAGCGGTGAGGGCTACCAGCCCGGTGTGCTGTCCTCGTTCGACGCCGCCGTTCACCAGCTCACCGCGCTGGGCGCCGAGGTGGTCGAGGTCGACTGCCCGCACTTTGACTACTCGATGGCCGCTTACTATCTGATCCTGCCCTCGGAGGTGTCCTCCAACCTGGCGCGGTTCGACGCGATGCGATTCGGTCTGCGCGTCGGCGACGACGGCACGCATAGCGCCGAGGAGGTGATGGCGCTGACGCGGGATGCCGGCTTCGGTCCAGAAGTCAAGCGCCGCATCATGATTGGTACCTACGCGCTGTCTGCTGGGTACTACGACGCGTACTACAACCAGGCGCAGAAGGTGCGCACGCTGATCGCGCGCGACCTTGACGCCGCCTACGAGCGCGTCGATGTCCTGGTCTCACCCGCCACGCCCACCACGGCGTTCCCGTTGGGGGAGAAGGTCGACGACCCGCTGGCGATGTACCTCTTCGACCTGTGCACGTTGCCGCTGAACCTCGCCGGGCACTGCGGAATGTCGGTGCCGTCGGGGCTTTCGCAGGACGACGGGCTGCCTGTCGGACTTCAGATCATGGCCCCCGCGTTGGCCGATGATCGGCTCTACCGCGTGGGTGCGGCATACGAGGCGGCGCGCGGTGCGCTGCCGACGGCGCTGTAGTACCTCGGCGCATTCATCGACGGCTGTAACCATCCCCGGACGCGCGGGGTTAGTTCGTTGTTGGTGGGGGTTGTGGTTGGAAGGGTGTGTACCACCACCAGTCGGCGCGTTCGCCGGTCGGCCCGGGGTATGACGGCACGTCGGGCGGGGTCGTGGTTGGTGGGCGGGCCAGTGATGCGCCGTTCAGGGTGTGTCCCTCGCTGTCGGTGATCACGAGCCGGTGTGCGGGTCCGGCGGGAACTGCTCGAGGCGCTGGGCGACGGCGGCGATGGTGTGGGCATTTCGCAGTGAGGTGCCGGTCTTCCAGGCCACCAGCGCCGGGACGGACTTCGCACCGGTGGAACCGCACAAGTCGTCGCGGTCCAACTCGGCCACGATCTCCACGACACGGCTGTCGATGGCGTTGCGCTGACCGCACAGCTGCGCCAACTCCTCGAACAACACCTCGAGACGCTCATCGGGACGCACCTCACCGGCCAAAGAGGCTGCGGCTGAGGACATAACACCATTATCGCAACGGGGTCCGACAAATCCTGGGCCCACAACCCAGCTGCCCAGCGGCAGTTGTTGACAGTGCAAGAAAGTTGGGACCGGTAGGCGGCCGCGCTCGGACAGGATGACCACTGAACCGAACACCCAGGAGGTGATGTGCTGATGATCGATCAGATGATCGAGATGTCCACTCGCGCAATCGCAGAGGGATACGGGTATCTAGCCGTGTTGGCCGGGACGGCGGTCTTCGCGGTGGTCTGGCGGATCGTGATGACGCCCCGTCGGCGCGCGGTGACCGAACCGATCAGCGCGACCGAGTTGGCGTTCCTGCGGTCGGACATCGCTGCGGTGGTGACAGCGTTGGCGAGTCTGCGCGCCAGTGGGCGGATCACCCAGAACAGGCGGGTGGACCGTGCGGTGCGGTCTGGTCCGGAGATCGACCCTTTCACCGACCAGGTGCTGGAGCACGCCGCCGCCAATCCAAATCACACCGTGTCGGGCGTGTTCGATGCCGCCCGCGGCGATCTGCTCGTCATGGAGCGACGGCTGAGCGAGCGCGGGCTGTTGCGGACCCGAGCCGAGCGGGTACGGATGCGCCGGGGAGCGGCACTGTCGGTGCTGGTGCTGCTGTTCGGCGTCGGCTACTGCGTATACCTGGGAATTCAGCTGTTCGATAACTCCGACAACGCGGTGCGGTTCGCGGTGAACTGCGTCGCCACGGTCCTGTATGCGGCGGTGGTGCTTCCCGTGCTGCTCACGGTGAACCGGCTGACCCGGGCGGGTCGCCGTCTGCTGGAGACCGAGCAGGAACGCCTGAGTTATCTGAAGCCAGCCGAGCGCCCGGCATTCGCCACCTACGGTCCGGCGGCGGTGGCACTGTCGGTGGCGCTGTTCGGCACCGGCGCACTGTGGGCGATCGACACCGACTACTCGACCTCGGTGGAGGTGGCCGGGGACTCTTCGGGCGGGACCGACGGGGCCGGGTGCGGTGCGTCCTGCGGAGGCGATGGCGGTGGTGGCAGCGGCTGCGGTGGTGGCTGCGGCGGCGGGTGCGGCGGCGGGTGTGGCGGATGACGATCGCGACCCGCGCCGTGCCAGCGCTGGGCGACATAGGCCTGGGCTGGCGCCGCGAGATCGCCGGAGTCATCACCGATCTGCGGCCCGGCTTCTGCGAGGTGATCGTCGAGTCGGTGCCGATGCGCCGCCGTCGGGTACGACCAGATCCTGCCCTGGCAGAGCTGGTGGCACGCGGGGTGCCGGTCATCCCGCACGGCGTCGCACTGTCACTTGGCGGTGTGGAACCGGTGCAGCCCGCACGGGTGCGACGGCTGGCGGCGTGTGCGGAGACACTCGACGCCCCGATGGTCAGCGAGCACATCGCGTTCGTCCGGGCAGGAGGGATCGAGGCAGGCCATCTGCTGCCTGTGCCTCGCACCCGGGAGGCACTGGACGTGCTGGTGCGCAACATCGAACGCACCCGCAAGGAGCTGGATGTGCCGCTGGCCGTGGAGAACATCGCGGCGTTCGTGGAGTGGCCGGAATCCGATCTCAGCGAATCGGAGTTCCTCACCGAGTTGGTGCAGCGCACCGGGGTACTGCTGGTGCTGGATGTGGCGAACGTCTACGCCAACGCACGCAACCGCGGGCTCGATCCGCAACGGGAGCTGGCGCGGCTACCGGTTGAGCGGGTGGCCTACAGCCACGTCGCGGGCGGATACCAGCGCGATGGCATCTACCACGACACCCACACCGACCGGACTCCGCCGGAGGTGTTGGAACTGGTCACGGCGTTGCGTGAGCGGGTGGACACGCCGTTCATGCTGGAGCGCGACGGACGATACCCGCCAGCCGCGGAACTGTTCGACGAGTTGGACGCGATCGCCGCGGCTGCGGGGGCCGCCCCGATCACAGCCGGGGCGCGGAAGGTGTGGAGATGACCGAGCACGACACCTTGGCGCGACGCCAGGAGGCTCTGGTGCGGGCGCTGGTCGCGGGGGGCCCGGTGCCGCACGGCTTCGATCTAGCGGCCGTGGCCGCGGCCGGCGAGGTGTGCCGCCACAAGCGGGATGCGCATGCGCGTACCGCCGTTCGTCGGCCCCGGTGGTGGGCCCGGCTGCGGAGGTGGCCATTGACCGGTTCGGTTCTCGGGCTAGCTCTGGCGAGCTAGCCGGTAAATCACCCCGTAGGGGGAGTGCTGCGGGGTGAATCCGTCCTACATTTGGTCCGTGGACAAGCCCAGGGGATTCAAGAATTGGATGCGGAGCGGGCACTGGACGGCGTGGTTTCTCTTCGCCGTCACCGGGATTCTCTACGCGGTGGCCTGGCCGACGCTGTTCCTGACACACCAGGTACCGGCGGAGCTGGCCCCGATCGTGGCGGCATTCGCCGCGTTCCCGCTTCTGCTCATTCTGGTCAATCCGCTTCTGGGATGGTCGATTTCGGCCGCATCGGCGGTGCTGATACCGCTGACATTCGATAGGCTGCCGGGCTGGAGCTATCCGTGGCAGGTGGTGCACCTCATCGAACTGCTGGTGCTGATCGTCGCGGTGGCCTGGACCCGTTCGCTGCCGACTGTGCTCAAGGTGTGGCTGGCGTCTGCGGTGTTGTTCCTCATCGCGATGCCTGCTGACGCGGACGCCGGCTGGGCGTTCGGTGTCACCGCCATCGTGTTCGCGGTTCTGCTGGTGCGCTGGTTGGTGCTATCGCGACGGCAGGTCGCCGCCCTGGAGGAGGTCAGCGAGCTGGAGCGGGCCAAGCGGACGGTGTTACAGGAGCGGACCAGAATTGCGCGCGACCTCCACGACATCGTCGCTCATCACATGTCGATGGTGGTGGTGTCGGCTCAGACCGCGCCGTATCGCCATACCGATGTGCCGCCGAGTCTGCAGGCCGAGTTCGAGACGATTGCCGCGACCGGTCGCCAGGCGCTCAATGAGATCCGCGGCCTGCTCGGGGTGCTGCGCAGCGACGCCGAACTGGCCGAGCTGGCACCCGCGCCGACGCTGGCCGACCTGCCCGATCTGTTCACCTCGACGCAGCGTGCCGGCGTTCCCCTGACGTGGCAGTTCGACGGCTCGACGGCTTTGGTGGGGGAGCTGATCGGGGCGACCGCGTACCGGATCGTGCAGGAGTGCCTGGCGAACGCGTCGCGGCACGCGCCGGGGTCTCCGGTGGTCGCCGAGGTCATCGTCACCACCGACGGCGTGGGTATCGAGGTCCGCAACAGGATGGTGACGGAGTCGTCGGCGTCGGCGGAACCCGGTCTGGGCATCGCCGGAATGCGGGAACGGGCCGCTGCGGTCGGCGGCACGGTCGCCGTGCACGATGCCGACGGGGAGTTCGTGGTCTGGACATATCTGCCAAGCGTCCCAGCCGCGTTGATCGCCGGTTAGCGTTACGGGGTGTCCGGCCCGATCGATCCTGCGATGTCCGGCGCGCCGATGATCACCGCCTTCATCGCCGATGACCAGGCGATGGTTCGTCAGGGGTTCGGTGCGCTGCTCAACGCGCAACCCGATATCCGCGTGCTCGGCGACGCGGCCAACGGACGCGACGCGGTGACGGGCGTGTGTGAGCTGCTGCCCGACGTGGTGTTGATGGACGTGCGCATGCCCGAGCTGAACGGTCTGGACGCCGCGCGCGAGATTCTGGCGCAGACCACCTCGAAAGTGCTCATGCTGACCACGTTCGACATCGACGACTACGTCTATGCTGCGTTACGCGCGGGTGCCAGTGGATTCCTGCTGAAGGACGCGCCGGCCGAGGAACTCATCCGCGCCGTGCGAGTCGTCCACGCCGGGGAGGCATTGCTCGCGCCGTCGGTCACCCGCAGGCTCATCACCGACCTGGTGAGTCGGCGTGCCGCCCCGCGCCGCTGCACCGACGAGCTGGCGCGGCTGACCCCGAGGGAGACCGAGGTTCTTGAACTGATGGCCCGCGGATTGTCCAACGCGGAGATCGCCACCGAGTTGTTCGTGTCCGAGGAGACTGTGAAAACCCATGTCGGCAAGGTGTTTTCGAAACTCGGTCTACGCGATCGGGCGCAGGCCGTGGTGATCGCCTACGAATCCGGTCTGGTGTCCCCGTTCGCTCATTGAGCGGCTGTCGAGCCGCGACTGGACGAAGCTGGCAAGATCGAGGTTCAGCGATACGAGGAGCGGAATAGACATGCGGATCGGCATACTCACCGGTGGTGGTGACTGTCCTGGCCTGAACGCGGTCATCCGGGCAGTGGTGCGGACATGTGACGTGCGCTACGGATCGACCGTGGTGGGATTCCAAGACGGCTGGCGCGGTCTGCTGGAGGACCGTCGCATCCAGCTCCGCAACGATGACCGCAACGACCGGCTGCTGAGCAAGGGCGGCACCATGCTCGGCACCGCGCGGGTCAACCCCGACAAGCTGCGGGCAGGTCTGGAGCAGATCAAGCGGACGCTCGAGGACAACGGCATCGACGTGCTGATCCCCATCGGCGGCGAGGGCACACTGACCGCGGCGCACTGGCTGTCCGAGGAGAACGTTCCCGTCGTCGGCGTGCCCAAGACCATCGACAACGACATCGACTGCACCGACGTCACTTTCGGCCACGACACCGCGCTGGAGGTGGCCACTGAGGCCATCGATCGGCTGCACAGCACCGCCGAATCCCATCAGCGCGTGATGCTGGTTGAGGTGATGGGCCGGCACGCCGGCTGGATCGCGCTGAACGCCGGGTTGGCCTCGGGCGCGCATATGACGCTGATCCCCGAGCAGCCGTTCGACGTCGAGGAGGTCTGCCGACTGGTCAAGCAGCGCTTCATCCGTGGCGACTCGCACTTCATCTGCGTCGTGGCCGAGGGTGCGAAACCCGCCCAGGGCTCGATGCAGCTACGTGACGGCGGTATCGACGAGTTCGGTCATGTCCGCTTCACCGGTGTGGCCCAGCAGCTCGCCGTCGAGATCGAGAAGCGGATCAACAAGGAGGTCCGCACCACGGTGCTCGGTCACGTGCAGCGCGGCGGAACTCCCACCGCCTATGACCGGGTGCTGGCGACGCGGTTCGGGGTGAACGCCGCCGACGCCGCGCATGCGGGCGAGTACGGGATGATGGTGTCGCTGCGTGGACAGGACATCGGCCGCGTCCCGCTTGCCGACGCCGTGCGACAGCTCAAGCTGGTGCCGCAGAGCCGCTACGACGACGCCGCGGAGTTCTTCGGCTGAGTCCCTCCCGCGAGCAGTCGCAAAAGCGCCTCCTTCGGGCCGTTTCAGGGGACTTTGCTGGAGCCGCGCAGCGGTCTGCTGGCGAGGGGAAGTGCGCCACTCATTAGGATTGGCAGCATGACTGCCGCCCCCGCCGAGCTCCTCACCTACGACGAGGTCATCTCGCGCTATGACCCGGTGATGGGGATGGAGGTCCACGTCGAGCTGTCGACCGCGACCAAGATGTTCTGTGGCTGCGCCAATGAGTTCGGCGGCGAGCCCAACACGCAGGTGTGCCCCGTGTGCCTTGGCCTGCCAGGCGCGCTGCCCGTGCTGAACAACGCCGCGGTCGAATCGGCCATTCGGATCGGGCTGGCGCTGAACTGTCGGATCGCCCCGTGGGGCCGGTTCGCCCGCAAGAACTACTTCTACCCGGACCAGCCGAAGAACTACCAGATCAGTCAGTACGACGAGCCGATCGCCATCGACGGCTACCTCGACGTCCCGCTCGAGGACGGCACGACGTGGCGAGTGGAGATCGAGCGCGCCCACATGGAGGAGGACACCGGCAAGCTGACCCACCTGGGCAGTGACACCGGCCGCATCGAGGGTGCGACGACGTCGCTGCTGGACTTCAACCGGTCCGGTGTTCCCCTGGTCGAGATCGTCACCAAGCCGATCGAGGGCACCGGGGAACGCGCACCGGAGATCGCCCGTGCGTACGTCACCGCGCTGCGGGACCTGCTGCGTGCGCTGGGCGTCTCGGACGTGCGGATGGATCAGGGCTCGATGCGCTGTGACTCCAACCTGAGCCTGCGCCCCGTCGGCACGACCGAGTTCGGTACCCGCACCGAAACCAAGAACGTCAACTCGCTCAAGAGCGTCGAGGTGGCTGTCCGCTACGAGATGCGGCGTCAGGCGGCAATTCTCGAGTCCGGCGGCCGGATCGTGCAGGAGACGCGGCACTTCCACGAGGACGGCTACACCTCGGCCGGGCGCAGCAAGGAGACCGCGGAGGACTACCGCTACTTCCCGGAGCCCGACCTCGAACCGGTCGCGCCCACCGATGAATGGGTCGAACGGCTTCGAGCGACCATCCCGGAGCTTCCCTGGTTGTCGCGCAAGCGAATTCAGGACGACTGGGGCATCTCCGATGAGGTGATGCGCGACCTCGTGAACAACGGTGCCATCGATCTGGTCGCGGCAACCGTCGAACAGGGCGCCTCCAGCGAGTCCGCCCGCGCCTGGTGGGGAAACTTCCTGGTGCAGAAGGCCAACGAGGGACAGGTGGAACTCGACGCGCTGGCGATCACTCCCGCGCAGGTTGCCGCGGTGGTCAAACTCGTCGATGAGGGCAAGCTGTCGAACAAGTTGGCCCGACAGGTCATCGAGGGTGTGCTCGCAGGCGAGGGCGAGCCCGAGCAGGTGATGGCCGACCGGGGGCTGGCAGTGGTCCGCGACGACTCGGTGATCCAGGCCGCCGTCGACGAGGCGCTGGCAGCCAATCCCGATGTGGCGGAGAAGATCCGCGGCGGCAAGGTCCAGGCGGCCGGTGCGATAGTCGGCGCAGTCATGAAAGCCACCAAGGGACAGGCAGACGCGGCGCGGGTGCGCGAGCTGGTCCTAGCGGCCTGTGGCTAGGCATGACGTCTCCAGCCACCCTGCCCACGGCGCCGGCTGAACTCGCCGTTCTCTACGCGTATCCGGCCGAACCGCCGGGCCGGTGTCTGGTCCGCGCGAACATGGTGTCGTCGTTGGATGGGGCGTCGGCGCTGAAGGGCACCTCAACCGCGCTGGGATCGCCGGGTGACAAGGCAGTCTTCGATGTGCTGCGCGGGCTCGCCGATGTGGTGCTGGTGGCTTCGGGCACAGTGGCCGCCGAGCACTATGGCGCCGCGCAACCGAACGCCGCCCTCGCCGCGCAAAGGGAGGCCTGTGGGCAGCGGCCCGCACCGGTTCTCGCGGTCGTCACGGGCAGGTTGAGTCTGGACCCCGAGTCGCCGGTGGCCCGAGCCCCGGGCACCCTGGTTCTCACGTGCGCCACCGCACCCGAGGATCGCCGACGTGCCCTGGTGGCGGCCGGCGCCGACGTCATCGACTGCGGTGCGGACACGGTCGATCTGAATGAGGCGCTGCGGATTCTCGCCGAACGCGGACTGTGGCGCGTGCTGTGCGAGGGCGGCCCGTCCCTGTTGGGCTCGATGGTGGTCGCTGACCTGCTGGACGAGATCTGCCTGACCTACAGCCCCCACCTGGTGGGCGGCGAGGGCGGCCGGATACTGCACTCATCGGTCGAGAACGACGGGCCGCCAATGCAACCGGTCCACGTCCTCGCCGACGACCAGGGATTCCTCTACACCCGCTGGCGGCGCAGCACACTGAAGACGGGGTGATGGTGCGATGAAGGTCGCTGATCTGGTGTACCGCCTGCTGGCGAAGCCGCTGCGGCTGTTATCGCTGCGGTCGATCGTCATCGTGGGGCAGCTCAGCGTCATCATCCTGGTGCTGGTTCTCGGCGTCTGGGTGTGGGTCGGTGTCACCAACGACCAGTACAACCAGCTCGATCGGCGGCTGGACTCGTTGAGCAGCCTCGGTGATGTCAACACATTGATTCGCAGCGCACAGGACCCCGGCCAGGGGCCGGAGCCGACAGAGAGCGGTCTGGTGCGCACGGCGCGTATCGGTCCCACCACGGTGTCCATCCCCGCCGACGTCGTCCTGCCGGAGCTGCCCAACGGCTACGCCTTCACCACAATCGACGGCGTTGAGTACCGGGTGCGCACCATCACGACGGGCATCGCGTCGATCGCGCTCGGGGCGCCGACGGCCGAGACCCAGGCTGCCGTCGACGCGCTGCACTGGCGCGTCTTCTGGATCTGTGCAGGCGTGATCGTCGGGACGCTGCTGGTGGGCTGGGTGATCGCGCTGATCATGGTCAACCCGTTCCGCATGCTGGCGCGGCAGGCGCGGGCCATCAACGCGCAGTCCAACCCCGACGAGGTGCAGGTGCGCGGGGTATGGGAGGCCGTGGAGATCTCCGAGGCCGTCGAGGGCATGCTGGCCCGCATCGGTGACGAGCAGCAGCGCACCCGCGCCGCGCTCGAATCAGCGCGCGATTTCTCCGCCGTCGCGTCGCACGAACTCCGGACGCCGCTGACCGCCATGCGAACCAACCTCGAGGTGCTCGCGACGCTGGATCTGGGTGCTGAGCAGCGCAACGAGGTGATCGGCGACGTCATGCGCACGCAGGGCCGGATCGAGGCGATGCTGACCGCGCTGGAACGGCTGGCCCAGGGTGAACTGACCACGGCGGACGACTTCGTCCCTGTGGACGTCACCGATCTGCTCGACCGGGCCGCACATGACGCGATGCACAACTTCCCTGGTGTGGACGTCGCGCTGGCGTCCTCGACGACGGTGCTGATGCTGGGGCTGCCCGCGGGGCTGCGCCTGGTCATCGACAACGCCATCGCCAACGCCGTCAAACACGGTGACGCCAGCCAGGTCCGGCTCAGTGTGCTCAGTTCAGCGCACGGCGTCGAGATCACCGTCGACGACGACGGTTCCGGAGTTCCGGAGGAGGAACGCACCGAGGTCTTCGAGCGGTTCCACCGCGGCACCACGGCCTCACGTTCGGGGTCGGGCCTGGGGCTGGCCTTGGTCGCGCAGCAGGCCGAACTACACGGCGGAACGGCATCGCTGGAGGTCAGCCCTATGGGCGGAACCCGGTTGATGCTGCGCCTGCCCGGGCCGCAACAGCAGCAGCAACCGCCGCGCTGACTGGGCCTGCTCGGTCTTCTCGGTCTTCTGGGACTTCTAGGTCTTCTCGTCGCTGCTGCGCGGGAAGCCGCCCTGCGGGAACAGTGGGAACACGACGTCGTCGAAGTTCTCGGCGTCACCGACGGTCTTGTTGATGGTTGCGCCCCACACGTTGCCGTCGGGTGACAGCTGCAGCGCCCACACGTGTCCGCGCAGGTCCTGACGGACCACCTCGGGATCGCCCGTCACCGCTCCGGTGTCGGGGGCCAGCCGGACCGCGACGGTCTGCTTTGTGTTGACAAGGTTGACCAGCACGGTGCCGTCCTGCGCGGCGCAGCCCGCCACACCGGGACGGTCGGACCACGACCAGACCGTCGAGACCTTGGAGTCCTTGGTGATGCGCTGCAACCGGTCACCGGTGGGTGTGCGGTCGGTGACGTACAGCGATCCGTCGGAGGGGTCGGTGCACAGCCCGCCGGCGCCGCCCAGGCCGCTCAGCGCGGTGGTCTGGGGCGCCTGGTTGACGGTGGTGGGCTGCTCGATGCGGAGGAGCTTGCCTGCCAGCGAAGCCGGGTCGCCGCCAGCGGCGGGGTCGCCCGCGTCGCCGGTGAGCACCGTCAGGGTGGTGGGGCTGGTGAAGATCAGTGCACCGCTGTTGCCGACCACGCCCTTCGGAATGCCGGTCAGGATCGGCTTGGGCACGTCACCGTCGGCGATGCGGATCACCCGGTTGTCGGTCGGGGTGCTGACGTAGGCGTACATCAGGCGGTCCTGCGTGTAGGTCGGCGACAGCACGATGTCCAGCAGTCCGCCGTCGCCCGCGGGGTCGACTGGGATAACCAGCTTGACCTTGGGTTCGGCGTTCACGGCGACTTCCTTGACCGCACCGGTCACCCGCTCGGCGACCAGGGCGGACTTGCTGTCCTTGCCCATGATCAGCCCGCTGGTGCTCTCCAGGCAGCCCTGCATCACGCCCGGCGCGGGACACGCCTTCGGGAACGGCTCGCCCGGCAGCGGCGGTGGCGGCGGAGGGGTCGTGCTCGACCCCGGCGCCATCTCCGGATCGGTGGTGAAGGGCTCGGACTGTGCGGCGTCGAAGCGCGCACATCCGGACCCGACCAGCAACGCGGTGCACACCAGCACCAGCACACCAAGCATCTGCCGGCGCAATGTCATGCTGGCCAGGTTACGGATCGTCATGCAGTCCTCGCCACGTCGGGCGGCGCGAACCGGCGTGTCACGGCTGTGCAACGCCAACCGAACGCGCCGCGCCAATCCACGATTCGCGGGTAACTAGCACTTACGCTGAGTTTCGTGACCAGTACCTCTCACGACCCGCGCGCTTGGCAGAGACCAGAAGGTCTCGAAGGCTCGGCCGTTCGGCCCGCGTCGGCACGCCTGGTCGACCCCGAAGACGACGTCCCCTCGACCTACGGTGGTGGCGACACCTCGTCCACCTATGGTGAGACCCCGCCTGCCTACAGTGAGGCCCCGTCCACTTACGGCGAGGGCGAGACCACCGCGATACCGCGCTACGACTCCACACCGCAGCAGTCCGCATACGGCCTGCTCGGCGAGCCCGAGCCGCTGCCATACGTCCAGCCCGGCGCCAGGCACTCCACTCACCAGGCCGAACCCACAGAGGTTGGCACCGATCCCGTGCTCGACGACCGCGTGCGCGCGGCGGGGCGACGTGGCACCCAGGACCTCGGCCTGATGCTGCTGCGCGTCGGTCTTGGCGCACTGTTCATCGCGCACGGCCTGCAGAAGGCGTTCGGCTGGTGGGGCGGCGCGGGCCTGAACGGTTTCGAGCAGTCGCTGGCCGACCTGGGCTACCAGCACGCCGGACTTCTGACCTACGCGGGCGTTGGTGCCCAGGTCGCCGTCGGCGTTCTTTTGGTACTCGGGCTCTTCACACCGCTGGCCGCCGCGGGCGCGCTGGCCTACCTGGTCAACTCCCTGCTGGCCGCCGTCGTCGCACAGCAGGAGTCGGGGTACTTCCCGTTCTTCCTGCCCGAGGGGCACGAATACCAGGTCACGCTGATCGTCGTGGCCGCCGCGTTGTGCCTGACCGGTCCTGGCCGCTACGGGTTCGACGCCGGGCGCGGCTGGGCCCGCAGGCCGTTCATCGGATCGTTGGCGGCGCTGCTGCTCGGTCTCGGCCTTGGCATCGCCGTGTGGGCGCTGCTCAACGGTGCCAACCCGCTGGCGTAGCGCTCACCGGCCTACTCGTAGGGGTTGGGTACGCGGCCGCCGCTGGCGGCGGTCAATTCCGGCAGTGTCGCGAAGGTCACCGCGGGCAACCGGAACTCAGAGCCGTCCTTGAGGCACGCGAGTGCCCAGGATCGCCTGTCGAAACGCAGGCCGTCGATATCCGTCCACGGCACTGTGCGGCTGCCGAACAGGGTGCGGGCGGTGACGGTGTTGCGGTCGGCGATGGTGCGGTAGCGGACGATCGCGAAGGACACGAGCACCGGCACGATCAGGATCGCGGTGAACCATTTCGGCTCGGCCAGCACCAGGCTCAGCGACGCGAGGGTGAGGAACCCAACGCCCAGGTGGGCCATCGGCGAGATCTTGATGACGAGCGGCTGGCTGGTGGAAGGACCGGACCCGTCATTCGCTGCATTCACCCGACCATCCTTGCACTCCTGGGGAATTTGACCATTGACCTGTGCGAGGACTACCGTCGTCAGCTATGTACTCGATCGGCATTCTCGTAGTAATTGGTTCGCGCGTTGGTGCGTAACCCGGCCTGAGTGATCAGTCAGGAGGCCTACGAGCACCGACGCGCACCCTCGTACAGCGGAAGCTGACGGGGGTTTTTTGTTGCCCCAGAACACGACCAGCACGCCCGACCAGACAACGAAGAGACTGAAGAGGACACCGTGAGCGCACCGACCACGCGATCGCCGGAACCCACGCACCAGAGCAATGGCACACCGACCGTTGCGTCAGCGCCTGTTTCTCAGCCGAGAACGGTTGCCCCGCAACAGATGACCGGAGCACAGGCGGTGATCAGATCGCTCGAGGAACTCGATGTCGACGTGATCTTCGGCATCCCCGGTGGCGCAGTTCTGCCGGTGTACGACCCGCTGTTCGACTCGGAGAAGCTGCGCCACGTGTTGGTCCGCCACGAGCAGGGCGCCGGACACGCCGCCAGCGGGTACGCGCACGCGACCGGCAAGGTCGGCGTGATGATGGCGACGTCGGGTCCCGGCGCCACCAACCTGGTCACGCCGCTGGCCGACGCGCAGATGGACTCGATCCCCGTGGTCGCCATCACCGGTCAGGTCGGCCGCGGTCTCATCGGCACGGATGCCTTCCAGGAAGCCGACATCTCCGGCATCACCATGCCAATCACGAAGCACAACTTCCTGGTCCGCAACGGTGACGACATCGCCCAGATGATCGCCGAGGCCTTCCACATCGCGCGCTCCGGTCGGCCCGGCGCCGTGCTCGTCGACATCCCGAAGGACGTGCTGCAGGCACAGTGCACGTTCAGCTGGCCCCCGGTGTTCGATCTGCCGGGGTACAAGCCCAACACCAAGCCCCACAGCAGGCAGATCCGTGAGGCCGCCAAGCTGATCGCCGCGGCCAGCAAGCCCGTGCTGTACGTCGGCGGTGGCATCATCCGCGGCGAGGCCAGCGAGGAACTGCGCAAGCTGGCCGAGCTGACCGGCATCCCCGTTGTCACCACCTTGATGGCGCGGGGTGCGTTCCCGGACTCCCATCCCCAGAACCTCGGCATGCCCGGTATGCACGGCACTGTGTCCGCTGTCGGCGCCCTGCAGCGCAGCGACCTGCTGATCGCGCTGGGTACTCGGTTCGACGACCGAGTGACCGGCCAGCTGTCGTCGTTCGCACCCGAGGCCAAGGTCATCCACGCCGATATCGACCCGGCCGAGATCGGCAAGAACCGACACGCCGACGTCCCGATCGTGGGTGACGTCAAGGCCGTCATCACCGATCTGATCGAGGTGTTGGCCAAGAACGGCACGTCCGAGGCCACGCTGGACATCGGTGGATGGTGGGAGTACCTGCGCGACATGCAGGCCACCTACCCGCTGAGCTACGGGCCGCAGAGCGACGGCAGCCTGAGTCCCGAGTACGTCATCGAGACGCTGGGCCGGATCGTCGGACCGGATGCGGTGTACGCGGCGGGCGTTGGCCAGCACCAGATGTGGGCCGCCCAGTTCATCAAGTACGAGAATCCGAAGACCTGGCTGAACTCGGGTGGACTCGGCACCATGGGCTACGCGGTGCCCGCGGCGATGGGTGCCAAGTTCGGCCGCCCCGAGGCCGAGGTGTGGGCGATCGACGGCGACGGCTGCTTCCAGATGACCAACCAGGAACTCGCCACGTGCGCGGTCGAGGGTGCACCCATCAAGGTGGCGCTGATCAACAACGGCAACCTGGGCATGGTGCGGCAGTGGCAGACCCTCTTCTACGAGGAGCGCTACAGCCAGACGAATCTGTCCACGCACAGCCACCGCATCCCCGACTTCGTCAAGCTGGCAGAGGCGCTTGGCTGCGTCGGGTTGCGTTGCGAGCGTGCCGAAGACGTCGAGGACGTGATCAACCAGGCGCGAGCCATCAACGACCGTCCGGTGGTCATCGACTTCATCGTGGGCGCCGATGCGCAGGTGTGGCCGATGGTCGCCGCAGGCACCAGTAACGACGAGATCATGGCGGCGCTCAACATCCGGCCGCTGTTCGACAACGAGGAACAGGTCTAATGACAACGACGACGCACACTCTGTCGGTGCTGGTCGAGGACAAGCCCGGCGTGCTCGCGCGCGTCGCGTCGCTGTTCTCGCGGCGCGGCTTCAACATCCAGAGCCTCGCCGTTGGTGCCACCGACCAGAAGCACTTGTCCCGCATGACGATCGTGGTGGCCGTCGAGGACTCCGCGCTCGAACAGATCACCAAACAGCTCAACAAGCTCATCAACGTGATCAAGATCGTCGAGCAGGACGAGGACAACTCGGTGTCGCGCGAGCTGGCACTGATCAAGGTGCGCGCCGATGCCACCACCCGCGGTCAGATCATCGAGACGGTGAACCTGTTCCGCGCCAAGGTGGTCGACGTGTCGGCGGAGTCGTTGGTCGTGGAGGCCACCGGCACGCCGGGCAAGCTGGAGGCGCTGTTGAACCTCCTCGAGCCGTACGGTATTCGCGAGATCGCACAGTCCGGCATGGTGACGCTCTCCCGCGGTCCCCGCGGCATGGGCGCCAAGTAACGCACTTTTTCATCGCAACGTTCCAATGCAACACGAAACAGAGAAGGAATATCGAAGTGGCAGTTGAGATGTTTTACGACGACGACGCGGACCTGTCGATCATCGCGGGCCGCAAGGTCGGCGTCATCGGCTACGGCAGCCAGGGTCACGCGCACTCGCTGAGCCTGCGCGACTCCGGCGTGCAGGTGAAGGTGGGCCTCAAGGAGGGCTCGAAGTCACGCGAGAAGGTCACCGAGCAGGGTCTCGAGGTCGACACTCCGGCCGAGGTCGCCAAGTGGGCCGACGTCATCATGCTGCTGGCGCCCGACACCGCGCAGGCAGAGATCTTCAAGAACGACATCGAGCCGAACCTGGAGGACGGCAACGCGCTGTTCTTCGGCCACGGCCTCAACATCCACTTCGGCCTGATCAAGCCGCCGGCGAACATCACCATCGGCATGGTGGCCCCCAAGGGCCCCGGCCACCTCGTGCGCCGTCAGTTCGTCGACGGCAAGGGTGTGCCCTGCCTGATCGCGGTCGACCAGGACCCCAAGGGTGAGGGTCAGGCGCTGACGCTGTCCTACGCCAAGGGCATCGGAGGCACCCGCGCCGGCGTCATCAAGACCGACTTCAAGGAGGAGACCGAGACCGACCTCTTCGGTGAGCAGGCCGTGTTGTGCGGTGGCACCGAGGAACTGGTCAAGGCGGGCTTCGAGATCATGGTCGAGGCGGGCTACGCCCCCGAGATGGCCTACTTCGAGGTGCTGCACGAGCTGAAGCTGATCGTCGACCTGATGTACGAGGGCGGCATCGCGCGGATGAACTACTCGGTGTCTGACACCGCGGAGTTCGGTGGCTACCTGTCGGGCCCGCGGGTCATCGACGCCGACACCAAGGATCGGATGCGCGCGATCCTCAAGGACATCCAGGACGGCACCTTCGTCAAGGCGCTTGTCGCCAACGTCGAGGGTGGCAACAAGCGCCTCGAGGCGCTGCGCAAGGAGAACGCCGAGCACCCGATCGAGGTCACCGGCAAGAAGCTGCGCGACCTGATGAGCTGGGTCGACCGCCCGATCACCGAGACCGCTTAGTCTCACCACGAATTCGGCGCGTTCAGCCGCGGTCACCGCGGCTGAACGCGCCGAAATCGTCTCTAGGCAACCAGCCGGGAGGCGACCTGAACGACGCGGCGCGCCAGGTGGTCGAGGGCGTTCGAGGTGGCGTCGTCGAATTCGCTGATGTTGTCCCGGCTGGCGATCAGGCTGGCGCCGTACGGGTTGCCATCGATGAACTTGAGCGCATCGGTGTAGCCCGGCGCCACGATGATGCCGCCGAAGTGCATGAGCGTGACGTACAGCGTGAGCAGTGTGGTCTCCTGGCCGCCGTGCGCAGTGTTCGACGAGGTGAAGCCCGCGTAGACCTTGTCCGCCAGCTTGCCCTCCGACCACAGACCACCCAGCGAGTCGATGAACGTGCGGAATTGCGCTGTCACCGAACCGAATCGCGTAGGAGACCCGAATATCACCGCATCGGCCCAGACGATGTCATCACCGGTGGCGGCGGGCAGATCCCTGGTGGCCTCGTAGTTGGCCGTCCACGCCGGGTTCCCGGCGAACGACTCCGGGTCAAGCGTCTCGGCGATGTGGCGCAACCTGACCTCGGCGCCCGCCGCCGTGGCCGCCGCCTCGACTCGTTTCGCCATCGTGGTGCCGTGTCCCGTGGCGGAGTAGTAAATGATCGCGAGTTTCGTCATACCTCGAGCCAAACACGTCGGCGAGGGCTACGGGGCCAGTGCGGGAACCTTCTTGATGCCGAACTCACGCCGCAGCACGGTGCGCGCGGCGTAGTAGCCGGCCATACCGTGCACGCCGCCGCCTGGAGGGGCCGCTGACGAGCACAGGTAGGCCTTCGGGATCGGCGTCTTCCACGGGTTCCACTGCAGGGCGGGGCCGGTCAACGCGCTGAACATGTTGTTGCCGCCGACGCCGATGTCGCCGCCGACGAGGTTGGCGTTGTGATGTGACATATGCGCTGCGGGCACGCTGCGCACGCCCAACACGATGTCGCGGAATCCTGGGGCGAGGCGCTCGAACAAGCGGGTCACGGTCTCGGCCATGTCGACGGTTGATCCGGACGGTACGTGGGCGTACGTCCACAGCGGGCGTCGTCCCTGCCTGTCGATGCGGCCGGGATCGGCGATATGGGGCAGCGCCGCGAGCACCATCGGCCAGTCGGCGTGGTGCCCGCGGGCGATCTGACTCTCGGCCAATGCCATCTGGGCGCGGCTACCCCCGAGATGAAGCGTGGGCGCAAGAGCCAATCGTGAATCACGCCACGGGATCTCGTCGGACAACACGAAATCGACTTTGGCCACTCCCGGGCCGAACCGGTAGCGACGCAACGCCTTCGCGTAGCTCTCCGGGATGGCGTCACCGTAGATCCGGAGCAGCGCGGTCGGGGCGGTGTCGTACAGCACGACGCCAGCGGGCGGACTGCTCACCTCCTCGCCGACGACGAGTTCGCCGCCGTGCGCGCGGAGGTCGGCGATCAGTGCGTCGGGGATGGCTTGGGAGCCGCCGACGGGTATGGGCCAGCCCACCGCATGAGCGAGGGTGGCCAGCATCAGTCCGGCACCCGAGGACACGAGTGACGGCATCTGCGAGATCGTGTGCGCGGCAACGCCGCTGAAGAGCGCACGGGCATCCTCGCCCTGCAGTGAGCGCCACAGTGGGGTGCCCTGGGCCAGCAGTCGCGGCGCAACCCGAAGGGCGGCGGGGATGGAAGGCGGTATCGAGCGCTTGTCGCCGAGCATCAGACCGACCACCCCGTGGGAGTCGGCGGTCAGCGGGCCCAGCAGTCTGCGCCACGACGCCCCGTCGTCGAGTTCGGCGCACGTGCGTTCGAGGTCGAGGTAGCCGACGGCGGCGGGGCGGTCGGGCAGCGGGTTGGCGTAGGAGACGTCCGGGACAGCCAGGGTGACACCGCGGGCCGGCAGGTCGAACTCGGCGAAGAACGGCGACGCCAGCGCAAGCGGGTGCACCGCCGAGCAGATGTCGTGGTGAACATCACCGAACTCCGGGTCGGCGAGGGTGCGCGCACCACCGCCCGCCGTGGGCTGTGCCTCGATGACCCGCACCGACAAGCCGGCGCGGGCACAGATCACGGCTGCGCTCAGCCCGTTGGGTCCACTTCCGACGATGGTGATGTCCACATGTCGATTACAGCCCATTAGGATCGTCGGGTGAGCCTTCCCGTCGTTCTTATTGCCGACAAACTCGCTGAGTCCACCGTCGCCGCCCTGGGAGACCAGGTAGAAGTGCGTTGGGTCGATGGCCCAGACCGGCCGAAGCTGCTGGCCGCGGTGCCGGAGGCCGACGCGCTGCTGGTGCGCTCGGCGACCACCGTGGACGCTGAGGTACTGGCCGCAGCGCCCAAACTCAAGATCGTCGCCCGCGCGGGTGTCGGGCTGGACAACGTCGACGTCGACGCGGCCACCGCTCGCGGTGTCCTGGTCGTCAACGCGCCCACCTCGAACATCCACAGTGCCGCCGAGCACGCGCTCGCGCTCCTGCTCTCGGCTGCGCGGCAGATCCCCGCCGCCGACGCGACGCTGCGGGAGCGCACCTGGAAGCGCTCGTCGTTCTCGGGCACCGAGATCTTCGGCAAGACCGTCGGCGTCGTGGGTCTGGGCCGTATCGGCCAGTTGGTGGCCCAGCGGCTGGCCGCATTCGGTGCGCACGTCACTGCCTACGACCCGTACGTCTCACACGCGCGCGCCGCCCAGCTCGGCATCGAGCTGCTGCCGCTCGATGATCTCCTCGGTCGCGCCGACTTCATCTCCATTCACCTGCCCAAGACCAAGGAGACGGCGGGTCTGATCGGCAAGGACGCTCTGACCAAGGTCAAGCCCGGCGTGATCATCGTCAACGCCGCCCGCGGCGGCCTGATCGACGAGCAGGCGCTTGCCGATGCGATCAAGAGCGGTCATGTCCGCGGCGCAGGCCTGGACGTGTTCTCCACCGAACCGTGCACCGACAGCCCGCTGTTCGACCTGCCCCAGGTGGTCGTCACACCGCACCTGGGCGCATCGACCGCCGAGGCACAGGACCGGGCGGGCACCGATGTTGCCGCCAGCGTCCGTCTGGCGCTGGCTGGCGAGTTCGTGCCCGACGCGGTCAACGTCGGTGGCGGCGTGGTCGGCGAGGAGGTCGCGCCGTGGCTCGACCTGGTTCGCAAGCTGGGCGTGCTGGTCGGCGCCCTGTCGACCGAGCTGCCCACCAACCTGTGCGTACAGGTGCGCGGCGAGCTGGCCTCCGAAGAGGTTGAGGTGCTGCGGCTCTCGGCGCTGCGCGGGCTGTTCTCCGCCGTCATCGAGGACCAGGTCACCTTCGTGAACGCGCCCGCCCTGGCCGCTGAGCGTGGTGTCGAGGCGAGTATCGACACCGAGTCGGAGAGCCCCAACCACCGCAGCGTCGTCGACGTCCGCGCGGTTGCCGCCGACGGCTCGACCGTGAACGTGGCGGGCACGCTGACCGGTCCGCAGTTGGTGGAGAAGATCGTGCAGATCAACGACCGCAACCTCGAGCTGCGCGCCGAGGGGGTCAACCTGATCATCAACTACGACGACCAGCCGGGCGCGCTCGGCAAGATCGGCACTCTGCTCGGCGGTGCGGAGGTCAACATCCTCGCCGCACAGCTCAGTCAGGACGCCGAGGGAGAGGGAGCGACGATCATGCTGCGACTGGACCGCCAGGTACCCGCCGACGTGCTCTCTGCCATCGGCACCGCCGTGGCCGCCGGGACGCTGGAATTGGTGGACCTGTCGTGAAACTCGCCGTCATCGCCGGCGACGGCATCGGACCCGAGGTCATCGCCGAGGCGCTCAAGGTGCTCGACGTCGTCATGCCCGGCGTCGAGAAGACCGAGTACGACCTCGGCGCGAAGCGCTATCACGCGACGGGGGAGACCCTGCCCGACGGCGTCGTGGACGAACTGCGTGGGCACGACGCGATTCTGCTGGGTGCCATCGGTGATCCGTCGGTGCCCAGCGGTGTGCTCGAGCGTGGGCTGCTGCTGACGCTGCGCTTCGCACTCGATCATCACGTCAACCTTCGGCCATCGAAGCTGCACTCCGGCACCAGCAGCCCGCTGGCAGGCGATCCCGCCATCGACTTCGTCGTCGTCCGCGAGGGCACCGAGGGCCCCTACACCGGTACCGGTGGGGCCATTCGCGTCGGCACGCCGCACGAGGTAGCCACCGAGGTGAGTCTGAACACGGCGTTCGGGATCGAGCGGGTCGTTCGCTACGCCTTCGCCCGTGCCGCGCAGCGGCGCAAGCACCTCACGCTGGTGCACAAGACGAACGTGCTGACATTCGCGGGCAAGCTCTGGTCTCGCATCGTCGCGCAGGTGGGCGAGGAGTTCCCTGACGTCGAGGTTGCCTATCAACACATCGATGCGGCGACCATCCACATGGTCACCGACCCCGGGCGATTCGACGTCATCGTGACCGACAACCTCTTCGGCGACATCATCACCGACCTCGCGGCCGCGGTGTCGGGCGGTATTGGCCTGGCGGCGAGCGGCAACATCGACGCCACGCGCACCAACCCGTCGATGTTCGAACCCGTTCACGGCAGCGCTCCCGATATCGCAGGGCAGGGTATTGCCGATCCCACGGCGGCGATCATGTCGGTGGCACTGCTGCTGGCGCATGTCGGCGAGGACGAGGCCGCCGCACGGGTCGACGCGGCCGTCGCCAAGCACCTCGCGACGCGCGGTGACGAGGTCCTGTCGACCAGTCAGGCCGGCGACCGGATCGTGGGCCTTCTCTAGCTTCGTTCCCGGGTGAGTGACCAGCTGCAGGTGGGGCGTGTACGGGATGCCGTCACGCTGACTCACCAATGCTGGTTGTTCGCGGTCGGTTCCACACTGTTCGCCACGGCCACCGCACCCGGCTTCGCCGACGCAGCTGGGGAGTTGGCGGCCAACGCACTGTGTTTCGTCGGGTCGTGGTTCTTCACCACTGCGGCGTGGATTCAGCTCGTCCGGTCGGGGCCAGAGGGCAGTATTGGCTGGCTGTCGGCGGCGACGCAATTCGGCGGAACGATCCTGTTCAACGTCAGCACCGGGTCGGCGGTGTGGGCGCACCAGGTGGTGGCGGAACGTCGCCTGGTGTGGGCGCCTGACGCAGCGGGGTCGACCGCCTTCCTCGTCAGCGGCGTGCTGGCGGTTGTGGCGGTGGGCTGGTGGGCGCCGAAATCGGTTGACTGGCGAGCCAGCTGGATCAACCTGATCGGCTGTCTCGCGTTCGGCCTCTCCGCGCTGGCGGCCTTCGTCACCAGGGCCGGGGTCATCATCGACGAGCGGATCGCCAACCTCGGCACATTCGTCGGCGCGTTGTGTTTTCTCCTGGCGGCGCTACTGGTGCTGCCACGAAAACGCGCTGCCGGGCCGTGAAGCCCGACAGCGCGTAGTCCAACACAGTCGATTAGACCGGTGCCGATTAGACGGTAGCCAGAGCGTCCACGGTCGACAGTGCCTGTGCCACACCGGAGATGATCGATGCCAGCCGGATCGCCTCGAAGATCGCGGTGCGATCGACATTGGCATCCCGCAGCACCGTCTCGTGGGCCGAGAGGCAGTGGCCGCAGCCGTTGATCGCCGACACCGCCAGCGACCACAGCTCGAAATCCTCCTTGGCCACACCGGGGTTGCCGATGATGTTCATCCGCAAGCCGGCCCGCAGGTCGTCGTAGCGGCCGTCGAGCTGCCCCTTCGTGCGGTAGAACACGTTGTTCATGCCCATGATGGCGGCGGCGCCGAGTGCTGCGTGGTAGGCGTCCTCGGACAGGATGTCCAAAGCGTCCTCAGAGATCTCCCGAAGCAGCCGCTGTGATTTCGTGGCGGCGGCCGTGGCAACCAGTGCACCCCAGAGCTGTTGCTCGCTCAACTCGGTGGTGCGGGCGATGGTGCCCAGGTTGAGCTTGAGGTCCTTGGCGTACTCGGGCAGCGCATCCTTGATGTTGTCAAGACTCATGCGTCAGACCGCTTCCGCGAGCAGCTCGCCTGCATCGATGGTCGGGTCACCCTTGCGCCAGTTGCAGGCGCACAGCTCGTCGGACTGCAGCGCGTCGAGCACGCGCAGCACCTCGTCGACGTTGCGCCCGACCGAACCCGCTGTGACCGAGACGAACTGGATCTCATTGTTGGGGTCGATGATGAAGGTGGCGCGGTCGGCGACACCGTCGGCGTTGAGGACACCGGTGGCCAGAGCCAGCTCGCGCTTGAGGTCCGACACCATCGGGAACGGCAGCGTCTTCAGCTCATCGTGCTGGGCACGCCACTGGAAGTGCACGAATTCGTTATCGGTGGAAACGCCGAGCACCTTGGTGTCGCGATCCTCGAAGTCCTCGTTGAGCTTGCCGAAGGCCGCAATTTCGGTTGGGCAGATAAAGGTGAAATCCTTGGGCCAGAAGAACACGACGCGCCACTTGCCGTCGTGGTCCGAGCTGGTCACCCGAGTGAAGTAGTCGTCGGGCTGCTTGGCGTCCACCTTGGAGAGGTCACCTCCGATGACGGCGGTGAGGTCGTAGGCCGGGAACTGGTCGCCGATCGTCAGCAGTGTCATCGTCACACAAACCCTTCTAGAAACTTGAATCATTCCAATAACGCCTCTCAATCATGTCTGATCGGGCGTGTTTGAACAACCCGTCCCCACGTGATGGTCGACACACTTGCGGCGTGAAAGCTGTTTTTTGGTGGGCTATTTCACCGATGCGGGATCATCGGGGACCAGTGGCAGAGCGGCGAGTGGCAGCACTGCGCTCACCGCGAACGCCGCGGGGAAGCCCAACACTGAGATCACGGCGCCGAAGAGCGGTGAGGCGATTGCCGACGCCAGGTGCTGGCTGGTGTTCTGGGTGCCCAGCGCGCGTCCGCTCCAGAACGGGCCCGCGATCTCGGCGATGGCGGTGAATGCCAAGCCGTTGTCGGACACCGTGATAACCGAGGCGATGACGATCAACGCAACGCTGATCGGTGAATGGAGCCAGTCGGTGAGGGCCAGCAGCGCCATGGCTGTGGTGGCGGCCGCCGCGATGGCCCTGATGGGTTTGAGCCGCGACCCGGTGACATCTGACCACCGCCCGGCGGCGATCCGCCCTGCCGCGCCGAGAACCTGGGTGATCGTCACGAGCAGGCCTGCCGACGCGGCCGTCCAGCCACGGTCGGTCATCAACCACACCAGCATGAACGTCCACAGCACGGCCTGGGGTACCACCAGAAGTACCGAGACGGCATGGATACGCCACAGCAGAGATGAGCCGCGGTAGGGATTGGCGAGGTGCTCCTTCGGGGCCTCGTGCCGCGGCGGGCGCGGCGGATCGATAACACCGAGTGCGCACATCACAGCGGCCAACGCGCACACCGCCGCGGGAAACAGCAGGGCGACGGTGACGCCGTGGGATTCGGCCAGGCGCGGTATGACCAACGCGCCCAGGCCGACGCCGAGCGGGGTGGCGGTCTGCCGGATGCCCATGACCAGCCCGCGCTGTTCGGGTGGGAACCAGCCGACCACGAGGCGGCCGCTGGCCGAATTGCTGCTGGCCGCGGCCATACCGCCGAGCAGCAGAAACGCGCCGACGGCGATGAGGGAATCAGCGGATGCCGCGGCGAACGCGGCCGCGGCTGTCAGTGCCGAGCCCACCGTCAGCACGATCCGCTCACCGAATCTATCGACTAGGTAACCCCACGCGATCAGCGTGATGACCAGTCCGAAGCTTGGCATCGACGACAGGAGACCGGCTTTGGCGAGATCGAGGCCGCGGTCGGCGTGCAGGGTGGGGATGAGAAATGCCGCGCCGTTGATGAACACGTTCGCGCACGTTGTCGAGGTCAGTGCGATGACGAGCATGGACCAGCGGCGAGCCGTCCCGATCGACGAAATCGTCATGTCGGCATCGTGCCACGCCATCCCAAAGTATCGAACTTATGTCTCAATATTTGAGACGCGTTGTGTGTGGTTAGTCTGTCCCGGTGATGTGGAGATGGGTGACCTGCGTGGCGTTGGCGTTCGTGATGGCGATTGGTGTGGCACCGGTGGCGGTGGCCGCGGAGCCGAACTGGTCGGGCCTCGACGCCCGCTTCCACGATGGACCGATCCCGGCTCCCGGCGGCCTCATCGCGTCGGTGCCACTTGAGCCGGCACTGTCGGTGTCGGGTGCCGCTGCGGCATACCGGATCCTGTATTCCACTATCGACCAACACAACTCGCCAGCGGTCAGCACGGCCGCGGTGTTTGTGCCGCACGGTATCGCCCCCGCCGGCGGCTGGCCGGTCATCGCATGGGCACACGGCACGGTGGGGCTCGGCGACGATTGCGCGCCTTCGGCGCAGCCCCGCAGTGAGCGTGATGACGAGTATCTGTCGCACTGGCTTGAGCAGGGCTACGCCATCGTCGGCTCCGATTACGCGGGTCTCGGGACGCCCGGTTTGATGAGCTACCTGAACAGCACCGCCACCGCGCACAGCGTGGTGGACTCCGTGATCGCCATGCACGAGATGGGCCTGCCACTGTCGCCGAAGTGGGCTGTCGTCGGCCAGTCCCAGGGTGGTGCGGGCGCGGTCGACACCGCCCGGCGCGCCACCGAGTTCAGTCGCGGCACCGGCCTGGACTTTCGCGGGGTGGTGGCGACCGGCACACCGGCCAACGTCCAGAGCATCGTCAAGACCGCCGGACCGGACATGGCCCTGCCTGCGGGCACCGGACCCGCGGCCAACAGCTACACCGCCTACATCCTCGCCGGTTTGCGCGATGCGCGACCCGACATCGACGTGAACAGCGTGCTCACCCCTGCTGGTCTGGATGCGGTCGGAAAGGGCGAGACGCTGTGCAAATCCGATCTGGACCGGGCGCTGGAACACATGACGCCGACCGACTTCTTCCGCGCACCGCTGGCGTCGCTGCCTGGGATCGCCGAGGCGCTGGACGTCTACATGGGCACCGCGGTCAGTGGATATGACCGGCCGATCTTTCTTGGGGTGGGCTCCAAGGACACCGACGTGCCGCCGAAGTTGACGCTGCAGTTCGCCGATCAGCTGGTGGCCAACGGCCAGGACGTGACGCTGAAGGTCTACCCCGACGCTGACCACTCCGGGGCGGTGTTGGCGTCGCTGCCGGACTCCACCCCGTTCCTGGCTGCCCAGTTCGCGGGCTGATTAAGGACGTCGCCCGCGCGTCATTAGGCTGAGGCCATGCGCCTCGGTCGAATTGCCAGTCCAGACGGGGTCGCCTTCGTAGTCATCGAGGGCGATCCGAACTCCGATGCCGTGTGCCGCGAGATCGCCGAGCAGTATCTCTCGCGCAACCCCACTTTCACGGGTCGTTCCTGGCCGTTGGCCGACGTTCGGCTGCTGGCCCCGATCCTGGCCAGCAAGGTGATCTGCATGGGCAAGAACTACGCGGCCCATGCGCGCGAGATGGGTGGCGAGGCACCGGAGGATCCGGTGATCTTCCTCAAACCCAACACCGCGATCATCGGTCCCAATGTCGCGATCCAACTGCCTGCCGATGCGAATCCCGTGCATCACGAGGGCGAGTTGGTCATCGTCATCGAGAGGCCCTGTAAGGACGTGCCTGCCGCCAAGGCCGCCGAGGTCATCCTCGGCTACACCATCGCCAATGACGTGTCCGCCCGCGATCAGCAGAAGAAGGACGGGCAGTGGATGCGGGCCAAGGGTCATGACACCTTCTGCCCTGTCGGTCCCTGGATCGAGACCGCTGTCGACCCCGCAAACCTGGATCTGCGAACCGAGGTCAATGGCGAAGTGCGCCAGCACAGCAACACCTCGCTTCTGCTGCACGACGTCGGTGCCATCATCGAATGGGCTTCGGCGGTGATGACGCTGCTCCCGGGAGATCTCATCCTGACCGGTACACCCGAGGGCGTCGGGCCGATCGAGGATGGTGACACCGTCAGCGTCACCATCGATGGCATCGGTACCCTCTCCAATCCCGTTGTGCGCAAAGGAAAATGATGAACGACGCTGCTGAGCGCGTAAGAGTCCGGTTCTGTCCCTCACCCACAGGCACACCACACGTCGGGCTGGTGCGCACCGCGTTGTTCAACTGGGCCTACGCCCGACACACCGGCGGCACCTTTGTCTTCCGCATTGAGGACACCGACGCGGCGCGCGACAGTGCGGAGAGCTACGCAGCAATCCTGGACGCGTTGCGTTGGCTGGGTCTGGACTGGGACGAGGGGCCCGAGGTCGGTGGCCCGCACGCGCCGTATCGGCAGTCCGAGCGCGGTGACATCTACCGTGACGTGATCGCGCGACTGCTGGCCGCCGGTGAGGTGTACGAGGCGTACTCGACACCCGAGGAGGTCGAGGCCCGCCACGTCGCCGCCGGGCGCAATCCCAAGCTCGGCTACGACAACCACGACCGCGATCTGACCGACGAGCAGCGGGCGGCGTTCCGTGCACAGGGGCGCAATCCCGTTCTGCGGCTGCGGATGCCCGACGAGGACCTCACGTGGAACGATCTGGTGCGCGGGCCCGTCACGTTCGCGGCCGGATCGGTTCCGGACTTCGCGATCACCCGGGGTAACGGAGATCCGCTGTACACGTTGGTCAATCCGGTGGACGACGCCGTGATGAACATCACCCACGTGCTTCGCGGTGAGGACATCATGCCGTCGACACCGCGCCAGATCGCCTTGTATCGCGCGCTAATCCGGATCGGGGTGGCGCAGAGGGTGCCCGAGTTCGCCCACCTGCCCAGCGTCCTCGGGGAGGGCAACAAGAAGCTGTCCAAGCGCGACCCGCAGTCCAATCTGTTCCTGCACCGCGACCGCGGGTTCATCCCCGAGGGGCTGCTGAACTACCTCGCGCTGCTGGGCTGGGGCATCGCAGACGACCACGACGTGTTCAGCCTTGATGAGATGGTTGCCGCGTTCGACGTCCGCAACGTCAACTCCAACCCGGCGCGGTTCGATCAGAAGAAGGCCGACGCGATCAACGCCGAGCACATCCGGCTGCTGTCCGCCGGTGACTTCGTGGCGCGACTGCGCGACTACTTCGTCGCTCACGGGCACGACACCGGCCTCGACGACTCCTCGTTCGCCGTGGCGGCCGATCTCGTGCAGACCCGCATCGTCGTGCTCGGCGACGCGTGGGATCTGCTGAAGTTCCTCGACGAGGGTTCTTTCGCGCTCGACGAGAAGTCGGCGGGCAAGGAACTGCGTGCCGAGGCTGTCGCGGTCCTCGACGCCGCGGTGGCCGCGCTCGAGGGCGTCGGCCAGTGGGCGACGGCGGATATCGAGGCGGCCCTGAAGGCGGCGCTGATCGACGGTCTCGAACTCAAGCCTCGCAAGGCGTTCGGTCCCATCCGGGTCGCGGCCACCGGCGCGACCGTCAGCCCGCCGCTGTTCGAGTCGCTGGAACTGCTGGGGCGCGAGAGGAGTTTGGCCAGGCTGCGTGCAGGTCGTGACCACGCGGCGGCCGCTAAGGCACCTGCGTGAAAATCGGCGCCGAAATCTTTGATAGTCTGCCTGTCGGCCGGAGAACGGATTGTCTCGGTGGCCACCGAGATGCGCCGGACTTCGACAAGGTCTATGACCAGCGGTTATAGACAGCCCATGGGGTATGGTGTAATTGGCAACACAGCGGTTTCTGGTACCGCCATTCTAGGTTCGAGTCCTGGTACCCCAGCCAATCGTGGTGATTAGGTAGGCATTGCTCGCTGAGCTATGCTTTCCAACCGGAATAAGTTCTAGCCCCCGTCGTCTAGCGGCCTAGGACGCCGCCCTCTCACGGCGGTAGCGTGGGTTCGAATCCCATCGGGGGTACAAACGAGAAACGCCCGTCCTCACTGAGGACGGGCGTTCTTGCGTTCTGCGGTGTGGAGATCTACAGGCGCCGCGTCAGTGCCTCGGCCGCCGCCAGTAGATCGGCTGCCCAGCGCTCGCCGGGGCGTCGGCCCATTCGGTCGATGGGCCCGGACACCGACACCGCCGCGATCACCGTGCCGCGGCCGTCGCGAACCGGCGCTGAGATGCTCGCCACACCCGCCTCGCGCTCGGCAGCACTCTGCGCCCAGCCACGCTTGCGCACCTCGGCCAGCGTCCGGTCGGTGAACTTCGCGTGCGGCAGTACCGCCTGTTGGGTTGCCGCGTCGCTGTAGGCCAGCAGCACCTTGGCGCCGGACCCCGCGGTCATCGGCAGGTGGGTGCCCACCGGAACGGTGTCACGAAGGCCCACAGGCGGTTCCAGGGCCGCTACACACACCCTGGCTGTGCCCTCCCGCCGGTACAGCTGCACGCTCTCGCCGGTGATCTCGCGCAGTCGGGGCAGTATTGCGGCGCCTGCGGCCAGCAGTGGGTCATTGACCTGGCCGGCCAGCTCGGTGAGCGCGGGCCCCAGTAGCCAGCGCCCCTCGCCGTCACGTGCCAGTAGTCGGTGCACCTCGAGGCCCGCGGCCAGCCTGTGCGCGGTCGCCCGAGGCAGGCCGGTGCGTTCGCAGAGTTCGGCCAGCCCGCAAGGGGACTGGGCCACCGAGTGCAGTACCCCCACGGCTTTGTCGAGCACGCCGATGCCGCTATCCTGTCTCACAGGGAGATACTAGCGTCCCGAATGCTGAGATAACAAAGAGTCGCCATCCGCATCAGCCCATGTGGGTGGTCCGAGGGAATTGAGACGTCATGAACGACAAACCACGCACCATGGCAGAGAAGGTGTGGGCCGACCACGTTGTGGTCAGCGGCCCTGGAGAGGGATCGGCCAAGGAGCCGGACCTGATCTACATCGATCTGCACCTCGTCCACGAGGTCACCAGCCCGCAGGCATTCGACGGTCTGAGGCTGGCCGGGCGGCCGGTGCGCAGGCCCGATCTGACGATCGCCACGGAGGACCACAACGTTCCGACGATCGACATCGACAAGCCCATCGCCGACCCGGTGTCGCGGACCCAGGTCGAGACGCTGCGCCGTAACTGTGCGGAGTTCGGCATTCGCCTGCACTCGATGGGTGACGTCGAGCAGGGCATCGTGCACATCATCGGACCGCAACTCGGACTGACCCAGCCGGGCACCACGGTCGTCTGCGGCGACAGCCACACCTCCACGCACGGCGCCTTCGGCGCGCTGGCGATGGGGATCGGCACGTCCGAGGTCGAGCACGTGCTCGCAACGCAGACACTTGCGCTTCGGCCATTCAAGACGATGGCGATCAACGTCGACGGTGAACTGCCGCCGGGGGTGAGCGCCAAGGACATCATCCTCGCCGTGATCGCCAAGATCGGCACCGGCGGTGGGCAGGGGCACGTCCTGGAGTACCGCGGCAGCGCCATCGAGGCGCTGTCGATGGAGGGTCGTATGACGGTCTGCAACATGAGCATCGAGGCGGGTGCCCGCGCGGGCATGATCGCTCCGGACGAGACCACCTTCGAGTACCTGCGGGGTCGGCCCCACGCGCCGAAGGGTGCGGACTGGGACGCCGCGGTCGAGGCGTGGCGCAATCTGCGTACCGATGACGGCGCCGAGTTCGACACCGAGATTCACATCGACGCCGCCAGCCTCAGCCCGTTCGTGACATGGGGTACCAACCCCGGTCAGGGTGTGCCACTGGCCGATTCGGTGCCCCACCCCGAACAGATGTTCGATGAAGGTGAGCGGCAGGCCGCGGAAAAGGCCTTGGCCTACATGGATTTGGTGCCGGGCACCCCCATGCGTGATGTGGCCATCGACACGGTGTTCGTCGGCTCCTGTACCAATGGCCGTATCGAGGATCTACGCGTGGTCGCCGAGGTTCTGGCGGGTCACACGGTGGCCGATGGTGTTCGGATGCTCGTGGTGCCCGGATCGATGCGGGTGCGTGCGCAGGCCGAATCCGAGGGTCTGGGCGACATATTCACCGCAGCCGGCGCTGAATGGCGCCAGGCCGGGTGCTCGATGTGCCTCGGTATGAACCCTGATCAGCTGGCGCCAGGTGAGCGCTGCGCGGCCACGTCCAACCGAAACTTCGAGGGTAGGCAGGGTAAGGGTGGGCGCACGCACCTAGTTTCGCCCGCCGTCGCGGCGGCCACCGCGATCCGTGGCACCTTGTCCTCGCCCGCCGATCTGCTCGAAACTCGATAGGGAGAAAGCCATGGATGCCTTCCACACCCACACCGGTATTGGCGTTCCGCTGCGGCGGTCGAACGTCGACACCGACCAGATCATCCCCGCGGTCTACCTCAAGCGGGTCACCCGAACGGGTTTCGAGGACGGTCTATTCGCCGCCTGGCGGAATGATCCGTCCTTCATTCTCAATCTCCCGCCTTTCGATAAGGGCTCGGTTCTGGTGGCCGGACCAGATTTCGGCACCGGTTCATCGCGGGAGCATGCCGTCTGGGCGCTAATGGACTACGGCTTCCGGGTCGTCATATCGTCGCGCTTCGCCGACATCTTTCGCGGCAATTCGGGCAAGGCGGGACTCCTGGCGGCCGAAGTTGCCCAAGATGATGTGGAATTGCTTTGGAAGCTCATTGAGCAGAATCCGGGGCTGGAAATCACTGTGAATCTTCAAGATCGCACCATCGCCGCCGGAACGGTCCTGTTGCCGTTCACGATTGACGACTACACCGCTTGGCGGCTGCTCGAGGGACTCGACGATATAGGCCTTACGCTGCGGAAACAGGCTGAAATCGAGGAGTTTGAGAAGCTCAGGCCGAGCTGGAAGCCGCGCACTCTACCGGCCTGATAATGGGCGGGGAGGGGGTCGAAATCCCCTCCCCGCAACCAGTTCTAGCACTGGCGTACCACCGCCTATGTGGGGCAATCGGATTGCCGACACGCCACTCAGCAATGCCTGAAATTGGGCGTGGCTCTTGGAAATCAGCAGCTTAAGGGTTTACCGTGTGCACTAGTCGGTCCAAGGCGGACCACTGGCTTCGGAGGTTTTGCATGAACAAGGCAGAGCTCATCGACGTCCTCACGGACAAGTTGGGCACCGATCGGCGGCAGGCAACTGCCGCCGTGGAGAACGTCGTCGACACCATCGTGCGCGCCGTCCATAAGGGCGACAGCGTGACGATCACAGGGTTTGGCGTTTTTGAGCAGCGTCGTCGTGCGGCTCGCGTTGCGCGTAACCCGCGCACCGGCGAGACCGTCAAGGTCAAGCCCACATCAGTTCCGGCATTCCGTCCGGGTGCGCAGTTCAAGGCCGTTGTGTCTGGGGCGCAGCGTCTCCCGGCGGAAGGACCTGCTGTGAAGCGCGGCGCCACGGCTGCACCGGCCCGCAAGGCGGCCGCGAAGAAGGCCGTCAAGAAGGCGGTCGTCAGGAAGGCTGTTGCCAAGAAGGCGGCTCCGGCCGTCAAGAAGGCCGCAGTCAAGAAGGCTGTTGCCAAGAAGGCGGCTCCGGCCGTCAAGAAGGCCGCAGTCAAGAAGGCTGTTGCCAAGAAGGCGGCTCCGGCCGTCAAGAAGGCCG
>NZ_JBEPRZ010000005.1:0-559947 GCF_040548615.1 Mycolicibacterium sp. 624
CGGCGGGGGCCCGGGGGGGGGGGGGCCCCCCCCCCCCCCGCCGCCCCCCCCCCCCCCGCCCCCCCCCCCCCCCCCCCCCCCCCCCCCCCCCGGGGGGGGGGGGGGGGGGCGCCCCCCCCCCCCCCCCCCCCCGCCGAAATCGCTTCAGGATTAGGAGGGGGTTGGCAGGACGTCGGCGATGGGCGCACCGTTGGCGATCTTGGCGCGCGTCTTCATCACCTTGCCCGGCATACCGCCGCCGACGACGCCCACCACGACACCGTCGCGCTCGTAGAAGGCCAGGAACTTGCGGCCGTCGTCCTCGACGATGTGCACGATGTCGTCGGCCTCGGGCTCGCCCAGGCACTGGATCTTGACGTCGTACTGATCGCTCCAGAAGTAGGGCACCACGACCGCCGACGAGGTCGCTTCCGCGCCAAGCAGCGCAGGCACGATCACGCGGGCCTGCTCGGCGACGTTGCTCCAATGCTCAACGCGCACTTGGTGTCCCGAGGCATCCTGCCAGGACGCCACATCACCGATCGCCCACACCTTCGGCGCTGAGGTTCGGCCCGCGGCGTCGCAGATCACGCCGTTGTCGACGGCGACGCCGCTGCCCTCGAGCCAGTCGGTGGACGGACGCGAGCCGATGCCGATCACGACGACGTCGGCGTCGAGCTCGGTGCCATCCGACAGCTGCACCTTCTCGACGTGGCCGGTGCCGCTGACACCCGAGACACCGACTCCACAGCGCACGTCAACACCCTCGGCGCGGTGCAGCCTGGCCACCAGATCGCCGATCTGGGTACCGAGCACCGAGGCCAGCGGGGCAGGCTGCGGCTCCACGATCGTCACCTCGGCGCCGAGCTTGCGCAGGCTTGCGGCCACCTCGCAGCCGATGAAACCGGCTCCGATGATCACGGCGCGCTTCACCGTGCCGGCGTGCTCACGCAGCGCGATGCTCTCGCCGAGAGTGCGCAGCACGCGGACGCCCTCGAGGTCGGGCAGCGACGGAATGCGCTTGGGCACGAGGCCTGTCGCGATGACGAGTTCCTCGTAGGCCACCGTCTCGCCGTTGGCCAGGGTCACGGTCTGCGCAGCGGTGTCCAGCGCGCTCGCCCCAGAGCCCAGCATCAGCGTGATGTTGTTCTCCTCGTAGAACTCTGCGGGTTTGAGCAGGACGTCATCGGTCTCCGCCCGCAGCACTTCCTTCGACAGTGGCGGCCGATCGTATGGCAGATGCTCCTCATCGCTGACGATGGTGATGGGTCCGCTGTACTCGGCACGACGCAGTTGCTCGGCGGTGCGCGACGCGGCAAGTCCACCCCCGACGATGACGATGCCTCCACTAGTAGTCACGTGGGCTTTCTTACACGATGCACCGACAATGCGGTAAGCCACCCCAACCCGGACAGGGCTTCAGGGACGGGTTCGCTCGATGATGTTGGACAGCACGACGATGCTCTCGCTGCGCTCGATGTCGGCGCTGGCGCGAATACGTTCCAGCGCCTCCTCCAGGTGACGCATGTCCCGCGCCAGCACGTGCAGGATGGCGTCGGACGTGCCCGTCACGGTGGCGGCACTGACCACTTCGGGGATATCGACCCAGGCCCGCCGCAACTCGTCAGGGGCGATCGTGCCGTGACAGTAGACCTGCACATAGGCCTCGGTGGTCCATCCGATGGCGTTGCGGTCGACGAGGGTCGTGAATCCACGAATCACACCACTGTCGAGCATGCGGTCGACACGCCTCTTGACCGCGGGTGCGGACAGGTTCACGCGCTGCCCGATCTCGGCGAAGGTCGCACGGGCGTGCTCGGCCAACTCGGCCAGGATTGCCTCGTCGGTCTCGTCCAGACGGTCCATGAGACAGCCCCTTCCCGCTCCACGCAACAAAGCTTCACAATCCTACGCCAGACACAATAGATCGCTACCTAACACGCAACGAGTGGTGATTGATTGCGAGATCAGGGCTCCATATCGTCTATTTCATGACGATCTCACATATCGCGGCGTCGGAGGCTGCGGCGACGCCGCGATCCCGCAGTCCGCGACTGCGCCACTACGTCATGACGGCCCCGACACACTTCGCCGTGGAGTACGCAATCAATCCCTGGATGGACACGTCGACACCCGCAGACGCCGACCTCGCGGTTCGCCAGTGGCAGGCGCTGCACCAGACCTACGTCTCGCTGGGGCACACCGTCGAACTGGTTGATCCGGTCGCCGGCCTCCCCGACATGGTGTACGCCGCCAACGGTGGCCTGATCGTGAACGGCGCCGCCGTCGTCGCGCGTTTCGCCTACCCGCAACGCGCCGATGAGGCAGTCGCGTACGGACGGTGGATGACTGACCACGGCTTCGAGACCGCCGTCACCGAGCACACCAACGAGGGCCAGGGCGACCTGCTGGTCATCGGCTCAATGGTGTTGGCGGGCCATGGATTTAGAACGGATCGTCGCGCGCACGACGAGGTGGCCGCCATCCTGGGAATGCCCGTCGTCAGCCTCGAGCTGATCGATCCGCGGTTCTATCACCTCGACACCGCACTCGCGGTCCTCGACGACGACACGATCGCCTACTACCCGCCCGCGTTCAGCGACGAGGCGCGCGCCAGGCTGCAGGACTTGTTCCCCGACGCCATCGAGGTCGCCACGGCGGATGCCTATGTGCTGGGGCTCAACGCCGTGTCGGACGGATTGCACGTCATGCACCCGGCCGCCGCCACCGGCTTTGCCAAACAACTCGACGATGCCGGGTTCGAGCCCATCGGTGTGGATCTGACCGAACTCCTCAAGGGCGGCGGATCTGTCAAATGCTGCACCTTGGAGGTGTATCCGTGACCATTCTTGAGGACATGATGACCGCAGCGGCTCCTCGGACCGGATCGGTCACCGCGGCGGCGATCGCGGTGGACGATCAGTACGCCGCGCACAACTACTCCCCGCTTCCGGTCGTCGCGGCCTCCGCCGAGGGTGTCTGGATCACCGACGTCGAGGGCCAGCGGTATCTGGACTGTCTGGCGGCGTACTCCGCTGTCAACTTCGGGCACCGCAATCCCGAGATCATCGCGACCGCCCACCATCAGCTCGATACCGTCACGCTGGTCAGCCGGGCGTTCCACTCCGACAGACTCGGACCGTTCTGCGCAGCCCTTGCACAACTGTGCGGCAAGGACATGGTGCTGCCAATGAACAGCGGCGCCGAAGCCGTGGAGAGCGGTATCAAGGTCGCCAGGAAATGGGGCACCGACGTCAAGGGCGTGCCCACCGACCAGTCCAACATCATTGTGGCGCGCAACAACTTCCACGGTCGAACGACGACGATCATCAGCTTCTCCGACGACGACACCGCCCGGCGTGGTTTCGGTCCGTACACGCCGGGTTTCCGCTCTGTGCCCTTCGGCCCCGACGATCCCCATGCCGATGCGCTGGCCGCCGCCATCGACGAGAACACCGTGGCCGTACTGATCGAGCCCATCCAGGGCGAGGCGGGCATCATCGTGCCTCCCGACGACTACCTGCCGAGGGTTCGCGCGCTCTGCACCGCGCACAACGTCCTGATGATCGCCGACGAGATCCAGGCGGGTCTGGCCCGGACCGGGCGCACCTTCGCCTGCGAGCACTGGGGCGTGGTGCCCGACGTCTATCTGCTCGGCAAGGCGCTCGGCGGTGGCGTGGTCCCGTTGTCGGCCGTCGTCGCCGACCGCGATGTGCTCGGCGTCCTGCACCCCGGTGAACACGGCTCCACCTTCGGCGGCAATCCGCTGGCGGCCGCGATCGGTACCACGGTGGTCTCGATGCTGGGTCGGGGCGAATACCAAACCCGCTCAGCAGAACTCGGTGGCGTCCTACATGGGCGACTACGCGCGCTGATCGGTCACGGCGTGCTGGCCGTGCGGGGCCTCGGCCTGTGGGCGGGTGTCGACGTGGACCCGAGCATCGGCTCCGGCAAGGAGATCACCCTGCGCTTGGCTCAGCGCCGGGTTCTCGTCAAGGACACCCACGGCTCCACGTTGCGCTTCGCACCGCCGCTGGTGATCACGGAGGAGGAGATCTGCTGGGCCGTTGACCAGTTCGCGGCCGCGCTGGCCGATGCCCGCGAGAACACCGCTCTCGACTGAACCCTCAACTGGAGGCACCATGACATCACCGACCGTCAGCCTGACAGAACAGATGCTTCGACGCCGACCCGTGATCGGTGCCCCGGTCGCCCATGGCGCCTCCGACCACCTCAAACGGACGATCGGGACCTTCCAGCTCACCATGTTCGGCGTTGGTGCCACCGTTGGGACGGGCATCTTCATCGTGCTGCAGCAGGCGGTGCCCAAGGCCGGTCCCGCGGTGCTGATCTCGTTCGTGATCGCAGGTATAGCCGCTGGGCTGTCAGCCATCTGCTACGCGGAAATGGCTTCCGCCGTTCCCGTTTCGGGATCAACCTATTCGTACGCCTACACCACGATGGGCGAGGTCGTGGCGATGGGTGTAGCCGCCTGCCTGCTTCTGGAGTACGGCGTCTCGATGTCTGCGACGGCAATTGGCTGGAGTGGTTATCTGAACAAGCTGCTGGACAACCTATTTGGGGTTCATCTTCCACACGCTCTGACCGCGGCGCCGTGGGGTGAGACACCGGGCATCGTCAACCTGCCTGCCATGATCCTGATCACCATGTGTGCGCTGTTGCTGATTCGCGGTGCCAGCGAGTCCGCGGCGGTCAACACCGTCATGGTGATCATCAAGTTGGGTGTGCTCGCGCTGTTCATCGCCATCGCGCTGACCGCATTCACCACCGACCACTTCGCTGGGTTCTGGAACGCGGGTTTTGCCGGAATCACAGCGGGTGCGGCCACCATCTTCTTCACCTTCATCGGACTCGACGCCGTGTCCACCGCCGGTGACGAGGTCAAGAACCCACAGAAGACCATGCCGCGCGCCATCCTCGCCGCACTGGTCGTCGTGACCCTCATCTACATCCTGGTGGCGTTCGCCGGCTTGGGCACTCAGTCCGCTGACGAGTTCGGATCCGATGCACAGTCCGAAGCCGGCCTGTCGGTCATCCTGGAGAACATCCTCAACGGTTCGACCTGGGCCAGCACGATCCTTGCTGCCGGCGCGGTGATCTCGATCTTCTCGGTGACCCTGGTGGTTATGTACGGCCAGACCCGCATCCTGTTCGCAATGGGTCGTGACGGGCTACTTCCCGCGATGTTCGCCAAGGTCAATCCGCGCAGCATGACACCGGTGAACAACACGATCATCGTGGCCACGATCACCTCGATCCTGGCCGGCTTCGTCCCACTCGACTACCTATGGGACCTGGTCTCGATCGGCACACTCGTCGCCTTCATCACGGTCTCGGTCGGCGTGATCATCCTGCGGGTCAGAGAACCAAACCTGCCTCGTGGCTTCAAGGTTCCGGGTTATCCGGTGACACCCATCCTGTCCATTGCCGCCTGCGTATGGGTGCTGTACGGCCTGCCCCCGAACACCTGGCTGTGGTTTGGGATTTGGGTGGCCGCGGTCTTGAGCTTCTACTTCCTCTGGAGCCGACGCCACAGCGCACTCAACGATGGCGGCGATGGCATCATCGCAACCGCCGCTCCTGGCGTCGATGATGTCGATGTCATCACGCCGCCGAAGGATCGCGCGTGACTGGCCGGCGAGAAGCGAAGGCGGGTCGCGCATGACAATCGTCGTGGGCTACCTGACCGGGAAGGCAGGAATATCGGCACTGCACCTCGGGGTGGAGGCAGCCCGGACCCGCAAGGTGCCGCTGGCCGTGGTCACCGTCGTCCCCAAGCCGTGGACCACTCCGTCTCCGGCGCGCATCGATGCCGAATATGCCGAGTATGCCGACAGACTGGCGTCCGACTCGGCCACCCAGGCCGGCGAGTGCATCGCATCGCTGGATGCGGGGCTCGAGGTCAGCTTCCACAAGTACGCGCATCGGTCCGCCTCAGGTGGCCTGCTGGATGCCGTACGGGATCTCGACGCCGACGCGCTGGTGCTGGGGTCGGCGGCCGACGGCCAGCTCGGACAGGTGGTCATCGGCTCGACCGCGGACCGGCTGCTGCACTCGTCTCCGGTTCCGCTGGCGATCAGCCCGCGCGGTTATCGCGGTGCGAAGACCCACGGTCTGACCCGAATCACCTGCGCCTATCCCGGTACACCGGAGTCTCGCCACGTCGTGGAGCGGGTCGCGGCGTTCGCGGCGACGCTGGCGGTTCCGATGCGGGTCATCACATTCGCGGTCCGTGGTCGCACGATGTACCCACCGTCGGTCGGCCTGCACGCCGAGGACACCCTTTTGGCCTCATGGGCGTCGCAGGCGCGAGAGGCGTTGGCCCAGTTGAGGTCCGACGGAATCGTGAGTGACGAGGTCGAGTTGCAGGTCGTCACCGGCAATGGTTGGGATCAGGCTCTCGACGCCGCCGAGTGGCTGGACGGTGAGCTGCTGGCGCTGGGCACATCGCCGCAGGGCGCGATCGCACGAGTGTTCCTCGGTTCGAAGGGCACCAAGATCGTGCGCCACAGTCCGGTGCCGGTGCTGGTGCTGCCGAGCTAGGTCCCGAAGGTCTCCGCTAAATAACCGACGAGATCGTTCCACGCCCGCCGGGCCGTGGTCTCGTCGTACTGGATACCGCGTTCGGGCGCATTGGCGAACGTCGCCATGAAGGCGTGCAGCGCATGTCCGTAGGCGTGTAGCTGCCAGTCGGCGCGGCGCTCGGTCAGTTCGGCCGCGAGAGCCAGGACGTCGGATGGCGGCGCGAAGGGGTCATCCCAGCCGTGGTAGACGGCCACCTTGGTGCCGATGGGCGCCTCGGGCGCGTCCGGCAGCGGCGTGAGCAGGCCGTGAAATGCGCCGATGGCCCTCAGCCCCACCCCGTGGCGTGCCGCGTCGAGGACACACAGACCGCCGAAGCAGAACCCGATGGCCGCCAGCGCGTCACGGTCGACGTCGGGCAGGTCACGGATCGCATCGACGACGCCGATGATCCGTTCCCGCAGGGCTTTCCGGTCCTTGAGGAACCCGTCCATCGCGGCTGCACATGCGTCGGGACCGGCGGCTGTGACGTCACGTCCGAACACGTCGACGGCGACGGCCCGATAACCCAACGCCGCCAGCCGAGTACAGAACTCCAGCTGCGCGTCGCTGCGGCCCTCCATACCGTGGAACACCAGGACGGTGGGTGCGCCGCGAAGCTCTCCGCCCACCAACACACCGTCGAACTCGATGCCGTCGAGCGCGTAACCGAAGGTCTGCGAAGTCATATCGCGAACCTACCCACGACGAGTCGCCGAGCGGAACTTCGTTCGCTCAGCGCTTAGGCAGTCAGTACGGTCAGTACTTCGCGGTGCCGCGGTCGATCGCGATCTGGGACCCCGAAATCGTCGCGGATCCGTCACCCGCCAGCCACGACACCACATCCGAAACCTCTTCGGGTGTCATGAACTCCTGTAGGCCCTTCTTGCCCTCGTGGTTGATGGGCTTGTACGGCATCGGGGAGAAGCTGTGCAGGAACTGCGGGTACTTGGTGAAGACCTCCATCATCGCCTCGGGCTCGACCATCGGGGTTCCGATCGAGTACGGGTGTATGGAGTTGACGCGAATTCCGAACTCGCCCACCTCAATCGCCAAGGCGTTGGTGATCGCGACGAGGCCGTGTTTGGACGCCGAGTAGTGCCCGTTGCCGGGTGTGGCCTTCGTTCCGGCCGACGAGCTCACGATGATGATGGAGCCGCCGTTGCCCGCCTCGATCATCGCGGGCACCGCGGCGCGGATGGTGCGCCATGTCCCGTTCAGGTTGACGTCGATGACGCTGTCCCACTGCTCCTCGGACATCTCGAACATCCGGCCCCAGCTGAGGATGCCCGCGTTGGCCACCACGATGTCGAGCCTGCCGAACTGCTCGATGCCGTCGGCGACGACCTTCTGCTGGGCCGCGAGGTCACGGATGTCAACCTCGCGGGCGAGCACCTTGCGGCCGGTCGCCTCGACGGCGCTCACGGTCTCGGCCAGTTCTGCCGACGTCGCGGGCGGGTAGGTGACGGTGTCCGACACCGGGCCGCAGATATCGATGGCGATGATGTCGGCGCCCTCGCTGGCCAGTCGCACGGCATGCGCGCGTCCCTGTCCGCGGGCGGCGCCCGTGATGAATGCCACGCGACCCTCGAGGGGTCCGTTCGCTGCCGCCATTGCCAGTCCTTTCATCAGCCCCGGCCCAGGCTAGCAGCCGAACTGAAACGTGTTCTAGAAAGTCTAAACCACGTCGAGACCGCCGCCACGGTCGCTGAGCGCGCGGCTCAACGACAGGGAACGCGGTTTCGGCGACGCTCTAGTAGTCGACCGCGTCGCGGATGATCGGGCAGGTCATGCAGTGCCCGCCGCCACGTCCGCGGCCCAGCTCTGCGCCGACGATGGTGATGACCTCGATCCCCGCCTTGCGCAGCAGGGAATTGGTGTGGGTGTTGCGGTCATAGGCGAACACCACGCCCGGCTCGACCGCGACGAGGTTGTTACCGCTGTCCCACTGCTGGCGCTCCGAGTCATACGCGGTGCCGCCTGTCTCGACCACCCGCAGCGCACCGAGCCCAAGGGCCGCGGCAACCACCTCGACGAAGGGTTTGGTCTCCACCACGACCTCGACACCGGGGGCCGCATCGCTGGGCAGCAGCGTGAAGGTCTGCATGTTGTCCACGATCTCGGGATAGATCGTCACCACGTCGCGGTCGGCGAACGTGAACACCGTGTCGAGATGCATCGCGGCGCGCAGCTTGGGCATCCCGGCGACGATCACCTTCTCCACCGCTCCCTCGGCGAACAGCTTCGCGGCGACCTGCGTGATGGCCTGACGCGAGGTTCGCTCGCTCATGCCGATGATGGCGACGCCGTTGCCGGGCACCAGAACGTCACCACCCTCGATCGTGGCCATCCCGAAGGAACTCTCGGGGTCACCCCACCACACCTTCGAGCCGACGTAGTCGGGATGGAACTCGTAGATGGCCTTCATCAACAGCGTCTCGTCGTGGCGGGCGGGCCAGAACAGCGGGTTCAACGTCACCCCGCCGTAGATCCAGCAGGTGGTGTCACGCGTGTAGAGGGTGTTGGGCAGCGGCGGCATCAGGTACTCGGTGACACCGGCGGCCTCGCGGGCCAGTGCCCGGTATCCCGACTGGATGTCCGCGGGCAGATCGCGGGTCGACATGCCGCCGATGAGAAACTCCGAGAGCCGACGCGTCTGCAGGGAGTCCAGGAACCCGCGAGTGTCATCGACCAGTCCGAGGCCCACTTCGTTGGGCACGATCTTGCGATCCAGCAGCCACTTCTTGGCCTCTGGAATGTCCATGGTCTCGGTCAGCAGATTGTGCAGTTCGACGACCTCGACGTCGCGATCACGCATCTTGTCCATGAAGTCGAAGTGATCCCGACGCGCGTTCTGCACCCACAGCACGTCGTCGAACAGCAGATCGTCGCAGTTGGACGGGGTGAGCCGCTCGTGAGCAAGGCCCGGCGAGCAGACCAGCACCTTGCGCAGCTTTCCGACCTCGGAGTGCACACCGTAGGAATCAGAAGTCGTGGTCATTTCGGTCCTCTCGGTGACTCTCGGGTGACTTTCGGTCCAGCTAGATTTGGATGGCGCCGGTCGCCAACGACACCACGCCGGCGATCGCGCCCAGCACGATGATCCCGAACAGCACCGCCTCCGCGGGGGTGAAAAGCGCAAGATTGCGCTCCCGGCGGGCCTTGGCGTACAGCAGGGCGCCCGGCGCGTAGAGGATGCACGACAACAGCAGGTGGTCCCATCCCGCCGCGTACACCAGGAACAGGGTGTAGAGCGTCGCCAACGCGGAGACGATCATGTCCGGAACCAGAGACCTTCTGTCGCCGTAGGTCTCCCGGGTGATGGTGAGCTTGAGGGCGTACCCGGCGGCGAGCAGGTAGGGAATCAATGCCAGCGCCGCCGTGAGATCAAGCATGAAGTCCAGGGCCTCGGAGGTGAACAGCAGCAGGATGAGCAGCAACTGCACCAGGCCGCCGGCCATGACGAGCGCGACGACCGGGGCACCCTTGGCGTTCTGCTTGGCCAAGAACTTCGGCATGTCCTCGGATTTCGCTGGGATGTAGAGGATCTCGGCGGCCATCAACGTCCAGGCGAGATACGCGCCCAGCACCGACAGGATGACGCCGACCCGGATGAGAATGGAACCCCATTCCCCGACAACCGATTCCAGCACCGAGGCCATGGACGGCTGTGCCACCCCGGCCAGTTCGGCCTGCGACATGACGCCGTAGGACGACAAAGTGACCAACATGAACACCGCGAGAACGGACAGGAATCCGATCACGGTTGCCCGGCCCACGTCCTCCCGCTTGCGCGCGAAACGGGAGTAGACGCTGGCTCCCTCGATACCGAGGAACACGAACACGGTGATCAGCATCGTGCCCTTGGCCTGCTCGAAGAGTGAACTCCACGAGTAGTTGCCGTCGCCGCCCCAGAAGTTGTCGGTGAAGACGTCCGCCTTGAATGCGATGACAACGATGACAACGAACATCAGAATCGGCACGATCTTGGCGAACGTGGCGATCTGGTTGATGATCGCGGCCTCCTTGACCCCGCGCAGGATCAGGAAGAAGAACAACCACACACCGACCGACGAACAGATCACCGCCAGCACGGTGTCGCCAGCGCCGAGACCGGGGAACAACGTACTGGTGGTCGCCATGATCAGCACCCAGTACGAGGTGTTTCCCGCGCACGCCGACGCCCAGAACCCGAACGCGGAGTTGAAGCCCACATAGTCGCCGAAACCCGCCTTGGCGTATGCGTAGATGCCTGCGTCCAGGTCAGGCTTGCGAGTCGCGAGCCGCTGAAAGACGAAGGCCAGCATCAACATGCCCGCACCGGCGATGGTCCACGCGATGAGCGCCCCGGCCACGCCGGCCTCGACGCTGAACCGCCTGGGCAGCAGGAAGACACCGGAGCCGATCATCGAACCGATGACCATCGCGGTCAGCGTCGGCAGGCTGACCTTCTGTTTGTCGACCGCGGCCTCGGTGCTGGTCATGTGACTCCTTCACCTTCCTGGGCGGGTGAACCGGGGACGATCTTGAAGCCGGTGAACCCGTAGATCACGCTCAGGGCCGGACTGGCGATGTTGAACAGCGCGAATGGCAGATAGGACAACGTCGCAACACCCAACGCCGCGCCCATGAACGCACCGCACGAGTTCCACGGAACCAGAGGCGATGTCACCGTAGCGCTATCTGCGGCGAGTCGAGAGAGGTTCTGTGGAGCCAGTTCACGCTTCTCGAACTCTGCGCGGAACATGCGACTGGGCAATACCAATGCGATGTACTGGTCGCCCGCAACGACGTTGAGACCGAAACCGCAGCCGAACACCGTGAGGTACAGACGGCCGCGGGACGTGGCCCTGGCGATCATCGGGTTGATCAGGCGGTCGATGAGGCCCAACTGTTCGAGCAGCGCTCCGAACGTCACCGCTCCGATGATCAGCCAGATGGTGAGCAGCATGCTGTCCATCCCGCCCCGAGACAGCAGGCGGTCGATATCGCCGATACCCGAGTTCATCGAGAATCCGTTGGCCATCACCTTCCAGATCGCCTGGATCGAACCGGTGACCGCCTCTGAGCTGCCGCCGATCGCCGCCGCGAACTGCTCCACCACATCACGCTGCAGAATCGTGGCCTGCACGCCGGCGAACAATGCCGAGGCCAGCAACGCCAACGACGCGGGTACCTTGCGGATCGACAGGACCGCCAGCAGGACCAGCGGCAACAGGTTGACCGGGTTTATCCAGAAGATGTCACCGAGCTTCGCCAGCTCCACGTCCTCACCGACGGTGTCGTGCACCGGCGGGCCCGCAATGCCCAGGATGGTGAACCCGACCGCCGCGATGATGAACGCCGGCACCGATGTCCACGCCTGACTCCGGATGTGGGTGTAGAGATCGACTCGGACCATCTGGGCGGTCAGGATCGTCGTCTCTGACAGCGGCGAGAGCTTGTCCCCCAGATAGGCACCCGAGATGACCGCGCCCGCGGTGATCGCGGTCGAGACCCCGAGCAGACCGCCGATGCCGACGAGGCCCACACCGATGGTCGCGGCGGTGGTCCAGGAGCTGCCGATCGACAACGCGACGACACCACAGATCACCGCCGCGGCGATGTAGAAGTACCCCGGGGACAGCGCTTGAATGCCGTAGTACACCAGGGTCGGGATGGTGCCCGACAGATTCCAGGTCCCGATCAGCGCACCGACGGCCAGCAGGATGAACAGGGCGCTGGTGATCGACGAGAGGGCGGACTGGCCGGCCTCCTGCACCGCCGACCAGGGGTGGCCGTTCTTGAGTCCGATCAGCGCGGCGACCGCACAACACAGGATCAACGCGACCTGGATGGGCCCATCGAGTGCATCCAACCCGAACAGTGCCAGCGCCGACGCGATCAGAAGCGCCAGCGCGACAAGCGGAACCAGCGCATCGGCTATCGATGGTTGGCGTGGTGGTCCGGGCTCATCGGGATCCGACGCCATCCGCACCGCCCCCGACCTCACGCTGGTTGGAGACGGACGTTACCAAAACTTCGGCCGGGCAATTCGGGTTCCGGCCAACAACAACCCGCTACAGGTCGGCGATGATCTGCTGGCGTTTCGCGCTGTACTCCGATTCAGAGATCGCACCCGTGGCTCGTAGCGTCTCGAGTTCCTGTAGCCGCTGCGATGTCGACGGATTCGGTGCCGACATGAACGATTGGGCAGGGGCTGCCGCGGCGGGGGCCGCCATCTGAGCCGCGGGCGGCGCCTGTTGGGCGGCAGCACGTCGCACGACGTTCATCACCTGGTTACGCACCGCGGGATTGGACCGGATGTCGATGGTCCCGTTCATGGGGACGTTGTTGGCCTTGAGGATTCCCATGATCTCCATCAGAGGCCCGGCCTGACCCGACAGGTCATAGGTGCGATTGTCCTCGGCGAGGCTGAACTGCGCGGGCACCATGCCACCGACCAGAGCGCTTCTGTTCCAGTCGATTTGGTAGGCGTTGGTCGCCGGATCGACGAGCACAACGAGCTTTCGCCCGGTGATGAGCGGCAGTCTCGTCACCGACGCGATCACCGAGTCCTGGGTGTCGAACGGTGTGAGGCCGGGACCCTCGATGTGGAGGCTGACCTTCACCAGCGGCTGTTCATTGATCCGGGTGCCGGTCTCGGCGATCCCCGTCACCTGGGCCAGCGCGAGCACCCCACTGGACTCGAGCATCTGGGTCTTGGCCTGGACCCTCTGTCCGTAGCTCGCCAGCCCCAACGCGATCAGCACGTCGAGGGCGGTGACCAACAGACCGACCCAGAACATCCACTTGACCAGAGGATCCTGGCCCAGCCCGAAGAACACCGCCAGGAAGATCGGGCCCACCAGGCCACCGCACAGCAGAACCATGAGCTGTGCCTTCACATAACGCCAGACCATCTCCCCCACGCTCCTCAGTTAGCCGAGCCGTTCTGGTTGCATCTGGGCGTCAGACTATCGCCGGATGCGATCTACCGATCCCAATGTCCGGCGATAACGTCCGGCTCAGGGGCCCGACTCACACGTCGGCGACATCGACGATGACGAACGAGAAGTTGTCATCGGCACCGTTGGCTCGGACCGCCTCGGTGATCGCGGCACACCACTGCGCGATGTCATCGGACTGCACCGCATCGGCGAACTCGGCGTCGGTCATCATGCCGCTCACCCCGTCGGAGCACATCAGATAACTCCCCTCCTTCAACGGGAGTCTCAGTACGTGGGGTCGCACCGCATCGGGCTGCCCCAATGACTGGGTGATGATGTTGGTGGGCCTGCCGTCGGCGCCGAAGATCGAGTCGTCGATCGACAGCTGCTGCAGCTGCGCGTCGGTGATCGAGTAGATGCGGCTGTCACCGACGTTGAACGCAATGAGTTCGTCTGCCAGAAAGCACAATCCGGCTATCGTCGTGCCGAGGCCCTCCAATTCGGTCTCGGCACCAACGGCACGCACCTGCGCGTTGACGTCGTGCAGTGCCGCCTCGACGTCCGCGGGGGAACGCCAGCTCTGCGAGACCTCCGCGATCACGTTCAACGCGACCCGACTCGCGAGGTTGCCACCGGCATGCCCGCCCATCCCGTCGGCGACCGCGCAGACGAACGGAGGCGTCGGCGCGAACTCGAAGGTCGCCAGCGATCCGTCGTGCGTCTGACACAGCCAGCCAGCGACAAGCACCGCGTCCTCATTGCGTCGGCGCCGAAGCCCGACGTCGGTGAAAGCGCGGACGGTGAACCGGGTCATGCGGCAATCATGGCGCAGAACGGAATCCGATCCGCGCATATCGCGCCACCGCAGTCTCGACGCGTCGCGTGCCGATCTACCCCGCGAACGCAGAAGCGGCACCCACCCGAAGGTGAGTGCCGCTTCCGTGCGTGCTTTGTCAGATCACCAAATTACTTGATGATCTTCGTAACTCGGCCAGCGCCGACCGTACGGCCACCCTCGCGGATCGCGAAGCGCAGGCCCTCGTCCATGGCGACGGGCTGGATCAGCACCACCGAGATGTCGGTGTTGTCACCGGGCATCACCATTTCGGTGCCCTCCGGCAACGTCACAACGCCGGTCACGTCCGTGGTACGGAAGTAGAACTGCGGACGGTAGTTGTTGAAGAACGGCGTGTGGCGGCCGCCCTCGTCCTTGGACAGGATGTAGACGCTGCCCTCGAACTCGGTGTGCGGCGTGGTGGTGCCGGGCTTCACGACGACCTGGCCGCGCTCGACGTCCTCGCGCTTGATGCCACGGACCAGCAGACCGACGTTGTCGCCGGCCTGACCCTGGTCGAGCAGCTTGCGGAACATTTCGACGCCGGTGACGGTGGTCTTGGTGGTCGTCGGCTTGATACCGACGATCTCGACCTCCTCGTTGACGTTGATCACGCCACGCTCGACACGACCGGTGACCACGGTGCCGCGGCCGGTGATCGTGAAGACGTCCTCGACGGGCATGAGGAACGGCTTGTCGGTCTCGCGAACCGGGTCCGGGATGGACTCGTCGACGGCCTCCATGAGGTCCTCAACGGCCTTGACCCACTTCTCGTCACCCTCGAGTGCCTTCAGCGCCGAGACCTTGATGACCGGGGCGTCCTCATCGAACTCCTGGGCGGCCAGCAGTTCGCGGACCTCCATCTCGACGAGCTCGAGGAGCTCTTCGTCGTCGACCATGTCGGACTTGTTCAGTGCGACCAGGATGTAGGGCACGCCGACCTGGCGGGCGAGCAGCACGTGCTCGCGGGTCTGCGGCATCGGACCATCCGTGGCGGCAACCACCAGGATCGCGCCGTCCATCTGGGCGGCACCGGTGATCATGTTCTTGATGTAGTCCGCGTGGCCGGGGGCGTCAACGTGCGCGTAGTGACGCTTCTCGGTCTGGTACTCCACGTGGGAGATGTTGATCGTGATGCCACGCGCACGCTCTTCGGGCGCATTGTCGATCTGGTCGAATGCGCGCGACTCGTTCAACTCGGGGTACTTGTCGTGCAGAACCTTCGTGATTGCTGCGGTAAGCGTGGTCTTGCCGTGGTCAACGTGACCAATGGTCCCGATGTTGACGTGCGGCTTCGTCCGCTCGAACTTCGCCTTCGCCACTGTGGTGTCCTCCTGGACTTGTGTTGGTGCTTGCTAAAAGCAGTGTTGATGTATTCAGTTGTGCGGTCCAACGAACCGACGCGCCAGCTTACTGACCCGTCGCCTTCGCGATGATCTCCTTCGACACGTTGGCCGGCACTTCGGCGTACGAGTCGAACACCATGGAGTAGTTGGCCCGGCCCTGAGTCTTCGACCGAAGGTCGCCGACGTAGCCGAACATCTCTGACAGCGGCACCTGCGCCTTGACGACGCGAGCTCCACTGCGCTCCTCCATGGCCTGGATCTGACCACGGCGGGAGTTGAGGTCGCCGATCACCTCACCCATGTAGTCCTCGGGTGTGATGACCTCGACGGCCATGACGGGCTCCAGGATGGTCGGCTGCGCCTGCGCGGCAGCCTTCTTCAGCACCTGGGAACCGGCGATCTTGAACGCCATCTCTGAGGAGTCGACGTCGTGGTAGGCACCGTCAAGCAGGATGAGCTTGACGTTCACCAGCGGGTAGCCGGCCAGCACGCCGTACTGCATGGCGTCCTGCGCACCGGCATCCACGGACGGGATGTACTCGCGCGGGATACGTCCACCGGAGACCTTGTTCTCGAACTCGTAGGTCGCGCCATCCTCGCCGGTGAACGGCTCGATGCTGACGAGGACCTTCGCGAACTGACCCGAACCACCGGTCTGCTTCTTGTGGGTGAACTCGACCTTCTCGACCGCGCGCTTGATGGTCTCCTTGTACGCCACCTGCGGCTTGCCGACGTTGGCCTCGACCTTGAACTCGCGACGCATCCGGTCGACCAGGATGTCGAGGTGCAACTCGCCCATGCCGCCGATGACGGTCTGGCCGGTCTCGGAGTCCTGGTGGACCTTGAAGGTCGGATCCTCTTCGGCCAGCTTCTGAATCGCCAGGGACAGCTTCTCCTGGTCGCTCTTCGTCTTCGGCTCGATGGCGACCTCGATCACCGGATCCGGGAACGTCATCGACTCAAGCACGATCTGCTTGTTCGGATCACTCAGGGTGTCACCCGTCGTGGTGTCCTTCAGACCGATCGCGGCGTAGATGTGCCCCGCCGAGGCGGACTCCACCGGGTTTTCCTTGTTCGCATGCATCTGGAACAGCTTGCCCAGGCGCTCCTTCTTACCCTTGGTCGCGTTGACGACCTGGGCGCCGGAGTCGACCTTGCCCGAGTACACCCGGATGTAGGTGAGCTTGCCGAAGAACGGGTGCGTGGCGACCTTGAACGCCAGGGCCGCAAACGGCTCGTCGACGCTCGGCTTGCGGCTGATGATCTCGTCCTCTTTGCCGGGCACGTGGCCTTCGGCAGCGGCGACATCCAGAGGGGTGGGAAGGTAGTCGACAACCGCGTCGAGCATGGGCTGCACGCCCTTGTTCTTGAACGCGCTGCCACACAGCACCGGGTAGGCCTCGGAGTTGACGGTCAGCTTGCGGATCGCGCCCTTGATCTCCTCGACGGTGAGTTCCTCGCCACCGAAGTACTTCTCGAGCAGCGCCTCATCGGTCTCGGCGACCGCTTCGAGCAGCTTGGTGCGGTACTCGCCTGCCTTCTCGACCAGATCCTCGGGGATGTCGATGGTCTCGTAGGTCTCACCGAGCTTGGTCTCGCCGCGCCAGACCTTGGCCTTCATCTCGACCAAGTCGACGATGCCGATGAAGTCGTTCTCGGCACCGATCGGCAGCTGGATCGGGATCGCCCGTGCCCCCAGGCGCTCCTCCATGGTGCGCACCGAGAAGTAGAAGTCAGCGCCCAGCTTGTCCATCTTGTTGACGAAACAGATGCGCGGCACGTCGTACTTGTCAGCCTGACGCCACACCTGCTCGGACTGCGGCTCGACACCCTCTTTGCCGTCGAAGACGGCCACTGCACCGTCGAGCACACGGAGGCTGCGCTCCACCTCGACGGTGAAGTCGACGTGCCCGGGGGTGTCGATGATGTTGATCTGGGTGCCGTTCCAGAAGGAGGTCACAGCAGCGGAGGTGATGGTGATTCCGCGCTCCTGCTCCTGTTCCATCCAGTCGGTGGTGGAGGCGCCGTCGTGGGTCTCACCGATCTTGTAATTGACCCCGGTGTAATACAGGATCCGCTCGGTCGTCGTCGTCTTACCGGCATCGATGTGCGCCATGATGCCGATATTGCGGACCTTGCTCAGGTCGGTGAGCACGTCTTGTGCCACGGCTAAATTCCCACTCTTTCGCTTGCTTGGATGCTGTTGTCGTGACGCCCGGGCGCTGCATTACCGCCGGGCGAGTAAATCACCAGCGGTAGTGCGCAAAGGCCCGGTTCGCCTCGGCCATCTTGTGGACATCCTCGCGACGCTTGACAGCGGCGCCCAGTCCATTGCTGGCGTCGAGGAGCTCATTCGCCAACCGCTCGACCATGGTCTTCTCGCGGCGTTGCTTGGAGAAACTGACCAACCAGCGCAGCGCGAGGGTGGTCGAGCGCTCCGGGCGCACCTCGACGGGCACCTGGTAGGTGGCGCCACCGACGCGGCGGCTGCGAACCTCGAGGGCCGGCTTGACGTTGTCCATGGCGCGCTTGAGCGTCACCACGGGATCGGTGCCAGTCTTCTCGCGGGCCTGCTCGAGCGCACCGTAGACGATGCGTTCGGCCAGCGACTTCTTACCGTCCAGCAGGACCTTGTTCACCAGCTGGGTGACCAGCTGCGAACCGTAGACCGGGTCGTTGACCAGAGGACGCTTGGGCGCGGGTCCCTTGCGTGGCATTAGCTCTTCTCCTTCTTGGCGCCGTAACGGCTGCGGGCCTGCTTGCGGTTCTTCACGCCCTGGGTGTCGAGCGAGCCACGGATGATCTTGTAGCGCACACCGGGGAGGTCCTTCACACGACCACCACGCACCAGCACCATCGAGTGCTCCTGCAGGTTGTGACCCTCACCTGGGATGTAGGCGGTGACCTCGACCGCGCTGGTCAGCTTCACGCGCGCAACCTTGCGAAGTGCCGAGTTCGGCTTCTTCGGGGTAGTGGTGTACACGCGAGTGCACACGCCGCGACGCTGCGGACTGCCCTTGAGTGCCGCGGTCTTGACCTTGGCGATCTTGTCGCGGCGACCCTTGCGGACCAGCTGGTTGATGGTTGGCATGTACCGGCTTTCTGTGTTGCTACTGGTTGCTACGTGTAACGCTGTCATCTTCAAGTTTGTGTACTGCGGTTTCACACCCCGCCGCTACCCCGCGACCGGGCGTGTCGCACGCGCCCCCGCATCGATTTCTCCGATGCATAGTGGACATGCGAATTGGCCCGGCGTGCAGGCATGCCTGCGCGTATTACAGCCGCAAGCGCCTTGGCCAGGCACGAGGGACCACGATACCCGCCCGCGGTGGCGCAGGTCAAAGCGCGCCGGAGTGCCCCCGCCCGACCGGGCCGTCAGCGCCTCTCCATGCCTGCTGCCAGCCGCAACACCATATCGGTGAAGACGGCGTCGGTATCGATGTCGTCCATGACCCCGGTCATCTCCAACAATACGAAGCCGTGCAAGGCCGACCAGAACTCCAGCGCCGAGTAGAACGCGTTCTCGTCATCCAACCCGTAGGACATCAGGACCTGGATGACCGGCCCTGCCGCGGCACGTGTCGCTGCCGTGTACTCGGGGTCATCGCCGCCGAACGGCATCCGGGTGAACGCCGAATAGCGTCCCGGATGGTGGTGGGCGTAGCTGCGGTACGCGCTCGCCATGGTGACCACGGCGTCGTCGCGGGTGCGCCCATCACCGACGGTGTTGAGCATCCCGATGAGGTCGTCGACGACGCGCATCCGAACTGTCCTGCGCAGGTCATCGAGGCTGTGCACGTGGTTGTAGAGCGACGGACCCTTGGTGCCGAGCTGGTTGGCAAGGGCGTTGATGGTCAACGCATCCCAGCCGTCGCGGTCGAGGAAGGTCAGGGCGGCGTTCACGATGGCGTCGCGGCTGAGCTTCGTGGTCCGCGCCGGCGGCCTGACGCGCCCGCCCACGGTGAGGGGCTCCGGCCGACCTGCCATGTGTGCCATTTCCTTCGGTTGATTCTGGCCCTGGTGCTCGCTTCCACGAACTTGGGTGACTAATGACTCTAACCGGAAACACGCCCCACAGGTCAGTTCACACGGTCCTGACTGCGCTGGGCGAGTTGCTCGGCGACCACGCACAGATCCGGCAGCATCCCGGGGTTCATCGTCTGGATCGACCAGGTGATGACGTCCTGGCCCTTGGTCACGTAGATGCTGCAGGCGTTGTCATCGTGGGCCTTGAACCCCTTGTTGCCGTCCAGCGACATCTCGGTGAGCTCGCGTCCGGCGCTGCGCTCCAGTGTGCGCTCGGTATCCAGGTCGCTGCCGCGGTACCACCACGTGGAGATCCCCATGCCGACGCCGAAAGTGCCGATGACGGTGTTCTCCTGCCAGAAGCAGCCCGAGTCGTTGTCCACCACCTTCGTGAACGACGTGGCGCCGACCGCCTTCGCGATGTCGGCATCGGTTACGCCGTTGCAGTCCATGGCACGAAACCCCGGACCTGCCGGGGCGGTGGGGGGCGGCGACTTCGGGGCAGGCGCCGAGCCACAGCCGGCGAGCGCCGCGACTGCCAAGACTGCGCCCACCAGCGCGCTGACGGCGCGGGTGGCGCGCGGCGGCATTACGGGCGCCATCACATGTCCGAGGACAGAGTGGCGGCCAGGAGCGTCTCGGCGTCCAGGCATGCCTCGGTCCCAACTCCGGGACGGAACTGCACCCACCAGGTCAGCACACCGGTACCCGCAGCGGCCGTCGCCGCGCACGCCGCGGGATTGTCCTCGGTGGTGGCCGTGAAGGCGGGGTGGCGCTCGATGTCGGTGTCGGCGACCCGTGCGCCGCGTTCGGTGGCCAGGTCGCGTTCGCGGTCCAGCGTGCCGGTCTCGAACCAGGAGAACACCACGTCAACCAGACCGCCCTGCCGGACCAACACGTATTGGCAAACCGCGCCGCTATACGGCCGCACGACACTCTCGGCCCGCAGCGTGTCCTGGACGGTGCTGTCGAGCAGGAACCCGCAGCGGTCATCGACATAGCCGTAACTTCGCTCGGGGTCGGGGACGGCGGCTGTGGACCGTCGTGCGGCCCCGTCGACGGTCTGCGTGCACGCCGCGGCGGTGACAGTCATAGTGACCGCCACAACAGCTAACGTCCTGGACCGCCATCGCATCGGCGTCCACGCTACCCAGGGCTCGCTACCGGGGCGACTCATCCAATCAGCGCGACTGGCATCAAACCGACGAAGTGTTGCCACCAGCGCATCCCGGCGACGTAGGCTGCCATGATCCGTACCGCTACGAGGGGGACCACCGTGATGTTCAAGACGCTTGGCGGGTCACTGGCGACGTGCGTTATCGCACTCCCGATGGCGTTGGCCGTCGGGGCCCCGGTGGCGCAGGCCAAGAACGGTGATACCCACGTCACGGGTCAGGGCATCACCCAGACGCTGGACTGCAACGAGTCCGCGCTGCTGGTGACGGGAACCGGGAACTACGTCACCGCCAAGGGAACCTGCTGGGGCATAGCGGTTCAGGGCTCCTCCAACATCGTCATCGCCGACAACGTCATCAACGACATCACCGTCTACGGATACGACCAGACGGTGCTGTTCCACAACGGCGATCCGCTGATGTGGGACCGCGGACGCGAACTCGGGATGACCAACCGCATCGACCGCGTTCCCGCGTAGTCTGGCAGCGGCGCCGAATCGACGCCGCAATAGCCCGACGAAGCGAGGGAACCATGCGTGCGCGTTACCGCGGTCTGGTCAGTGCAATCGGTGCGACCGCCGCCCTTGTGATTCTGACCGGCTGCGGATCAGACAGCACGGACACCAACGCGCCATCGATCACGGCAGGCACCTCCGGCGCCCAGATCGAGATCGGAAACACCATCAACTACGGCTCGTTCGGGACGACAGCCGATATCGACTGCGCCGACGGCAAGTCCCTCAACGTCGGTGGTTCGAATAACACGCTGACCGTCAAGGGAACCTGCGCCAGCGTGAACATCGGCGGCGCGGACAACAAGATCACGTTCGAGACGGTGAACGACAGCATCAGCGTCGTCGGCCTGAACAACACGGTCAGCTACAAGGCCGGCGATCCCAAGGTCGACGACCGAGGCAGCGGCAACAAGATCACGAAGGGCTGATCCGCACCATCGGTGACGATCCCGATCGGTGCAGGGCGTCAGAAGATCTGGCGGTAGAGGTCGACGATCTCCTCGCGCGTCGGTATCCGCGGGTTGTTGTCAGGGGATCCGGAGGCCAGCGCTTGAACCGCCATCGTGTCCAGCTGCGCCTCCCAATCCGCCTTGCCGATGCCATACGACCGTGGCGTTGGGACTTCCACATCGGTGCACAGCTGCTGCAGTTCGGTCACCAAAGCGCTTGCCGCCTTGGCATTGTCGACGGATTCTGCAACGACCCCCATAGCCTTCGCGCAGTCTGAGTACCTGTCGATCGCCGAGTCGATCGAGAACTCGGTGACCGCCGGCAGGAGCATCGCGTTGGAAAGGCCGTGTGCGACATGGAAGTGCCCACCGATGGGACGGCTCATCCCGTGCACCAACGCGACGCTGGAATTCGAGAACGCCATCCCCGCCTGTGTTGACGCCAGCATCATCGCCTCGCGGGCCTCACGGTCCGCTCCGTCTGCGTACGCGCGTCGAAGGTGCAACGAGATCGACCGCATGGCGGCCAAGGCGAGCGCGTCTGTGAACGCGCTGGCGCGCCGGCTCACATAAGCCTCGATGGCGTGAGTGAGCGCATCGACCCCGGTGTCCGCGGTCAGACGAGCCGGCATCGACACCGTCAGCTCGAAGTCCACGATCATCGCGACCGGCAGGAACGACAATCCGGGACAGAGCATCTTCTCGTCAGTTCGTCCGTCGGTTATCACGGTGAATTGAGTTGCCTCCGAGCCACTTCCGGACGTCGTCGGCACGGCGACGATCGGAAGTGCCGGACCCATGTAGCTGCTGGGGGCCTTGAAGGACGAAATCTCCCCGCCGCTGACCGATAGCACCGCCAGCGCCTTGGCGGTGTCCATCGGGCTGCCCCCGCCGAAACCGATGATTCCGTCGGCGCCGTGTGTACGAACGAGTGCCAGTCCGTCCTCGAGTGAGGCGACTGTTGGGTCAGGCACGGTCTCGGCGAAGACTGCCGGCTCAGATCCCGCTGCCTGCAGGATCTTAACGAGGCGCTCAGTCTGCCCAGTCTCGGTGAGGTACTGATCGGTGACCAGTACCGGCCTGGCGATGCCTAGTTGAGCGACAACGGATCCGAGGTCATCGATCGCCCCGGCACCGAACTTGGCGAAACGGGGCAGGGCGATGTTGATGGCGGCAGTCATGCCCATATGATCGAATCTCGTTCATGCACCAGTCAATGGCGAATCCCGCACTGTACCGTGCGATTTTGCACGTGTAGGTTGGGGGCATGTTCAGTGCGGACAATCTGCGCTTCTTCCTCGAGGTCGCACGTACCGGGCGACTCAATGAGGCCGCCCGCAATCTGGCTGTGGATCACACGACGGTCGGGCGGCGGATCACCACACTCGAGAAATCGTTGGGAGAACGGCTATTTGACCGGTCTCCGGGAGGGTGGCAGCTGACTGAGGCGGGCGCGGATCTACTTCCACGTGCGGAGTCGGTGGAATCTGCCGTCATCGCGGCGTACGACGCTCGGATATCCGGCGCAGGACCGTTGACCGGCACGGTCCGAATAGTGACTCCCGATGGCTTCGGCGCATTCGTCGTCGCACCGCAGCTCGTCGAACTGCGGCGCAGGCATCCCCATCTCGATGTCGAACTCGTCACCGCGACCGAGCACGGCTCACTGTCCGCGCGCCACTTCGATGTCGCGGTCACGCTCGAAGAGCCCCCGCCGCGGTCCGTCCACGTTCAGCAGCTGGCCAGTTACTACCTACGCCTGTACGCCGCCGAGGAGTACCTCGCTGCGGCGTCGCCGATATCGGAGTTGGCGGACCTGAAGAACCACACCCTGATCTGGTACATCGACGCCCTGCTCGACGTGGCGCCGCTGCGCATCCTCGAGTCGCTGCCCCACAAGCAACGAGTCGCCATTCAAACCAACAACATCACCGGCCACTGGACCGCAGCCCGCAGCGGTCTGGGCATCGCCCCGCTACCGCAGTATGTGGGTGAGCCAGACGAGTCGTTGAGAGCTGTTCTGCCGGAATCATTCTCGGTTCGCCGCAACTACTGGCTGGTCATTCCGCGGGAACTACGCCAGGTTGGCCGAGTACGCGCCGTCGCGCAGTTCCTTCGCGCGTCGGTGACGTCCAGCCCCTACCTGACCCAAGGGCAGTAGCGAGGATCAGACGGCGGGGTGTCGTTTGTTCCACGGCGTAACCGCCTGGAGGGCACCCACGATGTCGACGAGCCTGCGCTCCTCGAACGCACTGCCGACCATCTGCAATCCGACGGGAAACGGATGCCCAGCCTCGGTGGTGGTGAAGCCGCCGGGGAAGGTGATCGTCGGGAGCTGCGACAGGGTGAACGGAACGGTGAACCGGTGCACCCCTGCGGTCGTCTCATCGTCCATGCGGACCATCTTCTCGACCGTCGGCGCGATGAAGGACATCGCGGGAATCAGCGCCGCGTCCACGTGGCCGAGAACCTCCTCCATCCGTGCCTTGAACACCAGCCGCCGCTGCAGGAGCACGTCGTAGGCGATACCGGACATACCGATCCCGAGTTCGATCAGTTCGCGCAGCGCCGGGCCATAGGTGTCCTTGTGCACGGGGTACAGATCCCGGTGAGCACGCGCGGTCTGCACGGCGCACACGCCGAACCAGTCGGTGATGGCCTCAGTCGGATCGGGCAGGGTGATAGGTATCAACTCAGCGCCGAGGTCGCGCAGCGTCTGCTCCGCCTCCCGGTGCGCATTCTCGACGTCCAGGCTGACATCGCGATAGCTCCATTCGGGGTCGACACCAATCCGGACGCCCGACAGGGACGCCGGTGGCTGCGTGTCGAATCCGGGCACTGGCCGCAACGAGGCCGTCGGATCGCGCGGATCCGCACCGGCGATCGCGCCGAGCACCAGTCCGGCGTCCCGCGCAGATCGACAGATCGGGCCGACGTGGTCCAGCGTCGCCGCGAGTTCCACGACACCAGCCCGGCTCACCCGACCCCACGTCGGCTTCAGACCCGTCGCGCCATTTGACGCCGACGGCATACGGATCGAACCGCCCGTGTCGGAGCCGAGAGCGCCGAAGCACAGGCCTGCGACTGGAGCCACGCCACTGCCACTCGAGGAGACACCGACCCAACGGTTGGGATCCCAGGGGTTCAGGGGCGCCTTGAACGGGGGCGTGTGCTCGGTGTACACACCCTCGGTGGTGTGCACCTTGCCCATGATGACCGCACCGGCCTGCTCGAGCCTCTCCACAACCGTCGCGGAGGTGGCCGCCACCTGCCCCGCCCGGGCCGCCATTCCGGCTTCGGTGCGCCACCCGGCCTTGTCGTAGATGTCCTTGATGGCCAGCGGTATCCCGTCCAGGGGACCACGTGCCGCGCCGGCCCTGCGTCGCTCGTCGGACTGTGCGGCTTGGGCCATGGCCTGTTCGGCGGCGACGAAAGCGTAGGACCCCAACCGCTGATCCACTCCCGCGATTCTGTCCAGGGTCAGCTGGGTCAGCGCTTGTGCCGTGACGTCGCCGCCAGCCAGCAGATCCGCCACCTCGCAGATCTCAAGGTAGTGCAGATCGTCGGTGGAGTTCTCATCGGTCATATCGTCAATCTCCCTACCGTAGACGCTGTTTCAGCAATATCAGTCGACTGCATCTGCCACAACGACACGAGCGTCACGCTCGTCATCGTCGGCAGCCGCCGCGGGAGTACCGTACTGCGAGCCTCTGGTCAGCACGGTGAGCGGGATGTACACGATGGGCCCGACCAGCATCGCCGCGAATGAGGCGAAGTGCATCGGGTAGACGCCCAGGACACCCAGTGCGCCAACTGTCACGCCGGCCGCCAGCGCCGCCATGCCACACAGGTTCCAGTCCTTGACCCGGCCCTCTCGATACTCGATCTGGCTGCCCGGGGCAAGCTTCAGCAGCTTTCGACATACGAAGTAGTCACTGAGCAGGATGAAGATCCACGTGTTGGTCATGACACCCGTGACGGCGAGGAACTTGTCGGTGTACTGCAGGACATTGATCGGGTACAGCAACACACCGAGACCGACCAGAAGCACCATCCACCATTGCCGGCCAATGCGTTTGGGGGAAAGCACATCCCAGGCATTGGACAGCGCGAGAGAACCCGAATACAGATTCATCACGTTGATTCGCACCTGCGTCAGGACCGCGAACACAACGCCGAGGACTCCCATCACGATCGCGAATATCAGGCCGGGATCGGTCGCAGCGAGTTCCTGCTCGGCCCGGGTCCCGTCGAAGTGGGAGATCATCGTGAAGCCGAGGAAGACACCGAACAGCATCACCACTGCGATCATCAGCAGCTCGACGAGCATCACTCCGGCTGTTCCGACGTACGAGACCGATCGCTTCACGAAGCGTCCGTAATCGGTGGCGATCAGAGCCTGGAACACGACCTGACCATTTGCCAGGCTCAGTGCCTGCCACATGGCAGTCGCTGACACACCGTCCTGCACGGCCCACTCCCCCGGGCCGACCAGCACGTAGCCGTTGGCCAACATCACCATGCCGATGACGAACAGGATCAGAAATATCGGCATCCCGAAGCGTTGCAGGATGTTCATGGAGTGCATACCGCGCCACGAGTAGTAGAGCGCGATGAGGGCGACGATTCCGAACACCACACTGGCGGCAGCGGAGTTGATTGATATACCAGCGATCTCGCTGAGGCCATGCGAGACGATACTGCCCTCGAAAATGAAGTAGAAGACGTAGTTGACGGCGTAGACGAACGAGGCAATCGCAGAGCCTCGACCGCCGAAACCAAGCCCCCGAGAGAGAAGCGGCAGGGACAAGCCCTCCTGGCTCGCAATTCTCATCACCAGCGCTCCGACCACTGTCGCGCCGATGACCATGTAGGCGATCGGAACGAGCACCGTCGGCCACCCCACCAGGAAGCCCATCTGGCCGCCCAGCGCAAACCAGAACATCGCTGTCACATTCCCCGTGAGAACCAGGAGAATGGCCGGCCGGCGCCACCGCTGACTATCCGGGACCCGCGTGGTCGCGTAGCTCTCTATCTGATCATCAAGGCTGGTGGCCGGACCCTGAAAGTAGTTACCGAAGCTCAACGAATAAATCCCTTCTCACCGTCACCACGGGACCGATGACGAAATGCACGCTGCCGCAACGTCCGTCAAACAGGGACTCCGGCACGAACACATCTAGTGATGTGTTCTACATCTCAGCCGCAGAGCGGCCATACGTCAACGGACAGTACTGCAGTCCGTCGTGCAGAAATGCACGGCCACGGGCCAGGAGTTAGGTACTCGCGCCGTGCCTGCCCGCCCCGTCGGCGAATCGCTTTGCACCGGCCAGCGACTCGGACGACACCTTCGACAGGCTGGCGAATTCGGCGTCGATTGCCTCGGCCTCGGCCATCCCCCACTGCCCCAACATCGACAGCCGGTCGGCACGCATGCACAGCTGCGGCAACCCGGCGAGTTCAGCGGCTAGTTCCTCTGCGACGCGGCGTGACTCGCCCTTGGGGGCGATGCGATTGGCCAACCCCATGTCCAACGCCTCCTGGGCGCCGACGGCGCGTCCGGTGAGGATGAGGTCCATCGCCCGACCGTGGCCGATCAGTCGGGGTAGCCGAACCGTGCCGCCGTCGATGAGCGGCACACCCCAGCGCCGACAGAACACGCCGAACACCGCGTCCTCCTCGGCGATCCGCAGGTCACACCACAAGGCCAACTCGAGACCGCCCGCAACGGCGTAGCCGCTGACGGCCGCGATCACCGGCTTGGACAGCACCATCCGCGTCGGGCCCATCGGGCCGGGTCCGGTGCGGTGTGCCGGGTTCATGTCTGGCGTGCCAAATGCTTTGAGGTCCGCGCCCGCACAGAAGGTTTCGTTGTCTCCCCAGAGCACCGCCACAGACGCCGAATCGTCGCGGTCGAACTCCTCGAATGCCGCGAGCAGTTCCGCGGCTGCGGGACCGTTGACGGCATTGCGGGCCGCGGGCCGGTTCATGATTACCGTGGTCACCGCGCCGTTGCGCTCGACCCGTACGCCGCCAGGTGTACTCATGTCGCCTCCATCAGTGCCGCGTCGTCGCGGCGCGCCACCAGTTCGGTGGCGAAGTCGTGATATGCCGCGCGCAGTGCGTCACCGGGCCAGTCGCCGGGAAGCAGTTCAGCGGGTAGCACCGGGTCTGTGAGCAGGTGTCGCACCGCCGCGGCGGCCGCAGTGAACCGGCCTGGGATGTCAGCGGCAGAGGCCATCTCGTCGAGGAGCCGATTCCCGTTGTCCGCCCATGTCGGCAGGTCCCACAGCCGACTGGCGAGATCGGCCGGATTGTCGTCGCGCGCGGCCAGCACCCGCACGCGCTCGCGCAGCCCACCCCGCAGATCAGCCTCAAGGTTCGCGGGCCGCATCCACACGCCCTCGCGCAGCTCACCGAATCGCTTTTCCTGCAGTGCTGTTCGCAGCGCGGCGCGACTACGTGCGTCGATGCCCACGCTCGTCACGATCACCGTCGTCCAGAGCCCGTCCCAGCTGCGCACGCGAGGATCCAGCGCATCATCCTGGCGCCGCTGTCTGGCGAGAAGCCGCTCCGACAGCCGGTAGCCATCTGCCGATCGGACCAGGTCACCGGCGCCCACCATGCGGGTCAGCGCCACCCGAAGCGTGGACTCACGGATGTCGAAATCTGCTGTCAACCTGATCAGTTCACCCGCCGACGCCCACGCCGGGTGCGCGCCGAGCAATACGCTCAGCACCACCGAGCGCGCCGTCATGCGCTTGTCCACCGGTCACACCCCGGACGTCTGGCGCCCGGCGTCGCCGAACGGTTCGTCGCGGCTGCGGACCGCATCCCGGAAGCCATGTTCACGCGCCTCCGCGACGAACGCGTGCCCCTCGGGGGTGTGTCTCGCGACGCCGTCGAACACCGTGCTGACCATCCGAGATGTCGCGATGCCCTGGTTGATCAGCGCGGTGTTGAGCGCCAACTTCGCCATGATCAACTGGTTGACGGGCATCGCCGCGATGCGTCCCACCAGACGTTCGGTGCGCTCGTCGAGGTCTGCGGGATCGGGTGCCTCCACCGCCAGCCCCCAGTCGGCGGCCTGAGCGCCCGAGATGCAATCCCCGGTGAAAAGAAGGCGTTTGGCGCGCTGATCCCCCAGCCGGTGAGCCCACAGTCCGGCGGCGGGCACGCCCCATACCCGCATCGGCGGGTAGCCGATCTTGGCGTCCGATGCGGCGATCACCTGGTCGGCGTGCAGTGCGATGTCGGTGCCGCCGGCCACGCAGTAGCCATGGATCTTGACCACCGTCGGCTTGTCGGCGTGCATCAGGCTGGAGAACCCGCGGACGAACCGGCTCATCATCTGATAGTCGATCATCGGGTCCCATGGCCGATCCGGCAGATGGTTGATCCCCTGAGTCTGGCCGGAGAGCACGGTGTCCCGGTACGGGCTGCCACCTCCCGCCGAGGACGATCCCTCGGCGTAGGCCGAGAGGTCGAAGCCGGCGCAGAATCCCTCACCGCGACCCGACACCAGGATGACGTGCACGGCGGGGTCGAGGTCGGCGCGCTCGACGAGCGCGGAGAGTTCCAACGGCGTGTCGGCGACGATCGCGTTGCCCTTCTCGGGGCGATTGAACGTGATCCGCGCGACGCGGTCGGTCACCTCGTAGGTCATGGTCTTCAGATCATCGAAGTCCACCGGCCTGATCGCGTGCGTCATCCCTTGACCATGGCGCGCTCAAGGATAGGCGCGAGATCCAGTCCCGTGGGCAGGGTTCCGAACGCAGCACCCCACTGCCCGCCGAGCCTGCTGGCCAGGAACGCCTCGGCGACGGCGGGATGGCCGTGGCGCACCAGCAGCGAGCCCTGCAGGGCCAGCGAGATGTCCTCGGCCACCTTGCGCGCTCGGTACTCGATGGTCTCGAGGTCACCTTCGGCGCCAAGTGTCCTCCGCAGGGTGGCGACGTGAGCGTCCAGGCGGGCATCCTGACCGGCAGCGCTGCCCAACTCGTCGAAGAGCACCTCGATGCACTCCGGCCGAGTCGCCATGGCGCGCAGCGTGTCCAGCGCGCTGACGTTGCCCGAACCCTCCCAGATACCCATGAGCGGCGCCTCACGGTAGAGGCGCGGCATACCCGACTCCTCGACGTAGCCGTTGCCGCCGAGGCATTCCATCGCCTCGGCCGCATGCGGTGTCGCGCGCTTGCACACCCAGTACTTCGCGGCGGCCAGGCCGATACGGCGCAGCATCGTCTCGCGTTCATCACCGCGGACGGCCTTGTCGGTGGCGCCGGCCATCCGCATCGCGAGCATTGTCGCGGCCTCGGCCTCCACGGCGAGGTCGGCAAGAACGTTGCGCATCAGCGGCTGATCTATCAGGTACGCGCCGAATGCCTTTCGGTGTGCGGCGTGATGAATCGCGCGGGCCAGGCCGCTGCGCATGCTGGTGGCGCTGCCCAGCGTGCAGTCCAGGCGGGTCAGGTTGACCATCTCGATGATGGTCGGCACACCGCGGCCCTCCTCGCCGACGAGCCAGGCGATCGCCCCGTCGTACTCCACCTCGCTGGAGGCGTTGGCGTGGTTGCCGAGCTTGTCCTTGAGCCGCTGCAGAAACATCCTGTTGCGAGTGCCGTCGGGCAGGATGCGCGGCAGCAGGAAGCAGCTGAGCCCGCCCGGTGCCTGGGCGAGCACCAGGAAGATGTCGCACATCGGCGCCGAGGTGAACCACTTGTGTCCGGTGATGCTGTACGTCCCGAACCCGTTGGGCACTGCCGCGGTGGTGCCCGCCCGAACGTCGGAGCCGCCCTGCTTCTCCGTCATCGACATGCCGGCGGTGATGCCCGCCTTGCGGTTGGGGACCTTGAGTTCGGGATCGTAGACACGACTGCTCAGCAGCGGTTCGTAGACGGCCGACAGCTCCGGGTTGAAGCGCAGCGCTGGCACCACTGCATAGGTCATCGAGATCGGACAGATGTGACCGGGTTCCGGCGTCCACACCGACGTCTTGGCGGCCCGCACCACGTGCGCGCCGGGACGGTCGTCGGCCCACGGTGCGGCGTGCAGACCGTGACCGACCGCGACGGTCATCAGTTCGTGATAGGCGGGGTCGTACTCCACCTCGTCGACGCGATGGCCGGTCCGGTCGTGGGTGTGCAGCACCGGCCGGTTGCGGTCGGCGAGTTCGCCCCAACGCTGCGCCTGCGGACTCCCGGACAGCGCGCCCAGGGCGGCGACCTCGTCCAGGCCCCACTCGCCGCCCTCGCGGATCAGCGCCTCAGTGAGGACCGGCGAGGTCGCGGGGTTGTAATCCTGCAGCGGTGGAACTTGATTGGTGACGACGTGTGTGTCTGCCATACCCCACTGTTACATTTTTCCGACAGTCGCACAAGAGTCGTAACATCGATGTGGGTCCGCGCCAAGCCTGATGTCGGTCCGCGCCAGACATAATGTTCCGCGTGAAGCTCAATACCTCTGTAAGCGCCGCGACCCTGCACCTCGACCACTCGCCCGTGCCCGCCGATCAGTCTGTGGGTGGGGCCCCCACGACGGCCACATCCGCCATCGGCGAGTTCAGTGGCCTTGAGGTCGGCGTGTGGGAGATGACCCCCGGTGTGATGAGCGACGTGGAGGCCGACGAGGTCTTCGTCGTGCTGTCGGGATCAGCGACTGTCGAGTTCGCGGACGACAGTCCGACGCTGCACGTCGGCGTCGGCGATGTCGTCCGGCTGGGCGCTGGCGCACAGACCGTCTGGACCGTCACTGAGACCATCAGGAAGGTATATCTGTCCGTCGGGTGACGGTGGCGGTGGCGGTATCGATGTCGGTGGTGCCGCGGATTTGGACGCCGATCTGGACCGCCACGCCTTGTATCGGTTGATGGCGAGCATCACGCCCGCGGCGAAAGCCCAGCCGAGCAGGATGTCCACCACGTAGTGCTCGGCGGTGTAGACCAGCGTGAACGCCATGATCAGCGGATAGGCCACCAGCAGCGGCCGCCACTTGCGGTTCACCCTGTGCCAGAGGAACGCGGCGATCGCGGCCGTCATACCCGCGTGCAGCGACGGAATCGCCGCCACCAGGTTCACGCTCGCCTGCCCCTGGTCGATCAGCGCACTGGCCGAGTGCAGGTTGAGCTTGCCCCAGCCACGCGCGACGATGCGTTCGATCCAGGGGTTGGCGCCGTCGTTGGTCGTCTGCATGGACCCGAGCAGGCCGCCGTCGGTCACGCCGCGCGCCGAGCGGAACATGCAGCGCGGGTCCGATGGGCCGCCCTCGACGTCACCGGATGTGCATCGTGCGGCCGCCCACGGCGGCGCGGCGGGTACCGCCGCGTAGACGATCAGCGCCGCGAAGTTCAGCAATACGAACAGGCGGACGAAGGCCTTCCACTCCTCGCGGTTGCGCAGCCACAGCACACCGGCCACCACGTACGGGAGGATGAAGAACGACATGTAGACGGTGCTGATGGCCACCTCCCACCACGGCGGATGAGGCAGCTTGAGCCGCTCCTGCAGCCACACCGTGGGCATGGTGCCGAAGAACAGCCACCGGTCCAGGTCGGCCTGCCAGTGCCACAGCGTGGGGCGTCCGATCAGGGTCGCCGCTCCCCTGCTCAGGTCGTAGGCGACGAGTACCAGCGCGAACGGCAGCCAGTCGCGGATGACGTAGAGCATTCGGCGGCCCTGTCCGATGCTGGCCGCCAGGAGGCCGGTGCTGATGTAGAGCAGCAGCAGTTCGCGGTTGAAGGCGAAGCCGTCGGTGGCGGTTCGATACACCACGACGCCCGCCCAGACGGCGATGGCCGTCCATCGAATGACTTTGAGCAGGCGCTCTCGACCGGGTTTGGGACCTTCATCTGGCGTCAAGACAATTGACGACTGGTCAATCGCAGACACGCCAGCGAGCGTAGTTCATGGGTCGGCCAGCGCAAATTAGTCGGCCGTTCATTTACCGAACCGTGTTCAAAGGCATCTCGCCGGATGCGCTCATCGATCACGTGAGGAGCCCGTCACCTGATTAAGTACGCAGGTAGGAAGCGCCGTTGAGGTCCAAGATCGCGCCCGATGCCCACTCGGCGTCCGCCGATGCGAGATAGACAATGCCCGATGCGATTTCGCGTGTGGTGCCTACCCGGGCGAACGGGCTTTGCCCGCGAATCGCGGCGCCCTGCGCGCCGTCGAGCTTGACCTGCTGCCTTTCGGTGGCGACGAAACCCGGTGCGATCGCGCTTACGGCAATGTTGTGTGGTGCCAGCGCAAGCGCCAATGACTGGCTCATGGCGTGCATCGCTGCCTTGCTCGCCGCATAGGCGGGGTGGTCCGGTTCGCCGACGAACGCTCCGCGTGAGCCCACGTTGATGATGCGCCCTCCCGATCCGTGCTCGATCATGTGACGCGCCGCCGCCCACGTCACGTTCGCTGTGCCCAGCAGGTTGACGTCGACCATGCCGGTCCAGGCTGCGCACCACCGCTCGAAGTCGACCTCGGCAATCCGGTGCGCGTTCTCGACGGTTGGAGCGATGCCGGCGTTGTTGATCAGCACGTCAACTCTGCCCAGCGCGGCGATTGCGTCGGCCACGATCTGGCGCGCCTGCAGGGGATCTGCGAGGTCGCCGGCGACGACCGCGTGACCGTCACCGGGAAGTTGCGCCGCGGTGCGCTCGGCGCCTGCGCGGCTGGCCGAGTAGTGGACCGCGACGCGATCGCCCAGTTCGGCGAACGCCTGCGCCACCTCGCGTCCGATTCCGCGCGACGCTCCGGTCACCAAAACACATCTCATACGGAACCCCGCTTGCTAGAGGTCGTCGGGATGCAGCACGGCGTGCAGGAACGTCGCCGTACGGGCCTGGGTGGGTTGAGAGAAGATCTGGTCGGGCGGTCCCGATTCAATGATGACGCCCTTGTCCATGACGATGATGCGGTCGGCGACACGCTGCGCGAATCGCATTTCGTGGGTGACGATGACCATCGTCATGCCCTGCTCGGCGAGATCGCGCATCACCTTGAGGACCTCTCCGACCAGTTCGGGGTCAAGAGCCGACGTCGCCTCGTCGAACAGCATCGCCTTCGGCTGCATGGCCAACGCCCTAGCGATGGCCACCCTCTGCTGTTGGCCGCCGGACAGCTGGTGGGGGTAGTTGTCCGCCCGGTCGGCAAGACCCATCTGCGCGAGCAGCGCGCGAGCTACCGACTCGGACTCTTCCGCCGTGACCTTGTTCACCGAACGCGGCGCACACATCACGTTCCCGAGCGCCGAGAGGTGGGGGAACAGATTGAATCGCTGGAACACCATGCCCAATTCACGACGAGCGTCGCGGATTCGTCGTCGATCCAACTTCTCGAGCTCGCCACCGCTGGCACGCTGCAAGCAGATTCCGTCAACGACGATCTCGCCTTCGTCGATGGTCTCCAGCGCGTTGAGCGTGCGAACCAGGGTCGTCTTGCCCGAGCCGCTGGGCCCGATGATCGCCACCACCTCACCACGGGCGATCTCCAGTGTCACGCCGCGGAGCACCTCGATGTCACCGAACCGCTTGTGCAGGTTCCGTGCCGAGATGAGCGGCGCTTCCTCGGCTTTGGTCATGACGCTCCTGATTTCATCGGATTCTGATTGCATCTGAGGTCTGCCCTTCCTTGGCGCCTTCTGCATGGATAGTCGATGTGTCGCCAGGACCGCTAGCCGGCGCTGGCGGCCAGTGCAGGGTCGCGCGGGCGCTTACGCCGAGGCGGAACGCGAGTCGTCAGGTCGAGCCGTCGCTCTAGTCGAAGTACCGCGCGACTCGTCGGGTAACTCAATGCGAGATAGAGCAGGCCGATAACCAAGTACACCTGCATGTATTTGAACGTCTCGGATCCGATCACCTGGCCGGTGAACAACAACTCGGACACCGAGACCGTCGACGCCAGAGCACTGTCCTTGAAGAGCGCGATCGCGTAGTTGCCCGTCGGGGGGATCGCCGAGCGGAATGCCTGAGGCAGGATCGTGTGCCGCATCATTCCGGTCCACGTCATCGCGAGTGCCTCGGATGCCTCCCATTGACCCTTGTCCACTCCCAGGATCGCGCCGCGAAAGACCTCACTGAGATAGGCACTGGTGTTGAGGCCCAAGCCCAGGATTGCGGCGACCAACGGCGACAGACGAAGCCCCGCCGACGGAAGCGCGAAGTACGCGAAGAACAGCTGAAGGATCAGCGGCGTGCCGCGCAGGATCTCGACATAGATCGTCGCCGGGACGTAGAGCAGTCGTCGACGTGGCGACAGCCGCAGCACCGCCACCACCAGGCCCAGGACGACAGCCAACACGAATGCGCCGAAGGTGATCTGCACGGTGAACACCAACCCGTGCATCATGCGGGGCAACCACTCGCTGAGTTCCTCGACTGTGGGCATCAGCGCGACCCGTTGACCGTCTGGCTCGCCGTGGCGGCTCGCTGCGCACCGCGGCGCTCTGCCACGTGGCCCATGAACTCGACGATCAACTGCGTCGCGAGGAACGCCGTCGACTTGTTGGGGTTGTCCAACATCGGATTGAGTTCGACGATGTCGAGTCCACAAACATCGTAATTGTCCGCAAGCCCACACATGGCGTCTCGAAGCTCGTCATAGAGCAGCCCGGAGGGTTCGGGCGTGCCCACTCCTGGAGCCAAGGTCATGTCCAGGACGTCGACGTCGACGCTGAGGTACACAGGCAGATCCGGCTGCAGGGTGGGGAAGAGACGGTCGTTACCGCCCGCCTGAAACTGCTTGGTGGTGAGGACGAAGTTGCCGTCGCGGACGGAGTCCAGGTAGTCCTCTTGCACGGAACGGTAGCTGCGGATACCGACCTGGGTCAGGCTGCGCACGTTCGCCAGCTCCTTGACCTTCCGGATTGGGTTGCCGTGCGCGTGCTGCACCGCATGCGTGTACGGCTGGTAGTCCAGGTGTGCGTCGAAGTGCACCACCTGAAAGTCGTGGTCGAAGGCACGCGCCACGGAGAACGTCGCCGCGTGGTCGCCGCCACCGATGATCGGTAGTGCCCCCGCCGCGATGATCTGACGCACCGTCTCGGTGCCCTTGTCCCATGTCAGATCCGGCTGGGTGTAGATGATGTCCACATCACCGCAGTCGACGATGCGATTCTGTTCCATCTCGCGCTGCAGGTACCGCTTGCCCTCGTCGATATCCCAGAAGCCGGCGGCCGCCCCGGTATTACAGGAGACGAAACGCAGCGACATCTCGCGGATGCTGCGCGGGCCGAATCGAGAACCTGGATACCACCCGGTGCCCTCATCGCTGGGGAAGCCCAGAAACGCGAAGTCGGCATCGAGATTGGCGAGGTCGGTGACGATCGGTGACCGCAAGAACACCGGAATGCCCGTGAATGCGAGGTCCAGCCGTTCCGGCGATGTGCGTGGTGAGTCCATGGGGTCGCTCCTCAGCTCTTCAGATATGGATGTGTTGGTAGATCGATCAGCAGCGTGTGAGTGCTCACTTCGGCAGGAACTGCTCAGCCGGCGTCAGACCCCACTGCTCGAGAATCTTGCCGACTGTGCCGTCCGCCAGCATCTCGTCATAGATCGGATTGAATGCCTCGGTAAATGTCTGATCGGACTTGTTGACCGCAAGCGCGTTCTGGCTCTGCGCCAATGACGGCGACACATATCCGGCCGCCAATTGCGCGCCGAGTGCCGGGTTTTGGTTCAGCGCATACGCCGCCATGGAGGCATCGATCAATGCGCCGTCGACACGGCCGGCCGCGACGTCCTGGATCACTTCGAAGATGGTGGAGTAGACCTTCACCTCAATCGACTCCCCGTCCGGACAACGAGCGCTTGCGTTCTTGAGGTCCTCAGCCCACGTGGTGCCCTTGTAGGTCGCTCCCACGCGCCCGCACAGATCCGCCACGGTCTCGAGCCCGTCAGGATTGCCCTTGCGCACAACCAGTCCCTCGGGATTCACGAAGATCGTGCGCGTGAAGTTGACCTGCTTGGCGCGCTCCTCGGTGGCGAAGATCGCGTCCCCAATCATGTCGATGCGATTGCTGGTGACCGACGGGATGAGGCTGTCGAACGGCATTGCCGTCGACTTCAACGTCGCCTCTATCCCGGCCCGCTTGAGAAACTCGCGCAGGATGTCGGGCACGACGCCGGTTGCCTCACCTGAGTCCGACACCGTCGACCACGGCGCATCGTTGGACGTGCCGATCGTCAACTCCTTCCGCTCCTTGATCGTCCCCATGACGTCGTCGGGCGCTCCTCCTCCAGAACCCGACGAGCACGCCGTGGCGGCAAGTACGCCAATCACGGTCAGGCACACGGGCAGGAGACGACCTCTTCTAGGCAGTTCGAACACGGCGGGCTTCCTCTCTGTGGGACACGAACATCAGCCGGGACGGTAATCACACGTCGAGCCGTGCGATTTCGTCCCGCCGCGATTGGCAGGACCCGTTACGGTGACTAGACACCAGATCTTGCAGCATCGTACGATGTGATGCAAGACATGGCAGCGGACGAATGTGGTGCGACTCGCACGGAGTCGGCGGGCCAACAGTTGACGATCGGAGGAAATCATGACGGCAACCAGGGTGATCTCGCTCAATACGGACATCGGCGAGGGATTCGGGCCGTGGCAGATCGCCGACGACTCAGCGCTTCTGCGGGTCGTCACCGACGCGAACCTGGCCTGCGGGTTCCACGCGTCTGACCCCGACATCATGCGCCGAACTTGCGATGTGGCCGCCGAGCGAGGGATCACCGTGGGAGCCCAGGTCGGCTATCACGATCTCCGCGGCTTCGGCCGCCGCTTCATAGAAGTCGATCCGACCAGCATCACCAATGACGTTCTGTACCAACTGGGTGCGCTGAGCGCCTTCGTGACTGCCGCAGGCAGCAGGATCGGCTATCTGAAGATCCACGGCGCGCTTTATCACGCCGCCGTGGCCCGCGCCGACTACGCGGACGCCGTGATTCGTGCGATCGCCCTCTACGACCTGGACCTGCCGATGATGTGCCAGCCGGGCACTTCATTGTTCGCGGCAGCCAAATCGGTGGGCCTGCGCACGATCGCCGAGGGCTACATCGACCGCGCCTACACGGCAGAGGGCCTCCTGGTACCTCGCGACGTGGCGGGTTCGGTCGTGACCGATCGAGACGAATGTGTCAGGAGGGCACTGCAACTCGCGCTCGAGAATCGCATCGAGGCGATCGACGGGACGGTGATCGATGTGACTGCCGACTCGTTGTGCATCCACTCCGACTCCGCCGGGGCGCCGGAACTTGCGCGCGCCGTGCGCGATGCGCTGGAGGGAGCCGGGGTCGTCGTCGAAGCGCTCGGCCACCCATCCCGTGCCGGTGCCTAGCCCCCAGGTACACGGCGCCACAACCGCTTCAAGAGCTGAGCACCTTCGCGTGCGCGCCGTGGGCGACATCGGCATCCTTGTCGAAGCCGATTCCACCAACACCGTTCGATCCCTTGCGAAGTGGGTCAACGAGCATCGGCTGCGGCTTGATCTACGGGACGTGATACCTGCGGTGACGACACTCTTCATCACAGGCGGATCATCCACCTTGCGCGCCATCCGAGCAGACCTCGACTCGTTCGACGCATCCCAGTTCATTGCGCTTCCGCAGCCCAGCAGGCGCGTGGTCGTCGACGTACGTTACGACGGTCCAGACCTGGCCGGGGTCGCCAGCCGCGTTGGGCTCACGTGTCGTGAGGTCATCGAGATCCACACGGGCAGCGAATACGTCGTGGAGTTCTTCGGATTCGCTCCCGGACAGGCCTTCTTCGGGGGATTGCCCCCGCGCCTGCAGCTACCGCGCCGAAGCACGCCCCGCACACACGTGCCAGCCGGAGCCCTCGCCATCGCCAACGGCTTCACCGTCATTTACCCGCAGAACTCACCGGGAGGGTGGAATCTGATCGGCACGAGGGTGTCGGACCCGCTGTGGGACATCGGCCGCACTCCCCCGAACCGCCTGGACGTGGGAGACATCGTCCAGTTTCGCCAATGCCGGTGATCGAGGTTGTCCGCGCGGGGATGCAGGCGACGATCCAAGATCTTGGGCGCACCGGATTCGGTCACCTCGGCGTACCGGAGGCGGGCGCCATGGATCCCACGAGCCTGCGCCTGGCTAATCGGCTCGTCGGCAATGACGAACACGCCGCCGCGATCGAGTTCCTCCTGGGCGGCTTCGCAATTCGGTTTCACTGCCAACGGGCATTCGCGGTCTGCGGCGCCCCGCTTGAACTACACCTCAACGACATCCCGGTGGCGTCGGGACAGTGGCAACTCGCCAGGGCGGGCGATCTACTCGTCGCGGGACGCGCCGCGTACGGCTTGAGAAGCTATCTCGCGGTCGCTGGCGGCATTGGCGTACCCGCTGTCCTCGGCAGTCGGTCGACGGACACGCTGTCCGGCTTGGGTCCCGACCCCCTCAAACCCGGCGACCTCGTTCCCGTCGACACACCGAGCCGGTGCGCTCCGCTGGTGAACGCGGTGGACTTCACGGTGTCTAGTCCGGTCGCCGAAGTGCCGATCCGTTTCCGATGGGGACCTCGTGAGGACCGATTCACCGAAGGTGCCAGGCGGACACTGGTCGACAGCGTCTTCACGATCAGCAGCGAGGTGGACCGAATTGCCGCTCGTCTCATCGGTCCAACACTCGAGTTCGCCATCACCGAGGACCTGGCAACGGAGGGATTGGCGCTGGGCTCCATTCAGGTTCCCCCGTCCGGCCAGCCCATCATCCACCTGGCCAATCACCCACCCACAGGCGGCTATCCAGTCGTCGGCGTAGTCGCCACCGAGGACGTCGTGCGACTCGCACAGTTGCCGCCCGGCACCCGGATACGCCTGTCGCCCCTACCGTCAACGATGTCCGCCAACTAGGAGCCAATGCAATGACACGTCCATCGCACCACCTGGCCACTCAACCGCGAGTCGACGGCACACAGACCGGCACCGCCCGCGTGAAGCGCGGTATGGCCGAGATGCTCAAGGGTGGGGTCATCATGGACGTCGTCACCCCGGAGCAGGCTCGTATCGCCGAGGGCGCAGGTGCGGTCGCGGTCATGGCGCTCGAGCGCGTGCCCGCCGATATTCGAGCCCAGGGTGGCGTATCGCGGATGAGCGATCCGGACATGATCTCCGGCATCATCGCCGCGGTCACCATCCCTGTGATGGCCAAGGCCCGCATCGGTCACTTCGTGGAGGCGCAGATCCTGGCCAGCCTCGGCGTGGACTACGTCGACGAGTCCGAGGTGCTCACCCCGGCCGACTACGCCAACCACATCGACAAGTGGCGCTTCACGGTTCCCTTCGTATGTGGCGCGACCAACCTGGGCGAGGCGCTGCGCCGCATCACCGAGGGGGCGGCGATGATCCGCTCCAAGGGTGAGGCCGGCACCGGGGATGTCTCCAACGCGACCACCCACATGCGCACGATCCTCGGCGAGATCCGCAGGCTCAGCTCCCTGTCGACCGACGAGTTGTTCGTCGCCGCAAAGGAACTGCAGGCACCGTATGACCTGGTGGTCGAGGTGGCTCGCGCCGGCAAGCTGCCCGTCACGATGTTCACCGCCGGCGGCATCGCCACCCCGGCCGATGCCGCGATGATGATGCAGCTCGGCGCAGAGGGTGTCTTCGTCGGCTCGGGCATCTTCAAGTCCGGTGACCCCGCCGCGCGGGCCGCGGCAATCGTGAAGGCCACCACCTTCTACGACGACGCCGACGTCCTGGCCAAGGTGTCGCGCGGGCTGGGTGAGGCCATGGTCGGCATCAACGTCGAGGACATCGCACAGCCACACCGGCTCGCCGCACGCGGCTGGTGAGTGTGCGTACGGCGGTGGCGATCAACAGAAGTCTCAGCTCGGCTGGGCGTGGCCGCACACGGCACTGATCTCGATGTCGAACCCCGGCAGATCGGACTGCACGATAGCGCGAGCCGGAAACGGTTCGACGACGAATTCCCGCCAAACGGCGTCGAATTCAAATCGCCGCTCAGGATCCCGCAGATACACAGTGACGCTCAACGCATGTGCCAGCGAGGTCCCTGCCGCAGTGGCCACCGCTTCCACATTGCGCAGCGCCTGCCGGGCCTGCTCCTCGAACGACTGGCCGCTCACGTGGACACCATCGGCGGTGCGGGGCGTCTGGCCCGCGAGCCACACCACCCCGTTGTGCCGAATCGCCTGGCTGTACGACCCCGCCGGCGGCGGTGCATCACTGGTCCGGATCGGTTCACGCTCGGTCACGGTCGGCACTCCGCTTCTGCTGGAACTGCTCGGTCAACCGCTCCTCGAATCCCGGTTCCGCGTCGGTACGCAGCTCGACCAGCCTCACCACGAGCGCGTTGAGCAGCGCCGTCGCCGCAACCGTGGAATTGAAGAACGTGACGCTGTCATGACGAACCGTCAGCGTGTGGAGGTGACGGGCGATGGGCAGCGGGGCCAGGGCACTGTCGGTGACGACGACCGTCTGCGCGCCAACCTCGACCGCTCGTTCGATGGTGGCGATGGTGCGGTGGTCGTAGACCGGAAATGTGAAGGCCAGCAGTGCATCTCCGGGTGCGATCAACGCGACGTCGTCCACGTGCGTACCACCCACACCGTCGATGAGACGGACAGAGCGGTGGATCTGGCGGATGTGAAACTCGGCGAGGAAGGCAAGCGCGAACGACGTGCGGAAGCCGCACACATGAATGCGCTGCGCCTTGATGAGCGCGTCGGCCGCGCTGGCGAGCCGCCCCAGATCGAGCGAGGCCACGGTCTGCTGCAGTGCAGACATGTCGCCGCGAAGCGAATCGGCTGCCTTACCGTCGATTTGACCATGCACGTCGGGATGCGCATCGTCCTCGCGGGACTCCCACGCTCGCCGGATGGCAGCCTGCATATCCGGGAAACCGCGGTAACCCATCTTGACAGCGAACCTCACCACCGTCGACTCGCTGACCTCCAGCTCCTCGGCGATCCGCAGGGCCGACAAGGTACCGGCGTTCTGCGAGCTGGTCAGGCAGTAACGCGCCACCTTCTGCTGACTCACGCTGAGCTGGTTCTTCTTTCGCCGAATTCGCTCGGGAAGCGACTCGTTGTCTGCCATCCACATCATCCTTCGTCCAGCGGTCCGACGCCGTCGCGACCGGCGCCGACCACTTCCAATAATTCAGAGCATCGCCTACTTGCATCATATCACCAGAAGATGCAAGATCTTGGATCATGAATGACGTTCGACGCGCTCACGCTCGCGTCCCGATCGTAGGAGTGTTCGACGCGGGGATCGGCGGTTTACCCCTCGCGGCGGCCATCAGACGTAAACGAGCAGACGTCGGGATCGTGTACCTCGCTGACTCGGCACGCCGCCCGTACGGACCGCAACCACAGCACGCGATCAAGAACTACATGGCCGAGGTTGCCGCCTTCTTCGAGGACACCGACTGCGACGCGTGGGTTGTCGCGTGCAACACCGCCAGCGTCGCTGTGCGCGACCTTCCCGCGGGCCGCACCGCTCGCATCGACATGGTTCAGGCCGTCCAACGCGCCGCCGCGGACGTTGGTGACGCACGAATCGGCCTGCTCGCCACAGCGAGCACCGTCGCGAGTGGGGTCATGGTCGAGGCTCTGCCCAACCACGACGTCGTGCAGATAGCCACCGAGCAGCTGCTGCGCCTTGCTGAGGTCGGCTCATCCGATCACGACGTGATCCGTCGCCTCACCGTTGACGCGATCGCGCAGTTGCACGAATCCGATTGCCAAACCGCGATTCTCGCCTGCACTGACTTCACGGCGGTCCTTCCGGTCATGAGAGAGGTCGCGGGAACGGTGACGCTCATCGATCCCCTCGAGGCGGCCGTGGAGCTGACCTTGAAGACCATCCCCGAACCAACATCGATGCCGCTCAACGGCGACCGCGGAGCTGCCGACCGGCTCCTGTTGACCGGACCACACCCCGTCGACGTCCGCCAGCACGCGCTCACCGCGCTCGGACTCGAGCTGCCCCACCCACAGATCGTCACCCTGCCCACGCCAACAACAGGAGGAACTACGTGACCACACCGCATTTCGAACCCGCGAGCCGGATTCAACGGCTTCAACTCCCCGAACGCGCACAGACACACGGTCGGGCCCTTCGCGAGTTGGAGCGCGAACTGGAGGCGACACCGGCCGGTGAGCCGTTCCTCGACATCACCTATGCGGACACCCATCGGTTCCCCCCGCCGGACTGGGCGCTGCAGGCGTTTTCGGCGGCCGCGTCGGGCGAGGGTATGACCTACACGCCGTATCGCGGCGATCCGGGTGTCCTTGCCCAGGTCGCCGAGAATGTCACCCAGCTGCTGGGGACACCCGTCGACCCGAGCCGCGAGCTCATGGTCACTCCCGGCACACAGGCAGGCCTCTACACCGCGATGGCGGCCTTGATCGAGCCCGGCGACCGCGTTGTCGTGCCGGACCCCGACTACCTGACCAGCGCACGCTCGGTTCGCTACTTCGGTGGTGAGGTGGATTCGGTGCCGCTGCTCTGGGAGGGTGACGAACCTCATCTCGATCTCGAAGCGCTGAGGAACGCGCTGGCCAAGAACCCGAAACTGGTGATGTTCTCCCACCCGAACAACCCGACAGGTGCGGTGTTCAGCAAGGCTCACATCGCCGAGATCGCAGCGCTGCTGCGCGACTCCAGCGCCTTTGCCATCGTCGATGAGCTCTATTGCCGCCTGGTGTACGACGGCCGCGAGTTCGCACACCTCGCCGCCGAACCCGGGATGCGGGATCGCGTCATAACCACACTGGGTCCGAGCAAGACCGAGAGCCTCAGCGGGTACCGCATCGGCGCCACCGTCGGCCCCGCCGACATCCTCACCAGCATGGAAGATGTCATGGGAATTGCCGCGTTGCGATGCCCGGCGTATGCCCAGCATCTGTTGCCGCGCTGGATCCGCGACGACGGGCCCTACGTCGCGCAGCGGATCACCGAGTACCAATCACTACGAGACACCACCACCTCGACGCTTAACGCACTACCCGGCGTCTCAGTGGAGCCATGTGGGGGCTCTGCGTACCTGTTCGTCAATACGTCCGGCATCGCCGCATCCGACCAGGACATCGCCCTGGCGCTCAAGTCTCGTGCCGGCCTGGTGGTCAACCCCGGATACCAATTCGGCGCGTTGGGCGCGCACCACTTCCGAATCTGTGTGGCGCAGGACGAGACCGCATGGAAGGACGCGCTCGAGAGGATGGCGTCAGTCCTCTCGGAGTTCCCCCTCCGCTGACCCCGTCCACGGTGTGAGTGGGCATGCCTGTCTGAGGCAGGCATGCCCACTCACACCGCACCCAGCAGTAAGGCAACGTCATGCCGCATTCGGATCACGATTCGATCCCCCGCTTCCACCTGGCCGTGGCAGTCGACGATCTGACAGCCGCGCGTGGCTTCTACGGCGACACTCTCGGCTTGCACGAAGGCCGCAGTTCGCAGCACTGGATCGACTGGAACATGTACGGCCATCAGGTCGTCACACATCTCTCACCGCGAAACACCGAACCCGCCGAGAGCTCCGTCGACGGACACAACGTGCCCATCCCGCACTTCGGAGTCATCCTGTCGATCAGCGACTTCCACGCCCTCACCGGGCGCCTTCGTGCACACGGCGTTCAGTTCGTTCGTGAACCCCATGTGCGATTCCCGGGCGAAGCGGGAGAACAGTGGACGATGTTCCTACGAGATCCCGCTGACAACGCCCTCGAATTCAAGGCCTTCGCCGACGACACCCAGGTCTTCACCTAGGTAGTGCGCGCAGAGCCAACACGCCGGATCAGCCGAGGTTCTCCCGAAGGAACGCGATGTCGTCCTTGCGGCCCTCATCTGAGGTCTCGCAGATGACCGGTGCGTCGGCCGTCTTGACGACCGCGACCAGCAGCTGCGGGTCGATCTGGCCGGTGCCGAAGTTCGCGTGCCGGTCAGCGCCGGACCCGGCCGCGTCGCGGGAGTCGTTGCAGTGGACCAGGTCGATGCGCCCGGTGATGGACTTGATGCGCTCCACGGCGTCGATGAGCGCCTCACCTGCGGCCCAGGCGTGGCATGTGTCGAGGCAGAAGCCGATGCCCATATCGCCGATGCGCTCCCACAGTCGCGCGATGGTGTCGAAGTGCCGCGCCATCGCGTGGTCGCCCCCGGCCGTGTTCTCGAGGTAGACCGGGACATCGGTCTTGAGGCTGTCGAGCGCCTTGACCCACCGCTCGAAGCCGGCCTCCATGTCCTTGTCGTCGGCGTGCCCGCCGTGCACGATCACGGCCGTGGCCCCGACCTCGGACGCCGCGTCGCACGTGTCCTGCAGGATCTTGCGCGACGGGATCCGGACCCGGTTGTTGGCCGACGCCACATTGATGAGGTACGGCGCGTGCACGTAGAGCGGGACCGTCGAAGCCTTCAGCGCCGCTGCGTCCTCACGCGGTTTGGGCTTCTTCCAGCTCTGCGGGTCACCGAGGAAGAACTGCACGACCTCTGCATCCTCAGCCGCGGCAGCGGACAACGGGTCATCACCGTGGACATGTGAGCCAATCAGCACGGAACCCAGTCTAGGTCGGCCGTCCGACACCCTCCAGACCTCAGCGAACCGTGGCCGATCACGTAGCCCCCACATCCCAGAACCCGCGCTTTAGCATGGGCAATGCCTTGTGGTGGTTCGAAACTCACAGCTCACCCGTAATCACCACCCATCGGCGCACCAGACTCCGTGCCATCCCGCCGCCCACTGCGGACCGCACCATCGAGTGAACGATGTGCCGCCCTATGTCGTGTTAGTCATTGAGAAGGAGTGAGCCCATGAGCGTCATCGCCAGTGTCCGCGGAGAACTACCACCGCACCGCTACACCCAGGCCGAGGTCACCGAGGCCCTGCTCGCGCTTCCCGGCTACGGCGAACACGAGGACGCCATCCGCCAGCTCCACAAGAGCGCGAAGGTCGACAGCAGACACATGGTGCTGCCGCTGGAGGACTACGCCGGGCTCAATGACTTCGGCCGCGCCAACGACATCTTCATCGAGCACGCCGTGGAACTGGGATGTGCGGCGATAACCGGTGCGCTCGCCGAGGCCGGCGTCGAGCCCGCCGACGTGGACGTCATCTTCACGACCACCGTGACCGGCGTCGCCGTCCCGCCCCTGGACGCCCGCATCGCCGGTCGGATCGGGCTGCGGCCCGACGTCCGGCGGGTACCGATGTTCGGCCTGGGCTGCGTCGCCGGGGCCGCCGGGATTGCACGCGTCAACGACTACCTGCGCGGTGCGCCCGACGACATCGCCGTCCTGCTCGCGGTGGAACTGTGTTCGCTGGTGCCCAAGAGCGACCCGACCATCGCCACCGTGGTCGGCAGCAGCCTGTTCGGCGACGGCGCCGCCGCGGTGGTCGTCGTCGGCGATCGACGCGCCGGACAGATCGGGGCCAGCGGACCGGAGGTGCTCGACTCCCGCAGCCAGCTCTACCCCGACTCGCTGCGCACGATGGGCTGGGACATCGACTCGAGCGGCTTCCGCCTGGTGCTGTCCCCCGACGTGCCCAAGGTCGTCGAACGCTATCTCGGTGACGGCGTCACGAGTTTCCTCTCCGACCACGACCTGACCATCGCCGATATCGGCGCGTGGGTGAGTCACCCGGGCGGCCCCAAGGTCATCGAGGCGATCACCGCCACGCTCGGCCTGCCCGACGATGCGCTCGAACTCACGTGGCGATCACTGGCCGAGGTCGGCAACCTGTCCTCGGCATCGGTGCTGCACGTGCTGCGGGACACCATCGCCAAGCGCCCGCCCGCGGGCAGCCCCGGCATGCTGATGGCGATGGGCCCGGGGTTCTGCTCCGAACTCGTGCTGCTGCGTTGGAACTGACGGGAACCCGCAGATGATCTGGTACACGCTGCTGATCGCCGCCGTCGCCCTCGAACGCGTCGCGGAACTGATTGTCTCCAACCGAAACTGGGCATGGTCGCAGGCCCGCGGCGGCATCGAGTTCGGCAAGGGGCACTACCCCGTGATGGTGGTACTGCACACCGGCCTGCTCGCGGCATGCCTGCTGGAGCCGATCCTGCTGCACCGCCCGTTCATCCCCGCACTGGGGTGGTCGATGCTGGCGGTCGTCATCGCCACTCAGGCCCTACGCTGGTGGTGCATCACCACGCTCGGCCCGCAGTGGAACACCCGGGTCATCGTCGTACCCGGCGCGGCACGGGTGACCGGTGGCCCGTACCGCTGGATCCCGCACCCGAACTACGTGGTGGTTGTCGCCGAGGGCATCGCCCTGCCGCTCGTCCACACCGGGTGGCTCACCGCCATCGTCTTCACGGTCCTCAACGCGATGCTGCTGAGAACGCGACTGAAGGTCGAGAACGCCGCGCTGGCGAGCCTGACATGATCGACCTGCTGGTGGCCGGCGCCGGTCCCGCGGGACTTGCGACCGCGCTGTACGGCGCACAGGCGGGCCTCGAAGTCGCCGTCGTCGAACGCCGAACCGGGGTGCTCGACAAGGCGTGTGGCGAGGGAATGATGCCGCACACGCTGAGCCATCTCGAGCACTTCGGCATCGCGGTCACGGGTCGCCCGCTGCGCGGGATCAGCTACATCGCCGGCGAGCGACGCGTCGACGCCACCTTCCGTGCGGGCGCCGGCCGGGGGGTACGCCGGACAGTTCTACACGCCGCGCTGTGGCAGGCCGCCGAGGCCGCCGGGGTGAAACTCGTCCACGGCGAGTTCGGCGAGATCACCCAGGACGCGGAGTCGGTGTGCGCTGGCGGGTTTCGTGCCCGGTATCTGGCGGCGGCGGACGGACTGCACTCCCCCATCCGCACGTCGCTGGGACTGTCGCGACCGAGCCGAGGTCCCCGGCGGTGGGGCATCCGCAGGCACATCGAGATCGCACCGTGGACCGACTCCGTTGAGGTGCACTGGGCGCCGGGCGCCGAGGCCTACGTGACTCCGGTGGCGCACGACTGCGTGGGCATCGCGATCCTGTCCGCCAGCAGGGGCGGATTCGACCGGCACTTCGAGGAGTTCACCGAGCTGCGCGACCGCGTGCACGGTCACGGGCACGGCCAGGACCGGGCCGCGGGCCCTCTTCGGCAGAACGCCAGCAGTCGGGTGGCCGGGCGGGTCCTGCTCGTCGGGGACGCCGCCGGCTACATCGATGCACTCACCGGTGAGGGTATGGGGTTGGCCTTCAGCGCGGCGCAGGCACTGGTCAATTGCGTTGTGCAGGAACGACCCGAGACCTACGACCGGCAGTGGCGCCGGCTCACCCGCAGGTACCGCCTGTTGACCGCGGGCCTGGTCGCCGCGGGCAGCCACGCACCGGTGCGATCGCGGATCGTCCCGGCCGCCACCGCTCTGCCGCGCGTCTTCGCCGCGGCAGTCAACCAACTGGCGTACTGATCCGCGCGAGCCCCGCCGTTTGTGAATCTCACGACGCTGCATGCCGGATTTCGTCGTGAGGTTCACATTCGAGATACGAGAAAGGGCCCCGGAACGAATCCCGGGGCCCTTCTCGTCTTGACTAGCGGTAGTCGCTGAAACCGTAGTCGTCCAGCGGCACAGCCTGACCGGAGCTCTGGCCGAAGTCCGGGCTGTAGTACTGATCCTCGTAGGACGGGATCGTGTACGCCGCGGCGCGGGCCTCCTCGGTCGGTGCAACCTGGATGTCGCGGTAGCGGGCGATACCCGTGCCGGCCGGGATCAACTTACCGATGATCACGTTCTCCTTCAGACCCTGCAGCTTGTCGCTGCGGCAGTTGATCGCCGCATCGGTCAGCACGCGAGTGGTCTCCTGGAACGACGCCGCCGACAGCCACGAGTCCGTGGCCAGCGATGCCTTCGTGATACCCATCAGCACCGGACGTCCGGCGGCGGGCTCGCCACCTTCGGCGACGACGCGACGGTTCTCCGACTCGAACTCGGCACGCTCGGTGAGCGAGCCGGGCAGGAACTCCGTGCTGCCCGAGTCGATGATCGTCACGCGACGCAGCATCTGCCGCACGATGACCTCGATGTGCTTGTCGTGGATCGACACACCCTGGGCGCGGTAGACCTCCTGCACCTCGTTGACGAGGTGCATCTGGACGCTCCGCTGACCCTGCACGCGAAGAACCTCGTGCGGGTTGGCCGAACCCTCCATCAGCTGCTGGCCGACCTCGACGTGGTCACCGTCGGCCAGGAGCCGCTCGGAACCGTCGTCGTGCTTGAACACCTTCAGCCGCTGGCGACGAGAGATCTTGTCGTAGACCACTTCTTCGCTTCCGTCATCCGGCACGATCGTGACCTTGTAGAACTTCTCGGTCTCCTCGAGACGGATCCGTCCGGAGACATCCGCGATCGGCGCATTGTTGCGCGGCACGCGGGCCTCGAACAGTTCCTGCACGCGGGGCAGACCACCGACGATGTCGGCACCGCCGGTGACACCACCCTGGTGGAAGGTACGCATGGTCAGCTGCGTGCCGGGCTCACCGATGGACTGCGCGGCGACGATGCCCACGGCCTCACCGATGTCGACGAGCTTGCCGGTGGCCATCGAGCGGCCGTAGCAGAGCGCGCAGACGCCGTTGCCGCTGGCACACGTCAGCACCGAACGGACCCGAACCTGCGAGATGCCGGCGGCGAGCAATGCGTCGATCGCCGGGTCACCCAGATCGTGGCCACGCTCGACTACGACGTTGCCCTTCTCATCGACCGCGTCGCTGGCCAAGGTGCGGGCGAACGCCGCGGTCTCGACGTGCGGATCGCGGATCAGCGTGCCATCGGGGCCGGCCTCGGCCAGCACGACAGCAATACCGCGCTCGGTATCGCAATCGTGCTCGCGGACGATGACGTCCTGGCTGACGTCCACCAGACGACGGGTCAGGTAACCCGAGTCAGCGGTACGAAGAGCCGTGTCCGCCAGGCCCTTACGAGCGCCGTGCGTGTTGATGAAGTACTCCAGAACCGTCAGGCCCTCGCGGAACGAGGACTTGATCGGGCGCGGGATGAACTCACCCTTCGGGTTGGTCACCAGACCCTTCATGCCCGCGAGCGTGCGGGTCTGGGTCAGGTTGCCCGTGGCGCCGGACTTCACGATCGTGATGATCGGGTTGTCCACCGGGTAGTAGGCCTCGAGCGCGTCGCCGACCTCTTCGGTCGCCTTCTGCCAGACCTTGACCAGTTCGCCGTTGCGCTCCTCCTTGTTGAGGGCGCCGCGCTGGTACTGCTTCTCGATGTGCTCGGCTTCTTGCTCGTGACGCTCGAGGATGCCTTCCTTCTCCGGCGGCACCAGAACGTCGGCCATAGACACCGTGACACCCGAACGGGTGGCCCAGTGGAAACCGGCGTCCTTGAGCTTGTCGACGGTCTGCGCCACCACGATCATCGGGTAGCGCTCGGCCAGGTCGTTGATGATCCTGGCCTGGACCTTCTTGTGCATCTGCTCATCGATGAACGGGTAGCCGCGGGGCAGCAGCTCGTTGAAGAGCACCCGGCCCAGCGTGGTCTCCGCCGTCCAGGCGTCGCCCTGCTTCCAACCATCCGGGAACAGTTCGGCCTCACGGTCGGCCGGCGGACGCAAGTGCGTCAGCCGAACCTTGATCCGAGCCCGAACCGACAGCGCGCGCAGATCGACGGCCATCTGGGCCTCTGCGGCAGAGCTGTACACACCCGTCTCCGGCTGATCCTTGGCGGCGGGCGTGTATTCGCCCGTGTCGCCAGCGATCTCGGTGGTCAGGAAGTACAGTCCGGTCACCATGTCCAGACGCGGCATGGCCAACGGCTTGCCGGACGCCGGGGACAGGATGTTGTTGCTCGACAGCATCAGGATGCGAGCCTCGGCCTGCGCCTCCGCGGACAGCGGAAGGTGCACGGCCATCTGGTCACCGTCGAAGTCGGCGTTGAACGCCTCACAGACGAGCGGGTGCAGCTGAATTGCCTTGCCCTCGACCAGCTGCGGCTCGAATGCCTGGATGCCCAGGCGGTGCAGCGTTGGTGCGCGGTTCAGCAGCACGGGGTGCTCGGCGATGACCTCTTCGAGGACGTCCCACACCTGCGGGCGCTGACGCTCCACCATGCGCTTGGCGCTCTTGATGTTCTGCGCGTGGTTCAGGTCGACCAGACGCTTCATCACGAACGGCTTGAACAGCTCGAGTGCCATCAGCTTCGGCAGACCGCACTGGTGCAGCTTGAGCTGCGGGCCGACCACGATGACCGAACGGCCCGAGTAGTCGACGCGCTTGCCGAGCAGGTTCTGACGGAACCGACCCTGCTTGCCCTTGAGCAGATCCGAGAGCGACTTGAGCGGACGGTTGCCCGGCCCGGTGACGGGCCGGCCACGACGGCCGTTGTCGAACAGCGCGTCCACGGACTCCTGCAGCATCCGCTTCTCGTTGTTGACGATGATCTCGGGTGCACCGAGGTCGATCAGCCTCTTGAGACGGTTGTTGCGGTTGATGACGCGGCGGTACAGGTCGTTGAGGTCGGAGGTCGCGAAGCGGCCACCGTCCAGCTGCACCATCGGACGCAGTTCCGGCGGGATCACCGGGACGGCGTCGAGCACCATGCCCATCGGCGAGTTGCGGTTCATCTGGAACGCGGCGACGACCTTCAGGCGCTTCAGGGCACGAAGCTTCTTCTGGCCCTTGCCGTTCTTGATGGTGTCGCGCAGCGACTCGGCCTCGGCGTCGATGTCGAAGGTCTCGATGAGCTTCTTGATCGACTCCGCGCCCATGGCGCCCTGGAAGTACTCGCCGTAGCGGTCCTGCAGCTCGCGGTAGAGCACCTCGTCGACGATCAGCTGCTTGGGAGCCAGCTTGACGAAGGTCGTCCAGATCTCGTCGAGCCGGTCCAGCTCACGCTGGGCGCGGTCGCGGAGCTGACGCATCTCGCGCTCGCCACCGTCACGCACCTTGCGGCGGACGTCAGACTTGGCGCCCTCCTTCTCGAGTTCGGCCAGGTCGTTCTCGAGCTTCTGGCTGCGCTCGGCAAGGTCCAGATCGCGCTGGTCCTCGACCGACTTCTTCTCGACAACCATCTCGGCCTCGAGCGTGGACAGCTCGTTGTGCCGCATCTCGGTGTCGACGGCGGTGATGACGTAGGCGGCGAAGTAGATGATCTTCTCGAGATCCTTCGGCGCCAGGTCGAGCAGGTAGCCCAACCGCGACGGCACACCCTTGAAGTACCAGATGTGCGTGACGGGCGCGGCGAGCTCGATGTGGCCCATCCGCTCACGACGCACCTTGGCGCGAGTTACCTCGACGCCACAGCGCTCACAGACGATGCCCTTGAAGCGGACACGCTTGTACTTGCCGCAGTAGCACTCCCAGTCGCGAGTCGGTCCGAAGATCTTCTCGCAGAACAGGCCGTCCTTCTCTGGCTTGAGCGTGCGGTAGTTGATGGTCTCCGGCTTCTTAACCTCGCCGAAGGACCAGTTGCGGATGTCGTCCGCGGTGGCCAGGCCGATGCGGAGTTCATCGAAGAAGTTGACGTCTAGCACGTAACTCCCTTTCCCCTTGCGGGATTTCGAATCTAATTTCTAATGGCTGTGCTGGACGGAGGCCTCTAAGCGAGATCCTCGACCGACGGAGACTCGTTGCGGGACAGGTTGATTCCCAGGTTCGCAGCAGCGCGTTCCAGGTCCTCATCGTCCGTATCGCGCATCTCGATCGCAGTGCCCTCGCTGGAGAGCACCTCGACGTTGAGGCACAGCGACTGCAGTTCCTTGAGAAGCACCTTGAACGACTCGGGAATACCCGGCTCGGGGATGTTCTCGCCCTTGACGATCGCCTCGTAGACCTTCACGCGGCCGACGGTGTCATCGGACTTGATGGTCAACAGCTCCTGCAGCGTGTACGCGGCGCCGTAGGCCTGCATGGCCCAGCACTCCATCTCGCCGAACCGCTGGCCACCGAACTGCGCCTTACCGCCCAGCGGCTGCTGGGTGATCATCGAGTACGGGCCGGTGGAGCGCGCGTGGATCTTGTCGTCCACCAAGTGGTGCAGCTTCAGGATGTACATGTAGCCAACCGTCACCGGGTACGGGAACGGCTCGCCACTGCGGCCATCGAACAACTGCGACTTGCCGTCACCGTTGACCATGACGTCGCCGTCACGGTTGGGCAGCGTCGACGAGAGCAGACCCGTGAGCTCGTTCTCACGCGCACCGTCGAAGACGGGCGTGGAGACGATGCTGTTCGGCTCGGCCGCCAGCAGGTTCTCGGGCAGGTTGGAGGCCCAGTCCGGCGTGCCACCGACGACGTCGATGTTCCAGCCGGCCTTGGCGACCCAGCCCAGGTGCGTCTCGAGGATCTGGCCGATGTTCATCCGTCGCGGCACACCGTGCGTGTTCAGGATGATGTCGACCGGCGTGCCGTCCGGCATGAACGGCATGTCCTCGATCGGCAGGATCTTGCCGATGACGCCCTTGTTGCCGTGGCGTCCGGCGAGCTTGTCACCGTCGGAGATCTTGCGCTTCTGGGCCACGTAGACGCGGACCAGCTCGTTGACGCCGGCGGGCAGCTCGTCATCGTCCTCGCGAGAGAACATCCGAACGCCGATGACCTTGCCGGACTCACCGTGGGGCACCTTGAGCGACGTGTCGCGGACCTCGCGGGCCTTCTCACCGAAGATGGCACGCAGCAGGCGCTCCTCCGGGGTCAGCTCGGTCTCGCCCTTGGGCGTGACCTTGCCGACCAGGATGTCGCCGTCGCGGACCTCGGCGCCGATGCGGACGATGCCGCGCTCGTCGAGATCTGCCAGCACCTCGTCGGAGACGTTCGGGATGTCCCGGGTGATCTCCTCGGCGCCCAGCTTGGTGTCACGCGCATCGATCTCGTGCTCTTCGATGTGGATCGACGTGAGCACGTCCTCCTCCACGAGCCGCTGGCTCAGGATGATGGCGTCCTCGTAGTTGTGACCCTCCCACGGCATGATCGCGACCAGCAGGTTCTTGCCGAGCGCCATCTCACCGTTCTCGGTGCACGGACCGTCGGCGATGACCTGGCCGGACTCCACACGCTGCCCGGCGTCCACGATCGGGCGCTGGTTGGCGCACGTGCCGTGGTTGGAGCGGGCGAACTTGCGCATCCGGTAGGTGTGCCGGGTGCCGTCGTCGGCCATCACCGTGACGTAGTCGGCGGAGACCTCCTCGACGACACCGGGCTTGGCCGACACGACGACGTCACCGGCGTCGATCGCGGCACGCAGTTCCATACCGGTGCCGACCAGCGGGGCCTCGCTGCGAACCAGCGGAACCGCCTGGCGCTGCATGTTGGCACCCATGAGGGCACGGTTGGCGTCGTCGTGCTCGAGGAACGGAATCATGGCCGTGGCCACCGACACCATCTGGCGCGGCGAGACGTCCATGAAGTCGACGTCGGCGGGCGTGACGTTCTCGACCTCGCCACCCTTACGACGAACCAGGATGCGCTCCTCAGTGAAGCGACCCTCCTCGTCGATCGGCGAGTTGGCCTGCGCCACGACGTGGCGGTCCTCCTCGTCGGCGGTGAGGTGCTGGATCTCGTCGGTGACCTTGCCGTCGATGACCTTGCGGTACGGCGTCTCGATGAAGCCGAACGGGTTGACCCGTGCGTACACCGAGAGCGAACCGATCAGACCGATGTTCGGACCCTCAGGGGTCTCGATCGGGCACATCCGGCCGTAGTGGCTGGGGTGCACGTCGCGGACCTCGAGGCCGGCACGCTCACGGGACAGACCACCGGGGCCAAGCGCCGACAGGCGACGCTTGTGCGTCAGACCCGACAGCGGGTTGTTCTGATCCATGAACTGCGACAGCTGGCTGGTTCCGAAGAACTCCTTGATCGCCGCCACGACGGGACGGATGTTGATCAGGGTCTGCGGGGTGATCGCCTCGACGTCCTGAGTGGTCATCCGCTCGCGGACGACGCGCTCCATGCGGGACAGGCCGACCCGGATCTGGTTCTGGATCAGCTCGCCCACGGTCCGCAGACGACGGTTGCCGAAGTGGTCGATGTCATCGACCTCGACGGGCACCTCGATGCCGCCGGGGGCGGTCATCGTGGTCTCGTTGTCGTGCAGCCGCACCAGGTACTCGATGGTGGTGGCGATGTCCTCGGGCGTCAGCGTCGAGCTGGTGATCGGAACGCCGGGGTTGAGGCCCAGCTTCTTGTTCACCTTGTAGCGGCCCACGCGGGCCAGGTCGTAGCGCTTCTCCTTGAAGAACAGGTTCTCCAGCAGGGTCTGCGCGGACTCCTTGGTCGGCGGCTCGCCCGGGCGCAGCTTCCGGTAGATGTCGAGCAGTGCCTCGTCGGGACCGGCGGTGCTGTCCTTCTCGAGGGTGGACATCATGATCTCGGAGAAGCCGAAGCGCTCGGTGATCTGCTCGCTGGTCCAGCCGAGTGCCTTCAGCAGCACGGTGACGGGCTGGCGACGCTTGCGGTCGATGCGCACACCCACGGTGGCGCGCTTATCGACGTCGAACTCCAACCATGCGCCGCGGCCGGGGATGACCTTGACGCTGGTGAGGTCGTTCTCGGTGGCCTTGTCCTTCGACTTGTCGAAGTAGACGCCAGGCGAACGGACGAGCTGGCTCACCACGACACGCTCGGTGCCGTTGATGATGAACGTGCCCTTCTCGGTCATCATCGGGAAGTCACCCATGAACACCGTCTGGCTCTTGATCTCGCCAGTGGTGTTGTTGATGAACTCAGCGGTGACGAAGAGCGGGGCCGCGTAGGTCTGGTCCTTCTCCTTGCAGTCGTCGACGGGGGCCTTGACCTCGTCGAAGCGCGGGTCGGAGAAGCTCAGCGACAGTGTGCCGGCGAAGTCCTCGATCGGGGAAAGCTCGGTGAGCACCTCTTCGAGACCACCAACGGGGTTGACCTCGCCACGGGCGATGGCCTTCTCCCGCCAACCGTCCGAACCGATCAGCCACTCGAACGAGTCCGTCTGCACGTCAAGAAGCCCCGGAACCTCGAGGGGCTCACGGAGCTTGGCGAAGGAGACTCGGTTGGGTGCTCCAGGAACGGAGTTGTTGGTGGTTTCGACTGACTTGCTCTGGCTAGAGACTGCCAAGATGCATCCTTCCAGCACCTCATGCGACCATCCGGAGGGCGCGAGCGCCGGTTCCTTGTAATCGCGATATCTGCGTCGGTGTCGGCTGGCATTCTCAAGTCCGAGCCTCCGACGCACCGCACACCACTAGTTGACTGAGCAGGGCTCAGGCTAGGACCACGGTGTCGAGTGCGATGAGGTGGGCAGGATGCAGCCAGCGCAACGTCCAACAGTACCGCAGGACGGCGTATTCCTCAACTAGCGCATGCAGCGGCGAACTAGGCGCTGGCTGGCGTCCTCAAACCGTGCATTCATGCTGCCCAACAGATTGGCCCGTTTGCTTCCGTCCGTCAAGAGATAGCGCCGTGTTTCCTGTGGAGTGTCGCGCCGAGTTTCCGTGCGGCTCGCCCGGCACGCCGTGCTGAAGACGGCGTCGACGGGGAGCGGCGGGGCGGCCGGCACGGGTGGCACGTGGGCGCGAGCCAGGCCGGCATCGTGCCAACAGCGCTGGTCAAGCCGAGGATTTCGTCGAATTCCATTGCTTCGCACACGAATTCAACGACTCAGATGTGTCGCTATGTCACCTGAGGCCGGCGGCCGGCGACGGTCTGTGAGGCGGCGCTGATCCGGCGCGTCACATCGACGAGTCCCGCGTCGTGCATGACACCGGTGATCTCATCGACGTCGAACAGTCGCAGCGGCGCCCAGCGCGACGCGGCGACACTCATTCGCCGCACGACGGCGGGCCCCCTCGCGGAGGTCGTCAGGATGGCGATCCGCCCGCCGGGAGCGAGCACCCTGATCATCTCCACCAGCGCCGCAGCCGGGTCATCCATCAGATACAGCGCGCCGTAGCAGCTGACGGCGTCGAACGTCGCGTCGGCGAAGGGCAGGTCGATCGCGTCGGCGCGGACGTACCCCACAGGACTGTCTGCCGGGCTGTCGCGCACCGCCTGAGCGAGCATCGTGGCCGAACTGTCCACCCCCACAGCGAGCCCGTCGGGCCCGACCTCTGCGACCAGGGTGCGGGTGGTGTTGCCGGGCCCACACGCGACATCGAGCACCACATCACCGGTGTCGACGGCGAGCAGGCGTCGCTTGATGCGGTCCTCATCGGCGGTGTTGCGCATCGTGAAGCCGAAGAAGGCCACGGGTCGCCAGATTCGCTCATAGATCCGCGGCAGCGCGGTCGATGCCATAAGACGCTGGGCGGTTGTCTGCGGGACGCTGGCCCGACCCATGACGTCGAGGTAGCCGTCCACCTCGACGGCCGGACGGTTCAGCCGATCGCGGACGGCCGCAAGGGCCGTCCGCCGATCGGGATCGGAGGTGCTCAGCCCTCGCTCTGGACCGGGATGGACGCCGTCGGCGCCTCGTCCTCGGTGCGGTGGCGGGCGATGATGTCGCCGTGACCGGGCTCGTGGGCGGCGTACTTGTGGGTGCCCTCGAGGTCGTCGCGGATGGCTTCCTGTGCCGCGGGCGGCAGGGTGTGCATGATCTCGCGCACGCGAGCCTGACGACGGTGCACGGCCTGGCGCTCGGGCATGCCCGGGGTGGCCTGGATCTGCGGCGGCACGCCCTCGATCTCCTCGACGCCACCGTCGTGGTGACCGGCATCGGCGAGCGCCTGCTCCTCGGCCATCGTGCCCTCGTCCTTCTCCTCGGACATACCGATGGGGCCGAGGCGGCGACCGTTGAGGAACTGCTTGACGACGGGCTCGTCGCTGGTCAGCAGCACCTCGCGCGGACCGAACATCACCAGGTGCTTGCGGAAGAGCATGCCCATGTTGTCGGGCACGGTGCGAGCGATGTTGATGTTGTGCGTCACGATCAGGATCGTGCAGTCGATCTGGGCGTTGATGTCGATCAACAGCTGCGACAGGTAGGCGGTACGAACGGGATCCAGACCGGAGTCCGGCTCGTCGCACAGGATGATCTGAGGGTCGAGAACCAGCGAGCGGGCCAACCCGGCGCGCTTGCGCATACCGCCGGAGATCTCACCGGGAAACTTGGTCTCGTCACCGGTCAGACCGACCAGGTCAAGCTTCTCCATGACGATCTGGCGGATCTCGGATTCCTTCTTCTTCGTGTGCTCACGAAGCGGGAACGCGGTGTTGTCGTACAGGCTCATCGAGCCGAACAGCGCGCCGTCCTGGAACATCACGCCGAACAGGGTCCGGATCTCGTAGAGCTCCTTGGCCGAGCACTCGATGATGTTGGTGCCATCGACGATGATCTTGCCGCGCTCGGGGCGTAGCAGGCCGATCAGCGACTTCAGGAACACTGATTTACCGGTACCGGAGGGTCCAAGCAGAACGCTGACCTCACCCGGCGGGATATCGAAAGTGACATCTTCCCAGATTCGCTGAGACCCGAAGGACTTGGTCAGTCCCTCAACCTGAATGCCGATACCCACGCGAGATCCTTCCACCAGTATGTCGCACTACCACTGGGCGCCCCGCCTGTGGCTTGAGTCACTGTAGCTTACGGTCCCGCGCGGCAAGGAGTAACCGCCCACGCAGCAGGAGGACCTCCCCCAGAGACGCCACATGGCATCCCCCAGAGACGACTGTGGGGCCGATCCGTTTGCCGGATCAGCCCCACAGTGCAATTTTTGTCGGCATGCCGACGAGCGTTTGTCGGCAACGCCGACGAGCGCGGAACTACTTGACGGTGACCGTCGCGCCTGCGGCCTCGAGCTTGGCCTTGGCGTCCTCGGCGGCGTCCTTGGAGACCTTCTCGAGCAGCGGCTTGGGTGCGCTGTCGACCAGATCCTTGGCCTCCTTGAGGCCCAGGCCGGAAACGATCTCGCGAACGACCTTGATGACGCCGATCTTCTTCTCGCCGGCACCCTCGAGGATGACGTCGAACTCGGACTGCTCGTCGGCAGCCTCGGCGGGCGCACCGGCGGGGCCGGCAGCGGCGACGGCCACGGGGGCGGCCGCGGTGACGTCGAAGGTCTCCTCGAACTGCTTCACGAACTCAGAGAGCTCGAGCAGGGTCATTTCCTTGAACGCGTCGAGCAATTCGTCGGTGCTGAGCTTGGCCATGTGAATGGTCCTTCCTTACTTAATTTCTTGGTACGAACTTGGTGATGGGTGGATCAGGCGGCGGATTCTTCGCCGGCCTTCTTCTCTTGCAGAGCTGCGGCAAGTCGAGCGACCTGCGAAGCCGGAGCGACGAACAGTGCAGCCGCCTGGGACTGCTTGGCCTTCATTGCACCAGCCAGCTTGGACAGCAGCACCTCGCGCGACTCCAGGTCGGCGATGCGCTCGACTTCAGCGACGGTCAGTGCGCGACCGTCCATGTAGCCGCCCTTGATGACCAGCGCCTTGTTGTCCTTGGCGAACTTCTTGATCGCCTTGGCGGCGTCGACCGGCTCACCATTGATGAACGCGATCGCGGTCGGTCCTGCGAACAGCTCGTCGAGGCCTTCGACACCGGCCTCACTCGCTGCAAGCTTCACCAAGGTGTTCTTGGCGACGGTGTAGGTCGCGGCGTTACCCAGCGACCTGCGCAGCTCGGCAAGGTTGGCAACCGTCAAGCCGCGGTACTCGGTGACGACGGTGGCCGTCGACTCCTTGAACTTCTCGGCGATGTCGGCGACCGCGGTGGCCTTTTCAGCCTTGGCCATGCTTGCCTCCTCGTGTTGGGTTGGACGTACCACCAACCGCCGGACGCGAGGGGCCGGGAAATGACGAACGCCCCGACGCAGACGGTCGGGGCGCGCACAGAGGCGGACGATTGATCCGCGTTACGTACCTCGTCCTCCTGCGTGGGCCGCCGGGTAATCCCGGACCTTCAACCGATTGCTCGGTGACCAACGGTCTGTGGTGGAACTCGGAAAGGATAGCGTGCCGCCCCGCGATCAGCCAAAACGCACACCTTCTGAATGCGATTTCGGCGCGGAAACGCTCGCTGAGCGATCGTTAGCGCGCCGAAATCGCGAGGAGCACGAACACCGTTGCGAGCATCGCCACCCGCAACCAGTGGAACGCGTCCCAGCGCGCCGTAAGGCCCCGGTCGACATCGTCGTCCGTTCTCCACCGAGCGACGCGATTGTTGATCGGCACCAGAATCGTCACCGTCAACAGCACCGCCGCCGCCATGACGACGGCCGCCGCGACCGCCGGTCCGCTGGTGTGGACGACGGCCACGGCGACCAGAAGCGCCATCGCGCCGAAGTACCAGAACGGCATCAGCGCACCGAGCCACCGACTCCCACCGCTGCGGATCACGCGGAAACCGCTATCGGGCAGCTTGGCGGCCAGTGGTCCGACGACGGCCGCGACGCCCAACTCGATACCGACCAATGGCCCCGTGACGACAAGGGCCACGATCCAGACAATCCGCTCCATGTCGTCAACCCTGGCGGCTATGCTGACAGAAAACAAGGTACTGACAAATTTGGCAGCACTCGGAGGTGGCGATGGCAGTGTCAAAGAAGGGTGTGAGCGACTGCCCGATCGACTCGGCGCTGTCGGTGATCGATGGCCGATGGAAGGGCACCATCATGTGGCGGCTGCTCGACGGCCCGATGCGCACTGCCGAACTCCGTCGCAGCATCCCCGACATCACCGAGCGCATGCTGATCCGCCACCTACGCGAGATGGTCGACGACGGGATCCTCGACCGTCACGATGCGCGGACCGTACCGCCGTGCGTGCACTACTCGATCTCGGAGTACGGCATGACGCTCGGGCCGGTGCTGGCGAGTCTGTGCGACTGGGGCCGCACCCATATGGAGCGCAGGGCTGCGGCTACTTCGGCGCGGAAACGCTCGCCCAGCGATCGTTAGCGCGCCGAAGTCGCCAGGGCGGCGGCTCCGACCAGGCCGGCGTCGCCGCCGAGTTCAGCGGGCAGGACGCGGATGTCGCGGATGAAGTCCAGGCCGGCGAACGAGGCCAGGGCCTCACGCAGGGGGTCGAAGAGCAGCGCACCCGACTTGGCCACGCCGCCGCCGATGACCACCAGGTCCAGATCGCACACCGCCGCCACCGAGGCGATGGTCGCGGCCACGGCGGTCGCCCCGCGACGGAACGCGCGCAACGCCACCGGATCACCCCGCCCGGCGGCTTCGGCGAGTTCCCTCGCGTCGGCCTCCGGTCCCGCGTCCCAGCCGTTATCGCGCGCCCACGCCGCCAGGTGCGGCCCTGACGCGACGGTCTCGACACATCCATGGCCTCCGCACGTACACGCCGCACCATCGAGGTCGACGACGACATGCCCGACGTGTCCGGCGTTGCCGGTGCGTCCGTCATACGGTGCGCCATCGAGCACCAGACCACCGCCGACACCGGTCGACACCACCATGCCCAGCAGGAACTCCGCGCCCCGGCCTGCGCCACGCCAACGCTCGCCAAGGGCCATGCACAGTCCGTCGCCGCCGAGTCGGACCGGCGCATCGGTCAGCTTCGACACCCGGTCGACGATCGGAAATCGCCGCCACGCCGTGATGTTGATGGGGCTGACCGTGCCGCTCGGCAGATCGATCGGGCCTGCCGACGCAATGCCGACGGCCACCACCGGACCGCCGGCCTCGCGCAGCTCCTCGGCGATGAGTTCTGCGGCGACGGCCCACACCGCCTCTGCGTCGGCAGCGGGGGTCGGCTGTTGTGCGCGGTGCACCAGCGTGCCGTCGGCATCGACCAGGCCCACGGCGATCTTGGTGCCGCCGACGTCGAGCGCGAGGGTGTATCCGGTCATCAGTGCCTATGGGTGTTGTCGGGTTGGCTGGGGTCGCCAGGATGCTCGTACCCGGGCGCCAGTTCCACCAGCGCGGCACGCCGGGCGTCCAGCCAGATCCGGAACATGCGGCGGCGCGCCCAGGCCAGCAGGTGTGCCGCGACGGCGGGCCGGGCATCCTCGAGCGACAACGTCGCGGCAGGCCGGTGCCAGCCTCCCGCGGTCGGCTCTGGCGCGGCGAACCGCAGGGGGTTTCGTGCGTGGTACGCCGAGACGTCACGGTCCTCGACGACGATGTCGGCGGTGACGCTGACGAACACCGCGCGGGCCAATGGGTCCTGCAGCGCCGACGCGGCGATGCTGCCTATCTCCAGTCGCGCGGTGGTGTCCGGCAGCAGGTCGTCCTCCGTGGGAGCGCTGTCGGGGTCGACGCCGACAGCGGCTGCCTCAATCGCGATGACGCGTTCGGTGACGAGCAGCTGGACCAGCCAACGGCGAAGCTGACGGCCCTCGCTGGTGCCCGGCCTGGGCAGCGCGGCGGCCAGAGGCGAGCGGCGTAACCGGTCCTCGCGGTCATCGATCTCGGCCACGGACACAGGACAACCGCTGACGCTCGCGACCACCTCAGCACCGCTTGTATGAGCCCTCACCGGACCGTCACCTTCACTGCGGGCGAGTAGAGAAGGTGCCCCGCGGAGGCCACCCGGATCAGCGCCCACCACTGGCCGGGCTCAATCCAGGCCGGCGGCGCCGCCTCGAAGATGAGCTCGGCGGTGCCACTCGGCGGCAGTTCCGCGGCAACGACGGCGGGCCCCAGCCAGTCCCATGTACCCCACGGGCTGATCAGGTGTGCCTCGAGAGACAGTGCGGCCCGCGCATCGGTGCCGACCGTGATCCCGATGGTCGCGGTCTCCCCCGCCGCCATCTCGACCGCCGCCGGTTCGGTGACCAGCCGCAGCATCTCGTCTCCTGTGTCACCGACGACGACGGTGCACACGTCCTCGACCACCTGCCGCCATGAGGTGGGCATGCGGCCGTTGCCGGTGACGGCGAGCTCGGCGCGCACGGGATAGCGGCCCGGCTCCGTTCCCGGCGGCATGGTCAGCGTCAGCGCGGTCTCCAGGTAGTCGCCGGGCGGCAGCAGAAACGGCAACTCGTCGGGATCACTCGTCCATCCCGGCGGGCAGACGAGCCGCACCGTGCCGTGCAGGGATGCGTCGGTGCAGTCGCTGGCGGCGGTGAGCCGCAGCTCGATCGACTCCCCCGGCGCCGCCGTCACCAGATGCGGGTGCAGGTGGGCGACGGCGGGCAGCCCACCCAGTGGCGCGGGTCCACGGTTGTGCAGCCAGTACCGCGCGTAGAGCGGTTGTGCCACTTCGGCTTCCGGCGCGATGGCATCGGGGCTGCCGGTGATCACGCGGGACAGGTTGAGCTGCGCGTGCAGCGTGGCGATCTCGTATCCGTGCAGCGCGGGCCGCGGATCGGCGTCGGCCAGCGGCTGCTCCAGCAGATCGAGACGATGCGATGTCGTCACGGACCGCAGCCCGGAGCGCAGCGCCACCTCGGTGGCGCGCCCGTGGGTCTCCACCAGGCGCAGCGTGATGCCGTCGGCGGGCTCGGCCGCGGCGGTGCTGCCGTGGGCGATCGGGTTACCCGTTGACTTCAGCGCGCCGAGGGCCACCTGACCCGCGGGTTCGATCTCGAGCAGCGAACCCGACGTGGGCAGGCCGCCGGAGTTCACGACGTGGCGGGAGGCCACACCCAGAAGGGGTTGGGAGTACTCGGCGCTGCGGGCGGGCAGGCCGGCGTCGCGCCAGTCCCCCGCGGCGGCCACCACCGCGTGGTCGAATGCGTGGGTCCAGTGCTGCAGTTGGAAGTTCGATCCGTCCGGTGCGGTGCGTCGCGGCGGGTCGATCCAGGTGCCCGACGGCCAGCCCGTGCAGGACCGCATGAGCGAGGTGTGCAGGGTGCCGTCGGAGTCGACGGCGAAGCCCGGTACGCCGCGGTTGAGGACGGCGACGGTGCGCGCGTCGAAGGCGCCAACGCCATGCGGTGCCGTCTGCTCGACGGTGATCTCGGCGTCGGCCAGGTCGTCGACGACCGGCAGGAGAACGTCGGAGAGATCGCCGGCCGAGGCGAGCACCAAAACAGGCAAATCGTCCGCGTCACGAAGGTCGGCTCCGGGCACCCAGCGCTCGGCGAGATCGGCGGCGGCCGGAACCCACACGCGCGCTACGCCGTCGGTGTCGAGTTGGCGGCGCAGCTCTTGCGTGTAGGCCGGACCGGCACCGGCGAGGACCGCGGCGGTGAATGCGTTGACGTCGGGACCACCGACCGCGATGCGGGCATCGGGCAGGTTCGAGTCGACCGACAGATCGCCGTAGCGCGGCTTGTCCGCGCTACTGCAGGTGGCGGTGACGCCGGCACGGACCAGAGCGACGACGAGGTCTCGGATCGGTGCGGCGGCCTCCTGCCCGTCGGGGGCCACCACCTCGGCGACGGCCACCGCGCGAACGTCGTCACCGACGCGGATCCGTACGGCTGAGGACAACCCGAACCAGCCGTAGGCGGGGTTGTCCAACGTGTACGGGTGGGTCGCGCTGTCGACGGCGTGATCGTGATCGTGCATCAGGCCGAATCCGCGCCCGATCACGGCGTCTCCGACCTCGCTGACCGGCATCGCCCCTGGCACCGGGCACGGCCACCGCAGCCGCAGTAGCCGGTCCTCACCGGTGAACTCGTCGATGGTGGTTCGGCAGTCCACCCGGTCCACCCCGCGCAGGAGCGTCAATGTCTGTGTGTAGCGCAGCAATCCGTCGATGGCGCCATGCACGATCAACCGCTCCCCCAGCGCGCATCGCTGGGCCTGCACCTGCGCGGGATAGGACGACGAGGACACCACCGGCCCCTTGGGAAGCAGGTGCCACGGGCCCTCACCCGCCTCCGGATGCGCCGGATACTCGTCGTAGACGGCCAACTCGTTGCCGACGCGTCCGTCGGCGATCAGCTCGCGGCCCGTCGCGGTCAGCGATGACACCCCGCCGCCACGGGCGGCGTCCACGCGCAGCCGGTAGTACTCGTTGTCGATCTCGTCACCGTCGACCGGCTCCCAGGTCGACGACGATCCGTCACGCAGCCGGTAGGCGCGCCACCCCAGGGACGGCACGTCGGCGGCGATCCAACTGACCGAGCGGCCACCGTGTTCGACCAGTGTCGGAACCTGCGCACCGTCTGAGTCATACACCGCACCGGTCAGCGGTTCGTCGAGTCGCACGGTAACGAGGTCGGTCCTGCTGTGGGCCAACGGATTCCACACCACGATGTCACCGTCGACGGCGCTGGACAGCAGCTTGAGCGCGTTGTCCCGGGCGGTGCGGCCCAGTTCCCAGGCATCGCGCCAGCCCGTCAGCAAGTCGAGGTAGACCTGGTCTGACTCCGAGCCTGTGATGGCGTCGTGGTGGGCGCCGTATGCCAGTTGCACCCACGCCTTGGCGAGCGCGGAGTGCGGATACTTCGTCCCGGCGAGCAGTCCGGCGAACACCGCGAAGCGCTCGGCCTCGAGCACTGCGTGCTCGGCGGCGCGATTGGCCTGCTTGGTGTCGATGTATGACACGTCCTTGCCGGTGTAGATCGGGTTCATGTCACGGGTCTGCGGAGCCGGTGCCGAACCTCGTTGCGCCAGTTCGGAACGCACGGCGGCGAAGAACTCGCGGGGTAGGGCGCACACGAACCTGGGCCACGTGTAACGCGCATTCCAGTCGCGATGAATCTCGGTGACCCACTTGTTCGGTGGCGTGTAGTCGGTGCCGACGGGCAGCAGCACGTTCCGGGTAAGCGCCACCTTCTTCAAACCCGCGAACAGGTCGTAGGTGGCGGTCTGGGCCTCGGCCAGCGAGGCCGCCGAGTCCATCCACCATCCGCCGGCGTAGTGCGCGGGCATGTAGTGCGTCAGCAGGCCGCGGCCCGACGGCGCGGTCCACTCGAACTCGCTGGCGAACTGCATGCGCTCGGGGTCACCGTCACCGGCCATCGGCCCCCACTGGTGGTGCGGGCCGCGCGCCCACGAGCTGGACGTCAGACCGGCGTCGGCGGCCATCCCGGGAAACTGCGGATCGTGGCCGAACACGTCGAGCTGCCACGCGGTGGCTGGATCGGCTCCCATCACGTCACGCTGGAATCCGATGCCAGCCACGATGTTCCGGATCGCGGTCTCGGGGCTGGTGAGGTTGGTGTTGGGCTCGTTGTACGTACCGCCCATCACCTCCACGCGGCCCTGGGCGATCAGCCGCTTCAGTTCGGCGCGGTCCTCGGGACGGGCATCCCAGTACGGCTTGAGGTAGTCCACCTCGGCGAGCACGAACTTGTACTCCGGTTCGCGACGGGCCATTTCGAGGTGGGCGGCCACCAGGTCGAAACCGTTGGTCTGCCTGCACCGGCCGGGTGGGTCCTCGGTCCACAGACTGGTGTAGGCCGCCTGCGTGTTCCACCACACCGGGTCGTAGTGGAAGTGGCTGATCATGTGCATCGTCCAGCCCGGCTCGGCGTCGACGAACGTGAACGGTGTCACGGTGCCTGCCGCCAGCACCCGGGCCTCCCGTCGGCGCCCGGGCACGGGGGCGGTCACCGCGACGGGAATCTCGACGACGCCGGGGGCGGCCAATCCAGTACCGACGCCGGGGGCGGCCAGAATGGCTGCGTCGCAGGTCAGACCGTCGCCCTCAACCCGAATCGACACCGGCTGCGCCACTGCGGACAGCTGCACACGGACCACTTGACGCAGCGCATCCTCGGCTCCGACGAAGAGATCGGTTGACTCCGCTGAGACCTGCGGGACCTCCTCGACGGCCATCACCGCACTGTACGTTCGCCATCACGGTCCGCCGCGAGTTTTCGGGAACCGAATGGGTCGGGGACCCAAATCGCCGTGAACAGTGCTGTTGGGCAGCAATTCATTTCACCGACGCACGACGTGTCCCCGTCCCGGCGTGCCAGCTTCGTCGAAATCTGGGACAGTGGAGTCATTGTGAATGAACACGGCACCGCACCCGAACCGTCGCGACCGCGACGTGATCCGCTGTCGCTGGGCTTCGAGGCCCACCGCGGCCTGCTGCTGCTGCGTCTGCGCCTGCACAACGCCGCCACGGCCCGCCGACAGTCCCGCCAGGGCTGACGCCGTCAGCGCGGCGCGGCCGCCCGGCGCAGGCGTTCGGCCACCGATGCCACGGCCTCGACCACCTCAGGCGGTTCGAGCACCTCGAATTCCACGCCCGGCATCGCCAGCCACGGCACCATCCGTTCGGGGTCGTCGGCACCCGTGGTGACGATGCATGCGTCCGGACCGTCGGGCTCGACCTGGACTGACGCCGCGGGAAAGCGCGCGGCCAGGACCTCCTGCGCCGCCTGGTATCGGACCCGGGCCACATAGCGGTAGGGCGAGGAACTGATGGCGCGTCGCACGTAGCTGGCGGCATCGGGGGCGTCCCGCGGGGTGAAGGTGCTGCCGAGCGCCCGGACGTCGGACATCCGGTCCAGCCGCAGGCTGCGCCAGTCCTGTCGGTCGCGGTCGTAGGTCAGCAGGTACCAGCGTCGTCCCGTCGTGACGAGTTGGTAGGGCTCCAGTCGCCGCGCAGTGGCGTTACCCCGGATGTCGACGTAGCCGGCCGTGACGTGTTCGTGGTCGCGGCATGCCCGGGCCAGCGTCATCAGCACGTCGGGTTCCACCGGAGTGTCGGGATGGCCGAAGGTCAGGGTCACGGTGGCGTCGTGCACCGCGGAGACCTGCGAGCGCAGCCGGGCTGGCATGACCTGGTCGAGCTTGGACAGCGCCCGCAGCGCGGACTCGCCGACCCCGGCGACACTGCCGCCGGCCGCGACGCGCAGGCACACCGCCATGGCTACGGCCTCCTCGGGATCGAGCAGCAGCGGCGGCAGGGCGGCGCCCGCGCCAAGTTGGTAGCCGCCGCCGTGGCCCTTGCTCGCGTGCACCGGGTACCCCAGGTCGCGGAGCCGATCGACGTCGCGCCGCACGCTGCGGCCCGTCACGCCAAGACGCTCGGCCAGCTCCTCACCGCTCCACACCCGGCGGGACTGCAGCAGGCCCAGCAGTTGGAGCACCCGGCTGGTCGTCTCGGACATGTCCACAGTCTGCCGCAGTCTTAGGACAGAAACTGTCCTATATGCGTGCGAGGGTGAGTGCATGACCAAGAACCTGACCGACGAGCTGGCGGAGCAGCTGGACTTCCACTGGCAGGGAGCGCTGCGTCCGCGCCTGGAGGGGCTCACCGACGACGAGTACTTCTTCGCGCCGGTGCCCGACTGCTGGACGGTCCACCCCGACGGCGGGATCGACTTCGCCTACCCGCCGCCGCAGCCCGAACCGTTCACCACCATCGCGTGGCGGATGGCTCACATCATCATCGGCGTGTTCGCCGCGCGCACCCACTCGCACTTCGGCGGCCCGCCCGCGGACTACCAGACGTGGGACTACGCAACCGACGCCGACACAGCACTCCGACAGCTCGACGACGCCTACGCCGGCTGGATCACCGGGGTACGCGGCCTCGACGAGGCCGACCTGGCCAAGCCGTGTGGCCCCGCCGAGGGCCCATACGCCGACGAACCGATGATCACGCTGGTCCTGCACATCAACCGCGAGGCGATTCACCACGGCGCCGAGATCGCCTGCATCCGTGACCTTTACGCACACACCCACCCCCAGAAGGAGCACTGAGAATGGCCGCTATGCCCCCACCCATCGCCGACGAGCGCGAGGGCCTCAAGGAGTACGTCGCCGCGCAGCAGTACGCCTTCCACGCGATCGCGTTCGGTCTCACCGACGACCAGGCCCGGTCCGCCCCGTCGGTCAGCGCACTGTCGATCGGCGGCCTGATCAAGCACGTCACCACCTGCCAGAAGTCCTGGATGGATCGCGTGGCAGCCGCCCCGGATCTGACCGAGGCCGACAAGCGGCCGATGGAGGAGCAGGCAGGCGACTACCAGGACGACTTCGTCATGCGCGAGGACGAGACGCTGGCGGAGGTTCTGGCCCGGTTCGACGAGCAGAACGCTGAGACGCTGCGGCTCATCGAGACCGCGGATCTCAGTGCGGCGGTGCCGATTCCACAGCATGTGCCGTGGTTTCCCAAGGACGTGCCCGCGTGGTCGGTGCGCTGGGTGATCTTTCACATGATCGAGGAGCTGGCCCGGCACGCGGGGCAGGGTGACATCGTGCGCGAGACCATCGACGGCGCCACGCTCTACGAACTGCTGGCCGGCCTCGAGGACTGGGAGGCCACGCCGTGGCTCACACCGTGGGGCAAGACGCCGGTCTGACCCTCGAGACCGACGAAATGGCTGCTCTCGGGGTATCGAGGGCCGCCATTTCGTCGATCTCGCGCGGGGCCCCTACGCCGGGAGGCCCGACCAGCCGCGGGACAGCAGCGTGTCCCGGGCGTGCGCGACGATATCGGCGCCGCGGTCCTCCTTGATGACGTGAATGACGTGCCAGTTCAACCGCTGCAGTTCGCGATTGGCCCACACGTCCTTGGTGTACTGCGACCGCTCGGTCAGGTGCTGTTGACCGTCGTACTCGGCGCCGACCTTGAACTGCTCCCAGCACATGTCAATGCGACGGATGTATCTCCCCGATTCGGTACGGATGACGACTTGCGTGGTGGGCTTCGGCAGTCCGGCGTCGACGAACAGCAGATGCAGCCATGTCTCCTTCGGAGATTCAGCGCCGCCGTCGACGACTGGCAGCGCGGCCCTGAGTCGCGTCAGGCCGCGCACGCCCCTGTGCACCTTCGCGAGCAACTCGACGTCCCCGACCGCGAACGGCCGGGCGTTCAGCAATGCGTCGATACGCGCGACGGCGGACCCCCTCGCCAGATGCCGCGCGAGGTCGAATGCCGTGCGGGCCGGCGTCGTCACCCGGATGCCGTCCACCTCCACGACCTCGCCCGCCGCCAGGGTTTCGTCGCGGACGACGAGACCGCGCTGACGCCGGCAGGCCCCAACCAATTCGACGGGCACGTCGTCGTCCACCCATCGCGCACCGTGCAGCGCTGACGCAGCGACCCCGCTGATCACCGCGGATGGTGCAGCCAGGACCGCGCCGTCGATCCGTTCGCGCAGGGTCGGCTGGTGAAGCCTCGGGACGTAGATGCCGTGGAAGATCGGTCGAAACCGGTGACGGAGCTGGGCCCGGGTGAGATGGCCCGCCGCCACTGCGTCGCCCCCGACAAATGGAATCGGCATACATCTTGGACGCAGCGGGACGCTGGCCGGCTCCGCATCACGCCGAGACCGACGAAATGGCTGCTCTCGGGGTATCGAGGGCCGCCATTTCGTCGATCTCAGCGGAGAAGTTGATAAACTGACAACGTACGTAGCCAGTTTCTCGGGAGGCCGCCGTGTTGATGCCACACCAGTTGGTCGAGCAGTCCCTCCAGAGCCACTTCGACCGCAATGTCCGCCAGCACTACTTCCGCGGCATGGAGTTCGCCGGCCCGGCGGGCGACCCGGGCTGGTTCGGACCGGGCAGCGCTGTCTGGCACGTCCACTCCCACACCGAGGCTCTGATCTTCGGCCTGCAGTGCGCGGCCTACATCGAGCGTCTCGATCCGTCCATCTACTGGATGGGCATGCACCACTCCCGGCTGGTCAAGCGCGATGAGGACGGCACCGCGATCCCCGCCATCGATCCCGAGGGCGCCGCGGTGCGACTCGGGCACTCCATCGCGTTCTTCATCGGCACCGCCTACGGCAGCACCGAGACCGCCGAGCGCGTGTCGAAGACCGTGCGCGCCATGCACCACACCATCAAGGGGACCCGCCCCGACGGTGCGGCGTATGACGCCGACGATCCCGCGTGGCTGCGCTGGAACTACGCCACGGTGGTGTGGGGGCTGGCCACCGCCCATGAGATCTATCACCCAAACCCGTTGCGCGGCAAGAAACTCGACCAGTATTACGGCGAGTTCGTCCGGGTCGGGCACGCGCTGGGCGGCACCGATCTGCCCAGCACCAAGGCCGAGACGCTGGACTGTCTGCACTCCTACCTACCCAAGCTGGCGCTGACCCACGGCGCGGCCATGGCCACCGGGTCCAACCTGTCGATGCCCCAGAGCGCGGTGGACTGGGCGATACGGGACACCATGCCGAAGTGGGCCAAACAGCTGATCGGACACAACGACCCCAACCCCATCGAGCGCAGGGCCCGGCGCGCCGTGGTCTGGTCGATCATCAACGGCTTGCACATCGCCGCGGGAGACACCTTGGAGTTCAGACAGGCCCGGGCGCGGGTGGCCGGCGGCACCACCGTCTCGCACACCGAACCGGCATACGTTCCGGGCAGCGATCCCGAACTCAGCCGCGATGAGGTGGAGCATTCCTTCGCATGACTCCCGGTCTGAGCGATGCCCGCGACACACGAGCGCTATGACCCAATCCACACATCTGTTCGCCTCACCGCGACCTTTTGAGACACTGGGTCCATGAGCACCACCAAGCACCGCGAGGTAGCCCAACTGGATCGGGTGCCGTTGCCGGTCGAGGCCGCCCGCATCGGCGCGACCGGGTGGCAGATCACCCGGACCGGCGCGCGAGTCATCGGCAACCTGATGGGCCGCGGTTCCCTACAGCACAAGATCACCAGACAGATCCCCAAGACCTTCTCCGATCTCGGCCCCACCTACGTGAAGTTGGGTCAGATCATCGCGTCGAGTCCGGGTGCGTTCGGCGAGCCGCTGAGCCGGGAGTTCCGCAGCCTGCTCGACCGCGTGCCGCCCGCCGACACCGCCGAAGTGCACAAGCTGTTCAAGGAGGAACTCGGCGACGACCCGGCCAACCTCTTCAAGTCGTTCGACGAGCAGCCGTTCGCCTCGGCCTCGATCGCCCAGGTGCACTACGCGACGCTGCACTCCGGCGAGGAGGTGGTGGTCAAGATCCAGCGGCCCGGCATCCGCCGCCGGGTGGCCGCGGACCTGCAGATCCTCAAGCGCGGCGCGCAGCTCGTCGAGCTGGCCAAGCTGGGCAGGAGGCTGTCCGCGCAGGACGTGGTGGCCGACTTCGCCGACAATCTCGCCGAGGAACTCGACTTCCGGCTCGAGGCTCAGTCGATGGACGCGTGGGTCTCGCATATGCACGCCTCCCCGCTGGGCGAGAACATCCGTGTGGCACAGGTGTATTGGGACCTGACGAGCACACGCGTGCTCACCATGGAGCGCATCCAGGGCACCCGAATCGACGACGTCGCCAACATCCGCAAGAAGGGGTTCGACGGCACCGATCTGGTGAAGGCGTTGCTGTTCAGTGTGTTTGAGGGTGGACTTCGTCACGGCCTGTTCCACGGCGACCTGCACGCGGGCAACCTCTATGTCGACGACGACGGCAAGATCGTCTTCTTCGACTTCGGCATCATGGGCCGCGTCGACCCGCGCACCCGCTGGTTGTTGCGTGAGCTGGTGTACGCGCTTCTGGTCAAGAAGGACCACGCGGCGGCGGGCAAGATCGTCGTCCTGATGGGCGCCGTGGGCACGGTCAGGCCAGAGGGTGAGGCCGCCAAGGACCTTGCCGCGTTCGCCACCCCATTGACCACGAAATCGCTTGGCGATCTGAGCTATGCCGAGATCGGCAAGCAGCTCTCAGCGCTGGCCGACGCATACGACGTAAAGCTGCCGCGCGAGCTGGTGCTCATCGGCAAGCAGTTCCTCTACGTCGAGCGGTACATGAAGCTGCTCGCCCCCAAGTGGCAGATGATGAGCGACCCGCAGCTCACCGGGTACTTCGCCAACTTCATGGTGGAGGTCTCCCGTGAACACAAGTCCGACGAGCCAGAGGGCTGAGTGGTGGACATCCGCACGGGCACCGCACGGTCGGGTGATCTGGAGATTCACTACGAGGACATGGGTGACGAGAACGACCCCGCCGTCCTGCTGATCATGGGCCTGGGCGCGCAGTTGTTGCTGTGGCGCACGGGTTTCTGCGAGCGCCTCACCAACCAGGGACTGCGCGTCATCCGCTTCGACAACCGCGACGTCGGCCTGTCGAGCAAGGTCGAGGGCACTCACACCGGCGCGAAACTGCTACCGCGCATGGTGCGCTCCTACCTGGGGCGTCGCAGCGACGCGGTGTACACGCTGGAGCACATGGCCGACGACGCCGCCGCCGTGCTCGATCACCTGCGCATCGAGAAGGCGCACATCGTCGGCGGGTCGATGGGAGGGATGATCGCCCAGGTCTTCGCCGCCCGATACCAGCACCGCACCAAGACGCTGGCGGTGATCTTCTCGAGTAACAACCAACCGCTTCTCCCCCCGCCCGGTCCCCGGCAGCTGCGTGCCATCACGACCCGGCCAGCGGACACCTCGCGTGAGGCAGTGCTGGCCAACGCTCTCACGGTCGGCAGGATCATCGGGAGCCCTGGCTACCCCGTGCCCGAGGACCAGATGATGGCCGATGCCATCGAGAGCTACGAGCGGTCCTATTACCCCGCGGGGGTGGCGCGCCACTTCAGCGCCATCCTCGGTAGCGGCAGCCTGGTGGGCTATGACAGGCAGATCACAGCGCCCACGGTCGTCATCCATGGCCGCGCAGACAAGCTGATGCGCCCGTCGGGTGGCCGCGCGATCGCCAAGGCGATTCGTCGCTCGCGACTGGTGCTTTTCGACGGGATGGGACACGACCTGCCCGAGCCGTTGTGGGATGACATCGTGGGCGAACTGAAGACGACATTTTCCGAAGTGCCCTGACCTGCGGAGAACCAACCCTTGGGGTGACGGCACGGATGCGCGTACAGTTCGACACGAGCACCCGGAGGGGCCTGCCGACGTCACCGTCGATGCGCGCAGACCTCTGTAACCTCCGAGAGGTAGTTTGCTATGGCTCAAGCCAAGGGCAGAAAGCGCCTGACCCCACACTTCGATAACGTGCAGGCGCATTACGACCTGTCTGACGACTTCTTCCGGCTGTTCCTCGACCCCAGCCAGACCTACAGTTGCGCCTACTTCGAACGCGATGACATGACGCTGGAGGAGGCGCAGCTCGCCAAGGTCGATCTGGCGCTGGGCAAACTGGGACTGGAGCCCGGTATGACACTGCTCGACATCGGCTGCGGTTGGGGGTCGACCCTGCTGCGGGCAATCGAGCGCTACGACGTCAACGTCGTCGGGCTGACACTGTCCAAGAACCAGAAGACGCACGTCGAGCGGGCGTTCGCCGCCTCGGACAGCCCGCGGTCCAAGCGGATCCTGCTGGAGGGCTGGGAGCAGTTCGACGAACCGGTCGACCGCATCGTCTCCATCGGCGCATTCGAGCACTTCGGCAGGGACCGGTGGGATGACTTCTTCACGATGGCCTACAAGGCCCTCCCCGACGACGGCGTGATGCTGTTGCACACCATCACGGCGCTGACGCTGCCGCAGATGACCGAGCGTGGGCTGCCGCTGACATTCTCAATCGCCCGGTTCGTGAAGTTCATTCTCACCGAGATCTTCCCTGGCGGATACCTGCCGACCACCGAACTGGCAGCTGAACACGCGACGAAGGCCGGCTTCGACCTCACACGCACGCAATCGCTGCAGCCGCACTACGCCAGGACGCTGGATCACTGGGCGGCTGCGCTGGAAGCGCACCGCGACGAGGCGATCGCCGTGCAGTCCGAGGAGGTGTACGACCGGTACATGCACTACCTCACCGGCTGCGCCAAGGGCTTCAAAGATGGCTACATCGACGTCTGCCAGTTCACCCTGGCCAAGCGACGTCCCGCGGATTAGAGCCCACTTCTTACAAAACGCTAGGGTGTAGGGCTAGTTACGCATTTTGTGGAGTTCAGCCACGTAGGGTGCGTCACACCAGTATCTATGCGTGACGGTCGCGCATGCGGCCATCACGAAGGAAAGGCCACAGCAGCGAATATGTCTGATAACTCCCCAGGCACCAAGGATATGACTCCTCATTTCGAGGACATCCAAGCTCACTACGACCTTTCGGATGACTTCTTCGGCGTCTTCCAGGACCCGACCCGCAAGTACAGCTGCGCATACTTCACCGGGCCTGATGTGACGCTGTCGGAAGCACAGATCGCCAACGTCGACCAGCATCTGGATCGGCTGGACCTCAAGCCCGGGATGACGCTGCTCGAGGTCGGTTGTGGTTGGGGTGTCACCCTGCGGCGCGCGATGGAGAAGTATGACGTCAACGTCATCGGACTGACGTTGAGCAAGAACCAGCAGGCGTACTGCTCGCAGCTGCTGAGCAAGGTCGACAGCAATCGCACCTTCGACGTGCGGCTCGAGGGGTGGGAGCAGTTCAACAGCCCGGTCGACCGGATCGTCTCGATCGAGGCATTCGAGCACTTCGGCTTCGAGCGCTACGACGACTTCTTCAAGACGTGTTACGACATCCTTCCTGACGACGGCCGGATGACGATCCAGAGCAGCGTCGGCTACCACCCATACGAACTGGCCGAGCGCGGCAAGAAGCTGACGTTCGAGCTGGCCCGGTTCGTCAAGTTCCTGATCACCGAGATCTTCCCCGGCGGCCGTATCCCGAGTACCTCGATGATGGTCGAGCACGGCGAGAAGGCGGGCTTTGTCGTGCCCGACCCGATCTCGCTGCGCAACCACTACATCAAGACCCTGGGCATCTGGGCCAATCGGCTTGAGAACGCGAAGGACGAGGCGATCGCGGCCACCGATGAGGAGAACTACCACCGGTACATGAAGTACCTCACCGGGTGCCAGTACTACTTCATCGACGAGACCATCGACGTCAGCCTGGTCACCTACCTGAAGCCTGGCGCCGCCGCCTAACGGTTCACGCGAAACGCCCCGGCACTCGATGAGTGCTGGGGCGTTTCGCTGTCAGTCGCGCCTCGGTCGCGCACTTGCCATCGCAGCGCGACTGCCCACGCCGCTCACCATCAATCCCGCTGCGGGACAGCGGCGTTGCAGGACTGATGGTTGTGAGACCGCGTGAGCCCCAGCCAACGGCTCACTGAGCCACTCAGCGCTTCGTACGACCACCCCGCACCACGCGTCGGGGCTGCGACGCGTCAGCCGAAGTATTCGCCACCATCGGGTCCTACGGTGCACAACACCTTCGGAGCCGCCTGCCGGTCCTCATCGGCACTACACGCCGAGCGAAACCTGGCAACTTCATTCGAAGCCCCTGCGTGGTCGTTCTACCAGACAAAAGCACGCGCAACGAATACGAACGGCGAACAAGAGTCCATTAAAGGGAGTAATCGCTTTCAATACGCCGAAGCCCACCTGCGACGTCGCCGTGACTCAGGATGAAATTTGCGCAATTTGCCGTCCCATTGATGACCAAAGGTATTAATTGACGCGATAAACGAAATCTGCAATGCTTCCTCCATTCTCAGGTTGTATTCAGAATCGACTGTTAAAGGGGGCATAGTGACTACGGTTGCAGCCAAGCTTTCCGGCGTTACCACCAAATTCAATGCCAGCGCGGCAGCACTGGCGATTGCAGGCGCTGCAGTCCTCACTCCCCCGCTGGTCGCAAACGCGGAACCCGTTGGTGCGACGCAGATTGCACAGACTCTGGGGTCGGCTGCGTCCGCCAACGACAACCTCTGGTACCTGGAGAATGATCAGGCTACCGCCGCCCGCGCCGGCCTTGTCACGTCCGCCGCCGCCGCCTCAGCGCCGTCGTTTAACTCGATATTCCAGAATCGACTTATTTGGATCGGCCCCGCCAATCCGAATCCTCCGGCCGGCACAAAGACGGTCTTTGAATTCGCGCCTTTGGCCTTGATCCCGGGCTTCCTGCGGCCGCTTTACAGTTGGTTCACTCAAAGCCTCAATTTCCAGATCTGCATCGGCGGGATTTCCGCGAAGGTGGGTCCTTACGGCACGATCTCCGGCTCTGTCAGTAGCCGAGGCTGCTGACAGCACTCAGGCGCGGCTCGTCACCCAGCGCATCAAATGAACGAACACCGCCGTGGCCGCATGCTCGTGGTGTCGGCCGCGCCTGAACGCCGGAAAGTCTGAGTGAAGTCCTTTTCGAAACGTCCGTTCGCAGCTAGCTCCGTCGACAGTGAGGATGATGGTTTGGCCGCGGACGACGAGCCTCAACGGTTCCGCTGGCTGACACATCCTCGGCGACGCAATCTGGTGTGGACCGGCGTCGTGGCGATCGTGGCCATCGTGGCATTCGGATGCTGGTTGGGCATCAGTGCACGTGACGCGAAGTCGAATCTGGAGCAGGCGCGCAACAGCGCACAACAGGCAAAGGACGCGTTGCTTCAGGGGAACGCCCAGGATGCCTCGCAACATGCGGATGCCGCGCAAGCCCACGCACAGGCGGCACGGGATGCAGCTCATTCGTTGCCGTGGAACGTCGCCTCAGTGGTGCCATGGCTGGGCAGCCCGTTCAAGACAGGTCAACAGATAACCGACGTGGTACTCGGACTGGCAGCCGATGTCCTGCAGCCCTCCGCGCATGCTGGCGCGGCGCTGTCACCAGACAGGTTGCTGCAGGGCAACCGTGTGGACATCCAGACGCTCCGCGACCAGGAGCCCGTGCTGAGCGGCCTGTCCGAGGCTGCCGCCCAACTCGACGTCGAAGCCAGCGCGATTGCCGAGCCCCGCTTCATGTCGGCCCTCGGTGATGCTCGCACGCAGCTGCAGGGCCAGACGTCTGAACTCGCTCACCTGTTGGAGAACACCGCCCTCGCCGCTCGCATCGCCCCGACGATGATGGGCGCAGACGGCCCCCGCAAGTACTTCATGGGCTTTCAGACCAACGCTGAAGCCCGAGGCACCGGAGGACTGCTCGGCGGCTTCGGAGTGCTCCGGTTCGACGACGGCACTGCGACAGTGGACGACCTCGGACCGAACACCGAACTCGTCGGGGCCTTCAAACCGATTGACCTCGGCCCGGAGTACGAACAGCAGTACGGATTCACCAATCCGTTCTCCGACGTCCGGAACAGCAATTTGAGTTCCCACTTCCCTTACACAGCCCAGATATGGAAGTCCATGTGGGCGCAGCAGTCTGGGATGAACGTCGATGGGGTCATTGCCATCGACCCGATCGCTCTGAGTTACATCCTCGGTGCGGTCGGTCCAGTGACCATGCCAGACGGCGAACTCGTGACGAAGGACAACGTCGTCGAGCTGACTGAGTCGACCGCCTACGCCCGTTTCCCGACGGACCAGACGGCGCGCAAGGAGTATCTGCAGGGCATCGCCAACGAGATCGTCAAGAAGATGACCGGGAAGAAGGTGGAGTCGCCGCGCAAGTTGCTCGACGCCCTGGGCAAGGCTGTGGGCGAACGACGTATCGCCGTGTGGGACTCGACCCCGGCGGTCCAGGAGGCCCTGGAGCTGACGCCACTTGCGCATGCCATTCCCGAGGACGCCGCACCTTATGCCGAGGTGGTGATCAACAACCTCGGAGGCAACAAGATGGACTATTACCTCGAGCGAGAGATCGAGTACGCCGCCGACGGTTGCTCAGGCGACACGCGAATGTCAACAGTCACCATTCGCCTGAAGAACGCCGCACCCACCACTCCCCTCCCGGACTACGTGGCCGGTTCCACGGGCCTTCTCCCCGACATCCCCATCGCGGTCCCGAGCGGCACCATGGTGTCCTCGGTACGGCTCGTTGCCACCAGCGGCGCCAAACTGGTTAGCGCTGTTGCCAATAACGAGAAGGTGCCGACGTTCACCAGCATGGAGCGCGGTCACCCCAGCTTCGAAGTGCAGGTGGCCATTCCACCCGGCAAGTCCGGTGAGTTGACCTTCCGCCTGTCCGAGCCGACATCTCCAGGTGCTCCGCGCGTTCCGATTCAACCCTTGGTCAGCTCGGTCGCTCCCGTGATTTCGGTGCCCGAATGTCCGAGATGAACCGGGGTTCGCGCAAATTCGCGGCATCAGGTGACAGAAGCTCAGCACGGGCAATCAGTGGCGAAGGGGCGGCTTTGAAACTTCAGGACTACGCCAAAGTGCTGCGCAATCGGTGGATCACCGTAGCCGTGACGATCCTGGTGACGGTTTTGGGAGCCGTCGCCTACACGTTGATGACAACTCCGGTCTATGAGGCCAACACGAGGCTCTTCGTGTCCACCTCCACGGGCGGTTCGTCGGGGGCCGACCTCTACCAGGGTAATCGTCTCTCGCAGGAGCGAGTCATCTCGTATGCCGAGCTGCTCAAGGGAGAGACCTTGGCGCAGCGCACCATTGACAAGCTCGACCTCGACATGAGCGCGCAACAGCTCCGAGGGAACACCAAGGCGAAGGCTAAGCCCGATACCGTCCTGATAGACGTCGGTGTCCTTGACGAGTCACCCGTGCGGGCACGCGATATCGCCAACGCGCTGTCCGACGAATTCGTCGTGATGGTGCGCGAACTGGAGACTGAGGAGGACGGCGCGAAACCCGACGCCCGCGTTGTCGTTGAGCAACGCGCGTCGATTCCCGCGCACCCCGTCTCACCAAAGAAGCTCCGAAATCTCGTCGGCGGCATTGGCCTCGGAGTGCTCCTTGGTGTTGGTCTCGCGTTCCTGCGCGACCTTCTCGACAACACCGCCAAAACCCGAGAGACCGTTGAGGACATCACGGGCGTCGGACTCGTCGGCAGTATCCCGCTCGACAAGGAACGACGGAAGCACGCGGCGATCTCCTTCAGCAGCGACAACTCGCCGATCGCAGAGGCCTTCCGCAAAGTCCGAACGAATCTGCAGTATCTCGCGGTCGATAATCCGCCGCGTGTGATCGTCGTGACCAGTTCGATGCCGACCGAGGGAAAGTCCACCACTGCCATAAACATTGCACTGGCTTTGGCGGAAGCCGAAAACAACGTGGTCCTCGTCGATGGCGATCTGCGGCGGCCCATGTTGCACAACTACCTTGACTTGGTTGGGTCGGTCGGCTTCAGCACCGTGCTGAGTGGGCGCGCATCCCTGTCCGAGGCACTCCAGAAGACGAGTTTTCCGGGCTTAACAGTCCTCACCTCGGGCGCGGTTCCGCCCAATCCAAGCGAGCTACTCGGTTCGTTGACAGCGAAGAAGCTGCTAAGCGAACTCCGGGCAGACTTCGACTACGTGATCGTCGATTCGACACCGCTACTCGCTGTTACGGATGCTGCCCTGTTGGCGACCAGCGCCGACGGCGTCTTGGTCGTGGCGCGATACGGTCAGACCAAGCGCGACCAGCTCCGGCACGCCATCGCGAGCCTCAAGGATGTCGACGCATCCCTCATCGGTGCAGTCTTCGCAATGATTCCGGCCCGTGGAAACTCCTCGTACGGTTACGGCTACTACGGCGAGGACAGCACACAGCGGCCGTCTGCACGTCGAATCGACAGCGACGACGCAAGTGACGCCGAACCGCCCGCATCACCCGAGAAGGTGGCGCACAGCCAGACGGCGGAAGCGGGAACGTCCGAATGACACCCATTTCTCTCAGGCACGCAGGCGATCCCACACCACTTTGCGTGTGCAGCGCGGTCGTTCGAAGGCTCAGGTGGCCGAGGGTCGATTGACTCTCGTAGTGGTTTCACTCTTGGAGGTAACGATGAAATTCCTTATGCGAGTTGTTGTCGTCGTCTGTGGCGCACTCTTAACGCTCACCGCACTGGGCGCCGGTCCTGCGTCGGCTGACCCATACGTCGGCAAGACGTATGCAGAAGCCGCGTCGAAGATCTCGCAACGGAACGGCAAGCCCGTTGTGGCAACGGTTAGCGGTAGTCAGCTGTCCACAGACAAATGCATCGTGGTCAGCTGGTCCAAATCCATCTTCCGCGATTCCAGTGGAGACGCCCGTCGCAAAGAATTCCTGCTGAACCTGAACTGCAATAGAGCACTCGCCTCACCAGGGCATCCGGGTAGTTCAATAATGACGCCGGAGGGTCGGCAGGGAAAGAAGGACGAGGCTGCCGCGGCGTCGATAACAAAGAATCCAGCAGTCTGTCAGCGGAGCGAGAAGCACGCCAAGTGGTGTGCCAGGGTCTGCACCGCGACCGGGTTGTGCAAGGTTCCGGCGTAAGCATGCCGTTCAGTCGGATTTCCCCCACTCCCCTAAGGAACGTATGCCCAAGCGCGCGTTGATTACTGGAATCACTGGACAGGACGGCTCATATCTAGCGGAGTTCCTGCTCAATAAGGGCTACGAAGTGCACGGGATTATCCGCCGCGCCTCGACGTTCAATACCTCACGTATTGACCACTTGTACGTCGATCCGCATACCCCGGACGCCAAACTCTTCTTGCACTATGGCGACCTCAGCGACGGTGCCCGGCTGGTCACGTTGCTCGCCGAACTCAAGCCCGACGAGATTTACAATCTCGCTGCTCAGTCGCATGTGCGGGTGTCGTTCGACGAACCCGAACACACTGCCGACACCACCGGGTCTGGGACCGTCCGCATGCTCGAGGCCGTGCGGCTGTCTGGAATCAACGCGCGTTTCTACCAAGCATCATCATCGGAGATGTACGGGGCTACACCCCCGCCTCAGCACGAGGACACGCCGTTCTATCCTCGGTCGCCCTATGGCGCAGCCAAGTTGTACAGCTATTGGATAACAAGGAACTACCGCGAGGCATACGGTCTCTTCGCCGCCAATGGAATCCTGTTCAATCACGAATCACCCCGTCGGGGCGAGACTTTCGTGACACGAAAGATCACCCGTGCGGTGGCCGCCATCAAAGCCGGCCGGCAGGACTACGTCTACATGGGAAACCTCGATGCCGTACGTGACTGGGGCTACGCCGCCGAATATGTTGAGGGTATGTGGCGAATGCTGCAGGTCGACGAGCCCGACGATTATGTTCTCGCCACCGGGGAAGGATTCACAGTTCGGGAGTTCCTGGAGATCGCATTCGCGCACGCAGGCCTCAACTGGCAGGACCACGTTCGGTTCGACGAGCGTTACCTTCGTGCCAGCGAGGTGGACTCGTTGATCGGGGACGCGACGCGAGCCCGCGAGAAGCTGGGTTGGGTACCCACCATCCACGGCCGGGAGCTGGCACGGCTCATGGTCGACGCCGATATCGACGCTCTTGAGCATGCGGGGCAGCCCTGGATCGACAACGTGCGGTTGGAGTCGTGGGGGACCGCCGCTGCGCCTGTAGGTAGCTGATGACGGCCGACCAGTTGCGGTACGCGACCGGTGAACTTGACCGCGACGCAACATTTTACGTTGCCGGACATCGTGGGCTGGTGGGTTCCGCGATCGTTCGTCGACTCCGGCTCGCCGGGTTTCAGAACATCGTAGGCAAGTCCTCGGCGGAACTTGACCTGAAGGATCGTGACGCGGTCTTCGACTTCATCGCCGAAACCAAGCCGAAGTACGTCGTGCTTGCCGCGGCCAAGGTCGGGGGCATCTTGGCCAACAGCACCTACCCCGTCGACTTTCTGAGCGACAACATCCGCATTCAGATCAATGTCCTCGATGCAGCGCTGGCGGCCGAAGTGGAACGCCTGCTCTTTCTCGGGTCTTCGTGCATCTACCCGAAATTCGCGGAGCAGCCAATCCGCGAGGATTCCCTGCTCACCGGCCACCTCGAGCCGACCAACGACGCTTACGCGATCGCAAAGATCACGGGGATACTGCACATCCAGGCAGTACGTCGGCAGTATGGACTGCCGTGGATCTCGGCCATGCCTACAAACCTCTACGGGCCGAACGACAACTTCTCGCCGACGGCTTCGCACGTGTTGCCCGCGCTGATCAGGCGATACGACGAAGCAGTGAGGTCGGGAGCGAAGTCCGTGACGAACTGGGGTACCGGCTCACCGCGACGCGAGTTCCTGCACTCCGACGATATGGCTGATGCGTGCCTTCACATTCTCGAGCATTACGACGGCCCGGAACAGGTAAACGTTGGCAGCGGAACCGATGTCACGATCCGTGAGATCGCCGAGACAGTTGCGTCAGTGGTCGGCTACACCGGTGACACCGAGTGGGACTCCACGAAACCCGACGGCACACCGCAGAAGCTGCTCGACGTCTCGAAACTTGCACACGCAGGTTGGACGTCGAAGATCTCTCTGCACGACGGGCTGGAACGCACGGTGGCCTGGTATCGAGAACATATCGATGGACTGCGGAGTCGATAGTCCCGATTACCAAGCCACCCAGCCATTTACGAGTAGCTGATCTGCAGGTGCTTCGTCGTGGTTGCGCTGGCACTTATGACGGCAATACCGACAAATCGCAGATCGACCGTCAGCGCGTAACGCGGATCATTCACAACGTGTTGCCACGCACGGACCATCCCGTCGGACCAGCTGATGTCGTCAAAAACCAGAACAGCCTCGTCCGCGAGGTGTGGCAGCAATTGGTCTGCGTACGCGATGGTGGCGGACTCGTCATGGTTGCCATCGATGAAGGCGAAATCGATGGGTTCGAGGTCGGTGATCGCCTGGGACAGAGTCGTGCCGAATTCTCCGACCCGTATCTCAGCCCTGTGGCTCAACCCGATCTCTTCGATGGTGCGCGTGGAGCGCTCAGCGAGCGCCTCGACTCCCTCCAGCGATATCAGCCTGCCTTCGCCACCGTTAAGTTCAAGAGCAGCAGCTTGATATGCAGCGGAAATACCAACGCAAGAACCAAGTTCCAGCAGAGAGACCGCACCGGTCGACCGCACCAAGCGGAACAGCAGGTCGGCCCATCGCGGCGGCTTGCTTGCGCGCGCCACGTTCCCAATCGTCCTGGTCGTCGTGATTCCCGCTCCGCTGTAACCATCCCTGCGAGTGCCAGCACCGTAGTCGGTCATCTGGAACTCACTGGGCGATGTCAGCAACAGCGCTCGCAATGCCTCGATCTGGTCAATCCAGCCCTGTTCAGCGGAATCATGCCGACCGATCAATGCCGCGCGGACACCAGCAAGAACTGCCGATGGCATTTGCCCTGGCGCCGACAGGTCGCGAGTCTGCCAAACACCCTTGGCGCGTCGGGAATTTCGAATGGCCGTATGCAGCGGACCGATCAACGTATCCATGGCATAATCATATCTGTATTCGCGCCTATAGGTGGGCGCTAATGCACACCGGAATCGACACATTATCGCGTGACAAACCGTCAACGGCCGCTGCGGCGCAATGCATTTGCATCAGTCGGCTCGTCATCCGCGGTGGCATGCGACAACCGGGCCAAAGACCAGGGAGGTCAACGTTGCCGTCGCTGTCCGGCATCCGCAAGGGCCTGAGCATTGTTACCCGCCCCCATTTTCTCCAAGCGCTCGTTCGGCATCGCGTGGCGGCAGCGTCCGAACATCTGGACGCCATACGCCATTGCGCCGCCGAGACTTTGATCGACGCCGGCGCCAATAAAGGACAGTTCAGCCTCGCATTCCGACGACTTCGCCCCGGTGCGCGGATCATCGCCTTCGAGCCGCTGCCCGAAGCGGCCGACACCTTTGAGCGGGTGTTCGTAGACGACCGCCTGACTGAACTGTTGCCTCATGCACTTGCTAGCGCCGAGGGGTCGGCTCAGTTTCATGTAGCCGATAGGACAGACAGCTCCTCCCTTCTCGCGCCAGGCGAGGGTCAGGCGCTGGCCTTCGGTGTTCGCGAAGCACACACCATTGATGTGTCGCTGAAACGCCTTGATCAGTCTCTCGAGATCAGCGCCCTGGCTCACCCCATCATGTTGAAAGTCGATGTCCAAGGTGGTGAACTCGGCGTCTTCGAAGGATGCGATCTCCTCGCGGACATCGACTTCATCTACGTCGAGCTGAGCTTTGTTGAGCTCTACGACGGCCAGCCACTGTTCCAGGAGGTCATGGACTATCTAGTGGCGAGGGGATTCGCGATCGTGGGCACGTACAACCAGGTCAGCACTCCCCAGTTCGGACCCACGCAGGTCGACGTGCTGTTCAAGAGCACTGGCCGAGGGTAACTCTCATGGGAAGTCCCGGGAACATAGACCGCCCGCCAGTAGCGGTCTTTGCATACAACCGACCCGAGAAGCTTGCCGCGATGATGCGCAGCCTTCAGGCTTGTCGCGGGTTCGCAGAGAGTCCGGTGACAGTATTCGTCGACGGTCCCAAGCCGAATCCGGAGGATAGATCGTCGGTCGAGGCGGTTCGCGCGTTTGTGCGCGGGCTGAACTCGCCGAACGTGTCGTGGTCGTTCCAAGACACCAATCGCGGGCTCCGCCAATCCATTTACGACGGGGTTACCGAACTAACCAAAGAGCATGGTCAGGTCATCGTCTTCGAAGACGATCTCGTTGTCTCCCCCATCGCCCTTGACTACTTCAATGCGGCGCTATGCCGATACCAGTCAGCTCACAGGGTATGGAGCATCGTCGGGTATGCCTATGACGCGCCGCCATTGAGGAATCTCACGGCCACTCTCACGCTCCCGTTCACGCACCCGTGGGGGTGGGCGACCTGGGGACGCGCGTGGGATCGGTTCTCGCTCGACAACCAGCCGACGGCCAACCAGCTCAATTCTCAGTCATTCAGATCGGCATTCGATATGAACGGGCTGTACCCCTTCACAGCCCTGCTGAAGAACTCAATCGAAGGTCGGGTGAACAGTTGGTTCATCCATTGGTACTACACGGTGTTCCAGCACGGCGGTGTGTCAATCTTTCCGTCCCGCAGGATCGTCGACAACTTCGGCCACAGCGATGGCTCGCACGGCGGAGTTCTGAATCCATATGACCGACTGGTGAAGCGGCCACAGCTACTTGACACGTTGCCTGAGTTCGGCGACCCGCACACCGTCGACTACGAAGCTCTCGACTCCCTCCGAAGAAGTCACGAACTGCGGGTGCAACGCTTCATTGCCCTCGCGGGGCGGACGAAGCGGACCCTGCGACAGCGAGGTGAACATTGACAACTGAACAGCAGACGACCGAACAGCAGGGGCCCTTTCGCTCCTACCCCTGGCCTCTTGAGCGCTTACGCGACGCGCTTCGTTGCATCCGACTGAAGCGCGTCAAGATCAGGGGGCCTGCGCAGTTCTCCCATGGAAATTCAATCAGCTTCGCCAAGGGCGCGGATGTTCGGTCGCCACATTCGGTCGAGCTGGGTCACCATATCTCGTTCGGCAAGAACTTCACCTGTGAAGTCGACGTTCGAGTCGGCAGCCATGTGCTCGTCTCGAGCAATGTGTCGTTCGTCGGCCGCGACCACCCATTCGACGACCCCGCAGTGACGGTCTACGAAGCCGCACGGCTCGACGACACCGTGATTGAAATAGGGAGCGATGTTCTCATCGGTTTCGGCACCATCGTCGTGGGACCAGCGAAAATTGGAGACGGCTGCATTGTTGGCGCAGGCTCAGTGGTCGTAGGAGACCTTCCCCCGTCGACAATCTGCGTAGGAGTTCCCGCCAAACCGGTGAGGCAGCGATACCCAGACATAATGCGGTGAATCAGGCGTTACCCTTGGCGACCAGGTGTGCGAGGATGCCTGCCAGCCAGGGAGCCATTTGATCGTGTCCCTCAGGCATTTTCGGGTGAACGAAGTCGGCCATATTGTCTCCGGCCACCGCGCCGAGGAATGAGATTACGTACACCCCCCTCATGCGTTGTTCCGCAGTGTCATACGTCGCGTACAGGCGCTGGGCATGGTTGATGATGCGCCGGTTGAAGTCGGTGCCCTTGACCTTCTGATTCGCCCACAGGTCGGCGGGCCCCCCGTTGGGCGCCCCGATCAGCACAATCGGCACATCGGGATTCCAGGCTCGGATCGAGGAGATCATGGTGTCCAGTCGTCGCTCGTAGTCCGACCACGATGCGTCGGTGAGTGACGAGAGAAAGTCGACGGTTCCCAACATGACGCTGACGGAGGTCGGTGCCCCACCGGAGAAGGCTGGTGCGAAACGTTTCAGGTACTTGGCGAACGAGAACTCGACTGCCGGCTGGGGATTCAGCGGCGTCCACGTGGCGCCATCGTAGTTCCTCCACTGCGTTCCATCCGGTAGGGATGGATCGACGATGACATCCCCTGTTTTCGGAGATGTCGGGTATCCCGCTGCGTCGAACTGGTACGGCCCCTCCGCCTGCCACCCTCGGGCGATCATCTGGAACCCGTCGTAGTCGTAGCCCCGAGGGTCGCCGACCGTCACATCTCTCCAGAACGACGTGTTGCCAAGAAACTTGTCACCGTCAACACCGCGTGGGAAGAGGAATGGCGAGTCACCTCCCACAGGCTGTCCGGCGCGACTCATATAGCGCCCCAACGTCCACCCGCCGCGGCCTTCCTCGCAGAGTAGCCCGCCGTCGTAGGTGCGGGTGCCGACCGTCTCGCCGTCAAGAATGCACTCCACCGCAAGTTGGACGTAGCCACCGGCTCGCGTGATCGAGTCGCCAATGCTCAGGTGTCGAAGCGTCTTTCCCGTGTGCGCCGCCGAGACAACGATCGGCCGCGAGGCTGACACCAACGTCGTCCCCGTCGCGTCCTTGACGGCTATGGAGAGCGTGGATGACCCTGTCTCTGCCGGCGTGTACTCCCAGAAGTTCGCGTGACTCACCGATCCGGATGGCCCTGTGACCTCTACCGGTGTGCTGCCGTCGTACCCGCTGATGACGTTCTCGTACTGCAGGCGGTACGTCTCACCGGGAACAAGGTAGAGCTTGGACGGCAGAACAATCTGAGGTGACGAGGCAAGGGCCGGAACAGGATCATCCGCGGTCAACGCTGGTGTATCCGCGGGAAACACCGTGTTCCTGCCATCAACGACGGTGCCGACTCCCCCATCGTGGGCAGTCACCAATGGATGTACGGCTGCAGGGCCTGCGGACTGGGCGCTAGCCTGCGGAACAGTCAGTGCGCACTTGGTTGAAGTGGAGGAGTTCGAGGCGCAGCCAGTAAGGGTGAGTGCGGCCACCAACACGATGCGAAGAAGCCAATGCAGGGTCACGGCCCGCAGTAACCGCAGCTCACGCCGTAGCTTCCACGGCCATTTGCGCTCCACCCTCGTGGCTACGAATATCAAGCCCGCACAGGGCACTATGTCGACTCACGCCGAGTTCGACGCGCGTCGGCTCGGTGAATCCGGCACGCTCCAGTTCAGCAGCCAGCGTGTCGAAGTCGTATAGATAACCCTGATGGTGCCCGAAGGATGCGATGGGTATCCGAACGAGATCAACGGGATGCTCGACATCCAACCCGAGACCTCGATAGTGGCTGGCTGCCTCATTGCGCAGCGATGCGGTCCCGCTCAGGTACATCTCGACATGCGCGCGCAAGTCAGGCGTCACGATCCGGATGGTTCCTCCCGGCTGTAGACATCTGCGCGATTCCTCCAGCATCGCCCGGCCTGCCTGCAGCGTGAGGTGCTCGATGACATTGTCCGAGAAGACGAATTCGACGGTGTTGTACTCCAGCGGCCACCGCTTGGTGGCATCGAGGTGCAGTCGCGCGACGGCATTGACATTGGTGACGATCCATCCCTCTCGGGACTTGTGTCCACCAATCTCAAGTTTGATCAGCGGGTGGGTCCGGGAGAGTTCCCGGCGAAGACGCGCCTTGGCGAATGGTGCGTTCACTGCCTGCACGCACGAACGCGCAAGCGGCCGCGCTCCCGGCACCGCCGAGAGCATGCGGTCGATCGGACCACCGACGGCTGCGCTACTGGCGACAAATGCTCCCCTGGCCATGGGGACACACTATACGGCCAAGGACACAAAGGCAGCGATGCGGAAAATGGACGGTAACAATACTTTTCGGACGAAACGGGTCACCGAGATGTCTCCGCGACGGAGTCGTTAGCTGCGGAACATGCCGCTAGTCGGGCGACGAGGTTCGCGCGTACTCGTGTATCCGGTAGTTGAGAAGCGCCGCGAAGCGTCCATAGCCGAGGAACAGATAGTTGAACGGCTTAGCCTGCAGACCGCGACCTCTGACCAGTCCGATACCGAGAAACACAATCCCGTACCCGGCGTAGACCAAGCCGCCCGCCAAGCCTTTCAGCAACGAGTCACCGTGCTTCAAACGGACACGGGTCTGGGCAATCCCGTTTCGAGTCGCCCGCCGGCGAAGCCAACGCAGCGAGAGTCTTTCGACGGGTACATCTTCGTGCACCACTGCGTCCGCGCAGTAGAGGATGGTGGCCCCAGACTTGCAGATCCCCCGGAAGAGGTCAGCGTCGGAGCCGCCGGTCACCGAGAAGGACCGGTCGAATCGCGGCGAGCCCGCACGCACCCACGCATCCCGCAGCAGCAGAGTGTTGTTAGTCGGTGCCGTAGCCAGCTGATGCCCGCTCTGCAGCTTGGGACGCTGGATGAAGCCACCGCGCCGTATCCATTCAGGCGCGTCCTCCGGAAGTACGCTAACCACCGGCCCAACGACCACGTCTGCGCGCGTCCGTGCCGCGTATTCGGTTAGCGTCGCCAACCAGTCTTCGGAGACCCACTCGTCGTCATCGACGAAGATGATTGCCCGGTAGTCGTTGTCGAAGTGCGCAAGTGCGCGGTTTCGCGCCTCGGCGATTCCGGGCTCCGATTCCACCACGTACACAGGGCGGAGCGGATGTTCGGCCGCGACTGATCGCGCGGACCCCTCGGGGTCATTGTCGACCACGAGGATCTGCGCGCTTATTGACCCGATTCCCGCCTCCAGACTGTCGAGCAGCTGCTGCAATCCGGCCGGGCGGCGGTAAGTGGCAATCGCGATGAGGTAGCAATCAGCCATTGCACGATTATTGCCGAACGCGGCTCGTTGCGTAGCGGGCGGGGGCGGTTTGCCTGCAGCCTCGTTGCCCGAATTGCACGAGCGGGTCGTTGAGCTTTGGGTCAGCCCGTGTTCCGCGGCTCGCGCCTACGGCCTCAAGGAAGATCCGTGGGTGACCAGAATGGTTGCAGGACTAGATGATCGGTCCGCATTCGGCGCCTCGACTCTGCCTCACCTTGGGTGGCGCTTCGGCAGCAATCAGATCCCGACCCGCGAACGCCCTCCTCGTTGCCGGCACGAAGGTGCGACAACACCAAAGTTCGACCAGAACAAACCCGTTCTACCGCAACGTGTTCCAGAGCCCGGTGTCGATCACGACTGTCGGGCCCGACTGGCTTGACCACGGGCCGCTGATCGGCAACCATCACCCACACGGTCCGTGGTCAACAACCCGGCCCCATCTGCGCCGTGCTCAGCAGGTCGAGCACGCCGCGCGCAGCAGGCTCGAGCAGCGAGAGGAACTGCAATTGGGGCGCGAATCGACGAGGCCGGAGCTGTTCGTGGTGGGAACCGGCCAGGACGACAACGTCGGTGACGTCGTACTCCGCCGCGAGTACTTCGACCGTCTCCGCAGGGTGGGGCGGCTCCACATATACATGGGAATCGCATCTGCGGACTTCCTTGACGGTCTTCGCCTCTGTGATTCCGACGTCGTTTATACAAGCTTTCGGCAGTGGCATAACGCCGGTTGGCGTGCGCTATTCCGCGGAGAAGTTTGGTTCATCGACAAACCAGGTCAGCTGCTGCTCGATAGTCAGACGCTTCGCCGAAACCTGAAACTCCTCCCACTGGTCATCGGCATCCGGATTCGAAAAGGCCAAGTGCTCCGCCTCGGGCTGGCGATCCGAGCCCTTGACTCGAAGTATCTGCGATATCTACGCCCCCTGTTTCGACTGTCAACGCTAATCCGCTGGCGGGATACTTCCACGAGCTCAGCGTTCCGCCTCGGTGCGGTTAGTCCTGACTGGGCATTCGGATGGGATAAGACCGGGCAGGATGCACTCGCCGTCGATCGGACCGACATCGTGGTCACATACCGAGGAGATCGTGAACCACCGTCCGAGAGAGTTCTCGAGGCGCTGAGCACACTGACACGAGACGGGTCTCGCCGCGTGGTTGTCGTGTCTCAAGTCCGGCGAGATGCGGAGCGCAGCAATTACCTCGCTCACCGCCTAAATGCGGAACTGGTTCCGTGGCCTGCCGGGCGCAGCCTCGCTGATCATGAGAAAGCCCTCCGAGAGGTCTATGGAAAAAGCGCCATCGTGATAAGCGATCGTCTGCACGCACTTATCGTGGGGATGACAGAGGGCGCCGTACCACTCTGCATCACCGACGGTGGTGAACCGAAAGTCGCGCGACATCTAGACGCGGCCGGCTTCAACAGATCCACAGTTCGCATCGACACCGCCTCACAACCACTATGTGAGCTTATTGAGGATCAAATCGGGCGGCGCGCGGAAGCTCATGCTGCAACGCGTGCGGCTCTTGACTGCCTGGACGATCTGACCACTGCGCTGGCGACTCTCGCATCGACGGGACGCCCGGGAGGCCACGTCCATTGAGTTCCTTGGCGGGAAGAGCGTTCAGTGGCGCAACTGCCACCCTCTTCTGGCAGGGAACACGCATTGCACTTCTGGTTGTGTCAATCGTCGTACTGGCTCGATTGCTGTCGCCGACGGACTTTGGCCTCATCGCCATGGTCACGGCCGTTATCGGAATCGGCGAGCTGCTCCGAGACTTCGGGCTTTCGGTTGCCTCGCTCCAGGCAAAAACACTTAGTGACCATGAGAAGTCGAACCTGTTCTGGCTCAATACCCTGATTGGGGCATTGCTTGCCATCGTGGTGTTTGGCGCGTCGTGGCCCATTGCGCTTCTTTACGGCGACGACAGGCTGATCGCGATCACGCAGGCCCTATCGATCACGTTCCTCATCAATGGCATTGCCACCCAGTTCAAGGCACAGATCAATCGTGACCTCAGATTCGTGGCACTCGGCGCGACCGAGGCGATTCCGCAGGCCGTTGGACTCACCGTGGCGATAGCAGTCGCTGCGTCCACACATAGCTATTGGGCGCTGGTTCTTCAACCGCTTGTCGTTGCCAGCCTTGACGGAATTCTGTGCGTCGTGTTGGCGCGCTGGCGCCCGGGCAGGTACCGGCGCGGGGTGCCGATCGGAAGGTTTGTCCGATTCGCGGGAGCACTCGTCAGCACGCAGGGACTTGCATACCTCTCAAAGAACATCGACAGCGTCTTGCTGGGCGCCCTTCGAGGTCCCGCAGAACTCGGCCTGTACAGCCGCGCCTATCAGGTGGTGGTGCTTCCGCTTTCGCAGATCACCGTCCCACTGTCTCGGGTAGCCATCCCAGTGCTGTCACAGCTGCAGGACACGGCTCAGGTCTTCATGAGCTACCTGAGGACCGCTCAATTTGCGACCGTGACAGCGACCTCCATCTTCTATGGAGCGATAATTGGCTTCGGAGAGCCGCTCGTCAGGATTGCGCTAGGCAACCAGTGGATCGGCGCGATCCCAATTCTCCAAGTTCTCGCAGTATCGGGCATTTTTCGCGCACTTGGCCAAGTTCCGTACTGGACCTTCGTGAGCTTGGGTCAAACAAGCAAGCAATTGTTGATCTATCTGGTCGGCCAGCCAGTCATCATCGCCTCGATTGCGATTGGGGCGATCTGGGGTGCTATCGGCGTCGCGACCGGATGTGCGGTCGGATACGCCATCTTCTGGATCCTGAACATGTGGTGGGCGGCCCGCGTCACAGGACTTCCGATAGGTCAGCTCGCTGCGTCCGGTCTTGGTCTTGTGGCGGTGTTTGCATTGCCCGTGGCCATAACGGGCGCATTCGCGGTTCACTATTTCGAGCATGACTGGGCAGCGCTCGCGGTCGGCGGGATCCCAGCGATTGCCTGGATTGCGGCCATGCTCTTCGGTTTTCCGCGCTATCGAGCCGAGATGATGCGGTTCGCCCGGCTTGCACGACAACGCAAGGTGACATCTAGCGCAAGTGACTCACCCGCATGAAATGGCAGCCTTCGCGAGTGCATCAGAACGCGCGCCACCCAGTGCTAGGTCCTTCCAGGAAAGACCGGCACCGCGCCGGGGAGTTTGTTACGTTTGGCATCGGTGTCAATAAGGATTTGGGGGCAGATAAATCGTGTCTTCGGGGCGGCTCGCCATACCACGCGAGTGGGTTTGGTGTGATCTGTAAGTGACGTCGCTGCAATCGGCCCGTGCCAAATCCGGGCCACCGTTGAAATCTGAATCGCAGCCACTGCCTTCTCACCCTGAGGCCTTACGCCCGTCGTGGTTCTGGACCGGATTCTGGTCACTTATCGCTGCGCTGATTCCAATAATGCGGCTGCAGTCAGCCGAGGGCCTATGGCAAATGCCACTGCGCCGCGTCAAGTACGTGATTTTCCTGGCCCTTATTGTCTCTGCGCTGTTCCGCTTGGTGGCCCGGCCGATCGGCCTTCCAGTGTGGCTCGGCGCGGCCGTGTTCATCCCATTCGCCGGCTTCCTATCCGGCTACTCCAGCTCACCGACCACGAGCGTCATCATGGCAACGCAACTTGCCCTGCTGTGCGCGCTGGCGCCGCTGGTTTTCCGGTACCACGTGGTGCACACACGGGATTTTCTGCCCTGGGTGCTCGGAGCGTTCCTGATCTCCCAGACGCTCTCCGCGACGGCCGGCCTGATTCAGCTAACGGCGGCGCCGGTACTCGGGCAGGCAGCCATCGCCGAACGATCGACGGGGTTCGCCGGCCACCCGAACACGCTCGGGATCATGTCTGTGATCGCCATCCTGACGACTCTGACCCTGACGGGGCAATCGTCACAGCTCGTGAAGGTGGGACTGTGGGGTGCATTTGGCGTCAACGCCGTCGCCTTGATCGCCACAGGCAGCCTCAGCGCGATGCTTGCGGGAGCGGTTGGCGCTGCGGTGGTGGCGATCGGTCGACGACGCGTGGCGGCGGCACTTGCCGTCGGTGTCGCTGCGTGGGGCGCGGGCGCGCTCTTTGGACTCGGCAATACGTGGTTCGCCAATTTCGTGGAGTACCGAATCGCCCTGGTCACCGGCGAGGCTGCTTCTGCTGGTGACGCTTCGCTCGAAATTCGTGCTCTCACATACCAGTGGGCGTTTGAGCACATCTCGAACGATCCCGTGTTCGGCGTCGGGATGGACAACCTCAACTCAGGCACGTTCAACGGCGTCACGGTCGTGCACAACTATCTGCTCCACGCCTGGTATCAGGGTGGTCTGATGCTCTTCCTGTGGTTCGTCGGAGTAACCGCGGTAGTGGTCGTCGGCACGGTGCGCGCAATCAGATCTCGGCGAGGTCTGGGCGGCGCGGCTGTCGCTACGGCGCTGATCGCTTTTGCGGCGACATCGAGTTTCTTTCTTCAACAACAGTATTGGATACCACTGCTGTTCGCCGTGGCCATGCTGCCCGTCCGCCGGGACCGAGAGGCGCCATCCGAGGCCCCCGCGCTTGAGAGCCCGCCAACAGGTGCATTTACCGGCGACGCTCGCAACCGTCGCTGGGTTTAGGTCCGGCGGCCGCGCCCACTCGCGACGTCACCGAGTACCTGTTCGAAGGCGTCGATAGCCACATCTGCATCCAGCACCTTCGCGCGGAAACTACGGCCGGCCGCGCCGTACGCCGCTGCCCGCGCGCTGTCCGACGACAGCTCAAGAGCGGCCCCGAGCAGCGCCTCAGGGTCACCAGCTGGCACCACGACGCCAGCCCCGGACTGCTCGATCTCCCCTGCGGTGATGCCGTTCGAGTCGGTGGCCGCGACGATCGGCCGTGCTGCATCGAAGTAGGAGGTCAGCTTGCTCGGCACCGCCATCGTGGCTACACCAGGCAGCTCGTTGACCACCAAGCAGTCGGCGGCGGCGAGTGCGCGCCGATAGTCGGCATCATCCAAAGGATCGACGAACTCGATTCTGTCGACTCCCCGCGCCAATTGTTCGAGCCTGTCCCGCTCACCGCCGTCACCGACCAGAATGAATTTGATAGGGACCCCACGTTCGTCGGCCAACCGCGCCGCCTCGACAATGTTCTCCAAGCCCTGTTTCGCACCCATGTTGCCGGTGTGAACTGCCAGCGCGACGTCGGACGGCCACCCAAGTGCGACGCGCGCATCGAGTTGCGATATCGAGGCCGTCGGCTTCAGATGGGTCCAGTTCCTGATAACGACGATGCGATCCCGCTCGACTCCCAAATCCTCGACGAGGTAGTCCGCAAAACGCGGGTGAATGGCGATGACTGTATCCGCGGCACGAAGAGCACACTTTTCGACGATTTTCGTAATCCAGATGGAAAGGCCACCCCCCTCCTTCGTCTCCTCCATCCCGAGTGTGTAAATGTCCTGGACCCAAATGACGACACTCGGACGCGCAGGGGTAAGCCTGATACGCAATACCGCGATAGCAGTTGCAAACAGCGCAGGTGAAATTGCGACTACTACGGAGTCAGAGCCCAGTTTGCTAAAAAGCAATCTCATACCCAAGCTGAGTTCTGACAGTAACCTGCGCACTCCTCTCGGGGGTCGTGGCACGTAGTGGCGCAGACGGTGAACGGTGACACCGTCGATGTTCGCCGTACTTTTCCACTGGCCATATCCAGGACGAATTGCCCACTCGGGATAGAACGGGTGCGCGACGTACGCGGTCACGCGATGCGCCCGCGCGCTGAGACCGGCCGCCAACGCTCCGGCATACGGTGCGATGCCCGTGGCGTCTGGGGGATAGTGCAGGCTCAGTATCGACACTCGATGTCCGCGCATGGCGCGACAGTACAAGCCGCCGGCTCCCGAGCGAACACAACCGACGACATCCTCCACGATGCAGCCCCCAACATCGGTGATAGTTCACGGCGCCGGGGCCGGCCCCGCGCTTGGTCGACGAAAGAACTTGCTGGGCAGTGGGTTACTACGCCTACGCTCTGACACGCGTACGGAGGGAGCGACGCCCCGGCGGATGCGGCCGAGATGACTCCGGCGGGCAGCGTCAGCATTTGACGGCCGCAGCGAGTCCGCTGGCAGCGTCGCCACTCCACGAATGAGATGCCCAGCGTTGCGAGGCACCATCACAGTGCGCGATCACACGTAGCCGATGCACCACCGCCACGTCAAAGAGCACAACGAATCGACCTACCCGCGGCACCCGGCGGCGGCGCCCGCACTGCCAAGACCGTCCTAGCCGTTTGCCAATTGTTGAACTATCAAAGGCGTGCGACCGCGCTCACGACTGGCTAGCTGGCAACAAAGTCGCTGGAAACGACGGTATTTGCTGAAACTCAAGATCACCGTGAAACCTACTATCAGTACGGATTTGACGGGTGACAGGGTTCGCTGATCGCCTTGCTCGTCCCTTTTACTGGTGCTAACGTCAATTTCCTAAGCGAGGGCGAAATCACAAGAACTTCGCGATGGGAATCGACTGTAAAACGGGCGTGGGAGCTCCAAACCGCGTCGTGAACAGTTGTGGCCTTCGAGTGACCCGATGAGTGAATCTGGGAGAAGAATGGTGCAGCGGGCTGTATTAACTGGCGGCGCAGGATTCGTCGGCTCACACCTCGCGGAGCGCCTACTGGCACGGGGCATCGAAGTCATCTGCCTCGACAACTTCATAACCGGGGCTCCGGAGAATGTCGCCCACCTTATGGGGACCGACGGCTTTCGTCTGATGAAAGTCGATGTGAGCGACTATATCTCGATCCCGGGACCGGTTGACTACGTCTTGCACTTCGCTTCGCCGGCCTCGCCGGTCGACTATGCCGGACTCCCCATTCAGACGTTGAAGGCCGGCTCGCTCGGAACGCTGCACACGCTGGGTTTGGCCAAGGAGAAGGGCGCTCGTTACCTGCTGGCGTCCACCTCGGAAACGTACGGCGACCCGCTCGTTCATCCGCAGCCCGAAAGCTATTGGGGCAACGTCAATCCGGTCGGTCCTCGAGCATGCTACGACGAGGCCAAGCGGTTCGCCGAGGCGCTCACCATGTCGTACCGGCGCAAGCACAGGGTCGACACGGCGATCATGCGCATCTTCAACACGTACGGCCCGCGGATGCGCGCGGACGACGGTCGCGCGATCCCGAACTTCATCACCCAGGCCCTGGCCGGTACCCCCATGACAGTCCAGGGCGACGGCAGTCAGACGCGGTCGCTGTGCCATGTCGACGACTTGGTCGAGGGCGCTCTGCAGTTGTTGTTCTCCGACCTGGCCGGTCCGGTCAACATCGGTAGCCCGCACGAGATGACGATCTTGGAGTTGGCCGATCTCATCCGCGAACTCGCCGGGTCAGACGCCCGTCCCGAGTTCGTCGAACGTCCACAGGATGATCCGTCGCAGCGCAGGCCCGACATCACCCTGGCGCGCACCGAACTGAAGTGGGAGCCAAGGGTAGATATCCGGGAGGGCCTGACGGACACCATCGCCTGGTTCCGCGACCGGTCCGAGGGCACCTCGCAAGCGGTATCACCTGCACTGCTTGGGTTTCAGGTCGAGCACGTGCAGCCGAGCCACAAGGTCGCGGTGATCGGCACCGGTTACGTCGGTGCTGTCACATCGACGAGCCTGGCGTTCCTCGGGCACTCCGTCTGCGGCCTCGACACCGACTCGGCGCGAGCTGGGCAGCTCAACAACGGGCAGGTCCCATTCGTGGAACCGGGCCTGCAGGAGATGCTCACGGCAACGTTGGCCTCCGGTCGACTTCGGTTCACCGACCGCCCAGCCGAGGCCCTATCCGATGCGGACTTCGTCTTCCTCTGTGTGGGTACGCCACCTGGCCCCGATGGGTCACCTGACCTCACGCAGCTGGAGAGTGCCATCCAATCTCTGGCCCCGTACCTACGTGCCGGGGCAGTGATCGTCAACAAGTCGACCGTGCCTGTGGGTTCGGGCAACTGGACGCGCACGATTCTTGAGGACGCCCTCGAGGGCAACCGGCAGCTGTTCTTCCACGTCGTCTCAAACCCGGAGTTCCTCCGGGAGGGCTGTGCCCTCGACGATTTCCTCTACCCGGATCGCATCGTGCTTGGAGGCGCGACAGAGGACGTCAGTCGGGTAGCGGAGCTGTATCAGCCGGTACTCAATCAGTCATTCGAAGGTGGACGGCGAGATCTCCGACCGTCGCTCATCACGACTGAACTGGCGTCTGCCGAGATGATCAAGTACGCGGCGAACGCATTTCTGGCGACGAAGATCAGTTTCGCCAACGAGATGGCGCAGATGTGCGAGCTCTTCGGTGCTGACGTTCGTGAGGTCCTGCCCGCCATCGGCGCGGACCACCGTGTCGGTAACGCCTTCCTGAATCCCGGTGTCGGGTGGGGTGGCTCGTGCTTCGGCAAGGACGTTGCGGCGCTGATCTCGTCAAGTCAGGAGTATGGCTACACGCCCTCAATGCTGCAGGCGACGGTCGAGATCAACAAGACGCAGAGAAAGAGCGCGGTACGCAAGCTCCAGCGAGAACTTCACATCTTGAAGGGACGCCGAATTGCGCTACTGGGGTTGACATTCAAGCCGGGCACGGATGACCTGCGGGATGCTCCGGCGCTGGACATCGCGCGACGGCTCCTCAGCGCCGGTGCCGTGGTCTCCGCCTTCGATCCAGTCGTCAAATCGCTGCCCGAGGAGTTCGGAGCAATCCGACTGACACGCGATGTCTACGACGCATCCGACAGGGTGGACGCAGTCGTCTTGACGACGGAATGGCCTGAGTTCCTCCAGATCGACCCTGCCGCGTTGCGTCGAGTGATGCGTGGAGATCTCGTCGTGGACGGCCGAAACTTCCTGTCCGAAGCCAAATTCGCCGGTTCCGGCCTACAACTGGTCGGATTCGGCTGGTAACACCGCCACCTCGCATCCCCAAGGAGTCAGTATGACTATCGAGATGCCGCCGAAGCACTCGCCCACCTTCAGTTCCTCCGGGCAAGCCACATCGGCACAAGCGGTGCCTCCGAATGACACCAGGCAGGCGGAGAAACTCGGCCTGCAACATCGTTACTTTCTCCAGATCGCCGATGTGGTCGCGCTGACGGCCTCCGCATTCCTCGGCGCGGTCACCCTGAGTCACCTCAGCGCAGAACGCGCAGGCAGTCTCGGTATTCGAGATGTCGCCCTCGCGGCCGTCGCAATGGCAGTCGCCATGCACCTTCACGGGCTGTACCGCCGACCCGCGTCGCGGCTGCGACCCAGCGAGTGGTGGCGACCCGCGGTCATCGCACGTTGCCTGCCCACCGCCGCCCTACTCTCCCTCGCCGCTGACGCCCTGCTCCTCCACGGCGAGCGAATGATGACCCTGACGGCTGCTGTGGCCATGACGCTGCCTGCGGTAGTCCTGGTCCCGCTCGGGCGCCGAATGGTCGTTCGGATGTTCGACCCGACGGTCACCCGAATCCTGGTGATCGGGACCGGGCCAATCTCCGATCGACTCACCTCGAGACTGCAAAGGTGCCCCGACACGCTTGTGGTCGGGCATGTGGACGACTACGCCGCACCAGGCACGCCCGTCCTCGGCGGACTTGCCGACCTCTCCGCCGTCTGCACCGCATACGAGATCGACCGGGTCATCGTCGGGTTCACCAACACCTCCGACGCCATCGTGCTCGAATCCCTTCGCCAGCTCCAGGGCCAGGTGCCTGTGTCGGAGATCCCGCGTTACTTCGAACTACACAACTGGCGCAGCGAGGCCGAGGAGTTGCACGGCCTTACTCTGATGCACCTGCCCACCGCGTCGCTGGGTCCGACCGCCCGAATCATGAAGCGGCTCATAGATGTCACGCTTGCAACCTGTGCACTGATGGCCGCAGCGCCAGTTCTGCTGATGATCGCGGTGGCAATCAAGGTCGACACCCCAGGGCCCGTGTTCTTCCGGCAGGAGCGAATCGGCCGGGCCGGCAAGCCATTCCGGATCTTCAAGTTCCGCTCGATGACTGCCGACGCATGGCAGCGACGCGACGCGGTTGCACAGCTCAACGAGGTCGACGGACCGTTGTTCAAGATGGAGCACGACCCGAGGGTCACCCGGGTCGGTGCCTTCATCCGCAAGACCAGCCTCGACGAACTGCCTCAACTCATCAACGTGGTCCGTGGCGAGATGTCGTTGGTAGGCCCGCGGCCATTGCCGACCGAGGAGTCAGATCGCATGGACGGTGCGGCGCTCGCGCGCCTCGACGCCAAGCCCGGCATCACCGGCCTTTGGCAGGTGTGCGGTCGCAGCGACTTGGCCTATGCCGATCTCCAGCACCTCGACTCTGTATACGTGCGGTCATGGTCCCTGATGTGGGATGTGCGAATCATTTTCAAAACACCAAAGGTTGTGTTCGCACGCAAAGGCGCCTACTGACTCTCGACCGAGGAGTTGCTCTGCACGTCCTGTTTGTCTGCACTGGAAACATCTGTCGGTCGCCTACGGCGGAACGACTTGCCGCCGCCTACGGCGCTGCGCGTCGACTCCCTGACTTCAAAGTATCCAGCGCTGGAACACGCGCGGTGATCTCGCATCCGATTCACCAATCCGCAGCCCTAGCCCTCGAGAAGTTGGGTGGTGACGTAGCCAACTTCACCGCGCGACAGCTCACGTCCAAGGTCGCGTCGAATGCAGATCTTGTTCTCACCATGACAAGGGCGCATCGCGACGCGGTCCTGGAACTTGCTCCGCGCCAACTCCACAGGACCTTCACGCTCCGCGAAGCCGCCCGAATCGTATCCGAGTGCGATGCCCAAGATATCGCGGACCTCGCGGCACTCCGCCCCCACTCGGCCGCGCCGGAGCTGTCGGACATTCCCGACCCCATTGGTCAGAGCGAAGAGGTCTTCGCAAGGGTTAGTGAGGAGATCGCCGAGCTCCTCCCGCCGATACTCGAGCTCTGCCGTCGCACTTGATCCGTTAGGACTTGCGGATCCAACAGGACGTGGGCTTCCACGCGCCAAGGGGCCATTGGTGGCATTCGTCATGAGCGGGTATGAAGAAAGGACTACGTCTGAGGGGGCCCGCTGAACATCAGCCGACGAGTGATCGGCACCGTTTTCGGTGTTGTCCAGTTGTTCGTGGCGAGCGTTGCCTTCGCCGTGCGTTACATGCCACTGCCGAGCCATCTATGGGTGTACATCGCAGTGGCCGCACCGTTCCTGCTATGGGTCACGCCGTTGGCTCTCGTCATACTGCTGTGGAGTCGACGATGGGTACTCAGTGCGCTCGCGGCTGGTCTCACCGCGGCCACGGTCGCGGTGCAGGCGCCGTTGTACGTCGCCGCCAAAGTCGACGGGCCGTCAGTCGCCGTCCGCGTGATGACGGTCAACATGTTGTACGGCCGTGCGGACGCGGTAGCGATCACCGCCATCGCCAACGACCGGGCTGACGTCCTGCTGGTTCAGGAACTCACGCCAGACGCGACTCGCCGACTGGAGGCAGCTGGCATTGAGGAGAAGTTCTCCCATCACCGGTTGGAGCCTCGCAAGATGGCCGCCGGGGCCGGCGTGTACAGCAGATTCCCAATGCCGGCGACTGCGCTAGTCGGAGGGTTGGAGAGGGTCATGGTCACTGCCCGGCTCAGAGTCAAGGGAGTGAAAACCGACCCCACCGTGGCGTCAGTGCACCTCGCCTCGCCGTGGCCGCAGGAGATCGACGGCTGGCACCGCGACCTCGACGAGTTCCCCAGCGTTCTGGACGAGATCACTGCCGGATCCGACGAAGGCTCGATCGTCGTCGGCGGCGACTTCAACTCAACGATCGACATGCGCCCATTCCGCCGTCTGTTGACTGGCGGCTACCGTGATGCGTCTGAACAGGCCGGCGCAGGAAGACAGTTCACCTTCCCGAGCAACCGACGAATCCCGCCCTTCATGGGGCTCGACCACGTGTTGACCCGCAACGCCACCGCGGTGTCGACCGAGACCGTCACCGTTCCCGGCACCGATCACCGGGCCCTATTGGTCACTGTGCAGTTGCCCCGCAACTGAATTGAAGCCCCACCCAGACCCTCGCTGTTCGCGGTGCGTCAGGCGGCGGCCTTCTTGTCGTCGGCGCCAGTGTCCTTGTTGTCTGACTCGCTGGCCTTCTTGGCCGGCTTGGCGTCGATTTTCTTGGGCTCGGCCTTCTTGGACTCGTCGTTCTTCTCGTCAGCCTTCTTCTCGTCAGCCTTCTTGGCCGGCTTGGCGTCGACCTTCTCGGTCTCGTCTTTTTCGGGCTCGTCCTTCTTGGTCACACCCGTCTCGGTCTCGCCCGTCTTGGTCGTGGACTCCTCCGTCTCGGGCTTCGTCGTATCGGGCGCCGCGGCCACGGGCGCGGACGGCTCCTGCACCTCGGCGACGGTCTCGACCGGCTCAACCGCCTCGACCTGGGCCCGCACCTCTTCAACCGTCTCGACGGGCTCGACCGGCTCAACGAGCTCGGTCACCGGAGCCTGCACACCGGTGGCGACATCGGCCGGCTTCAGCTCCGTCACCGACGCCAGCTGCGCGACGTCCACGAACTTCTTGGCGGCGGCGGCCAGCGTCGAAGTGGGGTCGGGGACCGTGGCAGGCCCAACGATGGACGGCCCGCCTCTGATGGCGTCCTCAATGCCCTGGATGACCGCGCCGACCAGCTTGCCGGCGACAATCGACCAGTCCTGGAACGGATTGAACGGCAGAATCGACAGCGATGTCGACTTGCCCGGATCGCCCGACCAGTCGTAGCCCAGATCGGCCAGCACCTTGTACACCGGCGAGATCAGGTCGATGATCGGCTTGACGAACGGCTTCAAGGCGGCTGGCGTCAACGACATGACCAAGTTCATGATCGGCAACGACGTCGCAGGAATCATGATGTATTCGTTGCCGTACTCGTCCAGACGGCAGTTCACTCCGACGTTGCACACCAGATGCGGCGCGAGCGTCGCCGGCGTGTAGCCATAGGGCATCGTGGAGTCGGGACCATTGCCGTTGGGCGACAGGTAGTAGCCGTGCACGTTGTCGAACGCGGCGAGCGCGTTCAACATCGCGAACGGGTTGCCCCAGTACCGCGGCGCGTAGACCACCGGGTCGTACTCGAATCCGTAGGTCGTGGTCTTGATGTTCGGGTCGACGGGCATCGGCGGACCGAACGTCACGTCGAGGCCGGGGATGTACCCCAGGAACGCCAGGCGCTGCCAGAGGCCACCGTCGGGATTCTGGATGCCACCGATGGTGACCACCCGGAGCCTGGCCTTCTCCTCCTCCGTCAGGCCGTACTCCTTGAGCACCTTGGACAGAACGGCGCCGCCCTGCGAGTAGCCGAAGACGACGATCTCATCCTCCGGTGAGGCCAGCGCCGCGTTCAACGCGGCTGTGAGGGCCAAAGCACCCTTGCCGACCGACTCATCCCACTTGTCGCAGCCATCCGGACCCGAGCGGCACCAGCTGGGGAAGATCGACAGCGGCCAGAACGATGCGGGGTAGTTGATGCCCTTGAGATCGGGGTCGGTCGGGCAGTTCACCTCGTTGGTGCAACTGGTGGTCTGCAGGAACCTGTCGCGGATGTTCTCCCGATAGTCCGCGACGATGTTGGCATTGGGGGTTCCGGTGCCGGGCACCAACAATGCGATCGCGCCTGCCGCGAACGCGGCGCCGAACACCGCCCCGATCGCCAGGCCGATGGTTCCGATGATGGACACGAAGACCAGGCCGATCACCCTTGCCGACTTACGCATTCGTAAATACTCACACAGCGACGGCCGCAGAAACGACGGAACCAGAATGACGTTTCCGCAGAAATTTCTCGATGCCTGTCGGATTCGGCAGGCCTCGTTCGTCGAATCGGTAGAGAGTGAAACGTAGGGTTCCGCTCACTATCAGGAGGTGTACCGATGCACTACTTCGCGCTTCTGCTCGGCCCTGAGTCGACCGAACAACCCGACGCCGCGACACAGGCCGACATCATGGCGGCGTATCAGAACTTCCACGCCGCGGCGGGCGCGTCCATCCGGGCCGGTGACGCACTGACCCCGTCGGCGACGGCCGTACGGATCAGCGGCGGACCGGCCGCGCCAACCGTCACCGACGGCCCATTCGCCGAGAGCGCCGAGGTGGCCGGGGGCTACTACGTGTTCGAGGCGGAGAACCTCGACGAGGCGCTGGATCTGGCTCGCCAGATTCCCGCCTGCGCGTCCGGCGGCGTTGAGGTGTGGCCCATCGTGGAGTGGAACCAGCCGGAGAAGTCGCTGGAAGGCGACCACTGGTTGGCGCTGCTCCTCGAGCCGGCCGACGAGGCCGTGCCACCCGGAACGCCGGAATGGGACGCCTGCACCGTCGCCCACGGCGAGTTCGGCACCGCGGCTGGCGATCGAGTCAAGGGTGGCGCGGCGCTGCATCCGCCGTCCACGGCGACGACGGTGCGGGTGCGTGACGGCAAGGCCACGTACACCGACGGACCCTACGTCGAGGGCGCCGAGGTCGCCAGCGGCTTCTACCTGTTGAGCGCCGCCGATCGAGACGAGGCCGTCAAGGTCGCGTCCATGATCCCCGCCTCGGCGGTGGAACTGCGGCAGTTGGCCGGCGTATCGGGTCTGTAGCACTCACGAATGACCAACCTGGAAGGCATCTTTCGGCGCGAGTGGGGACCCGCCGTAGCGGCGCTCTCCCGCTGGTCCGGCGACCTCACCGTCGCCGAGGACGCCGTCCAGGAGGCGTTCACGGAAGCGCTGCGCTCCTGGCCGCGTGATGGCGTGCCCAACAACGTGGGCGGTTGGGTACTGACGGTCGCACGGAACCGCGCGCTGGACCGCTTGCGTCGCGAATCCAGCCGCCCAGGAAGGGAACTCGCTGCGGTGGTCGAGAACAGCTGGCCACACATCGAGGGCGTTCCGGTGCACCCGGTGCGTGACGACGAGCTTCGGATGATGTTCATGTGCGCGCACCCGGCCCTGGACAGCGCGTCGCAGCTAGCGCTCACACTGCGGTTGATCTCCGGACTCACCGTCGCCGAGATCGCCAGGGCGCTGCTGCAGTCCGAGGCCGCTGTCGGGCAGCGAATCACACGGGCCAAGACCAAGATCCGCGGTGCGAACATTCCACTGCGGGTGCCACCGGCTGAGCTGTTGATGGAGCGGATGCCGCACGTCCTGGCATGCATCTACTCCGTGTTCACCGAGGGCTACTGGTCGACGGCGGGGCCGTCAGCCATCCGCGACGAACTGTGCGATGAGGGCGTGCGACTGGCCGGTGAACTGTGCGCGCTGATGCCCGACGAGGCGAACGCCCGCGGGCTGTCTGCCCTCGTCCTGCTGCACGATTCGCGACGCACCACGCGGGTGGACGGCGCGGGCGCGCTGGTGCCGCTCGACGAGCAGGACCGGCAGCGGTGGGATCGAGGCCGCATCGCGCGTGGCCTCGATGACCTGCGACGGGCGCGGGGCGCGACGGACAGCTACCTGCCCCAGGCGGTCATCGCGGCGGCGCACGCCACCGCGCCGTCGTGGGCCGCGACTGACTGGGCGCTCATCTGCCAGGCCTACGACCGGCTGATCGCGATCACAGGATCACCCGTGGCACGGGCCAATCGGGCGTTGGCAATCGGATTTCGGGACGGGTTCGACGCGGGCCTGGCAGCGCTCGACGAGGTGGCGTCCGATCCCCTGCTCGCGAGGTCGAACACCGTGGCCACCATCCGCGCGGATCTCCTACGCAGAGCGGGACGCCGCGATGAGGCGGCCGACTGGTACCGCATCGCGCTGGAGCACGGCGGCTCGACGCCTTCGCGGGAATTCCTGCGGCGCCGCCTGTCCGAGGTGTCCGGGTGAGTCAGCTCAGCGGGACGTCGAGAATCGGGCGAGGCTCAGCCGAACCCGGACCATCGAAGTGCCACCACTCCCCCGAGTACACCGTCAAGCCACCAGCGCTCATCGCGTCGCGCAGCAGCGCGCGGTTGGCCTGTTGTTCGGGGCTGACGCCCTCGGTGGCGCGCGCGAGGCTGCGCGGGGTGAAGTCGTCGAAGTCGGTGCCCATGTCCAGCGGCCGGCCGTAGTGGAGGTCTGCCACCGTCACATCGACGGAGCGGCCGGACTCGTGGCTACGTGCGAAGTCCGTCGGCCGGGCCACCCAGTTCGGGTTGGGCACCGCCTCGAACATCCGGACCTGGACCTCGTGTGGCCGATAGCAATCCCAGAACACCAGCCGCAGCCCCTGCTCCCGTAGTCGCTCGGCCGCCACGGCCAGGCCGGGAGCGAGCGACTCGTGTATCAGGCAGCGGGCATCGGCCGGATACAGCGGGATGCCGACGAAGTTGTTGGCGGTGGCGTAGCGCAGATCGATCCGGGCGTCCGGGACCACCGTGCGCACGTCGACCAGTCCCGCAGCCTTCGCCTGGGGTGAGACCGGGGGGACGTCAGCCGACGCCGGTACAGGTGTCACGAGCGCCATGATCGCAGCGAAACAAACGACCGCAGTGCGGTTTCGTACGCGCCGCGCCGAGGCGAGCGTACGAAACCGCACTGCGGTCGTTGTCAGAGGTCTTAGGCCTCGGCGAAGTTGCGCGTGACCGTCGGATCCACCGGGATGCCGGGGCCCGTGGTCGTCGAGATGACGACCTTCTTCAGGTAGCGGCCCTTGGAGGAGGACGGCTTCGCGCGCAGAACCTCGTCGAGTGCGGCGCCGTAGTTCTCGGCCAGCTTCGTCTCGTCGAAGGACGCCTTGCCGATGACGAAGTGCAGGTTGGCCTGCTTGTCGACGCGGAAGTTGATCTTGCCGCCCTTGATGTCGGCCACGGCCTTGGCCACGTCGGGGGTGACGGTGCCGGTCTTCGGGTTCGGCATCAGGCCACGCGGGCCCAGCACGCGGGCGATCTTGCCGACCTTGGCCATCTGATCCGGCGTCGCGATCGCGGCGTCGAAGTCGAGGAACCCGCCCTGGATCTTCTCGATCAGGTCGTCGCTACCCACCTCATCGGCGCCTGCGGCCAGGGCCGCCTCGGCCTTCTCACCGACGGCGAACACGATGACGCGGGCGGTCTTGCCGGTGCCGTGGGGCAGGTTGACGGTGCCGCGCACCATCTGGTCGGCCTTGCGGGGGTCAACGCCCAAGCGGATCGCGACCTCGACGGTGGCGTCCTGCTTCTTCGACGACGTCTCCTTGGCCAGCTTCGCGGCCTCGAGCGGCGTGTAGAGGTTGTCGCGGTCGACCTTCGCGGCGGCTTCGCGGTATGCCTTGCTGTTCCTGCTCATGTGCTTTCCAATCAGTTTCGTTGGTTGTGGTTGGTGCGGGCCGAAGCTGGCCCTCCCACGGATCGGCCGGGATGTCCCGACCGACCGGTCCTACGTACTACTTACTACCTACTTGACCGTGCTACCTGGTCAATCCGACAAGCTACTTGACCGTGATGCCCATGGAGCGGGCGGTTCCGGCGATGATCTTGGAAGCGGCCTCGACGTCGTTGGCGTTGAGGTCTTCCTTCTTGGTCTCCGCGATCTCGCGCACCTGGTCCCAGGTCACCGTGGCAACCTTGGTCTTGTGCGGCTCGCCGGAGCCCTTCTGCACGCCTGCGGCCTTGAGCAGCAGCTTGGCGGCAGGCGGCGTCTTCAGCGCGAACGTGAAGCTGCGATCCTCGTAGACGGTGATCTCCACGGGGATGACGTTGCCGCGCTGCGACTCCGTCGCGGCGTTGTACGCCTTGCAGAATTCCATGATGTTGACGCCATGCTGGCCGAGCGCAGGACCGACCGGCGGGGCGGGGTTGGCCTGCCCGGCCTGGATCTGCAGCTTGATCAGCCCGGCGACCTTCTTCTTCGGGGCCATGCTGTGGTGTTCCTTTTCTTTCTCGGGGCTTCGTCCCAGTTACCCGGGGGTGCCAGTTAGATCTTGGAGACCTGGGTGAAGGTCAGTTCGACAGGTGTCTCACGACCGAAGATCGACACGAGCACCTTGAGCTTCTGCTGCTCGGCGTTGACCTCACTGATCGACGCGGGCAGCGTCGCGAACGGGCCGTCCATGACGGTGACCGACTCGCCCACCTCGAAGTCCACCAGGATCTCGGGACGCTCCAGGCTCGCCTCGGACGACGCGGCGGCCGTCGAGGAGGCCTTGCCGGGCTTCTTCGCCGCAGCGGGCGGCAGCAGGAACTTCACGACGTCGTCGAGGGACAACGGCGACGGCTTCGACGTGGCGCCGACGAACCCGGTGACACCCGGGGTGTTGCGCACCGCGCTCCACGACTCGTCGGTGAGTTCCATGCGAACCAGGATGTAGCCGGGCAGCACCTTGCGGTTGACCTGCTTGCGCTGGCCGTTCTTGATCTCGGTGACCTCTTCGGTCGGCACCTCGACCTGGAAGATGTAGTCGCCCACATCCAGGTTCTGCACGCGGGTCTCGAGGTTGGCCTTCACCTTGTTCTCGTAGCCGGCGTAGGAGTGGATCACATACCAGTTGCCGGGGCGCCTGCGCAGATCCTTCTTGAGGGTCTCGGCGGGATCGGCGTCCTCGTCCTCTTCCTCGGGGGCCACCTCGTCAACGGTCTCGTCGGTCACGATCTCGTCGGACTCGTCGGTCACAGACTCGCCGGACTCGGTGGTCTCGTCGATGATCGCCTCGGACGCCTCAGGTGCCTCGTCGGACGTCAGGGTCGACGACTCCGCGGCTCCATCGAGCACGTCGGACTCATCCGAGGGCGTATCGCCTTCGAAGGTCGTCACTGTTGTCAGTCCTCTCTAAGTTTCTTCAGCTCGTCACGCGGCCGGTTCGGTCAGCCGAACACCATCGTGATGAGCTTGGCGAAGCCGAAGTCGACTCCACCGATAAGCGCCACCATGAACGCCAGGAATATCAGCACCACGGTGGTGTAGCTGACCATCTGCTTGCGGTTCGGCCAGATCACCTTGCGCAGCTCGGCGACTACCTGCTGCAGGTAGTTGATGACGAAGGTGATCGGGTTACGGGACGGACCCGTCTTTGCCGCCTTGGGCTTCTTGGGTTTCTTTCCGTCACCGTTCTTGGCGGTGTCGGCGACAACGGCGGCGGCTGTACCAGCACCCTCGCGCCGTGATCGCTTTCCCGACGGCCGCTGGGGCCGGGTCACCACGGCGGTCGGGCTGCCGGTGTCACCCTCGTCCGGAGTGTCGGTGCCGTCGCCTGCGGAGACGGCACCGTCGCGCTCGTCGCTCACCGCGTGCTCCCTTGTCCGATCGTGCTTGTCATCGGTGGTCACCTTCCAGTGTCCACGCCTGTCGAATATTCAGTTGAGCAGGGGCGACAGGACTTGAACCTGCAACCTGCGGTTTTGGAGACCGCTGCTCTGCCAGTTGAGCTACGCCCCTTCGGGGTTGGCAGGCCAACCCGCGAGGTCGAGGTTCACACAATTCACGCGCTCCCCGATCGGCCGATCATAAACCGACGGACAGCGCGTGACTTGGGGAAACCCCGAGGACCGAGTGTACATCGGCCCAAGTCTGACTTACTAATCCGCAACGGCGGCGGTTCGAACCACCTGACCTGTCTCCGGATCCCACTTGGCCGAGATCGAGTTATCACCCTCGTGACCCATCAGCGTGGTGAACGCCTCCATCACGATCGTGCCGTCCTCATCGGCGCAGACGTTCCGGGTGGTGACGATATCGGCACCGAACCGCTCTGTAACCGACTCGACGTGCATGGTGCCGGTCAACGCGTCACCGACCTTGATCGGCCGGTGGAAGAGGAACTTCTGGTCGACCTGGACGATCTGCAGGGTCTCCATGCCGATGTCGACGTTCGCGAAGAAGTGGTTCTGGATCATCACGGCGAAGATCGAGATGAAGGTGAGTGGCGCGACCAGCGAGTCGTGGCCCATCTCCTTGGCGGCGGCCTCGTCGACAGTGGCCGGATCCATCGACTTCACGGCCCTGGCGTATTGACGAACCTGCTCGCGACCCACGACGAACGTGTCGGGGTACTTCCAGATCATCCCGCGGATGTCAGTCTTGAGAGCCATGGGTCAGGCCAGCTTCGCCGTAGCGACGGCACGGCCGAAGATCTTCTTTCCCCCTGTTGTGGCGGAAAGCGCAATGACCACCGACTTAGTTTCTGGCTCAACAGATTTCACACGTCCGCTGAACACGATTTCAGCGCCGATGCCGTCATTGGGGACGGGCACGACCGCGGTGAAGCGGACGTTGTACTCGGTGACCGCGGCCGGGTCGCCCACCCAGGACGTGACGTAGCCGCCGCCCAGGCCCATCGTCAGCATGCCGTGCGCGATGGCGGTGTCGAGGCCGACCTGCTTGGCGATCTCGTCGTCCCAGTGGATGGGGTTCAGGTCGCCGGACACCCCGGCGTAGTTCACCAGGTCGCCGCGAGTCAGCGGAATGATCTTCTCCGGAAGCTGGTCGCCCACCTTCACCGAATCGAACTCACGCAGTGGCATCGCTAAAACCCTCTTCTCCCGATTCGCCCGACCGACCCGCGAGGGTCGTGTACGTCTCCTGCACAACATCACCCTTGTCATTGGTGATGATGGTCTTCGTCACGATGATGTCGGTGCCGTGCGCCTGCCGGAGCCCGTGCCCGTACACGTCGCAGTACAGCTTGTCGCCAGCCCTGATCGGCTGAAAGAACTTCAGCTCCTGGTCGACCTGGACGATCTGAGCGTCCTTGATGCCGATGTTGGCGTCGGCGAAGAACGCGATCTGCGCCTGGTACCCGAAGACCGAGATGAAGGTCAGCGGTGCCGGCAGCGAGCTGTGCCCGAGGTCTGCGGCTACGGCCTCGTCGAAGTAGACGGCGTCGTCGTTCTTGACGGCGGTTGCGTACTCCCGAAGCTTCTCCCGACCCACGACGTAGTGGTCCGGGTATCGGTAGTGCATACCGATGATGTCCGAGGAGATAGCCACAAAGCTTGAACCTATCCGGTCAACCGTGGGCGACGCCCAGGGATCGACCGCCTAGCGCGATTCCTTGTGCGGCTGGTGGTGTCCGCAGTTCGGGCAGAACTTCTTGATCTCCAACCGATCGGGATCGTTGCGGCGGTTCTTCTTGGTGATGTAGTTGCGGTGCTTGCACACCTCGCAGGCCAAGGTGATCTTGGGCCGTACGTCTGTACTTGAGGCCACGTTCGTCGTCCTTCTTCGGGTGATTCGTTGTCTTGTAGCGGTGGGGGGACTCGATCCCCCGACCTCACGATTATGAGTCGTGCGCTCTAACCAGCTGAGCTACACCGCCATGATGGCGCCGCCGGTCGGGCTTAGCTTCTCCCGTCGCCTCGCTCGCCCGGTGTCCACCGAGCCCCCTAACGGAATCGAACCGTTGACCTTTTCCTTACCATGGAAACGCTCTACCGACTGAGCTAAGGGGGCCTGCCCCACAGCGTTGGACGGTGTCCATGCGGTGGGCCTTAAAGAGGGTACATTCTCGCCGATTGCCTAGCCAAACCGCTGGTGACAGTCGACCCGCCGCGGGGGGCCAGAACTGCCCCTCACGCAGCGAAATCAGGCTCCGCCAGCACCCTCCCGGGAGCCCGAGTGTTGGCGCCAGAGCGCGCCAATACTCTGGAGGTATGGCGAACCAAGGGGTCGATGACCGTCTGTACTTCCGACAGCTGCTCTCAGGCCGCGACTTCGCTGCCGGCGACGCGATCGCGCAGCAGATGCGGAACTTCTCGTACCTGATCGGCGACCGGGAGACCGGGGACTGCCTCGTCGTCGATCCGGCCTACGCCGCGGGTGACCTCGCCGACATCGTGGAGTCCGACGGCATGCGGCTCTCCGGTGTCCTGGTCACCCACCACCACCCCGACCACGTCGGCGGTTCGATGATGGGCTTCGAGCTCAAGGGCCTCGCCGAACTCCTGGAGCGGGTCGCGATTCCGGTCCATGTGAACACCCATGAGGCGGAATGGGTTTCGCGCACGACCGGTATCGCGTTGACCGACCTGACATCGCACGAACACGGCGACAAGGTCAACGTCGGCGATGTCGAGATCGAGTTGCTGCACACCCCCGGACACACCCCAGGCAGCCAGTGCTTCCTGCTCGACGGCCGGCTCGTCGCGGGCGACACCCTGTTCCTGGAGGGATGTGGGCGCACCGACTTCCCCGGCGGCAACTCCGATGACATGTTCCGCAGCCTGCAGGCGCTGGCCAAGTTGCCGGGCGACCCGACGGTCTTCCCCGGGCACTGGTACTCGGCCGAGCCGAGCGAGCCTCTGTCCGATGTGCGTCGCCTCAACTATGTCTACCGGGCCAGCACTCTCGACCAGTGGCGCACGGTTATGGGCGGCTGACGCTGCCCACCTGCGATAGTGTCCGATCTCGCAGCGCCCCTTGAAAGGCGCGTGACGGGGAGGACCCTGCGATGACCACACCATCCGTGCCTGCCGGTTGGTACTCAGATCCCGATGACCCGCAAGCCCTGCGCTACTGGGACGGCACCGCCTGGACCGCCGGGCCAGTTGCCGAGCAGGCCGCGCCGGAGGTCACGCAACCCGAGCGCCAACCGTCACTGGAGCCCGTCGGGCTCGAGCTACCCGTATTCGAGTCGTTCGAGACACCCTCCTTCGAGTCCATCTCGTCGGGACCGGCCGAGACACCCGCAACGCCGCCCGCCGCCGACGCAACCCCTGCGCCCGAGGCACCGGAGTCCTTCGACGAACCTGGCACCCCGACCCCGACGGATGCGCCCACCACCACCGCAGGGCCGCACCCCGAGTTCCAGACGCCGCCGTGGGAGTCGCCGACCACCGCGGTCCCGCTGTTCACACCCCGCTATGACGCGCCACCACCGAATCCGCCGGCCGGCACCGACAACCGCAGATTGATCATCGGCTTCCTCAGCGCCGTCGGCGCGCTGCTGTTGATCTTGATCCTGGTTCTGGTTTACGCCTTGGTGATCCGCGATGACGCTGTACCCGATGTCACGCCGTCTCCCACATCGGCCTCTGCGGCGCCTTCGGCGGAATCAACGACGTCGGCCGCATCCGAGACCCCCACCGAGGCCGTGGCCGCGCCTGCGGCCGGTGAGATCGTCGACGGTCCGTTCACCATCTCGGTCGCCTCCACCGAGCGCGGTGACACCATCTCCTCGACCGTCAACGAGTCCCTCGAGAAGACCGCTGTCGGCGAGTTCCTCGTCGTGTACCTGAATGTCGGCAACACCAGTGGCGACGTGCAGGAGTTCCTGTCGAACCTGCAGGTACTCAACACCGACGCGGGCACCATCGCACCGGACGACGAGGCGTCCCTCTATCTCGGCGGTGGCGTCGTCATCGTCAGTCCCGGTGAGACGCTCGAGACCGCGGTCGTGTTCGACGTGCCCGTCGGCACGGTGGCCAGCGGAATCATCGTGCACGGCGTCCCCGGCATGGCCGGTGGCGAACTGCCGGTCGAATAGAACCCTGCCGAATACGCAATTCGCAGCAAACAGAACAGCGGTAGCGGGAATCCGTTGCCCGTTGCCGATCCAGATGTGCAAATCAGCTGACACCGGCCCGGGTGGTTGCCACACTGGACAGTAGGCGCCGACAATTGCGCCATCGGGGGTTCAGTCGTGAAGAACGTCGTGCTGTGCTTTGACCAGGTTCGCCATCTGGGGGTCGGGGGCGACACCAATGCCACGGCTCTGTTCGGCATGCTCGATCAGTCGAGCGGACAAGTCTGCTGGTATCACTCGGGTTCGACGCGTTGGACCCGGGCTCGCGACCAGCACGCCGAGGCCCGCGCGGCGATCGACGGCGGTTATGCGTTTCTGCGGCGCTGCTGGGAGCCGGGCGATTCGATCCTCGTCTTCGGGGCGGGCCACGGCGCGTTCTGCGCGCAAGCGCTCATCCGACTGGTGAACACCGTGGGCATCCTCCCGTGGTCGTTGGACGACATGGTCGGCCACGTGGTTTCGGCGTACGCGATGCCGCGCACCCGTCGCACGCCGCGGGAGTGGCAGGCAGTGCGCGCGACGTTCGCCGCATTGACGGGCGGCAACGAGCAGCCCGTCGTCGCCTACCTCGGTTTGTGGGATGCGCTGCGGGACGCCACGCTGCCGATACCGCCGCCGGAGTTGCTCGCCGTTCGCGGGGGCAGACACGCGATGGCCGCCGACGCCGCATCGGTGCTGGATCGCCCGGTGACGATGATGGGCGATGCGGTGGAGCAGGCGTGGTTCCGCGGCGGACACTGTGATGTCGCGGGCGGCCCAGGCGCCTGCCGCCCCCTCGCGGGTATCGCCCTGAACTGGGTGCTCGACGCCGCCACCGCCGCCGGACTTCGGGTCCGGGACCGCGCAACGACGACACCTCCAGAACACGCGGACGCACTGGCGGGCAGCGCGCGCAGCCTGCCGTTGCGGAAGGTGCCCGACGACGCCGTGGTCCACGCCAGTGTCGAGGCCTACGTTGCGGCGCACCCGCAGTACTGGCGCCGGTTGCCTGCCCAGTTCACCTGGACCGACCGCGACTGGCTGGCACGCGGCGAACGCCTGGTCTCCGCGCCCGCGCCGACACCCGCCCCCTCCGAGCTGACCGCCATCGCGTCTTGAGCGGCGCAGCTGTCGGTGCGCGCGGACCGATCCCACGGTAGGTTCCGAGTCGAAACTTCAGCAAACTTCGGTCGGCGCGGTTCCCGAATGCGTCAGCGAAGCGTTAGTGTCCTGAGCAAACCTGATGACCGCGTGAAGGCAGTGGGGATTCGATGACCATCAGTTGGGACGACGTGACAGGCCTCGGCTCAGCGGGATGGTTGGCCATCGCCGCGTGGGGGGCCCTGATCCTCGGCGTGATCGTGCTCGTTTACGCAAACCGCCAGATCAAGAGGAATCGGCTGCTCAAGACCGAGCAGATCCGCCCGCAGGTCGCGATGTACATGGAGCCGCACGCCGCGGACTGGCACGTCATCGAACTCGTGGTGCGCAACTACGGCCAGACCGCCGCACACGACATCCGCTTCGACTTCGCCAACCCGCCGACGGTGGCCGCCTACGAGGACCACGGTTACGACGGGCCGCCCGAAGTCGCCGAGCTGGATCTCCCCAGCGAACTGCCCCTCCTCGCCCCCGGGCAGGAGTGGCGAACGGTCTGGGACTCGGCGATCAGCCGGGAGGAACTCGGCGGCTCGATCCGGTCCCGCTTCGACGGCACGCTGACCTACTCCGACGAACCCCGCCCGGTGGGCGGCAAGAAGTCGCGGGCGTGGAGCAGGCGCCAGACATTCGAGTCGAAGGTGTGCCTGGACTGGGCGACACTGCAGCCGGCCCAGCGCCTCGAGCTGTTGACGACACACGACCTGGCCAAGCGAGAGAAACAGAAGCTCGAGTTGCTGCGCAACGTACTGACCTACTTCCACTACGCATCCAAGGAGACGCGTCCGGACGTGTTCCGGGCCGAGATCGAGCGAATGAAGCATGCCGTGGCGGAGACTCAAGATCGTTGGCGGACAGCGCAGTTCGACCAGACCACCGAACTCGACTTCCCCTGGATCAAGGACGACGCCGCCGGAAGGCACCACGTCAACAATCGCTGACGGTGCGCTGCGTAACATCGGCCACAACAACCGCACTTGAGGGAGCATCAACGATGAGCAGCCCGGTCAGCTATGCCCAGAACGAACTCGTTGCCACGATCACGCTGGACGACGGCAAGGTCAATGTGCTGTCGCCGGCGATGCAGCAGCACATCAACGCCGCACTCGATCAGGCCGAGGCGGCCGCGGCCAGCGGTGACGTCAAGGCGATCGTGCTGGCGGGCAACTCGAAGGTGCTCAGCGCAGGGTTCGACCTGGGGGTTTTCAACTCCGGTGACGCCGCCGCCGCGCTCGGGATGCTGTCCGGCGGTTTCGAACTCTCGATCCGGCTGTTGACCTTCCCGGTGCCCGTCGTCATCGCCGCGACGGGGCCTGCCATCGCGATGGGGGCCTTCCTGCTCCTGAGCGGTGACCACCGGGTCGGTTCTCCGAGTTCGCGGTGCCAGGCCAATGAGACCGCCATCGGCATGGTGCTGCCGATCTCCGCGATCGAGATCATGCGGATGCGGTTGACGCGCGCGGCGTTTCAGCGCGCCGTCGCCCTCGCGGCGACCTTCGCCGGAGATGCCGCGGTGTCGGCGGGGTGGGTCGATGAGATCGTCGAGACCGAGAACGTGCTCGCCCGCGCCCACGACGTGGCTGCGGAGTTCGCGACGACCCTGCACGCCAAGGCGCACCTCGCCTCCAAGCTGAAGGCCCGCGAGGACGCTCTGGCGGCCATTCGCGCCGGGATCGACGGGCTGCCCACCGAGTTCGGTGGCGCCTAAATCACATCAGCCACTCATGCCCCCTCTCGGGGGTGGTGATGCGAGTGCCCGCCTCTGAGCGACAATCTCATTGGCGTCGGATGCCTTCGGGCGAAATGTCGCTCAGAGGTGGGCAAACGAAGTGGCATTTCCTGAGTACACCGCGGGCGCACAGGAGCAACCCGGCTACTTCTGCAACGGTGTCGGACGCGGGCCCTAGGGTAGATCTCAAATGGGCCTTCATCTCCACCGTGCGGAACGCACCGACGTCCTCGCCGACGGGCTCGCAGATCTACTCGCCCAACCGCTCGTCGACCCGTTCGCCATGGAGTTGGTGCTCGTTCCCGCGCGCGGTGTTGAGCGTTGGCTCTCGCAGCGGCTGTCACACGTGTTGGGTCGCGGCTCGGGGGCCGACGGGGTGTGCGCGGGCATCGACTTCCGCAACCCGCACTCACTGATCGCCGAGATCACCGGCAGCGGCCGCAACCCCGGCGACGACCCGTGGGCCCCCGACACCATGGTGTGGCCGCTGCTCGAGGTGATCGATGCCAGCCTCGACGAGAGCTGGTGCCGCACGCTGGCCACCCACCTGGGCCACTTCGAGACCGGCGAGGCCGAGCGGGAGCTGCGGCTGGGGCGGCGCTACGCCGTCGCTCGGCGCATCGCGGGCCTGTTCGCGTCCTATGCCAGACAGCGCCCGCAACTGCTCATCGACTGGCTGGCAGGCGCCACCGACGACCTGCCCAGCGACGTCGCCTGGCAGCCTCCGCTGTGGCGGGCGCTCGCGGCGCGGGTGCCCGCCGACCCACCCCACATTCGCCATGCGAACACCCTTGCCCGACTGCGTGATTCGGCAATGGACCTGCCGCAGCGGCTCTCACTGTTTGGACACACCCGGCTGCCGGTGACCGAGGTGGAGTTGATCACCGCGCTGGCAACCCATCACGACCTGCACCTGTGGCTGCCCCATCCCAGCGACGCGCTGTGGCAGGCACTGCGCGGCGTGCGGGGCTCGGTGCCCCGTCGCGAGGACAGCAGTCACCGCGTGGTCGGCCATCCCCTGCTGGCCACCCTTGGCCGGGACCTGCGCGAGCTGCAGCGCGGCCTGCCCGACGACGTCGGCACCGACGAGCACCTCGAGGCCGGCGACCATCCCGCCACGCTGCTCGGCTGGCTGCAATCCGATATCGCCGCGAATGCCGTTCGCCCGCAGGGCCGGACGTTCACACCGTCCGACCGCTCGGTGCAGGTGCACGCGTGCCACGGCCCCGCTCGGCAGGTCGACGTGCTGCGGGAGGTGCTGCTCGGTCTGCTGGTCGATGACCCGACTCTGGAACCGCGCGACATCCTGGTGATGTGCCCGGACATCGAGACCTACGCGCCGCTGATCAACGCCGACTTCGGCCTCGGTGACATCCTCCCCGGCGTGCACCCGGCCCACCGGCTGCGCATGCGGTTGGCCGACCGCGCGCTCGTGCAGACCAACCCGCTGCTCGGCGTGGCGACCGAGGTACTGGCCCTGGCCGGTAGCAGGGTCACCGCCAGCGAGGTGCTCAACCTCGCCCAGGCCGCCCCGGTGCGGGCACGCTTCGGATTCACCGACGACAACCTTGAGGACATCACCCGCTGGGTCCGGCAGGCGAACGTACGCTGGGGTTTCGACCAGGAGCACCGCAAGCCGTACGGCGTCGACTTCGTGCACAACACATGGCGTTTCGGAATCGACCGCGTGCTGGCTGGTGTCGCGATGTCCGATGACGCCCACGCCTGGATCGACTCCACGTTGCCCTTGGACGACGTGAGCAGCAACCGCATCGAACTGGCGGGCAAGCTCGCCGAGTTCATCGACCGCCTGCAGCGAACGGTCACCTCGCTGACCGGTGCGCGGCCGCTGCGGGACTGGTTGAGCGCTGTGACCGACGGCATCACGATGCTGACCCGCATCAGCGATGCCGATGCGTGGCAGCTCAGTCAGATGCAGCGCGAGTTCGGTGACGTCCTGCGCGACGCGGGCACCCACGCCGACACCGAGATGCGGCTGCCCGATATCAACGCGCTGCTGCAACGCCACCTGGCCGGCCGGCCGACGCGGGCCAACTTCCGGACCGGCACGCTGACGGTGTGCACGATGGTGCCGATGCGGTCGGTGCCGCACCGGGTGGTGTGCCTGGTGGGTCTCGACGACGGTGTGTACCCGCGCCGGGGCGCCACCGACGGCGACGACGTGCTGGCGCGGGACCCCGTGACCGGTGAGCGCGACATCCGTTCAGAGGACCGGCAACTGCTGCTCGACGCCATCGGCGCGACCACCGAGAAGCTGGTCATCACCTACACCGGGGCCAACGCCTACTCGGGCCAGCCGCGTCCGCCCGCCGTACCACTGGCCGAACTCCTGGACGCACTGGAGGCCACCACACCCGATCCGGTTCGCGACGCGATCGTCGTCCATCATCCGCTGCAGCCCTTCGACATTCGCAATGTCGTACCCGGCGGCCTGGTGCCGGATGTGCCGTTCACGTTCGACTCGACGGTTCTGCGGGCGGCCCGCACCAGCACCGGCGAGCGGTCCGAGCAGCCGAAGTTCGTCTCCGGACCGCTCCCGCCGCGGCCGACTGATGATGTCGCGCTCGCCGATCTCGTCGGGTTCTTCAAGGATCCGGTCAAGGGTTTCTTCCGCGCGCTGGACTACACGCTGCCATGGGATGTCGACGGCGTCGCGGACGAGATGCCCGTCGACATCGACGCTCTGGAGGAGTGGTCGGTGGGCGACCGAATGCTCACCGACATGCTGCGCGGTATGGAGGCCAAGGACGCCCGGCAGGCGGAGTGGCGCCGCGGCACCGTGCCTCCTGGCCAGCTCGGCTGGCGCAAGACGACCCAGCTGCTCACCCAGGCCGATCTGCTGGCCGAGGCGGCACGCCGCCATCGCACCGCCGAGCCCAGCGCGTACGACGTGGATGTCGAACTCGACGGTGGGCGTCGGCTCACGGGGACGGTGTCGCCGGTCTTCGGCGACCGGATGGTCTCGGTGACCTACTCCAAGCTGGGCGGCAAGCACCTGCTGGCATCGTGGATTCCGTTGCTGGCGTTGTTCGCCCACCGTCCGAATCGGGATTGGTCGGCCATCTGCATCGGCCGGCCACCGCGCGGAACAGACCCACGCGAGCAGACTCTCGGCCGTCCCGAGGAATCAGCCGTCGACCTGTTGCGGGACCTGGTGGCGATCTACGACGCGGGCCGGCGCGAACCGCTTCCGCTGCCGATCAAGACGTCCTACGCCTGGGCCGCCGCCCGGCACAGCGGTGATGACCCGGAGCGGGCCGCGGGGTTCCGATGGAAGTCGGGCAACTTCCCCGGGGAGGAGGCCGACCCGGCCCAGGTGCGCGCCTGGGGGCAGGGCGCATGGCTGAGGGATCTGATGCAACCGCTGCGGCCGGGCGAGGAGTACGACGGCGAGACCAATCGCCTCGGCGCCTACGCCGCACGGCTCTGGTTGCCGATGCTGCGGGCCGAGGGGAGGCGTGGATGATGGAGCGTTTCGACCTGCAGGGTCCACTGCCCGCCGCGCCGTCGACCACCGTGCTGGAGGCCAGTGCAGGCACCGGAAAGACGTTCGCTCTCGCCGGGTTGGTGACCCGCTATGTCGCCGAGGGCGAGGCGACGCTGGACCAGATGTTGCTCATCACGTTCGGCCGCGCGGCCAGCCAGGAGCTTCGCGAGCGGGTCCGCTGCCAGATCGCGCAGGCCGCAGCGGCTTTCGACGATCCCTCGCTGGCCGGTGACAATAAGCTGGTCGCCCACCTGTTGGATGCCACCGATGCCGAACGCGTCGCCCGTCAGCAGCGGTTGCGCGACGCACTGGCCAACTTCGACGCCGCGACGATCGCCACCACCCATCAGTTCTGCCAGCTGGTGTTGAAGTCCCTCGGTGTGGCCGGTGACTCCGATTCCGGGGTCACCCTGGTGGAGAGCCTGACCGACCTGGTCACCGAGATCGTCGACGACCTCTACCTCGCGCACTTCGGGCATCAGCGTGAGGACCCGGAACTGACCTACCCCGATGCGCTGAGGCTCGCGCGGGAGGTGGTGGCCAATCCGGCAACCGAGCTGCGGCCCCGTGACCCCGCACCCGAGTCCCGAGCCGCGGTCTGCATCACGTTCGCCAAACGCGTTCTCACCGAACTGGAACTGCGCAAGCGCAGACTCGGCATCCTGAGCTACGACGATCTTCTGACACGGTTGGCCGACGCGCTGGAGCCGCTGGACTCCCCCGCCCGGGTCCGCATGCACCAACGCTGGCCCATCGTGATGGTCGACGAGTTCCAGGACACCGACCCCGTGCAGTGGGAGGTGATCGACCGCGCATTCAGCGGACGCTCGACGGTGATCCTGATCGGTGACCCGAAGCAGGCTATCTACGCGTTTCGCGGCGGCGATATCGTCACCTACCTGCGCGCCGCCGAGACCGCGGGCGCCAAGAAGACGCTGGGCACCAACTGGCGCAGCGATGCCGCACTGGTCGACCGGCTACAGGTCGTGCTGCGCGACGCCGAGCTGGGCAACCCGGCGATCGTCGTGCACGACGTCGACGCGGCCCATCGGGGCCACCGGCTGGTCGGGGCGCCACACGACGATCCGTTCCGGTTGCGTGTGGTGGCGCGACCGACGTTCGGCCGCAGTGGAACCCAGAACGTGGCGATCGCCGACCTGCGACGGCACATCAGCCAAGACCTGGCCAACGATATCGGGGAGCTGCTCGCCAGCGGCGCCACATTCGACGGCAAGCCGGTCCAGGCCGGCGACGTCGCGATAATCGTTGAGACGCACCGGGATGCGCGCGCATGTCAGCGTTCGTTGACCGCGGCGGGTATCCCCTGCGTCTACACCGGCGACTCGGACATCTTCACCTCCGCCGCGGCCGATGACTGGCTGTCACTGTTGGAGGCCTTCGACCAGCCGCACCGCACCGGGGTGGTGCGCGCCGCCGCGGCCACTATGTTCTTCGGTCACACCGCGCAGACCCTGGTGACAGGCGGCGACGCGCTGACCGACCGGATCGCAGAGACGTTGCGGGAGTGGGCAGGCCATGCCCGCGAGCGTGGCGTGGCGGCGATATTCGAGGCCGCGCAGCTGGGCGGTATGAGCGACCGGGTGCTGTCCTGGCGTGACGGCGAGCGCCACATGACCGACCTCGCGCACATGACGCAGCTGCTGCAGGACGTCGCGCACCGCGAGCACTACACGCTGCCCGCGCTGCGCGACTGGTTGCGCGCCGAGCGCGACGACCGCGGCGGAGCCACCGAGCGCAACCGCCGCCTCGACAGCGACGCGGCCGCTGTGCAGATCATGACGGTGTGGGTGAGCAAGGGGCTGCAGTACCCGATCGTGTACCTGCCCTTCGCCTTCAATCGCTACGTGCCGGAGCCCGAGCTCATCCTCTTCCACGACGGCGACACCCGGTGTCTGCACGTCGGCGGCAAGGACAGCCCCGACTATCACGCCGTTGCGAAGCTGGGGCGCGAGGAGTCCGCAGGTGACGACAGCCGCCTGACGTATGTCGCGCTGACCCGGGCGCAGGCCCAGGTGGTGGCATGGTGGTCGTCGGGCCGCGACGAACCCAACGGCGGGCTGTCCCGGTTACTGCGTGGTCGGCGACCGGGCGAGCGCGTCGTGCCGGAACGCTGTGTGCCCGCCAAGATCAGCGATGACGACGCGCTGGCGCGGCTGCGCGAGTGGGAGGCGCTCGGCGGACCCGTGCTCGAGCAGTCGGTGCTGGGGCCGGCGCCGACGCTGCCTTCGGTGCCGGCACCGACCGATCTCGATGCCAGGCACTTTCACCGCAGCATCGACCTGCGCTGGCGCCGCACCTCCTACTCGGGTCTGATCCGGGTGGCCGAGACAACCAGTGTGGGCAGCGAACCCGAGATCGTCGAACTCGACGACGAGGTCGCCGATATCCCGCTGGTGGCACCGTCGCGGGGACCGTCGGTGCCATCCCCGATGGCCGATCTGCCGACGGGCGCGCAGTTCGGCACCCTGGTGCACTCGGTGCTGGAGACCGCCGATCCGCTGGCGCCCGATCTGGCCGCGCAGTTGGAGACCCACGTCGGCGAGCATCTGGCGTGGTGGCCGGTCGACGTGTCGCCACGTGCGCTGGCCGAGGCGTTGGTGCCGCTGCACGACACCCCGCTGGGCCCGCTCGCGGGCGATCTGACACTGCGCGAGATCGGGCTGCCCGATCGACTGCGCGAGATGAACTTCGAGATCCCCTTGGCTGGCGGCGATCTGGTGACCGAGGCACCCGACATCGCGCTGCGTGACGTCGGCGCGCTTATGGCCCGGCACGTGCGCGCACCCGACCCGCTCGCGACCTACGCCGACCGGCTCTCGGGTGACGCGCTGGGGCATCAGTCGTTGCGCGGATACCTCAACGGGTCGATCGATGCGGTGCTGCGGATCCCCGACAGCGACGGTCACCGCTATGTGGTGGTGGACTACAAGACCAACTGGCTGGGGGACGGTAACGAGCCGTTGACCGCGGCCGACTACGACCGGCCGCGACTGGTCGAGGCCATGTTGCACTCGGACTACCCGCTGCAGGCGTTGCTCTACAGCGTGGTGCTGCACCGGTTCCTGCGGTGGCGGCAACCGGGGTATGACCCCGATCGTCATCTGGGCGGAATCCTGTATCTGTTCGTGCGCGGCATGTGTGGCCCGCAGACACCTGTGATCGACGGGCACTACGCCGGGGTTTTCGACTGGCGGCCGCCGTCGGCGTTGATCGTCGAGATGTCCGACCTCCTCGATGCGGGCAGGGCTGTCGCGTGAGCACGCTCGAGGTGCCCGACGCCGCGGACTGGCGACGCGCCGTCGGTGCGTCGGGACTGTTGGCGGCGTTCAACGAGGCTGGCGTCATCGACTCCTCGGATGTCCTTGTCGCGCAGCGCCTGACCGCACTCGGGGAGGATGACGACGAACTGGTGGCGTTGGCCGTCGCGTTCGTGGTCCGCGGGTTGCGCAGCGGCTCGGTGTGCGTCGACGTGCGCGCCTTGGAGGCTCAGGTCGACGTGAGCGACCTGCCGTGGCCCGCGCCCGACGAGTGGCTCGCCGCGGTTGCGGCCAGTCCGCTGCTCGAAGCGCCGCACGTCCTGCGCATGCGAGACGAGCTGCTCTACCTCGATCGGTACTGGCGCGAGGAACAGCAGGTCGCCGACGATCTCCTGACGATGGTGTCCGACGGTGTGGGAGCGGCGACCGTCGCCGACGCCGGCCGGCTGTTCCCGGCGGGTTATGACGAGCAGCGGGTGGCCGCCGAGCTGGCACTCAACCAGCGCCTGACGGTGCTGACCGGCGGGCCCGGCACCGGAAAGACCACGACGGTCGCCCGTCTGCTCGCGTTGCTCGCCGGGGAGGCGCAGGCCGCCGGGGCGCCGCGGCTGCGGATCGCGTTGGCGGCGCCGACGGGAAAGGCCGCCAACCGGCTGCAGGAGGCCGTGCAGGCGGAGATCGACCTACTCGAACCCGTTGATCGCCAGCGCATCTCGGGGTTGGGTGCCACCACACTGCACCGTCTTCTCGGCAGCCTGCCGGACAGCTCGTCGCGGTTCCGGCACCATCGGGGCAATCGACTCCCCCACGATGTCATCGTCGTCGACGAGACCTCGATGGTGTCGCTGACGATGATGGCGCGGCTGCTCGAGGCGGTGCGTCCCGAGGCCCGACTGCTACTTGTCGGCGATCCCGACCAGTTGGCCTCGGTGGACGCCGGCGCCGTGCTCGCGGATCTGGTCGAGGGGCTCGGGCGCAGGACCGACGTGCGGGTCGCCGAGCTGAGAACCTCACACCGGTTCGGCGAGACGATCGGGGCGCTGGCGGCCGCGATCCGCGACGGTGCCGCCGACCTCGCCCTGGAGGTGCTGCGCGCCGGCGGGGATCACGTCGAGTGGCTGGAGGTCGATGACCCGGGGCCCGAGCTGCGCAAAGTGCTGGTGCCCCAGGCGCTTGCCGTGCGGAAGGCGGCGATGCTCGGCGACGGGCCGTCGGCGCTGGCCACGCTCGAGGAGCACCGGCTGCTGTGTGCGCACCGGCGTGGCCCCCACGGTGTGGCGCACTGGAATCACCAGGTGGAGCGGTGGCTGACGGAGGCGACGGGCGAGCCGATCTGGTCGGCCTGGTACGTGGGTCGGCCGATCCTGGTGACGGCCAACGACTACGGGCTGGGGCTGTTCAACGGCGACACCGGTGTCGCGCTGGCCGGCGAGGCCGGACTGCGGGCGGTGGTCGCGGGCACCGACGCGCCGCTGAGCTTCGGAACCGGTCGGCTGTCCGACGTCGAGACCATGCACGCCATGACCATTCACAAGAGCCAGGGCTCGCAGGCGGCCGAGGTCACGGTGTTGATGCCGCCGGTGGACTCCCGGTTGTTGACGCGCGAGCTGTTCTACACCGCGGTCACACGCGCGAAGACGAAGGTGCGCGTCGTCGGGTCGGCCGACGAGGTTCGCGCCGCGATCGACCGCCGCGCGGTGCGCGCGACCGGGTTGGCGTCGCGGTTGAGCGCCTCGTCCTGACCCGGCTTCCGTTCGGTCGTCACAGATATGTCACCGCTTCCACGTGTGCGCAGCGGCAGACTGGCAATCACTGGCATCAACGAGGAGGAGGGCGCCCATGCTAGGTCGACTGGCATCACTGACCGTGCAGGTCGTCGAATCGGCGCTGATGATTGTCGGGATACGCATCGGCACCGAGGAGCCCTCCCATACCAGCGAACCACTCGCCGATAACGTCGAGCTACGCCGCTACGGCCCGCGTATAGCGGCCGAGACCATCGTCGCGGCCGACGAGGACGCCGCACGCAGTGAAGGCTTTCGCCGTCTTGCGGGCTATATATTCGGGAGGAACCACGGCTCGGACGCCATCGCCATGACGGCCCCCGTCGGCCAATCGAAGGCGGGGCAGTCGATCGCGATGACCGCGCCTGTCGCCCAGTCCACGCAGCCCAGCGACGGCGACACTGGCTGGGTGATCCGGTTCTTCATGCCGTCCAAGTGGACCATGCAGACGCTCCCCGTACCCGATGACGACCGCGTCCGGCTGATCGAGGTGCCCGCCGAGACGTTCGTTGTCCTGACGTTCACCGGCGACCGCGGTCCCGATGCCCTCAAGGCACGAACAGCCGAGCTGCGGGAATCGTTGCGCGCCTACGGTATCGAGGCGACGGGCGATCCCACGGCGTGGTTCTACGACCCGCCATGGACGCTGCCGTTTCGTCGCCGCAACGAGATCGCGATACCTGTCTCGGCGTGATCAGCGCCCCCGCTCGTGCCAGCGCTACGCGTGCAGGTGCCGCTGTCGCTCCGGGTGTTCGGCGAGCCAGCGCTGCTCGACACGCTTGACCCGGCGGTGTTCCAGCGTGATCAGGAGCGCGCCCGCCGTCACCAGTGCGCCGGCGATGAACCCGAGGGCCAGCTGCACGTCACTGTTGCCGTACGCCGTGGCAAAAATGAACCCGGCGATGGTGACGGTGCCGAACATGATGAGGATCAGGCCGGGCAGCCACAGCGTGTCGATGAACGACTCGCCGGCATGCGGCTGAGTGGTGCGGGCGTGGTCAACAGGATCGTGATACGCACCCTTCATCTGCATCTCCCTTCCTCGCGAGATGCCCCCAGCGTACGCCTGCTTGTGAGGCAGGTCACACGGTCGCGGATGCCGCCAGCGCCTGCCGGGCGTAGGCGCGGACGTCGGCATCGCCGTCGTCAAGCGCACCTGTCAGCGCATCGCGCGCCGTGACCTCGGACGCCGCCCACCGGGTAAGGCTGAGGACCGCAGCCTTGCGCACGTCGAGGTGTGGATCGCCCAGCGCCCTCGACAGCGGCGGTACTGCCGTCGACGGTGACGGGGCCCCGGCCAGCGCGCGGGCCGCACCCTGGCGGATCTGCCAGGCCGACGCGGCGAGCGCACCCTCGACCGTCGTGGCGTCGGTGTCGTCCCACCCGATGACACCCATCGCGGCAAGGGCGGCGGCGCGCACCAGCGGATCGGGGTCACCGATCAGTGCGCGGACGGCCTGTGTGCCGGTGCCCAGGGTGCCCAGACCGTTGGCCACGGTGATGCGCACCTCACGGTTGACGTCGTCGCGGGCGCCAGCGACGCCGTCGGCGTCATCGACGGAGACCAGGGCCCGCACGGCCTCGATCCGCACGCGGTGGTCGTCGTCGGCCACCGCCCGTCGATAGCTCGCGGGATCACCGACGCGACGTGAGCTGAGCACGTACAGAACAGCGCCGCGCACGATCGGGTCGGCGGAGTCGACCAGCGGGCGCAGCGCCTCGGGGCCGGGCAGCACCTCGACGAGTTCCCGGATGCCGTCGGCCGCCACCCGCCGCACCTCGACGTGCTCGTCGGCAAGCGCGGCGACTAGTGCGGATGCGTAACCGTCGCACAGGTGCTCGGTGAGCACGTCGACGGCGGTCTGCCGCACGCCGGGATCGCCGTCGGTGAGGAACGGCGCGAGATCGTCGAGCGCGGGCTCGTCGAGCGCGAGCACCGCAGCTATCCGCGGTGACGGCGGCTGCGCCGACGACTCGGTGCGCACCCGAGACACCTCCGAGGGCGGCGCCTGGCCGCCGACGAGGTCGGGCTGTCGCACGGCGATGGGTTCGGTTTCACCGCTGGGCAAGTCGTCGAGCCCGGGGACGGGGACGAAGTACGGTGCGACGGGCCGCTTGAGGAACTCCATATCGCCACTGGAGGTCTTGCGCAGGTTGAGGTGGTAGCGCCAACCCTCGTCATCGCGGTCGGGCAGGTCACTGCGGTCGTGGTAGAGGCCCCAGCGGGATTCGGTGCGGGTCAACGACGAACGGGCCGCCATCTCCGCGCAGTCCCGGATGAACGACACCTCGACCGCGCGCAGTAGCTCGTGCGGCGTGGTGGCACCGATTCCGGCGATCTCCTCGCGCATGCGATCGAAGGTCTGCACAGCGATCGACAGCTTGGCCGCAGTCTTCGGCGGCGCAACATAGTCATTGACGAAGCGCCGAAGCTTGTACTCGACCTGGGGCTGCGGCGGGCCGTCGGGGTTGCGGAGCGGCCGGTAGATCAATTCGTGGGCCTCGGCGATCTGGTCGGCCGGCAGGGCTTCCGGCGCCGCGACGTCAGCAAGTGTTGACACCGCGTGGGAGCCCGCCAGATCCCCGTAGACGAAGGCCCCGATCATGTAGTTGTGTGGCACGCAGGCCAGGTCGCCGGCCGCGTACAGGCCGTCCACGGTGGTGCGGGCGTTCTCGTCGACCCAGACTCCGGACGCGGAATGTCCACCGCACAGGCCGATCTCGGAGATGTGCATCTCGACATCGTGCGTGCGGTAGTCATGGCCCCGGTTGGCGTGGAAGGTGCCGCGGGTGGGCCGCTCGGTGGTGTGCAGGATGCCCTCGAGCGTCGACAGCGTCTCGTCGGGCAGGTGGCTGACCTTGAGGTAGATCGGGCCGCGGGCCGATTCGATCTCGCTCTTGACCTCGGCCATCATCTGCCCCGACCAGTAGTCGGAGTCGACGAACCGCTCGCCGAGAGCGTTGACCTGATAGCCACCGAACGGGTTGGCGACGTAGGCACAGGCCGGTCCGTTGTAGTCCTTGATCAGCGGATTGATCTGGAAGCACTCGATGCCCGACAGCTCCGCGCCCGCATGAAACGCCATCGAGTAGCCGTCACCGGCGTTGGTCGGATTCTCGTAGGTGCCATAGAGATAACCCGATGCGGGGAGGCCGAGCCTGCCACACGGTCCGGTGGCGAGGATGACGGCCTTGGCGCCGACGACGACGAACTCGCCGGTCCGACTGTTCAGGGCGGCGGCACCGACGGCCTTGCCCTCGTGTGTCAGCACGCGCACCGGCACGAAGCGGTTCTCGATGCGGATCCTCTCGCGCATCGAGCGCTGCCGCAGCACCCGGTAGAGCGCCTTCTTCACGTCCTTGCCCTCGGGCATCGGCAGCACATAGGAGCCCGAGCGGTGGACGCGGCGGACGGCGTACTCGCCGTGCTCGTCCTTCTCGAACTTGACGCCGTAGCGCTCGAGCCGCTGCACCATCGCGAAGCCGCGGGTCGCGGTCTGATAGATGGTGCGCTGGTTGATGATTCCGTCGTTGGCGCGGGTGATCTCGGCGACGTAGTCCTCGGGGGTGGCCTTACCGGGAATCACGGCATTGTTGACGCCGTCCATACCCATCGCCAGTGCGCCGGAGTGCCGGACGTGGGCCTTCTCCAGCAGCAGCACCTGCGCGCCGTTCTCAGCGGCGGTGAGCGCGGCCATGGTGCCCGCCGTGCCGCCGCCGATGACGAGGACGTCGCAGTCGAGCCTGATGGCATCTGAGAGTGCGGGGATGTCCACTAGCTGATCAACTCCGAATGATCGAGTGCGGCAATCACTTCTGCACGCACAGCGCTACGCACGACGGTGGTGTCGCGCGGAGATGGCACGTCGAGAAGCGCCCGCAGCGGCTGGCCTGCGCGTCCAAGCACCGCGATGCGATCGCCGATGAGCAGGGCCTCGTCGACGTCGTGGGTGACGAAGACGACGGTGGTCGGGTGGGCGCGCCAGGTGTCAATGAGGAGGCGCTGCATGGTGGCCCGCGTCTGGGCGTCCAGCGCACCGAACGGCTCGTCCATCATGACGGCGCGGGGTGCACCGGCCAGGCCGCGGGCGAGTTGGACGCGTTGACGCATACCGCCGGACAGGCTCTTGGGCAGGTAGCGCTCGAAACCGGTCAGCCCGACGTCGGCGATCCACCTGATGGCCTCGGCGCGACGGCCCTGGCGTGGGGCGCCTGCCAGCTTGAGCGCGAGTTCGACGTTGGATTGCACGGTGCGCCAGGGCAACAGCGCGTTGTCCTGGAACACCATGGCGCGATCCCGCGAGGTCGTGGTGACACGTTCGCCGTCGGCCAGCACCTCTCCCCCGTCGGGTTGCAGCAGGCCCGCGATCGCCCGCAGCACGGTGGACTTACCGCACCCCGAGGGCCCGGTCAGCACCAGGATCTCGCCGGGGGCGACGTCGAGGTCGAGACCGTCCACGACGGGGGCGCCGCCGTAGCTCAACACGAGGTCGCGTAGCTGCAGTGCCATGCCCGAGCTGTCAGTCATGACCCCGCCCTCTCCTCGCCGCGGGGCAGCCAGCGGGTGACGCGGCGACCGATGAGTTCGATGGCGGCCGAGGTGGCGAAGCCGAGCACGCCAATGGTGATGATGCCGACGAACACCTCGGGGTAGGCCAGCACGGTGTAGGCCTGCCACGTGCGGTAGCCGACGCCGAGGCGCCCGGAGATCATCTCCGCCGAGATCACGCAGATCCACGCGACGCCGATGCCGACCGAGAGCCCACCGAAGACGCCGGGGAGGATTCCGGGCAACACGACTCGGGTGATGACGTCGGCGCGGTTACCGCCGAGCGTGCGCACCGAGTCCTCCCACAGCGTCGGCAGGGCGCGCACGGCGTGGCGGGTGCTGACCATGATCGGGAAGTAGGCGGCGAGGAAGGTGATGAACACGATCCCCGCCTCGTCGCTGGGGAACAGCAGAATGGCGACGGGCACGATCGCGATGGCGGGGATGGGCCGCGCGAGTTCGGTGAGCGGTCCGAAGGCATTGGCGAACTTGCGGGACCGGCCGAGCATGATGCCGGTGACCACACCCGCGACCGCGGCGAGCGCGAACCCGGTGAGGATCCGGATCAGTGACTGGCCGAGGTCCAGCCAGTAGTCCTGTGTGCCGAGTCGGGTACCGAAGGCCGTGACCACCTCGGTGACGGTCGGCAGCGTGTCGAATCGCAGCCAGGCCCGAACATCGTTGACGGTCAACACCTGCCACAGCGCGATGGCCGCCGCCACCGACGTGATGCGCACCAGCCAAGAGGGCCAGGCCCGGGTGCGCGTCTGCCTCGGCGGCGAGGCCGGGGCGAGGACGACCGGCGCGTCGGCGGCGAGGACGGCGGGCGGGGCCGTCATACCGCACCCGCGAGGGCCTGCTGGTAGTCGACGACGGCGGAGCCTGGATGCGCGGCGGTGTAGCGCCCGGCGCCTGCCGGCGTGCCGAACGGCAGGTAGTTGGCGCCGTCGTGAACCCAGACGGACTTGTCGGCGAACCATCGGGTGCCGAACTCGGTGTCGGGAACGTAAGCGGCGCGGACAGTCTCACCGCGCGCGGTCGCCTCACGGATCGCACGCAGCAGGCAGCCTGGGTTGGCGGCGGGTTGCGTGGCGTCCTTACCGTCGAGCCACACTTCGCCTGCCAGTTTGGCGTCGGTGACGGCGACATCACACACGGGGTCCTGGCCGGTGACGGCCGAGGGATTGGCGGTGGCGTCCAGTGCGGCGTCGTAATCCTGGCCGCGGTCGGCGAACGCCTTGCGGATGGCGGTGTCGGAGACGAACCCGTCGATGTCGAGGTCGGCGAAGTCGCCGATGGACTTCAGATAGGGCACGTCACCCTTCAGCGCCTGCACCAGGGACGGCTTGATCGTGGTGTCGAAGCTGGTGCCACCGGGACCGTTGTAGAGGTAGACGACCTCCTGCGGCAGGCCGCTACCGTCGGCGACCAGCTTCGCCGACTCCAGCGGGTGCTCGTTGAGGAACTCGGTGGCGTCGAGCTGGGCCTGTAGGAACGCGTCGAGCAACTCGGGATGCTGGCCGGCGTAGTCGCGACGGATCACCACGCCGTGGAACGTCGGGTAGTCGCCCTCGGCACCGTCGTAGAGCAGCGTGGCCTTGTTCTGGAAGACCAGCAGGCCGGGCCAGGCGACGAACTGCGAGAGCGCCTGAGCCTGACCGGATTCCAGGGCTGACGCGCCGACCTGGGGCTGCTGGTTGAGCACCTCGACACCGGTCTTGGGGTCGATGCCTGCGTTGTCGAGCGCACGAACCAGGGTGCCGTGCCCTGCAGATCCGACACTGGCGGAGACCTTCTGGCCCTTGAGGTCGGTTATGGTGCGGGCCGGTGAGTCGGGTCCCACGACGATCATGTTGAGCGATCCGGTCGGGCTGTAGCCGGTGACGGAGACCATCTCGGTGCGGGCGCGCTCGTTGGCCTGGGTCTTGGAGCCGTTGATCAGCATCGGGTAGTCCCCCATGGAGCCGATGTCGATCTTCTCGGCGACCATCTGAGCGGTGATGGGGGCGCCGGTGTCGTAGTCCTGCCACGAGACGTTGTACGTGACGTCGCTTGACTTGCTGATGTCTGCGAGGCGCTTTTCCAGAAATCCCTTGGCCTTCAAGAGTGTTCCGGCGGTGACGGTGTTGATGGTCTTGGACTGGTAGCCGATGACGACGTTGACGGTGTCATCGGACTGCGAGGCGGAATCCAGTGAGCAGGAGGCCAGTGACGTCGCGGCGACGGCGGCCAGCAGGGCGGCGAGGGTGCGTTTCATGGTGGTCCTAGGGCTTTTCCGGAGCTATCGGAGGAGGTAGGGCATGTTGACGGAGACGGCGCCGGTGGGACAGCGGGCCGCGCAGGGGCCGCAGTACCAACACTCGTCGACGTGCATGAACGCCTTGCCGTTCTCGGGGTTGATGGCCAACGAGTCCAGAGGGCATATCTCGACGCAGAGCCTGCAGCCCTCGATGCAGAGCGATTCGTCGATCGTGACGGGCACGTCGACGCGTTGGTTGACCTGGGCCATCAGTGTCCCCTGACTAGGTTGCCACGCAGCGTGATTCGATCGCCACGCATGCGTATGTACTCGAGGTCGACGGGCCGTCCGTCGTCGAGATGGGTGAGGCGCTCCAGCAGCAGTAGCGACGCCGTGTCGGGCACCTGTAGAAGCGCTGCGGAGTGGGGCTCGGCGGGTACGGCCTCCACCGCCAGGCTGGCGTTTCCGAGCCGGCGTCCGGTGACCTGCTCGATGAGGGCGAAGACGTCGTTGGTCTCGAGGTCGTGTGCGATGACCTCATCACCGATATCGGAGGCGAGGTAGGTCATGTCGAGGCTCAGCGGCAGGTCTCCGAGGTAGCGCAGGCGCTCGATGAAGACGACGGGTTCTCCGGTGCGCAGGCGCAGCTTGCTGGCGACGCTGGGTGGCGCGGAGACGGTCAGGGTGGCGCGGACCTCGTTGCGGATGTCGCCGTAGCCCCTGAACGTCTCCTTGAGCCCGACCAGCGCATCGAGACCGTGGTCGTACTTGCGGATCGCGACGTGGGTGCCGGTGCGGGGCCCGCGGTCGATGAGGCCCTCGTCCTTGAGGGTGGCCAGCGCCTCGCGGACGGTGTTGCGGGAGACGAAGAACTCGCTCGCGAGGTCCTGCTCCTGCGGCAGACCGTGGGGATAGCCGCCGGCGTGGATCTGGTGTCGCAGGACGTCGGCGACCAGGCGCGCCTGATCGGCGCGGGGTCGGCGGATGGGGGTTGGTGGTGCACCGTCGTCGACAGCGTCTTGCGAGGCCACGGTCACCTCCTCGGGGCTGTTCGGTGTGTGACTGACCTGGTGAGAGACGGTATCGGCGGGTTCGCGTGTGATCAGGGTCGTGATGTGCGGTGGAGCTCGACGGGTCGCGAATGCGCCACCCTCGACCCCCGCGAATCCGTCGTCACCAGGGGTGGTTGTCGCATTGCGCCACCCACAACCGGCCTGGGTGGCTTTGAATCGCGGTGAGCGGAACTGCGGCCTTGCGTGGCCGTCATACTTGCGTCAGGCCTGGGACCCAGGCCGTTGACCTGCACGTATCTGGTTGGCCACGGACCATACGTGCGGTTTTCACGCCTGTCGTGCATAAATCGGTAACGATGGGGGTATCGAGCCCCGAAAAACCCAGTAACAGAGGCCTGCGCCCCGCCCGCTGCGTGCGGCCGATCACGACCTGTGCGGGTAATCGACAACAGATGGGCAGTGGGATGACGTTCAGTTTCCGAGGCGCGTGGCGCCGGATTGCGGTGGTCGCGGTGTCAGCTGCGGTGTTGCCTGGCCTGGTCGGTATTGCCGGTGGTTCGGCGACCGCGGGCGCCTACTCCCGGCCGGGCCTTCCGGTCGAGACCCTGATGGTGCCGTCGGCGTCCATGGGCCGCGACGTTCCGGTCAGGTTCCAGGGCGGTGGCTCTCACGCGGTGTACCTGCTCGACGGGCTGCGCGCGCGGGATGACAACAGCGGGTGGGACATCGAGACCAACGCATTCGAGGACTTCTACGAGTCGGGTGTCGCGGTGGTCATGCCGGTCGGCGGGATGTCGAGCTTCTACACCAACTGGAATGCCCCCGCCGTCGGCAATGGACAGACCCAGACCTACAACTGGGAGACCTTCCTGACCTCGGAACTGCCGGCGTACCTGTCGGCGAACAAGGGGATCTCTCCGTCGGGCAACGCCGTGGTCGGGTTGTCGATGGCGGGCAGCGCCGCGCTGATCCTGGCCGCGTACCACCCCGGCACCTTCTCCTACGCCGGGTCGCTGTCGGGATTCCTCAACCTCTCGCAGGGGATGTGGCCGACACTGGTCGGCTTCTCGATGCGGGATTCGGGCGGTTTCGACGCGAACGCGATGTGGGGTCCGGGCGGCGGGCCGGAGTGGCAGCGCAACGACCCGACACTTCAGGCAGGCAGGCTGGCAGCCAACGGCACCCGGCTCTGGGTGTACACGGGTAACGGCACGCCCACCGAGCTGGGCGGCGGCGATCTGCCTGCCACCGTGCTCGAGGGGATGACCAAGGACAGCAACATCGCCTTCCAGAACGCGTACACCGCCGCGGGCGGCAACAACGCCACCTTCAACTTCCCGCCCAACGGCACGCACAACTGGGCCTACTGGGGCGCGCAGCTCGAGGCCATGAAGCCCGACATCGTGCGTTCGCTGGGGTAGTTCACTCGTAGCCAACGTGAAGAAGATGGCCATGTTTCGCGAGATCCTCGCCATCTCCTTCACGTTCGGCGAACCGTGGCAGTGTGGAGGGCATGACGCTCACCGACAAGACCGGCGCACCGGTGACGGTGCACAAGGAATCCGACAAGTTCACCATCGCGATCGACGGCAAGACCGTCGGCCTCACCGAGTACAGGGATGAGGGAAACGCGCGGGTGTTTCCGCACACCGAGGTCGACGACGCCTTCGAGGGGCGCGGCCTGGCCACCGTCGTGATCAGCGAGGCACTGGCACAGACGAGGTCAGAGGGGCTGCGGATCGTGCCGGAGTGCCCGGCGGTGATCGCCTACCTCGAGAAGCATCCCGAGTACGAGGACATCGTCGACCGTCCCGGGCGGTAGCTCAGTACCCCGAAGGTCCAGTGACGCCGGGCTTATGCGTCTCCGTGCCGACCAGCGGCGGGTTGAACACGCATATGAGCCGCATCCCGTCGGCGCTCGAGAGCACATGCACCTCCCCCTTGTCGGGTGCGTACAGAGTTCCCGGCTCGATGGCGAACGTCGTTCCGTCGACCTCCACGGCGCCGTGGCCCTCGACGCAGTAACAGGACTCCAGATGGTTGTCGAAGCGCAGCTCGGTCGACGTGCCAGGCCTGACATAGGCGTCGGTGATCGCGTAGCCTCGCTCGTCCGCTGCCACCAGCAGCCGGCGGCTCGTTCCGTTGCCCCAATCGACATCGAGGTCCGTGCCGAGTATTGAAGCCTTCGTCCGAATGATCATTCTTACCTCTCACTTGCGTTGAAACTCAGGGACAACGGCCGCTGCTGTTTGCAGCTCAGCGGCGCAGTGCGGCGAGCGCCGCGGTGAGCCGATCGACATCCTCATCGTCGTGGTAGTACACGAAACCAAACCGCACAACGCCCTCTACGTCGGAAATCCCGAGCGCTCTTAGACATTCGATGGCGTAGTTATTGCCCGACGACACGAACACCCCGTGCTTGGCGAGTTCCCTCGCTACGGCCCGTGGTGTCCACCCGGCGACGGTGACGGCGAAGATCGGCTCACGACCGTCGACCGTGTCGATGCCGTGCAACGTGATGTGATCAAGGCCAGCAAGCGCCTCGAGGGTGCGTCCGGTCAGCGTCCGTTCGTGGGCGCGGATGCGCTCGTACCCGATCTCCAGCATGTAATCCGCAGCCGCTGACAGACCGGCGATCGACTCGAGAGTGGGCATCCCGAGCTCCCACCGCCGCGGCCCGGCAGCAGGAGCGGGGCGCACCTTGTCGGGTTCGAATCGTTCGAGCACGGCAGGGCTGGCCGACAACACCCCAATGTGTGGACCGAAGAACTTGTAGGCCGAACAGACACTGACATCGATCCCCAGCCGGGTCTGGGCGATACTCGTGTGCGCCGCGGCGGCTACGCCGTCGGCAAAGGTGAGGGCCCCCACCGCCTGCGCGGCCCCGACGAAGGGTGCTGTATCGATCTCGGTGCCAATAAGATTCGATGTTCTGCTGAAGGCGATCAGCCGCGTCCGGGAATCCACCACACGGTCGAGATCCTCATAGCGCAAGGTGAAGGACTCGGGGTCGAGCCGCACAAATCGCACCTCGGCACCCCTTCGCTCACTGATCGCCAACCAGGGGGCGACGTTGGCGTCGTGATCCAGCTGCGTGCAGACGATGTTGTCGCCGGGCTGCAGCGTCTTCTCGAAGGCACGGGCGAAATGCCATGTCAAAGAGGTCATGTTCGGCCCGAAGATCACTCCCTCGGCATCGGCGTCGAGCAAATCGCCAACGCCTTGCCGCGTCGAATCGACCAGAGCCCGCGATTCGAGTGAGGTCACGAAATCCCTTGTGGGATTGGAGTTGAAATCGCCGAGGAAGGCACCTATCGCGTCGATCACCCCTTGTGTCACCTGCGTACCACCCGGCGCGTCAGCATGGACGAACCGCTCGCCATCGGCGCCCAGGCGGTGCAGCGAGGGAAAGTCCTTTCGGTCATGGGTGGGCGGGTTGCGGAGAGTCGTCACCGATTCACCGACGCTGTTCGAACTCATGCGCCCATCCTCAGGTCGACCCGTTACTGCTGTCCAATACCTGAATCGGATCAGATTGATAACGTAGCGATATGGAGCTTCGTCAAATCCGTTACGCCGAAGCCGTCGCCCGGCACCTGAACTTCACCAAAGCTGCCGCCGAGATGTTCGTCGCGCAACCGGCCCTTTCCCATCAGGTCAAGCAACTGGAGACGGAACTCGGCATACGACTGTTCGATCGCGGCACCCGCCACGTCGGTTTGACGGACGCGGGACGCGCCTTCATGCCGCTGGCGCGGCGAATCCTTGCCGACTTGGAGGCAATCGAGCGGACCATGCGCGAGACCATGCAGCTCGAACACGGAATGGTTCAACTCGGGGCGCAACAGTCGGTGACAGCCTGCGGAGCCCTGCCGGAGTTGCTCGTGAGGTTCCGCTCTTTGCACCCCGGCGTCGACGTCATCATGCAGGAGGAGAGTGTCGAGGACGCACTGACTCTGCTGAAGGATCGCAAGCTCGACATGGTGCTCGCCCAGTTCGAACCACACCACGAGTCAGAGAGCCTCGTCTCCGAGACGCTGTACCACGAGGAGATAGCCCTGGTGGTGGGACCGGATAGCCCACTGCGGGAATCGGTACGAAGCCTGCGCGATTTGACCACTGAGAACTTCCTGGCGTTCAACAAGTCCGCTGCGCTGCGGAGGATGCTCGTCCAGGTCTGTGCTGATGTCGGGTTCCAGCCCCAGATCGGTTACGAGAGCCCATCTTTAGGAAGCATCCGCGCGATGGCCTCTGCAGGGCTTGGCGTTGCACTGCTGCCACTTCCATCGATTCTGGCCGCTGGCCCTCCGGTTTGCCCATTGAACATACCGCCGCTGCCGTCGCGTCCCATCTCCCTGGTACGTGGACGTGACCACTATCGATCGTTCGCAGCCCTATCGCTAGCCGGGCACCTCCAGGAGAATCTGCAGACGTCCGTGCACGCCTTGATGTCTCAGACGGGCGGCTCATAGACATGGCCACAGATCCGACGCCCGTAGGCCAGGATTGCGGGCTCGGATCCCGGTCGCCCGACTATCTGGCGAGGACCGTCGTCAGTGGGTACCACCATTGCGGGCCAACCCAGCGCATTGACCATCGGTGTGATCTCCAGCAGGCGATCCGATGATGTGAGCTTCTTCGCGGCGTAGTCCTCCAGAACCGCCTCGACGGTGGGGGCATCCCCGCGGAAGACAGGCAGAACTACGAGGTCGACGCCATCCAGTGACCGGTGCACCTCGTCTCGCCAATCGGCCATGGTTGCCTCGGCCCGCGCGACATCGCCGACCTCGCCGCCGAGTTTGACCAGCAGGTCGTCGCCGAAGTCCTCGGGCGACTGCTCGGCATGGGCGCGGTGCAACGCATAACTCTGGGCACGGAAGGTCACCCAGTGGTCCGCACTCGGAAACGGCGGGAGCAGGTCCAAGCCGTCTTCGCAGACGGTCAGATCCTGCACCTCGGGAAGTTTTGGGACCGCCAGTACACGCTGGAGGATCTCGACTGACCGAACCAGGTACCCAATCGAATCATGGCTCGGGGCAAGAGGATGAACGCCCTTCATGGACACCGATCCGTGTGCGCACTTGAAGCCGATGATGCCGCAACACGCAGCGGGAATCCTGACCGATCCGCCGGTGTCCGTGCCTAATCCGATGTCACAGTAGCCCGCCGCCACCGCCACGGCCGAACCACCGCTCGACCCACCGGGCGTCCGCGAGCGATCGCCCGGGGTTCGCATCAATCCGTAGTGCGGATTGTATCCACTGACACCGTAAGCCATTTCATTCAGGTTGGTCTTGCCAATGACCACAGCGCCCGCGCGTTCCAGCTGCGTCACCACCGGCGCGCTGCGGGTGGGAACGTGGTAACGGAAGCGTGGCGAACCGTAGGTCGTGCGCAGCCCGGCGGTATCGATGAGGTCTTTGACACCAACCGTCAGCCCGCGCAGCCGCGTCCCGCCGCCCATCGACAGATTCCTGTTCACCGCATCAGCATCCACCGTGATGAAGGCGCCGAGCTCTGGGTCGATCCGGTCAAGTGCCGCCTTCATCTTCGCGCGTATCTCGTCGTCGCTCGCGATACCACTAGACATGACTGATGGCCGCTAGGAAAGTCTTCGTCCGGTCCTCCGCCGGTGCGCCGAACAACTGGTCGGGATCGCCGGTCTCGATGATCCGGCCCTCGTCCACGAAGACCACACGATCAGCGATTCGGCGGGCGAAGCTCATCTCATGGGTCACGATGACCATCGTCATCCCGTCCCGGGCAAGGTCGGACATCACCTGAAGCACCTCTTGTACGAGTTCAGGATCCAGCGCTGACGTCGGCTCGTCGAACAGCAGAACGTCCGGATTCATAGCCAACGCACGTGCGATCGCCACACGCTGTTGCTGACCGCCGGAAAGCTGGTGCGGGAACTTATCCGCATGAGCTGACATGCCGACCTTGTCGAGCAGGGCCATTCCGAACTCGCGAGCGTCGTTCTTCTTGACGAGGCCGAACTCGCGTGGCGCCAACGTGACGTTATCGAGAGCCGAGTAGTGCGGGAACAGTTCGAATCGCTGGAACACCATGCCGATTGCTCGCCGGCGGGGTGCCAGTCGACGCTCGGACGATATTGCGGGCCGAAGGCCGCTGCGGTCCTGCGGGCCACCGCACTCGTCGCCGTTGAGAATCACCACACCGCTGTCCGCCACCATCAAGTGATTGAGACAGCGCAGGATGCTGGACTTACCCGACCCGGATGGGCCGATCACGACGCAGACTTCACCCCTCTTGATGGCGATGTCGACACCGCGGAGAATTTCGCGCCCACCAATCGACTTGTGCAGATTCCGGCCCTCAAGGGCGACAGGACTGGACTCCAGGTCTGAGCGACTCCTCTCCGGAGGCGGCGCATAATCCTCGGGAGTCCGAAGTTGCTGAATGCCAGGCGAACTCGTCGGTCCAGCGGCCATCGGCGGTTTGCCGTTCGCCCGCCTGTGGGTGTCCATTCGACGTTCGACGATCCGCTGCAATTGGCTGAAGACTGTCACCATCACCAGGTAGATGCAGGCTATCGCCGCCAGCGTCTCCAGGACGCGGAAGTGCACGCTGTAGATGCGCTGCCCCACCAAGGTCAGTTCAACGAGGGAGATGACCGACACCAACGACGTGTTCTTCAGGTTGGAGATGTACTCATTGCCCAATGCCGGTATGGAGAGCCGTACCGCCTGGGGAATGACCACCCGCCTCTGCACCGCGATATAACCGAACCCCAGCGCCCGGCCCGCGTCTCGCTGGTCGTTGCTGACCCCTTGCAGTCCGCCGCGGAACACCTCGGCCATGTAGCCGCTTTCGCTCAGCACCAAGGCGACCAGACCCGCTATGAAGGGATTCGACAGGAGTGACTGCGATTGCGGAATTGCCTGCGGCACAGCGTTGTAGATGAAGATGATGAGCAGCAGCAGCGGGATTCCGCGAAAGAACCACACGTAGGCCGCGCTGAATGCTCGAACGACGCCGATTGACGATTGCCGCATCAAGGCCAGGCCGAAGCCGATCACCGCGGCGAGCGCCCAGCTGATGGTCGCCAAGGTCACCGTCGTCTTCGCCGCATCCCACACGGCTTGAACAGTGAAGGCGTCGAGGAACGCCGCCCACTGGAAATCGATTCCCATCATTTGTAGAGGACACCCTTCCGCGCGTCCTCAACCAGCGCAGGGTCCGGCAGTTGCAGTCCGAACTTGTCCAGAAGTGTTTCGAGTTCGCCGTTCTCAACCAGCTTTTCGACCGCTTGCTCCATCGCCCGCGAGGTGTCCGGCCTGTCCTTGGACACTGCGATGCCCGTGGGAATCGGGAACAACAGCTCGGGGTTCGACACCGCGAGATTGAGTTCCGCGAACTCGTCGGCACGATAGGAGACGATCGAGAAGTTGGTGAAGAAGGCGTCAGAGCGGCCCGCCGCCACATCTTGTGTCGCCTCGACGTCGGTGGGGAAGGATTTCACATCGAGGGTGGAACCGCTGGCCGCGCAATCTGCAGTGATTGCTCCTGTCGCCATGCCCTCCTCGAAACCGCCGGCAAGGACGGCGACCTTGTGGCCACACAGATCGGCGGCGGTCTTGGGCTGAAAATCGCCGTCACTCTTGGCCAGAAAGCCCGATCCAGTCTGCGCGTAAGGCACCATGTCGACGGTTTTCAGGCGTTCCTGCGTGATGTAGAGCATCGATATCGCGGCGTCGGCTCGACCGGCCTGCAGGCTGGGAATCAGCGAACTGAAACGGGTGTCGACGAGTTCGAGTTTCAGCCCGAGTAGTCGCGCGATCATCTCGTCGAACTCGACGTCGAACCCCTTCTTGGTCGTTCCCTCGACGTAGTCGAAGGGTGGCCCCTGGAAGTCGGCGGTGACGGTGAGGGCGCCAGGTGAGATCAAGGCCGACGGCGGGCTGACCTCAGCGGAGGCCGCCGTGTCTGCCACGCTGCCTTCTGCGCTACACGCGGCGACTGTCGCAAGCGTGATGGGCAGCACCAGGCTCAACGTGAATGCACGCATCTTCTTTCGCATCGTCTTCCCTAGGAAACGGGGTCGCCAGGTCGCGACGGTTGACCAATGCTGTGCCTCGTGGAGCCGATCGTCCAATACATAGATCGGCTGACATTGATAACTGACGACGATTAATTCACTACGGTCGCCGTCGTCCCCCTGCACCCCCGTCGAACGTGCAGTAGATGGCGAGAATCTCGCGAAACGTCGCCAATTACTTCACGTTCGGCGGACGCAGCGGGGGCTCATTCGTTGTCGCCTCCGGTTGACGCGGTCTTGTCGAGATCTGTCACATCGACCGCTGAGCGCGCCGCCGGCCACACCCAGTCCCGCACCTCGGGGATATCGTCGCCGTGCTCGCGGGTGTACTCGCGTGCGGCGATCCGCTTGTCACTCAACCGTTGCCGCAGCGGCGCCGCCTTGGACTGCAGGAACGGCACGCGATCGATGACGTCCATCGCCAGGTGGTAGCGATCCAGGTCGTTGAGCATCACCATGTCGAACGGCGTGGTGGTGGTGCCCTCCTCCTTGTATCCGCGCACGTGCAGGTTGGGATGCCCGACCCGCCGGTAGGTCAACCGATGAATCAGCCAGGGGTAGCCGTGATAGGCGAAGATGATCGGCTTGTCGACGGTGAATATCGCGTCGAATTGCTTGTCGGACAATCCGTGCGGGTGCTCGCTGTCGGACTGCAGTCTCATCAGGTCGATCACGTTGACGAATCGGATCAACAGGTCGGGCAGGTTCTGCTTGAGGAGGTCGACCGCTGCGAGTGCCTCCAGCGTGGGGACGTCGCCGGCGCAGGCGATGACGACGTCGGGGTCCTCACCCAGCGTCTCGGTGCCCGCCCACTCCCAGATGCCCAACCCGCGCGTGCAGTGCGCGATGGCCTGCTCCATGTTCAGGAAGTTCGGGCTGGGCTGCTTGCCCGCCACCACGACGTTGACGTACTGCCGCGACCGCAGGCAGTGGTCGTAGGTCGACAACAGCGTGTTGGCGTCCGGCGGCAGATACACCCGGACGACTTCGGCCTTCTTGTTGACGACGTGGTCGATGAACCCGGGGTCCTGGTGGGAGAACCCGTTGTGGTCCTGGCGCCAAACATGGCTTGATAGAAGGTAGTTCAGGCTCGCGATCGGCCGACGCCAGGCGATGTGGTTGGTCACCTTGAGCCATTTGGCGTGCTGATTGAACATCGAGTCGATGATGTGGATGAACGCCTCGTAGCAGTTGAACAGGCCGTGCCGGCCGGTCAGCAGATACCCCTCCAGCCAGCCCTGACACTGGTGCTCCGACAGCATCTCCATGACGCGCCCGGCGCGGGCCAGGTGGTCGTCGACCTCGGGTCCGAAGAACTCGGCGTTCCACTGTTTGTCGGTGGCCTCGTACACCGACTGCAGGCGGTTGGACGCGGTCTCGTCGGGTCCGAAGATGCGGAAGTTGTCCGGATTGAGCCGGACGACGTCGGTCAGCCACTGGCCGAGCACCTTGGTGGACTCGGCGATGGGCGCGCCGGGGGTGACGACGTCGACACCGTAGTCGCGGAAGTCGGGCAGTCGGAGGTCCTTGAGCAGCGAACCGCCGTTGGCGTGCGGGTTGGCGCTCATGCGCAGATCACCCGCGGGGGCCAGGGCGGCGATATCGGGGTCCAGGGCGCCGTTCTCGTCGAACAGTTCCTCCGCGCGATAGGACGTCAGCCAGTCGTTGAGCACCTGGAGGTGTTCGGGGGTGTCGCGGGCGTTGGCGAGTGGAACCTGGTGCGCCCGCCAGGATCCGGTGGTCTTCTTGCCGTCGATGGTGGCCGGACCGGTCCACCCCTTCGGGGTGCGGAACACGATCATCGGCCACTTCGGCCGCCGCTCATCGCCGTCGGCGGCCTTGGCCTTGAGGTCGGCGATCTCGTCGAGGACCTCGTCGAGCAGCTGCGCGAATCGGCGGTGCGCGTCGGTGTGGTCGGCCGCGGTGGCGTCGTCGGGCACCTCGAAGAAGTACGGTCGGTGCCCGTGGCCCTCCATCAGGCTGCGCAGTTCGTCGGTCGGGATTCGCGCCAGCACAGTCGGATTGGCGATCTTGTAGCCGTTCAGATGCAGAATCGGCAGGACGACGCCGTCCTTGACCGGGTTGACGAACTTGTTGGAGTGCCAGCTGGTGGCAAGCGCTCCGGTCTCGGCCTCGCCGTCACCGACCACGGCGGCGACGAGCAGGTCGGGGTTGTCGAACGCGGCCCCGTATGCGTGCGACAGGGCGTAGCCGAGCTCACCGCCCTCGTGGATCGACCCCGGCGTCTCGGGCGCCACGTGCGATGGGATTCCGCCGGGGAAGGAGAACTGCCGGAACAGGCGGCGGATGCCCTCGGTGTCGGGCGTGATGTCGGAGTAGACCTCCGAGTACGTGCCGTCGAGATAGGCGTTGGCCACCAGCCCGGGGCCACCGTGGCCCGGGCCGGTGACGTAGATGGTCGACTGCGCGCGCTCGGCGATCGCGCGATTGAGATGTGCGTATAGGAAGTTCAATCCGGGCGTGGTGCCCCAGTGCCCGAGCAGCCGGGGCTTGACGTCCTCGCGGGTCAGCGGCGTGCGCAGCAGCGGATTGCCGAGCAGATAGATCTGCCCGACGGACAGGTAGTTGGCGGCTCGCCACCAGCGATCGATCCTGGCGAGAGTGTCGGCGCTGATCTCGGCGGCGCCAGCGCGCCATGGGGTGGATGTCGCGGACATGGATCTCACGGTTTCGACCACCTTGACAATCGTAGGTGCGGTGCCTGCGCGGCACCGGACTGTGGGAACAACGTTTACCTGGGCTTCTTGTGCGCGACCAGTCCGTCGAGAGCCGAAGGCGCCATCCCGTGACAACGGCTGCCCATCATGGACGAGACTGAAACCATGACGGACACCGCTGCCACCCGCGTCGCGGTCTATCTCGACTTCGACAACATCGTGATCTCGCGGTATGACCAGGTCAACGGGCGTAGCTCGTTCCAGAGGGACAAGACGAAGGGTCTGGAGCAGGATCGGTTGGACCGGGCGACCGTCGACGTCGGCGCCATCATCGACTTCGCCTCGTCGTTCGGCACGCTGGTTCTGACCCGGGCCTACGCGGACTGGTCGGCCGACGTCAACGCCGGATATCGCGGTCAGCTGGTCGGTCGCGCCGTCGACCTGGTCCAGCTGTTCCCGGCGGCCGCCTACGGCAAGAACGGCGCCGACATCAGGCTGGCGGTCGACGCCGTCGAGGACATGTTCCGGCTGCCCGACCTCACCCACGTGGTGATCGTGGCGGGCGACTCCGACTACATCGCGTTGGCGCAGCGCTGCAAGCGACTGGGCCGTTACGTGGTCGGGATTGGTGTCGCCGGTTCATCGAGCCGGTCGTTGGCCGCGGCGTGCGACGACTTCGTCATCTATGACGCGCTGCCGGGCGTCCCGGTGTTCGAACCGGATCCGGAACCCGATGTCGTCGAGGAGGCCCCGAAGAAGCGGACGGCGCGCCGCAGCACCAAGGCCGCCGGACCGCCAGCGGAGCCGGAGCCGCCGGACCCGCAGACCGCGGCCACCGCGCTACTGACGCGCGCGCTGCAGATCGGCCTGGAGAAGGACGATGTCGAGTGGCTGCACAACTCGGCGGTCAAGGCACAGATGAAGCGGATGGATCCGTCGTTCAGCGAGAAGTCGTTGGGCTTCAAGTCCTTCAGCGACTTCCTGCGCTCGCGCACCGATGTCGTGGAGCTGGACGAGAGTTCGACGACGCGGATGGTGAAGTTGAAGTAGGGCTGACGGGCTCAGAAGACGGGTTGCGAGTGCCCACCTCTGAGCGACAGTGCGGGTGTCACGGTGGCCAGCCCGCTCAGGGGGCGCGTCGCCCACCGCGAAGTCGCTCAGAGGTGGGCACTTCGACTGGCACCTCCGGGCCGCCACGCTGCCGGCCGGCCCTACCCCTGGCGCGCCCGCACGATCTCACGCACCCGATCCGCGGCCTCGACCGGATCCTCGTGCTCCCAGACCCGCACGCTCACCCAGCCGGCCTGCGCCAACCGCTCGTCGGTGTCCCGGTCGCGCGTCCGGTTGCCCTCGACCTTGTCGGCCCAGAACTTCGCGTTGGCCGACGCGACGGTGTGGTGCTGCGGGCAGCCGTGCCAGAAGCAGCCGTCGAGGAACACCGCCACCTTCGCGGTGGGGAACACCATGTCAGCGGTGCGCCGCAGCCCGGCCAGCGGTTTCGCCGACACCCGGTAGCGCAGGCCCAGCGCGTGGACCGCCGACCGCAGCGCCTTCTCGGGCTTCGTGTCGCGGCTCTTGTTGGACTGCATCACCCGCCGCACCGCTGGCGAGGAGGCCCATGACTCCGCCATGTCTCCAGAGTATTGGCGGCGCGCCGCCCCACCTGCCCGAATAGCGGGCTTGGCTGCCTACCATTACGGGGATGCTTGAGCCTTCCCTCGTCGCCGGTGGGCATCGGCCCAGCGCCGAGGCCGGCTTCGAGCGGTTCCGCACCCGCAACGGTTCCTACGAACGCGTCCTGCACCTGCGCGACGGCAGCCGGGCCACCAGTGTGCTGGCCCGCTATCCCGGTCGCGACGCACGACCCACCTGCGCCGACGAGGCCGAGCGCGCCTGGCTGCAGAACCCGATCGCTCCGCCGTGCGCCGCCACCCGCTCCTCGGTGCGCGTGGTCGACCTGTTCTCGGGCTGCGGCGGGCTCTCGATCGGGCTGGCCGAGGCGGCGCGAGCGCTCAACCGCCCCTTCGAACCGGTCCTGGCCGTCGACCTCGACGACGTCGCCGCGCAGACCTACGCCGACAACTTCCCCACCGCCACCACGGTCTGCGATGACGTCGCCGCGCTGCTGCCCGGTGAGGTGGGCGCGCGGCGCACCCCGGCCGAGCGTCAACTGGCCAAGCGGTACGGCGGCGTCGACATCATGGTCGGTGGCCCACCGTGCCAGGGCCACAGCGACTTCAACAACCGGACGCGGCACCGCGACGAGAAGAACGAGCTGTACCAGACGATGGTGCGTGCCGCCGAAGTGCTTGAGCCGCAGCACATCCTGATCGAGAACGTGCCGGGCGCACTGAATGACCGGCGGTCGGTGGTGCAGCGGACCGCCGACGCGCTGCACGCCCTCGGCTACCACGTGTCGATCGGCGTCGTCGCGCTGCACGAGATCGGCGTCCCGCAGACCCGCCGGCGCCTGGTGCTGATGGCCAGCCTGTCGCACACCGTCACGCCGGCTGAGGTCGTCGACCGCCACCGCCGCAACCCCCGGACCGCGGGCTGGGCGTTCCAGGACCTCGAGACGATGCCCGACGCGCACCGCGTGGACGCGGTCGACGTGGTCGCACGCTCGGCACCGACGACCCGCCAACGCATCGACTACCTCTTCGAGAACGCGGCGTTCGACCTACCCGACAGCCAGCGTCCCGACTGCCACGCCGACGGCGGCCACAGTTACAAGTCGATCTACGGCAGGCTCGCCTGGGACCGACCGTCGCAGACCGTCACCACGGGCTTCTACAGCATGTGCATGGGCCGCTACGTGCACCCGAGTCGCCGGCGCACCATCACCGCCCACGAGGCCGCCCGGCTGCAGTACATCCCGGACTGGTTCAGCTTCTCGCGCGTCAACCACCGCACCGCGCTCGCGCGAATGATCGGCAACGCCGTGCCATCGCGGCTGAGCTATGCCGTTGCCCTGGAATGGCTTCGGTGAGCTTCACGGTCGCAGGACTGTTCGCCGGTATCGGCGGCCTCGAACTCGGCATGGCCGAGGGCGGTCACCACACCGGGTTGCTCGTCGAGAACGCGCCGGCCGCCATGCACGTGCTGCGGCGCCGCTTTCCCGACACCAAGATCGAGGCCGACGTCCGCGACGTCAAGCGCCTGCCGACTGGCACCGACGTCGTCGTCGCGGGCTTTCCCTGCCAGGACCTGTCCAGCGTCGGGCGCAAGGTTGGAATCGACGGTGCGCGAAGCGGTCTCGTCGGCGAGGTACTGCGTCTGCTCGATACCTCCGACGTGCCGTGGGTGGTGCTGGAGAACGTCCCGTTCCTGATGTCCCTGGGCCAGGGAGCGGCGCTGCGAATGGTCACGCGGTCGTTGACCGACCTCGGCTACCGGTGGGCGTATCGCGTCGTCGATACCAACGCGTTCGGTCTGCCGCAGCGCCGCAACCGGTGGTATCTGGTGGGCAGCCGCGTCGGCGATCCCCGCGACGTTCTGCTGGCCGACGACCACGAGAGACCTGCAGATGGTGGCGGCTATCCCGATGTCGCCTGCGGCTTCTACTGGACCGAGGGCATGCGGTCGTTCGGCTGGGCCGTGGACGGTGTGCCGCCGATCAAGTGCGGATCATCGGTGGGCGTCGCCTCTCCCCCGGCGATCCGGCTGCCGTCCGGCGAGTACGTCACGCCCGATGTGCGAGACACGGAGCGACTGCAGGGCTTTCCCGATGACTGGACCTCCCCCGCCGACGAGGTGGCCAAACGGGGCGAGCGATGGCGGATGGTCGGCAACTCCGTCAGCGTGCCCGTCGCGGCGTGGGTCGGGACCCGCCTCGCCGAGCCCGGTCACTACGACCGCGCCGACGACCCGCCGTGGGCGGGCGCGAAGTGGCCCCGCCGGGCCGCGTGGGCGGACCTCGACGGCCAGGTGCACGCGTCGAACGTCGGGCCGTGGCCGGTATGGCAACCACGACCGTCGTTGGCGGACTTCCTGCGGTATCCGGGAAAGCCGCTGTCAGCGCGAGCGGCGTCGGGCTTCCTGGGACGAACACACAAGGGCACGTTGCGATTTCCGCCGGGGTTCATCGAGGAACTGACGGCGTACGCGCAACGTGCCGGATGACTCAGCCCCAGAATCGGCGCTTCTGGTGCTTGCGCGCGTCGCCATGCACCTCGGTCCAGCCATCGGCTGGATAGCTGAACGGCGCCTTGGCGCCAGTGCGAATCACGTCGAGCGATCCGTCGCCATGTTCGAAGTAGGTGTCCCCGAACCGCATGTATTGATCGGTTTCGCCGTCAGGCAGCGTCACTGTGACCGTCATGGCCGAGACTCCTCACGTCGAGAACATTGCCCGAAACCGGGCCACTCGACACCTCCCACGGTACGCCTCTTCCGTTGAGAGTGACCGCTATTCGGACTGCACTACCTCTGCGGGGCGATTCTGGAACGCGATGATGTCGGGATTCATGATCTTGCCGTCGAGGATCTCGATCGCCGCCCGCACCGTCGGGTCGTCCTGCCACGCATCGCGTCCGGCGAGCACCGTCCGCAGATACGGCATGAGCGCCTCGCCGATCTCCCAGCTCGCCGCGTTCCACAGGTAGGACGGGCTGTGGTCGACGGCGTAGTACGTGATGTTCGGGCCGACCGTGAACGTCGGCTCATCGAACGTCGTCGGATGCGCCCAGCTGAAACCCATTGCCTCATCGCATGATACGTCGATGATCAGGCCGCCCTGGCGGAACGACGTCAGGTCGTCCTCGTCCAGGAAGGTCAGGGGCGCATTGGTGTCCTGCAGAACGCAGTTGACGATGATGTCGTGCTCGGCCAGGTATCCGGCCAACGGTACTTTGCCGTCTGGCGTCATCGCGTAGTTCGTCGGCTCGCCGGGGCCGGCGTCCGGGTCGTTTCCGAAGTTCAGGATCTGTGCCGAGTGGATCGGTGAGGCCACCTCGGTGACGCTGCGGTTGGTCAGGATGTTGACGTCGTGAATCCCGAGCGCCGCCAGGGCCGTCACCGCGCCGCGGGCGGTGGCACCGAATCCGATGACGGCGGCGTTGAGCCGGGGACCGTAGGTGCCGGTCAGGCCGACGATCTGCAGGCCGTGCAGCACCGAGCAGTAGCCGGCCATCTCGTTGTTCTTGTGGAAGACGTGCAGTTTGAAGGACCCGTCGGAACCCCACACGTTCATCGCCTCGAACGCGATGACCGTCTGCCGGCGTTCGACGGCCTGATCGGTCAGTGCCCGGTCCTGGACGCAGTGCGGCCAGCCCCACAGCACCTGACCCTCGCGAAGGGCGGCCAGATCGGCGGCACACGGTTTGAGCAGCAGGATGACGTCACACTCGGCGATCAACTGCTCGCGAGTGCGCACGCCTGCGACGAGACTCGACAGATGCTCGTCGGAGACACCGAAGTCGGCGCCGTAGTTCGCCTCGAGGTAGATGTTCGCGCGCAGATCCGCGTCGATCCGCTCCACGTGGTGTGGATGGATCGGCAGCCGGCGTTCGTTCTCCTTGCTGGTCCTACCGATGACGCCGAGGCTGAGGGTCGGCGTCGGCGCGGTCACGCCATCGACCGTCGCTCGAGCACCAGGCGTTGCGCCAGAATCAGATACGACTTGCTGACGGCGGGCCACAGCATGGTCGGGGCCAGACGCCTGCCCTCGGCGGCCATGGCACCCGACGATCGCGGATCGGTCAACACCTGACGTAGTGCGGCCGTCAACGCATCGGGGCGATCGTGCGCGACGACGATGCCCGCGCCGCTGCCGAGAACGTCGACGGCGTGCGGGAAGGCCGTCGCGATGACGGGACGTCCGTTCGCGACGGACTCGACGAGGACCCCGGAGGTGACCTGGTCGGTCACGTCGTACGGCAGCACGACCGCCGCGCAGGACTGGATCAGCGCCGCAATCGAGGCGCGGCTGCGGTAGTCCGGCGCGAAGAGCACCGTTCCGGTAAGTCCACTGTCGATGACCTGTTGCTTGAGCGCCTCGCGGTAGGCCTCGCCCTCGGCCGCGAGCGTTCTGGGGTGCGTCGGGCCCGCGATGACGTAGCGCGGCTGTCCGCGCAGGTCCTTCAGCGCCACCATGGACTCGATGACCCGCTCGACGCCCTTGCCGGGACGGAGCAGGCCCCACGTCAGCAGGGTGGGCCTGCCGCCACGCTTCACCTGGGCGGCGGCGGGGATGGTCGCGCCGTGCGCGATGGTCGTCACCTTGCGGCGGTGCACGACGTATTCGGTCTGCAGCCGCTCGCCTGCCGTGTCGGTCATGACGACCACCTGGTCGGCCAGGTCGAGAATGGTCTCGAAGACGGCGCGCTGCTCGGGTGTCGGAATGCGTGGGACGGCGTGCGCCACGACGATCGCGGGGACGCGCAGGGCGCGCATGACCTCCACGAGGTCGGCGCCGTCGGTGCCACCGTAGATGCCGACGTCGTGCTGGATGACGGCGACGTCGCAGCGGTTGAGAGTGTCCGCGCATGCCGCGATGGACGAGCTTGACCCGGCGGTCAGTTCACCGACGACGCGGGGATCCTCCGAGGGCTCTCCGTCGGCGATCCGCACGACCTGGACCTTGGCGCCACTGGCCTCCATCCCATCGCACAGCGACGCGCTGAAGCTCGACAATCCGCAGATCGTTGGCGCGTAGGTCGTCAGTACGCCCACACTTGGAGACGAGGAATCGCCCTGGTACGCAATGCTATTGATCGATGATCGACCAAGTGATAATGCTGTCAAAGTGATCCCGACGCGCGGTTGTCGCGAGGTGCCCGGCTTGAGCGGTTGCTCGTGGATGTCAGCGGTGAACTGCTGATTCATTCCGGGCTGGTCGGTTTCCCAACACCCCTGACATTACACCCTCCGACCAACCCGTCAGGCCCTGCCAAACGTCCAGCAACCGCTGCTCAGCAGGCTCGCGTGGGCCGCGGCGTGGGCCCGACCAGGCATTTCGGCGCGGCCTGCCGTCGACTGCGGGCCCCGAAGGCGCGGCCGTGAGCGTAGGGTCCAGGTATCGGGACCAGCCAGGCCCCCTTATCAAAGGGCCGACATTGTCTGACAAGTCCCCGCGCCAGGGCATGACCAAGAAGACCGGCAAGTCGTTGAAGGAAAAGCGCGCCGACAAGCGCTCCAAGTCCGACACCGCCTCGCAGACCGACAACCTGCTGCACGGCAAGAAGCGCTAGCCGCTCCACTGGCGGACCGCGGTCCGCACACCCAGTAAGCCGCCCTCGGAGTCCCACCTCGAGTACGCCGCGGCCATCTCCTCCAGATCGCGCACCGAGAGTTGCCGGGCGGCCGGGACAACTTCGAGCACGATGCTGGTGCCCCCGATGCTGTACGCGTAGAGCTTGTCGAACAACTCGTACCGATAGGCCTCCAGCGTGACCGTCGCGTCGCCTACGACCATCTGACGGGGCACCAACGGCGCCCACCCGGCCGGGTTGTAGACGACCCGCTCGACGCGTCCCAGCCGATCGGCGAGCGCGGCGAGAAGGTCGGGAAGCTCGGCCACCAGATCTCGCGATCGCGGCCACCAGGTTCCGCCGGTTTCCCCGACACAGTCGGTGAGCGGCTTCAGACTCAGGTGCAGCGGTTGCGTGGCGCGCACGGACGGGGCGTGTGCCTCAACTGACGTCATGAGAGACGCTGCGTTCCCTCGGCCTGCACCGTGCCGCTCGGATGGCGGATGGTCTTGTCCCGAAGCCGGCGGTTGTGCATGGGCTCGCGCATCGACTTCTGGTGTTCGAGCTGACGGATCAGCTCACGCTTTGCATCGTTGAGCGCGCGGGTGAGGTCCATGTCGTCTGCGACCGCCACGACCGGGTTTAGCCCCGGCAGCGTCGTGCGCAGCGTGACGCGCTGCTCCTTGGCGCCGCGGTTCTGCACCGACACCTCCACGCGCACGCCGCTGGGGTCCCAGCGGCCCAGATGCGGCCCGAGTGTTGACAGCTCCGCCATCACATGTGGGCGCTCCTTGGCCACGAATCCCGCGCCGATGTGTACGGCCTTCTCGCTGAGTGTGTTTCGTTGCGGATCTTCGGTCTTGCTCATGGTGTCTCCTCTACAGGGCCTCTCAGGTTTCGCGGGCGAGTGCGGCCAGCAACTCGGGAAGCGACACGGTCGCGATGCCGATGGCGCTGTCACAGATCCCGTACGGGATCACCAGCGTGTCGGCGTGAACGAGCGCGCCGCATGAGTAGACGACGTTGGGCACGTAGCCGTTCTGCTCATCCGGCACGGGGCTCAGCAGTGGCCGCCGCAGACGGCCGAGCACCCGGGTCGGGTCGTGCAGATCGAGCAGAATCGCACCGATGCTGTACGTGCGCATCGCTCCGACACCGTGGGTCAGCACCAGCCAGCCGGCATCGGTTTCGATTGGCGGGCCACAGTTTCCGAGTTGCAACGTTTCCCACGACTCCGTCGGCGTCTGGCATGGGGCCGCACTCGTCCAGACCGACAGGTGATCGGCGAAGCCGAGGGTGTTGGTCTCCCGATCCGATCGCGACATCGCGGCGTAGCGACCGCCGATGCGACGGGGGAACAGCGCCAGGCCCTTATTGGCGGCGGCGCGCCCGACGAGCGGACCGGAGGTGAAGGTCCTGAAGTCCGTGGTCTGCAACAGCTGCTGGCTGATGAGGGATCCGCTGTAGGCCGTGTAGGTGGCGTAGTAGGTGATCGAGCCGTCGTCGTCGACAAAGCGCACGAAGCGTGCGTCCTCCATGCCTGCCTGCTCGGCCTCCATCGACGGCCACAGCACCCGCTCGGACAGCGCGACGCCGTCGGGGAACTCGATGGCATAGAAGCGCTCGGCGATGCCGCGGATCACGGCGATCGTGTCCTCGGCGTGTCCGCGTGTGCTCAGGCGGGTCCGCAGGTCATCGAGTCGCTCGTTCAGGTCGGCTCGGGTGAACAGTGCGTCGAGCCCGTTGAAGACGTAGTCCGCGGCCTCACCGGCGTGTTCCTGGCGGCTGAGTTCGACGCGGAAGGCGGCTGCGTCGAGGAGCGTGCGCCCGACACGTCCGGTGGCGGCGAACGGGGCGGGCTCGTCCACCGTGGCGTTACCCGCCGAGTCGATGACACCGGTGCGGAATCCGATCGAGGAGCGGTGCCCCTCCCCGATCCCCCGGACGCTCATCACGAACCGCAGGCTGCCCGCGGCGGTGTCGGTCTGATCGGGATGCGCCACCATGCTCGGGTTGCACAGCGCAGCGCCTTCGATGGCGTACTCGCTGGTGAATGCCGCTCCCAGCAACATCTTTCGCGAATCCGAGAGAGTGCGGTCGGGATCGAGACGGTCGGCGAGTTCACTGGCGTGACGGCGAAAGATCCCGTCGAGGTCCCGGTGACGCCAGTCGAAGCGGGTGACAACGTCCTGCAGCGATGCCGCGACGTCATCGTCGGACAGGGCCAGGATGCGCGACAGAACGACGCCGGTGCGGGACTCCTGGAGTTCGAAACCCTCCTGGCCTGGTACGAAGAGTCGCGTGACCACGCGGCCAGGGTCCGCCGCGATCCGTAGTGAGCTGCGGGTGGCCAGTGCGGTGTGCATCGCCGTCATTGCGGTGCCGTCGCAAACTGGCGGGCGTGCTGCATGGTCGACATCACCGCGAGCGTCGACTCCGCGCCCTGGTTCTGGTTCACCCGGTCGGTGTGTAGCCCGTCGAAGCCACCGCCGGTGTCCGGGTCCCACATGAGCAGCCCAACGTCGTTGGCACCCTGGAACCAGGCGGCGGCGGATCGGACGCCCTCGGCCCACAGCGATCGTGGATCTGCGCCGGCCGCGCGTGCGCACGCGTCGGCCAGGGTGGCCACCTCGATAGGCTGCTGGTCGAACGCGGGCCGGGCGTCGTGCGGTCCGCGCCCACCCACTGGGGTGGGCGAGAGGTGACCGTCTGCCGTCTCGTAGTCGAGTAGCCACTCCAGACAATCCAGGCCGCGCTGCAGCAGCGTCGAGTCATCCAGGGCCACGCCCGCAGCGATCATGGCCTCAGCCAACACGGCGTTGGCGTAGGTGAGCCGCGTTTCGGGCCAAGGCCATTCGGTGTCGTGGGCTGCTTCGGCGACGGTGGCGGCGTAGTCGGCGAGCAGCTGGGACGCTGCCGGATGTCCGGGCACGAAGGTCAGCAGTTCGGCGGCGCCAAGCGCGGCGAACGCCATCGCCCGCGGCGCCCGCGACCTGGCCTTGGCCGCACGCTCGAACTGGATAACCGCCAACCGGCGAACCAGGCTCACATCACTGTGGGCGGCGGCGGTGCCGAGACCCCAGATCATCCGGCCCCAGTGATCGTCGGTGGTCGGTTGGTCGGTCCAGTGCCCCCCGACGTCCATCCGGTTGCGGCAGGCTCCGTTGAAGGACTGCGCGTCGTTGAGGAACGTCAGGGCCTTACCGGCCAGCCCCTTCACCTCGCCCGGCGCATCGGGCTCGCGGGTGGCGACCACCAGAACCCTGGCCATGTCGTCGGTGCAGTAGCCGTGCTCGCGACGGGGCTCGGTCAGGCAGGCGTGTTCGAAGGTGGCGCGGTGATCCGTCAGGCGCAGCAGGTGCCCGAAATGCGAGGCGAATGTCGGGTCGGCCTCTGCGCCGGCCACGTCAGCGTCGGTCACGTCAGCGCCAGCCGTGCCGCGACGAGCCGCCGCGCATGTTCGAGATAGGCGTCGGCGACCACCGGCCACGCCATAGTCGGCGCGAGTTCGCGTGCCTCCGAGGCCATGGAGCCCGCGACGCGCTGGTCGGTCAGAAGCCGGCGTAGCGCGTCCACCAGCGCCTCGGGATCGTCGTGTCCGACGACGGTGCCCGCGCCGCTGCCGAGCAGCTCGACGGCGTGGGGAAAGGCGGTGGCGATGACCGGTCGGCCGCTGGCGATGGAGTCCACAAGCACGCCGGAGGTGACCTGCTCCCTGGAGTCATACGGCAGGACCACGACGTCGGCGGTCTGAATGAATGCGGTCAGCTCTGCGGGGTCGCGGTACACGGCGTCGAAGTCGACCGAGTCGGCGACGCCGACGCGCCGCGCCTTCTCGATGAGCGCCTCGCGGTACGCCTCCCCCTGGGCGGCGAGCACCTTCGGGTGGGTTCGGCCGGCGATCAGGTACCGCGGCGGGTTGGGGAGATGCTGCAGGGCTCCCATCGCCTCGATCATCCGCTCGATGCCCTTGCCCGGACCCAACAGACCCCACGTCAGAATCGTCGGTCTGCCCGAGCGCTGCACGGCGGCAGTACTGGGCAGCGCCGCGCCGTGCGGGATGGTGACGACCTTGTCGCGGTCGACGGCATAGCCCGCGCACAGCCGAGCACGTGCGGCCTCCGACATCACGACCACCTGATCGGCGAGCGCCACAACCTCTTCGAGGACCGAACGCTGGTGCGGTGTCGGATCTTTGAGCACCGTGTGGGCGATGACGATCGCCGGGATCCGCAGGCCCTTCATGACCTGAACCACTTCGTCTCCGTCAGGACCGCCGTACACGCCGTACTCGTGCTGAATGAGCGCGACGTCGCTCCTGTTCAGCAGCTCCGCGCTGTCCGCGACCGATGACGATGAGCCGTTGACGAGTTCACCGACGACGTTGGGGTGCGCGGAGTCCGAGCCGTCGGCGATGCGGACGACGCTGACAGCGGCGCCCTTGGCAGACAATCCGTCGGCCAGCGCCGCACTGAAGGTCGCTAGCCCGCAGGGCGTCGGCGGATGGGTGCTGAGAATCCCGAACCGCGGCATGTAGGCGAAACTCTGCATCCCGAAGGGAGCAATCAAATGATGAACTGTCGTTGGAGCATTCAAGGTTATCCCGACTGGCGGTTGCCACCGGAGATTCCGGCGTGTGCGGCTGGTCGGGGGAATCAGCGTCGAGAGCTGACCCATTCCAGACGAGCTGGGTTTACCACCACCACCGACGGTACACCTCATTGGGTCAAACGGGTCCTGAAGGTGACCAACACGGCAATGCCGGCACGACCGTCACCGAGCCGCAAACGTCAGTATCGGAAATTAATCCTGCACCAGGACAGTCGATTCCGGCCGTGAGCGGTCGAGGCGACGCAGCCGATGGACGATGCGTTGCGGAACGGTCGGCGCGGCGCCGTCCGTCGACGTCCAGAACCCGTCGGGGAAGGCCAGCTCGTGGATGACTCGCAGCGTCGAGAGGTACTGACGCGGTAGCGACCCGCTGGTGTAGGGGATGTCGTACTTCTCGCACAGCTGCCGGACCCGCGCGGCGATCTCCGCAAGGCGGTTGCTGGGCAGGTCGGGGAACAGATGGTGCTCGATCTGATAGGAGAGGCTGCCCGTCGAGAACGCCAGCAGCGGTCCTGCGTTGAAGTTCGCGGCACCCAGCATCTGGCGGAGATACCACTCGCCACGGGTCTCGTTGTCGAGCACCGCTGGATCGAACTTCTCGGCGCCCTCGGGAAAGTGCCCGCACAGGATCACCACGTTGGTCCACACGTTGCGCAGGAGGTTGGCGGTCACGTTGGCGCCCAGGGTGCGACGCCAGCGCCGTCCGCTCAACGCAGGGAACAACACGTAGTCCTTGGCTGTCTGACGGCCGATCTTGCGGAGCAGCAGCTTGCGCTCGGCGGCCTTCTTGTCGGGCGTCTCGACGCGGTCACGCTCCGAGTAGAAGTCGTGCAGTGCGATGCCCCACTCGAAGGTGGCTGCCAGCAACAGGTTTCGCAACGGCTGGAACAGATTCTCGAGCTTCCACGGTTGGTCGCGGGTCACGCGGATGACGCCGAAGCCGAGGTCATCATCCACACCGACGATGTTGCTGTTCACGTGGTGGCGATAGTTGTGCGAGTACCGCCACTGAGAGGACGGGCCGACCATGTCCCACTCCCAGGTGGTGGAGTGGATCTCCGGGTCGTTCATCCAGTCCCACTGGCCGTGGCCGATGTTGTGACCGAGTTCCATGTTCTCGATGCACTTGGCGTAGGCCAGCGACAGCGTGCCGGTCCACCAACCGGTCCTCGACCGACTGCCGGCGATGAGCAGCCGCGCGGCCAGGTCGAGTGTCCGCTGGAAGGCGATGGTGCGTCGAATGTAGGTGGCGTCGCGCTCGCCGAGCGATTCCTCGATGTCGCGGCGGATGCCGTCCAGGTCGCGCCCGAGACCCTCGATGTCAGCCGCGCTCAGATGCGCGTACTCGGCAATGTCGGCGATGGCCATGTGCTGTCCTCGGTAGATCCAGGCGGGCGGATCTGGACCCTGGAGCCGACGTGTTGCCAACCAGTCGTGCGACGTGTCGGCAGCTCGTCGGAGCGTGGTTCCCAGGCTAGTGATGCGACCGGCATGCGGCAACACGACCGATTGCGACATGTGGCGTCGGCCTGTGTTTCGTAAGGCTCACGAAATGTTCCGATTGCGTGATGTCATCGCGCCACGAGTGAGTTGAGCTCCATCCCGTCATCAGACAACTGGATCAGGGTGCTGTTGATCCGCCAAATACGAGCAAGCGAATCGGGCTTGGAAGGGATCGACCACACCTTTTCGCAGGAGATCCGATCCCTGGCCGTCGCAAGCAGACCTGCATTGTGGTTGGTCACCTCGAAGACGAAGATCGACCCGTCCGTTCCGATGTAGTTCTGCATCGGGAAATCGCAAGCCGAACCCTCGTCGCCGGTCTTCAGGTCGTACTGCTGCCACATCGGAAATGACTGGCTCTTTGTGTCGTTGACCAGCAACGCGGTTCCGACGCGGCTAATCGCACCATGAGGAACCTCGATGAGCTTGCGCCCCTGAGGGGAGTACACCGTTAGCGGGCTGTCGTCGCCTGACGAGATAACCGGCAGATCGATTGAGTCGTCCGACAATGCGCCATCCACTCCCTGGTCGCCGACTCGCTGGCCCGTCTCATCAAAGAAGCTGATGCCCGAACGGGTGCCGTCAGGCCCAAGAATCTCCGCAGCGAATCCACCCGCGTAGACCGCAGTATCGGCGAGTGAGGCCCCCTCTTCCACTGCCGGTTTGATCACCTTGCCGTCACTTACCGAGAAGATGGTCGTTGCCCACTTCCTGGGGTTTGCGTCCCCCTGCGCAACAAGTGACTGCGGCACCGGCCGGGAGTTGTCCGGTGGAGCGGTCTGTGCGCGACCATCGCCCGGAACGAACCAGGTCGTTTCCGCGCGTGGTCCGATGCCATACACACCTTGGCCGTCGGTCTCCGCCACGGCATAGATGCCGACCTGTTTGACCGAGAGCGTCGCGGATCCCAACCGGAGATCAGTGGGGCCGGTGTGCGATACGACGCCGGATCGTCCGTCGATCACCCAGGCAGCTCTTGAAGGAAACTCATCGAGACACAGGATGTGGTTGGGCCCGTTGAGAAAGCATTGAGGCGGCTGGACTGTCACACCGAGTGGAATGGCGTCGAAGAGACGTTTTCCGTCGCGAACGTTCAAACCCACAAGCCACCACTGTTGCCCTGTTGGTGCAGGACTGGTGGCCAACATGTAGACGCTCTCACCGACATTCTTGACCCATGCGCGAGGCCCAGTTGGTTCGTTGCTAACGACGATGCGACTGTGATTGGCTTCTGGGAGCCCGAGGTCGACAACGCTTGTATGCCAACCGGCGACCGGCTGCTCGCGCATCGACGATGACAGCACGGGGTCCGGCGGCTGCCACGCCGCGCGCGCGTCGTTCAACTTGTACCTCGGCCACCACACAAGGACGAGCGCAAGCCCCACGGCCACAACGAGTAACAACGCCCCGCCTACGAATAACCATCGACGACGCCGATGGGGAGTCTTCGACATTCGCGCTTACTCGGCCCGCAGCGGGTATCGAGCTGCGAACAGGTCTGCCATGTGCGCGCTCGAGACGTCGGGTGCCGGCAGTCCGATCGCATGTTGGAGGTAGCCACTGGTACCTGCTCGGTCGTGGCCAAGGCCGCGCATGAGTTCGACCGTCACCGCGTGCTGGGCGGCCAGTGCCTTCTCCTTGGCCAAGTCCGCCAGTACGACGATCTCGTCGGCCAGCTGAGACTCGGTGAAGCTCGATGCGTCCAGGATGTCGACGTCACGGATGCGTCCGCCGATCGTCGCCGTCGCTGACACCGTTCCCGGCGGATTGGATACCGTGAAGAACGCCACGGGCGCCATTTCAGCTTCGTCGCTGATTTCTAGTGAATCGACTGTCCACTCAACGCCCTCGTCTGACACGGTGGGCACGTAATCGTCGAACGCAGCTAGGCCAGACGCAGTGTGCGGGTCATCTTGGAGGCCCGTCTCGACTTCGTCGTCGTCCCACGGATCGCTACCGGACATCGCCTGCCCTCATCCGCCGACTGATCTGCATCACAAGCTGCAAGTATCGATGTCCTTGCCTGCGAGCCAGTCAGCATTGTTGTAATTCGCCGACGCCAAGGTCAATCGCTCCGAGAGGTCGTGGGACATCCGCCATAGCTTTGCGTCTGCGGCATCGCGTGCGGATTCGATGGCGCTGACCGCCATGTTGCTCAGGGCACACACCACTCCGTGCGTAGACGACACGCTGGACGCAAGGTCGTTGACCGTCTCCCCCGCGATCTTGAGGCAGCCAGCGGCTGTGGTCTGCCTGGCCGCGAGGTCGTCGATGTGCTCGGTCAACACTCGAAGATTATCGGTTTGACTAGACATGAATCTGCTCCTTCCGAGAGGGGACGGTTGTCAGCGTGGCGCCGGTATCTCGTAGGGCGTCGCAGGCGGGTAGATCACCGGCGGTCCGTCGATGACGGGCGGGGTGAACGGCGTATTCGGAAGAGTGCGACTTGGGAGCTGCCCTCCGGTGCGCTCGTCGCCAAAGGGCTCGCCACAAGGGAACGTGTTCTCGGGGTCGACCTTGTCCTCTCCCGCTGCCGACTCGTACCTTCCCTGCGGCGTGCGCATCTCGTTCGCTACGAGCGCCGACTCGGCGACAAGCCTTGCAATTGAGAACTCAGCGAATCCGAGTTGCGTGGATGCGACACCCATGTCGGCCGCAGCCTTGACGGCGGCGCCGCCGGGTATCGCGTTCATCCACGATGTCGTGGTGTCGTAGTCCGAGAGAAAGTCAATGGCATCCTGCAGATCCTTCCGGGTCGCGTTGACCTGGGCAGCCAAACGACTGAGTGACTGCTTCATCTCCCTGTCAGCTGCGGCGGCCTCCAGTGTCAGGTGGCGATGCTTGTCATTGATCTCTCCATAGGCATTCGCTGCGGTGCCATTCCACTGATCGTCCTTGACCGATGCGTCGATGAGGAGGTCGCCCGCTTCTTCATACAGATCCGCGGACTTCTCGAACGCTTCACCCGCCTGGGGCTCGCCGGAACCCGTCGTCGCCTTCATCCCCTGGATCGTGACCTGCGCGGCAGCAAGAATGGGCGAACTCGCAAGGTTGACGACGCCCAAGTTCGGGAGACGATCGAGCGGCCCGGGCGCCTTGTCCCATTTGACGCCTATGACATCGCCGTAGCGGCGAAGAATGTCTAGCGCTTCTCCCAATAGGCTCAACGAACGCACCTCCTCGTGCGTCCAGCATAAAACGACCAACCCGCCGTCAACTGCACCAATCGCCGGACAGTCGTTGCCAGCCTTTGAGGGTGGTGAGGCGCCTACTTCTGCAGCGCGGTGCCCGCCGTCCCGAGATCGAGGAACACGGTCTCGCCGTTGGCGTCGTCGAGCCCGTCGTTGTCGGTGACGACGAACAGCTTCCCGTTGCCCGCGACGGCGAAACCCTCCACCTTCTCCTGCGCGAAGCCGTTGGTGGCCTGCAGATCCGGCAGGAGATCACGGGCGAGCTTCTTGGGCAACACCTTCGGGGCCTGATCGGCGGCGGTCAGGACGCCGTCCTCGGGAATCTCGACGCGGTAGATGGCCTTGACGCGGGCGTCGGGTCCGTTGAGCTTGTCGCGTTCAAGCACCAGCAGCGCGCCGTCGTGAACGGCGATCTCGGACAATCCGATCCAGTCGCCCTCGACGGCGGTGCTGTCCAGCTGGTAGCCGAACCACACCCACTTGCCGTCGGCCGGGGTGTAGCGACCGATGCGGGCCACGCCCTTGGGGTCGGTCTTGAGTTCGCGCTGGAGCGCCACCCAGACGGTGTTGTCGTCTGCGGCCACCCCCTCCAGGCCCTGACCGCCCAGTCCGTCCGCGATTTCGGAGGGCAGCGAGACTCGGTTCTCGATGCTGCCGTCGGCGGCGACGAACACCAGCTGGTTGTCGGGGCCCTTCTCCCCCTCGACGGCCAGCACGAAGCCGCCATCGGGGCGGGCCGCGACGCCCTCGACGTCGAGAGTGACGGGCTTGCCGTCCTCGGTGATCGGCAGCGCGGTGTCGATCACCGCCGGGGTCTGTGACACGTCGACGCCGAGGATCCGCGCCGGCCCGTACGCGCTGTCGGTGGAGGTGTAGAGCCGGTTCTCGTTGGCCGGGTCGGCGGACAGCGCGCCAAGGGCGCCCCAGCCGATCGGCGCGCCGTCGACGTCGCCGGACACGATGGACGGGAACGCGGGCTTGCCGCCGGCCGCCGCGTACTGGTCCCCGTAGCCGTACACGCTAACCGAGGCGCGCACCCCGTTGTCGGCCTCATCGGCCTCCGAGGAGACCACCAGCAGGTTGCGCGATGGGATCGGCAGGACACCCTCGGGGCCCGGCGTGGTCGGCAGGATCTGGCGGAACCGCGGCGCGGCGGGGTCGCTGACGTCGTAGACCGCGACGAAGTTGCTGCGCTCGGAAGCGATCAATGCGGTTGGGCGACCGTCGATCTCGGTGATCGCGAGACCTTCTGGCTCCGGGCCCTTCGACTCGGCGCGACTCTCGATGTGCAGACCCGTCCGCACGGCGAGCTGCTCGACGGTGTTGCCGGCGTCCCAGGCCACCTCCCCGGTGGTGGCGTCGAAGACGGTCCAGCCGCGGGTGCCGCCCTTCCAGTCACCCTCGTTGGCGGTGGCCAGGTGGTCGTCGCCGATCCAGCCGATCGCGTCGGGTTCGCGGGGCGTCTCGGGGATGGAGCCGCTCTGGTCGATCTTGCCGTCCTCGGCGGTGTCGATACCGCTGACGGAGGCGGTCCCGGCGCTGAAGATCTTCTGCACCGCGCCGGTCTTGCCGTCGATAATGGCGATGCCGTTGTTCTCCTGCAGGCTCACCGCGACCTGGCCGCGGGAGTTGATGCTGACGTACTCGGGCTCCAGGTCCCCAGGGGTGTCCAGGCCCGCCTGGCGCGCGGCGTCGACGTCGAAGTCGACCTTGCGGCTCTTCCACGCGGTCGGCGCGCCGGCGAGGTTGACCAGTTGCACGAATCCCGTTGGGGGCTGGGGCAGGTCGCCCTCCTCCTTACCGGCCGGGGTGAACTCCTCGTCGCGCTGGTTCTCGATCGCGATCGCGGCGAACGTACCGTCGGAGCTGATGGCGATCGAGTCGGGCTGACCGCCGAGGTCGATGCTGTGCACCCGAGTGCGATCACTGACCCGCACGACGTCGACGCGTCCCGACGGGTTGGCGAAGTCGCCGCCGGTGGTGTCTACGACCACCAGGACGAACTCGCCGACGGCGGCCACCGAGGTCGGCTGGTCATCGGCGTGACCGAGTTCCTTGAGCGAGAGCGTGCCCAGCCCAACGGGTTTGGCGGGATCGCGGACGTCGACGAAGCCGATCCGCTTGGCGGCGGCGTCGGTGTAGATGACGGTGTTGCCGTCGGGCGTCACGGTGGAGATCTCGGCGACGGTCTCGGCCGCCGGATCTTCGGGGGGAGCCCCTATGGGCTTGTTGAGATACACCGGGTAGGTGGCCTGCCGGTGGTAGCGCTCCGATGCCGGCAGGTTCCAGTCGATGGGCGAGGTGGCCTTCGGCGTCTCGGGCGGGGTCTCGGAGGCCTCCTCGGTGGTGGAGCAGGCCGCCAGCAGCAGTGCTGCGATGGTGGCCGCCGCCGCTCGACTCAGGTGCGAGGTGGTCACGAGTCCCCTATTCAGTTCGGCTGTGAAGTCGCAGTGAGCCTGTCGTGAGCAGGTGACACAAAGGGGGTGTGCGGGTGAACGCTGGGCGATGGGGAGGTGTCCGGAGGTTGTCAGGCGTCCTCGTCGTCGTCCCAGTACACCGGGTTGTCGAGCACCTCCTGCTTGAACGCCGGACCCAGCTCGTCGATCACCGCGAGCGCCTCTGCGGTGAGCTCCTCCCGAATGCCGCTCTGCGCGTGGGCGAACGGCACGAAGGCTCGCAGGAGTTCTGGAACCGCGAGCACACGCTCCCCCGCGACGTCCTCGCTGAAGGATGACGAGCCGAGGGCCTGCTCGACACGCGCCGCACTCCACCGCACCGGGTCGCCCGATCCGGTCTCCAGAAGCTCCAGCAGCAGCTCCCGATAGTCGGGATCGCCGAACGGTACGCCCCATGGGGAGTCTACGAACTGGTTGAACAACTCCGACAGGCGAAGACCCCATGCGGGTGATTGGTATGCCTGCCCGCCTTCGGGCAGGTGTGCAATGAGCCATTGCACCAGTGGCCGACAGCCCGGCCACGAGTCGGTGCCCGCCACAAACATCTGCTGGCCGAGTCCATATTGGATCCAAGCCCGAGCATCGGCAGGGCTCATCTCGACGAAGCTGGTGTCAGGGTCTGTGTTCTGCTCTGCCGCAACGGAGATCACATGGTCAATCGAATCAGGCACGAAGAACGCGTCTTTGACCTCCGAGAACAGGAGGTGATTGATGTGCGCAACGCAGGTCACTTCGTGACCGCTGGTGAACCTGGCGCCGATCAGCAGTTCGTCGCCGTCGCCCAGCACGTGTGCCATCCGCACCGCGCGGTAAACGTCGACCTGCGGCAGCTCGGAGATCCACTGTGGCGGGGCGTCGTGCCGCGCGGCGACCTCCGCTCGGCACCGCAGTGCCAGGTCCGTGTCGTCGACCAGCAGTTCGGCGAGCACCGCCAGCAGCACCGTCGTCTCCGGAATCGGTACGTCGACGAAGCCGGTGATGAGGTCATCGAGTCGGACGGGGTCCCCCTGCGGGCCAGACTTCACAAATGCCAGCGGGTCGGGCTTCGTGGCCTCGATCAGCAGGCTGACCATCCCGAGGAGATCGAGCGGATGCCCCGTGGCCAGTGCCTGGCGCACCTCCTCGACCAGCGGCGTTTCGTCAGGGGTTTCCTGGTCACGAGGGGTTTCCTGGTCGCGGGTCTGCATCCGCCGCACGTCGCGTCGCGCCTGCTTGGCTTTGCGTCGCCTGCGTCCGTCGTTCATGGCACCGACGCTACTTGCGGGCAAGGACACCGCCTTGCACTCGGTGCCGGAAAAACCCGGGACGTGGCCATTGTTCAGCCCGGCGTCGTACCGTACCGTCAACTTAGTTGATATGATTCCGTCCGCCGAAGCAGTACCTCACCACCGGTAAATCATGTCACCGCTCCTCGAAAGGCCACGAATGCAGCGGTTTTCGCCCAGTCGCTTTCTGATGCGACGGTGGATGATTGTGGTGGCAGTGCTGGTGGTCGGGGTGGCTGGGTTCGCGGTGTATCGCCTCAACGGCATCTTCGGCTCCCAGGACGTGGTGTCCACGCCTGACAACAGCGCCAACGACACCAAGCCGTTCAACCCGAAACGCGTGCTCATCGAGGTGTTCGGCGCCCCGGGGTCCACCGCCACCATCACCTACCTGGACATCTACGCCCAGCCCCAGCGCGCCGACGCCGTCGCACTGCCGTGGGCATATGACACCACCACGACCCAGCCGACCGTGTTCGTCAACGTTCAGGCCCAGGGCGACGGCGAAACGATCGGCTGCCGCATCACCATCGACGACGCCGTCAAGGACGAGAGATCGGTCAACGCCTTGAACCCCTTCACCTACTGCCTGGACAAGTCCGGATGAGCGGGCGTCACGGCTCGACCGACGAGGCGCCGACGGCCCCGATCGACACGCCGCACGACGAGAAGCGCAGCCGCATCGCCCACACGATCCGGGTGCTCTGCGTCCCCATCGTGGTGTTCTGGGTGCTCGTCGCCGGGCTCAGCAACGCGCTCGTCCCGCAACTCGAGGTGGTCGGCGCGGAGCACAACGTCGCGCTGAGTTCCCCTGACTCGCCGTCGCTGCAGGCCTTCAAGCAGATCGGCGAGAAGTTCGAGGAGTTCGACACCGACAGCGCGGCAATGATCGTGCTGGAGGGCGACGAGCCGCTGGGCGCCGAGGCGCACCAGTACTACGACGAGATCGTCAAACGAGTCGGCGCCGACACCAAGCACGTTCAGCACATCCAGGACTTCTGGGGCGACCCGCTCACTGCGGCCGGTTCGCAGAGTCCCGACGGCAAGGCCGCCTACGTCCAGGTGTTCCTGTCCGGCAATCAGGGCGAGGCCCTGTCGCTGGCCTCCGTTGACGCCGTGCGCGAGATCGTCGACGGCACGCCCGCCCCACCCGGGGTCAAGGCCTACGTCACCGGGGCCGCCGCCCAGATCGCCGACCAGTTCGAGGTGGGCAACGAGAGCACCGAACTGGTGACCGCGCTGACGGTCGGTGTCATCGCGGTGATGCTCCTCATCGTCTACCGCTCCTTCGTCACGATGCTGCTGGGGCTGGCCACGGTGCTCATCCAGATGGCCGCCGCGCGAGGCATCGTGTCGTTCCTGGCGAACGAGAACCTGATCGGCCTGTCGACGTACTCGACCAACATCCTGACGCTGCTGGTCATCGCGGCGGGCACCGACTACATCATCTTCCTGCTCGGCCGTTACCACGAGGCGCGCGGCCTGGGTAAGGATCGCGAATCCGCCTGGTACGACATGTATCACGGGACGACACACGTCATCCTCGGCTCGGGGCTGACGATCGCCGGCGCGGTGGCCTGCCTGTACTTCACCCGGCTGCCGTACTTTCAGAGCCTCGGCATCCCGGCGGCGCTCGGCGTGCTGGTGGCGCTGTCCGCCTCGCTGACACTGGCGCCCGCGGTGATCGTCATCGGCGGCAGGTTTGGGCTGCTGGATCCCAAGCGCCCCACGCAGAAGTACCGCTGGCGGCGGATCGGGACGGCGATCGTGCGCTGGCCCGGACCAATTCTCATCGCCACGATGGCCGTCGCGCTCATCGGACTGCTCGCGCTGCCGGGGTACAAGACCAACTACGACGACAGCGTCTACATGCCAGACAGCGCACCGTCGAACGTCGGTTACGCGGCCGCCGAACGCCACTTCTCCAAGGCCCGGCTGAATCCCGAACTGCTGATGATCGAGACCGATCACGATCTGCGCAATCCCACGGACATGATCCTGTTGGAGCGGGTGGCCAAGGCCGTGTTCCACACCGACGGCGTCGCGCAGGTGCAGTCGATCACGCGGCCGCTGGGCACGCCGCTGGACCACACGTCGATCCCGTTCCAGATCAGCGCGGGAAGCGCGTCGCAGATCAACAACCTGCCGTTCCAGCAGGCCCGCGCCGACGATCTGCTGAAGCAGGTCGGGGTGATCGACGACAGCATCACCACGCTGCGCCAACAGATGCAGCTGCAGCTGCAGTCGAGCGACATCACGCACGAGCAGAGCGAGGCGTTCCAGCAGACCGTAGCCACGGCCGCCGACCTACGAGACAAGATCGCCACGTTCGACGACTTCTTCCGGCCGATGCGTAACTACTTCTACTGGGAGCCACACTGTTACGACATCCCGGCGTGCGCGGCGTTCCGGTCGCTCTTCGACGCGCTGGACGGGATCAACGAGCTGACCGATCAGCTGGCCAACGTGTCGGGCAGCATCGCCAAACTCGATGAGCTTCAACCGAAGCTGGTGGCGCTCATCCCGCCGCAGATCGCGAATCAGGAGACCAACCGCGATCTGACGATGACTAATCACTCGACCACGTCGGGCATCTACGACCTGAGTGCGGCGGCGCTGGAGAACTCCACGGCGCTGGGCCAGGCGTACGACGCGTCGAAGACCGACGACTCGTTCTACCTACCGCCGGAGGCGTTCGACAACCCCGAGTTTAAGCGCGGGCTGAAGCTGTTCCTGTCGCCCGACGGCAAGGCCGCCCGGATGATCATCACCCACGACGTGGATCCCGCGACCGCCGCGGGCATCTCGCACATCGAGGAGATCCGGCACGCGGCTGCCGAGGCGGTGAAGGGCACGCCGCTGGCGGGGTCGAAGATCTACATCGGCGGCGTGGCGGCCACCTACAAGGACATCGCGGAGATGGCGCACTACGACCTGTTCATCGCCGGCATCGCCGCGATGAGCCTCATCCTGCTGATCATGATGTTCATCACACGCAGCCTGGTGGCCGCACTCGTCATCGTCGGCACCGTGGCGCTGTCGCTGGGCGCCGCGTTCGGCATATCGGTTCTGGTGTGGCAGTACCTCTTTGGCATACCGCTGTACTGGGTGATCCTGCCGTTGTCGGTGATCCTGCTGCTCGCCGTGGGGTCGGACTACAACCTGCTGCTGGTCTCCCGGTTCAAGGAGGAGATCCACGCCGGGCTCAACACGGGCATCATCCGCGCGATGGCGGGCAGTGGCTCCGTGGTCACCGCCGCCGGCCTGGTGTTCGCGTTCACCATGGCGTCGTTCATCATCAGCGACTTGAAGGTGCTCGGCCAGATCGGGACGACGATCGCGCTGGGCCTGATGTTCGACACGTTGATCGTGCGGTCGTTCATGACGCCGTCGATCGCGGCGTTGATGGGCCGGTGGTTCTGGTGGCCGCTGCGGGTACGACAGCGGCCAGTGCCCGCGAAGTTCGGGGCGGACCGTCGCGACGACGAACAGCTGGCGTTGTTCTAGGTCGGCGCTACAGGCCCGAGGCGATGAGGTTGACCACCGAGGCCACGATCACCGACCCGAACAGGTAGGACAGCAGGCCGTGCTTGAGGGCCGTGGCGCGCATCCGCGATGAGGTCAGGTTGGTGTCCGAGATGGCGAAGCTCATGCCGACGGCGTAGGCGACATAGGCAAAGTCGCTGTAGCGGGGCGGTTGCTTGGTGTTGAAATCGATTCCGCCGACGGGCTTTTCCTGAAAGTAGATCTTGGCGTAGGTGAGCGCGTACAGCGTGTGCACGGCGAACCACGAGATCACCACGCTGACGACGGACACGGCCGGGGCGACGGCCTCGTAGTTGTCCGGCAACTCGTTGGCCAGCAGCAACCCAACGCCGACGAGACTGGCCAGCGCACCACCGAGGATCAGGATGAAGACGGTCCGACGGCCGGGCTCCTCGTCCTCGGCGTGCGACGCCGTCTGCGCAGGATTGAAGGGCCAGATCACCCGCCAGGTCCAGGCCATGAACGTCACCGCGAGAAAGTCCCAGCCGATCAGCAGGGAGAACCACCGGAACCCGACCCAGGCCGCCACGGCGGTCGCGATGAGACCGACGATTGCGCCGCCCAGCACGCGCACGGCGGGGCTGTGCATCCGGTGGCCTGTGCGCATGGGGCACAGTCAACCAGGTGGGGCTGTGAGTTCCGGGCTGGTCAGAGGATTCCGGGCCGACGCTTCGGGCCTACCGGCCGCTCTGCTGCATGGCGAGGCACGTGCCGTAATGCTCCGGCGTGCACGGGACGCCGTTCACCGACGGAAGCTCACCTGGCCGTGACACGACATTGGCGCCGCCGCCAGGGGTGGATCCCGGCGGGAGGAACGCGGGTGCGTTGGAGCCGCTCTTGGTGCACACGCCCGGCCACTTGGTTTGCGAGGTGCCGGAGGGGCAGGGCTTGGCCGACGCCGGAGACGCGAAGATCACCGGTGCCGACAGCAGCGCCATCGCACTCCCGAGGGCAAGGATTCCGAGCTTCACGACGTATTCACGCTCCAAACGACTCAATGTTTCTCTGAAGCCTAGCTTCTGCTGCGCTGGAGCCCGGCGCTTGGCCGTAAGTGCCGAGGTGACAGCGTTGGACACCGAGGGGTTGCTGTTGCGATTGCCCGCCTCTGAGCGACTATCGCGCGGAGGCGGGCGATGGGTTCGCGTCGCGCCGCCTAGGCTCAACGGACGGCGATACACGGGAGCGGCGGATGACATCGGCGAGCACATCGACACCGTCCACTTCGACATGGGCACCGCTGCGATCGCCGGTCTACCGCTCACTGTGGATCGCGCAGCTCGTCTCCAACCTCGGCACCTGGATGCAGATCGTCGGGGCGCAGTGGATGCTCGTCGGCGACCCTCGCGCAGCGGTCCTGGTGCCGCTGGTGCAGACCGCGACGACGCTGCCGGTGATGCTGCTGGCGCTGCCGTCGGGTGTGCTCGCGGACCTCGTCGACCGGCGCCGGCTGCTCATCGCCACCCAGGGGGCGATGGCCGCGGGAGTGGGTCTGCTCGCCTCGTTGACCGGTGCCGGGTTGACGACGCCGGCGGTGCTGCTGACCCTGTTGTTCGTCATCGGCTGCGGGCAGGCGCTCACGGCGCCGGCCTGGCAGGCGATTCAACCGGATCTCGTTCCCGCTGAGCAGATTCCGGCGGCGGCCGCGCTGGGCAGCATGAGCATCAACGGCGCGCGAGCCATCGGGCCGGCGATCGCCGGCGTGCTGGTGGCGGTGTCCGGCCCGACCCTGGTGTTCGCGCTCAACGCGGTGTCCTTCGTCGGGATCGTGTTCGTGCTCATCGCGTGGCGTCGCCCCGGCGTCTCGAGCGGCTACCCGCCCGAGCGAGCGCTCGCGGCGTTGAGCGCGGGCGGACGGTTCATCCGCAGCTCGCCCGTCGTGCGGCGCATCCTGCTGCGGGCGGCGCTGTTCATCGCACCCGGCAGCGCGATCTGGGGACTGCTACCGGTGATCGCGAAGGACCGGCTGGGGTTGTCGTCCTCGGGGTACGGGTTGCTGCTCGGTGCGCTCGGTGCCGGTGCCGTGCTCGGGGCGTTCCTGCTGTCGCGGCTGCGAGCGCGGTTCAGCCAGAACGCGCTGCTGACGGTCGGTGCGGCGGGCTTCGCGGTGGCCACCGCGGTGCTGGCGCTGGTGCCGATCTTCGCCGTCGTGTTCGCGGCCCTGGTCGTCGGCGGCGCGGCGTGGCTGCTGTCGCTGTCGACGCTGAACGCGTCGATGCAGTTGAGCCTGCCCGCGTGGGTGCGCGCCCGCGGCCTGTCGGTGTATCAGCTGGTCTTCATGGGCGGGCAGGCGGTGGGTTCGGTGGTGTGGGGTGTGCTCGCCGGAGCCACCACCAGTTCGGTCAGCCTGCTGGTGAGCGCGGCCATGTTGGTGGTGTGCGGGCTGTCGTCGCTGTGGTGGCCGCTGCACGCGAAGACCAACGAGCTGGACCTGACGCCGTCGTCGCACTGGCCCGAGCCGACGCTGATCTTCGAGCCCGAACCGCTGGACGGCCCCGTGCTGGTGCTGACCTCCTACTGCGTCGCGGCGGCGGACGAGAAGGACTTCCTGGCGGCGATGACGGTGCTGGGCCGGTCCCGCCAGCGCACCGGCGCAGCGGAGTGGCGGCTGTTCCGCAGCATCGAGCATGAGGCGACGTTCGTGGAGTCGTTCATCGTGCGGTCCTGGGGCGAGCACATGCATCAGCACTACACCCGGCTCACCGGTCAGGACCTGCTGATCGAGCAGGCCGTCGAGCGCTACACCGACGGTGTGCCGGTGTCTGAGCACTATCTGGCGGTGCGGGACGTGCGGTGAGGTGGCACGGTGGGCGGACGGGTCGGCTAGTCGGCCGCAACGACGTCCGTATGCCCAAAATCATCGCCCTTGAACAACAATGGCTGACCGCTGACCTTGGCTAGCGCGTAGGAGAAACAGTCGCCGTAGTTCAGGCCTGCCCGATGACGGCCTTTGCCATAGCGCCGGTAGGCCGCTCGGGCGACCTCGGCTTGGTCGGCGTCGACCGCGACAAGACTCACCGAGGCCCGGTGCAGCCACAAGTCCAATTCGCGGCCGCCGGATTCGCCGAAGCGGCTCTCGACCACGATGGCGGTCTCCAGGTATGACGCAGTGGACATGGTCCGCACGGGATCGTCTGCCACTCTCGCCTCGAAAAGCTCGGCATCAGGCTCGTCGGTCAGCATGGCGACCAGCGCGGAGGTGTCGATGACCATCAGGACGGCAGCCCGCGGTCGTCATAGCCCACGATCTCCTCTGCAGATCGGTCGTCGGCGGCCGGCAGCGCCGCGCACCGACGACGGATCGCCGCGAGTTCGTCGCGTAGTGGGATCACTGCAGTGCGACCGGCCTGGCGCGCTAGTCGCTCACGCAATGCGACCACCACCGCCTCGGTCAGCGTCTCGCCGGTTCGCGCGGCGAGTTCCCGGGCGAGGCGGTCAGCCTCGGGATCCTTGATACTAAGAGCCATATCGAGATTATAGATAGGTGTCGCGATTCTAGAAACCGTCATCTGCACCTTTCCAGTCAGGGCTGGCCGTTGAGTTCGACCCGATTTTCTGCGCGCCCTCACCGGCCAGGCCAAGGTGACTTCCTCCATGATCGTGCCGATCTTGTTCTCGAAGAACTGGAGGAACTTGGGATGCGGATCGCTGCGGCGGTGCGGCGCTAGACCACGTCGTCGAGGCCCCAGTACTTGGCGTGCCTCAAAACCTCCCGCTTGTAGCTCGTCCTCAGACTCTCGACCATAGCGAGCGTCCGCGCCGTCAGTTCGTCGCGAATCCCACTCTGCGCGTGAGCGTATGGGATGAACGCGCGAAGTAGATCGGGAGCATCTAGCGCGACCTCCAACGGAATGCTGTACTCGCTGTGGGGCGTGCCGCCGATCGCCTGTTCGACGCGCGCCGCGCTCCACCGCAATGGGTCACCCGTACCAGTCTCGAAGAGTTCCAGCAGCAGCTCCCGATGGCTGGAGCCGGTGAACGGCGCCGCGGAACTGGTCGCGAAGAACCCATCGCACAGCTCCTTGCCCGACTTCCAATCCCCGGGCGGTGACCGGTGCTCACCACCTTCGGGTAGCCGACCTACCAGCCACCGAACCAGTGCCCGGTAGAGCGGCCATTCATCGGTCTTCGGCGAGAGTGTCGGCATGTTGAGAGCATCCTCGGTCCACACCCGCGCGTCGGCAAGCGTCATCTCGAAAATGTCGGTGTCGGTGCTGGTTTCGGCGACCTTGGCAAGCGCTTCGTCGATCGGTTCCGGCACAGCGGCTGCATCGGTGACAGTCGAGAGCATGTTGTGGTCGATCCGGATGGCGACGGTCAGCTCGTGGCCACGGTCGAGTCGCATACCGATGACTACTTCGTCGACGTCACGGAACACATGGGTTCTGCGGACCGCGCGGTAGACGTCGACCTGCGGCAGTGCGGTGATCCATCGCGGTAGATGCTCGCCACGTTCGGCCACTTCGCGGCGGCATCGGAGCTGTTGCGCTGGATCGTCGACGAGAAGTTCGGCAGTGACGGCCAGTAGCGCCGTCGTCTCCCGATTCCGTACACCGATCAATCCGGTCAGGATGTTGTCCAGGTGCGTCTCATCGCGGCGCCTGTCAGGTTTCCCCACGTGGATCACCATGCTGGCCATACTGAGCAGGTTGAGTGGATGCCCACCCGCCAGCGCACTGCGTATCGCGTCCGTGAGTTCCGTGTCGGTAGAAGTTCCCGCGGTGCGCCTCTTCGCCCGCCGCACGTCACGTCGGGCCTGTTTGGCCCTGTCTGCTCGTCGCTTGTCACTCATATCGCGGACGCTACTCACGGGGAGTGACAAACGCCGCCCGCGGTTCAGAGGCCTTCTCCTCCAGCGCCTTCATCAGTGACGGTCGCCGGCCGTAGTCCTGGCGGATGTGCACGGCTCGCAGTGCCTGGCGGCCCTTTTCCCGCAGGGGGCCTGAGGCCGGCAGCGCCGCGCACCGACGGCGGATCGCCGCCGTTTCTGAGTTTTCGACAGGTTAAAGACTCCAGAAGCCCCATTGACCTCCGATTTCCTGACGCCCTGCGGTAGCTTTCGCCGCGAGCGTGTCCGCTGACGCAGGACTGGGGGTTCTGAATGGACGAGCTGAAACCGTTCTCGCCGTCGATCGACTGGAGTAACGGCCTTGTCGATTCGCTGATCTGGATCGGCGAGGCCTGGGCGATCACCGCGCTCGGCACGCTGGTCGTGCTGACGCTCATCGCCCGGTTCACCGTCTGGGGCCGACAGTTCTGGGCCGTCACCGGGGCCTATTTCACCGGACGGCACAGCATCAAGCCGTGGATCTCGTTGAGCGCCATGCTGTTGTCGGTGATCATCGGGGTGCGGCTGAACGTCCTGTTCAGCTACCAGAGCAACGACCTGTACTCCGCCGCGCAGATCGCCGTGCAGGGGCACGCGGTCGGCAACCAGTCGGTGAAAGACTCTGGGGTCTGGGGCTTTTGGCTGTCGCTGATGCTCTTCGCGCTTCTGGCGGCGATACTCGTCACCCGCATCATGATCGACCTGTTCATCACCCAACGCTTCATGCTGGCCTGGCGGGCGTGGCTGACCGACCGGCTCACCGGCGACTGGCTGGACGGGCGGGCCTACTACCGCGGCCGGTTCATCGACCAGACCATCGACAATCCGGATCAGCGCATCCAGTCCGACATCGACGTCTTCACCGCCATCTCCGGCCCGCAACCGAACACTCCGCATCAGACGAGCAACGGCACGCTGTTGTTCGGGGCGATCTCGTCGATCGTGTCGGTGGTCTCGTTCACCCAGATCCTGTGGAACCTCTCCGGTTCCGTGTCGCTCTTCGGTGTCGAGGTGCCGCGCGCCATGTTCTGGACGGTGTTCGTCTACGTGGCGGTCGCGACCGTCGTCGCGTTCTGGCTTGGCCGTCCGCTCATCCGGCTGTCCTTCAACAACGAGAAGTTCAACGCCGCGTTCCGTTACGCGTTGGTCCGGTTGCGGGATGCCGCCGAGGCCGTCGCCCTCTATCGCGGCGAGAAGCCCGAGCGCCGTCAGCTGCGCAGCCGGTTCGAGCCGGTGCTGTCCAACTACAAGCGGTTCATCAACAGGACCATGGTCTTCACCGGATGGAACCTGTCGATGAACCACATCAACCTTCCGCTGCCGTGGCTGCTGCAGGCGCCCCGGCTCTTCACCGGCCAGATCCAGCTCGGCACGGTCATCCAGTCGGGGGCGGCGTTCGGCTCCATCCAGGAGGCGCTGTCGTTCTTCCGCAACTCCTACGACGTGTTCGCCGGCTACCGCGCCTCCATCCTGCGACTGCACGGGCTGGTGACCGCCAACGAACAGAGCCGAGCGCTGCCCAAGCTGACCGTCGCCGCCGATGCCGACGGCGCGGTCGAACTCGACGCGGTCGAGGTCCGCGACCCGGCCGGTGCGCAGTTGATCAGCGACCTGCAGCTGCGACTGGATCCCGGGGAGTCGCTGATCATCACCGGGAAGTCGGGCACCGGCAAGTCCACGTTGTTGCGCAGCCTGGCCGAGCTGTGGCCGTACACCTCGGGCACGATGCGCTGCCCGGGCGGCGAGCACGAAACGATGTTCCTGTCCCAGCTGCCGTACGTTCCGCTCGGCGACCTGCGGACGGTGGTGTCCTATCCGCACGAGCCCGGCGAGATTCCCGATGACGAGGTGCGGGCGGCGCTGGAGGCGGTGGCGTTGCCGCGCTACACCGATCGGCTCGACGACGAGGCCGACTGGGCCAAGGTGCTCTCCCCCGGCGAGCAACAGCGCATCGCGTTCGCCCGCGTGCTGTTGACCAAGCCCAAGGCGGCGTTCCTCGACGAGGCGACCTCGGCCCTCGACGAACCGCTGGAGTTCATGATCTACAGCCTGGTCCGCCGCGAACTGCCCGACACCGTGTTCGTCAGCGTCACCCATCGCAGCACCGTCAACCGGCATCATCGGCAACACCTGGAACTGCTGGGCGAGGGCGCGTGGCGGCTGGGTCTCGTCGACGGTGCCGAGCCGGTGCCGGTCTGACCTCCGAGTTCCGTGTGAGGATGCAGGCGTGATCCTTCGCTTCGTCGCCGCCATGGCCATCACCGCCGCCGCCGTGATCGGCGTGCCCGCGACACCGGCGTCCGCCGATCCGTGTGCCGATGTCGAACTCGTCTTCGCCCGCGGCACGGCGGAGCCGCCCGGCCTAGGTCGGGTGGGGGACGCGCTGGCCAACACGCTCCGACCGCAACTCGGCGGTCGCACCCTGGGCACCTACGCGGTGAACTACCCCGCGAGCTACAACTTCCTGTCCACCCGGAACGGCGCCGACGACGCTGCGGGCCACATCGCCTGGATGACCGAGCAGTGCCCGGCCACCAGGATTGTGCTCGGCGGCTTCTCCCAAGGCGCATCCGCGGTGTCGATGCTGGCGGGGGTGGCGCCCATCGGGGATCGCATCGGCTCGATCGGGTCGGCACCACCGCTGCCCATCGAACTCGCCGGCAATGTCGCTGTCGTTGCGGTGTTCGGAAACCCCGGCGCGCGGTTCGGAAGCCCGTTGTCGACGACCGGCCAATTCGCGGGCCGCGCAATCGATCTGTGCAGCCAAGGGGATCCGATCTGCTCGGCGGGCCGCGATCGGTCGGCGCACAGCAATTACGAGCTTGCCCCCTATCCGGATCAGGCTGCGCGGTTCATTGCGGGGTTGGTGTAGCACGGCAGATCTGGGCACGGCCACTGCCGGGGTCGCGTGTCTGTCTGATGGTGTTCAGCCGCAGCAGGTTTGCGACGAATCGCTCTTCGACATGACATCAGCTCGAGGTAGTCGACACACTAGAACGACGAATTCGCTTGTACCGCTTAGGGTTGTGCCGAGCAGAGTGGCATACGAGTCAGACCCCATTAGGTACCGGCGGGTGTAGCCGAATGGCTGCCAAGCGTTCGGTCCACCGCTGGCCGTTGCGGTAGCACCGTACTGGTCGTCGGCGGCGTGGCCTGACTGCTGACGCTGTCGACGCTAAACGCCTCGATGAACTAAGCCTGTCCGCGTGCGCGCCCGCGGACAGGCGTCGCCGATGCGGCGTGCCTTCCGGCAGATGCTCGTCACCTGCTCATATGGTGGGTGCATGGCACGCATCCGATCGATTGCACAGGGACAGCAAACAATCCGGCCGCATCGGTCCGAGGTCGACTGCTTCTACAATGTCGTCCAAGCCGACGACGGAGCACTGCTCCTACATCTGAGCACCTTCGGTTCTGACGACCGCACATCGGAGCCGAAGAGCAGCCAATCGATACAGGTCGATGAGGACAACGCGCGGCAACTGGTCGAAATTCTGATCACCACCTTCCCTTCGATCAAGAACTCGACGTAGGCCTGTCAGCGCCCAGCTCCGCCACCGCGCACACCGATGTCGTGCACTAGGTTGTTTCGGTTTTTGAGTGTGGTCGTCGCCATGGTTGGAGACATTGCACCACAGCAGCTTTTTAAGGCCGACTTGGGTACGCCGGGTATAGATCGCCGATCACATTTGCTTATCGGTGCGCAGTTCGATGATTGTCTCCACGCCCGATGTGCGTTGAACGGCGCACGGCTGAACTAGCATGACTGCCGCGGTTCGACGGACTTCCGCGACAGAAGTGTGATGCCGGACATGTCCCCACCCGCACGACTCACTTCGTGCTGCCCAGGGGATTCCACTTGACGCTCATCCGAACGACTGCCAACCGCATCCGCGGCCAAGAGCCCCAATCTCTCGTCGAGCAGCTTCTCGAGCAGATGTTGTATCAAACTGGCCACCGCGCCTCGCCCGCCGAACAGTCGTCTTGGCGGAAGAGCCTGCCAGCGTTTGCGGGCGATCTCGTCGACGCAGGCCTCGGCGAAGTCGAGATGCTCATCGAGTACCACCTGCCGCTCACATCTCAACGCGCTGATGTGGTCCTGGCCGGAGTCCACCCGCTGACAGGACAACCGTCATACGTGGTCGTCGAGCTGAAGCAATGGTCGACCGCATACACGTTTGAGGGGGACCCAGAACTCGTCGAGGTTCCAGGCATGCCAGGGCCGCCCAAATTGCATCCAGTAGTTCAAGTTCGCGGCTACTGTGAGTACCTGGCGAGTTTTGCCCGCGCAATCGCCGATCAGCCAGACGCCCTTGCAGGCATGGCCTACCTCCATAACGCGGTCAATCTAGCTGAATTCAAAGACCTCCTCGCAGTCCCTGTGTCCACAAACGGACGATTGTTCACCGGTGCTGACAAAGGGACGATGGTTGACTTCCTAAAGTCCAGGCTCGCGGCTCGTCCCGGCCATACAGCCGGGGACATCTTGATGCACTCGGCAATCGCCCCGTCGATGCAGCTGCTCAAAGTAGCAGCCTCAGAAATTCGCGATCGACCGCAGTTCCAACTGATTGGAAATCAGCGACTTGCCGTCGAGTTGATCCTGCACACGATCGAACATGCCCGTGCCGGAAACAAGAAGCGCGTCATCGCGGTCACGGGCGGCCCAGGGTCGGGCAAGAGCGCAGTGGCGCTGTCAGTATTGGGTGAACTCGCACGAAGGGGCCGCACCGTCGTACACGCAACGGGATCGAGGTCCTTCACTCAGACGCTACGCAAGGTCGCGGGACACCGGGCAAAGGCAGTGCAGGCGATGTTCAAGTACTTCAACCAGTTCATGTCCGCCGACCCAAACGGGCTGGATGTTTTGGTCCTCGATGAGGCGCACCGCATCCGCGAGACGTCGGCGAGCCGCTATACAAAGGCGGAATATCGAACCGATCGAACCCAAGTCGACGAACTCATCGCTGCAGCTCGGGTCCCGGTCTTCCTACTCGATGAGAACCAGGTCGTCCGACCGGGTGAGATGGGCACCCTGGAACAGATTGAACGGCACTCGGCACACCTTGGCCATGACTTCCAGCACATCGAGCTTGGTGCGCAGTTCCGTTGCGGTGGCAGCGAGGAATACGTGCTCTGGGTGACACGACTGCTCGGCCTCACTGAGGGTCTACCGACCCAATGGCATGGCGATCCCCAGTTCGACGTACAAGTGGTTGACAGCCCAACCGACTTGGAGGACCTCCTCCGAGGAAAAATGGAGCACGGTTACTCAGCGAGGATGACTGCTGGATTCTGTTGGCGCTGGAGCGAAGCCCGCAAGGATGGAACGCTGGCACCAGACGTCCAGATCGGCGATTGGGCGCGCCCGTGGAACAGCAAGAGTGATCGACGTATCGGCGACGCGCCGCCAAGTGCACTCTGGGCGACCGAGGATGGCGGCTTCGGTCAGGTCGGTTGTGTCTACACGGCCCAAGGATTCGAATATGACTGGAATGGCGTCATCATCGGCCCGGATCTAGTATGGCGCGACGGACGGTTCGTCTCGGTTCGAAGCGCCAACAAGGACCCAGACTTCCGTAATCAGGCAACTGTTCCCGATCGGCGCTTTGATCTGCTCGTTCGTAACGTTTACAAGGTGTTGCTCACCCGGGGGATGGTCGGAACCGCCATCTACTCAGTAGACGCTGAGACCCGTGAAGCGCTGCGATCCCTTCTGAGGGATTAGGCCGAGATCGCCGTCGGCGAGGAAGCGGCAGAAGTACTCGCCTCCGGGCCGCGCCCAAAGATCAGTCGCGGGATAGCCGTGATCTAGCTCCTCACCCCATTCCCAGCCCCGCAGTGGGTCCGGGTGGCGGCGCGCCTACCGAAGTCGCCCAACGAGCTACCGCGCCCCGTACTCCAACGCAGGATCCGTCTCGGACCCACGGCTACTCGAGATGGTCAGCTGATCTGGTCGCACCTGATACCGGGCACCGTCGTCCGGGTTGATCGCGTCGAACCCGCCGCCGGCAGGCACCGCGTTCTGCAGCACCAGCTGGGCCCCGTCGCGCAACCGCTCGCCGCGGTAGTAGTAGCTGCCCGGCGACGTCTCGCACACGATCGCCAGGGAGTTCGCGGTCTTGATCATCGCCGCCGGCGAACTGCCCGCGTCGCAGCGCGCCGAGTGACCGACGAAGCCCTGCGAATCGATCCCCGACAGGCCCGCGATCGGTGCCGAACTCGTCGTCGTCGTGGGTGAGGTCGACGTGGTGGACGGTGTCGTCGTCTCCTCCTCAGAGGCCGACGGCACGGGCTCTTCAGAAGGCAATGGCGGCGGCACGGCCAGCGTGCTCCGCGGCTCCGAACCCCCGCCACTGCCTCCAGTGGACGCCACCACCGCGGCCAGCACCCCTGCCAAGGCGAACATGCCGACGATCCCCGCCATCAACGCCCACTGGGTCCGGCTGAACCGCGACTTCCGGACCGGTGCCGAAGGCGGGAGCGGGGCATGAGGGACGTAGCCCGTCACCGACGGTCGCGGATCGACCGCCGTGAACTGCCGCGTCGGGGGCGGCGAACTCGGCCGAACGGGCGGGGCCGGCGCCGCGGCCACCGGCCGATCGTGGGCGGCGGCCGTCGCGGCCCTGGCCAGCTCCCCCGCCGACGCGTAGCGCTTGGCGGGGTCCTTGGCCATGCCCTTCGCGACGACGTCATCAAAGGTTGACGCGATCCCGCGGCGCATGATGCTGGGCCTCGGCGGCGGTGAGAACAGGTGCGCGCTCATGACCTGGCGCAGGTCACCGGCCTCGAACGGTGCCCGACCGGTCAGGCACTCGTACAGCAGGCACGTCAACGAGTACACGTCCGACGCCGAGCCACCGGCCTGTCCGTTCAACCGCTCCGGCGCCATGTAGGCACACGAGCCGATGACCAGACCCGTCTTCGTCACCGTCGCCTCACCGCCGCCATAGGCGATGCCGAAGTCCACCAGGTACGCGAAGTCCTCGGGCGTGAGCAGCACGTTCTCGGGCTTGATGTCGCGGTGAACCAGGCCGCTGGCGTGCGCGGCGTCCAGCGCGGACGCGACCTGGCTGATGATCGCCGTCGTCCGGGTCGGCGGCAGCGCGCCGTTGACCCGCAGCTCGTCCTTGACGCTGGTGCCCTCGACCAGGCGCATGTCGATGTAGAGCACACCGTCGATCTCGCCGAAGTCGTGCACGGGGATGACGTGTGGCTCCTGCAGGCGCGCCGCGATGCGCGACTCGCGGCGGAAGCGCTCCTGAAAGCTCGGGTCGGCCGCCATGTCGGGCCGCAGCACCTTGAGCGCCACCTCGCGCTCACGCACGGTGTCGTAGGCGCGATAGACCTCGCCCATCCCGCCGACACCGATCAACGAGTGCAGCTCATAGGAGCCGAATCGTGAGCCCAGACGCGGGCCGACATCCGAAGAACCCATATGCGTTCCTCCTGCCCTTCCGCGATAGATCTCATGGTGACCGCGCAGGTCACACCGTCAACCCTGACGGTGTTCCCGCATGCTGCTGCGCTCAACCCGCTCCCCGCGGCAGGCGACCTGCTGTGACACCGAAGTCACAGCAGCACAAGCCAATTGCTCGCAAGCCAGAGTACACACGTCCTAACGCTACGGTTGACTGGCGACAACGGCGACCCTGCCTCGCCCACCTACGTTCTTTGCCGTGTGGCACTCGACGGTGGCCCGGGGACCGGCGGGTGTAGCCGCCGTCCACGTCTCTCGTGACACCGCTCACAAATGGAACTTCCAGCGCCGCCACTATGGGTTCAGCTTCGTGCTTCCCTCGATTGGGTGCGTCGTACTGACGACCTTCGCGATGCAGTTGTCCCTGTCGAAGCCCTGATCGGTGCACCACCCGAGGACTTGGTAGGGGTTGTTGGAGAACAGCCCGACGATGGTGACCCAGAAGTTGGGACCGTCGTAGGTCGACCAGTCCCCTGACCACAGCAGCCGAACATCGGGATAGATATTGCGTAGCCGTAGATGTTCCTCGAGGATCGCCTGGTTGTCCCAGATGATGCCCTTGGCCTCGATGCCGACGCGCTTCGAGCTGACCTGTGGGACCCAGATGTCGGCGAGGCGTGCGGCGACGTAGCCGCGATCTTCGCCCGCGATGTTCTGCAGCCTGGTCAGGCTCATCTTCTCCACGTCCGGCGTCGGTGACACCGTGACCGTCCGCGTGGGCGTAGAGGGTTTCGGCCGCGGGGTGGGCGTCGGATCGTCGGTGCCTCTCATGAGGAACTCAACGCCGGCCTTCGCCTCCTCCTCCGTGTAGCTCATCTCGTGGCCCTGGCCCACCTGTACGCGGTAGAACCGAGCCCCCGCAGGGACGTCGCCGACCGCGAACTGCATGACGCAACCGTCGTCGTTACTGCTGCTCTTCTGGATGCTGCCCTTGGCCAGAAGCTTGCCCGACTCATCCTCGACGGTGATCGGGGAGTTGGGTGCGATGTCGCCGAAATCCCTTGCTCCAGCGCACTTGTAGCCGGTGGGCAGGTCGACCGTCTTGATGATGTCCTTGGTCAGTTGCACTGTTCCTGCAAGGGTGAACGGATCAGCAGGAGGCGGCTCGTTGGCGGGCTGCAGCGCGAAGTACGCGCCCAGGGCGATCACCAACACGATTGCCGCCGCACCGATCAGGAGGGCACTCCGACGGCGACGGTGACCCAGCACGGGCGCCTCCGGTGTGCGTGTAGCGGGGGTGGCCACGGGCGCCACCATGGTGTCAGCGGCGTGCAGGGTGGGTGTCGTCACCGATTCGTCTGGCGTCTCGGTGGGCGCCTCCAACGCACTGACGAACTCCATGCACGTGGCGAATCGATCATTCGGGTCCTTGGCCAGCGCCCGCGTCAGCGCCGCGTCCAACGCCGCCAACTCGGGCCGGATGTCGCCAAGCTTGGGCGGCATCGCGTTGAGGTGGTTGCTGATCACGACTGCCGGGTTCGAGTGCTGGAACAACTGCGTTCCGGTCAGCAGGTGATAAGTCGTTGCCGCCAGCGAGTATTGGTCCGCCCTGCCGTCAACGGGGAGCCCCATCAGCTGCTCGGGCGCGGCGTACGCCGCCGTCCCGACGGTCATGTTGGTGGCCGTGAGCCCGCCGCCACTCTCCTCGGCCAGGTCGCGGGCGACACCGAAGTCGCCAAGAAGGATTCGTCGTTCCCCGTGCTCGGCGTCCGCCACCAAAATGTTGGCGGGCTTCACGTCACGGTGCAGCAAGCCCTTCGCGTGGGAGTAGTCGAGCGCCGAAGCCACCGCCTTGACGATGGCGAGAGCATCGCGAACCGGCATGCCATCGGGATACTGCTCCTGGAGCAGACAGGCCACGTCGGTGCCGTCGACGAAGTCCATTGTGATCCACAGTCGCCCGCGGTACTTGCCGCGGTCGAGAATTCCGACGATGTGCGGGTGCCACAGCTTGGACGCCAGATCTGCTTCCCGATTGAACCGTTCCATGTAGTCCGGGTCGGACGAGATGTCGGACCGCAGGACCTTGATGGCGTCGTGTCGGGGCAGCCGAGGATGCTGAGCGAGGTAGACCTCGCCCATCCCCCCTGCGCCAAGCCGCCGCTCAATGGTGTAGCTGGCAAACTTCGCACCGTTGGCCAACGGCATGGCTGGACGGTACCGATGATTCGCTCAGTCGACACGGAGATTGTGCACTCTGCCCTTATACGCGGTCAGCGCCGCCGCTTCACATCCCGCAGCACCTCGCGAGCCGCATTCCGGCCGTTCGCCCCAGTCACCCCACCACCGGGGTGCGTGCCGGCACCACACAGATACAGCCCGCGCACAGGCGTCCGATACTTGGCCCACCCCCGCACCGGCCGCATGAACAGCAACTGATCCGGCGACATGTCCCCGTGCAGCGCGTGCCCGCCCGTCAAACCCATCACCCGCTCCATGTCCAGCGGGCTGAGCACCTGGCGATGCTCGATCAACCCGCTCAACCCGGGGAAGTGCGCCTCGAGTTGGGCGATGACCTCGTCGGCCCGCTTCTCCTTGATGTCGTCCCACGACTCGTCGCGCAGGTGGAACGGCTGAGAGTTCACGTCGATGGTCGCGATGTGCTTGCCGTCGGGCGCCAGAGACGGATCATGCACCGTCGGGAACACGATCTCCACATGCGAGTCCCGCACCGCCAGACCGTACTGCGCCTGCGCCTGGTGCAGGTCCATCTCGGCGATGAACGGGTTCACCTCCATGATCCCCCGGTGATACGGCTGCACTCCCCCGGTCGGATGCCCTGTGACATAAGGCAACTCACTCAGCGCCAGGTTGATCTTGATGCTGGTGCCCATACAGCGGTAGGCCTCCACCTGCCGCACGAAGTCGTCGGGCAGGTCGGCGCGGTCGCACAGCGTCAGAAACGTGTGCTTGGGATCGGCGTTCGACAGCACCCGCGTGGCACTGATCTCCTCACCGGACACCAGCCGCACCCCGGTCGCCTGCCCCCCGCGGGTCACGATGCCCGCAACCGCTGCATCGCAACGGATCTCAGCGCCGGCCTCCCGCGCCGCATCGGCCATCACCTCGGTCAGCACGCCCATGCCCCCACGCACGAAACCCCACTGCCGCACCCCGCCGTCGCTCTCCTCGCTGGCGTGGTCGTGCAGCAGCACGAACGCCGTCCCCGGCGTCGACGGCCCCGCCACGCTGTCGTTGATCGCATGCCAACCCAGCGCGGCCTTGACGTGTTCGCTCTCGAACCGCTCGGCCAGGATCTGATGCGCGCTGGAGGTGAACAACCGCGCCAGCTGGTCCAGGTGCTTGCGTGCGCGCAGCCCGACCCCACCCAGCCTCGCCAGCCCACGCAGGTCGTCCAGACTTCTCACCCGCGGGTCGGGTGCCGTCCAGTCGAACACCGGCAGCACCTGCTGGACCATCTCGCTGAGGTCCTCCTCGAACTTCGGCAGCGCCCGCGCGTCGGCCGCCGAGAAGTGCTTGGTCGCCGCGACGTTCTCGGCCATGTCGTCGCCCAGGTAGTAGCTCGCGCCGTCGGGATAGAGGTTCAGCGTCGGGCCCGCCGGGTCGACGAAGATTCCCCGTCGCTCCAGCGCCATGTCCTGCCAGATCGCCTCGCGCAGCATCGACAACACGTAGGCCCCGGTCGACGCTCGGTAGCCCGGCGCGAACTCCTCGGTGTTGCACGCCCCGCCGACGAACGGCCGCCGCTCCAGAACCAGCGGCTTGAGCCCGGCGCGCGCCAGGTAGAACGCCGCGACCAGCCCGTTGTGACCGCCACCGATGATGACGGCGTCGTAATGAGTCATCTGCCCTCTGTTCTTCGCGCCAGCGCTCATCACCGGGGCATCACGGCGCCTTGGCACGCTGGTGCGACGTTCCTGGCATAGAAGGCCAAGTATCCCGATTTCACGTTGGGTTCGCGACGGGTCCAGCGGGAACGCCGCTCCTCCAGCACGTCCGCGGGCACGTCCAGGTCCAGCCGGCGCGCACGCAGGTCGATGACGATCCGGTCCCCGTCCTGCACCAACCCGATCGGCCCACCGTCGGCCGCCTCCGGCCCGACGTAACCGATCGCCGGGCCGTGCGTCGCCCCGGAGAACCTGCCGTCGGTGATCAGCGTGACGCTCTCCGACAGGCCCATCCCCACGACTGCCGATGTCGCACCGAGCATCTCGCGCATTCCCGGCCCGCCCCTGGGCCCCTCGTTGCGGATGATGATCGCCGTGCCCGGTGTGACGTGGCCGCCGAGGATCCCCTCGATCGCGGACTCCTCGTCCTCGAAGACCTTGGCCGTGCCGTCGAAGCTCCACATCGACGGTGCCACGCCGGACGCCTTCACCACCGCGCCGTCGGGTGCCAGGCTGCCCCGCAGGATGAAGATCGCCCCCTCCGGCGCGATCGGGTTGTCGCGGGATACCAGCAGCTCGGGGTTGAGGTTCTCCGCCGCCGCAGCGATCTCGCCGGTGGTCTGTCCTGACACCGTGATGGTCGACTTGTCGATCAGGTCACCGAGTTCGGCGAGCACCGCGGGCACCCCGCCCGCCGCGTGCAGTTCGGTCACGCCCCAGGGGCCCGACGGCGCGAGCTTCGCCAATGTCGGCGTCTGCCGGCCGATGCGGTCGATGGTGTCGAAGTCCAGCTCGATGCCCGCCTCCTTCGCCATCGCGATGAAGTGCAGCACCAGGTTCGTCGAGCCGGACACCGCCAGCGATACGCGCAGCGCGTTCTCGAACGCCTCCGCGGTGAGGATGTCGCGAGGACGGACGTTGTCGCGCAACAGTTCCACGATGCGCATCCCGGTGTACTTGGCCGCCCGGATCTGGTTGTTGCACCCCGCAGGCAGGGTCCCGGTGTGCGGCAACGACATGCCCAGCGCCTCGCAGTAGATGCCTGCGGTGTTGCCCGATGTCAGGGTGTCGCCCGCGCCCGGCCCGGGGAACAGCTCGTCCTCCCAGTGCTTGAGCGTCGCCTCGTCGAGTTCGCCGCGCACCACCTCACCAACGCCGTCGTACACCGTCTCGAGGAACAGCTTCTTGCCGCGGTACACCCCGTACTGCGTGGGGCCCGCGTACAGCAGGATCGCCGGCAGGTTCAGCCGCGCGGCCGCCATCATCATGCCCGGCGTCGGCTTGTCGCCGCCGGTCAGCAACACCAGCGCGTCGACGCCGTGGCCCTCGGCCATCAGCTCGATCGAGTCGGCCACCACATCACGGCTCGGCAGCACGTAGCGCATGCTGCGCGCCGCGAACGCCTCGCTGTCGGTGACGTGGAAGGTGTTGAACTCGATGGGCGTTGCGCCGCCCATCCGCACGCCGGTCTTCACCGCGTCGACGAGCGTGCGCAGGTGCGCGTTCTCCGGCGAGAAGTCCTGATAGGTGTTGGCGATCAGCACCAGCGGCTGCGCGAGCTCCTCGTCGGTGAACCCGGCGCCCTTGATCCAGGCCCGCTGCAGCGAGCGGTCCGTCCCCTCGAACTGATCCCTACTTCTCATGCTTCTCCCTCTCAATCGCGTTAAGCACGGTCGCGGCCACCTTCTCGACCTGCTCGGGTGTAATGACAAGTGGCGGACGGATCTTCAGGACGTCCGAGCGCGGACCCGTCGAGCCGATCAGCACGCCGTTGCGGCGGGCTCGGTCGAGCACCCGGCCGGCGTGCGCGGCGTCGCCGAGGTCGACGCCGATCAGCAGGCCGCGGCCGCGGACGTCGTAGCCGCTCTCGGTCAATCGCTGTCGCAGCAGTTCGCCCATTGCGCCGGCGTGCTCGATCAGGTTCTCGTCGGCGATGACGTCGAGTACCGCGGTGGCGGCCGCCGCGGCGACGGGCCCGCCGGCGTAGGTGCTGAAGAACTCGGTGTGCTCTGCCAGCGCCTCCACATCGGCGCGGCGCGCGATGACCGCGGCCACCGGGAAGCCATTGCCCATCGGCTTGCCGAGCGTGACGACGTCCGGCGTGATGCCCGCGCCGACGAACGACCACAGGTGGTCTCCGGCGCGGCCGAAGCCGGCCTGCACCTCGTCGGCGACGACGAGCGCGCCCGCCTTATGAGCCCTGGCACACAGCGACGCGTGATAGTCGGTGCGCGGCACCAGGATTCCGTCGCTGGTGTAGGTCGGTTCGATGAACACGGCGGCGACCCCGTCGGCCTCCGGCTGCGAGCCCACGGTGAACGTCCGCACGTGCTCCGGCGCCCAGCCGCCGCGCCACTGCTCGGGCGACAACGCCGTCGTCGCCGTCGTCACCCCGTGGTAGGCGAAGTCGGACACCAGTGCGCCGGTCTTCCCGGTGGCGGCCTCGACGATGCGCCACGCCAGGTCGACGGCCTCACTGCCCGAGTTCAGGAACAGCACGGTGTCGAGTCCGGCGGGCATCGTCGCGATGAGTCGCTCGGCGAGCTCGATGGCGCGCGGGTGCAGGTAGCGCAGGTTGGTGCTGAGCAGGCGGGCTTGATCGGCGATCGCCGTCGCCACCCGCGGGTGCGCGTGCCCGACGACGGGCACGTTGTTGTAGGCGTCGACGTACTCGCGGCCGTCGACGTCGTACAGCGTTGCGCCGCTTCCCCGTACAGGCGTCAGCGGCTCGGAGTAGGTCAGCGGTGCAAGCACGGTTCCGAAGACTCTGTCGCGGCGGGCGCGCAGGTTCGTCGGCTTGGGTTGTGGTGTCTCTAGTTCGCGGAGCAGGCTCCACGCGCCGGCGTCCCAGCTGGACAGGTAGTCGGCGATGTCGGGGCGATCGCGGCGGCGCCCTGCCGACAGGCTCAACGTGATCGCGGTGCGCAGCCGCAGCGTGTCGACGAGCACCTCGCGTTCCACGGGTTCCAGCGGGCAGAACGCCGTGTAGCCGTCCAGGAACAGCCCGATGGTCGAGTGCAGGTCGCGCCCGGTGCGAGTCGACGCCACCGACGACAGCGCGGCGGCCACGTCCCAAACCAGAGCGGTGTGCGTCAGATCACCGAAGTCGAGAATGCCGCAGACGTGGTCGTCGTCGTCGAGCAGCAGATTGTCGAGCGTGAGGTCGGTGTGCACGGGTTGCGCGCGTAGTCCGGCCCACCGCGGTGCGACATCGGTCTCGAATCGGTCGAAGGCCTCGAGCACCAGTGCGCGGCCGGCGGTGTCGGTGATGGCGTCGGCCATCGGGCGCACGTCGTGGCGGGATTCGGCGTGCCACGGCAGCCCGCGCCGAGCGGCGGAGTGGAAGAATCCGCGCAGCGCCAGGCCGAGCCGGGCGGCGACGGCACCGAACTCCTTGACGGCAGCGGGTTTGAGCGTCGAGCCGGGCAGGGAAGCCTCGCCCGGCAGCCGGTCGTAGAGCCGGATCAACCGGCCGTGGGACGTCCCGTGCAGGGCGCCGTCGAGCGTCGGCAGCGGGACGGCCATTGGGAGCGTCGGGTCGACGTCGCGGACCCAGACGGCGGCTCTGCCCTCGAGATCCACGTCGGCCTCGGGCGTCGCGGCGTGCGAGATCTTGACGACACGTTGCGCGCCGTCGGCGTCGGCAAGCAGCGCGGTCTGGTCGCGCTCGCTGTCGAAGCCGCCGACCACCGCGCCGACGATTCCGAACAGTTCGCCTACGGCGGCGGCTATTTGGGCTTCGTCGAGTGCAACGTCGGGATCTGCGAGCAGATCGCCCTGGTTCATCTGTCGAGTTCCGCGCTCCGCGCGGCGAAGTCCATCATGATGCCTTGACTTGCGCCCAGGCCCTGATCCACGCGTCGCGGTCCTTCGGCGGGGCGGCAGGAATGGCGTCGTCGAGGTTGAAGAGCGTGTCCAGTGCCGCGTCCTCGCGCACCTCCGGCGTGACCGCCTCGACGATGCCCTCGTTGGAGCCCATGTAGTTCCAGTTCGTCGCCGCCCACACCTGGGCGGGCAGGCTGGTGTACCAATTGAGCAACGCGTATGCGGCATCCACGTTCTCGGGCTTGATCTTCGGACTGATGCCGTACCCGCAGGTCCACAGCATCTGACCTTCCTTGGCGGTCGCGAACTTCACGTTCAACCCCTCGGACTCCAGGTCCTTCTGAATGTTGGTGTAGCCGCTGGCGATGTCGATCTCGCCGGTCTTGAACAGCGTGATGAGTTCACCCTGATCGGCCCACCAGGTGCGGAAGTTGCCGCGGTTGGAGATGAGGAACTGCTTCACGCTCTCTAACTGCCCGGCGTCGATGTTGAGCGGATCCGTGATACCGGTTGCCAGTGCGCCGATATCGATCGCGGTGACGGCGTTGTCCTGCAATGAGGCCCGGCTCTTGTACTTCGGGTCGAACAGGTCGTTCCACGACGTCGGCGGGGTGGTGATCTTGTCCGCGTTGTACATCAGGCCGGCGGTGCCCGCGTCGACCGGGACGACGAAGAACTGGCCGTCGTACGTGACGCCGGGCATCTCCTTCATGGCGGGCCAGATCTTGTCCCAGTTCTCCAGGCGCGAGGTATCCAGCGGCGCATAGACATCCGCCTCGACGGCCTCCAGCGCGGCCTCGTCGACGCAGGTGTTGATGACGTCGGCGGTGAAACCGGACTTGACCTTCGCGATCGCCTCCTCGTTGCTGCCGAACGACGCGGTGTCGAGCGTGATGTTCGGGTACTGCTCCTTGAACGACGCCATGTAGTCGGGGTCGTAGCCGTCCTCGTAGGAGAAGAGCCGAATGGTGCCGGTGATCGAGGCGGGGTCACCGGGGTTGGAGCTGCCGGCGCCGACGGGCGTGTCGTCACCGCCGCCGCAGCCTGCGGTGAACAGGGTCAACGCGGCGAGTGCCAGGGCCACCGGCTTCATCATGCGTCGAACCTATTTCGCAGACTCCATATTGTCAACAATCTGCGTTCTGCTCGAACGGCGCGGGTCCGACGGTTCGGAGAACTACTTGGCTTCGTTGAGCAGCGCAACCAGTAGCCGGCCGGCCTCGAGCACGTGCTCGCTGGCCAGTTGCGCGGCCAGGTCCTCGTCGCCGGCAGCGATCGCGTCGACGATCGGCTCGTGCTGGCACATGACCTGATCCAGCGACGGCATGATCTGCTCGTCGAGCCGCAGCAGACCGCGGATGGTCGGCACATAGCGCTGGAAGACCTCGAGGACACGACTGTTTCCCGACAGCGCACAGAGGCCCTGGTGGAAGGCGACGTCAGCGCGAGCGACGGCGGACGCGTCACCGGTGGCGGCGGCGTCGCCGATGCCCTTGACCAGCGCTCGTAACGTGGCGATGGCGGCGGCGTCCTGCTGCTGGGTCACCAGCCGCGCCGCAAGTTCCTCGATCGCGGCGCGCAGGCCGTAGATGTCGGTGACGTCCTTGGCGGTGAGGCTGACGACGAACACGCCGCGGCGGGGTTCCTCGGCGACGAGGCCCTCGGACCGCAGAATCTTGAACGCCTCACGGACGGGGCCGCGGCTGACCTGGAGCTGCTCGGCGATGTGCGCTTCCTTGAGGTGCTCGCCCTGACGGAAGCCACCGAGGATGATCTGCTCGCGGATCCGGTCGGCGGCGTCCTCGGTCAGCGAGCGCGGCAGCTCGATGGGCCGCAACGTCACAGGATCGGTCATGCCGGAAGAATAGCAACTAATCTTGCTAGCTGTTTTTTGTCAACAATCTGTAGTGTGCACGGCGTGGCGAACATCGTGTTGATCGAGGCGTGGGCCCTGGGCCCCGACGTTGAGCGGTTCCGGTACACCTCCTTCTCCGACGAGGTGTTCACGACGACGACGTTGGTGCGGATCACCGACGCCGATGGCTATTGGGGTATCGGCGCGTACGACTCCGACACCTTCGGGATGTGGGACCGCATGCCCATCGAGACGTTGCGGCCACTGTTGCCGCGGGTGCTGGGCCGGGACGCGTCCGATCGTGACGGCGTCTATGCGATGGTGTCGGAGGACGGCACGTCGCCGTTCCCGCCCGCAGTGCGGTCGACGATCGACACGGCGTTGTGGGACTTGGCTGCTCGGCGCGCGGGCGTGCCGTTACGGGAGCTGTTGGCGGGCGGGGATTGTGGCTCGTCCCTGCCGGGGTACGCGTCGGTGCCGCTGCTGGACGACGAGACCGCGTATCGGGATGCGCTCGCCGGCTTCGTCGAGTCCGGTTACAGCGCAGTCAAACTGCACGCGTGGGGCGTACCGGACCGGGACGCATCGCTACTGTATGGGTTGCGCTCAGCGTTCCCGGAACTGGTGCTGATGTTCGACGCAGAGGGACGCTACGACCGCGAAGGTGCACGCAAGGTGGCGGCGGCGTGCGACACGGTTGGGGCGCGCTGGTTCGAGGCGCCGCTGCCGGACTTCGACCTGGCAGGGTATCGAGAGTTGCGCGACGAATTCGGTTCGGTGCCAGTACTTCCTGCAGGCGACGCCCTCTGGCAGCCGGAACTGCTCGCGAATGTGCTGCGGTTCGAGCCCTTCAGCGCGGTGCGGTTCGACGTGTCGTTCGTGGGCGGGCCGACGCCTTCTGTGCGGTTGTTTCAGGTGGCTGCGGACGCGGGGTTGGACGTCGAATTGATCAGCTACGGCCACACCGTCATCCAGGCCGCGGATCTTCATGTGGCCCTGGCGTTCGGCCGGACGACGTACTTCGAGCAGGCCGTGCCTGTGGAGCCGTTCGAGCACGGGGTTGTCGACGTCTTGCGCACCGGGTCCGACGGCCTGGTGCACGCCGCCGGGCCCGGGTTGGGGATCGGACTGGACGACGAGGCGATCGACCGGATTGCGTTCGAGCGGTTGGTGGTCGGGGCCTAATCACTACACACGACGGCGCTAACTGGCGACCGCCGCGATGGCCTTGACCAGCGCGGCCACGTTGTCGTCAGTCATCGCGGCGTTGGCCTGGATCCGCAGCCGCGCAGTGCCTTCCGGCACCACCGGGTAGCCGAATCCGGTCACCAGCACCCCGTGCTCCTCGCGCAACTCCCGGCTCATGCGGCCTGCGCGCGCCGTCTCGCCGACGATGATCGGAACGATCGCCGTCGCCCCCGGCAGCGGGTCCAGGCCGGCGTCGCGCAAGCCGTCGCGCAACGCAGCAGCCAACGAGTGCAACCGTGTCACCCTCTCCCGTTCGGTCCGCAGGATCCGCACCGCCTCGCGGGCGCCGCACGCCGTCGGCACCGGCAGCGCATTTGAGAACAGCGACGGGCGCGCGACCTGCGTCAGCAGCTCGACTACCTCGGACGGACCCGCCACGTATCCACCGGCTGCTCCGCCCAGCGCCTTACCCAAGGTGCCAGTCAGCACGTCGATCTCACCCAGCACGCCCTGCGCCGACGGTGTCCCTCGACCATCGGCGCCCATCACACCGACGCCGTGTGAGTCGTCGACGATCAGCACAGCGTCGTGACGACGGCACAGTTCGACCAGGTCGGGTAGCGGCGCGACGTCACCCTCCATGCTGAACACGCCGTCCGTCACGACGATTCGGCGGGCCCACTCCCCCATGCCCGACAGCGCCTCGTCCAGCGCGGCCAGATCCACATGCGGGTACACGACCTTCTTTCCCGCCCGCGACAGCCGGACGGCATCGATGATCGACGCGTGGTTCAGCGCATCGGACAGCACGACGGTGTTCTCGTCGGCCAACGTCGTGATCGCCGCCGCGTTGGCGTCCCAGCACGACACGAACGTCAGCGACGCCTCGGTACCCACCAACGACGCCAGATCTCGTTCCAACTCCAGGTGTGGCGTGAACGTTCCGCAGATGAACCGCACCGACGCCGTGCCCGCTCCGAACTCCTGCAGACCCCGAGCGGAGGCCGCGACCACACGTGGATCGGCCGCCAAACCCAGGTAGTCGTTCGAGCACGCGACGAGCACCTCCCGGCCGTCACCCAGCCGGCTCGACGGGCCCTGCGGCGCGTCCAGGATCGGTGGCACCTTCAGTGTTCCCCTCGACGCCATGTCGGCCAGCGCCGCGGCACTATCCGAGCGCAGCCGATCGTTCACGCGACGGCTTCCCCGATGGCGGCGATCACCCGATCCAGCGCCTCTGCGTAGGCCTCAGGCGACATCGACAGGGACGGTTGAATGTTGAAGCTCGTCGTGCTCGACGCGACCAACACGCCGCGCCTGAGACACCCCTCGGCGACGGCCTCCTGCAAGGCCGTTGCCCGCTCCTTGGTCACCGGGTCAACGACGAGTTCCACGCCGACGAACGCACCCTGCACTCGGACGTCACCGACCTGCGACACCTGCTCAACCAACGGGCACAGCTTGGCGACGGCAACCGCGTGCAGCGCGCGCACATTGCCCAGCACATCCTCGCGCTCCAGCAGGTCCATATACGCCAGGGACGCCGCACACGCGGCCGGGAGCCACGACCACGTGCTGCCGGTCGACAGATCGTCGTATCCGCCCAGCGCCCGCTCATTGCCGAGCAGCGCGCCGATCGGCATCACACCGCCGCCCATGGCCTTGCCCAGACACAACAAGTCTGGCTCGAGATCCCACAGGTCAGCGGCGAACACCTCGCCCGTCCGACCGAAGCCCGTCTTCACCTCGTCAAGGCAGAACAACCAGCCGAATTCCTGACACAAGCTCGTCAGCGCCGGCCAGAACGAATCCGGCGGTATCACAACGCCTCCCGAGCCCAGGATCGGCTCAATGATGACCCCGGCCACTTCCGCCGGATCGACGACGTGGAACAGGATGTGGTCGCGCAGGAAGTCGACCGTCGCGTCGCCGGTGCCGCCCGGCCGTGGCGACCCGAACGGACTGCGGTAGCTGTTCGGGAACGGCACGTGGACGAAGCCACTGGTCACCCCGCGCAGGCCGCGCCCGATCTCGGACTGCTCGGCACCCAGCCCCGCGGTCGTCGTCGTCTCGCCGTGATAGCCGCCCATGAACCCGATGATCACCGGGCGGCCCGTTGCGCGACGCATCACCCGCACCGCCGTCTCGACCGATTCGGTGCCGTTGAGCGCGATATCGACGCGCGTAAGACCGTTCGGCGCGAGGTCGAGCAACCGGGTGGCCAGCGGCAGCATCCGCTCGTGGAACACGGCGTGGCTGTCCTCGTTGCCGAAGTCCAGCAGCGCCTGCGCCGCCGGTTCCACCACCTCGGCCCGCCCGGCGCCGAGTGGCACCGACGCCGAGGACGACACCAGGTCGACGAACACGTTGCCGTCCACGTCGGTGACCGTCCAGCCCGACCTGGACCGCGCGACGAACGGATACCCGTCCGACGACAGCCCCGGGTAGAACACCTTGTCCTGAGCGGCAAGGATTTCCGCGCTGCGGGGGCCCGGCACAGCGGTGGGCTCGGTAGGAAGCAGGCTCACGGTGTCACGACTCCAGTCTGTTGATCTTGGCCATTCGGAAGGCTATTGCTGCGACGACACCCGACGCGATCAGCAGCAGGTTGCTCAGCGCCGCACCGCGTGCGAGGTCGCCCTGTTCGAGGATCAGGTCGTTGACGGCCTGTCCCAGCATGTAGCCGCTGGTGCCGCCGACCAGCGTCGGCGTGGCGAAGTCGGTGAACAGCGGGATGTACACCAGCAGTACGGCGACGAAGATTCCCGGGGCGGCCAGCGGCAGCAGGATCCGCCGCGTCATGGTCCACCAGCCGGCACCGAGGTCGGCGGCCGCCGAGAACAGTGTCGGGTCGATCGCCTTCATCGCCGCGTACAGCGGTATCACCGTGTAGGTGATCCAGCCCGTCGACAACACGACGATCACCGTGCCCTGGTTGAACAGCAGCGCGTCGATCGGCTGATCGATCAGCCCCACGGTTTCGAGGAACTTGTTGATGATCCCGTTGCGACCCAGCAGCATTCGCCAGGCGTACACCCGGACCACGGGATTGAGCTCGTCGAGCACGACGAGGCCCAGCAGCAGCGGGATCTCGAAGCGACCGGCCTTGAACGCCATCACGTACGCCAGTGGCACGCCGATCACCAGCTGCGCGATCATCGCCGATGTCGCGATGATGATGGTGGTGATAGCCACCTTCCGGTACAGCGGGTCGGTCAGGAGGCTGGTGTACGCCTCGAGCGACCACACGCTGGTGCCGCGGCCGATCTCCATGCCGATGCTGATGAGGAACAGGATGAACATCGGCACCAGCACCAGCAGGATCAGCACCGTCATCGGCGCCGACAGGTACGCGGCCGGCAACAGGCCGCCCCGCCTCTGCGCGGGGGCGGTCTTCTCGGCCTCCAGCACCTCGAGCGATGCAGTCACCGCAGACCCCCACCCACCATGTCGGTCAGCGTCTCCTCTGAGCCGCGGCGTCTGTTGATGGCCTGCAACGCCATCCACATGCCGTAGACGACCAGCACCTGTGCCACCGAGACCGCCGTCGACACCGCGTTGACGATCGGCAGGTTGTCCGACCGGCGCAGCACCGAGTACACCCACACCGGGAATGTCTGCTCGTAACCGCCGTTGAAGAAGCTGATCTCGAAGTTGTTGAACGACCATGCGAACGCGAAGATCAGCGCCGCACCGAGCGTGGGCGCCAGCTGCGGCAGCACCACCTTGGTCATCAGCTGCAGCTGCGAGGCCCCGAGGTCGACGGCGGCCTCCTCCTGCGAGCGTTCGAACCGCACCAGCCGCGCCGACACCAGCGCCGTCACCAACGGGAACGTCACCGCGATGTGCATGGCCCCGACCGTCATCAGCGACAGCTCGATGCCCAGGGAGGCGAACAGCAGCAGGCCGCTGACACCCATCACGAGCCATGGGATCACCAGCGGCGCGGCCACCAGCGCGGACCAGAAGCCGCGGCCACGGAACCGGAAGCGGGTGAGGCCCCACGCGGTCGCGGTGCCCAGCACGACGCACAGCGGTGCGATGATCGCCGCCAGGACCAACGAATTGCGCAGCGAATCAGCCACATCCGGGTCGGAGAACGCCGCCCGGTACCACTCGAACGTGAACCCCTCGAACGGTAACGCGATGATCGACGAGTCGTTGAACGAGAAGACCGCGAGCAGCAGGATCGGACCGACCAGGACGACCATCACCACCGCGACCAACGCCGTGGCGAGGACCGTGCCCCAGTTGTTGCGACCCGTCACCCGCCGGCCTCGATCTCCTGCCACGCGCTGCGCCACACCTCGGCGTTCGCCGGTTCGACCTGCGGGATGGTGCCCTTCACCTCGGCAGGATCGGCGCCCTTGCGGAACTCCTCCGAAACCTCGGGCAGCGCCGTCGGGTTCGTGATCACGTAGCCGAGGTCACCGACGACGGCCTGCGTCGCGGTCCCGATGTAGTCGTTGATGAACGCGTACGCCGCGTCGGTGTCGGCAGCGTCGGCGCTGATTCCGAGCCCGCACACCCAGGACAACGTGCCCTCCTTGGGCGCCACCCAGGTGACGGCGCCGTCCTCGGAGTTGATCTGCTCGGCGGTGCCGCGGCCGCCGTCGGCCAGGACGATCTCGCCCGACTTGAACAGGTTGGCCTGGTCGGAGTCCGACTGCGAGATGGTGCGGAACTGGCCGTCGTGCAGCGCGGCGATGATCTTGTCCTTCATCTCGCCGACCTGGGCGTCGGTCATCGAGATCGGGTCCTTGATGCCCGACGCGAGCGCGGTGTCGGCGAGCGCGGTGAGCCAACCGCCGTCGAGCGCGACCTTGCCCTTGTTCGCCGGGTCGAACAGCGCTGCGTAGCTGTCGACACCGTCGGGGAAGTCCTTGGTGGAGTAGATCATCCCGTGCGGACCCGACGACACCGGCACCATGATGACGTTGCCGTCGACTGTGACGCCGTTCGCATCGCGAAACGTCGTCGACAGAGCGTCCCAGTTGCTCAGCTTCGAGGTGTCGATCGGCGCGAGCAGATCGTTCTCCAGCAGCGGCTTGGCCTCGTCGAGGCACACCTCGATGACGTCGGTGGAGAAGCCGGACTTCAGCTTGGCCGCCGCCTCGTCGAGGCTCTCGAACGTCGCGGTCCGTACGTCGACGTCGGGGTTGGCCGCCTTGTACGGGGCGAGGATCTCGTCGCTGACGGTGTCCTCGTAGGTGAAGGTGCGCAGTTCACCCCCGCCACCGGACGCGGTGCTCTCGCTCCCGCCACCGCACGCCGCCAGCAGCAGCGCCGCCGACGCACACGCCGTCATCCGAATGGGATATCGAATCATCTTTCCTCCAGGGTCGTGCCGTCGAGCAGAGCGTCACTATCCGATCCGAATCGTTCGTGCAGCAGGTCTCGGACAGGCCGCAGATCCGCCTCCCCAAGCTCGTGGGCATCCGAGGCCACCAGGTCAGCGAGCCCCTCGGCGAGCAGGCGGTGCGCCTCAGCCGCCACCGCGGGTCCGTCGCAGCCGAGCAGCGAGCCCGAGTCGACCTGCAGCAGGGCACCTTTCGACTTCAGTTCGTAGGCGAAGTCGTGGTCGCCGTCGAACAGGAAGGCCCGACGCTCGGGGTGCGCCACCACGGGCCGCAGGCCGGCGGCGACGACGCGTTCCACGTAGGCGAGGATGCCGGCGTCGTGCTGCATGGGGATGTCGTCGGGGCCGTCGACAAGTACCACGTCGGTGCCCGCCAGGCGCCAGCGCGCGGGGTCGGCGACGAACTCCGGTGCGCCCGGTCGCGGTGCGATTTCGAAGCCCATCCGCAGCTCCGGGCAGCCGGGTACGTCGGCGCCGAGTTGCTGCAGGTGGTCGAACGCCTCAGCCAGTGCCGAGGCGCGCTGCGGAGTCCACGGGTAGCGCTCGTCGAGATGGGAAGTGACGAACAGGATTCGGGTGCCGCCGGAGGCGGAGTCGTTGAGCATCTGCACGCTCTCGGCGTCGGTGCGCGGCCCGTCGTCGACCCCCGCAAGCAGGTGCGAGTGGCAGTCGACGAAGCCGGTCACGACTCGACCGAACCGATCACGTGGCTACAGCTCGCGGGCCAGGACAGCCGCACCCTCGACCCGCGGCCGATCGCCCGCACGTCGGTGTCGTTGCTCAGTTCGTGCACGACGAGCTGCTCGCTGGTGGGCAGCTCGACGGTGACATGAGTGGTGGACCCGCAATACACCAGCTCCGTCACGACGCCGCGTACCGCGCTGTGGTCATCGGGCACCTCGGCGTCCTCGGTCGGATGCAGGTAGATGCGCTCCGGCCGGACGGTCACCTGGAGGTCGCCCGCCGTCGAGCCCGCACGCGCGACGAGCCGGTCGCCCCTGCCGAGCACACTGACGTGGTGTTCGCCCACGCGCTGAGGATCCCTGAGCACCAGGATGTTCGACGTGCCGATGAAGCCGGCGACGAACGCCGTCGCAGGCCGTTCGTAGAGGCTGCGCGGGTCGGCGAGCTGCTCGATGCGCCCCGCGTTCATCACCGCGATGCGATCCGACAGCGTCAGCGCCTCCTCCTGGTCGTGCGTGACGTAGAGGAACGTCGTCCCGGTGCTGCGGTGCAACCGGCCGAGTTCGAGCTGCATCTCCTTCCGCAGCTGCAGATCCAGCGCGCCGAGCGGCTCGTCGAGCAGCAGCGCCTTGGGCCGGTTCACCAACGCGCGAGCCAGGGCGACGCGCTGCCGCTGGCCGCCCGACAGCTGAGCGGGTCGTCGCCCGGCGAGCTTGGTGAGCCGCATCGACGCCAGCGCCTCGCTGACCCGCTGCGAACACTCTTGCTTGCCAAGGCCTTTCACCTTCAACCCGAACGCCACGTTGTCACCGACCGTCATGTGCGGGAACAGCGCGTAGTCCTGGAACACCAGGTTCACCGGCCGCTTCGCCGGGCGAGTAGTGGTGATGTCCTCGTCACCCAGCAGCACCCGACCCGATGTCGGCTGCTCGAAGCCGGCGACCATCCGCAGCGTCGTCGTCTTTCCGCAGCCGCTGGGTCCCAGCAGCGAGAAGAACTCGCCCGCTTCGACCTTGAAGTCGACGTACTCGACGGCGTGGTAGATGTTCTCGTAGGTCTTGGTGACGGCTTCGAACGTGATGGAGCTGCCCGTGCGGACGAGCGCACGGGTGTCTGGGAGAGTCGCGAGATCGCTCAGTTTCGGCCCCACAGTTCATTGACCACGTCGAAGACGTAGGTGTTGGGGTGGACGCCGGTGAAGCGTTCGGCCAGCGGACCCGCCGCGGTCACCGGCACCATCGTTCCGGTGTGCTCGGGAGTGGTCCAGTCCACTTTGAATTTTCGGTCAGTGCCCTTGATGGTGAACGGCCCGCTGCGTTTCGGAACGCCACCGTTCGGCAGCGGCATGTTCTCCGGCTCCTTGGCCCAGTACGGCACCGGGTCGTCGGCGATCTGGTCGCTGTTGGGTTCGGGCTCACCGTCGTCCAGCACATTCTCGATCGTCATGCCGCCGGTCTCGTGGTCGGCGGTGACGATCAGCAGCACCTCGGGATGGTCCTTCTGGTACTCGGTGATGACCTTGACCATCTCGTTCATCGATTCGCCCGCCAGCATCATGTTCTGTGCGTCATGCTCGTGGCCGGCGGAGTCCAGATCGTCGCTCTCGATGACGAGGAAGAAGCCCTTGTCGTTGTTCCCGAGGATGTCGAGCGCCTTGGAGACGAGCTTCTCGGGTGCCACATAGTTGGGATCGGTCGTGTAGTCGTAACCCTCGATCTCGGTGGAGCGACGCTTGGCACTGTCCTGCACGAGCGCCAGGGCCTTCGGTCCGGACAGCGCATCGAAAGTCGGCTGATCCCAGGCATACTGGTAGCCGTCGGCCTCGGCCCGTTGGACCAGGTTCGACGTGCCCTCGCTGGCATCGTCCTCACCCTTGTCGGCGATCTTGCCCGGCTCACCCTCGGGGTACCAGTACTTCTCACCACCGCCGAACAGCACATCGATCCCGTTGTCGAGATAGCCCTCGGCGATGTCGACCTTGAGGTCGCGGTCGGGCACCGGGGACCCGAACGCCGCCAGCGTCGCATTGGTGATGTCATGATCATTGACCAAACCCGTGGACATGCCACGGTCTTTGGCGATAGTCATCAGCGTCGGCACTTGCTCGCCGTCGGGGCCGAGTCCCGTCGTGCCGTTGGGCACCTTCTTGCCGATGGCCCACGCGGTCGCGCCGGCGGCCGAGTCGGTGACCGCGGCCTCCGGGTCGCCCGGAATGGTGTCGAGGAAGCCCGAGTACGGCAGCGCGTCCATTGGCTGCCGCTCGTCGAGGCCATACAGGTAGTACTGGATCGCCGTTCGCTGCTGCGGGCCCATGCCGTCACCGCTGAGGATGATCACGCTCGGATTCTCAGGTGATCCCCTGTCAGAGGAAGTGTCGCCGCACGCGCTGAGCGTCGTGGCACCGGCAGTGAGCAGAACCATGAGCGTCGACATCCGTCGGCCTAAGGGCATGTTCGGAGACGTTATTGGCAGTAGCGCAAAAGGTCAACAGCAGATTGTAAACAATATGCGAAGAATGAACGTCCAATGCGCAGCCGGCTGAGCGGCAACGCCACCTCACAACGACCGCAGCACCGGCTCCCGATCCGCAACCACGAACGACGCATCGGTCCGCACCGGCGCGCCCGGGCGCGACACGTACGGCACCACCCGGAAGTCGGCGCGCATCTCATCGGCAGACACCCTCGCCCGCACATACCCGCGCCGATTGTTGAAGTACCGGATGTGCGGGTTCTCCGGCAGCACCGCCTCGATATCCGCCCGAGTGTCGGATCCGTCCCCGCCCGAGGTGATCGACGACGTCACCAACTCGGTCGCCACGACGGGCGACGACGGGTCGCCGACCCGCTCGCGCACCTCGGCGGCCCAGTGCGAGTGCACGTCACCGGTGAGCACCACCGCGTTGCGCACCGGAGAGTCGACCAGCCCGGCGATGATCCGCTCCCGATTGGCGGTGTAGCCGTCCCACCCGTCGGGGTTTATGCCGTCATCGGGTCCGGGTTTCAGCTCCACACCGCCGAAGAACACCTGCTGCCCCAACACATCCCACCGCGCCGACGACCGCGCGAACCCGTCCAACAGCCACCGCTCCTGCTCCACCCCGGTCAGCGTGGCGGCCGGATCGAACCGCGCCGCGCAGTCGGATTGGAACTTGTCACCGCACGGCTGGTCGGTGCGGTACTGCCGGGTGTCGAGCATGTGAAACGTCGCCAACCCTCCCCACTGCACGCGCCGGTAGAGCTGCATGTCGATGCCCCGTGGCAACGCCGACCGGCGCAGCGGCATGTTCTCGTAGTACGCCTGCAGCGCAGCGGCGCGTCTGTCCAGAAACCCCGGCTCGGGTTTCGCGGGCACCTCGTCGGCCCAGTTGTTGGCCACCTCGTGATCGTCGAACACCACCAGCCACGGCGCCACCGCGTGCGCCGCCTGCAGGTCGGGATCGGTCTTGTACTGCGCATACCGCTGCCGGTAGTTGGCCAGCGTCACCGTCTCCGGCCCGATGTGATCGCGCACCCGCTCCCTGCTCTGCCCGGCGGCGTACTCGTAGTGGTAATCCCCCAGGTGCACAACCAGATCCGGCTGATCCTCGGCGAGCCGGCGATAGGCGGTGAACCAGCCCTGCTCGAAGTGCGAGCACGACGCGACACACATCGTCAGCGGCCCAAGCGATCCCAGCGCGGGTGCGGTGCGCGTACGTCCGGCCGGTGACAGATGACCGCCGGTGCGGAACCGGTAGAAGTACTCCGCACCGGGTCGCAACCCCTCCAGTTCGACGTGCACGCTGTGCGCCGACTCCGGCACCGCCGTCACGCTCCCCCGCCGCGCGATGCGGGTGAACGACTCGTCCTCGGCGAGTTCCCATTCCACGTCGACCGGCCGCGCCGGCATGCCACCCAGACCGTCGTCGGCCAGCGGGCCCGGCGCCAGCCGCGTCCAGAGCACCATGCCGTCCGGGGATGGTTCACCGGAGGCCACGCCCAGCGTGAACGGATCCGATGACAGGAGCCCGCGACGATGCTCTCCGGAGAATCCCACGACGGGCAGAACGGCCAGCACAGCCGCTCCCTTGAGCAGGGTGCGGCGGCTCGGACGATGGGACACGGCCGAGTGTCCGAGCCCCACCTTTCCAGTCGGTGACGGGCAGCCATCCGGTGTCTCCCCAGCGGCAGGCCGTCTACCGAACAGGTTGTGTACGTGGTGTTTCCTGATGGAGGCCAGTGCATGTCTGACCTCAACTTTTGCAAACCCGAACAGGAACGACGCGCCCCGTGCTTACTGTGGCGACATGCCTGCTGCCATAGAGATGTCCCATCCGCCCGAAGCGCTGCTGCGCGCTGTCAACCCCGCCCTGCGAGTCCTGATCGGTGTCCCCGGGGTTGGCTCTGCACTCAAGGACTTCATGGTCGTCGAATTCACCGGCCGCAAGTCGGGACGACACTTCGCCGTGCCCGTCAGCGCGCACCACCTCGACGGCGACCTCTACGCCATCCTCGAAGCCGGGTGGAAGCACAACTTCGCCGACGGAGCACCCGCTGAGGTGGTGTACGCCGGCAAGAAGACGCCCATGCAGGGCCAACTGATCAAGGATCCCGCGACGGTCGCCGACATCGCCCACCGCGTCGCCAACGCCTACGGACCCAAGAAGGCCCAGCGCTCGATGGGTTTCAAGTTCACCACCGGAGCGATCCCCTCGCTCGACGAGTTCACCGAGGCGGCCAAGCGCCTGAAGATCGCGGCGATCCGGCTGACCCCCCGCGCCTGACCTACGGGTACGTCGCAGCGGCGAGGTCCAGAATCTCCTGACGATCCGCGGCCAGCAGGAAGCCTGCCTCGATCGCCGCATCCAATGACTGGGTGAACCGGTCGATGTACTCGGCCGCACCACCCGGGTAGAGCCGCGCCACGGTGTCGGCGTCGAAGACCTCACCGGACCCGAAGAGCATCGCCATCAGCGGCTCAGCGCTGCCGATGCCCGAGGTCCGGGCGATCGGCACGTCGACCCACGGCGTGCGCACCCCACCCGTCGCGAGCCCGTTCGCGTCAAGCACCAGCTGTGGCGGCTCGGCGTCGGTCAGGTCCATCCGCTCAGCGGTCGGCGGAAGCTCGCCCGTGCGCACCCACGCGACCAGATGAGCGAGCGCGGCCTGCAGCACGTAGTGGTGCTGCGGCGCGAAGTTGATGCAGTGTGGCAACTCCTGGCCCATCAGGGTCGTGGTCGGCGCGTAGCCGGCGACGAGGTCATCCAGCGGCGCCGCGCCGGAGTCGATGAACCCCACCTTGATCGTGTAGTTGTCGGCGTGCGCGGTGCCCGCGACCTCCCAGGCGCGCAGCCGATCCCCGTCGGGCTGCCTGGCCAGGTGATAACCCGCCCGGACGCCGCCGACGAGGTCGGTCTCGGTGATGACCGTCATGACCGGCACCCGCAGGTCATCGCTGAACGGCACGGGTTGCGGATCGGCGGAGTCGTCGTCGAAGATCGACGAGCCATCCAGCGGCGCGGCGGGACCGAACCGCGAGTGCACCAGGAACCCGTCGTACACCTGCGCGAGCGGATCCATGACGTTGACGTAGGTCGTCAGGAACAGCGCCGACTGCGATTCGCCAATGGCCAGAACAGTTTCCGGCTGGAGACCACCCAGGAGTTCGTCAGCGCGGACCCGGACCAGTCGGCCGACCTGGGAGTAGATGTCGTAGGCGTACGCGTCACCGGGATGTGTCAGCGCGCCGTAGCGGGCTGCGTCCAGCGTCTTCAGCGACATGTCCATGCCCATGCTGGCGCCGCCCTCGATCCCGACGCGCTGCGCCGAGACCGCGACGTAGGCGTGGCCCGCGCGGACGATCTCGCGGTGCGCCATGAACCACACTGCGGGAGCGTCGATTCCGCCGCTGACGTTGAGCCACTCGACGACGACCGTGCCGCTGAACCGCGCCGGGTCCGTCGGCGTCATGACCACAATGCGTGTCACGTAGTCCGCGCTGGACGGCTGCGGCACGTAACTGGTCGCGGTGCCGGAGACGAAGTGCTCCTGCGCCGCGTAACCCAAAGTTGACACGTCGAAGGCACCGAGCAGAAGGTTCGGCGTGCCCGGCACGTGCTCGATCGCCGGGTCGGTCACTTGATCGCGCACTGCATCATTGGCCACCGGCCCACCGTACGTCGCCGACCTGAAGGACTGTGGCGTTGTCGCTCAGAGGTGGGCACGTGCAACATCGTCTCGGCGGCACATCCCCCCTCGGCGCCCGAGAGATCAGGCCCTGGCATCGCCCGTCTCGACGTCGAACCGCCCGGCCTTCAACCGCTCCAACGCCCGCCCGTCAACCAGTTCGGTTCGTTCGTCTGGATGCAGCCAGTAATGCCGGATCATCCAGTACAAACCGACTCCCCTGGGCACGTAGAAGTCCAGCCCGTCGATGATCCTCTCGCTGCCATCCCTCAGACTGAGCACGGCCGCCTTGCGGGTCTTCTTCTCCTCTGAGTGGTCGACCATCTTGACGATGTCATCCCACTCGACAATGTCATTCGAAAGGATGTTGGCGATGTCTAGGCCGGCGGGCGTGAGCTTGACGTAACCGACGCCGCCTCGCTTGTACGCGGTGAGCAACCCGCGAACCGCGAAGACCACTGCGGGCACAAGCACGATCGGTGTTGCGAGCTGCCATCCGCGCGACACATCGAGGTCAATCGTGCCCCGGGGTATGAAGATCGCGAGCACGGCTCCTCCGACGATGAACAGAGCAAACCCGAGATACCCGCACCATTCGAAGATCTTGTCGGCGACCAACTTCGTTCCAGTGGCATCACGTCTCGCGCGCAGCGAAGTCCATCCCCCCGCAACGTATCCCAGCATGCCAACGAGCACGATCGGGCAACCGACGAACGCCCCCACCCCAACAGCCGTCAGGTAGTCACCTCTGACAGCGGCACGGCCGGCCACGTAAACGAACCAGGCCACGAAGGCCACAGTTCCGAGGCTCAACCACGCCAAACGGTGCCAGCTATCACGCCAGTTCAGCGGCTCCGGCAACGGCATCACATTCGCGAATCGTCCGTGTCATCGACATTGAACCGCCCGGCCTTCAACCGCTCCAACGCCCGCCCGTCAACAAGTTCGGTTCGTTCGTCTGGATGCAGCCAGTAGTGCCGGATCATCCAGTACAAGCCGCCGCCGGGGACGTACGCGGTGAGACCCTCGATGATCTCTTCACCACTATCCTTCAGACACAGGACAAGCGCCTTTCTCGTTGGCTTTTCGGCCGAGGCCTTGATGCCGATCACGTCGTCCCACGCCACGAAGGTCGTAACTTTGACATTTGCGTTCTCGATTCCCGACGGGCTCAAGCGGAGATAGCCAGCACCCTTGCGTCGAACGATCGAAATCAAGCCACCAACAACGATGAAAAGCGCGCTAGCCATCAGTATCGGCGAGAAAACTTGAAAGCCGCGCGACATCGGGAGGTCAATCTGCCCACGCGGTACAAAGATCACGTACATCAACCCGCCGGGGATGAACAGTAAACCGCCAATGAGCAGCAGTGTCGCTACCCGTATATCCCCACGGAACTTTGTGCCAGCTGAATCGACACTTGCCCGCAAGGACGTCGGCGAGACAGACGCCCACACCAAGACAACTAAGCCGAGGATCATGGGCGCTACCCACCCGACGACTATGACGGTAGTGAGGTAGTTGCCGCGCACCGTCGCTTGGATGCCCAAAACGCTAAGCCACACGCAGGCAACGACCATGAAAGCCGCTGCCCAGACCCACTTACGCTGCGCTTCTCGCCAGCCGCCAGGTTCTGGCAGGTTCAGTACGGACACACGACCTCTCCTACGAACTTGCCCAATTTTGCGCCGCCAAACGCGCCGACCGCACCCACGAAGAATGCGCTGACGGGCACAGTGAACGGCGCTGCTGGACCTCCCATCAACCCAATCACCGCACCGGCCGACGCACCCGCTTCTGCTCCCGCCCAGCCACCGCCCGCACCGGCAACACCAGCGACCAATGCGATACAGCGATCCTTGCCCGAGTCCGCCATGGCCATGTCGAACACTGTCGTGGCAACACCGAGCGCGGGTCCACCGAACTTGGCGGCCTTGCCGATGTCGTCGATCGACGAAGCCGTGATCATCGGCAGGCTCCCGCCGTTCACGACGTGCTTCTCCAGTCCTGAAAGCCCGGCCCCCGACACCAATGAGATGTTATCGATCAGTTCCACCGGCACAGCCGAATGCCTGCCATCGGCCGTGGTGAAACCGGCGGTCCGATATCCGGTCGGATCCATCGACATCGTCCAATGCGATCCGTCCGGCCAAGAGACAGTCGTGTAGTCGCAGTCAGTTCCGAAGTCGTGCCACGAACTGGATTCCGACACCTCGTTGCCGTTCTTGTCGAACTGCTCGACGGTGATGAAGTTCTGCTTGCTGGGCCAGTCGAACGGATCGCGCTTGGTGATGACCTGTCTACTGCCGTCCTGCATGTACACGGTCGTCACCTCCTCGCCATAGGAGTTCTCCGACTCGACGACCTCGCGAACCGTAATCGACATGTCCCCGTTGCGAATTGCCTCCTGCGCGACCACACCTACTGGATCGCGGGGATTCGGCACCTCATCGCCGGGGCGCTGCGCGACCGGGACCATCATCGAGCCGAGGTCGGTCGGCGGGCCGGCCTCGACGAAGCCGAACTCGGCTCCCGCCGCCACCACCGCGTTGGCCGTCGCGTCATCGGCATCACCGACGGCCATCAGCATGCGATTGATCGTCTCCTGCTCCGAACGCGCCAGCTTCTCGAGTTCAGCCATGTCCTCGGCCGACATCTTGACCGGGTCGATCAGGACCACCCACTGGTCGGTGACGTTGAGCGGACCCGCGTCGACCTGGTCTGCCGCGTTGAGCAGCGCAGTTCGCGCCGGTCCGATCGCATCGGCACCGGTTCGCAGCGCCGACGCGACGCCCTTCGCGTACGCAGAGAATGTCGACGCCTGACGGCTCGCCCGTCCGAACATCGCCGACGCCGCGTCATGCGCACGCCCCGACCAAGCCTTGGTCTCGGGCATGCGCTGGCACGCGTCATCGATACCCGTCACCGCATCCGACACCGACTGTGCCTTGGCCATGATCGACTCGGCAGACGCCGTCAGGGAGTCCGGGTTCCACCCCCGCAGGGTGGGACGCGACGGCAGCATCGCTCAGAACAACCCGTCCAGAGTGCCCGCCAGCGCGTCATCGGTCACCTCGTACGTGTCACCGGCACCGCGCACGGCCTGTCCGAGCTTGGTGACATTCTGCGCGAGTTGATCTGCCACGGTGGAGAAGTGCTCGCCGACGGCGCGCACCGCCCACTGTGTCGTGGAGCCGGGCAGTCCCTCGGCGGCTTTGGATGTCGTCCCACCGACATCGGCCGCGGTGATCACCCCGGCGGCGCTGTCGACCTGGCCGGCCAACGCTCGCAATATCTCCGGATCTACCTGCACCTGTCCCCCTCAAGCACTCCCTCACCCCATTCTGCTGCATGCCGAGGGTACGGATGCGCACGTCTTTTAATGCCAAGGTGAAGAAATCCCCGCAGCCGACGTCCCGACCATCGCCGGCCACACCTGCCCCTCAGGCGATGCAGCGAAACCCGATGTGGGTGGTGGCGCTGTCCTGCGACTGCGACGAGCGCGCGGCCGGGCGGTAGCGGTGGCAGTACTCGGGCGCGCACAGGTGTGACCCGCCCTTGAGAGCCTGGTTGATCGCCGGGTCCCCGGACGACGACGGCGGCGGGGGCGGCGGACAGCAGGTGGGCTGGTCCGTCCGGTGTCGTGGCGTGTAGGGCGTGGTGGTCCACTCCCACACGTTGCCGATCATGTCGACCAGGCCGAAACCGTTGGGCGGGAACGTACCGACCGGGGAGGTGCCGACCCAGCCCAGCGCGCCGTCGTTGCGGTACGGAAACCGGCCCTGCCACGTGTTGGCCATCAACTGGCCATCGGGCGACGCCTCGTCGCCCCACGCATAGGCCGTCTCCGCTCCGGCCCGCGCGGCGTACTCCCACTGCGCCTCACTGGGCAGGCGACGCCCTGCCCAGGCCGCGTACGCGGCGGCGTCCGGGTAGGCGACCTGCACCACCGGGTGATCGAGTCGATCCTCGATGGAGGACTCCGGTCCGAACGGGTGCCGCCACGACGCGCCGGGTGCCCAGGTCCACCACTGCCGCCAGTTGCGCAGATCGACCGGCCCGTCCGTGGGCTGGAAGACCAGCGCGCCAGGAACCAGATCGGCGGGTGGAACGCCAGGGAAGTCCGCCGGGTCCAGCGGTCGCTCGGCGACGGTGACATGGCCGGTGTCGGACACGAACTCGGCGAACTGCGCGTTGGTCACCGGATGGCGCTCGATGGAGAAGGCCGCCACCGTGACCGAGTGGACGGGGGCCTCCTCGGGATAGAAGTCGGTCGAGCCCATCCGGAATGAGCCGGCCGGCAGGTCCAACAGTTCGGTGAGCATCCCGCCAGGCTAGATCCACATCCGGGCGAACGTCGGACTAGCCGCGCGCGCCGTTCACCACAGGCGTGTCGATCATGCCCTTCTCGACACCCCACATCGTGGCGATGGTGCGGTACTCGCCGGTCTTCATCAGGTGCTCGAGCGCCAGCCGCAGCGACTCCGACAGCGCCGAGCCCTTGGACACCGGCCAGCCGTAGGGCGCCATGTCGAATATCTCGCCCGCGGTATCGAGTTCTCCCGCACTGAGTTTCACCGTGAAACCGGTGACCGGCGAGTCCGCCGACATCGCCTCGATGTCACCGGCGATCAGCGCGGCGGTCAGGTCGTCCTGCCGGGTGTAGACCACCATGTCGATCGGCGCCAGACCCGCCGCGACACACGTCGCGCTCTTACCCGGCACCTCGGTGGTCTCCTGGATCGTCGCGAACGTGACCCCAACCCTCAAGCCGCAGGCCGCATCCGGGTCCACCGCACCGCCGGAGCGCTTGGCCCACTGCGTGCCCGCCTGGAAGTAGGTCACGAAGTCGACGGCCTTCTCCCGCTCGGCGGTGTCGGTGACCGACGACATCCCGACGTTGAAACTCCCGCCGGTCACCGAGGGAATGATGCTCTCGAACCCGGTCTCGCGGTAGTCGGGCGACAGACCCAGGACACGGGCCATGGCGTTCATCAGGTCGACATCGAAACCGACGATCTTGCCCGAGGAGTCCTTGAACTCGTTGGGCGCGTAAGGCGTATTCACGCCGACCACCAGCCGACCCGTCGAGCGAATGTCAGGCGGCACCGTCGCCGCGATCTCGGGCACCTCGCCGTCGGGCGTGCCCGGCGGGACCGTGGACTCGGCCACGCTCGCGGGCTTGGCGTCGCGGCCCGGCGCACCCCAGATCTGCCACGCCCCGAACGCGCACAACCCGGCCAGCACCACCGCGGCACTGGAGGCGGCCAACGCCCGCCACGGCACCCGGCTCGTCGACGTGACCGGACGTGCGATGTGTCGTCCGCTGGTCCGGCCCGACCGCGGCACCGGCGCGGTCAACGCCCGCCGCGCCGCCCCGGCCAGCTCGGCCGCGGTCTGATAGCGCTTCTCCGGTTTCTTGGCCATGCCCTTGGCGATGACGTCGTCGAACGCCCCCAACCTCGCGGCGGTGGCCGACGGGCGCGGTGCCGGCGACATCATGTGCCCGGCGATCTGCTGCTCGAGGCTGTCGGCCTGATACGGCCGCGCGCCGGTCAGCAGCTCGTAGAGCACGCACGTCAGCGCGTAGATGTCCGCGCGGGAGTCGATGGGCCCGCCCTCGAACCGCTCCGGGGCCATGTACCCCAACGTGCCCAGCGTGTTGCCCGCCGTCGTCATGCCGGCCTCACCGGCCGTGCGGGCCAGCCCGAAGTCGATCAGATACGCGAAGTCGTTCGGCGTGAGCAGGATGTTGGACGGTTTGACGTCGCGGTGGATCAGACCCGCCTTGTGCGCGGCGTCCAGTGCGCCTGCGACCTGTTCGATCACCGCCACCGCCGATGCCGGATCCAGCGGCTTCTTGTCCTCGGCCAGGATCTCGCCCAGCGTGCGGCCCTCGATGAGCCGCATGTCCAGGTAGAGCCTGCCGTCTATCTCGCCGTATCCGTGAATCGGCACCACGTGCGGATCGTTCACACCGGCGGCGGCCTGCGATTCGCGGCGGAACCGCTGCTGAAAGACCTCGTCGGTGGCTAGGTGCGGTGGGAGAACCTTGAGCGCGACAATGCGATCGGTGTTGGTGTCGTAGGCCTGGTAGACCTCGCCCATTCCGCCTCGGCCCAGCAGCTTCTGCAGCTGGTAGTGCCCGAAAGGTGTCGCATCCACCGGTGAACTCCTCGGCTGCGGCCAGTCGGTGTGTGTCGCATGCAAGTTACCGCACCATTTGCACGATTGACGAAAAATGTCGACAGCCTGTGCCAGTTTCCTGCTTGCACTGCGGTCCCAGAACCGCACTTGTGGCGTCGGCAAACGTTGCGCCGCGGCGCGGTATCGACTTCCAGGAAACGCGCAGCGCCGGACGGTTGATTTCCCTGGTCGCGGGTATTCGATATGGCTCACGGTGTCCATCTCGGGGACATGAGGATTCGGAGAGCACGATGAACGTATTCAAGGGAGCATTCCGTCTCGTCACCACCACTGCCGACGCGGCAGTGGCCACCGCGGGTGCGGTCGGCGGCGCTGCGGTCAGCGGCGTGATCGGCGGTGTTCGCGGCGTCGCGAGCGGCGTCCGCGACGGAGCCAGCAGCGGCAGCCACTCGACGCCGGCGGCCGCAGTGGCGCTCGGACTGATCGGCGCCGCGGGCCTCGTCGAGTGGCCACTACTCGTCGGCATCGGTGGCACCGCGCTGGTGGTCCACCAGCTCAGGCATAACAGCCAGCGCCCACCGCCAGCAACCCTGCGCGCGGTCGCCGACAAGGGTTCGCGTTCGGCGTCCTCCGAATCGCGCACCCGCAGAGCGCCGGCCAAAAAGGCGCCGGCCAACAGGGCACCCGCCAAAAAAGCGCCCGCTAAGAGGGCACCGGCCAACAAACGCACTCCCGTGAAGGCGGCCGCAAGGAAGACCGCCACGAAGTCCGCGCCCCGTAAGCGCTGACCGACAGGAGCCGTCCCACGTGAACCTCGCGCACCTGGTGAAGGCCTCGGTCGCACTACCCCTTCGGGCCGTTGACACCGGAGTCCGCGCTGCCCAGCTCGGCGTGGCCACTGCCACCGTTCTGACGGCGGCAGGCATCACCCTGGTCGATGCGCCGCGGCGCGCGGCCGTCAGCGCGGCCGTCAGGTTGCCCGGCGCGCTCGGCGGACAGCGACGCTGCTGGACCCGCGACGACCGCTGTTGGATCGAGGTCCGCGGGCTCGACGACGACGGCACGATCGGCGCAACGGTGCTCGAGAAGCTCCGAGCCGAGCCAGCCGTGCGCGAGGCATTGCTGAACCGCGCGCTGGCGCGCGTCATGGTCCGATTCGCCCCCGACACCGACACCGACGACCTGTGCGACCTGGTGGCCGACGCCGAGGCCGCGGTGGTCGGGGGGCCCGCCGAGCCGCCCGGCACCGAGCTGCCGTGGGACGGCCCCGTTCTCGTCGCCAACGCGGCATCTGCGGCGGTGAACATCGCCGGTCTGGCTGCGGCGCTGGCGGGGCGTTTCACGCCCTGGCCGGCGCTGCCGTCCGGGGTGGCCGCCGCCGCGGTCCTGATCGACTATCAGCCCCGGTTGCGCGCCGCCCTCGAGCATCGGCTCGGCGCCACCACCGCCGACACCGCGATAGCACTCACCACCGCCGCGGCCTACACACTGACCCAGGCTCCGTGGTCGCTCGCGATCGATGCGACCAAGCACCTGGCCCGGGCCGCGGAGGCACAGTCCGCAGCCCGTGCGTGGCGCGCCAGGGAACCCGATCTGGCCGAGCACGCCGACTGCGACGACGGCGTACGCGCGAGCTCCCGGCCCCACCCGCTGCCCGCAGGTCCCATCGAGCGCCACGGCGACCGCAGCGCCGTCGTGCAGCTGTTGACCGCTGCGGGCCTCACCATCGGGACCGCCGGCCTGGACGCCGCGGCCACCGCGATCCTGGTGGCCACTCCCAAGGCCGCCCGTAACAGCAGGGAGGTCTTCGCCAGCACGCTGAGCTGCGGCCTCGCCGACCGGCACGGTGTGCTGCCGGTACGACCCGCGGCGCTGCGCCGGTTCGACCGCGTGGACACGGTGGTGGTCGACCCACGGGTGCTGGGCACCGAGGAGCTACACGTGGGCCGCATGCGCAACGTGGATGACCGTGACCGGGTCACGGTGTGGCAGTGGGCGCAACACGAACTCGGCCGCGGCGCCCTGAACGTGGGATGGCAACCCGCACAGTCACCTTCGAACGGACAAAGCGGCGGCGAGGTTCTGGTCCGCCACGCGCGGCATCCGCTGGCCGCCGGGCTTCTCGGCGAGCTGCGCCGGGGGCCCGCCGAGTCCGTCAGCCTCGACGTCGACTACCTCGACGATATGAGGGCCGCCTTCGACGATCTGTGGCCATGTGAGGCCGACTCCGTCGACGATGCGCTCGCCGGCCTGGTGCGTCGGCTGCAGTCCGACGGCCGCACCGTCGCCGTCGTGTCCACCGACGCCGGCCAGGCGATGTGTGATGCCGACGTCGCGATCGGCGTCCGCCGGGACGAGACACTGCCCTGGCGTGCCGACCTGATCACCGACGACCTCGCCGGCGTATGGCGCATCGCGCACGCGTTGCGGGCCGGGCGTCGAGCCAGCGAGCGCGGTGTCCAATTGGCCACCGGTGCATCAGTTCTCGGCGCGCTGCTGATGATCCCCGGGGTGCGGGGACGCGGCCCCGGCCCCGTCACCGCGGGTGCCGCCGCGGGGGTCTGGACGGGATTCTCACTGGCCCGCGGCGTACTGACGGCCAATCCACCGCAGCCGGTCATCGAGCGCGACTGGCACGCCATGACGGTCGACGAGGTGCGAAGCGCGCTACCCCCACCGGAACCGTCGGAACCGCCCAAGTCCCGCTCTCGATTGACCTCCACCGCGGCCTCGGCAACCGGTGCCATCTGGTCAGTCGCTGGCCCGGCCCGCCGCACGGTGTGGCAGTTCGCCAGCGCCATGCGCTCCGAGATGTCCGATCCACTGACCCCGGTGCTGGCGATCGGCTCAGCGGCCAGCGCCGTGCTCGGCTCTCCGGTGGACGCGGTGCTCGTCGGGTCGGTGCTCACCGGCAACGCAGCACTCGCCGCGACACAGCGCCTGCGGGCCGAACGACTGCTGCAGCGGATGCTCACCGTGCAGGATCCGCCAGCTCGTCGTCTCGTCGGCGATGACAGCTACGAAACGGTGCAGGCCAACACACTTCGCCCCGGAGACGTTATCGAGGTGCGGCCCGGCGAGGTGGTGCCCGCCGACGCCAGGATCGTGCACGCGGCTGAGGTGGAGGTCGATGAGTCCGCGTTGACGGGCGAGTCGCTGCCGGTGCCCAAGCAGGTCGAGCCGACACCGGCCGCGCCTGTCGCCGAACGCGCCTGCATACTGCACGCCACCACGACGGTGGTCGCCGGCACCGCCGTCGCTCTTGTCACCACCGTCGGCTCCCAAACCCAGGCCCGCCGGGCTGCGCACTCACCACACTCGGAGGGCTCGGCCGTCGGACTGCAGGCGCAGCTGCGTGAACTCACCGACAAGGCATGGCCGTTCAGCCTCGCGGGCGGCGCCGCGGTGACGGGTCTGGGTCTGCTGCGCCGAGCCGGCCTGCGCCAGGCCGTCAGCAGCGGCGTTGCCGTCAGCGTGGCGGCCGTGCCCGAGGGCCTGCCCCTGGTGGCCACGCTGGCCCAGCAGGCATCGGCGCGCCGCCTCACCCGCGTCGGCGCGCTGGTTCGCACACCCCGCTCGGTGGAGGCACTCGGCCGCGTCGACGTCGTCTGCTTCGACAAGACCGGCACGCTGAGCGAGAACCGATTGAGCGTCAACAGGATCGAGGCCTGCCCGGGATCCTCCGACGACCGGGTGCTCGACCACGCGGCACGGGCGACACCTCCCCCCAACGGCGACGGCCACGAACACGCCACCGACGCCGCCGTGGCCGAGGCCGCCGAGAACGCCGGCCTCGGCGCCTGCCAGCCGGCGCGCGCTCGCCTGCCGTTCCGCTCCGGACGACCGTTCTCGGCGTCGATATGCGGGGACGTGCTGTCGGTCAAGGGCTCACCGGAGGCGATCCTCACCGCCTGCGGGAATGTCGATGACGATGTGACCCGGACGGTCCAGGAGATGGCCACCGACGGCCTGCGCGTCATCGCGGTCGCCCGTCGCGAACTGACACAGACGCAGGTGGACGATGTCGGTGACGACGCCGACACCCTCGTCGAACTGTGCAGCGGCGGGCTGTCTTTCGAGGGCCTGCTCGGACTGTCCGACACTCCGCGCCCCGAGGCCGCGGCAGTGCTGGCGGAGCTGGCCGACTCCGGGATCGGCGTGCGCCTGATCACCGGCGACCACCCCGTGACAGCGGTCGCGATCGCGACCGAACTGGGCCTGGACGCCTCCATGGAGCAGGTGATCAGTGGCTCCGACTGGGAGGGCCTGTCGCGGCGCGGTCAGGAGGAGGCCGTCCAGAACAGCGTGGTGTTCGCACGCATGTCCCCCGAGCACAAGGTGCAGATCGTCCAGACCCTGGAGCGGCTGGGACAGGTCTGCGCGATGGTCGGCGACGGCGCCAACGACGCAGCCGCCATCCGTGCGGCCACGGTCGGCATCGGCGTGGCCTCGCGCGGCAGCGACCCTGCGCGCACCGCTGCCGATGTGATGCTGCTCGACGGACGGATCGGCGCTCTGCTCGACGCCCTCGACGAGGGCCGCCAGCTCTGGCGACGGGTGCAGTCCGCGGTGGCCGTGCTGCTGGGCGGCAACGCGGGTGAGGTGGCGTTCGCGATCATCGGCACGGCGCTGTCGGGCCGGGCCCCGCTCAACACGCGCCAGCTGCTGCTGGTCAACATGCTCACCGACGCGCTGCCCGCCGCCGCGCTCGCCGTCAGCCCGCCGAGTGCCAGTCAGCGGACTGCCGGCCGGGGACCCGATCAGGCTGCCCTGGGACGCACCGTCGCGGTGCGCGGGACGGCAACGGCTGCGGCGGCGACGACGGCGTGGGGCCTGGCCCGTGTGACGGGTCGCGAGGCGCGGGCGTCCACCATCGGACTTGTCACGCTTGTCGCCACGCAGCTGGGCCAGACGCTGATCGACTCGCACAGTCCGCTGGTGGTGAGCACCGCAGCCGGCTCGCTGGTGGTGCTCGGAGCCCTGATCAGCACGCCGGGGGTGAGCCAGCTGCTCGGTTGCACACCACTCGGGCCCCTGGCGTGGGGGCAGGCGCTGACCACGGCGGCCGCGGCCACGGGTGCCGCAGCACTGGCACCCCGGCTGTTCGCGCCGGGTGCACAGGGCCCGATCGAGGATCAGTCGACGATCTCCACGATGCCGAGTGACACCAGCAGTGCATACAGCTCGCGCACCGGCACGGCGAGCACGCGGGCCACGGCGTCGGTCAACGGGTCCGAACCGAGTGGTGAGGCCATGGCCACCACAGTCGGCACACCGAGCGACGAGACGTCGAACTCGCCATGACGGGAAGGCAACGAATGTCCGAAGACTCGCTCGCGGCGCGGCGCCGCGATGCCATTCAGCGGGTGCGGGACGCCCGTGGTTTCGCCGTCACGCTGCCCGTCGTGGGCAGGATCCGCGTACCCCACCCCGAACAGCTCGCCTACTACGGTGCGCTGGCGGCCCTGGCCGCCGTCGAGATCATCGACTGGCCCGTCGCGCTGGCCCTGGCCGCCGGGCACGCGTTGATCGAGGACCAGCACAATCGCATCGCACAGGAGATTGGCGAAGCGCTCGAGGGGGTCTGAGACCCTGACGCGTGCGCATGGTGGGCCGGGTGGAGATCGGTCCGCGCACTATCCGACCGTCTCCGACTCTGGACTCGGCACGGGTTCACTCGCGCTCTGCGGTGCGGCCGCCGGGCCGTAGACCTCGGGCCGATCCGGCCACAGCCGATCGATGATCGGGCAACCGATGAGCGCCACCAGACCCGAGGCGACAAGTCCGCCGTCGATGCCGCCCATGAGCGGCACCAACGCGCCGGTGAACGCGTCGTTGAGTGAGAACAACATGCCGACCGCCGCCGAAAGGGTCCAGAGGCCCAGCGTGCGCGGGTTCAACCCGTGCCGGTACCAGTAGACGCCGCCCTTCTCCCGGCGGTTGAACACCTGCAGATCGTCGACGTTGTAATAGCCGCGGCGACGCAGGTGGCCGTAGACGATGATGACGACCCACGGAATCGAGAAGCACACCAGCAGTTGCAGATAGACCGCCATCCCGCCCTCAACCGCGTCGTAGAAGTGCCCGACGTAGACCAGCGCGGTGGCCAGGGCGCAGGCGAGCAGAGTCGCCTGAACGCGGTTGAACCGAGGAATGATGGCGCTGGTGTCCAAGCCGGTCCCGTAGGTATTGATGACGGCCTGCGTCGTGCCCGATGCCAGTCCCAGGTACAGCAGGAACGGGATGTACCACAGCGGCACGATCTCGACGATGCCGAAGACAAATGGGGTGTCGGCGTTGGCGGCTGCGGCGTTGAACGCAGCGGCCGATGTGAAGGCACCCCAGAGGAAGCACACACCCATACCGAAGATGCCGCCCATGAACAGGGTGAACACGATCCGGCGGTCGGAGAACTTCTTCGGCGAGATGTGCCGCGTCCAGTCACCGGAGTAGGCGGCATACGACGACACGGTGGCCGCGCACAGCAGCGCTGAGATCAGCCATGTCACCAGGTGCGAGTCGAACGCGTAGCTCCCGGTGCCTTGGTACGAGGCGTCGAAATCCTTGCTGTAGACGAACAACCCGATGATCATGCACAGTCCGGCGGTGGGCAGGATGAACTTCAGCGAGCTCATCATGATGTGGTGGCCGTAGACGGATATCACGGTCACGATGATGCTGAGGACCGCATACGCGCCCAGCCGCACCGCCTCGTTGTCCTGGATGTCGAAGTAGCGGATCAACGCCGACGCCAGGGCGTCGCCACCGGTCCAGATCGAGATGGCCGCGAACGCCAGGCTCGCCGTTGCCTCGAGGAACGAGCCGATCAATCGCCCCGCGACCCCGAAGTAGGCGCCGCTGGACACCGGGTTGTTGGTTCCCGAGTGGGGGCCCATCAGCCCGGACAGCCCAAGGAACACCGCTCCCACGGCTGAGCCGAAGACTATGGACGTCGCCGCCGACCACCACCCCAAACCGAAGGCGATCGGATACCAGCCGATGATGAACAGTCCGAATGTCATGCTGCCGCCAAGCAGCAGGACGTACAGATTGCTTGGGCGGGAGCGTCGCTCGTCTTCGGGGATGTACTCGATACCGTGCTTCTCTACTTGTAAGAATCGGTCCTTGATCGCAGTCTCGACGCCTTTGTCTTCCATGCCGTTGTTGTCACTTTCGGACGAGCCATTCGAATGGCTTGAGGTGTTCTGAATTTTCGGTGTAGATCAGTTCGGGATGCCACTGCACACCGAAACAGTTCTCGCCTTCGACTGCCTCGACAACTCCGTCGGGGCTCCACGCGGTCGCCAGCAGCGAACCGGTGTCAGAGATGCATTGATGGTGCTGCGAATTCACTTTGGTGAGATTGGGGAAGATCGAGCTGGCGAGGGTTCCCTCCTTGATTTCAATGGGGTGAATAATCGATGCGTACTCACCGTCGATGGTGTCGACCATGTGCTTGTTCATCCCCAGGGCCAACAGGTCCTGGGCGAGCCGTCCGCCGTGCGCGACCGCGAGTAGTTGCGCCCCACGGCACACTCCAAAGGCCTTGATCCCCCGGCGCATTGCCGCCTGCGCGATGGCTAGCTCGACGCCGTCGCGTTGCTCGTCGACGCCGTGCAGAGTGGCACGTACCGTGTCGCCGTAGCGGCGGGGATGAATATCCCCGCCGCTCAGCAACAGCAGGGCGTCGATCCGCTCGGTCAGCTTCAACGCGTCGTCCGGATCCACCATGGCGGGGATCATGATCGGTGAACCACCAACCGCGACGATCGCATCGATGTAGTTCCGATGACTCATCAGGAAGCCATCGGGACCCAACCCAGAGACAACACCAATGACCGTCATAGCTCCAACAGGTACCTTCTGCGCTCGCTGTCCGACACCAGCAGGTGGTCGGCTTCCCACTCCTTGATCTTCATCTCGGTGTACTCACGCACGAAGGCCGGCGGGAAAGTCGCGTGCACCAGTGGATCACCCTGAAACGCCTCGATCGCCTCGAGCAGGGTGCGCGGCAGCGTCGGCGCATCGGTGTTGTGCGACGCCTGCTCCAGCGGCGCACCCGGGTCCAGGCCCTCCCGAATTCCCTCCAACCCCGCGGCGATCATCAACGCCGAGGCGAAGTAGTAGTTCGCGGCGCTGTCAGCGGCGCGGTACTCGATGCACGGCCGGTTCTGCGGCAGCCGGACCGTGCAGGACCGGTTGTTGGAGCCGTAGCTCACCCGCGTTGGCGCCCAGGAGATCTGACCGTCGGCCAGCCGCGGAGTCAGGCGCCGATACGAGTTGGTGGTCGGATTGCCCAACGCGGTGAAGGCCGGCGCGTGCTTGAGCACACCCGCGATGAACTGGTAGGTCTCCTGTGTCCACTGTCCGGCGGTGTCGTCGGCGCGGAATGCGTTGCGCCCAGTGGCGATGTTGACCAGGCTCATGTTCAGGTGCGCGCCCGAGCCCCACATGCTCGCGTACGGCTTGGGCATGAACGTGGCCAGCAGTCCGCACTCCTTGGCGACCTGCTTGACGGCGAACCGGAACAGCGTCATCCGGTCGGCCATCTCCAGGACCGGGGCGTGTCCGATGCTGAGTTCGTACTGACCGTCCCCGCCCTCGTGACCGAACGCGTAGACACCGAAGTCGAGTTCACTGAGATAGCCGACGAGCTTGTCGAGGAACTCCGACGCGTCCATCGTGGCCTCGACGTCGTAGGCCGGCGACGGCTTGAGCGAACCGCTGGCCGAGATGGGGATCAGCCGCTCGTGTTCACCCTCGAGTGACTCCGGGCGGAACACGTAGAACTCGGGCTCCACCCCGAGGTGTACCGAGTAGCCGAGTTGGGCCGCCGCCTCGACCTGCGACCGCAGTGCGGCACGCGGGCACAGCGCGAACGACTCGCGGCCGCCGTAACTCATGTCGGCAAGCATCCAGGCGTAGTTCCGGTCCCACGGCAGGATCTTGAGAGTGCTCAGATCCGGCACACCGATGACCTCGTCCTCGGTGGGGTTCATGCTGCCGATCCCACCGAATCCGCGTGGCGTGTAGCGCTCGGCACCCGCCACCAGATCCGCGAAGTGGGTCAGGGGCACGATCTTGGACTTGGGACGGCCGAGCACGTCGATCCAGTTCGCCATCGCATACTTCACGCCCTTGGCGCGGAGCTCCTCCGCGACCCGCGTGTGCTCCGGGTCAAGGCCATACAGCGTGTCGTTACGTTCGAACACGGTGTCAGTCATGCACTTATCTCCTTGTGATATCGAGTCCCACAGCGATGTGGCTGTGGGCATGCTGATTTGGCTATTGCCTGGCGATCGCCTCGGCGGCCAGTACGAACGGTTCAAGCGGCGCGCGAGCGACACCACCGCCGATCTGGCCTCCGCCCACACCGGCGATCCCGATGTCGAGGACGGGAGTGATGCCGGTCTCGGCGATCACGCGAACGTCGAAACCCACTGGGGTGCCGCGATAGTCGAGCACCGGGATGCGGAAGTCGGGATGTTCTGCGACGCAGATGTCATACATCTGGGTCGTCCGAGCGATCATCGCTGCCGCACTGCCTCCGCTGGATCGCTGCAGCGGAAGCGCCGCTGCCTGCGCGACTCCGCCCAGACCGACGACCTCGGTGATGACACTCTCGCCACCCATGAACTCCATGTCGTCCGCGGTGAAACCCGGATTGAGCTTGGTCGCCTCGAAGGTGGGCAGCGGACCGCGGAACCACTGATCCCCGGTGCCGGCGACCTGAACGCCGAACTCCGCACAGGAGAACGCCATCGCGGTGACCACACTGGAGCCGCGCACCCCGCGCATGGTGTTGGCCATGACCTTGGCCGCGGCCATCGCGAGCCGCAGGAAGAAGTAGTCGCCGGTGAAGAGGTACTCGGCGAGGACACGCGCATCGTCGGCCGACAGGTCGGCGAACACGCCAAGGAGTTCACGGACGAAGAGCGTGGTGGCTGCGGTGTTGCGGCTGTGCAGTTCATCGCCCATGGTCAGTGCGCGGGCGATGATCGGCTTGAGTTCGACGCCCCCGCACATTTGGACCGCACGGCCGAGGGCGGGCCCGACGTGGTCGTGCAGGTAGTCCAGATTCTCGCGGGTGGCCGCGGTGTACTTGCCGTAGTTCAGGCGGTCAGCCGCGTCGCCCTCATACAGCGTGCAATAGGCCCGGTCGCCGGTGAGCGGATCCTCGACGACCACCACCGGCATGGACGCCGTGGTCACCCCGGCCAGTGAGCCGACCGCACCGAGTTGCTGACAACCGCTGACCACGACTTCACCAGCGGCGTAGGCACGTTCGGCCTCGACTCGGTTGGTGGCGTATCCCTCGTAGATCGCCGCGCCGAGCAGGGCTTCGCGCTGCCCCCCGGTGTAGCGCTCGAACGGCAACGTCGGACCTGACGTCAGGATCTGGTTGCGCTGCATCCCCGGGATGGCGCGCAACGCCGACTCAACGGCGACGAGCCTCGGCTGGCAGGCGAAGAGCCGGTGCACTGCCTCGGTGTTCGCATCCAACGCCGGCACGGTGTGGCCGCTCGCGCTGATCCCACTGATCGTCACGTCGCTCCTCCAAGTTGGTAAAACCTTTTGGCATCGATCAGGCACAACGGTCCGCGTTCGACTGACACCCTGAGGGGCCGACCATGGACCGAGCGATGAGACCTAGTTTGACAAAAGGTTTTGGCTCTGCTGGTATGAAACCATAGTGCAGTGATCTGATGCGGGTCAAGACCCAAGTGTGACGACGAGCACCAGAGCGGAGCAGGGAGAGACGTGGCGAACATCAAGGACGTGGCACGCGAGGCCGACGTCTCGATGACAACGGTGTCCCACGTGCTCAATGGCCGTGGCCGCGTCGCAGACAAGACGCGCAAGCGCGTCCTCGAGGTCGCCGAGCGACTCGGATACATCGCCAATCCCCATGCCCAACAACTAGTTACGCGCCGCAGCCGAATCCTCGTCATCCAGATGCCCGATCTCGACGGCAACGCTGGAAGTGGTGGCCTGGTACCGACATCCGAGTCGGAGTACTTCCTGGAGCTGATCAACGGCGCCGCCGCGGCCGCCGCCGCCGCCCGCTACGCGTTGATCGTGACGTCGGCGGGCGTTGACCCCTCGTCGCTGGGCGGATTCGGGCTCGACGGCATGATCATCGTCGACCCCAAGGGCTCCGAACAGGCACTGCAGTCCTCCTTCGCCGCCAAATATCCGGTCGTCACCACGGGTGAGCCCGTTGTCGCAGCGGGCGCCCCCTCGTTCGTCATCGACAACGACCATGCGAAGGCCACCCGGGAGGTTCTGAATCACTTTGTCGCCCAGGGCTGCTCGCGCCCCGCACTCATCGTCGACACGTCCTCGCGGTCCTTCATCCGCGATATCGTCGACGCCTACGGTCAGTGGTGCACCGAGCACGACGTGCCCCCGGCCGTGTTCGCGGTGTCGGACATGTCGCCAACGGAGATGGACCGCGCGCTGGACTCGCTGCGCGCCGGGCCGTTGCCGGCAGACGCCGTCTACACCAGCTCGGATGGCTGCGCGATCGCGCTACTCAACGCCGCGCGGGCGGCCCATGTGTCGGTGCCCGGCGATCTCGCCCTGGCGAGCGCGGTCGACAGCACGATCCTGCGCGTCACGAACCCACCGGTGACCAGCGTTCATCTGCATCCGAGGGATATGGGCGCGCAGGCGGTGCAGATCCTCACCGAGCTGATCGCCCGCGAGGAGCCGGACTGCGATCTGCCTCCCATGGAGGGCACCCGCCTGCTGATCCCGACCCGGCTCATTCTCCGCGCGTCGTCGGTAACCGAGCCCGAACTCGCCCAGACCTAGAACAGGCGGCAGTTGGGCTTCATGCCGGAGAAGTGCACCGCGGGCATGCCGTCGACGGTCACGAAGTCGGTTCCGACATCCCACGTCGTGTCGGGTTTGATCCACGGCGGCACGCCATCCGGATAGGCGATGGTCATATCGGTGTAGAACAGGAACCCGCGCGGGCACTTGGAGGAACTGGCTGCCGGCTGCGGATTCCACGCGTGCACGACGACGGGGTTGGTCAGTCGAGTGCCCTGCGCACAGTTGGGTTGGCACTCCAACGAGTCGTCGGTGCCCTTACCCTTGGCTCCCTTGGCATCCCACGACGTCCACACCATGTCTTGCAGCACACCGGTGCTGTCGCAGTTGTAGTCGAATCGCTCGGGCTCTGGCTGAGCGGGCTGTTCGGCCGTGATGCACTTGCCGATGGCGTAGGTGGTGGGCAAGGGTTGCGGATCTGCCGCTGCGATCACCGAGTTCGACATCGCGATGGCGGCGACAGTCACGGAAAGTGCCAGAGCGCGGAGCACACGGCTCTCCTTCGTCACGGGTGGGCGGCAATTGCGATGTTATCGGACGCAAATATCCCCGACGTGGCCACATGGCGCACCCGGACAGCGAAACGCGCCCGGCGGCATCGTCACGTATGACGACACCGCCGAGCGCGCATCAGCACTCAGGCGTGGAACTGCCTGTCAGAAGTTGTTGCAGGAACCCGCGACCGAGTTGATCAGCCCGGTGTAGGAGTTGAGCTGCGGGTACGCCTGGATCTGCGCGATCATGCTGCGACGACCCTCCGGCGGCGAGGCAACAAGCTTCTGCAGCCATCCGGTCGCCATCGGGCTACCGGAGAGCTGGCCCGCCGCGGCGGGATCCTGCGACTGCAGCGCCGCCATCACCTGCGGGTAAGTGCACGTGGAATTCACGATTGCCTCGATATCGGGCGCCGCGGACGCAATTCCTGCACTCGCGAACACCGACACCAACGCGCCGCCACAGCCAACAATGACCTTCGTCGTCAACGACATTCTCAATCACCCTCCGACGGCACCGCCGACCTTCAGCGAAGTCTCGTCACTCGTTTGGCAGCGACGTTATTCGCCGAGCCTCTGCGTTACAACAGTAAGACAAGCTAAAAGCTTACCCGTTCCCGTTGCGGGAAAAGTTTGTCTCTCCCCTGGCTAGGTCTTCGCTCGGCGCCCGCTGTGCGTTACCGCGCATGCGATGTGAGCGTCGTCTCAGCCCGCCGCGTGACGGCCTCACCACGGAAAACCCACGCTACGCCGAGCGCGGACCCGCCGTGTCGTGCAGCCCGTAGGGCACCGCCCGCAGCAGTGTGACGTCCTGCATCGCCAGGTTGGGCAGCTGATAGCTGCGGGTATCGCCCACCCGCGCGCCATTGATCGCCGCCCCCAACGGGGAGTTCAGCGAGTACACCTCGATATCGCCGTAATCCGCGCCGCGGGTACCGAGCAGGAAGGTGTCGGTGTCGTCGGTGCCGCCGTAACCGACCGTCACGACCATGCCCGGCTCGGCGATCCCGTCGTTCGGCGGCTCCTCACCGATCACGGCGCTGACCAACATCTCGTGGATCTGCTGGATCCGAGCCTGCTGCGCACGCCGGACCGCGACCGCATCGGTGTCGGCGGAGTCGGTGACATCGACGGCCCACTTCTGCAGCGTCGTGAGTTCTTCGCGCAGGCGATCGTGTGCCGCGGGGGTGAGCCAGACGCCTTGAGCAGTGGTCATTGAAATCTCCTTGTTGTAGGGGTTTGCCGTCAGGGGCGGGTGTTGTGCACACCGCCCCTGACAGCTGTGGGTGAGGTCCTACCGGAGGGGCTCGAACGCGGCGAGCGCGTCGGACTGCTTTCCGGTGGTGATTTGTTCGGCCAGCAGACGGCCGGTGATCGGGCCGTGCGCCAGGCCCCACATACCGTGGCCGCCTGCGACGTAGACGCCCGCGTCCACCTGCCCGATCACTGGCAGGCCGTCGGTGGTGACGGGTCGCGGTCCGACCCAGACGTCGTGCATATCGTCCCAGCGCACGCCCTCGAGCAGCCCGGCGGCGGAAGCAGCGATGGCACGGACACGCGCCGGCATCACCGGGTCGTCGGGGTCGCGGAACTCCATCGTTCCCGCCACCCGCAGGGCGCCCTGGTACGGCGTGCAGGCCACGCGCACCGTGGGCAGGTAGACCGGTCCGAGCATCGGGCGGTCGACGGGCACCGTGAACGAGTAGCCGCGGCCAGCCCGCACTCCCACTCGCACCCATCGCCGCGCCAGTGCCGGCAGCCACGCTCCGGTCGCGATCACGGCGGCGTCGGCGTGCAGCGTCGCTCCGCAGAGCCCGTGCACGGCAACTCGATGGCCGACCGGATACACATCGGTGACCTGCAGCTGGCGGATCTCGGCACCGCGTTCGGCGACCGCGTCTCCGAGCGCCGTCACGAACCTGCCCGGGTCGACGAAGCGTTGATGATCGATGGACAGCCCGACGTTGACCGCACCTGAGGCCAGCGGAACCCGTTCGCGCAGTTCATCTTCCGTCAGTTCGGTGACCTCGACGGACTGGCCGGCCCGCCGCAGATCAGCCAGCTCACGGCGCAGCTCGTCGGCCTGGTGGTCGTTCTCGAACAACGCGGTGATCGACGCCTCGGTCCGGGGCGCGTCGACACCGTTGTTGGTGAGCACGTCGAAGGCCTCGAAGCACTCCTCGTTCAGCGGAAGGTTGGCGCGAATCACCTGCTCAGCGCGTGAGCTCCGGCAGTTCAGCGCGAAGCGGCCAAGGAACCCTGCCAGCCCGACATCGGCCTTGAGCGGAATGTGCAGCGGCGCAGCGGGATCCAGCAGCGATCGCAGTCCGTGTCGCAGCACCGCCGGCTGGTTGAGCGGAATTGTCAGCGCCGGCGACAGCCAGCCCGCGTTACCCCAGGACGCACCCGCGGCCACACCCGCGCGATCGACGACCGTGACCTCGACGCCACGCTCCTGCAGGAACCACGCCGTCGAGAGGCCCACGATGCCCGCGCCCACCACGATTACCGACCGGGGTCCCCCGTCGATACGCTCGGCGCCCGCCACCACGAACCTCCCTGTTCAGCCAGTACTCCTTCCAAACCATGATGGTCCTAGTTGAGCAACGCCGACTGGGCTGGAGCGACAATCAGGCGGTGGGGTTTTGTGGCGGTGCCACAGTTGCGAGCTGGATGACCATCGCGAGCCGCTTGTCCGGGTCATCGAGGTCCAGCGGAGCGATCTCCAACATCTTGCGCAGCCGATTCCGCACGGTGTTCTCGTGAACCCCCAGCCGGATGGCGGCCTGCGCGGCGTCACCCTGAGCCTCCAGCCAGCTCCGCAGCGTCGCGACGAACAGCGTGCCGTGCTCCTCGTCGTAGCGGACCAGCGCCGCGACCGGCCCACGCGTCGGGCTGCGCCCAGATCCCGCCGCCGTCCGCAGCCGCTGCAGCAGGATGTCGTCCCACGACTCGTCATAGGCCGGCGGATCGATGCGCGAGGCGTTCGCCTCGTGCAGGCCAAGGCACTCGTCGGCCTCGCGACGCGCGGTGGCCAGTTCGACCGCCGTCGCCTCGCCGCTGATGCCCGCACACAGCGTCGCCGCTGGGGGCAGCGCCGTCGCCAATCGGGTGGTCCAGAGCCGGGCCTGGGTCGCGGACTCCGCGGGCAACACGGTGTAGACGGCGTTGTCGACAACCGCGCTGCGGCCGGGTCGCGACCACCCGAAACCCGCCGTCGCCTGCTCGAATGCCACCAACAGCGCGGTGTGCGGCTCGGCGGCGATGCGGGGCCGCACGGCGATCACCCGAAGCCGCTCCTGCGGCAGCCCCAGCCTGCTGACCACGGTGGCGGCGTCCGCGGTGCCCTCCAACAGCCGGATCACCGATTCGGACTCGACCTGGCGTTCCAGGTCCGCGCTGGCCCGCGAGCGCAGCAGATGCAGGGCGACCGTGCGCGCACCGTCGGCCAGCGCGGTGCGCGCCGTGCCGTCCAGCTCCGCCGAGCACGTCACCCACACCGAGCCGAGCAGTTCACGCCCGACGCGCGCCGCGACCACCATGCGGCCGGTCAGCCCATGCTCGGTGACGGGTTCGACGAAGAAGGGTTCGTCCGACGTCGACAACCGGGTGTCGACGCCGCGCCGTTCCAGCGCCGCGCGCAACGGCTCGGGTGTCGCCCGCGCCAGGATCGTCTCGATGCGGGCGGGGTCGGCGTCGGTCTGCATCCGCGAGTACGCCAGCACCCGTGCCCGACGGTCCTCGATGACCACCGCGCCGCCGATCGCATCGGCGAGGCTGTCCGCCAGCGCGAACAAGTCGGTGGGCCCGCGGCCCGATTCGGTCTCACGGCCCTCGAGAACCAGGCCGTAGACGACGGCCACCAACTCACTCCATGGGACGGCCGGATCGACGTACAACACCGCGACGCTGGTGGCGGGCCGCTGATCGGCGGCGCGGACGAGTACCGCCTTGGCCCCGGCGGCCACGGCCCACTGCAGGGCCTCCTCCACCGACCGCGCCCCGATGCCCAGCACGACGTCCCCGAAGACGCCGGCCTCGGGGATCACGACGCTGCGCAGCTCGGTCGATCGCGGCACCGAACCCAGCTGCGACACGACGCCGTACCCGCCCAGGACGTTGACGAGCCGGTCCAGGGTGATCACGGTTGGAGCCTATCGATCCGCGCTGGAAGACAGGACAAGACGACGGCCCCGCCACAGGCGAAGGCCGTCGACCTCTCTTATCAGCTTCAGCTCGTCGCGGCGTCCCACTCGGGGCGACGGATCGGCTCGACCTTCTTGATCATCAGGCCGAAGCACAACGCACCGGCGACGACGACCGCGGCAGTCAGCAGCAGTGGCACCGTGAACGATCCGGTGGCGCCGTAGAGCGCACCGATCACGATGGGGCTCAACGCACTTCCGATGTTGGAGAAGAAGTTCTGCGTCGAGCCGAGGCTGGCGACCGTGCTGGAGTCGACCACGTCAGCGGGCAGGCACCAGATGGAGACGATGGTGAATGCCGCCGCCGCATACGAGATCGACATCAGCACCAGCGCCTGCCACGCCTCGGGTGCGACCGCGGCCAGCGCGATCACCGAGCAGACGAGCATGCCACCCACCAGGCAGGTCTTGCGGACCTTGTTCAGCGACCAGCCCCGTTCCAGCAGGAAGTCGCCGACCAGTCCGCCGGCCCAGCTGCCGAGGATGGCGGCCAGCGGCGGGATCATGCCGAAGGCGCCGAGCTTGAGCAGGTCGAATCCGCGTTCCTCCACCAGGTATGACGGGAACCAGGTGAGGAAGAAGGTGATCATGAAGTTCAGGCAGAAGAAGCCGAGCATCATGCCCCACACGGTGCGCTGCTTGAACAGCTCGGCGATGGTCATCGGCTTGGCGTCGGGGTGCAGGTTGTTGGCACTCTGCTCGCGGTGGCTCTCGTGGATGATCGCCAGCTCGAGTTCGTTGACCCCGGCCTTGTTCTCCGGCCGCCGGTACCAGGCCCACCACCCGATGGCCCACAAGATGCCGATTCCACCGGCGAAGATGAACGCAGCCTGCCAGTTGAACACGCCGATGATCAGCGCGATGAGTGGTGTCGCCGCGGCGCTACCGATGCGGGCACCACTGTCGTAGACCGAGGTGGCACGACCACGCAGTCGCAGCGGGAACCATTGCGACACAGTCTTGGCGGCGGCCGGGTAGGCACCGGCCTCGCCCACGCCCAGGCCGAGACGCAGGCCAAGCAGTGCGGCGAAGCTCGAGACACCCGCGGTGGCCGCGGTGAACAGCGACCACACCAGGACCGAGGCGCCGAACATCACGCGCTCGCCGAACCTGTCGATGAGCCGGCCCGCCGGAATCTGCATCAACGCGTAGCTCCACGAGAAGGCGCTCAGGATGAGGCCCTTCTCGGTGGGCGTCAGATGGAAGTCCTCGGTCATGAACGGCAGGCTGACCGAGATCGCCGACCGGTCGATGTAGTTGATCGCGAGGCCGACCGCACAGAACACCGCGACAGCCCAGCGCACCTTGGTGGCGCGGGTCATGCCAGCGGGGCCGGGGTCGACGGGTTCCGATTTCGTAGCGGGAATGCTAGTCATCTGTGTCTCCAAGTTGGACTGTTTGATTGTTTCGCTCACCGCGGGGTGAGAAGCGGACGCTGGTTGAGCGTGGCTGTGGTGCGCGACACAATCAGGATCCTCGTCGTACATGATTGAACCAATCATTTTGATTGTCAAGACCCTATCTTTGCGCCCTTGTATGCGCACACAATCACATCGAAGGCGTCTAACGATCACAAGATGATCGATTCACGCATCTAAGGTTGACTTGCGCACATCGCGCATGTAACTTCGGTCACTGTGAGCAACGAGGATCTGACGAACGACACGGGTGACGATGAACTGGTCGCGCGTCGCCGGGATGTCCGTGGCGCGAAGCGGCGGGAGCAGATCCTTCAGCTGCTGCAGACCGTCGAGTCCGGCGCACTGAGCGTGGAGGAGATCGCCGAGCGCTTCGGCGTCTCGTTCGCCACGGTCAGGCGGGACCTGAGTCGGTTGCACCAGGACCGCCACATCACCCGCACCTACGGCGGTGTCGCCCTGACCGGCCCGGCCGAACTGTCGATTCACCAGCGCCATCTCGAGTTCACCGCCGAGAAGGACGCCATCGGCAGGCACGCCGCCGAACTGGTCGGCGACGGCGCCGTGGTGATCCTCGACGCCGGCACCACGACCGAGTTCGTCGCACGCCACCTCGACGCCGCCGACGTCACGGTGTTCACCAACGGCATCGGAGCCATCAACGTCCTGCTCGGCAACGAGGACGTCTCGGTCGTCGTCCTCGGCGGACGGCTGCGCGCCGTGAACCAGACGGTCAGCGGACCCGAGGCCGAACACATGCTCGGTTCCGTCGTCGCGGACTACGCCTTCATCGGTGCCGACGCCGTGCATCCGGAGTACGGCGTCGCATCACGAACACTCGAGCAGAGCCGGCTCAAGACCTTGATGATGCAGCGGGCGCGCCAGATCGTGGTCGTCGCCGATCGCCGCAAGGTCAGCACCGACCAGTTCAACTACTGGTCACCAACACCGGCGCGGTGGCGCTTGATCACCGACGACGACGCCGACCCGGCATCCCTCGACGAACTGCGCGAGACCGGGGCACAGGTCGAACTCGTTACACCCCTGCGAGCTCTCGCCGAGCCCACCAATGTGAAAGGCAACCAACCGTGACCACCACGTCGGACACCAGCACGTCGGACACCAGCACGTCGGACACCAGCACGTCGGACACCGCCACCGCAACGCAGTCGGCGCCGTTCTCCGGGCAGACGACGATGCGCCAGGCCGTGCTGCACCAGCCGAACGATCTGCGGATCGAGGAGGTGCCGGTCCCCACCCTGGAACCCGGTGACGTTCTCCTTCGCGTCGACGCTGCGCTGTTGTGCGGCACCGACGTTCGCATCTACGAGGGGCGCAAGCAGAAGAACGTCACCTTCCCGACCGTGTTGGGTCACGAGTTCGCCGGCACCGTCGTCGACGCGAACGGCCCGCTGCCCGACGGTGTGGCGATGGGCGATCAGGTCGCCGTCTACCCGTTGGTCACCTGCGGTGAGTGCGCGGCCTGCCGCAAGGGGCACGAGAACATCTGCCGCAACCGAAAGGCGTTCGGCTACCAGCTCACCGGCGGCCTGTCCCAGTTCGTCCACGTTCCGGCCGTCGCACGGCAGAACCTGGTCCCGGTCCGCGGCGTCTCGGCCGCTGAGGCCGGCATCATCGAACCGGTCGCGTGCGCCTACAACGGGCAGAAGCTCGCCAACATGTCGCGCGCTGAGACCGCGCTGATCGTCGGCTGCGGCCCGCTCGGACTGATCCACACCGGGCTCGCCAAGAGCTTCGGCGTGGAGAGGGTCGCCGCCGTCGACCCGATCGCCGGGCGGCGCGCGATGGCAACCCGTTTCGGGGCCGATCTGGTGCTGGAGCCAGGCCCGGACGCGGCCGAGCAGCTCAACGCGTTCAGCGACGGCGGTATCGACGTGCTTGTCATGGCGATCGGCCGAATCGATGCGCTGACACCGTATCTGGGCTGCCTGGCACCCGGCGCCAGCGTGTCGGTGTTCGCCGGGTTCGGCGCCGACGCCGACCTGGCCGTCTCGGCCAACGATGTGCACTACAACGAATGGAACATCGTCGGCGCCTCGTCGTGCCGACTCGACGGCTTCCACGCCGTCGCGCCCATGGTCGCCACCGGACAGCTCCCGGTCGCCGAACTGATCGGCACCCAGCTGCCGCTCGACCAAGCCGTCGAGGCCCTCACCCTCGCCGGCTCCGGCGCTGACATGCGTGTCGGCGTCAATCCCTGGGCCTGACCCGCAGACCCAACCCTCGGCCCGTCCCACCACACAAGGAGAGCAGTAGGCATGACCGCCACCTTCACCCCCGCCTTCGACATCAACCCGACGGGAACCACCGCCGGACTCGGACGAAACCTCCGGCTGCGCCGGCTCTTCGCCGCAGACGGCCGCACCGTCACCGTCGCCCTCGACCAGGCCGTGCCGCGCGGTGTCGCGCCCCGGCTGGCCACGATCGGCTCCACCTTCGCCAGCATCGCCGACGGTGAGCCCGACGCCGTCACCATCACCAAGGGCCTGGCCGGTCCGCTGCTCGGTGGCAACCGCGCTCCCCTGCCCTGGATCCTCAAGGCCTCGATGTTCTCCGTCGAGTTCCACCCGACCTACGACGCCACCATCGCCACCGTGCAGGACGCCGTGAGACTCGGTGCGGACGCCGTCGCGGTCGGCATCTCGGCCGGCTCGTCCAACCAGGTCGCCATGTTCGAGATGCTCACCCACGTCGTGGAGGAGGCGCACACCTGGGGTCTTCCCGTCGTGTGCCACGCCTACCCCTCGGGCGAGATGTGGGGTGACCGCAAGGGTTCCACCGAGTCGGTGCTCTACGCCTCCCGCGCCGCGGCCGAGCTCGGCACCGATATCGTCAAGACCTGGTACACCGGCTCCACCGCCGAGTTCGCCAAGGTCGTCGAGGGCACCCCGGCCATCGTGGTCGCGGCAGGCGGCGCGCCGGCCAACAGCCCCCTGGACGTGCTCAAGCAGGCCGCCTCCGTCGTCGAGGCCGGCGCCCACGGCATGACCGCAGGCCGAAACATCTGGCAGGCACCGGATCCCGGCAAGATGGTCGCCGCACTCAAGGCCGTCATCCACGGTGGCGACAGCCCCGAGGTCGCCGCCAAGCTGCTCGACTGACCGAAAGCCGTTTCCGCACAGCCGATCAGAACCGTGCGCAACCCTCGAAGGAGTGGGTTTCGAATGCCTTGGGAAAAGCACCATCAGGATGCCGCTCCGGTGACCTACCTCGGAATCGACGTCGGCACATCGGCCACCAAGGCTGTGGTTCTCGCCTCTGACGGCACGGTCGTCGCCCGGTCCCGGGTCCCGCACCCCGCAGCACGCGGGGCCGGGGCCGGGCGGGCCGACCCGTCGGCCTGGCGGACCAGCGTCACCGCAGCGGTGCGCGAACTGGCCCCGCACACCGCAGAGGTGCGCGGTGTCGGCATGGACACCCACTGCCCCACCGCGCTGCTGCTCGACGCGGCCGGCGAGCCGCTGGTCGCCGGCGTCACCTGGGATCACCCCGGGCTCGCCGAGCCCACCGCGCAGCTCATCGCCGCGCTGTCCCCCGCACATCGTCGGCTGCTGGGGAATCACCTGATGCCCGCCACCGCGATGGGGGCGGCGCACCGACTGCTCCAGACCATCGAACCCCAAGCCGCCGCAGCGGCAACCACATTCGGTCTCGCCGGGACCTGGCTCGGCCAGTGGCTGACCGGTCAGCGCGCGATTGACCCCACCCAGGCCTCCTACACCGGACTGATGGCCAGCACCGACGGATCCTGCCGCTGGCTGACCGATGTGGTCGCGCAGCTGGGAATTCCACCCGAGCAACTACCGCCGGTGCTGCCGTCGCTGAGCGTTCTGGGCCCGCTGACGGCTGCTGCCGCCGCGACGCTGGGCCTGCCCGAGAACATTCCAGTCCTCGTCGGCTCCGGCGACACCCCCGCCGCGTCCTACGCGCTGGGAACCGAGCCCGGGGGCCGCCCACTGCTCATCATGGGCACCACGCACGTGGTGTCCAACGCGCTCGCAGTTCCCGACCCCCGCGCCAAGGCGCTGCAACGCGTCGACGTCCGGGCAGGCCGGTGGCTCATCAACGGTGTCATCAACGGCGGCGACGCGCTGGCCGACGGCGCCGCCCGACTGGGCTACGGCCAGGGCGATATCGCGGTGGCGGCGTTGGTGGGGACCGCATTCGGAGCCCACCCCGATCAGATGGCCGACGCCCCCGTCTTCATTCCGCACACCCGCCCGGAACGCGGCCCACTGTGGTTCGCCGAGCCCCGGACGGCGATGCGCGGCGACATTCCCGATCCCGCGACGCCGGCTGCCGCCCGCGGTGTCGTCGAGGGGGTGTTGTTCGCCGACAGGATGATCGTCGAGTCGTGTATCGGAGACCAGCAGCGGACGCTGTACGCCAGCGGCGCCTTCGGCTTCGAACCCGAACTCCCGCAGCTGCTCGCTGACGTGCTGGACCGCGACATCCTCGTTGTCGACGAGAGTCACCTGCCCGCCATCGGTGCGGCCGCGATGTGCGTCGAGGTTCTCGAGGGAGCCGTCGTCGCGCCACCGCACGCACGGCTGGTGCGTCCCCGCCCGGAATGGCGGCCCATCGTGGCACAACGCTGGCAGCACTACCGGCAGGTCTGGTCCGACGTCACGGGGACGGTGCCGCTGAGCACCCTCGATGAGTCCATCGATACGCTCGCACCATCTGCCCAGAAACCGCAGCGCATCACCAGGAGCGTCCTCACGTGACAACCTCACCCACGCCCACCTCGGCCCGGACCGTGACCGGAATGATCTATGTGTCAAGGCTTCTCACGGACCGCGCGATGGATCACCTGCACTCACTCGGAGCTCCGCTGCGGATCGGGGCCGAGGCGCCGCCGAGCCGCGCAGAACTCGAGGCGGGTATCGCGGGCGCCAGTGCCGCCGTCATCACCCTGACCGAGCGCGTCGACGCGCAACTGCTCGCCGCGGCCGGACCGCAGCTGAAGGTCATCGCCAACGTCGCGGTCGGCTTCGACAACATCGACCTGGCGGCCACCGACGCCGCTGGCGTGATCGTCACCAACACCCCCGGGGTCCTCGACCGCGCGTCGGCCGATCACGCCTTCGCGTTGATACTCGACTCCACCCGCCGAATCAGCGAGGGCGACAGACTGATCCGCAGTCAGCAGCCCTGGGTGTGGGGACCGCGGATGCTGGTTGGCCTCGACATCAGCGCAGGCGCCACACTCGGCATCCTCGGTTATGGCCGGATCGGTCAGGCCGTCGCCCGCCGCGCACAGGCATTCGACATGAGGGTCATCGCCTCGGGGCGCAGCCGAACCCCCGGCAGCGTCGAGAACGGTGTCACGTTCGTCGACAACGCAACCCTGTTGGCCGACAGCGATATCGTCACCGTCCACACGCCGCTCACCCCCGAGACCCGCCACCTGATCGACGCCGCCGCGCTGGCGGACATGAAACCCACCGCGTACCTCATCAACACCGCACGCGGTGGTGTCGTCGATGAGGCCGCGCTGATCGAGGCCCTCCGCACCGGCCAGATCCGCGGAGCCGCACTGGATGTCTTCGAGGGCGAGCCACAGGTGAATCCCGCCCTGCTGGACGCGCCGGGGCTCGTTCTGACCCCGCACACGGCCAGCGCGGGTGAGGCGACCCGCGACACCATGGGCATCCTCGCGGTCGACAACGCCGCCGCGGTGCTCGCCGGTGAACCGCCCCTGACCCCCGTCCGGTGAAGTTCGTCCTCGCTCCCGACTCGTTCAAGGAGTCCATGAGCGCGGCGCAGGCCGTCAGCGCGATGTGCAGCGGCGTCCTGTCCGCCATCCCGGACGCGGTGTGTGTCGGCGTGCCGATGGCCGACGGCGGCGAGGGCACCGTGGACGCCGTGGTCGATGCGCTCAACGGCGAACGCGTCACGGTGGAGGTCCGCGATCCGCTGGGGCGCCCAACACCGGCCACGTACGGCTACATTCCGCACCGCCGCCTGGCCGTGATCGAGATCGCGGCCGCCGCCGGGATTGCCCTGGTCGCGCGGCACGAGCGAAATGCTCTCGACGCCAGCAGCTTCGGCGTGGGTGAGCTGGTGATGTCGGCGCTGGAGCACGGTGCCACCGACCTTCTCGTCGGCCTTGGCGGATCGGCGACCAATGACGGTGGCGCGGGCATGCTGTCGGCGTTGGGCGCCGAGTTCACCGATGCCGACGGCTCTCGGCTCGCGCCGGGCGGCGCCGCCCTTGAGCACCTCCACCGGATCAATCTGGATGGGCTGGACCCGCGACTCGCGGGCATCCACATTCGTCTTGCCTGCGACGTGACGGCCCCGCTGCTCGGCCCCGACGGGGCGAGCAGTGTCTTCGGGCCGCAGAAGGGTGCGAGCGCGGCTGATGTGGTTCGTCTCGAGTCGGCGTTGACGCGCCTGGCGGAGGTCACCTCCTCGACGCTCGGCAGCGTTCATCCTGACCGTGCCGGCGCGGGGGCCGCCGGCGGGCTCGGGTTCGCGTTCCTGGAATACCTGGGGGCTGACGCCCGACCCGGCGTCGAGGTGGTCGCCGAGACAGTCGACCTCGACGGGTCACTCGCCGACGCCGACTGGGTCTTCACCGGAGAGGGCAGCGTCGACGCCCAAACCGCGCTCGGCAAGACGCCTTTCGGCGTCGCGCAGGTCGCGCGACGCCACCACACCCCCGTCGTCATCTTCGCGGGCCGCGTCAGCGCCGACGCCTCAGTTCTGCTCGAGCACGGCGTCGTCGAACTCGTCGAGATCACGCCCCGCGGGACGCCGATCGAGCAGGCCCTTCGCGGTGGCCCCGCCGCTCTCACTCGCGCGGCCCACGAGTTCTGCAGCCGGCTCTGAAAACGACACGGTCGCCGCAACCTCTCTTATCGAGAGTGTTGCGACGACCGCGCCTACCCGCCAAGCGGGACTAGTCGATTCCTGGTGTCAGCTGTCGCCACCCTTGTCGCCGGCATCGCTGCCAGCACCGGAGTTGTCGCCGCCTTCGGCGCCTGCACCCGCATCACCCTTGGGCGATTCGGTGGCGTCGCCACTGCCGGCCGGATCGCCTGCGGTGGTGGGGGTGGTGGTGACCTGCGACGGATCGTTGTCCTGGCGAGTGGACGTCGTACCGGTCTTGCCGGGCTCCGCCTTGTTGCCCTTGGACAGGTCGGTGCCGCCGCCTGGCTTGCCCTTGACCTCGCCCTCGTCACCTTCGTCGCCCCTGGGCGTGCCGGCACCTTCGCCGGCACCTTCGCCTGCTCCTTCGCCGGCGCCGTCACCCTCGCCAGCTCCGCCACCGACGTCGGTGCCACCGCCGGGTGTGCCGGCGCCCTCGCCGCCGGCACCGCTGTTGTCGCCAGCGCCACCGTCAGTGCCGGTCTCTTCACCGGCGGGAGCCGCCGGGGCATCAACGGCAGGGCCGGATTCGGATTCGGATTCGAGGGACACGGTCTTGGCATCGAACGACGCTGCGCCACTCAGCTCGTCGACCCCGCTGCGCAGAGCCGCACCGGAGAAGGGCACTTGGGAGACCGGTGCCAACTGCTGGGCGATGAGTTTGCGAATGCTGAGCACGATGCCGAACGGACCATTGGGCGAGAGGATGCCCGGGTTATCCATGGGGAAGGGGCCCGAGATGGGCGGTCCGTATCCCCCGTTGAGGAAGCCGTCGACGACCACTCCGGGCGCGTCGAAGAGTGCTTGGGCGACCTTCCCGATATCGCCGGTCCCCGCGGCGTCGATGACACCCTGCACCGCCGTCCCCACTGCGCCGATGGTGCTGAGCACCGGACCCATGATGGCCATGGCGCCCGTGATCATGATCAAGCCGGTCGTGTTCTGCACGATGTTGTTGATCCGGTTCACGGCCAGCATGATCGGAGCGATGATGCCGTCATACACCGTGTCGAGTAGCGGAATTGCAAGTGTGGCAGGGATACCCAGCAGCGCGTTCAGCGCGGTCTCGACGTCGCCGTTGGCGATTGCGGTAGACGCGGTGCGAAGCGCTTGGGGAATGAGATCGGTGACCGCGTACGCGATGTTTCCGGCGCCCTGGGCGAGTGCGACGATGAGCGCGTCGGCATTCGCGACCTGGTTCTTGATGACCTGCGTGAGGATCGGCGCTGGGTCCCCGATCAACGTACCCGCGAGCTGCCCGAGGTTGGTGGTCGTCCGCGCGAACACCTCGGTGTAGAAGTCGAGCGGACTCGCCACCAGATTCACCGCGGCCGACGAGACGGCGTGCGCAGGTGCGTAGATGTCCGGTAGCGCCGTCGAGACCGGACTGATCGGACTGATGGCGATGGCACTGGCCCCCACCAGTGAGATCCCCGCCGTGACATATGGACGCAGCATTGCGTGCATGAACCACTCCCTCAAAGTTGTGCTGTTGTGACGCTTTTGTGATGTACGACGAAGAGGAACGTAGCCCGAGGGAATCACAAGCGGAGTCGGTTTCCGCAAATAATTGACGCAACCGTCTAAGTAGCGAATCCCACCCCTGTGCATTTGCTCAATAATTGCTGTTCACATAACCGATGAAACCGCTCCAGCAAACACCGCCGATACCCAAGAACGTTGCTAATGCAACTAATAAAGTCCGGTTTTAGAACTTGTTTCAGGCTTTGCCACCGCACGCCTAATCGCGGCTATGACGGGGCTTACCTGCCCTGATCAGGAATTCTGGGTTTGCTCACGCAATAGTAGACAAATATTCTTCGATGTCTACTACTGGTTAGCGAGTGACCTTTGGGACTACCAGCGACGATGTGCCGGGCAGGTAAGTGCTGCCTCAGTTCATTGCCAACCCACTGGTTGATTCGGCCCACTCGCCGGGCCACGGAGCCGAGTGCGCACCGCTGGCAAATTTAACTCGCCTCGCCTATTCGTGGGCTAGGAACAATCCCGTGCGGCCGTGGCAGGGGTGTGATGCCTGGCCGATGTCCTTGCGCGAACCACAGCCATCCCCGAGAGCGCATCAGGCCGAACGCGCCCACCCCCAGATCCGCGGCTGAGATCACTAAAGCGACTGGCCGACAATGACATCCATTCGACGCACGTCGTATTGCCTGAGGCCAGCAGACGACTGATCTGCCACGTGTGAGGGCTGCTCCGCATGCGGCGGCCGGCCATACCAGCCGACCGCCGCGTGTGCGGGTGTGCGGGTGTCAGCCGACGCGCACCACGGTGCGCCCCACGGTCTTGCCTGCCAGGACTTGCGACAGGGCAGCCGGAACGTCGTCCAGCGTCGTCTCCTCGGTACCGATGGTGCTCAGGGTGTCCGAGTGCAGATCGGTGGCAAGCCGGTTCCAGATGTGCTGGCGCCTCGGCAGCGGGCATTGCACGGAGTCGATACCGAGCAGTGCCGCGCCGCGGAGAATGAAGGGGAAGACGGTGGTGGACAGGCTCGCGCCACCGGTGTTTCCACTGGCGGCCACCGCGCCGCCGTATCGCAGTGTGCTGAGCACGTAGGCCAGCGTGTCGCCACCGACGCAGTCCACTGCCCCCGCCCACTGTTCCTTCTGCAGGGGCTTGGCTGCGGCGGCGGTCTGGGAACGCTCGACCACCTCATGCGCGCCGAGACCGAGCAGCCAGTCGCGTGCGGACGCGGTGCCCGTGGAGGCCACCACCTGGTATCCGAGGTGCGCGAGCAGTGCGACCGCGGTACTGCCGACTCCGCCGCTGGCGCCCGTCACCAGCACCTGACCCTGGTCGTTGCGTAGGCCGTGCGCTTCGAGGGCATCCACGCTGAGGGCTGCGGTGAAGCCCGCCGTTCCAATGCTCATCGCCTCGCGGGCGGTCAACCCGTCGGGCAGGCGTACCACCCAATCCCGTGGCACCCGCGCGTACTCGCTGTAGCCACCGTGGTGCGCCACACCGAGGTCGTAGCCGTGCACCACCACCGGCGTCCCAGCGGTCAGATCAGTGTCTCCCGCGTCGACAACGGTGCCGGCCAGATCAATCCCGAGCACCAGTGGCGAGATGCGAGCCACCTTGCCATCCGGCTTGGACGCCAGCCCGTCCTTGAAGTTGACACTCGACCAGCTCACCTTGATCACGACGTCACCGTGACCAAGCTGATCGATGCTCAACTCTCTGACGCTTCCGCCAGTCTCGCCTTCGACTACATACGCACGGAAGCTCTCCGGAATCGCGTTCATGACAACCCTTCTCGTCTCGGACATTCTCCTGAAGCTTGCTGGGCGAGGTCAGGTGTGACCATGGGCACAGTGTCCACTCTTGCCGTTCGGTGTTGACACGTTGACGCTGTACTCCCGTCGACGGCCGCGGCAATCATTGTCGGCATGTCGCTTTCATCGATCTTGCGTCCGCGGTCGATCGCGGTCGTCGGAGCGTCGCCGCGCTCGTTCGTCGGTCAGATCGCCATCCGCAATTGCAGGCAGACCGCCTTCACAGGTGCGTTGTACGCTGTAAATCCAAAGCCCAGCGTCATTGACGGAATGAACACGGTCGCCAGTTTGTCTGCGCTGCCAGAGGTTCCAGACGTAGTACTGGTCCAGGTTGCGACCGAACGCGTCAGTGCGGTGGTGGAGGAGGGCCTGCGCATCGGCGTCGGCGGTTTCATCATCCCCGGTGGGGGGCACACCGACTCAGGGGCGGACGCCACGGCACTGTCGTCTCACCTGTCGCAGCTCCGCAAGCGGCACGACTTCGAGGTCATCGGGCCCAACTGCATGGGCGTGTTGGATCTCGTGACCGGCGCTGCGCCCTATATCGGCACTGTGCCGGCTGAGGTCCGCCGCGGTTCGGTCGGCGTAGTCGCCCAGAGCGGCGCGATAATCGAGGCCGTCATCAATTCCGGTGGAAGGGTGCCACTTTCGACGGCAGTATCCTCGGGTAGCGAGGTGACCACGTCAATCGGCCAGATTCTGGACTTCTTCGCCGTGGACACCGAGACCACTGCCGTATTGGCCTTCGTCGAGACGGTGACCGACGCCGACGCAACGCTGTCCGCAGCGCGCCGGCTCGCCGCCGCCGGCAAGCGACTGGCGGTGTGCATCGTGGGCCGTTCACCGACGGCATGCGAGGGCATCGCGGCGCACTCAGGCAAGTTGGCGTCCGGCGCGCGCGTGACCGCGGCGGCGTTTCAGCAGGCCGGGGCCATCATCGCCGGGGATCTCGACGAGCTGCTCGCCATCGGCGAACTGTTCGGCGCCGAGCGGCCCCTGCCACGCGGGCGCCGAGTCCACGTCATCACCAATTCCGGCGGCGAGGGCAACTTGATCGCCGACATCGCTCACGACGTCGGTCTGGAGTTGCCTGCGATGAGCGAGGCCGGATCGGCGGCCCTGAACCGGCAATGGCCGCGTTTCCAGGTCCGAAATCCACTGGATCCGTGGGGAACCGACGACTACAGCAAGATTTATCCGGCGGCACTCGCCCAGGCGGTCCAGGAATCTGGTGACACGTTGATGGTCGCCATCGACACCCAACGGACATCTGGCGACCACGAGAAGCAACTCGCGCTCGACCTGGCCCGGTATCTGGTGGATGCGGTGACCGGATCCACCAGATTCCCGGTCATGGTGAGCCCGACAAGCCAGGATCCCGATCCGCGACTGACGGACTTCTGCAGGTCACACCGCGTCCCGCTGCTCCGGGGCGTCCGCACTGCGCTGTCGGCATTGGCCAACGTATCCGCCGTGACGCCCGCACACGGTCTCGTCGCGACCCGAAGTACCGTGCCACGACTCGCCGACCTTCACGGCGAGGACGCCATCCTCTCTGCGCTGGCGTCTCTCGGTGTGGCGACACCGCGCTGTCTTCGGGCCCGAAGTGCCACTGAGGCGGCTGACGCGGCACGCGACATCGCCGCACCGGTGGTGCTGAAGGGTAGCGCGGCCGGCGTGCTGCACAAGACCGAACTCGGGCTCGTTCGCACCAACCTCGTCGAACCGGAAACCGTTCGCGCAGAGGCACAACGAATGCTCGACTGGGCCGCGAGCGCCAGCGTCGACCTCGAACTGCTGGTCGCCGAGATGGTGCGCGGCGAACTAGAGGTCATCGTCGGCTACAAACGCGACGCAGTGTTCGGCCCGACCACCCTGATCGGTCTGGGTGGGGTGTGGGCCGAGTTCTTCGACGACGTGGCGCTGCATGTCGGGCCTCTCGACAGGGCCGCCGCTGCGGAACTGATCGGTCGATCCCGGGTATCCGACATGATCAGTCGATCTCGCAGTGGGGCGCTGCACCTGGAAGGCGTCGTGAGCGCACTGTGCGCGGTCTCAGCGCTTGGCGCCGGCAACCCGGACGTACTGAGCATTGACATCAACCCCCTCATCGTTGGCGTCAGTCACGCCACCGCGGTCGACGCGGCAGTGGAGCGCGCGTGCGCACTCCAAACCGCGTGACCAATCCATCAACACCAAGCACAACACCAAACACCAAAGGAGAGAACATGTCAGAGAACATCACGGCCACCTTGCGGGTTCGTATCGGCCAGGAGGAGGCGCACTACGGCGGCAACCTGGTAGAGGGCGCCCGGATCCTCAAGTTGTTCGGTGACATCATCACCGAGATCGCCATCCAGACCGACGGCTCAGAGGGGTTGTTCGTGGGGTACTCGACGATCGAGTTCCTCGCGCCGGTCTACGCCGGTGACTTCATCGAGGCCACCGGAACAGTGGTCCGCATGGGCAAGACCAGCCGCACCGTGGAGTTCGAGGCCCGCAAGGTGATCGCCTCGCGCTACGGCATCGCACCCGACGCCGCCGACGTTCTCGACGAACCGATCGTCGTGGTTCGGGCAACCGGCACCACCGTCGTCCCCGTCGAGAACTCCCGTGGGTCGACGGTCAGAGCCTGACCGCTATGCGCAGCCGTCGAGGCCCATCAGCGCCGCGTGCAATGACGTGCACACCTCCGCCGATTCGAGATCAACCGCCAGGATGCGCTCGATCGTGGCCAACCGCTGATAGAACGACTGCCGAGACACATGCGCAGCGCTTGCCGCGCCGGACTTGTTGCCGCGGTGCTCAAGATAGATGCGCAGAGCGCCGACGAGATCTGTGTCGTTGCGGCTGTCGAAGTCCAGGAGGGGTCCGAGCATGCGTTCGACGAACGCCTGCAGCCGCGGATCATCTGCGAGAGTGTAGAGAAGCCCGCGCAGTTGCACATCGGGCATCTCAAAGTACCCGCGGCGGACATTCAGAGCACGCGCCGCGGCCAGCACGTGTCGAGCCTCGGCGAACGAGCGCGGTAGGTCTTGGAGCGACAGGACCGGTGAGCCGACCCCGATAAGCACCGCCTCCGCGGAGGGCTTCTGTAGCGCTTCGGCCAGCACGGTCAGCACGGCGTCCTTGTCGGCAGTGGCGTCAAGCGTGACAAGGACGTCGACGACGCCGTCTGAGGCCGTGGACGCCAGGTTCGGCACACCGGAGGTCCGGATCATCGCGGCGATCCGGTCCGCGTCTCGACTTGAGCGGTATGGCCTACCTCCTCGGCGACCACGGTCGTCTTGGCGTTGCACTGCCACACCGAGCAACGTGCGCCGCGCCGTCGGGACGCCGAGTGCCGCTGTGCGAACATGCATTTCGCGTTCGTTGGGATACCGCCGTTCAACGATGTCCGACAGTAGCGACGCGTGTGCGCGGCCCTCGAGGACGGCGCCGTCACGGGCCAGCAGTCGGCTCAGAGTCAACGCGGTGGCTGCGCGCTCGGCGATCATCAGCTGCTCATTCGTCAGCGAGTCGCGGGCGACGACGATCAGCCGGCCGAACAGCTCGCCACGCGCCTCGACCGAGGTGACTGCCCACCCCTCCGGCTCGGCGAAACCGCTGCGCTGCCGGACCCGCACGGCGCGTGAGCGATTGGCCCAGTTCGTCAACAGATCGGCCAGCGGGACGTCGAGGGCGTCATAAGCCAGCACGCGGTACATCAGATCCTCGAACACCACTGGCGCATCGACCATCTTGGCGGTCTCACGGACGATCTCCTCGGCGCCTGCACCATCGATGCTGAGCGCCGTGAAGACCTCGTGCGCACGCTGCAACGTAGTCAGCGCACTGAACTGCTTCTGCACGATGTCCGCGTGGACGGCCTCGGTGAGTTCAACGAACGGCAGCTGACGGCGCAGCTGAACCAGGGGCAAGCCAGCCCGGTCACACGCCCGGATCATCGCCTCGGGCACTTCGGTGAAGCGTCGCCCGGTCTCGATCAGCAGGCCGCTGGCATCAGCGTCGACCAGCGCGTCGACGTACGCCCGCAGACGAGACGCGTCGTCCGGCAGGCCAATACCGGTGGTGAGGATCAGCTCGCCGCCACGCAGGAGAGTGGTGATGTCCTCCAACTCCAGCACATGCAGCCACCGCACCAGACGGTCGAGTCGATCACGACCCGCGAGCACCAGTGGGCGCCCGGACTGCAGCGCAGGCATGGCGAGCACATTGGCGACCGTGGGCAACGGCCCACCCATGGCTGCCAACGGCGTCATGGGTTATGCGGTGCGGGCACGACGCGCTCGCTGGGACCTCCCAGTGCTAGCCGCGGAAGATGGTGGAGTGCCATGGCTTTCGGGCCTCGCCGGTGATCTCGGACATCACGTGTTTGACATTGGTGTACTCATCGAAGGAGTACTTGGACATGTCCTTGCCGTAGCCGGACTGCTTGTACCCGCCGTGGGGCATCTCCGACGCCATCGGGATGTGGTCGTTGATCCACACGCAACCGGCCTGGATCTCACGAGACGCACGCTGGGCGCGAAGGATGTTCGACGTCCACGCCGAGGCAGCCAACCCGAAGGGTGTGTCGTTGGCCAGGTTGATGGCCTCATCGTCACTGTCGAAGGGATGGACCACCAGCACCGGGCCGAAGATCTCGGACTGCATGATCTCACTGTCCTGGCTGGCATCGGCGATCAGTGTCGGCTCGTAGTACGCGCCGCCCTTGAGGGCACCACCGGGCGCCGAGCCGCCGGTGACAACCTTGGCACCGGCGCCACGCGCGCGCTCGACGATCGCCGACACGCTCTCCTGCTGGCGCCGCGAGATCAGCGGGCCCAGATCGGTGTCCGGGTCGGCCGGATCACCCAGACGCACGGTCTCCATCAGTCTGGCCACGCCGTCGAGGAAGTCGGCGTAGTACGCGCGGTGCACGTAGGCGCGAGTGGCTGCCGTGCAGTCCTGCCCGGTGTTGATCAGCGAACCCGCGACCGCACCCCGAATCGCGGCTTCGAGGTCGGCATCGTCGAACACGACAAACGGCGCCTTGCCGCCCAGTTCGAGGTGCACGCGTTTGACGGTCTCGGCGGCGGCCGTGGCGATGCCCTTGCCCACGCTCGTCGACCCCGTGAACGACACCATCCGTGGCACCCGATGACGCATCATTGCCGCGCCGACCGAACGCCCCGGTCCGTTGAGGACGTTGATGACGCCAGCGGGGACGCCCGCCTCGACCGCGGCCTGGGCCAGCATCAGCGACGTCAGCGGCGTGACCTCGGCGGGCTTGAGGACGATCGTGTTGCCTGCGGCGATCGCGGGCAGGATCTTCCAGCCAGCCATCTGCAGCGGGTAGTTCCACGGCGCGATCGAGGCGATCACACCGAGGGGCTCTCGCCTGATCGACGACGTGTGCTGACCGGAGTACTCAGCACTCGCCGCGCCATCAAGATGGCGTGCCGAGCCGGCGAAGAAGTCGGCGTTGTCGATCGTGCCGGGCACGTCGAACTCACGCGACAACCGGATCGGCTTACCCGCTTGCGCGGTCTCCGCCTGCGCCAGTTCCTCCGCGATGACCCGCATCCTGGCCGCAAGTGCATGAATGACGGTGGCCCGATCACCGGGGGTCGCGCGCGACCAGTCACCAAAGGCATCCTGGGCGGCCGTCATCGCGGCGTCGACATCGTCTGACGATGCCGCCGGGAACCTCACCAATACCTGATCGTTGGCGGGATTGACCACCGTCGTGAAGGTGTCCCCGCGGCCCTCGCGATACCGGCCCGCGATGAATTGGCCACCCTCAATATTCCCGTACACCGTCATGCCTGCCTTCCGTTTCCGTCACCGCTTAGCCTCGGCCATCGAACCCTCGACGACAAAGGGACACTGTGTAGCTTTTTGGCCCCGCCTCTTGACACATTGCTTGGGGGGCGTCCTACTGCCCGGCACGTTCCCAATAGATATGGCCGACCGCGCCAACCACCGCGGTCGCGGCAGCCGACAGGTACACCGGCACACTGATGTGCAGCTTCATCAGCAGCGCACCTGCGACGGCGCCACCCAGAATCGCCAAGACAGCCCACAGGCGTCGGTGAGTGAACGGTTTGCGACCCCGCTGATGAAGCGTCTCGCTCGCATACGCGGTGATCGTCGACGTCACGACGACGGTGGTCATGTCGGTCACCGACAGGAAGCGTGCGTTGGCGGCCTGCGCGCCCATCACCGCAGCGATCGTCGCAGCGATCGCAATGCCGACGGCAGATCCGCCCCGGATGTCGACGACCGCGAGAGCCGTCGCAGTCGCGGCAAGAAGTGCGGCGCTGGCCGCAAAGGCCGCCGTCACAGTTGTGTTCCAGCCTCGCTGCCGACCGCGCAACAGCCGGCCGATGATCGCCGCGCCCACCACATACGCGCCGAGCGCGACCAGAGGGCCCGCCACCGGCAGACTGTCCTCCGCGGCGACACCCATCCCGAGGATGACGATGTTGCCCGTCATGTTGCCAGTGAAGATTCGGTCAAGACCGAGATACCCGACAGCGTCCAGGGCGCCCGTGACGAACGTGAGCACCATCATCAGCCAGAGCCGCAGGTGGCCGCCAACCAACGGTCTTACTGCTGCGGCACGGCGCCGGACAGCGTTTGGCGATTGCACTGTGCGCCTATTCATTTCCACGGTGGCGCGCAAACTGCGCCACGACGGCCGCACCGTCTGCGCGGGGATCGGACGCTGCGGTCATCGCACCGTCCGTGCCGATGAACACCACATTGGACTGCCCCAGGCCCTCAGTGTGCGGCGGCACGTCAAACACCGACAGGCCGCTTGACTCAATCGACTGCCGCCCGAGCGCAGCGACGTCGGCCTCAACCGCGACCGAGTCTGGGGTGCACCCGTAGACCTGCTTGCCCACGATCGCACGCGGAGCACTGACTGCGGCCTCCGCGCTGGCACCCGCGACCGCGCGCAGAAGCAGCTGCGCGATGATCTGCGGCTGCCCTTGGCCTCCCATCGTCGACAGCACGTGCCGGACCCGGCCATCGTGTGTCGTCATCGAGGGCATGAGGGTGTGCAGCGGTCGCTTTCGCGGCGCGATGACATTCGGCACGGCGTCATCGAGCGAGAAACTGGTGCCGCGGTTGTGAAACAGAATGCCCGTCTGCGGGTCGATGAGTCCGGACCCGAACGCGAAGAAGACGCTCTGGATCAGAGACACCGCGTAACCATCGCTGTCCGCGGCGGCAATGCCCACGGTGTCCCCGTGAGGCACCGCGCGAGGGCCAGCCGCGTCGGCGGCACCCACCTCGGCCAGCTCGCGGAGCCCGCCGCGCACCAGGGCGTCGACGTCCACCGCAGCCAACCGCGGATCGGCCAACGCGTTGGCGCGCAATTGATTACCTCGGTGGAAGATCCGCATCAGGGTCGCAAGGTCGGCGCCAACGGGATCATCAACCCCGAGTTCCTCGATCGCGTGCAGAGCGCGTAACAACAGGAAGCCATGCGTGTTGGGAGGACTCGTCAGCACCGTCAATCCCCGGAAGGACGCTGTCAGCGGCTCGGTGATCTCCACCTCGAATTCGGCGAAGTCGCTGGGCTGCAGAATCGATCCGTGTGAGCGCAGGTACTCGACGGTCCGGTCGCCGAGCGCGCCCGTGTAGAAGGCGTCAGGTCCCTGCTCACGAAGAACACCGAAGGTGCGCTCGAGTTCACGTTGGCGCAGTTCATCGCCGATCTGCAGAGCACGCCCGTTCGGGCGGAAGACGCGGTCGAAGTCCTCGGTGCCGAACAGGTCTCGGTTCTCCGGGTCCGCGACGTGCGCCGCCAGCGACGCAGGCACCGGTACGCCATGGCCAGCGGCGTGTTGGGCGGGCTGCAGCGTGCGCTCCCAGGACAGCCGAGAGCCGAAGCGACGCAGCGCCTCCCAGCCTCGGATACCACCGGGCACGGTGACGGTATCCGCACCTCGCAGTGGCAGGGAGTCACCGCATCGGGCTCGCAGCGCCGCCGCATCGACGGCCCGGCCCGCCCACCCCGACGCGTTGACACAGTGGACCGTTCCCTCAGGGGTGCGGACCAGCGCGATCAGATCACCGCCCAACGCGACGTTGTGCGGGTAGATGACGGTCAGCAGCGCCGCAGCCGCGATGGCGGCGTCGATCGCGTTGCCGCCGTCGCGATACACCTGCATGCCGGCCTCAGTGGCCAGGGCATGCGGCGTTGCCAGTGCGGCGGTGAATGAGGTCGAACTTGACGACGCCGAAGGCGACATGTGTGTGCTCCTAAACAGATTCATCACGACAGCGCGGCCGGACCGATAGGTGTGAGCTGCGCCGCCCGCGGCGTCGGCCGCGTCTACGAACTGCGCTTTCCCAGGTACTTTGCTTGCAGATCGGTGCTGTCGAGGAACTCTGCGGCTGAGCCTCCACCTGACGTCTCGCCGTGTTCCATGACGTATGCGCGGTCGGCTATCTGCAGTGCTCGGGTCGCGTTCTGCTCGACCAGAAGGACGCTGGTCCCTCGGCTGTGCACTTCGGCGATCAGGTCGAAGATCTGCCCGACCACGATCGGAGCCAGCCCCATGGACGGCTCATCGAGCAGCAGCATCGACGGGTGCCTGATGAGGGCACGTGCGAGCGCCAGCATCTGCTGCTCTCCCCCGGACAGGGTGCCGGCCATCTGGCGTCCGCGCGTCTTGAGGATCGGAAACAGATCAAGCACATAGTCGGCCTCCTGTTTGAAGGACTTCCCCGACGCCCACGTCGCGGTCTGCAGGTTCTCCGTGACCGTCATTCGCGCGAAGACCCGGCGCCCCTCGGGGACATGGCACAGACCGGCCCGCACCCTCTTCTCCGCCGGCAACCCGCGCAGGTCGCGCCCGTCGAACTCCACGAGACCGGTGTAGTCGTGCAAGCCGGACACCGCCCGCAGCAGCGTCGTCTTGCCAGCGCCGTTGGCGCCGACCAACACCACCAGCTCACCCTGGGCGACCTCGAGCGACGCCTGGCGAACCGCAGCGATGGGCCCATAGCGGACTTCCACCCCGGAGATCTTGAGCATTACCGTTGCTCCTGTCCCAGATACGCTTCGATGACACCGGAATCTGACCGGACATCGTCGGGTGTGCCGTCGGCGATCACCTTGCCGTAGTTCAATACGACGACCCTGTCAGAGACTGACATCAGGATGTCCATGTCGTGCTCGATGATGACGACAGCGATGCCGGCCTGACGGATCTCGTTGACGAGCTGCGCCAGATCCCGGGACTCCGATTCGTTCATACCCGCGGCGGGTTCGTCGAGAAGCAGCAACGACGGATTCGTCATGAGCGCTCGCGCGATCTCGAGCCTGCGCTGATAGCCGTAGGCAAGGGTCGCCGCCTCTCGGTCCCGAAACTCATCCAACCTCACGAACTGCAGGATCTGGTTGACATCGTTCATCGCGGCCTGCTCACGGCGTCGAAAACTTGGACTGCGCAGCATCGTTGGGCCGACACCAGCCGCAACACGCCGGTGTGCGCCGACCAGAAGGTTCTCGCTCACGGTCATGCGGCCGAACAGCCGGACATTCTGGAAGGTGCGCGCGATCCCATGCGCGTTGACCACTGCGGCGTCCTTGCCAGTGACACCGGCCCCACCCACCGTCACTGTCCCCGACGTTGGGGGGATGACGCCCGAGATCACGTTCAGCAGAGTGGATTTCCCCGCCCCGTTCGGACCGATCAGTCCGACGATCTCACCCTGGTCGACGTGAAACGAGGCGTCGTCGATGGCACACACGCCGCCGAAGGACTTGGTCAAGTTGCGACACTCCAGCAGGTGCTGGCCCGCCACGGCCGGCGGTTTGAGAACCGAACCGACCGCGCCGTTGGTATCCGTTGCCATGCCAGTGTCCACTGACACGGCAGCGGCGTGTGGAATGGTGCGGCTCAACTTCGCCTTACTGCTCACCAGTCCCGCCGGCCGCAGGATCAGAACGAGGATGACGACCAGCGCGAGCACCGCCGGCTGAATCTCCGGATGGCTCTGCACTATCGGTTGGTCCCGCGACCAGTTCGACAGGAAGATCCAGACCACAGCACCGACAACGGGACCCCAGAATGTACCCGCGCCGCCGACGATCACCAGGCTCAGGATGATGAAGTTGTCTTCCAGTGTGAAGTTGTCGGGGTTGATGAACTGCTGCATGTGGGCGAAGACGACACCGGCGACGCTGGCGATGCTCGCCCCGCAGACGTACGCCAGGAGCTTGTAGCGCCGCGTCCGAATACCAACCGATTGGGCCACCAGTTCGTCTTCACGCACTGCCACCCAGGCGCGCCCGATCGATGAGGCCACGATCAGCGTAATCACCAGCAGCAGAACGGCTACCACCGCCAGCACCGTGTAGTACACCGATGTGGGTTTGACGAACTCCTCGCCGAGCAGCCCCAGCGGACTGATCTCCCGGATGCCGGCCGTCCCACCCGTCACCGGGGTGGCGTTGATCACGACGATGCGGATGATCTCGCCGAACGCCAGGGTCATGATCGCTAGATAGTCGCCCCGCGCACGCAGCGTCGGATAGCCGAGAACAACCCCGAACGCCATCGCCACCGCAATGGCGACCGGCAGCGTGCCGATCGCGATCCATTGCGCGACAGAGACACTGGCCATCTCATTGGTGCCGAGGATCTTCACGCTCAGTATCGACGTCGTGTACGCACCGACGATGAAGAACGCGACGTAGCCCAGATCCAGCAGTCCGGTCATACCGACCAGAAGGTTGAGGCCGCTGGCCAGTGCCACGTAGATCAGCGCGACAGCGCCGACTCGGATCCACTGCCCTTCGGCAACGACGAACGGGAAGAGCAGCGCCACAAGAAGTGCCGCGATGGCGACAAGCGGACGGTGAGCGAATCGCTGCCGGGCGGTACTCGCCCACGAACCGAGTGAGAGTTGCACAGTTACACCTTCTCCACTTCACGTCGTCCGAGGAGACCCTGCGGTCGAAGCCACAGAATCAACGCGAGCAGGGTGAACGCGACGACATCCCGGTAGGCCGATCCCTGCGGCACATAACTTGCCGCGAGTTCCTCGGTGACGCCGATGAACAGCCCGCCGAGGAAGGCGCCGGGAATACTCCCGATACCACCGAGGACCGCAGCGACCAGCGCCTTGAGCGCCGGGAGGAATCCCATGGTGGCTGCGGCGTACCCATACCGCTGCGAGAACAACGTGCCTGCCAAGGCAGCCATCAGTGATCCCATCAGGAACGTCGTCGCAATCATGCGGTCGACGCCGATGCCCATCAGGCGTGCGGCGTCGCGATCCTCGGCCAGCGCCCGGATGGCTCGGCCGGTCGACGATCGCTGAACGACGAACGCGAAGGCGATCGTCGCGGTGATCGCGATCGCCAGGATCACGATGTCGAGCCGCTGAATGGTGACGCCGAACGCGACGATCGCCCCGCCCATCGCTGGGGGAACACCGGTCTGGGCCGCACCGAACAGAAACTGGCCCACCGCGCGCAGCAGCATCGACACCGCGATCGCCGTGACCATCATCGACAGAATCGGAGCCGATCTCAGTGGCTTGTAGGCGAAGCGCTCGATCAGCACGCCCAGCGCGCCGCCGATCACGCAGCCGATGACGGCGGCCACCCATGCGGGCAGTTCCGGCATGGGCGTCGGGTATCCCGCGATCACCGCGTTGGCTTGCGAGAACAGAAAGGACCCGAACGCGCCGAACATGAATACTTCACCGAACGCGAAGTTGACCATTCTCAGTACGCCGTACACGACGCTGAATGCCACCGCGAGCAGACCGTAGATGCCGCCCAGGGCCAAGCCGTTCATAAGTGTTTGCATCGTCATCTCCTGCAGAAGCGGAGGGCGGGGACCATGTCGCGGTCCCTAGGGATTGAGAACCAGGAACTCGCCGTTGTCGACCCGCATGAAGACCAGCCGACCGAGTCGATCGCCCTGATCGTCGAAGGAGACCGGCCCGCTCGCGCCTTCGACACTGACCTTCTTGAGGCCACTGTCGATCTCCTCGCGGCTCGTTCCACCACCGGCGGTCGCTGCTTCCTTGATCGCATAGACGGCGTCGTACGCCAAGGCGGCCCACGACGTCGGCTCCTTGTTGAACTTCTTGCGGAACGCGGCAACGAAGCTCTGTGCCCGGCCCGCAGGCGAATTCGGCGCGAACGCGGCATAGAACGTCAGACCGTTGACGGCTTGTTCGCCGATCCCGACCAGGTTGGGACTCAGCGCACCATCGGACGCATAGATGGGCAACTGGGACCCGGCAGACCGGGCCTGTCGGGCGATCTTGGCGATCTCGGTGTAGAACCCACCGATGAAGATGGCCTGCGGTGCACCAGCTTTGGCATTGTTCAACAACGTATCGAAGTTGTAGGTACCGAGGTGATACGCCTGCGAACTCGTCACCTTCGCCCCACCCGATTCCAGAGCCTGCTTCACCGCGTCCGCGACGCCCTGACCGTAGTCATCCTGTTGGTACATGACCGCCACCGACTTGATGCCCTGATCCAGCAGGTACTCACCCATCTGCGTGCCCTGGAACTTGTCGGTGAACGACGTTCGGTAGAAGTACGGGCTGATGCCAGTGAGCTGTGGGGAGGTGACCGACGCCGCGACCACAGGCAGCTGACACTGCTCCAGGACGGGCGCAGCCGACAGCGCGACGCTCGAGAAGCTGAATCCGAGAACAGCGCTGATCGAGCTGTTGTCACAGAACTTCTGGGCGATGACCGGGCCGTTCGCCGGCTTGCCCTGGTCGTCCTGAGACTCCAGCACAACCTTCTTGTCCAGGATGCCGCCGGATGCATTCACCTCGTCGAGCGCAACGTCGATGCCCTCGCGCATCTCCAGGCCGAAACTGGCGAAGTCGCCGGTGAGGGTGGCCACGTAGCCGAGATGAAGTTCGCTGTCGTCTGCCGTCGTTCCACACGCGGTGGTCGCCAACACGGTTACCGCCAGAACCGCACCAAGAAGTGGTGCGAGTGGCGGCCTTCGCCGCCACTCAACCCCTTTCATCACAATGAGTCGACCGTTTCGACGACCATCCAGTTCTCGAAGCAGTGATTGTGGGCCAGCGACGTCACGCCGATGGTGGCCCGTCCACCCAAACCTGCCGCGTCCCCGAACACCTCCTTGAACAGATCCGTCGCGCCGCTGGACACCTTGTTGACATCAACGAAGTCCGGCGCGGACACCACGAAGTTGAGCGAGTTGACCAAGCACTTGACGTTGTCCAGGCTGCCGACCGCCAGTCGCATGGTCGCGAGGCAGTTGATCGCGGTGATCCGCGCGGCCTCGTAGCCCTCCTCGATGGTGACCTCGGCGCCCAGCTTGCCTGCGTGGATCGGCGGATCCTCACGACCGGGGATGTCGGGGACGTGGCCCGACAGGTACAGCGCGGTTCCCAGCCGGTGGTACGCCTTCATCGAGCCGTAGTTGAGGCCGTGATAGGAGCCATCGGTGTAATCGGGGATCTCAAGACCGAGTTCGCGGACTTTGTCTTCGGGCGATTTTGACATGGGGGTATCCCTTCCTTTTTGCAACTTCTCGGATGCGTGTGATGCCCTTGACCTGCCGCGATAGGCGGCCGGCCGGCTAGGCACAACAGAAGTATTGCGTGGCGCCAGCGCCTGCGTTGGGGTCACAATGTGCGTCTTAAACCCGTAATGTGACCAACATGTGCAAATCACCCCAGTGTGAGGGCTGACACAGAAAACGATGCGACACTCAGTCCCTTGCCGCCCCCTAGGAGATTGAAATGGCACCAGAAGAAGGCCGCCCTCCGGTGCCGCTGGGACAGAACTCCACGGTCGCCCAGATCCTCGAACTGCCTGAAGCACGGGTCGGCAAGCCGGAGGTGGTAGCCGCCGGCGACCTGTTGGACCGCTGCGTGCGCTGGGTACATGCCTCCGATTCACCGGAGCTGGCCACCCAGCTCGAGGGTGGCGAACTCATCGTGACGACGGGCGCCGCTATCGGCGACTCGGCTGCAGACCAGCACAACTACGCGAGGAGTCTCGCCGCGGCCGGAGCCGTCGGAGTTCTGTTGGAGCTGGGCAACAAGTTCGACAGCCCGCCGGAAGGACTCACCACGGCGTGCGCACGAGAGCAGTTGCCCCTCATCGTCTTTCGCCGCCCGGCCTCGTTCGTCAAGTTTGTCGAGGCCGCGCAGTCAAACCTGATGACGCAGCAACTTTCGGACCTGCGCTTCGCCGAGTTCGTGCACCACACCTTCATGCATCTGTCCCTTGAAGAGGCGACGATGTACAAGATCGTCAAGACCGTCTCGGGACTGGCGGGGTGTCCCGCGGTCTTGGAGAATCTGATGCACCGCGTCTTGGCCTACGAGCCGACGGCCGACGTCTCGACCGAGGTTCTCCTCTCCGGCTGGGAGGCGCGTTCCCGTGCGGCTCCCATGTCCCAGACCACCGAGGTCGTGGGCCGTGAGGCCTGGTTGACGACGCCGGTGGTCGTACGCACCGCTCCCGTCGGCCGACTCGTCCTGCTGACCAAGAACGCCCCCACACCGACCCAGATCAGGGTGCTGGAGCGTGGCGCGTCTGCACTGATGATCCGGCTGTCCTATCAGCGCACCCCGGATCAATCCGAGGGTGACGCCGACAAGGCGGCGATCTACGACCTGATCCACCGCCGACACTGCGGGGAGCGGCAGATGTCCACCCGGTTGGGGGCCCTCGGCCTACCGGTGCGACATCGCAGCCTCGCCGGGGTGATAATCGAAATCCGCAGCGGCGGTGAGAATTTGAGCTGGAAGGGTCTGGAGGAGAACGCATTGTCGATAGTGCGCACCTGCAGCTCCGTGCACGATGCGAAGATCGTGGCGGCTACCCTGCCCGACAGCAGGCTCAACATCGTGGCGAGCGTGCCACCCAAGTCGACTCCCGACAAATTCCTGGATGCCGTGTACCACAAGCTTGGAGAGCTTCTGCCCCAAGCCAGAGTGATCATCAGTCTCGGTGCGCCAGCCGAGGACATCACCGGAATCTGCCGTTCCCTCGAAGAGGCCGCGCAAGTGGCAAAATCGATAACCGATCATACTGTCGAACGAATTTACTACAGCACCAACGATATTCAACTCCGCGGATTGTTCGCGCTGCTTCGAGACGATCCCGAGGTCCACACCTTCATCGAACGCACCATCGGGGCCCTGCTTGACTACGACATCCGAAACGGCAGCGACCATCTCGCCATCCTGCATCTCTACCTGAACAACGGCCGCAACAAGGTGCTGGCCGCACAGGCCGCTGGCATCTCCCGACGAACCGTGTACGAACGGCTGTCTGTCGTCAGCCGAATCCTTCGGGCGGACCTCAGCGACGACGAGACATGCACGTCAATCCACGCCGCAATCATCGCGCGTGAGTCGGTCATGGCCAACCACCACGGTCCGACGCGAGTTCCCGAGGCACTGCGCGTGACACACCCGACACGGTTCACGACATTCGCACCACCGCAGGCCATCTGACCGCTCTGTGGTGGCGGCGTAGTCCAGTTTTGGTTCAGCGGCGCCCAAACGACAGCGCGACGCCGAGCACCCGTACCTCCACAAGCCACCGACGATCGGCCATCCTCGGCGGGTTCGGACTGGGAACAAGCGGCGACATTGGCTGCTACGCCCCGTCCAGCGCAGAGATGACACGATTCGCGATGAGGTCGACGTCCTCATCGGTCATGACCGTCGAGAGAGCGAGCAGGCCGTTGGTGCCCGCGAGTACGCCCGCCTCGTACAACCGCCACCACGTTGTCTTCGCGTCCTCGACCACCAGGCGCAGAAGCGACCCGCGACCGTTCACGGCAAGGCCCGCGTCAACGAGCCTGCCGCGCAGGCCGTCGCCCTTGGCATTGAGTACGGCGATGTCAGATTCGTCGTAGCGGCGGATGGCGGTCAGTCCCGCTGCCATCGTCACCGGGTTGGCGCTGAACGTGCCTCCCCACGCCACCGGCCCGTCTCCCAACGGGCTGAAGGCATCGAGGACGTCGGCCCGGCCGCCGACGGCGCCGACCGGGAAGCCGCCGCCGATCACCTTGCCGAGCGAGACGAGATCCGGTGTGATCTCGTAGGTTTGGTGCAGGCCGCCGCCACCGAGGCGGAAGGTGATGACCTCGTCGATGGCGAGTAGCGCTCCGTGTTCGTGCGTCAGCCTGCGTGCCGCGGAGGCGAACTCGGACGACACCGGCCGCAGACCGGCCCGGTTCGGCATGAGGTCGAGCAGCACCACGGCGACGCGGTCACCCAGAGCCTGCATGGCGGCGTCGAGTGCTTCGACGTCGTCCTGAGGCAGCACGATCGAGGCATCGGCCACCCCCGCGGGCACTCCGGAAGCCCCGGGCGACACCACACCGTCATAGGTGCCGTGGTAGCTGCCGTCGAACCTCACCACTAGATCACGTCCGGTGTGCGCACGTGCGCCGCGAATCAACATCATCACGGCCTCGGTACCGGAGTTACAGAATCGCCACTTCTGCATTCCGGTACGCGCACTGAGCAACTCGGCCATATCGACCTCGTACGACGTCGGCAGGCCGAAGGCCGTGCCCTTCGCAGCCGCGTCACTCGCGGCCGCCAGGATCTCGGGGTCGGCGTGGCCGTGGATCAACGCGGTGTAGTTGTTGTTGCAGTCGATGGTGCGGTGACCGGCAGAGTCGACGACGAACGCTCCCGCACCCGCGACGGCGTACGGCGGGTGAGGCTCGACGAAGAGCGTCGAACGGGTGTTACCACCCGGCATCACGTCGACGGCACGCGCGAAGAGCTTGTCCGCGGAAGTCATCGGCCCGCGGAGCCGGAACTGACGGTGCGGCTCTGCTCGCGCATGAAACCGGGCAGGTACCACGGTCCCAGGCCACCCTTGCCCGACGATCCGCTGGCCTTCCACCCGCAGAACGACTGCAATCCCGGCCACGCGCCCGTGGTGGCGCCCTCGCGCCGATTCACATAGACCACGCCGGCCTGGATCTCGTCGAGAAACTGCTCGGTCTCCGCATCCACGGCGCTGAAGATGCCAGCGGACAAACCGTATTCGACCGCGTTCGCCTCGGCCAGAGCGTCGTCGATGCCATCGACCGCCGTTACCGTCACGACAGGGGCAAACAGCTCCTCGCGGGTCAGCCGATGACCACGCGCGAGGCCCGTGATGATCGTCGGCGGGACGAAGTGACCGGGGCTCTCCGGCACTGGCGCGCTGATCACCGTTGCGCCATCAGTGCGCGCCGTCGACAGAGCCGACATGACCCGCGACGCGATGCCCTCGTCGACAACTGGGCCGACAAACACATCGGCGGATGACGGGTCGCCAACCACGATCTGCTCGACACGCGCCGTCAACCGGTCCACGAGTTCGTCATGCACCGCAGACTCCACGATGACCCTCCGCGTCGCGCTGCACTTCTGGCCGGAGAAACCGTAGGCCGATCGAACAATGCCCTCGACGGCGGCGTCGAGGTCTGCGCTGCCCATGACGATGGCCGGGTTGTTGCCGCCCATCTCGGCCAGCACCGGTTTGGCGTAGGCGCCGCCGGACAACGCCCGAATGATGCCCCATCCCACGTCGGCCGAACCGGTGAAAGCGACACCGTCAACGTCGGATTCGACCACGAGCTGACCCGTCGTCGCACCACCGTGCACCAGGTTGAGCACGCCCGCGGGAAGTGACTCGGCGAGCAGCCGCGCCGCGAATGCCGTCGAGCGTGGGGTCTTGTCAGAGGGCTTGAGGACCGCGGTGTTGCCGGTCACCAACGCGGCCACGGTCATGTTCACCGCCAGCGCGACGGGAAAGTTGAACGGTGCGAGGATCCCGAACACGCCGTAGGGCCGCAAGACGTCGACGGTCCGGTCGGTCGCGGTTGATCGGAGCGGTGTCTCGAAGCCGTCCCGAGATTCCATCTGCGCGCAGTAGTGCTCGATCAGGTCGGCGGATTCCTGCGCTTCGGCCAGCGCCTCGATGCGCGACTTCCCCGTCTCCGCGGAGATGGTCGCGGCAATCTCGACGTCGTGGTCCAAGAACCGAGACTTGGCTGCGCGCAACAGCTCAGCGCGCTTTCCGAACGGAACCGCGCGCCAGCTGCGCGCGGCATCGCGGGCAGCGGCGACGGCGTCATCGACAACCTGCCCGGTGGCGGTATGGGCACGTGCGACCACTCGGCTCGGGTCGGCCGGATCGCGACGCTCGAACACGTCACCGTCATGCCGTTCAGCGCCTGCGACGACGTGCGGCAACGGCTCGGGGATCTCGGTGCGGCTCGTCGCGAGCGCCTGCTCGAATTGGCCGTTGAGCTCAGTTGTCAACGATGTGCTTGCGTAGTTGAGAGTCGACATTACTGTCCTTTCAGATGGTGGGTGGTGTTGGGGCGCCGGCGATGAGGCGTTCGGGAGACCAGCTTCGCGACCAACTGAACGTGGTCGTGGCGTCGAGGACCGCCTCGGCCGCGACGAGGCCAACGGCTGGAGCCAGTTGGATGCCCGATCCGCCCGCACCGAGTGCGCAGACCACCGTCGGCTGTTCGGGGTGCCGTCCCACGATCGGGCGGTGGTCCGGGCTCATTGGATAGATGCCCTGCCAGCTGCCGCTGATGGTCAGGTCGTCGACGATATGGAGACGCTCGGCCATCAACGTCAGGATGCGCTCCACTTCGTCGTCTCCTACCCGCCGAAGCTTGACGTTGGGAGCCACCGCATCGTGGACACCCTCATCCGTGTGCAGGCCTGCGATGAGCTGGTCGACCCGCTCCGACCGGAAATAGACACCGTCAGTGCCACTGTCGGGCACGTAGTCCATGACGAAGGGCAGCAGCGGATCCATCGCTCGGCGCAGATCGACGGTGATCGCGCCATGTAGCTGGGGGTGAAGAGGCGCGGGGGCGCCGAGAAGCTCGCCCACCTGTGCTGCCCATGGCCCCGCAGCGTTGACCACGACGTCTGCGACGAACGTGCCCTTGGTGGTGTTCAGCTGCCAACGGCCGCCGGCGTCGACGCTGGCGTCGAGCAACTCGGTGTTCACCGAGATCCTTCCGCCCTTGCCTGCGATCAGCTTCGCGGCGATGGTGCAGTACTCGTATCCGTCGATGTGACCATCGGACTCGCCGTACAGGCCGCCTAGTCGATCGGAGGTGACCAATTGTGGCCACTTGTGCGCGATCTCGTCGGCAGTCAGCACGCGTGAGTCAACGACACCGAAGTCCCGCTGTATCGCCAGGCTGCGCTCGAACGTCTCGATGTCAGCCGAGGTCGAGCCGAGTCGCAGGTATCCGCACGCCACGAAGTGCAGGCCGTGGTCGGCCGCCATCCGGTCGTAGAAGCGGCGGCCGTACACCCGGGCTTCGATATCGTCTGCGCGAAAGTACTGCGTCTCGACCATCCCCACCGATCGCCCCGAGGATCCCTCACCGGGGTGGGTCCGTTCGATGACGTGAACGTCGCACACGCCTCGGTTCACGAGTTCCAGAGCGGTCGACAGTCCGAGGACGCCCCCACCAATCACGACCACGCTCGGGGTCGAGGTCATCACGCCTCCAAAGGAAGAGAAGTAGCTGCAGCCCGCCGCAAGGAGCAGTCTCGCTCGCTGTCCGGAACCGGCATGATTTGAAATCATATAGTTGAGTTGTTTTACAAGCAAGCGTCGGGTCAGCTCAATTTCTCCCAATTCCACTACGCGCCCGGTAATCACGGCACGACGGAACCCGGATGTGTCTAAATACGCTGAACGACAGTGATTCCCGGATCAGCTAGTCGAGCAATACGACTGACCATCCGTAGTGCGACACCGGCAGTCGTTGCAACGCGGCATAGTCGGGGTCGTTTCGAGCAGCGCGCGAACGAATCGGCAGTCCGGTACTGAGGGACGGAAGGGTGGAGACCACGACACGATCCGACTCATTGACCAAGGCCACGGGTGTCGGTATCCGCTGCAGATCGGCGGTCAGCGACTCGATGAATCGGCGCACGTCGACATCTGCGGCCACCACGCCTCGCGGTCCCGACGGCCCAGGCACCGCCAGGGAGACGGTGACGGTGTAGTCATCGGAACCCCAGGTGTCGATGAAGGGTCCGGATAGCGTGGGCTGTCCGCTGACCATCGCCGTGCGGAACCAGCGCAGCGACGCATAGTCGTAAAAGCTCTCTGAGTCGGGATCGACGCTGTGCGTCCTCTCGACCACAGAGTCTCCACGATGCACCCACCACACCATTGCCGGTTGGTCGGCGGAGTCCTGGTAGGCGACCGCATATCCCACGCCTGCGAGGGCGCCGACGTTGCCGCTCTCGACCAGCAGTTCGCGTGTGGACTTCACGAAACTGTCGAAGCCACCCGTCGCCGAGAGCGCCTCCGCCGCTACCGCATCCAGCTTCTCGACAACTGCGTCGATGCGGCCGGCTACCTGGTCCGCGAAGCGGGCGATCTTCTGTTCGGTGGCTTCCTCGCGTCGACTCATGACTTGCTCCTAGCGATCGGCCCGGTCTTCTGACTGGCCAATCCGTGCGCGACTTCGATGCCAGCCTCCCTGATCGCCCTGGCGGCATCTTCGCGGCTACCGTCACGCACAGCGCCAAGCAGTGCCTCATGATGCAGCGCAATAGCCTTGCGTAGCTTGGCGTTCCGATAGGCAACCGACAGCAATGGGCCGTAGTCGATGATGCAGCTCACAGCGGCCCTGGTCAGCCGAACCGACTGGGACGCGGCAGCCAGCGCGATGTAGAGCCGCCCCTCGGCGCGACGCGCCGAGGCCGAATTGCGGGCGTTGACGAAAGCTTCGACGTGTTGCCGCATTCCGTCGACCTCGTCGTCGGATGCACGCTCGGCGGCCAGTGACGCGGAAGCCTCCGCGACCGAGATTCGCCAGTCCGAGAGGTCGCGCAGATCAACCAGCGACATGTCCGCCAACTGCGAACGCCCGTGCTCCACAGGGTCGTATCCGTTTCGACGGACGAAGCTGCCGCCGGTCCGTCCGCGCCTGGTCTCGACGAGTCCGGCCTCTCTCATGAGGCCGAGGGCGTCGCGCAACGTCACCGGTGAGATGCCCAGTTGCGCGGCGAGCTCAGTTTCGGGAGGGAGCTGTTCACCGTCCTTGAACACATCGAGCGCCACCGCGTTTCGGAGGCGATCGAAGATCACCTGCGTTCTTCCGCCATGCTCGAGGGGCGCGAAGATCACCTCGCGCAGGATGTGCGACGTTTGCGGTACCGCCATCGACGTCATACCAACTTTCGCGTCTCGTGAAACGATCCGAACGCTCGAGGAGCCGGCTCCTGCCAGCTCCTCGAGCAGGCTCAGCGACCAAGTATGCCCAACACCTCTTCCGCAGCGAGTCCACCGGTGTGCAGAGCCCCCTCGACACCGAGGCGGGCGTCGAAGTCAGATCCCGCGAACGTGACCCGGCCTCGAGCCTGCCGCGCCTTGGGTCGGACAGCGGTCTGCCCCGGTCGCAGATAGCTCCACGTGCCACGGGCGAACTCGTCACCGGCCCAGTCGTGCCACGCGACTGCCTCCACCTTGATGCCAGGAACATACTGCTGCAGGGACCTCTCCACTGCGGCAGTGTCATTGATGTCGAGCACACCGGCTTCAGATGTGAAGCCGACGACGATGGCCCGGTCGCCCTCGTGGAACGTGGTCGACGCAGTCGCGAACCCACCACCTTCCGGGATGCCGTGCGCATAGAAGGGCTCTGGGCAGTTGCTGACGAACATCGTGACCTTCTCGGCCTGCGCTGCGACGCCCTGACCCGCCAGGCTCTGCAGTTCCGGCGACAGCTCGGGCGTGAACGAGACGTTCGAGAGCACGCCGATCGGAAGCGCACACACCACCGAGCCGACCGTGACGTCGCCCGCAGTGGTCTGCACGCGCACGCTCTCCCCCGCGTCCTCGACCGCGGTGACCTTCACACCCAGAAGCACTTCGGCGTCCGAACCTGACATGACTGCCGCATGCAGGGCACCCGTGCCGTCGGCCAACTGCGGCCCCAGAGTGCGAGCCATCGGGGTGTCGTACGGCGCCGCGAAGAACGTGGCCGCAGACACCGAACCGCTTTTCGCGATGGTGTGCAGCAACGGCAGCGCAGACGGCACGTCCCACGGGTCGCCGGCCAGCGTCACGATGTGCGCGGCGAACAGTTCGCGCGTGTGCGGTCCGAGCGCCAAACCCTCGATCAGCGTCGGCCACGTCACGTCGAGTTCGGAGACATCTTGCTCCTCGATCGGCCGGTGTGGGTCAATCCGCGACGCCAGCGCCGACAAGTGCAAGATCAGGCGCTCGAACGATGCGAGTTCGTCAAGGGGAACCGGCATCGGTCCGACTCGGCGCTCACCGGCGGACAGCCAGATCAGCTTCGTCGGCTCCAGCGATCCCCAGTCCAGTGCGAGGCTGTGGGCGTCGATCTCCTTCCAGGTCAGCGGATAGCTGAGGCGGTCGAGCATGAATGCACCGCCCCACTCCACCGCATGTCCGTCGAAGAACTGCTCTTGCGTCCACATCCGACCCGCGAGCCTGTCTCGTGCCTCGATGATCAATACGCGAAGACCGGCCTGGGTCAACCGCCGCGACGCCGCGGCGCCGGCGAATCCGCCCCCCAGGATCGCAACGTCGTACTGACCTTCGGGCTTCTCCACAACGCGATGCATGTCTCTCCTGTGTTCGTGCCTGTTTTGGTGCGGCGGATTACTTGGCCTGGAACGCCGAAAGGGCGTTCGACACCGGGTCGAGGTTGTCCGCGTAGTACTTGGCGTTCTCACTCACCGTGTTGACTGCCGTTTCCTTCGACACGACATAGGGCTGCACGTCCGGGCTGTAGTCGCCGGCACTGAGGTCCTTGATCGCGGTGGTGTAGGTCGTGCGGTCGACGAACCCGATCTGACCCTTTCGGTCGAGGATCCACATGGCGATCGCCGCCTGTCCCACCTTCGAGTTCGGCGCCCCCTTGGGCACAGCGAAGTAGGCGGCAGTTGTCAGCCCGCCGTTCCAGGTGAAGTCCAACGGCAGCTTCTGCTTGACGATGGCGTCGTAGACCCGGCCGGTCCACACCATGCCCATCGAGCACTCGCCATTGTTGAGCAGCTGCAGAACCGTCGATCCGGACTCCCACCACACGATGTCGTTCTTGATGGTGCCGAGCTTGTTCAGCGCACGGTCGACGTCCAGCGGATAGATCTCATTGGCGGGCACACCGTCCGCCAGCAGTGCCACTTCGAGAGTGCCTGCGCTCACGGGGTACTTGTACAGGCACCGCTTGCCGGGAAAATCCTTGACATTGAAGAGGTCTGCGGTTGACGTCGGCGTCTTGCCGCCGAGCGCGTTGGTGTTCCAGACCAGGACCGCTCCATTGTCCTCGACCTTGATGCCCTGCTTCTCGACGCTGGCCGGATCGAGCTTGTCGACGGGAACGAGCGAGGTGTCGATATCCTCGAGCAGGCCGGCGTTGGCCGCCTGGTAGAACTCGCCGCCCGTGCCGAACTCGACAAGGTTCCAAGGGACGCTGCCCGACTCGGCCGCGGCGCGGAACTTGGTCGATGTGCCGTCTGTGAACTCGGCCTGAGCCGGCAAACCTGTGAGGGTCGTGAAGTCCTTCCACACCGTCTCGTTCTTGGCGTCGGTGGTGAGACCGCCCGACGAGTCGTACCAGGTCAGCGACCCGGACAGATCCTTGAACGTTGACTCGGGAAACACCGATGAATCGAAGTCTGCGGCATTGCCGGTGGGCGCCTGCGAGTTGCCACATGCCACGGCAACGGAACTGCAGAGGGCCACGGCCAAGACCGCTGTCGCCTGCTTCAATCTCGCTCTTGACATGGCTGCTCCTTTGGGTCAGGTTGTTTTAACCGATCGAACTGTATCTTTAATCTAGCCCACGTCAAGAGGAAACTGTGAGAGCCGTTACACAACCCCCCAGCGGGGCTGGGTTAGATTCGCCGTGCACCCAGCCTCCGGTAAATACGTTTGCACGCAAGCGTTCTCGTCCAAACCGTGCCGTAGGCACCACCGTTCTGCTGCTCGTCCTTGCCGCGCTCTACGGAGTTTTCTTCTTCTGGCCGCTGGTGAGCATCGCGCTGCGCAGCCTTAACGCCGACGGCGCGGCCTCGTACAGTCCGGGCGGCTTTACGCTGGTCAACTACGTCAGCCTGTTCACCGACGCCCTGCTGCGTGACGTGCTTGTCAACACCGTGATCACCGCCGGCGTGTCCACCGCGATCACATTTGTGCTCGCCTTCCCGGTGGCCTACCTGATGTCCCGGCTGCAGCGGACGCTGTCGACGGCGCTGTTCATGATGGTGCTGCTGCCGTTCTGGGTGTCGATCCTGGTCAGGCTGTTCGCATTTCTGGAACTACTGTCGTCCAACGGGCCCGTCAACGACGCCCTGGAGGCGCTCGGCGTCGGTCGTCAATCGCTGCTGTTCAACTCCACCGGCACCGTGATCGGCATGGTCAACTACCTACTGCCGTACATGATCCTGGTCTTGTTCGCAGCCATGAGCGGCGTCGACCCAAACCTGACCCGCGCGGCCAAGTCGCTCGGGTGCTCCAGCTGGCAGGCCTTCACGTCCGTCTATCTCCCCCTGATCCGCGGGTCGATCGTCGGCGCGCTGCTGCTGAACTTCATCATCGCCACCGGCTTCTTCCTGACTCCGGCAATCCTCGGTGGCCCGCAGGACGCCACCATCTCGACCTACATCGCCACCCAGGTGCAGAACTACCGGTGGGGCCCCGCCAGCGCGTTCGGGGTCGTGCTGCTGATCGCGACGTGCATCTGCTTCACCGCGGCGGGTCGGATGACGGGCCTCACAGCCGGGTCCGGAGTCGCGATCACCGGATCCAAGGGCGTTTCCCGCGACGCGGCAATGCCTTTCGGGCCAGCGAAGGCGGGACTGTGGACGATGACCATCCTCGTCATGGTGTTCCTGTTCGCCCCCATCGCGTTCGTGTTCCCGCTGTCGTGGGGTGTCGATGCGACCATCGCCTGGCCGCCACGCGGCTTCACCCTCGACTGGTATCACGCCGCGCTCACCAACCCCATGTGGACTGCGGCACTTCAGAAGAGCGTCACGGTGGGGCTTGCCGTCGCCGTGCTGTGCGTACTCCTGGCGGTCTTCATCGCCCGCTGGGTGCGCACCCTCGACAGCCGTCCACGTGTGCAGTCGGCGCTGGTCACCGTCGTTTACCTGCCGATGGTCGTACCCGTCATCCTCCTGGCGATCGGCACCTTCGACGTGCAGAACCGAATCGGGCTGCTCGGCACATGGTGGGGGCTGGTCCTCGTCGAGACCATCCTCGCGCTCCCCTTCACCTACCTCGTGGTGGCAGCAGCGCTCAACAACGTCGACCCCAGCCTGGAGAAGGCGGCGTGGACCATGGGTGCGAGCCGCGTCTACGCGCTGCGGAAGGTCGTCATCCCGACGGTGATCCCGGCGATAATCGGCGCCGCGCTGCTGGCATTCATCAGCTCATGGGACGAGGCAGTTGTCGCCCTGTTCCAGACGAGCTTCGAGAAGACTCTGCCGGTCAACTTCTACGCGTCGCTCAAGAGCGGCTCGAGCCCGGTGATCGCCGCCATCGGTGCCATGTTGATGCTGCTGGTCCTCGTGCTCGGCGGCGCATTCGTCACCATCCAGGCGGTGCGCTCCCGCCGCGCCAAGAAATCCGTACTCAACAGCCCGACCCCCGACAAGAGGCCTTCATGATCACCGAACAGAAACGCTCTCCCACAGCCGCACCCGTCGACCAGTCGTTCATCGAGATCCGCGATCTGCACCACGAGTACGGCGGCATTACCGCGCTGGACAGTGTGTCGCTCGACGTGCGCGCCGGAGAGTTCGTGACGCTGCTGGGCCCGAGTGGCTCGGGCAAGAGTTCGTTGCTGCACATTCTCGCGGGCCTCATCGACGCCACCTCGGGAACCATCAGCATCGCGGGGCGTGACATCACCCGGGTCGCTCCGCAGAAGCGCGAAATCGGGCTTGTCTTCCAGAATTACGCCCTCTTCCCGCATCTCACCGCCCGCGAGAACATCCGCTTCCCACACAATGTGCGCAAAACCCCCGAGAGTGAGGCGTCGGACCGCGTCGCCGAGGTGCTCGAACTCGTCGAGCTGACGGCGCTGGCCGATCGCCGGCCCGACCAGCTCAGCGGCGGTCAGCAACAGCGCGTGGCGGTCGGACGCGCGATCTCGGCGGTGCCGAAGGTGCTCCTTCTCGACGAGCCACTCGGCGCCCTCGACCGCAGATTGCGTCAGCAGCTGGGGCACGAAATCCGGCGTGTGCAAAGGGAAACCGGAATCACCACGCTCTACGTCACCCACGACCAGGAAGAGGCATTCACCATGTCGGACCGGGTCGTGGTGATGAACCACGGCGAGATCCGACAGGTGGGCACACCAAAGGACGTCTACACCCGGCCGAGCGATTCCTTCGTGGCGAACTTCGTCGGCGAGGTCAACCTCTGGCCAGTGACGGTCGAGAGTCGCGCGAGCGCCACGACGGCGGCGACCATCGCCGGCGCCGCGCCGTTCACCACACAGTGCGGGGACGAGGCGCGCGCCTGCGATGGCAACCTCATGGTCGCCGTCCGACCCGAGCGGGTGTGGGTGTGGCGGCCGGGAGAGCCCGCGCCCCGGCCCGAGATCCAGCTGGTCGACTCGGGTGTGATCGTCGAATCCACCTTCCTGGGCAACAGTCACAACGTGGTGGTGGAATCCGACAATCTGGGGCGGACCACCGCGCTGCTCTACGACGGCGAGGAGCCACGCGATCTCGGCGAGAGGGTGGCGCTCGGCTGGGAAGCCAAACACGCCCTCACGATTCCGCAGTAGCAATGACGAAGAACAACATGACGGTGAACAAGGTCGTCGCCTCGGCGCACGAGGCCGTCGCCGACATCCCCGACGGGGCGAGCCTGGCGGTCGGCGGCTTCGGGCTGTCCGGCATCCCGTGGTTCCTGATCGACGCCGTGCTCGCCGGCGGCGCAACCGGCCTGACGATCGTGAGCAACAACTGCGGTGTCGACGGCGGCGGGTTGGGCCTGCTGCTGGAGTCCAACAGGATCATTCGCGTCATCGCCTCCTACGTCGGCGAGAACAAGGAGTTCGCCCGGCAATATCTGGCCGGTGAGTTGACCGTTGAGCTGACGCCGCAGGGCACGCTCGCCGAGCGCCTCCGCGCCGGCGGCAGCGGCATCGGCGCGTTCTTCACCCCTACCGGCGTGGGCACCCTCGTCGCCGAGGGCGGTCTGCCGTGGCGCTACCACCCCGACGGAAGCGTGGCGCTGGCATCACCGCCCAAGGAGGTCCGTACCTTCGGCGGTCGCGAGATGCTCCTCGAGGAGTCGATCGTCACGGACTTCGCGTTGGTACGCGCCGCAGTTGCCGACACCGCAGGCAACTGCGTGTTCCACGCCGCGGCGCGTAACTTCAACCCGCCCGCGGCGATGGCCGGACGCACGACGATCGTCGAGGCCGAATGCGTGGTGGCGGATGGCGAACTGGACCCCAACAGCGTCCACTTGCCCGGCATCTTCGTCGAGCGCGTCGTCGCGTTGACCCCGGAGCAGGCGGCGCACAAGCGCGTCGAGAAGCTCACCACGCGCCCCCGCCCGACAGACGACCAGGAAGCCCGATGAGCTGGACACACGCAGAGATGGCAGCGCGCGCGACCGAGGAGCTTCGCCCCGGTGACTACGTCAACCTGGGTATCGGCCTGCCCACGCTGATACCCGAGCACCTGCCCGCGGACTCCGGCGTCTGCCTGCACGCCGAGAACGGCATCCTCGGTGTGGGGCCGTTCCCGTTCGAGGACGAGGTCGACCCCGATCTCATCAACGCGGGCAAGCAGACGGTGTCGGTTGTCGCGGGCGCTTCGTTCTTCGACTCCGCAACCAGCTTTGCGATGATCCGTGGCGGCCATGTCGACGTCGCTGTCCTCGGCGGGATGCAAGTGGCGGCCAACGGCGACCTCGCCAACTGGATGGTGCCGGGTGCGATGGTCAAGGGCATGGGCGGCGCAATGGATCTGGTCAGCGGCGCCGAACGGGTGATCGTCCTCATGGACCACGTCGCGAAGTCGGGTGCGGCCAAACTGGTGACGTCGTGTTCACTGCCACTCACGGGGCGCGGGGTGGTGGCCCGCGTGATCACCGACCGCGGCGTGTTCGACACCGCAAGCGGTGAGTTTCGTCTCGTGGAACTCGCGCCGGGATGCGAGTTTGAGGACATCGCGGCGATCACCGACGCACCGCTGACGCGCGCCTGACCTCGCGCGCTTGGGAATCAACCAATTGGCCCTCGGCCAGACCACAAACGCAGTCAGGCCCCCTCGAAAGGGGGCCTGACCAGTGTGGCAGATGCAGGATTCGAACCTGCGTAGGCGTAAGCCGACGGATTTACAGTCCGCTCCCATTGGCCGCTCGGGCAATCTGCCGGGGTGCATCCATTCCCTACCCGGGTTTGGTGCGTAAGCAGGGTACAACGAGGATGGTCCCAAGACGAAAACGCACCACCAACGTGCACCGATAGAAGGAGGGTCCAATGGCGGATTCAAGTTTCGACGTCGTCAGCAAGGCCGATCGTCAAGAGGTCGACAACGCGCTCAACCAGGCCGCCAAGGAGCTGTCCACCCGGTTCGACTTCCGCGGCACCGACACCACCATCGAGTGGCAGGGCGAGGAGGGCATCATCCTGGTCTCCTCCACCGAGGAGCGCGTCAAGGCCGCAGTCGACGTGTTCAAGGAGAAGTTGATCCGTCGCGACATCTCAATGAAGGCGTTCGACGCAGGTGACCCGCAGCCCTCGGGCAAGACCTACAAGGTCATCGGCAGCATCAAACAGGGCATCGACAGCGAGAACGCCAAGAAGATCACCAAACTCATCCGCGACGAGGGCCCCAAGGGCGTCAAGGCGCAGATCCAGGGCGAGGAGATTCGCGTCAGCTCCAAGAAGCGTGACGACCTGCAGGCCGTCCAGGCGCTGCTGCGGGGCGCCGATCTCGAGGTTGCGCTGCAGTTCGTCAACTACCGCTGACACCGCCGGGCCCGCTCCCCCACGCCGAGACCGCAGCCACGGTCGTTGCGCGCCCCGCTTAGCGACCAGGACGACGATTTCGGCGGAGGGGGCGGCGCGGCGGGGAAAGCAGCCATTCGGAACCGTCCTCGGCCATACGCTGAACGGCATGGCAGCAGCGCAACGTGAACCCAACGTCGTCGTCCTCGGTGGAGGGTCCTGGGGCACCACCGTCGCCTCCATCTGCGCGCGGCGCGGGCCGACGCTGCAGTGGGTGCGCTCGGAGGAGACCGCCGCCGATATCAACGACCACCACCGCAACCGCCGCTACCTCGGTGACGACGTCGAGCTGAGCCCCACACTGCGCGCCACCAACGACTTCTCCGAGGCCGCCGAGTGCGCCGACGTCATCGTCATGGGCGTGCCGTCACACGGCTTCCGCGGCGTGCTGCAGCAGCTGGCCAAGGAGCTGCGGCCATGGGTCCCCGTGGTGTCGCTGGTCAAGGGCCTCGAGCAGGGCACCAACTACCGGATGAGCCAGATCGTCGACGAGGTGCTGCCGGGCCACCCGGCGGGCATCCTGGCCGGACCCAATATCGCCCGTGAGGTCGCCGAGGGTTACGCCGCCGCGGCCGTGCTGGCGATGCCCGACACCAAGCTCGCCGCTGATCTGGGAAAACTGTTCCGCACCAAGCGCTTCCGCACCTACACCACCGAGGACGTGGTGGGTGTCGAGATGGCGGGCGCACTCAAGAACGTGTACGCCATCGCCGTCGGCATGGGCTACTCGCTGGGCATCGGCGAGAACACCCGCGCCATGGTCATGGCCCGTGCCGTGGCCGAGATGTCCAAGCTCGGCGTGGCGATGGGCGGGCACCGCGACACCTTCGCGGGCCTGGCCGGCATGGGCGACCTCGTCGTCACCTGCACCAGCCAGCGCAGCCGCAACCGCCACGTCGGTGAACAGCTCGGTCAGGGCAAGACCGTCGAGGAGATCATCGCCTCGATGAACCAGGTCGCCGAGGGCGTGAAGGCCGCCAGCGTCGTCATGGAGTTCGCCGAGAAGTACGGCATCACCATGCCGATAGCGCGCGAGGTCGACCGCGTCATCAACCATGGCTCCACCGTCGAGGACGCCTACCGCGGACTGGTCGCCGAGAAACCCGGTCACGAAGTGCACGGCTCGGGATTCTGATGGCACCGCTCCCACCCGACGCAACGGTCACCACGCTGCGATGATCTAGCGCATGGAAGCGGCGACGTTGAAGGGTCGGGCGGCCGAGCGCAGCGCCTGCACCGACCTGCTCGCCGCCGCCGAGACCGCGCCCGCCGCCCTGATCCTCGAGGGCGACGCGGGCATCGGGAAGACCGCGCTGTGGCGCTCGGCCGTCGAACAGGCCTCGCGGAACGGCTTCCGCGTGCTGAGCGCCGCGGTGGGTGAGGCCGAGACGGTCCTGGCCTACACGGCCGTGGGCGATCTGCTCGGCAACATCGAGTCCGACGTGCTCGACGCGCTGCCCGGCCTGCAGCGTCTCGCCGTCGACCGCGTCCTGCTGCGCGCCGGTAGCGACGGCCAGGTCACCGATCAGCGGGTGGTCGCCGCGGCATTCGTGTCGATCGTCGAGATCCTCGCCGCGGATGGGCCGGTGCTGATCGCCATCGACGACGTGCAGTGGCTGGACCCCTCCAGTCACACCGTCATCGCCTTCGTCGGGCGGCGCCTACGCGGACGCGTGGGTGTCCTGCTCAGCGAGCGGTCCGACCCCGACAGGGGCACCGCGGCGTCCCTGCTGCAGCTCGGCCGGCCCGAGGACGTCCGCCGGATTCGTCTGGGCCCGTTGACCCCCGGCCGCCTGCACGAGGTCGTCTCGGCGAGGCTCGGCCGCGGCCTGTCGCGGCCCATCATGGGACGTATCAGCGAGATCTCCGGCGGCAACCCGTTCTACGCCCTCGAGTTGGCCCGTGCGATGGCCGGCCGCCCGTTGAGTCCTGAGCCCGCGTTGCCCGGTTCCCTTGCCGAGCTGGTGCGGTTGCGCATCGGAGGCATCGACGGCGGCGTTCGCGACGTGCTGCTGGCCGTCGCCTCCGTCGCCGCCCCGACGGTGGAGCTGCTGGCCCACGTCCGGCAGACGACCACCGAGGAGATCGTCGACGCGCTCGAGGCCGTCGAGACGGCAGGCATCATCGGCATCGACGGCAATCGCGTCCGGTTCACCCACCCGCTGCTGGCCCGCGGCGTCTACACCGATGCGACCCCGGCCAGCCGCCGCGCCATGCACCGCGCGTTGGCCGAAGTGGAGACCGAGCCCGAGCTCAAGGCCCGCCACCTCGCGCTGGCCACCGCGAGCACCGATGACGCCACGTTGGCCGCGCTGGACTCCGCCGCCGACTCCGCCCGCAACCGTGGCGCACCCGCCGCCGCCGCCGAACTTCTCGACCTTGCCATCGGCCTCGGCGGTGGCAAGCCATGGCGCCGCGTCCGGGCCGCGGGAGATCACTTCCAGGCAGGTAACACCGAGCACGCCCGTAGCCTGCTCGAACCCCTGATCGATGAGCTGCGCCCCGGCATGCTTCGTGCGATCGCCCTGAACCTTCTCGCCGCGATCTTCATGTACGAGAACAACTTCAAGCAGGCCAACGACCTGCTGTCCCGTGCCGTCGAGGACGCCGCAGACGTCCCGCCTGTGCTCGTCACCACGCTGATGAACCTGTCGTTCACCCAGGGCCTGGGATCCTTCGCCGAGGGCACCCCTGAGACGGGCATGCTCGAGGCGTCACTCAACAGCGCGCACGAGGCGATGCTCGTCGCCGACGGCGCGGGCATCCCCGCGCTGCGCAGCCAGGCCACCGCCATCTGGGTGCACGCCAAGTTCAACTTCGGCCACGGCGCCGACTACGAGGCACTGGCCCGCGCGGTGGAGCTGGAGAACACCAACGACGATGTGCCGATCCCGTTCAACGCCAGCGCCGTCGAGGCCCTCATCTACGCCTACACCGGGGACCTGGACCGAGCCCGCGCCAAGATGCACGCCCTGCGCGAGCGCTGCCTCGAGCGCGGCGCCGACAGAAACATGATGGGAGTCTCGGGATACAGCGCGCTGATTGAGATGTGGAGCGGAAACTACCCCGCCGCCATCCGGTTCGCCGACGAGGCGGTCGAGCGCGCCCGACAACTCGGCAGTGGCCACGTCGACATCATCGCGCTGTCGATTCGGTCCGCCGTCCATGCGCACGCGGGCCGCGACGCCGAGGCCCGGGCCGACGCCCACGAGGCACTGGCGGCCACCCAGGTGTGCGACGCGCCCCGGATGGCGGAGTGGCCGATCATGTCGCTGGCGTTCCTCGAGGTGTCCCAGGGCCGGTTCGCACAAGCCCTGGACGCGTTGGCGCCCATGCTCGCCCGCTTCGCCTACGTGCCGGGCACCGAGGTCATGAGCCACTGGTACATACCCAACGCCGTCGAGGCGATGATCGCGCTGGACCGCCTGGACGAGGCCGAACCGTTGATCGCGGCCCTTGAGACCAATGGGGCGCGGCTGGACCGGACGTGGAACATCGCCACGGGTGCGCGGTGCCGGGCCATGATGCAGGCCGCGCGTGGCGATGTGGAATCCGCCATCGAGTCGGCGCATCACGCGATGGCCGCCCACGAGCGGCTGCCGATGCCGTTCGAGCGGGCCCGCAGCAGGCTGCTGCTGGGCAAGCTGCAACGCCGCCGTCGACTCAAGGATGCGCCGACCAGGACGCTCAGCACAGCACTGGCCGAGTTCGAGGCCATCGGAGCGCCGTTGTGGGCCAAACAGGCTCGCGACGAACTGGCGCGCACCAAGGTCCGCCCCACCACCACGTCCGAACTCACACCGTCCGAGCAGCGCGTGGCCGAACTCGCCGCGTCGGGGATGTCCAACAAGGACATCGCCGCGACGCTTTTCGTCGGCACCAAGACCGTCGAGCACAATCTGACCCGCGTCTACGCGAAGCTCGGCATCCGGTCCCGCGTCGAACTCGCACGGCGCATCGACCACGAAGCCGACGGCCACTGACATCAGCCGGGCAACACCCTCGAGGCCAGTCGCAGGCTCAGCGCAAGCACCGATGAGATCGGATCCGTGCCCACCAACTCACCCGCGTCGTTGAGCGTGAACGGCGAGCGCCTCCGCCCGCGCCTGCCCATCCGCCACGCGATCGCATCGGCGACCCGCAGCGGTTTCAACAACGGCGGCTCGTCGAGATCGAAGACGTCGCAACGATCCTCGGGGTCGAACTCCTCCTGCACGAGGATCCCGTTGACCGCCCTTCTTGCTGCCTCGTTGGCACCTTCCATGGTGGCCAGATCGGTGTTACTGCGCACAAAGTCCGACGCGATGAAGAAGTTCGGGATGCGGGTCACGGCGTCCGGTCGATGACGCCACGAGCGCTTGGTGTTGATCAACAGCGGCTCGTCGTTGGCGAGGTTCGCCGGATCGCGAAAGTCGATGGCCGGATCAAGGAACCGGTGCAGCAGGTTCTCCTCGGCGATCTCGCCTTGCTCGAGATGGTCGGCCAGCTGCTCCCAGACCTCATCGAGGATCTCCCTCTCACTGCACTCGCGGGCCGGTTTGCCGAGCCGCGGACTTGGAGTGTCCCAATCCGAGATGTCCACGGAGAGCACGTCTCTCACACGTCCGTCGCCCCGGTCGGTGAGCTTGACGTCCTTCCAGAACTGCCCCTGGGCGATCGAGGTGAGCGCCCACTCGGAGTCGATGTAGATGGCATGGCCGCGCGGGAAGTCGGTCAGCTCCTTGTCGAAGTAGAACATCGCGCCGGTCATCCACCGCGTCGTCAACCTCTCGAGGTATCCCAGCCGGGGTTCGGCGGACCGGAGTTGGTCGGTGAGTAGGCGGTTGAGCTTCTCGACCGGTATCGCGGCGATGTAATAGTCGGCGGTGACCGGTTTGAGCCGGTCCCCGATCGAGACGCCCGTGATGGTCTGGCCGTCGCAGTGAATCGCTGTCACCGGAGCGCCGCCCTCGAACGTGACCGACTTCTTGCCCAGCTTCCTCGCACTCAGGTGCTCGACCCACGGGTCTATCCACACCTCGCTTGTCGGGCCGTTCAACACCCGGTCGACCTTGCCGTCGACCTGTGCCATGTCCTGCATCAGCTGCGTCAGAATCGCGCATCCGGTCCTGGCCGACATCTCCTCAGCGCGGGCGGCCACCAGTGAGCGCGTCATCCCCTTGGCGAGGAACTTCTGGAACTGGCTGGAGCGGTGCTCGGCGTCGACGAAGTCCCACCAACTCTGTCCCTCGAACTCCGCCAGGCGGCGTTCGTCGCAGGCTGTGAGGTAGGCGAGAATCCGTTCGACGAAGGCCGCGTACTCGGGCAGCGGGACGGCGAGGTCGACCGCGATCATGCGCATGAACCGGACCATCTTCACGATGTCACCGACGCTCGACGGGAACTTCATGGGCGCGATGATCTCGTTCTTCGACCCCGCCGCCTGAGCCATCAGCATGTCGGTGGCCAGCACCAGGTTGTCCTTCACACAGCCGCCGCCGAACGGGATCTCGGCCATCGTGGCGTCGATGTGCCGATAGAACCCGGGGAAGAACCGGAAGCCGTGCTCACCGGGCAGGTCTGACCTGCCGTCCTTACCGGTCCCGGGCACCGGGATCGAGCGGGCCTTGCCGCCGAACACCGCGCGCGCCTCGTAGACGGTTACGTCGAATCCCCGCTTGGAAAGCTCGTGGGCAGCACTCAGGCCGCCGATCCCACCCCCAAGCACCACAACGGATGCCCCCATGGGGCGATCATATGGCGGCGAACTAGTTGAAGTAGGGGTTCGTGCCCTCGGGGCGATCCAGCAGCGGGTTGGTCGCGTTCAGGATGTGGCTGCCCGCCGGGCTCAGCACGAAACCGGCCTGGTCGAAGTTGTTCTGACACGTCGTGACGACGCCGTCGAACCCGCAGGTGACGTTGCGGAAGCTGATCCGTGACCCCGGGGGTAGCGGCTTGGCGTCCGCAGTGACGCCGGCATAGATCGGTGCGGCCGCGTTGGCGAAGCCCGGTGCACCCACCTGGCCACCGCTGACGGTGTTCGCGCCGTTGGGGGCCGCGGGGATCGCGCCGCTGCATCCATAGCCGCCGGTCGAGCGGCTCATCACGCAGGTGACGCCGTCGGCGACGGTGAATGCGTAGAAGGTGCCGTCCTTGGAGGAGAACTCCGAGGGCTTGACCGACACGAACGAGTTGACGTTGGGCGGGGGTGGTGGCGGCGCCGGTTCCGGATCGGCGACCGCCATGGCGGACGTACCGATCGCTGCTGCCCCCGCAGCAACCAGGCCGATCAGGATTCTGCTCAGCACTGGCTCAGCGTAGAGCAGGTGTTTGCTGCGTGCATCACTGCGGTGGAAACCGCAGGTCACACGGGCCGCTCAGTACTGGCCCGGCCCGCGGCCCGCCATCTGCTCCAACCGCGCGATGCGCTCAGCCATCGGCGGGTGGGTGGAGAACAGCTTGCCGATCTTCTCGCCGGCCCGGAACGGGTTGGCGATCATCAGGTGCGCCTGGTCGGCCAGCTGCGGCTCGGGCGGCAGCGGGGCCGCCTCGACACCACTGCTGATCTTGCGCAGCGCGCTGGCCAACGCCAACGGGTCTCCGGTCAGCTCGGCACCGGACTGGTCGGCCTGGTACTCCCTCGACCGCGACACCGCCATCCGGATCACCGTGGCTGCAATCGGGCCCAGCATCGAAACCAGCAGAATGGCAAAGGGATTGGCTCCACCGTCGCGGTTACCGCCGAACGCGCTCATGATGAACGCGATATTGGCCAGTGCGGTGATCACCGAGGCCATGGCACCGGCCACGCACGAGATGAGGATGTCGCGGTTGTAGACGTGGCTCAGCTCGTGCCCGAGCACCGCGCGCAGCTCGCGCTCATCGAGGATGCGCAGGATCCCGGTGGTGCAGCACACCGCGGCGTTGCGCGGGTTGCGGCCGGTGGCGAAGGCGTTGGGCGCATCGGTGTCGCTGATGTAGAGCCGCGGCATCGGCTGGTGCGCGGCGTTGGCCAGTTCTCGCACGATCCGGTACATCGCCGGGGCCTGCAGCTCGGTGACGGGCTGGGCGTGCATCGCCTTCAGCGCCATCTTGTCGCTGTTGAAGTACACGTAGGCGTTCATGCCGAGCGCGAACAGGACGGCCAGCCCGAGGATGGCGGTGCTTTGGAACAGTGCGCCAATGAAGACGATCAGCGCAGAGAAACCCGCAAGCAACAGGAACGTCTTGAATCGGTTCGCGTGCGGATGCCAGGTCATTGGTTTGCTTCTTCCTACGAAACTCTCGGAGTCATCGCTGATACCAACGCCCGGGGATGCCCCCCGGGTTCCAACGCGTCAACCGTGACGGTGGACGGTGTAGTCGATCAGGCCCAGCAGGGCGTGCCGACCTGGACCGTCGGGCAGCTTCTCCAGCTCAGCGCGGGCGTCGGCGGCGTACTTGCTGACGGTCTGCTTGGCCTCCACGATGCCGCGTGAGGAACGCAACAGCGCCAACGCCTCGGCCAGCTCGTCGTCGTCCTCGACGGGACCCGCCAGCAGCACCCGCAGCCGGTCGGCGTCGGGACCGCTCTCGCGCAGGGCGTACAGCACCGGCAGGGTGTGCACGCCCTCTCGCAGGTCGGTCCCGGGAACCTTGCCCGACTCGTCGGGGTCGCTGTCGATGTCGATGATGTCGTCGGAGATCTGGAACGCCGTGCCGACAATGCCGCCGATCCGCGCCAGCCGCTCGATCTGCTCCTCGTCGGCGCCGGAGAACGTCGCCCCGAAGCGGCCTGACGCCGCGATCAGGCAGGCCGTCTTCTCGTAGACCACCTTGAGGTAGTGATCCACGGAGTCGACATGCTCGACCGAGCCGCGCGTCTCGCGCATCTGGCCGGTGACCAGTTGCGCGAACGTGTCGGCGATGATGGCCACCGCGTCCGGGCCAAGGCGCGACACCAACCGCGACGCCGTCGCGAACAGGTAGTCACCCGCCAGGATCGCGATGTTGTTGCCCCACCGGGCATTGGCACTCTGTGCGCCGCGGCGAATCTGCGCCTCGTCCATAACGTCGTCGTGGTAGAGCGTCGCGAGGTGCACCAGCTCGATCACGGCGCCTGCGACGGTGACCTGCCAGGCGTCGGGGTCGGGCCCGAGCTGCGCGGAGAGCACCGTGAACAGCGGTCGGAACCGCTTGCCGCCGGCCTTGAACAGGTGCGAGACGGCCTCGGCCATCAACTCGTCGGCCTTGCCCAGCTCGGTCGACATCAGGTCCTCGACCCGTGCCACTCCATCGCGCACTTGCGCGGCGAAGTCGGGGTCGCCAAAGTCCACGCCCGCGACCACAGTCGCTGGTGTCTGCATTGCTCCAACATACTGGGTAGGTGGAACCGGATACGGAGGGCAGGAGCGCAGCGACCCGATCGGCTGATGTGCTGGTAATCGGGGCGGGACCCGCCGGTTCCGCGGCCGCTGCCTGGGCGGCTCGTCGTGGCCGCGATGTGCTGGTCATCGACTCCGCCGAGTTCCCCCGGGACAAGGCATGCGGAGACGGTCTGACGCCGCGCGCGATCGCCGAACTGCGCCGGCTGGGCCTGGGGCAGTGGCTCGACGGCCGGATCGTCCACCACGGGCTGCGGATGTCGGGCTTCGGTGCCGATGTCGAGGTGAGATGGCCCGGCCCGTCGTTCCCGTCGACCAGCAGCGCGGTACCCCGCACCGAACTCGACGACCGCATCCGGTCGGTCGCCGCCGACGACGGCGCCAAGATGCTGTTGGGCACCAAGGCCGTTGGCGTGCGTCACCATTCGAATGGCCGTGTGGCCGCCGTCAAACTCGACGACGGCACCGAGGTCACGTGCACGGAGCTGATCGTCGCCGACGGCGCCCGTTCCACGCTCGGGCGGGCCCTCGGGCGGGCCTGGCATCAGGAGACCGTGTACGGCGTCGCGATCCGCGGCTACATCGCCTCGCCCCGCGCCGCCGAGCCGTGGATCACCTCACACCTGGAACTGCGCGCGCCGACGGGTGACGTGCTGCCCGGCTACGGCTGGATCTTCCCGCTGGGCAACGGCGAGGTGAACATCGGCGTCGGCGCGCTGGCCACCACCAAGCGTCCCGCCGACGCCGCGCTACGCCCCCTGATGTCGTATTACACGAGCCTGCGCCGCGACGAGTGGGGCTTCGACGGCGAGCCACGCGCCGGACTGTCCGCGCTGCTCCCAATGGGCGGCGCGGTGTCGGGGGTCGCCGGACCCAACTGGATGCTGATCGGTGACGCCGCGGCGTGCGTCAACCCGCTCAACGGCGAGGGCATCGACTACGGGTTGGAGTCCGGCCGGCTCGCCGCCGAGATGCTCGCATCCGGCGACCTGACGCAGGCGTGGCCAGCCGAGCTGCGCGAACACTACGCCCACGGCTTCTCCGTGGCCCGCCGGCTCGGACTTCTGCTGACGATCCCCCGGTTCCTGCCCGCCGTCGGCCCGGCCGCGATGCACTCGCGGTTCCTCATGGGTATCGCTGTGCGGGTGATGGGCAACCTGGTCACCGCCGAGGACGCCGACTGGATCGCCCGGGTCTGGCGCCGCGCCGGCGCCGGTTCCGCGCGCCTGGATCAGCGCCCGCCATTCAGCTAGCGCCACGGCGGAATTCCTCGTCGCACGCGTTACCGAGCGCGTCGTTGACGCTTACGATAATTTCTCGTCCTATAGGCATGACGACGTCATCGGCGGACACTTGACGTAGCTCAACAATTGTTTGCCGAGAGAACGGAGGGGGAAGATTGCTGGGGTGGTGCACGGTGTCGCGGAATCACGCGCCGTTGCCGAATTCCTGAAGTCCGCCCAAGTACATCCGGCGGTGCTGGTCATCGAGGGTGAGGCCGGCATCGGTAAGTCGACGATGTGGCGGGGGGCTGTGGAGCAGGCACGCGAGCGCGGATTTCGCGTGCTCACAGCACGGGCTGATCAGGCCCAGTGCGGCCTCGCCTACAGCGCGCTCGCCGATCTGCTGGACGGCATCGAACCCGAGATCCTCGACACCCTGCCCCATGTGCAGCGGGTGGCCTTCGATCGCGTGCGCTTACAAAAGGCCGACCGGCACACCGTCAGGACCGCCACCGACGAACGTGTCGTTGCTGCGGCGTTCCTGACGCTGGCCGATCGGCTGTGCGCTCATTCGCCGGTGCTCATCGCACTTGATGACGCGCAATGGCTGGACCCGGCGAGCCGGGCGGTCGTCGCCTTCGGGGCGCGCAGGCTGCGGGGCCGCATCGGGGTCATGGTGGCAGACCGGATGGACCCCAAGGCCGGCTACGGCGCTGCCTGGCTGCAACTCAACGGCCTCGACAGCGTGGACCGTGTCGGGATACAGCCGTTGAGCGAGGCAGGCCTGCGCTCGGTGCTGCGTGAGCACCTGGGTCGAGCGCTACCCCGGACCGAGATGATGCGCATCACAGAGCTGTCCGGCGGCAATCCGTTCTACGCGCTCGAACTGGCCCGCGCCATGGACGAGCAGCCCGTCACCGCCGACTTCGGCCTGCCGGGGTCGCTGGCCGACCTGGTTCGGTCACGTCTCGATCGGATCAGCGGCGCCGGCCAGGACGTGTTGCTCGCCGCCGCCTCGGTCGGCGCACCCACAGTGGACTTCCTGGCCGAGGCCACGTCGCGCAGCACCGACGAGGTCGTCGAGCTGCTCGAGGAGGCCGAGACCGACGGCATCGTGGTGATCGAGGGCAACCGGGTCCAGTTCACCCACCCGCTGCTGGCCCGTGGCGTGGACGGCATGGCCAGCATCGACCGGCGGCGTGAGATGCACCGCAGGCTGGCCGACCTCGTCGAGTTACCCGAGCCTCGGGCCCGCCACCTCGCGCTGGCCTCCGCACACGCCGACGCCGCGACGCTCGAGGCGCTCGACGACGCCGCCGAGAATGCCCGATCCCGCGGAGCGCCCTCAGCGGCGGCCGAACTCCTCGACCTGGCCATCAGCCTCGGCGGCGACACCCCAACGCGACGAATTCGTGGCGCAGAGCATCACTTTCGAGCGGGTGACACCCAACAGGCCTACCAGCTGCTCGGCCCTGTAATCGAGGCTCTGCCGCCGGGCCCGTTGCGCGCCGAGGCTGCCAATCTGCTTGCCGCCATCCACACCGTCGACGATCGCTTCGTCGAGGCGACGACCCTGCTCGACGGGGCCCTGATCGACGGCGCGGAGGACCCCGCGCTGACGGTGCAGAGCCTGCTCCTGCTCTCGTACGCGCATTTTCAGGAGGGCGACTTCACCGGTTCACAGCACCGCGTCCGCGAGGCCGTCGATATCGTCGACACGCTGAAGGCTCCCGGGCTGACCAGCCAGGTTCTTGCGATGTCGGTGATGTCGGAATTCATGGCGGGCAATGGATTCAGCGAGGACACGATGCGGCGTGCGCTGGAGTCCGAGGACCGTGACACCGACGTCCCCGTCCAGTTCCAGGCCAGTGCCGTCAACGCCATTGTGCTGGGCTGGATGGGCCGACTGGATGAAGCACACGCCGGTGCCGCCGAGGTCAGGCAGCTCAGCTCCGAACGCGGCGCCGAGAGCGATATGACGGCCGCGGCGGGCCATGCGGCGTTCATCGCCGTGTGGCGCGGAGAGTTCGAGTCGGCGGACCAACTCGCCGACGAGGCTGTGGAGCGCGCCATCCTGGCAGGCGGTCAACACATTCGGATGACCGCGCTCGTCATACGGGCCGTCGTATCCGCTCACCTGGGCAGGATGGATCGGGCGCGAGCGGAGGCGAACGAGGCCATTGACATCGCATTGCACTGCGGCTCACCGCAGTTCGCAGTGTGGCCGACCGCGGTTCTCGGCTTCATCGAGGTGTCATTGGGCCGGTACGCGGAGGCGCTGTCCTACCTCGAGCCCTTCATCGGAGTGTTCGATCAGCTACCGGGCAGCGAGATCACCACCATGTGGTACGTGCCGGACGCTATCGAGGCGATGATCGGCACGGGCCGCAGCGACGAGGCCGAACCACTCATCGCGAGGCTGGAGGACGAGGGGAACCGACTCGACCGGGCCTGGCTCATCGCCACCGGCGCGCGCTGCCGGGCGATGTGGCTGGCAGCGCAGAACGACCTGCCGGGCGCGGTCCGCGCGATCAATCGCGCGATGGCCGAACACGACCGTCTGCCAATGCCGTTCGAGCGTGCCCGCACCCTGCTGGTGCGCGGGCAGCTGCTGCGGCGTCGGCGGCTGATCTCGGCCGCGGCACAGACGTTCAGCGAGGCGTTGCAGGCGTTCGAGCGGATGGGCGCGTCGGTGTGGGCAGACCGGGCGCGCGCCGAGCTGTCCCGCACGCCGTTGGGCGGCGGCGCCACCGGGCTCACCGCCGCCGAGCGCCGGGTCGCCGAGTTGGCAACGTCGGGTATGACGAATCGTGATGTCGCACAGGCATTGTCGGTCAGCCACAAGACTGTCGAGGCCAACCTGACGCAGATCTACCGCAAGCTCGGGATCCGATCGCGCGCCCAGCTCGCACAGCGGCTGCGCTCGCCGGGGTGGTAGCGCCGGCGATCAGGCCTTGACGGCCGCGTGCAAGGCGACAATGCCGCCGCTGAGGTTACGCCACCGCACCGATGACCACCCCGAGGCCGAGATGCGCTGCGCCAGTTCGGCTTGGTCGGGCCAGGCACGGATCGACTCGGCGAGATAGACGTAGGCATCGGGGTTGGACGACACCGCCGTCGCCATCCTCGGCAGCGCCTGCATCAGGTATTCCTTGTAGATGTTCGCGAACATCGCGTTCGTCGGCGTCGAGAACTCACACACCACCAGTCGGCCACCGGGCTTGGTCACCCGAGCCATCTCGCGTAGTCCGGCCTCGTGGTCGACGACGTTGCGCAACCCGAAGCTGATGGTCACGGCGTCGAACGTGTCGTCGGGGAACGGCAGTTTGGTGGCGTCCCCCGCGACCTTCGGCACCGGCCGCGATGCACCGGCGGCCAACATCCCGACCGAGAAGTCACAGGCCACACACCACGCACCGGAGCGTCCCAGCTCCACAGTCGAGACCGCGGTGCCGGCCGCCAGGTCGAGCACCATGTCCCCCGGCCCGATACCGAGGGCCGATTTGGTGGCCCGCCGCCATGACCGGTCCTGCCCGAGTGACAGCACCGTGTTGGTGACGTCATAGCGTCGCGCGACGCCGTCGAACATCGACGCGACCTCGTGCGGGTCCTTCTCCAACGACGCCCTGCTCACGACATTAAAGCTACCTGTGAGGTTTTGCCTTGTGGGAATGGGTCGACGTGATCGACGTTGAACAGCGCAGGCACCACGATGAGGAGAAGACGACATGGCAGGAAAGACCTGGTTCATCACCGGAGCGTCGCGGGGGTTCGGCCGCGAGTGGACCATCGCGGCCCTGGAGCGCGGCGACAGAGTGGCGGCGACGGCACGCGACACGGCGACGCTCGACGACGTGGCGGCCAAGTACGGTGACGCGCTGCTGCCGATCAAGTTGGACGTCACAGACCGCGAGGCGGACTTCGCCGCCGTCAAGCAGGCACACGAGCACTTCGGGCGGCTCGACGTCGTCGTGAACAACGCCGGGTACGGGCAGTTCGGCTTCATCGAGGAACTGTCGGAGGCCGACGCCCGGGATCAGATCGAGACGAATGTGTTCGGCGCGCTGTGGGTGACCCAGGCGGCGCTGCCCTTCCTTCGCGAGCAGCGCAGCGGCCACATCATCCAGGTGTCGTCGATCGGCGGCATCACAGCCTTCCAGAACGTCGGCATCTATCACGCGTCGAAGTGGGCGCTGGAGGGCTTCTCGCAGTCGCTGGCGCAGGAGGTCGCATCGTTTGGCATCCACGTCACGCTTATCGAGCCCGGTGGCTTCTCCACGGACTGGGCCGGGTCCTCAGCCCGGCGCGCGACCCCGCTGCCCGCCTACGCCGAGGCGCACGCCGAGGCCGACCGCATCCGCGGCCAGCGCTCCGCAGATCCCGGTAACCCGAACGCATCGGCAGCGGCGATCCTGAAGGTCGTCGACGCCGAGAAGCCGCCGCTGCGGGTGTTCTTCGGCTCGTTGCCCTTCTCGCTGGCCAAGGCCGACTACGAGAGCCGGCTGGCGAACTGGGAGCAGTGGCAGCACGTCGCCGAGTTGGCTCAGGGCTGAGCGATTTCGGCGCGTTTAGGAGCGGTGAGCGCTCCTAAACGCGCCGACATCGCAGGGGTTAGGCGGCCTTGGCGCTGCGCGTGCCCAGCACTGCGTCGTAGTGATCGACCAACTGCGCGCAGACCGCGGGCCAGGTGCGGCTCAGCACGCTGCGGCGTGCGGCGACCGAGTAGCGGGGACGCTCGGCGAGCAGGTGTGCGACGGCGGAGGGAAGCCTCGCCTCGAAGTCGTCAACCTCCAGCAGCAGGCCGGTGTGCATCGGGGACACCAGATCCCGGGGCCCGCCCGCGTTGGGCGCCACCACCGGCAGCCCCGAGGCCATCGCCTCCTGCACGGCCTGGCAGAACGTCTCGTGCTCACCGGGATGGACGAACACGTCCATGCTCGCGTATCCGGCTGCCAGCTCGGCGCCGTACAGTGCGCCGGTGAAAACCGCTGAGGGCATGAGGGTTTGAAGTCTGCTCCGGTCGACGCCGTCGCCGATGATCACGACCTGAAGGTCGTCGCGGCCAGCCAGTGCCGCGAGCCGCTCGACGTGCTTCTCCGGTGCGAGCCTTCCGACGAACCCGACGATGGGCTTACCCGCCGGCGACCACGCCGATCGCAGCGCATCATCGCGCGCCGATGGGACGAAACCCGTGATGTCGACGCCGCGTCCCCAGTGATGTACGCGCGGCACGCGGTGCGCGACCAGGTTCTGCATCGCCGAGGTCGACGGGGCCAGCGTGCGGTCGGCCATCGCGTGTAGGTGACGCGTCCACGCCCACGCGGCGCGCGATGCCACACCGACTCCGTAGCTCTCGGCGAACCCGGCGATGTCGGTCTGGAACACCGCCACGGTCGGCACACCCAGGTGGCGGGCCGCGTGCAGGCCGCCGTAGCCGAGCAGCGCGGGCGAGGCCAGGTGCACGACGTCGGGGGCGAACCCGCGCAGCACGCCGACCATCCGCGGGCGCGGCACCCCCAACGGCAGCGATGTCACCTTCGGGAACATCCGCGAGGGCACCCGATGGATGCGGACACCGTCGTGCACGCGGTCGGCGGGGGCTTGATTCCTCGGGGTGTCCGGGGCGATGACGAGAACCTCGTGGCCGGTTCTGCGGAGATGCTCGATCACCCGAAGCACCGAGTTGGTGACGCCGTTGACATTCGGGAGGAAGCTCTCTGTGACGATCGCAACGCGCACACCAGGAGCGTGTCAGCGGCGCCTGTCCACGAGGTTGCGTGCAGGCATACGCGACGCGAAAACGTGACGATCACCGGTAGGCTGACGTCCTCGGAAGGGGGCCTCATGCGGCGATGGCGCAGCGCACTGGTCGCGGTGGCCCTGGTGGCACTGACATCGACGGCGGCGGGGTGCACCAAGGCCGTCACCGGGGCCGCACAGCCCGATCCGGCCACGGCGGCCGTCGAGATCACCGAGGACGGCTACGGCATCCGGGCGGGCTTCGACGATGCGCCCGTCGAGATCGAGATCTTCACCGAGCCGCAGTGCACCCACTGCGCGGACCTGCAGGCCGATTTCGGCGACCAGATCGCGTATTACATCGCCGTGGGGCAGCTGGCCGTCACCTATCGGCCGGTGACGTTCCTGGACAGCGAGGCCGACGGGCACTCGGCGCGGGTGTCCAATGCGCTGTTCGTCGCCGCCTCACCGAGTCCTGACGGCGATACTCCGACCGGGCCGGCGTTCCAGCGGTTCGTCGAGGAGCTCTGGGCCGCACAGGATCCCGGCGGCTCGGGACCAGCCAATGACGAGATGGCCGATATGGCACGGGCGGCGGGCATTCCCGACTATCAGGCCGGCGAGATCGCGTCGGGCGATCTGACCTTCGACACCGCCGCCATGTCGGACACCAACCTGATCTATCTACTCGACATCGATCCGCTCGAAAGCGGCACGCCCACGGTCTACGATCTGACGAACGATGAGAAAGTCGATGTCTACGACAACGACTGGCTCTCAACGCTGATGGCCTCCTGAGCTGCCACCCTTCGCCCCAGGAACGCCAGCACCGCCAGCAGGAGGCCGGCGATCAACCATCCCAGCACCGCTATCGACCCGGCGGGAATCAACGCCAGCGCCGCGTTTCGGTCCCGGACCCGGACCACATCGGGGTCGTTCTTGTCGTACTCGACGTAAATCCGCATGCCCGTGTCCAATTCGGACGGGTAGAGGACGCCGAGTTCCGGCCGGTAGGTGACCCGGTCCGGTGTGACGAACTCGATTGTCGAACGTCGCGGGCCCGCGTCGAGAACCTCGGCCGCGGCCACACCCATATTGCGTTCGATCTGCTGGTCGTTGCGCCACGCTCCGGCGACGAGCAGCACCGACATCAGGGTCACCAGGCAGGCGACGAGGACCACACCAAGGCGCGTCCAGCGCAGGATGCGTTGCCTGCGTGTCTCGTTCGGCTCGCCGTACAGGTGCGGGAAGAGAATCCCCCAGAAGGCGTTGGCACGCCGGATAATCGACGCGATCACGAGGCGTCCCTCAGCGCCGCGCGGATCGACGCGTGCAACGCCCGCAGCGATGAACGGTCGGCCTTCACCTCCAACACGCGCATGCCCTCGAACGGCTCCGCCAGGACGTCGGCGAGGTTCTCGGCCTCCACCTGCGCGCAGTCGATGTGATATGCCCGGCACAGTGCGGCGATGTCGACATCGTGCGGCGTGCCGAAGATCCGGGCCGACACGTCGGAGAATCGCGGGTCGCCCTGCTCGAGCAGTTCGAAGATGCCGCCGCCGTTGTCGTTGGACACCACGATGGTCAGGCTCTTGGGCCGCGGTTCGGTGGGCCCGATCAACAGCCCGGAGCTGTCGTGCACGAACGTCAGGTCGCCGATCAGCGCGACGGTGCGGCCACCGGTGCGGTCGTGCGCCAGCGCGGCGCCGATCGCCGTTGACACCGTGCCGTCGATACCCGCGACGCCGCGGTTGGAGCGCACCCTGATACCGGGCCGGTTCAGGCCGACCAGGGCCGCATCGCGCACCGGATTGGACGCGCCGAGCACCAGCTGGTCACCGTCGAGTAGACCGCTCACGACACCCGCGGCCACGTGCAGCCCGGTCGTCAGCGGATGCGCGGCGAGCTGGGCGCGAACCGTCTCGACGGCGGTCTTGTTGGCGGCGCGGCACCGGCTCAGCCAGTCCGGATCCGATGTGCCGTGTAGTACCGCACGCGTGCCTGTGGCCTGCGAGTTTCCCGACACATCGGGCCAGCGCGGGCCCGTCGTCAGCGCGTACACCGGCACCGCAGGGTCGGCCAGCAGCGCCGAGACGCCGCGGTGCAGCGTCGGCCGGCCCAGCATGATCGCCTGGCGCGGGGTCACCGATGCCAGGGCCAGCGGGTGCAGCGGATTGGCCGGCGGTGGCGCGGTGGGCTCGGCAACCGTCGGCAGGTGCGCGAGGTTGGGGTGCGCGCCGGCGCCGTGCCCCGCGATCACCACGGTGTCGGCCGTGACGTCGATGTCCAGCGGCTGGTCGAACGTGACGGGCGGGGTGAAGGTCCACGGCATGCCATCGGGTCGGCCCGGTGGGGTGTCGTCGTCCCCCGGCGCGTCGACGTCGGGCACCAGCGGCTCGCGCAGCGGGATGTCGAAATGCACAGGACCGGCATTGGCACTACGAGATCCCTTGGCGGCCACCAGAACCCGGCACGTCGCCGAACGCCACTGGCCGTTGATCGCGTCGATCCGGTCGGGTGCGTGCTCGGCCAGGCCGAGGCTGATGGTGGCGCGCACCTGGCTGCCGAAGTAGCCGAGCTGTTCCATCGTCTGGTTGGCCCCGGTGCCCAGCAGTTCATACGGCCGGTTGGCACTCAGCACGATCAACGGCACCCGGGCGTAGTTGGCCTCGATCACCGCGGGTCCGAGGTTGGCCACCGCGGTGCCCGATGTCATGGCCACGCACACCGGCGCCCCGGCCGCGACGGCCAGGCCCACGGCCAGGAAGCCCGCCGTGCGCTCGTCGATGCGCACGTGCAGCCGCAGCCGTCCCTGCCGGTCGGCGGCCTCCAGCGCAAAGGCCAGGGGCGCGTTGCGGGAACCGGGGCAGAGCACCACATCGTGGACGCCGCCGCGGATGAGTTCGTCGACGACGACGCGTGCCTGAGTCGTCGACGGGTTCATCGGTCCTTCACTCCTACAGCCTGTCACACGCGAACTAGACGCCAGCGGCGAAGAACTCCAGCGCCGCAGCGTTGACGGCGTCGGGGCGCTCGATGAAGCCGAGGTGACCCGTATCGGGAATGCGCAGGTAGCGGCCGTTCGGCATGGCGTCGGCGACTTCGCGGCCCAGATGCGGTGGAAGCATCATGTCGTCGGCGAAGCCGATCACCAGCGCAGGCGCCGCAATGCCGCGGTAGGCGGGTAGCCGATTGCCCTCGGGCGCGACGTCGATCTGGGCCAGCACGCCCGGCGTCAGCTTGTTGGGCCACATGGTGAACATGTCGATCCAGTCGCGCACGGCCGCGTCGTCATTCAGCGTCTTGGGCGAGAAGTTCTCCAGCAGCCGGTTCTTCGCGTCGTAGGCGGGCGGCAGCTCGATACCCGCCGCGATCAGATCGCGTTCCGCGCTGCGGCAGAACTCGCGGGTGCGGTCCTCACGTCCCCGGGTGGCCATGAGCACCGCCGATGACACCAGCTCAGGGCGGGCCAGCATCAGTTCCTGGGCGATGAACGACCCCATCGACACCGACATGATCCGCACCGGGCCGAGGTCGAGCTTCTCGATGAGCGCGGCGGTGTCGGCGACCATCTGTTCCGTCGTGAAACCCGTCGCGTTCTCGGTGGCGCCAATACCGCGATTGTCGAACGTGACGACGCGGTAGCCGGCCTTCTGGAACGCCGGGACCTGGTGCAGGTGCCAGGTGCGGCCTGCGCCCCCACGGCCGGCGATGAACAGGACGGGCTCACCGGAGCCGCGGTCTTCGTAGGCCAGGTTCACGCGGCCGACCCTACCGAGTGCGAGTTCGGCGCGCTAAGGCGCGGTGGGCGATGCTCAGCGCGCCGAAGTCGCGCTCTTGCGGGTGCCGCGTCCGCGGGCAACCTCGATCGCCCGGTCCCACAGCAGCCGCACCGGAGCGGTGAGCTGACCCGCCTTGACCATGTCCACCGTGAGGAAGGCCGCCGCCGTCGCCTTGGTCGCCGCCGATGCCTTGGACATGTGGCCCGAGTCGAACGGCGGTTGCGGGTCGTACTCGATCGCGAGCTGGATGGCCCTGGCCCTGGCCTCCCCGCCGATCTGGCCTGCCAGCCACATCGCCATGTCCAGGCCCGCGGACACCCCTGCGGCCGTCACGAGCTTGCCCTCGTCCACGATGCGCTCGTCGCCGACCGGGGTGACGCCGAACGCCTTGAGCATCGGCAGGGTCCCCCAGTGCGATGTGGCGCGCTTACCCTTCAGCAGACCGGCGGCCGCGAGAATCAGTGATCCCGAGCACACCGAGGTGGTCCACGTTGACGTCGCGTCGGCCCGGCGCACCCAGTCGAGCACCCTCTCGTCGCGCGCGTGCTCCATGGTCGACGGTCCCCCGGGCACCAGAATGACATCGGGCGACGGGGTTTCGTCGAACGAGTGCGTGGCGCCGACGATCAGCGCGCCGGAGTCGGCGGTGACGGGACCGGGCTCGTGCCACACGAATCGAACCTCGGTATCGGGCAGGTTGCGCAGCACCTCATACGGTCCGATGAAGTCCAGCGCGGTGAAACCGGGATAGAGAACTATGGCGAGCTGCATTGCTACTCCTCTGTTCAGGTGAAGGATCTGCGGTACTGGTCGGGCGAGATGCCCATCCGGCGAACGAAATTGCGTCGCATGGTCTCGGCGGTGCCGAACCCGCAGCGCGCGGCGATCAGGGTGACGGTGTCGTCGGTCTCCTCGAGCTGACGTCGCGCCGCCTCGGTGCGGACCCGTTCGACGTAGGCACCGGGCGCCTCGCCCACCTCGCCGGTGAAGACACGGGTGAAGTGGCGCGGGCTCATCGCCGCGCGGCGCGCAAGATCTGGGACACCGTGCGCGCCACCGGGTTCGGACTCGATGGCCTCCTGGACGGCGCGGATGGGCTCGCGTTTGGCGCGCGGCATCCACACCGGTGCGGCGAACTGCGTCTGCCCACCCGGCCTGCGCAGGTAGAGCACCATCCAGCGGGCCACGGTCTGCGCCACCTCGGTGCCGTGATCGGCCTCGACCAGCGCCAGCGACAGGTCGATACCCGCCGTGACCCCTGCTGCGGTCCAGACGGTCTCCGAGCTCCGCACGAAGATGGGCTCGGGATCGACGTTGACGGCGGGGAACTCGTTGGCCAGTTGCGCCGCGAACGCCCAGTGGGTGGTGGCCGTGCAGCCGTCGAGCAGGCCCGCCTGCGCGGCGAGCAGCGCCCCGTTGCAGACGCTCACGACGCGGCGGGCGGTCTTGGCGACCGCCTGGATCCAGGCGATGACCTCGGGGTCGCGGCGCGCGGCGTCGGTGCCGAACCCGCCAGGGAGCACGACGGTGTCGATGCCGCGCCGCGGATCCGGCAGCAGGTGGGTGACGAGTTCCAGACCCGTACCGGTGCTGACGGGACCACCGCGCAGCGATACGACGCGCACGTCGTAGCCGTCGTCGAGTTCGCCGTGAGACAGCAGGATGCCCGTCGCCGCGTTGAGCACGTCGAATGGACCCACGAGGTCCAGGGCCTGAACGCCGTGGAAGCCGAGGATCACCACCGAGCGCTTCACGTGTTCAGTGTCGGCTCCCGTGGCGATGGCGTCTATGCCACGCACCCCACAGATCAGGACATCACGGGTTGTGCGCGGCGCCGAGCAGCGTGATGCGCAGCAGCTGGCGCACCACCGCCTGGGACTGTTCGGTGTATTCGTAGCCCATGAGTCGGCCCAGGTCGACCACGAGGGCAAACGCGGCGTGCACGGCGAACCGGGCCTCGGCCGGGGTGATCTCGGGCACCGCCTCGCACACCTGCCTGCCCCAGGCCTCCGTCGTCGCGCGCTGGATGTTGTGCAACGCCGCCTGCTCCTCGGCGGGCACGTTCATCCGCTCCGCGTAGTACACGTAGGCGATCTCCGGGTCCGCGAACGACCGACGGACATACGTGTCGACCAGGCGGCTGACGGCGTCGACGGGGCCGTCGGACTCGGCCAGGATCGTCGAGACATCACCTGACACCCGGTCGGCGGCCCGCCGATACGCCGCGGCCAGGATCGCGCTCTTACCTGTGAAGAACCGGTACAGGCTGGTGGTGGGCATACCCGCGGCGGCCGCGATGTCATCCATCCCGGTGTCCCGATAGCCGCGCTCGTGGAACAGCAGCATCGCCGCGGCCAGGATGCGCTCGTACTCCCCTGCCGCCGGGTGCACCACGGCCCGGGTGGCCGCACGATCCCGCGGCGCGGCCTCACCCGGCAGATCGATGTCTCGGATGTCACGGGCGATCCGGGTCAGCGTGGCGTGAATCTCGTTGGTGGACAATTGAGCCCGGTGGTCGGTGATGCTGCCGATAACGCTGAGCACGGCCGATGACAACGTCCAACGCTGCCGAGAATTGAGCTTCGGCCGCAGCAGCGACAGCGGGCGTTGCAGTCTGCGGTTGACGAGCTTGATCTGCGCGTTGAGGACTTCCTGGTCATCGTCGGAGAGGTAGCGGCCCTCCCACCGGTACAGGCCACCGCTCGTCCGGTTGCGCAGCGTTGTGTCGATGAGTTCGGTGACGATGCGGTCCCACAGCTGCTCCGGGTCGGCACCGGGCTCACCCTCGGACACGTCGTCGACGAATGCGGTGCACTCCACCAGTTGCTGGCCCAGACCCAGCACCGCGACCCGGAACAGGTCGTACTTGCGGGAGTAGTGCCGATACAGCGATGCCGCCGTGACGCCGACGCGGCCGGCGATGTCCTCCATGCTCACACCGTGATAGCCGAGTTCGCTGAACGCCTCGGCGGACGCCCTGGCGATCTGCTCCTTGCGATCCTTGGGTCGCCTGCGCCGCTCCGCGCCCACCTCTGGCGTTGCTGGCATGCCGTCAGACTAGGTCAGCGATGCCGTGCTCTGCTCAGCGTGCCAGCGGTAAACACTCGGCGATGCGGTCGATCCACCACTGCCGCCGATCGGGCGTTGCGGCAAGCGCGTGAAGACGGGCGGGGTCGGGCACCGTCGGGCCGACGGGCAGATGACCGTCCACGCCGACGAGCGGTTCGGCGACGTCCTCGGTGAACAGTCCGCCGGTACCCAACCCGCACGCATACGGCAGGTCGGGGAGGCAGGCCGCGGCCAGCAGTCCACGCGACATACCCACCGCGGAGTCCAGCGCGCTGGAGACCACGATCGGAATGTCGATCTGGGCGGCGATGTCCAGCAGTGGCCGCACGCCGCCCAGCGGCGCCACCTTGACCACCGCGACGTCGGCGGCCCTGGCCCGCACGACCCGCAGCGGGTCCTGCGCCTTGCGGATGCTCTCGTCGGCGGCGACCGGTACGTCGATGAGCTCTCGCAGTTCGGCCAGCTCCGCCACCGAGGCGCAGGGTTGTTCGAGGTACTCCAGCGGGCCATCAGCGGTCAGCGCGGCCGCGGCGGCGACGGCCTGTCGCACCGTCCACCCGCCGTTGGCGTCGACCCGCACGGTCGGAATCAACGCGCGCACCGCGCTGACCCGCGCGACGTCATCGGCCAGGGTCTGCCCCGGCTCGGCCACCTTGACCTTCGCGGTGCGGGCGCCGGGAAACCGGGCCAGCACCTCGGGGACACGGGCCGCGTCGACGGCGGGCACCGTCGCGTTGATGGGGATGCGGTCGCGCAGCGGGGTCGGGGGTTGGGTGTGGGCCGCCTCGATCGCCGAGGCCAGCCAGTGCGCCGCCTCGTGCGGACCGTACTCGAGGAAGGCGCCGAACTCGCCCCAGCCGCAGGGCCCCTCGATCAGCGCGACCTCGCGAACCTCGATACCGCGGAACCGCACTCGCATGGGCAGCGCGACGACGTGCAGACCGTCGAGAACGTCATCGATGCTGGGCTGCACGCCTCCATACTGCCCCGTCGTGGGGGGTGATCACGGCACTGGTGCAGAACTCGCGAGATTCGCGTCGACTTCTGCAGGAGAGTCGCGCACCGACACAATTCAGACGGCGGCGCGGACGAGTTCGTCGCGCACGGCGTTGCCGAGGTCCGAGGTGCTCGCAGACCCACCCATGTCGGGGGTGAGTGCCGAACCGCCGCGAGCCAGAACGGTTTCGACTGCCTGCAGTACCGCTACGCCTGCCTCGACCTCGCCGAGATGCTCGAGCATCATCGATGCGCTCCAAATCTGTCCGACCGGGTTGGCCACCCCGCGCCCCGCGATATCCGGCGCCGATCCGTGCACCGGTTCGAACAGACTCGGAAAGCGCCGTTCCGGGTTGATGTTCCCGCTCGGAGCGATACCGATGGTGCCGGTGCACGCTGGCCCCAGGTCCGACAGGATGTCACCGAACAGGTTGCTTGCCACCACCACGTCAAACCGGTCGGGATGCATCACGAAGTTAGCCGCCAGGATGTCGATGTGATACTTGTCGACGCGCACGTCGCCGTACCCCGAAGCCATCGCCTCCACACGTTCGTCCCAATAGGGCATCGTGATCGAGATTCCGTTGCTCTTCGTCGCCGACGTGAGATGCCTCTTTGGTCGGTTCTGGGCAAGATCGAAGGCGTACTTGAGGATTCGGTCGACGCCGGTGCGCGTCATCACGGTCTCCTGCATGACGATCTCGCGGTGGGTGCCCTCGAACATCTTGCCACCGATGCTGGAGTACTCGCCCTCCGTGTTCTCCCGGACCACGTAGAAGTCGACGTCGCCCGGTTCACGGCCGGCCAGCGGGCTGCGCACTCCCGGCAGCAGTCTCACCGGACGTAGGTTGACGTACTGATCAAAGTGACGCCGGAACTGCAGCAGGCTGCCCCACAGGGAAACATGATCAGGGACGACGGCGGGCCACCCGACCGCTCCGAAGAAGATGGCATCGAACGCACTCAGTTCGTCGAACCAGCCGTCGGGCAGCATCTGCCCCGTCTTGCTCCAGTAGTCCGCACTTGCGTAGTCGAACTGCTCGATGTCGACGGCGAAATCGAATGCTGAGGCCGCGGCTTCGAGCACCTTGACGCCCTCGGGCATGACTTCCTTGCCGATGCCATCGCCCGCGATGGCGGCGATTCGATGGGTTACACCCATGGTGTTGCGCTCCAATCTCAGCCGTACCGTGTTAGCGATTACCACCGTATTCGGCAACAAGCCACACCAGTAGGGCGCCGGCAGCAAGATAAAGTTGCCCGATACGACATAAGACGAGGAGCCACCGTGAGCACGTCCGATGACGTCGCGTTCTTCGAGGTGGTCGCTCGATCACCCAGTCTCACCGAGGTGGGCCGGGAGATGGGCATCTCGGTCTCGGCGGTCAGCAAACGACTGGCGCACCTCGAGAAGCGGCTCGGCGTGCGCCTCGTGCAGCGCAGCACCCGACGGCTGACCCTAACGATGGAAGGCGAACGCTACGCCGCGGGCGCGGCGGTGATCGCAGCGCAGTTGGCCGAGCTCGAGGAATCCGTCACGGGTAACTACTCGCAACTGCGTGGGCGCATCCGGATTCACTCGTCAGTCGGCCTTGGCAGAGCGCATATCGCTCCCCTGCTGGCGGAATTCGTCGAGCAGAACCCGCTCGTCCAGGTCGACGTCGAACTATCCGCCAAACCCTTCGCCACCGCGGGTACGCCATTCGATATTGCGATTCGCGTTGGCGCTCTGCAGGACTCGCGGTTGACGGGAAGGAGACTGCACCCGAACCGACGGGTCATATGCGCGTCCCCGCAGTATCTGCTGCGACACGGAACTCCTGAGTCGATCAGCGACCTCGATCACCACAACTGCATCGTCCTACGCCAGGACGAGGGCGACTTCGCGCTGTGGCGGTTCGGAGGCGAGGGGAACGAGATGTCAATTCGCGTGGCGGGAAACATGATCAGCAACGACGGTGACATCACGACGCAGTGGTGCCTGGACGGTCGCGGGCTGTTGATGCGCTCCTTGTGGCACGTTCGGCCGATGCTCGACGCCGGAACGCTCGTCCAGGTGCTTCCAGACATCGAGACACCGCCCGCCGACATCCACGCCGTCTACTCGGCCACTCCGGAACCACCCCGCAGAGTGCGAGCGGCGGTGGACTACCTACAGGACCGGCTCGGCGACCGTCTCCGCTGACAACGTGGATTCCGTTGCCGTACGCACACTCACCAGCCGCGTTCGGCGAGCCGATGCGGCTGCGCGATGTCCTCGACGTTGATGCCGACCATGGCCTCACCCAGCCCGCGCGACACCTTGGCCAGGACGTCGGCGTCGTCGTAGAAGGTGGTGGCCTTCACGATTGCCGCGGCGCGGGCGGCGGGGTCACCGGACTTGAAGATGCCCGAACCGACGAAGACACCCTCTGCGCCGAGCTGCATCATCATCGCGGCATCGGCCGGGGTGGCGATGCCGCCGGCGGTGAACATCGTGACGGGCAGCTTGCCGGCGCGAGCCACCTCGACCACCAGGTCATACGGTGCCTGCAGTTCCTTTGCGGCGACGAACAACTCGTCGGTCGACAGGGAGCTGAGCCTGCGGATCTCGCCGAGGATCGTGCGCATGTGGGTGGTCGCGTTGGAGACGTCGCCGGTGCCGGCCTCACCCTTGGAGCGGATCATCGCCGCCCCCTCGGTGATGCGGCGCAGCGCCTCGCCCAGGTTGGTCGCGCCACACACGAAGGGAACCGTGAACTTCCACTTGTCGATGTGGTTGGCGTAGTCGGCCGGGGTGAGCACCTCGGACTCGTCGACGTAGTCCACGCCGAGGCTGGCCAGGATCTGCGCCTCCACGAAGTGACCGATGCGGGCCTTGGCCATCACAGGGATGGTGACCGCGGCGATGATGCCCTCGATCATGTCCGGATCGCTCATCCGCGATACGCCACCCTGGGCTCGAATATCGGCGGGCACGCGCTCGAGCGCCATGACGGCGACAGCGCCTGCGGCCTCTGCGATGCGAGCCTGCTCCGGGGTGACGACGTCCATGATGACCCCACCCTTGAGCATCTCGGCCATACCGCGCTTCACGCGGGCCGATCCCACCGTCTTATCCTCTGCTGCAGCAGTCATTTTCACTCTCATCAGCATTCGACGAAACTCACAGGAACATTGATCGCAAGCCCACCGGTGGAGGTCTCCTTGTACTTGGTGAGCATGTCCGCGCCCGTGCTGCGCATGGTCTCCAGAACCTGGTCGAGACTCACCCGATGGGTACCATCGCCGCGCAGCGCCATCCGGGCGGCGTTGATCGCCTTTCCCGCCGAAATGGCGTTGCGCTCGATACAGGGCACCTGGACCAGTCCGGCGATGGGGTCACACGTCAGTCCGAGGCTGTGTTCCATGGCGATCTCGGCGGCATTCTCGGTTTGTTGGGGCGTGCCGCCGAGGATTTCGGCCAACCCGGCGGCTGCCATCGACGCTGCCGAGCCGACCTCGCCCTGACAACCGACCTCTGCCCCGGAGATCGACGCCCGTTCCTTACACAGGGAACCGATCGCGCCGGCGGTCAGGAGGAAGCGCACTGCGGTGTCGTCCGGGTCGCGGCGGCCACACTCGGTGTAGTGCATCGCATAGTGCAATACAGCCGGGATGATGCCGGCCGCGCCGTTGGTCGGCGCGGTGACGACGCGACCACCGGAGGCGTTCTCCTCGTTGACCGCCAACGCGACCAAATTGACCCAGTCCTCGGCGAACTCGGGCCTGCGATCGGGATCCTCGGCCTGCAGTTGCTCGAACCACCGGTGGGCCCGGCGGCGGACCCGCAGCACGCCCGGCAGCAGTCCGTCACGTTGCATACCGCGGTTCTGGCACTCGACCATCACGTCACGGATGTGCAGAAGTCCGTCACGGACCTCACGTTCGGTGCGCAGCGTGCGCTCGTGAGCGAGCATGATGCCGCCCACCGACAATCCGAGAGTCCCTGTCAGCGCGAGCAGTTCCTCTGCGGAGCCGAACGACACCGCGCCGCGGCTGGGTGCGGTGGGCTGCGCACTCTCCGCCTCCGTGACGACGAATCCGCCACCGACCGAGTAGTACGTCTGCCGATGCACCTCGGCGTACTCGCTCGTGAAGGCGATCAGCCGCATCCCGTTGGGGTGGAAGGGCAGGCTGATCTGCGGGTGCAGATTGATCTCATCCTCGGCCAGGGCAATCGCGCGCTCGCCGCCCAGCCTGATCCTGCCGGTGTTTCGCATGGCCTGCAGACGCAGTTCCATGTCGTCGGTGTCGATCTCCTCCGGACGGCAGCCCTCGAGTCCGAGGAGGACCGCAGGCAGGGTGCCGTGTCCGGCCCCGGTTGCAGCAAGCGATCCGTAGAGGTCGACGCTCACGCAGGTGACGCTGTCGATCACCGCAAGCAGACGCAGATCGTCGACGAACCGCGCCGCGGCGCGCATCGGGCCCACCGTATGGGAACTGGACGGTCCGACACCCACCGAGAACAGGTCGAACACGCTGATGGTCATGCTCTTACAGTCCCGGATAGAGCGGGTACGCATCGGCCAATGAGCGCACGCGAGCGGCGAGGTCGGTGGTGTCGCCGCCCTCCTCGGCGATGAGTGCCTGCGCGATCAGCTCAGCGACGATCGCGAAGTCGGCGGTGCTGAAGCCTCGGGTCGCCAGCGCGGGTGTGCCGATGCGGAGTCCCGACGTCACCATCGGAGGCCGCGGGTCGAAGGGGACCGCGTTGCGATTGACCGTGATCCCGATGGCTTCCAGTCGATCTTCGGCTTGTTGACCATCGATGGCGGCGTCTCGCAGATCGACCACGACCAGGTGCACGTCGGTGCCACCGGTGACGACGGCGATGCCGGCCTCCTTGGCGTCGGCGGCGCTGAGGCGTTCGGCGATGATTCTCGCCCCGTCGATGCAACGCTGCTGGCGCTCTCGGAAGTCGGGCTCGGCGGCCATCTTGAATGCCGTTGCCTTGCCGGCGATCACGTGTTCCAGCGGACCGCCCTGCTGACCGGGAAACACCGCCGAGTTGATCTTCTTGGCGATGTCGGCGTCATTGGTCAGGATGATCCCACCGCGCGGCCCGCCCAGTGTTTTGTGCGTGGTGGAGGTGACCACGTGCGCATGCGGCACCGGTGAGGGATGCAGACCTGTGGCGACCAGTCCGGCGAAGTGCGCCATGTCGACCATCAGGTAAGCGCCGACCTCATCGGCGATCTCGCGGAAGCGCGCGAAGTCAAGCTGACGCGGATAGGCCGACCATCCCGCGATGATGAGTTGGGGACGGTGTTCGCGCGCCGCGGCCGCGACCTCATCCATGTCGATGAGGTAGTCCTTCTCCGAGACTCCGTAGGCGGCAACCTTGTAGAGTTTGCCGGAGAAGTTGATCTTCATGCCGTGGGTGAGATGTCCCCCATGTGCCAGGGACAGGCCAAGAATGGTGTCGCCGGGCTTGATCAACGCGTGCATCACCGCGGCGTTGGCGGTGGCACCCGAATGCGGTTGCACGTTGGCGTACTCGGCACCAAAGAGCCCTTTGACGCGGTCGATCGCCAGCTGCTCGATCCCGTCGACGTGTTCGCAGCCGCCGTAGTAGCGGCGCCCCGGGTATCCCTCGGCGTACTTGTTGGTCAGCACGGAGCCCTGGGCCTGCATGACCGATACCGGCGCGTGGTTCTCCGACGCGATCATCTCCAGGCCGGTGCGCTGGCGCTCCAGTTCCCTGCCGATAAGTGTCGCAACGTCTGGATCATATTCCGCCAGTGATTGATTCAGGGCACTCACGCTGTCGCCTCGTTCTTCGCCGCGTACTCGGCAGCGGTCAGAAGCGTTCCCGTTGCGGTTGCCTGCACGGCGAACAACCAGCCCTCGCCGTACGGGTCTGCGGTGATGATGCTGGGGTCGCTCTTGACGGCCTCGTTGATCTCGACCACCCGACCGGTGACCGGCGGAAACAGTTCGGACACCGTCTTGGTGGACTCGACTTCACCACAGCTCTCGCCTGCGACGATCTCAGCGCCGACCTCGGGCAGCTCAACGTAGACGAGTTCGCCGAGTGAGTCCGTGGCGATGGAGGTGACACCGACGCGCACGGGTCCATCAGGCAAGTCCGCGCCGGGTGGCAGCGAAACCCACTCGTGTTCTTCGGTATAGCTACGGTCGTCGGGAATGGTGTCAGACATGCGGTCTCCTTGAGGGGGTTGTGGACGCTGGTCGTCAGGACCGGCGGTAGAACGGGGGGCGCACGACGGTGAAGGGCTGCTTCGTGCCGCGGATATCGACGCTGACTTCGGTGCCGGGTTCAGCGAGCGCGGTGTCGACGTAGGCGAGGGCGATGGGGTAGCCCAGTGTCGGGGACAGTGCGCCGGAGGTCACGGTGCCGACCGGCGCTTCACCGCTGTCGAACACCGAGTACCCGGCGCGCGCGGCGCGGCGGCCACCGCCGGTGAGCCCGACGAGTTTCTGACCGATCGGCGCCTCGGAGGCTTGCTGCAATGCGTCCCTGCCCACAAATGGCTTGTCCAGCTTCACCACTCGTCCCAGTCCCGCTTCGAAGGGGTTGGTGTCGCGGGTCAGTTCGTGGCCGTAGAGCGCCATGCCTGCCTCCAGGCGGAGACTGTCGCGGCACGCGAGCCCCGCTGCGGTGCCGCCATGCTCGGTGGTGGCGGCCAGCAGTGCCTGCCAGAGCGCGACCGCCTGGTGGTTGGGCACGTACAACTCGAAGCCGTCTTCGCCGGTGTAGCCGGTGCGGGCCAGCAGGACGTCGATCCCGGCCACCGTCGCCGGTGTCGAGGCGTAGTACTTCAGGTCTTCGACGAGCGCCACCTGCTCCGACGGCACGAGTTGGGTGACGATGTCCTGGGACTTCGGCCCCTGGACCGCCAGCAGCGCGGTCTGGGACGACTGATCGTCGACCTCGGCGGCGAACCCCTTCACCCGGTCGACCAGTTCACCGGACACCGCGGCGACGTTCGATGCGTTTGCGACGACGAGGAATTCGTCGTCGGCCAACCGGTAGACGACGAGATCGTCGATGACCCCGCCTGCGGTGTCGCACAGCAGGGAGTACTTCGCCTTGCCGACGACAACCTTGGACAGCTCACCGGCCAGGGCGTGGTCGAGCATGGCGTCGGCTTGGGCGCCCCGGATGTAGATCTCGCCCATGTGGGACAGATCGAACAAGCCTGCGGTGGATCGGACGGCGCGGTGCTCTGCGAGCTCGCTGACGTACTTCAACGGCATCTGCCAGCCGGCGAAGTCGGTGAAGTGGGCGTTCAACGCCTGGTGTTCGGCGAGCAACGGGGACGCTGGTGACGTGGTGGTGGTCATACGAGGGCTTCCTCGAGGTCGGGAGTCGGAGTCGAAACAGTCGTCATTTCAAAGGCTTCTGGTGCTGGGCAGGAGCAGACCAGGTTGCGGTCGCCGTGGACGCCGTCGATGCGCCGCACCGGCGACCAGTACTTCGCTGCCCGCAAGGTCGCGACGGGGAAGGCGGCGAGCCGGCGCGAGTACGGCAGATCCCAGTCGTCGGCCACGATCTGCTCAGCGGTGTGGGGCGCCTGGCGCAGGGGGCTGCGTTCCAGTGGCCACACGCCATCCCCGACGCTGTCGATCTCGCCGCGGATCGCGATCATGGCGTCGATGAACCGATCGAGTTCGCCGAGATCCTCGGACTCGGTGGGTTCGACCATCAGTGTCCCGTTCACCGGGAAGGAGAGCGTCGGAGCGTGGAACCCATAGTCGATCAGCCGCTTCGCGACGTCTTCGGCGGTGACGCCGGTCTGCTTGGTCAGACCGCGCAGATCCAGGATGCACTCGTGCGCAACCAGACCGGTGGGCCCCGTGTAGAGCACGGGGAAGTGCGGATCTAGCCGCGCGGCGACGTAGTTGGCGGCCAGCACTGCCATCTTCGTGGCGTCGGTCAAACCGTCCGCTCCCATCAGCGCGATGTAGGCCCACGTGATGGGCAGAATGCCCGCCGAGCCGTGGTTCGCCGCCGAGACTGGGCTCCCCGCGGCACCGTCGCCGAGTGGGTCACCCGGCAGGAAGGGGGCCAGGTGCGCGCGCACGGCGACCGGGCCGACGCCCGGTCCACCACCGCCGTGGGGTATGCAGAACGTCTTATGCAGGTTCAGATGTGACACATCGCCGCCGAACCGTCCTGGCTTGGCCAGGCCCACCAGGGCGTTGAGGTTCGCCCCGTCTACATAGACCTGTCCGCCGGCCCGGTGGACGAGTTCGCAGACGGTACGAACGTCCTCCTCGTAGACTCCGTGCGTCGACGGGTAGGTCAGCATGATCGCCGCGACACGGCCCTGGTGACTGGCAAGTTTGGCCTGCAGGTCGTCCGAGTCGATGTTGCCATTGGCGGCGGTGGCCACCACGGCGACCCGCATTCCGGCCAAGACCGCCGAGGCGGCGTTGGTGCCATGCGCCGACTGCGGGATGAGGCACACGTCCCTGTCGAATTCACCACGGCTGTCGTGGTAGGCCTTGATCGCCAGCAGCCCGGCGAGTTCGCCCTGCGACCCGGCATTGGGCTGCAACGACACGTTGTCGTACCCGGTGATCTCGGAAAGCCAGGTCTGCAGGTCGGCGATCAGCTTCTGATAGCCCAGCGTCTGATCCCGAGGTGCATGCGGGTGAATACCGGCGAAGCCCGGCCAGCTGATCGGCTCCATCTCGACGGCGGAGTTGAGTTTCATCGTGCACGACCCCAGCGGGATCATCGTCCGATCCAGCGCGAGGTCCTTGTCCGACAGTTTCCTCAGGAAGCGCATCATGGCGGTTTCGGAGCGGTGTGCGTGAAAAACGTTGTGCTGCAGGTACGCAGTGGTGCGAAGCGCGGCGCTAGGCAGCTGCCACTGGGCGGCGTGGGGTTCACCGGCACCGAACACGGCCGTGACCTTGGCGACGACCTCGTCGGTGGTGCACTCGTTGCAGGCGATCGCAACGTGGTTCGCATCGACGAGACGCAGGTTGATGCCCGCGAGTTCGGCACGTACGACGATGTCGCGTGCCTGACCCGGCACGCGGACCAGGACGGTGTCGAAGATTGCCTCGTGAACCACGTGGTGACCGGCGGCGTGCAGGCTCGTCGCGATGGCCCTGGCGTGAGCGTGCACGCGTTTGGCGATGGCGCGCAGACCTTCTGGGCCGTGGTAGACCGCGTACATCGCCGCCACGTTGGCCAGCAGCGCCTGCGCCGTGCAGATGTTGCTGGTCGCCTTGTCACGTCGGATGTGCTGTTCGCGAGTCTGCAGGGTGAGCCGGTAGGCCGGGGCTCCGTCGGCGTCGATCGAGACGCCCACCAGCCTTCCCGGCAGCATCCGCTCAAGACCGTCGCGCACCGCCATGTAACCGGCGTGCGGTCCGCCGAAGAACAGCGGCACACCGAAGCGCTGCGCTGAGCCCACCGCGATGTCGGCGCCCTGTTCGCCGGGCGGGACCAGCAGGGTCAACGACAGCAGGTCGGCCGCGACGGCGGCCAACGCGCCACGCTGGTGAGCTGCGGTGATCAGCGGCTCGAGGTCTCGGACGACACCGCTGGCACCAGGTGCCTGCAGCACGAGACCGAACAGGTCCCCATCGGGTAGGCCGTCGCCGAGGTCGGCGACGAGGACATCGATGCCGACAGCGGCGGCTCGGCCACGGACCACGGCCAACGTCTGGGGCAGGCAGTCGGCATCGACGACGACCCGGGCCACATCGGACTTCGCCTTGTTGGCACGACGCATGAGCAGGATCGCTTCCACCACGGCGGTGGCCTCGTCCAGCAGCGACGCTCCTGCCAGCGGTAGTGCCGTCAAATCCTCGATGACCTGCTGAAACGTAAGCAGTGCTTCGAGTCGGCCCTGGGAGATCTCCGGCTGGTACGGGGTGTAGGCGGTATACCAGGCCGGCGATTCCAGCATGTTGCGCCGCAGCACTGCCGGTGTGATGGTGTCGTGATAGCCCAGCCCGATCATCTGCACGCGGGTGTGGTTCTGGGCGGCCAGTGCGCGCAGATCCTCCAGGACCTGCTGTTCTGATCGCGCCGCCGGCAGGTGCATGACCTCGCGGTTTCGGATCTGCTGAGGTACAGCGGCGTCGATCAGCTCGTCGAGGGACGGGTATCCCAGTGTGTCGAGCATGTGGTGCGTGGCCGAAGCGCTCGGTCCGATGTGCCGGGATGGGAAATCGCCTGCTGAGGCGGTGATTTGCGCCGTGTGGCGAGAACTGGCTGACACGAGGTGGCTCCGGTTTCGACAGTGCCCGGACCGCACCGGACATCGCTAAAAGGACACCTCCCCGCTCTGTCCTGAAACCTGAGAGTCTGCGCGCGCCTTCTCGGCGGGCTCTACACCTTCGGTAAGTACCGGCTGTGAGACCGGTCCTGTTCTCCAGAGTTGCCTCTGCGCGGCGGTGCTGGGGCCTGAGAGATTCCCGGGGAGGAATTTGCTCCTACGGCGTCTCCCGAAGGAGATTCTCCCGCTGCGCATCAATGGCGTATTGAGTTGTGGTGGGTGACGCTACACACCACGCCATGGTTTGTCACTACCGAAGTTCGGACGGGTTCGACGCGGCGTCCGTCTTGCCAACGACGATGTTCGTTTGGCATCGTGCAGGGTGTCGTTTCCGTGACCGCACACGTGCGAACGCCTCTAGGACTATCTGGGAACCGCGTGGTCCCCCGTCCAGTTCATCTGTCTCGCTGAGACTTCCGATCCCAATGACCTACGTCCGCGCGACGTTCGCCATCACATTTGCCGTGCAAGGAGCACCATGTCGGTCAACAATGAAGGGCGTCGTCTTCTGCGCCTGGAGGTCCGCAACGCCCAGACTCCCCTCGAGCGCAAACCCCCGTGGATGAAGGTGTCGGTACGCACCGGCCCGCAGTACCAAGAGCTGTTGAGCCAGGTGAAGGAGCGCAAACTCAACACCGTGTGCCAAGAAGCGGGTTGTCCCAACATTTTCGAGTGCTGGGAGGATCGTGAGGCGACTTTCCTGATCGGCGGTGACCAGTGCACCCGGCGGTGCGACTTCTGCCAGATCGACACAGGCAAGCCGACGGCGTTGGACCGCGACGAGCCCAGACGCGTCGCCGAGTCGGTGGCCACCATGGGCTTGCGCTACGCGACCGTCACCGGTGTTGCGCGCGACGACCTGCCCGACGGCGGCTCTTGGCTGTACGCCGAGACAGTTCGACAGATTCACCGACGCTGCCCGGGCACCGGAGTGGAGGTACTGATCCCCGACTTCAACGCCGACACCACCCAGCTGAACGAGGTCTTCTCCTCCGCCCCAGAGGTTCTGGCGCACAACGTCGAGACTGTCCCTCGGATCTTCCGACGCGTACGACCCGGCTTCAGCTACAAGCGTTCGCTGCACGTGATCACCATGGCGCGCGAAGCGGGCCTGCTTACCAAGTCCAATCTCATTCTCGGGCTTGGCGAAACCACCGAGGAGGTCGTCGCGGCCTTGACCGACCTGCACGGGGCGGGATGCCAACTCGTCACTATCACGCAGTATCTTCGGCCTTCGGCGCGTCATCATCCCGTGCATCGCTGGGTCAAACCCGAGGAGTTCATCATGCTCGAATCGATCGCGCGTGAGATCGGACTCCTGGGCGTCATGTCTGGCCCGCTGGTCAGATCGTCCTATCGTGCGGGTCGCCTCCACGCGCAAGCGGTAGCCGCGACGCAATGAGGTCGCCCGGCGAAGGTGTGGTCAACGCGCTAGATAGCCGCCGTCGACAGCAAGGACTGCTCCGGTCGTGAAGGAGGCATCGTCGGACGCCAGATAGACGACCGCACCAGATATTTCGGACACATCGGCGCGGCGCCCCATCGGGGTGCGCTCGATGACACTGCCCCGTGGGTTCGTGCGGTTCATATCCGTCTGCACGCCGCCAGGGCAGATCGCATTCACACGTACGCCGTCTGGCGCGAGTTCGATTGCGGCGACCTTGGTGATTCCGATAAGCGCTGCCTTGGTTGCGCAGTAGGCGACGTAGCCTGCTGCACCCACCAGCCCATAGGTGGAAGCGATGTTGATGATCGATCCGCCGTATGCGGCCTTCATCGCCGGGGCCACCTGTTGTATGCCGATCAGAGGGCCGGTGGTGTTGACCGCGAAGGCGGTGTTCCACTGGTCGAGCGGCTCCTCCAACAGAGCGTTGGTGTGCACGACGCCCGCATTGTTCACGAGAACATCGAGACGACTGGTGATTTCGACAGCGTGACCGACCGTCGTGGCCCAGTCTTGCTGTGACGTCACGTCCAAATGTCGGAACTCGCAGTTGAGCCCCTCCTGCTGCAGCCGACCCGCTGCCTCGGCACCGACGTCGTCGAGAACGTCGGCCATGATCACGTAGGCGCCCTCCCTGGCAAGTCGTTCCGCATGTGCGGCACCCATGCCTCTGGCGCCACCCGTGACAATTGCTGTCTTACCGAGTAAACGGCGTCCGTTCACCATCTGTGCTGACTGCTTCATGCACTTTCCCTCACTGGTTCTCGTCGTTTCACTCGTCTTCGGGACTGCGGATGACCCGTTCACACACCTCGAACTGCGCCAATGTGGAGAACGCGTGAACCATTGCCTCCAACCCGACGCGGACAGATGGACGTCCGTCGTCTCGCCTCGTCAACGCGAGAATCTCCCGCTTGAGCGTCGGCAACACAGGAAGGACGGCAACGCGGTCAGGCACCCAGGCGCGGATGAGGCGAGGTATGAGAGCTGCCGCAAGATTGTTGGACACGAGTTCCAGCTGGGCCGAGAAGTCCGGCACCTCGAAGGGAATAGCCGGTTCCAGGCCGGCTTTTCGCAACGTCTGCTCCAACCAGGTATGGAACACCTCATTCCTCCGCCAGGTGACCCACGTCATGTCCGCCAGGTCGGCAAGCGTCACGCCATCGGCGGTGGCGTGCGGGTGACCCGCCGCGAGTGCCACTTCAACGACGTCGTCATGGAGGTGTTGGTGCACCACATCGTCTGGTAGATGCAGCGGCATTGTCACCAGACTCTCTGCAACCACCAGGTCGACCTCGTTTCTTCGCAAGGCGTGTAGCAAAGCGTCGGTGGTACCTGAGCGGTACGAGAGATCGAGCGCCGGATGGTGTGAGCGCAGATGGCTGATGGCCTGTGGCAGCACGATTCGGCATGCGGATGGAAACGAGCCGAGCCGCAGTTCACCGATGGCGTCGTGTTCGAGGGATGCCAGGGCGTGCTCCGCCTCCGCCATCAACGACAGGATTGTGCGTCCTCGACGAACCAGGAGTCGGCCCGCGTGGGTCAGTTGAACGCCACGGCCGACGTGCTCGAGTAGCGGTACACCCAGTTCGTTCTCGAGTTTGGCTAGTTGTTGGGATACACCAGACGCGGTGATATGAAGCCGGACGGCGGCCGCCGAGATCGAACCATGATCAGATACGGCGCACAGCGTCCGCAGCCGGTCAGTGTTCAACACGTAAGTAGTCGTGCATGATTCACCTCTGAGATGGTTGATTGTGCGGGTGCCTCGGTCCCCGCAGAATTGGCAGAATGGCAGTAAGACCCTCCGCGATCTCATTGAACGGCGAGCCGCGCGCACGAGGTGGAATCGATCCGCGGACCGCGGTCATCATCGGCTCGCTATTCATTTCGATGACAGGCGTCTTCATTGACATGTCCGGTGTGTCACCGTCCACGTCCACAGCCTTTCGCTGCCTTCTGGCATTGCCGTTCATCGCACTTCTTGCCCTATACGAGATCCGTAGACAGGGTTGGATTCCATGGCGCACAGCCGGTTTCCATTTCCTGGCCGGCGCGGCGTTGGGTATCGACTTCGCCTTGTGGACTCAGTCGATGCACCTCATCGGCACCGGGATGGCTACCGTCATCACCAACGTGCAGGTCGTCCTGGTCCCCGCGATAAGCTGGGTGCTGTTCCGCACCCGCATTCCGCGGCGGTTTGTGCTCGTCACACCGTTTCTGATGGCAGGCGTGGGCCTGGCCAGCGGCGCTTTCCGGGCGCAGGCACCTGGTGGTGTTCCCCTGTTGGGCGCCAGTCTCGCCTTGGCGGCCGGAATGGGTTTCGCCACATACATTTTGATCGCAGGCCGCGCCGGCCCCGCTGGCCGACCCGCCACAAAGCTTTTTGTCATCACTGTCGCGGCTGGATTGACGGGAGCGCTCGCGGGGCTTCCGTTCGGAGGATTCGAGTGGACGCCCGGCTGGCCTGCGATGGGCTGGCTGCTGGCGCTTGCTGTATGCAGCCAGGTGTGCGGTTGGATGTTGGTGGGATCTGGCCTAGCACGGCTACCCCCTTTCGTCGGTGCATCACTTCTCATGCTGCAACCTGCTCTTTTCGTTGCGACAGGCATGCTGATCCTGGGCGAACGCCCCTCGGCGAGTCAGCTTTTAGGCTGCACCCTCTTGATTGGCGCGGTGTGGGCCGTCTCGGTGTACCGCGCCAGAGACCACGACGTCGACTGACCCATGCCTGGGCTCGCCGAGCCCACTGCCGGACGGCAGGTGTGGTTCACCCGCAGAGCGCGCGCGCAGGGTTGTGGACCAGCAGCTGTTCGACTTCGGAGTCGTTGAGTCCCGCTTCGATGAGGGCATCTCGGAACACTGTCGGCACGAACGTGAACCCGCAGCCGCCGTATGCACTCAGGTCGTCCAGCGTGCACACATCGTGGCTGAGAAGAATTCGTGACAGATAACCTGCTCTGCACAGGTCGACAACCCAGTCAACTCTTCGTCGAAGCTGATCACCGAGCACGCTTCGAATTCCGTCGAACTGGACCCACGCTCCCGACTTGGCAATATCGATGTGATACTCGGGGATCGGCACCGAGTCGCAGTGCCCAATGATCACGTGAGTCGGGTCCACTCCTTCCGATTTCAGGATGTTGAGCTGCTCGATCCCCACCGGCCATCTCGCGGCATGGGTCGTGATAACGCTGCCCGTCCTCAGATTGGCTCGAGCAGCCGCTCGGAACGAACGCTCCTCGGCAGCCGAGATGAACCACTTGTCGCTGCCGATTTCGCCGATGATTCCGGCTCGGACGGTCGTTCCGGGGAAGCCCTCCTCGAGATCACGCACGAGCAAGCTCGCTATCTGGTCCACCGAGTGCTCGTCGAACCACTGCTTGTCCAGATAGGGGTCTCGATAGTGACCCGTGCCGACGACGATGTGCACCCCGGAGTCGCGCGAAAGTGACTGCAGGTCAAGGATGTGAGCCACTCCGCGGGTATGTGAACCCTCAGCATCATTCGCGCCCGCGCGGTAGACCAGCGCCGGATCCGCTGCGGCGCCTTTGGCCAACTCACCCGATGTCAGCTCGACGATTGTCCGACCGCCTGCCTTTCTGTACTCCTCAAGTTCCGCCAGGAGCACGTCACGGTCGTGGACGAGACCGATGCGGCGTTGCTCTCGCATTTGGTTGATCATGAGGTGCTCGTGCATCAGGGTCAGGCCGAGTTCAGCACTGTCTATCTCACCGTCAATTGTTGTCACAGCGGACATTTAGACCTCCTCTTCCGCTCGTCGGTCATGTCCCGGGGCAGTCTCTCGCAGGGTCAGTACCGCGACGAGCGTGACGATCGCTGCGGCGATGCAGAAGAAGGCGGGAGCCACGGAGGCACCGGTCACCTCCCTGAGGTAGGCGACAACAAAACCCGCCGTTCCGCCGAATATGGCGACCGCAAGGCCGTACGCAATTGAGATGAGGCTGTATCGCGTTTCCACGGGCATCATCTCGGTGATCGCCGTGGTGAAGGGGCCCGCGTACATGCCGATCGATACCGCCATCAGCACCAGCCCCAGGAATGCAAGACCAGCCTGACCGCTGGTGACCAACCAGAAGGCCGGAAGCACCACAACCGCCATCGCCACGCTTCCGGCCAGCAGTACCGGGCGCCGCCCCACTCGATCGGACAGTGCTCCGAAGGCGCCGATGAGCGCGATCTGAACGACCAGTGAAGCGCTGTACATCACGCTGACCGTCGTGGCGGGCAGATCGCCGAAGGTGACGATGAAACCCTGCATGTTGACGTAGGCATAGTTGGCGATCGTGAAGCCGACCACCAGTCCAGCGCCCTGCAGCACCCGCAGCTTGTGCGTCTTTGCGACAACCGCCAAGGGGTTGGATTCCCGCACGACCTTCTCGCTGGTGAACGCCGGTGTGTCGGCGAGCCGCCTGCGCATCCAGAACCCCAGCATCGCGACGAAAACGCCTGTGACAAAAGGAATCCGCCAGCCGAAGTCAGACATCTGCTCTTCAGAGAGGGTATGGAACAACACCGCGACCAGGGCAGCACCCATGAGGTTGCCGAAGATCAGCGCCATGTAGTGGATGCTTCCGTAGAGACCCCGGCTCCTCCTCGGCGCGTACTCGACGATGAACGCAGCGCCACCAGCGAACTCGCCGCCGGCCGAGAATCCCTGCCCGATACGGGCCAGTACCAGGATGATGGGCCCCAGGATTCCGGCGGCCTCACGACTGGGCGCCACTGCGAGCAACAACGTCGACAGCCCCATGATGATGATCGTCAGCGCCAATGCCCTGTGGCGTCCGTACACATCGCCGATGTGGCCGAAGAACAGCGCTCCCAAGGGACGGAACAGGAACCCCACGCCGAACACGGCTACCGCGGCCAGGAACGAGTGCGTCGGGTTGTCGCTGTCGAAGAACTGTGCGCCGATGACGGTCGCCAGCGCGGCGTACACGCTGAAGTCGAACCATTCCAGAGCAGTGCCGATCGCGCTGGCCGAAATCGCTCGACGCCTGCTCTGTGTGGTGGTCAGTGCGTCGTCCGCGAGAGATGCGGCCATCAGAGGACCGTACCCGCTTCCGACCGACCGGTTGTCTCCAGCGCGACGGCCGCAGCGTCGATGGCACGCTTGATATCCGCCGCGGAGACGTCGAGGTGGGTAACCGCCCGCACTCGCCGGGGCCCCTTGGCGTTCATGATCACACCGAGATCAAACAGGGCTCGTTCGAAACCTGGAGCGTCCGGCACTTCGAAGTAGACGATGTTGCTCTCGACGTGGGCGGGGTCGAGGTCGACACCGTCGAGCTGAGCCAGACCTTCGGCCAGTGTGCGCGCGTTGTCATGGTCGTCCTTCAGCCGGTCGACGTTGTGATCCAGCGCGTAGAGGGCCGCCGCGGCGATGATGCCGGACTGCCGCATGGCACCGCCCCACATCTGCTTGTACCGCCAGGCTTCATCGATCATCTCGCGGGAGCCGACGAGCACAGCTCCCACCGGAGCGCCGAGCCCTTTGGAGAAGTCCAGCCACGCGGTGTCGAAGATGCCGGCGAACTGGTCCGGCGCGGAGCCGCTGGCCACCGTGGCGTTCAGTAGCCGTGCCCCGTCGAGGTGGGTGGCCACATTGTGCTGCTTGGCCACGTCCACGACCGAGCGGATCTGGTCAACCGTCCACACCCGCCCCCCTCCCGCGTTGGCTGTCTGTTCCACACACAGCAGGGCGGTCCGCGGGGAGTAACGGCTCGTACGCCGGATGGCCGAAGTGACCTGTGCGGCGCTGAACACTCCTCGATCGCCACGCAGTCCGGTGAGCACGACGCCCGACAGCGCGGCCGGACCACCGGCCTCGGCATTGATGAGGTGCGAGGAGGCGTCGGCGAGGACCTCGTCTCCCCCGGTGCCAGTGTGTAGCCGGACCGCGATCTCGTTGCACATGGTGCCCGATGGGAGGAATACGCCGGCCTCATGGCCCAACAGGTCGGCGACTCGCTCTTCGAGCGCTCGGGTGGTGGGGTCGCTGAAGGACTGCTCGTCGCCCACAACCGCATTGGCGATCGCTTCTCGCATCGGCTTGGACGGCCGCGTCTGCGTATCGGATCCGAGATCGACAACGTTGCTGGCAGCGGCAGTGTGTGTCGCTGAAGTCATGAACACTCCTTGGTGGTGGTTACGGGTGCTGTCAATCGGCTTGAGCGTGCTCAGCCGAATACGCTTGCCGACTCCGAGTGGGCACGCGGTGCTTGCAGTGAGAACCGAGAGGTCGTCGGGGCGCCCCCGGCGAGCAGATTGGCGGCTTCGGCCCCGATCATGGGCGCGTGCTTGAACCCCTGGCCAGAGCCGCCGCCGACGATCCACCAGGACGTCTCCCCGGGCAGCCGGTCGATGATGAAGTCGCCATTGACTGACATCTCGTACTGATTGGTCTCGGATCCGGTGACCGGTCGGTCAGCGAGGCCCGGGAAGTGTTCGCTCAGATAGCGACGCAGCCACGCCAACGTAGCGGTGTCCGCGAGCCGGTCGCCGCAGTCGAGATCCGCTTCCACGAATTCGCGGTCCGTGTTGATCTTGATTCCGCGGCCAGTCAGGTCGCCACTGCCGTACACCATCGACGTGCGGTCGAGCCATAACGGCATCTGATCAAGCCCGAGCTGCGCGCCACCGAAGTAGTAGATGTGTTGGCGCAGTGCGGTGACCGTCACATCGTCGAAGAGCTGGCCGAGCCAGGGCCCGCAGGCCCATACGACGTGATCTCGCTCGATGTGCGAACCGTCCGCGAGAACAACCCGACCGTCGGCTCCCGGCCGCGCGTGTGACGTCGCAACGGTGACCCCCTGCTCACGGCACCTGGCCACGATCGCCCGCACTGAACGGCGCGCATACAGAAGACCGGCGTCAGGCTCGTGCAGCCCCCGTCTGAATCCACGGATAGCTGTTCTGCCGTATATGCTTTGGATCTCATCGGTGTCGAGCCACCGATACTTCGCGCCGCAGCGCGCCAATGTCGATGCTGATGCTGTCTCCCAGCCGTCATCCTCGCCGTCACGAATCAACCAGGTGGCCCCTGCGGTCGCCTGGAGCGGCTCATGCCAGCCGCGGTCGAGTTCCTGCCAATGGTGCACCGACTGCATCGACCATTCGGTCAACAGCTCATCGGAACCGTGGGCGAAACGGATCGTGCGGCTCTCGCCGCCCGAGGACGCCCGGGCGTTACCCGGTGCGAACTGATCGACGAGTGTGACCTCAAAACCTCTCGACGCCAGCGCCGATGCCGTCCAGCTACCGAGAATGCCCGCGCCAACGACCAGGACACTGCTTTTCGTCACTTGGGTACCTCCAACGGGGGAATCGCTGCCGCGGGGAGGGTCCGGGTCAGGAACTTACGCGTACGGTCATCGTTCGGCTGCGTCAAAAGCTCTTTTGCACTGCCGATTTCGATGACTTTGCCACCTTCGAGATAGGCAACCAGGTCGCTCACCTCATACGCGAAGGACATCTCATGGGTGACCAACACCATTGTCATGCCGTCCTTGGCCAGGCCCCGGATCACAGCGAGGACGCTGCCCACGGTTTCGGGATCCAAAGCGGCAGTGACTTCGTCGAGAAGCAGCAACTGGGGATTCATCGCCAACGAGCGTGCGATGGCTACCCGCTGCTGTTGACCGCCGGACAGCTGAGAAGGCCAGTGGTCGGCCTTCTCAGCCAGCCCGACGTGTTCGAGCTGCTTCCTGGCGATGTCGCGGGCTTCCTGCTTACTGCGTTTCAGTACTTTGCGCGGGCCGACGGCGACGTTGTCAATCACCCGCATGTGAGGGAACAGGTTGTAGCTCTGGAAGACCATTCCGACGCTGGTTCGCAGGTCGTCGAAATTGGTGTCCTTGTCCATCCGGCGGCCGAGTATGTCGATGCTGCCAGAGTTGGCCTTGGCCAGTCCGTTCATGGTGCGCAGCAGCGTCGATTTACCACAGCCGGAACGCCCGATAAGACACAACACCTGCCCCTTGGCGACGTCCAGATCGATCCCGTTCAGGACTGTGTTGGATCCGTACGCGACTGACAGGTCACTGATGCGGACCGCGAGCGGGTTCACAGCCTTCTGTTCAATGTTGGTCATTGCATTGCACTTTCGGGAAGAAACTTTCCGAGATGCCGTTCTGCACGCCGGATCGCGAAGCTCAACACGCTGGTCATGACGAAGTAGAGCATGGCAACGAGAATCCATACCTCGAACGCCCTGAAGGAGTTGGCGATGATGATCTGGCCCTCTCGGGTCAGCTCGGTCACGCCGACGACAGCCAACAACGAGGTGTCTTTGAGACACATGACCAGTTGGTTGCCGATCCCAGGAAGCCCGTGCAGCAGCGCCTGCGGTGCGATGACGGTCCGCAACGACCGGCTCCACGACATCCCGAGTGATCGCGCGCTCTCGTATTGCGCGACGGGCACTCCCTGAATGGCACCCCGGACCACTTCGCTGATGTAGGCGCCGTAGTGCGCACCTATCGCGATGAGCCCAACTGTCGTCGCCGGCAGCGCTTCTCCGGTGATGATAGGGAGACCGAAGAACAGGAAGAAGATCTGCACGATCAGCGGTGTCCCGCGGATGACCTCGACGTAGCAGAGCACCGCCGTCTTGAGGACGGGCACCTTGAACGCCGTCACCGTTCCGCACACCGACCCAATCACTAGGGCGATAAGGCTGCCAAAAACGGTGAGAAATAACGTGACCTGCGCGCCGTCGAGGAGGGCCGGAAGGGACTGCAACCAGAAGTCCAGTAAGTTCGGCATGTGGGCGCCTAGTCGAGATTGCCTGGCAGGGACGAAGCCTCAGGTTCTTTACCGAAGTACTTCTGGTATATCTTCGAGTAGGTGCCGTCCTCCACCATTGCCAGCAAGCTGGTGTCGATGGCTTCCTTGACGTCGGGGCGGTCCTTCGGCACGGCGTAGCCGTAATTGTCTTTGGTCAGCAGAGGCCCGCGGACCTCCAGCTTTCCCGCCCCCTGCTTGGCGATGAAGAAGTCGAGGATTGCCCCGTCGTTGGCAACAGCATCGTCGACGCCACTGAGTACCGCAGCGAGCTGGTCGTTGGTGGTGTTGTAGCGATGAATTTCAATTTCGGCGGCGAACGGCAGCTGTTCCATGTAGAGCGAGTTGTTGGAGCCCGTCTTCACCGCAACGCTGCGACCCTTGAGGTCTTCGACACTCTGTACCGGTGAATCCGGCCGCGTCGCAAGGACAATGCCGGTCCGGAAGTAGGGCGTCGAGAAGTCCACCACTTCCCTACGCTTGTCCGTGATGGACATCGACGCTGCACCGATCTGGGCCTGGCCGGCCAGAAGCGCGGGTAGCACGCCGTCGAACGGGAGAGGCTTTTGCTCCAGAGTGAACCCCGACCGCTTCGCGACCTCATCGATGACGTCGACGTCGAAGCCTGACAGTGTGCGGCCTTCCACGGAGATGAAAGGAGGACTGTCGGCGTCGTAGGCGACCGCGATGGTCTGCCCTCTCAGCCCTTCCGCAGAGCGTTCGGACGGCGAACTCCCGCAGCCCGCCAGCGCGAGGGCACTCGCTGCGGCGAGCGCGAGTAGAGCCTTGGTGGTTTTCATGGCACTGTCTCGTTTCTGTTGTGGACGTTGGATTTTCAGATGGAGAATGCGAGGCGGTCGCAAGTGGTGAGAACTTCGACGCCCGTGTTCGTGACGAGGACCGTGTCCTCGATCTGCAGGCCTCCGGTGCCCATCTCGTAGAAGGGCACCTCGAAGTTCAGCACTTCGCCCTCGACTAGGACAACGTCGGGCGACTGCGTGGGACTCAAGACCGGGAACTCGTACATATCGAGGCCGATTCCATGTCCCAAGTGATGCCTGCGGAAGTCCGAGATGCCGTTGGCCCGCACCGTCTCCAATCCCCGCGCGACGAGGTCGACGACTCGCACGCCTGGTGCCGCCATCTCGAACATGGCGGTTATTCCCGCGTGGATCGCTTTCTCGGCCAATTTGATTCGAGGTGACATCGGACCGATGCATGCGTTGCGTCCGGTGTCGGAGCTGTAGCCGGCGAAGCGTCCGCCGCAGTCAATTCGGATCGTGTCTCCGTGCTGTACCCGCACCTCGCCGTCTGGAGGGAAGCAGCCGCTGGCTCGGCCGCCGATGTTGACCTCGCAATGGCCGGGGACGATCCCGGCGTCGATGCACGCATGTTGGTAGTGCGTCCACAGATCCGTCTCAGATGATCCGATCTCGGCGCTGCGGAAGACGGACTCCATGGCGCATTCGGTCCTGCGTGCGACGTCGGCTAGCAGGGTGACCTCGTCCGGCGTCTTGATTCTGCGCACTCGCTGCAGCACGGCGTTGCCGTCGACATCGGCGACAAATGGGTATCGGTCTCCCAGACGGCGAAGCGTCGCAAGGTCGATGCCCCGCCCGTCGACTGCCAGGCGTTCACCGGAGCCAAGTCCCGCCTCGGCGACAACGGCGTCAAGTGCTGCCAGCGCATCCGGGAAGTGCGGTACCCCTGTCCGCATCGACTGCCAGTGGCGGTCGAGGTCTGAGAGTTCACCGTCCGGGGACAACGTCACGAAGAAGTCGCCATAGGTCACCAGAAAGCAGTCTTCGAGCTCTGCGGTCGCCAGGTACTCCCCCGCGTTGAGCGGTGCGACGAGCCCACGGCGACCGTCAGCGTTCACCACGGCGTAGACGCCGTGATCGCGAAACGTCCGCAGCGGCCAGTGGTCGTATCCAGTGAGATAGACGATGTTCTCCACCGTCGTTGTCACTACGCCGTTCAAGTCCAGCGTGGCCAGTTCACGTGCGCACTGCGCACCATTGAAGTAGACGCCTGCGCGACGACGGTGGGCAAATGAGGCTGGGGCGTGACCGAAAGCACTGGTGATCTGCGTCATACTCCGCACTATATATAGTATGGTGTACATCGTCTAGTGGGAGCGCCAAATTCATGTGGCCCGCAGGAGAGGAACGATCGACTTGACCGACGTACTGGAATCACGGCTACTCATCCACGGCCAGTGGCGCGAGGCAGAGTTCAATAGGACTCTGGCGGTGGACAACCCGGCGACGGGCCGTGCCCTGGCGGACGTCGCCGACGCCAGTGTCGCCGATGCCGCGCTAGCGGTCGCGGCTGCGGTGCAGGCTCAGGAACAATGGTCGCGAACCTCGCCTCAGACTCGGTCCGACATGCTTTATCGGGCATACGAACTGGTGTTGTCCCGTAGTGGGCGGCTGGCCAGGATAGTGACGCTCGAGATGGGCAAGCCTCTACTCGAGGCCCACGCAGAAGTCCGCTACGCGGCCGGATTCCTGCGCTGGTTCTCCGAGGCCGCAGTGCGGATCACCGGCGAGTTTCGTGACAGCAATGACGGGCTGTCGCGCTGGATGGTCCGAAAGGAGCCGGTCGGACCGGCACTTCTGATCACGCCGTGGAACTTTCCGATAGCAATGGCCGCACGCAAGATCGGTCCGGCGCTAGCAGCGGGCTGTACAGCGGTTCTGAAACCCGCGCCGCAAACCCCATTGTCAAGCCTGGCCCTCGCCGAGATCTTCATCGAAGCCGGCATTCCGGCTGGCGTGCTGAACGTCATCCCCACCAGCACGGCTGCCGAAGTGGTGCGCCCGCTGCTGCACAGCGGAGACATCAGAAAGCTCTCGTTCACCGGTTCCACCGCTGTCGGTCGGATACTCCTCGAACAATGCGGCCCGCGGATAGTCCGGACCTCCCTCGAACTCGGCGGCAACGCGCCTTTCATCGTCTTCGACGACGCCGACGTGGACCGCGCGGTCGACGGCGCGATGGATGCCAAGATGCGGAACATGGGTCAGGCATGCACTGCGGCCAACCGCTTTCTGGTCGCGGCGCCCATCGCGGATGAGTTCAGCACACGTTTCGCCGCCAGGATGGGACAGCTGCGCGTAGGCGACGGATTGGACGATGGCATCGACGTCGGGCCACTGATCGACCAGCAGGCGCGGGAGAAGGTGGACCGATTGGTACGCGACAGCCAATCCCGTGGGGCGAGCACTCTCATCGGCGGCACATCCCCCGAACGCGACGGATACTTCTACAGCCCAACGGTTTTGACTGGTGTCCCCCACGGCAGCCCGATCGTCAACGAGGAGATCTTCGGGCCGATCGCCTCGGTTCAGACCTTCGAGACCGAAGCTGAGGCGATCGAGATCGCCAACAGCACACCGTGGGGTCTGGCCGGCTATGTGTTCACCACCGACCTCGACCGGGCGTTCCGGGCTTCCGAAAGGCTGGCTGTGGGAATGGTGGGGTTGAACACCGGAATCGTCTCCAACCCGGCGATCCCCTTCGGCGGCATCAAAGAATCCGGGGTCGGGCGCGAAGGCGGCCTGACAGGTATCGACGAGTTTCTCGAGCAGAAACTCATCAGCGTGCCAATCGCTTCGCACTGACCATAAGCACTCCCCCGACCACGCTCATGAAAGACATGCCAATGACAAACGATGCCAGTCCATCCACCATCCGTCGCTGGGCGATGACCGGCGCCGCCGGCAGTGTCGGCCGCCACCTCAGAGCAACCCTCGCGGACTCCTTCGACGAGTTAATCCTGTTGGACATCAACGCTATCGAGGACCCCGCAGCCCATGAGCGCGTCGTCACAGTCGACCTGCGCGACCTCAACGCGCTACAAGAGGCCCTCGCCGGCGTAGACGGCATCATCCATCTCGGAGGCCTTGCGGATGAGGCGGACTTTCACGATCTCGCAGAGGTCAACATCGTCGGCACCTACCACCTCTTGGAGGCCGCGCGGCTGAACTCAGTTCGCCGAGTCGTCTACGCGAGCAGTAACCGCGCCACCGGCTTCTACCCCACCGGTCATGTTGTCACCTGCGAGGACCCCTACCGCCCAGACGGGCTCTACGGCGTCACGAAGGCCGCCACCGAGACGCTCTGCCGGCTCTACACAGACAAGTTCGGCCTAGAGGTCGCCTGCCTACGAATCGGAAGTTTCGAGCAGAAGCCGACCACGCCGCGTGAACTCCACACCTGGTTGAGCCCAGGTGACTGCACCGCAGCCTTCCGCGCGGCGGTCGAGGCGCAGTACACCTTCACCACGTTCTACGCCGTCTCGAACAACACGCACCTGTGGTGGGACCTCGAGCCAGGTGCCGCCATCGGGTTTGTCCCACGTGACAACGCGGAATCATTCGCGGGCTCGATCACGGGCGACCCGCTCGAACCCCAGGGCGGCGTGTTCGCGACACCAGAGTTCACCCTGACGCGGCAAAAGCACCTAACGCGATCAGAGGGACTGTAATACTATATATTGGCGCCATGACTGAGCCTCCCGTCGTCAAGTCGGCTCGCGAGACGGCCTACGACTACCTCAAGGCTTCGATCGTCTCGGGAGAACTGAAGCCCGGCCAAATCATCGACGACGCCACCGTCGCGAGTCTCTGCGGAATCAGTCGTACGCCGGTCCGGGAAGCGTTGATCCAGCTCGAGAAAGTCGGATTGGTTCACGCGCCTCCTCGTAGGCGACCATCCGTCGCGCCAAGCATGGGAGACGACGTTGAACAGATCCTCGCCCCACTCGGGGCACTACAGGCAGTGGCGGCACGGCTCGCGACACCTCTGGCAACCGCCGCCGATGTCAGTCTGATGGAGGAACTCAACAGCAAACTGGTCGCGGCCGCCGACGCCAATGACTGGACGGCGGCAGCCGTCGCCGACATGAACTTTCACTTTGTTCTGGTGAATCGGACGAACAATAGATTCCTGATCTCCGAGGTCGACAATCTGCAGACGCTCTTCAACCGTGCGAAGCGGCTGTACATGCGGAATCGTGGGCCTGACCAGAAGTCAGGCCAAGAACACGCCGCCATCATCGACGCCGTCAAGAACGGCGACGCTGAGGGCGCCGCAGCCGCGACAATCAAGAATTTTCAGCGCCTCCCGGAAGACGGCGATGACTAGCTTCCATGCGTCGGTCCGAGGCCCCGTCACGCCAGTCACGATTCAGACAGTGGCGCGGTCGCGGCCCTCCCAGTGCGGCTTACGCAGGTCCTTCTTGAGGATCTTGCCGGTGGGGTTACGGGGCAGCGCATCAACGATGTCGACGGTCTTCGGGCACTTGTAGGCGGCAAGGCGCTCGCGGGCCCACCCGATGATCTCCTGATCGGTGGCCTCACCCTCAAGTGCGACAATGGCTTTCACCGCCTCGCCCCATTTGTCGTCGGGCACACCGATCACCGCGACCTCGACGATGGCGGGATGTTCGGCCAGTACGCGCTCCACCTCGATGGAGTACACGTTCTCGCCACCGGTGATGATCATGTCCTTGAGCCGGTCCTCGACGAAGATGAAACCGTCGGCATCGACCCGGCCGATGTCACCGGTGCGAAACCAGCCATCGGATGTGATCGCCTCAGCGGTCGCCTCCGGCTTACCGTGGTAGCCCTTCATCAACTGCGGTGTCCGGAACCACAATTCGCCTTGCGCGCCATCGGCGACGTCTTCGAGCGTGTCGGGGTCGACAACCCGAACCTCCGCGCCGGAGATGACCTTGCCCGCGCTGACCATCCGGTCCTCGTCCCCGGAGCGGTGGTCGTCGCCACCGAGGAGACTGATCACACCGCACACCTCGGTGAGCCCGTATACCTGAATGAACTCGGTATCCGGCCACGCCTGCAACGCAGAACGCAACAGCGGCAACGGCATCGGTGACGCGCCGTAGGCGTAGGTCTTCAACGCGCCGAAGAGCTTCACCGCGTCCTCACCCGACTCCAGCACCTTGGCCAGCACGGCGGGAACCAGGAACGTTCGGTTGGCGCCGGCCAGAATGCCGCCAGCCAGTGCGGCGCCGTCGACATCGCGCGTCATGTACGTCGGCGCGCCGTTGTGCAGGCCGAACTGCATGTAGGAGGTGCCGCCGACGTGGAACAGCGGCATCGCGACGAGGCTCTTGTCCTCTGGCCCCAGCGTCCAGCCCTCGAACGCGTTGATGGTGTGCGCGATGACATTGGCCTGGGTCAGGGCGACACCCTTCGGCCGCCCCGTGGTGCCCGACGAGTACATGATGATGGCGACGTCATCGGACTGCACGTCGGGCGAGCGATCGACCGGTGTTGCCGCCGCCAGCATCGCCTCGTACTCGTCGCCGTCCTCGCCCTCCGGTGTCACCACCACGATCTCGGTCACCGCGGTGAGCTTGTCTCGGATCTTGTCGATTCCCGCCGCGAACTCCGACCCGACGATCAGCAGCTTGGCGCCGGAATCGTTGAGCACGTAGTCCATCTCGTCGGCCGCCAGCCGGAAGTTGATGATGGCAGTGGCCGCGCCAAGCGACGCCGCGGCGATCGTCAGCTCGACGCAGGCGGGGTGGTTCTTGTCGAGGAATGCCACGACGTCGCCACGCGATATGCCGCGCTGCGCCAGCGCACCCGCGAGCCGCCGGATGCGGTCGTGGAACTGCGACCACGTCCACGTGCGACCCAGGTAGGTGATGGCATCGTCATCGGGTTTGGTCTTGGCCCAGTGGGCCACGCGCTCATCGAGGAATCGGGGGTGAGGCAGGTCCGACATGGCCGAGAGCGTGCCAGAACTACGTCGCCATCAGGCGGTTTTAGCAAAAACCTGTTTGCCCGCGAGATAGGTCGCGACAACGTCGAGGTCAGCGATGTCCTGCGCAGGCACCGCGCGCGGGTCGGCCGACAGCACCACCAGATCGGCGTACTTGCCGACCTCCAGGGAGCCGACCACGTCATCGGCGAACAACTGCCACGCCGCGTCGATCGTCTGCGCACGGATGGCCTGCTCGACGGTGATGCGCTCCTGCGGGGCGAGCACGCGCCCGCTCGGCGCCAGTCGAGTGGCGGCGACGCTGATATTGCGCAGCGGCTCCTCGGGTGTCACCGGCGGATCGTTGTGCAGTGAGATCCGCATGCCGGTGGCCACGGCCGACCCCGCGGGCATCCACGTCTCTCCGTGCTCGGGACCGAACAGCCCGTCGACGAGAACGTCACCCCAGTAGTGAATGTGGTCGACGAAGATGCTGCACGTGACACCGAGGTCGTGGGCGCGCTGCAGCTGTGCGGGCGTGATGGCGCCGACGTGTTCGAGGCGCAGCCGATGGTCATCGCGCGGGTGCTTGGCGATTGCCTGCTCGTACACGTCGAGGATGGTGTCCACACCGCGATCACCGTGCACGTGGCACGCCATCTGCCACCCGAGCGGGTAGTAGGCGGCGACGATCTCCTCCAACTGCTCGCGGGTGTAGTTGGCGTGCCCGCACGATCCGGGCGTCACCCCGATGGTGCGCACGGCGTCGGTGTCGAGGTAGGGGAACGTCAGGTCGATGTTGCCGATCCACGGCGACCCGTCGACCCAGATCTTGATGCCGACCTGCTTGACCATGTCGTCACCGTTGGCCAGTGCCTCGGTGGTCGTCATCTGCTCCGTCGACATCTCATACGTGCGCAGCCGCACCGTGACGTCGCCACGCAACGTCTCCAGCATCGGCCGGAACATCGGATCGAAGGCCATCTCCGAACACGTCGTCAGCCCGGCGCGGTTGAGCCGCGCGCACTCGGCGAGCAGCATCGCCGGGTAGCCGTTCGGGTCGACCGCGTCACCGACGAGGGAGAACACCGCACCGGTCTCGATCGCCGTGCCGTCGAGCTCACCGTCGGCATCGCGTCCGAACGACGCGCCCTTCGGGTCCGGGGTGTCGCGGTTCAGTCCGTTGCGCTGCGCGGCAGCGGAGTTGAAGTACGCCTTGTGCCCGGAGTTGTGCACGATCACGAGCGGGGTGTCGGGAGCCTGGTCGTTGAGCCACGCCAGCGTGGGCTCCGGCAGACCCTCCTGCAACAGCGGATCCCAGCCGTTGAGGTAGGCGCCGTCTGCGCCACGGGCGGCGACCTCCCGCGCGATGGCGGCCACCACGTCGTCGGCGCGTGACATCGTGACGGGCCGGATGTCGACGATGCGGTCGGCGAGCACGATCGCCTCCATCAGCGGGTGCCCGTGCGCCTCGACGAACCCCGGCATCACGCACCGCTGCCGCAGCTCGACCACCTCGGTGCCGGGTCCAACCAGGTGCTCGACGTCCGCCCGCTCCCCCACCGCCACGATGCGGCCGTCGGCGACAGCGAGCGCCTGCGCGGTCGGCCGGGCGTCGTCGACGGTCAGCACGGTACCGAATAACACCAGGTCAGCGGGCATTGGGTGATCCTATCGGCGGCATTGGGAAAATCCTTGCGAAACAAAGTTCACCGCCGTGTCGATTTCGGGTGTTGCCGTTCGACGTAGTCACGAGGGCACGATGGAGATGCCCCTTCAACCGAGTAGAAGGAGACAGAACAATGTCGCGCTACATGCTGATCATGCGGTCCACCCCCGAGGCCGAGGCCGCCTACGAGAACGTCGACTTCAACGAGATCATCGAGTCGATGGGCCGCTTCAACGAGGAACTCGTGAAGGCCGGGGTGCTGCTGGCCGGTGAGGGCCTGACCGGACCCGAGGAGGGTTTCGTCGTCGACTTCGACGCCGACCCGCCGGTCATCACCGACGGCCCCTACACCGAGGCGAAGGAACTGTTCAACGGCTTCTGGATCCTTGACGTCTCCTCGAAGGAGGAGGCCAAGCAGTGGGCGCGCAAGGTGCCGCTGGGCCCCGGCGTGAGGCTCGAGGTGCGTCGGGTGTCGGAGACCGAGGAGTTCCCGATGGACAACCCGTGGATCGAGAAGGAGATCCAGTGGAAGGCCGACCTGGCCGAGAAGATCGCCGTCCAGGCTCGCAAGGCTGCTGACGAGCGCTTGCGCGAGGAACCGACGGCCTAGGTCGCTGAGTGATTTCGGCGCGCAAACCCGCGGTGAGCGCGGGTTTGCGCGCCCAAGTCGCCGCCTGATGCGGGGCGGCCCTTGTAACTATTTCTGTAACACGTTCTAATCTGAAGCCATGACCGACGCGTTGCTGAGACATCCCCTGCACTCCGGACACCTCACGGTCGGCGCGCTCAAGCGCAACCGGGACAGGCCGGTGCTGTTCCTCGGCGATACCACGCTCACTGGCGGACAGCTCTCCGAGCGCATCAGCCAGTACATTCAGGCGTTCGAGGCGCTCGGCGCGGGCACCGGGACCGCGACGGGTCTGCTATCGCTGAACCGCCCCGAGGTCATCATGATCATCGGCGCCGGGCAGACGCAGGGCTACCGCCGCACCGCACTACACCCTCTCGGTTCGCTCGACGACCACGCGTTCGTGCTGTCGGATGCGGGCGTGACGTCGCTCATCATCGACCCGACGCCGATGTTCACCGAGCGGGCGCTTGGCCTGCTGGAGAAGGTCCCCTCGCTCAAGCAGATCCTGACCATCGGCCCCGTGCCGCAGGCGCTGGCCGGTGTGGCCGTCGATCTGGCGGCCGAGGCGGCCACCTACGAGCCCCAGCCACTGCAGGCCGCGGACCTGCCGCTCGACCACATCGGCGGTATGACCTACACCGGCGGCACCACGGGCAGGCCCAAGGGCGTCATGGGTACGACGCAGTCGATCACCACGATGACCACCGCTCAGCTCGCCGAGTGGGAGTGGCCGGAGCACCCGCGGTTCCTGATGTGCACGCCGCTGTCGCACGCGGGCGCGGCGTTCTTCACGCCGGTCATCGTCAAGGGTGGCGAGATGATCGTGCTGTCCAAGTTCGACCCGGCAGAGGTGCTGCGGACGATCGAGGAGCAGAAGATCAGCGCCACGATGCTGGTGCCGTCGATGATCTACGCGCTGATGGACCACCCCGACAGCCACACCCGCGACTTGTCGTCGCTGGAGACCGTCTACTACGGCGCATCGGCGATGAACCCGGTGCGCCTGGCGGAGGCGATCCGGCGGTTCGGGCCGATCTTCGCCCAGTACTACGGCCAGTCCGAGGCGCCCATGGTCATCACCTACCTGGCCAAGGGTGATCACGACGAGAAGCGGCTCACCTCGTGCGGGCGGCCCACGCTCTTCGCGCGGACCGCACTGCTCGGCGAGGACGGCAACCCGGTACCCCAGGGCGAGGTCGGCGAGATCTGCGTCTCGGGGCCGCTGCTGTGCGGCGGGTACTGGAATCTGCCCGAGGCCACCGCCGAGACCTTCCGCGACGGCTGGATGCACACCGGCGACCTGGCCCGCGAGGACGAGGACGGGTTCTGGTACATCGTCGACCGGACCAAGGACATGATCGTCACCGGCGGGTTCAACGTGTTCCCGCGTGAGGTGGAAGACGTTGTCGCCGAACATCCCTCGATCGCACAGGTCTGCGTGATCGGCACACCGGATGAGAAGTGGGGCGAGGCCGTCACGGCCGTTGTGGTGCTCCGCCCCGACGCTGCGACCGACGACGCGGCCGTCGCGATCATGACCTCCGAGATCCAGGCCGCCGTCAAGGACCGCAAGGGTTCGGTGCAGGCGCCCAAGCAGGTGATCGTCGTCGACTCCGTGCCGGTGACCGCGCTGGGCAAGCCCGACAAGAAGGCCGTCCGCGCGCAGTTCTGGGAGGGTTCCGGCCGCGCGGTGGGTTAGTCCGCTTCGGGCGCCTTGACCATCACGGCGCGGGTGTAGAGCAGCTGGAAACCCTTGTTCTGCACGTTCTTCTGCGACCGCGAGCCCGGGGCGGTGGTGACCACGGCGATATCGCACTCCGCGGCGGCGGCGTCGCGCAACCTCGCGGTCAACAGCGCGGACTGCGCACCGCGGCGCCGAAACGCCGGAGCGGTGGCAGCACCGGTGAGCTGAGCGATGCCGTCGGTCAGTCGTACGCTGCCGACTCCGGCGATCACCCCATCGCACAGCGCGACGTAGTTTGCCGCGCCTGCCTTCTCGATGTCGCGCATGGCATTCGCGACGACATCTCGGGGGAAGTCGTCGATGCCGGGCACGCCCTCGCCGTCGGGGTTGGCGAAGCCCTCGGTGAAGATGGCGACCCACGCGTCGAATTCATCGTCGGTGCGCCTCCGCACGTCGATGCCGAGTGGCGCCTCCGGCTCGATCAGCAGGGAACGCCCGAGCACGTTCTCGAACCCGATCAACCGGTAGCCGCGATCGGACAGCACCGCAGCGACCTCGGGGTCGGCGAGATTGGACAGCTCCACCTGCACGGGAACGCCACAATCGGAGAGGGTCCGTTCGATCTGATCCAGCTCCGCGGAGTCGGGAACTCCGTTGAAGCCGACGCCGACGACCTTGTTCATCGGCGAGCCGTCATCGGCCAGACACGCGAAGCCGCCGGCCACGGGCAGCACCATCCCCTGGGCGCCCCGCCTGCCCGCGGCCTCGGTCGCGGCGACGATGAGCTGGGCCTCGGCCTCTTCGATGCGCTGCGCGAGTGCCGTACCGCAGAACAGGGATGCGTTATTCACGCCGTGATTGTCCACGCTGGACACGCGGCGGGAAACTGATTATTCAGGCGCCGCAGAGTCCCGCGAGGATGCCGTCGAGCAGCTGCCCCGCGGTGCGGGCGGCCAGATCCACGTCGCCGACCACGATGTGGTCGAGCAGCACGCCGTGGTCGACGATGTGCACCGGCGTCTCCTGAGTGCTCGCGATGCTGGCCGTGATGACCTCGATCAGCCCGCGGTACAGCTCGGTCAGCATCGGGTTGTGCGAGCTGGCGACGACGGCCAGGTGGAACTCCACGTCGGCGCGCGCGAACTCGTCGGTGCGCCCGTCGCGCACACACTCGTCGCGGTAATCGAGCAGGGTCCGCAGTTGCGCGATGTCGGCGTCGGTGCGGTTGGCGGCGGCGAGTCTGGCGCCCTCGACCTCAAGGCCTCGACGGACCTGGAGGACGTCGCGCAGTTCGGCGCCGCAGAGCCGGCGCAGCGCGCCCGACACCTCACTCGTGGCCCTGACGTAGGTGCCGTCACCCTGCCGGACCTCGAGGATGCCGGCGTGCGCCAGGGCTCGGACCGCCTCACGCACGGTGTTGCGGCCCACCCCGAGGCTCTCGACGAGCACGGCCTCGTTGGGGATGCGCCCGCCGAGCGGCCACTCCCCGGCCGCGACCGTCTGCCGAATCTGCTCGATGACCTGGTCGACCAGGCCCGCCCGGCGCGCAGTGCTCAAAGCCACAGGGACATCCTTTCAACCAATCATGGGATGTATGCGATCCTAGCAGCGTGCACGGTGACAAGCAGGGCAAAGGGACTGACGGCGGCCACGACGACTACGCGACCGAGCTGACCCTCCAACTCGACGGCGCCGCGGAGATCGAGAGCAGCCGGGTCCCCACCATCGCCGGCGGTGCGCTGCTGGCCGTCGCCGTCATCCTCACCGCACTGAATCTGCGGCCCGCCGTCACGAGCGTCGCACCCCTGCTCGACGAGATGCGCGCGGATTTGGGCGTCTCAGCGACGTGGGCCGGCCTGCTCACCACGCTGCCCGCGCTGTGCTTCGCCGCCGCCGGTCTCGCCGCCCCCTGGCTGTCGTCGCGGATCGGCCTTGGCCGCACCATCTCGGCGGCGCTGGTGGCACTCTCCACGGGCCTGGCATTGCGTGTCGCCGACGGCCCGCATCTCATGATCGGCGCGACGCTCATCGCATGCGCGGGCATAGCGCTGGTCAACGTGCTGATCCCCGTCGTCATCAAGGGATCCTTTCCCGCCCGGGTCGGGCTGATGACGGGCATCTACACCGCCGCCCTGCAGGGTGGTGGCGCGCTCGGGTCCGCGGTGACACCGGGCCTGGAGGAACCGGTCGGCGGTTGGCGCACAGCCCTGGCGCTCTGGGCCGTCGTCGCAGTGATCGCCCTGGTGGCCTGGATACCGGCCTCGCGACGCCACCGCGGCGCGTGGGTCCTCAACACCCAGCCGTCCGGTCAGCGCCGCTCGCTGCTGCGCAGCCGGCTGGCCTGGACCGTGACCCTGTTCTTCGGCTGCCAGTCCTTCATGGCCTACATCGTGATGGGTTGGCTGCCACAGGTTTTCATCGACACCGGGATCGACAAGTTGCAGGCGGGAATCCTGGTCGGGCTGACATCGCTGATCGGCGTGCCGGTCGCGTTGGTGCTCACGCCACTGGCCGCGCGCAGCTCCAGCCAGAGCGGATGGATCGTCGGACTCGGCACCATGGGCATCGCCGGCGTCGTCGGCCTGATGATCGCACCGGGGGCCCAGCCGATCCTGTGGAGCATCCTGGTCGGCGTCGGTATGAGCGTCTTCTCGATGGCACTGGCGGTGATCGCGCTGCGCTCGCGAAATGCCGAGGACACCGCGCAACTGTCCGGAATGGCACAGGGATTCGGCTACCTGATCGCGGCCATCGGCCCCTTCCTGTTCGGCCTGCTTCATGACGTCACGCACGGGTGGACGGTGCCCTGGGTGATGTTCCTGTCGGTCTACGCCGTGCAGATCTGCGCAGGCGCCCTCGCCGGGCGCAACCGGTACGTCTGACCGCCTGCGCGGCACAATGGTGGCGTGAGCGCCCCCGTCGTCCAGCAGACCGTGGACGCGGTGTGGCGCATGGAGGCGGCCAAGATCGTCGCAACACTGACCCGCGCCGTCGGCGATGTCGGCCTGGCCGAGGACCTGGCTCAGGAAGCGCTCGTCGACGCGCTTGCGCAATGGCCCACCTCCGGCGTGCCGCGCAATGCGGGCGCCTGGCTGACCACCGTCGCCAAGCGCAAGGCCGTCGACCAGTGGCGCAGGCAGGATCGCCTGGATACCAGGTACGCCGCGCTGGCCCGCGACCTGCAGACCCAGAGCCAGAGCCAGACGGAACTGGCATGGGATCCCGACCACATCGACGATGACGTGCTGCGGCTGATCTTCATCTCGGCGCACCCGGCGCTGTCGCGCGAGAATCAGATCGCGCTGACGCTGCGCGTCGTCGGCGGCCTGACCACCGAGGAGATCGCGCAGGCGTTCCTGGTGCCGAAGGCGACCATCGCCCAGCGCATAGTGCGGGCCAAGAAGACCCTGCGCGACGCGGGCGCCCCGTTCGAGGTGCCCGACCCGTCGGAGTACCCGACGCGACTGTCGGCGGTCCTGAGCGTCATCTACCTCATCTACAACGAGGGCTACTCGGCGTCCTTCGGGCAGCGCTGGATTCGCGACGAATTGTGCACCGAGGCACTGCGTCTGGGCCGTGCACTCGCCGCTCTGGTACCCGAGCGCGCCGAGGCGCAGGGACTGGTCGCGCTGATGGAGTTCCAGTCCTCACGGTTCGCCGCCCGCACCGATGCCGACGGCAGGCCGATCCTGCTCGAGGATCAGGACCGCACCAGGTGGGACCGCGCGCAGATCAACCGCGGCGTGGCGGCACTCGAGCGGGCCGCTACGGCGTTGCAGCGCAACGGCACCGGCTGGGGGCCTTACGCACTGCAGGCAGCATTGGCCGAGTGTCACGCCGTCGCACCGAGTGCCGCCGACACCGACTGGGCACGCATCGTCACGCTGTACGACGGCCTGCTGCAGATCGCGCCGTCCCCGGTGGTCGAACTGAACCGGGCGGTCGCCGTCGCGATGGACTCGGGTCCCGAGACCGCCCTGGCGATCGTCGACAACATCACCGGACTCGACGGCAGCTACCTGCTGCCCAGCGTCCGGGGCGAACTACTGGCGCGCATGGGGCGACGCGATGAGGCCGCCGTCCAGTTCGACGCGGCAGCGGCGCTCACCGACAACGAAGCGGAGCGAGACATCTTGGCGGACAAGGCGAATAGGGCGAGGGCATGATCAGCGCGGTACTCTTCGACTTCTCTGGAACGCTCTTCCGGCTTGAGGAGGACGACAGCTGGTTCGCCGGCATCAAGGTCGATGAGCAGGTCGTCGACGGTCATGTGCAGGCCGAGTTGATGCGGCGACTGACCGCACCCACCGGACGCTCCGTCGACATGAACGATGAGCAGTACGGCAACTGGATGAACCGGGATCTGGCACCGCATCTGCACCGCGAGGCCTACCTGCATGTGCTTCGCGAGTCCGGGGTGGCCGATCACCAGGCCGAGACGCTCTACGAACTTCTCATCGACCCGGCCAGCTGGACGGCCTACCCCGACACCGCCACGGTGCTCGCCGGCTTGCACCGCAAGGGCATCCCGATCGCGGTGGTGTCCAACATCGCCTTCGATGTGCGGCCAGCGTTCGCGCAACTCGGCGTGCTCGATGTCGTCGACGAGTTCGTGCTGTCATTCGAAGTGGGCGCAGTGAAGCCGAACTCGGAGATCTTCCAGACGGCACTCACGGCGCTGGGGGTGCCCGCGCAGGACGCGCTGATGGTCGGTGACAGCGAGGAGGCCGACGGTGGCGCCCGCGCGCTCGGCTGCCGGTTCGCACTCGTCGACCCACTGCCCACCGATCAGCGACCCGACGGCCTCATCAAGGCCCTGACCTCGGCGGGCGTCGCACTCTAGCTCGCGGCGCCCGCCCAGGCGCTCAGAGGTGCGGGGCCTCCTTGATGGTGCTGTCCTGCTTGCCGGCGGTCTGACAGAACGCCTGAACCGACAAGCGGGTGCCGGTGATCTCCAGCGATGCCGGGTCCGCGCCCTTCTCGTCCTTCAGCATCTTGTTGACCGCCTCGTTCTGAGTCTTCTCGTCGGCACCCACGAAGTCCTTGCACTTGGTGTCGCCACCCTGGACCGACGGTGAGCATCCCACCAGCATCAGACCGGCAATCACGCCCGAAACCAATACCCCTGCTGACCGCTTCATCCTGGTCCTCCTAGTTCGTGGCGCGACGTACGCACCGTTGCGGCCACTTGGTACCCCTAGGCGCTTCCTGTGAAACCCGGACGGCCCTTAAGGTCGTCTTCGTGAGCGACACCGCAGGCACCGAGAATCCGTTCGACCCGTCACAGTGGCGGCCCGTCGCAGGTTTCGACCTGACCGACCTGACCTACCACCGGCACGTCGCCGACGGCGTCCCGCAACCGACGGTCCGCATCGCGTTCGACCGACCCGAGGTGCGCAACGCGTTTCGGCCGCACACCGTCGACGAGCTCTACCGCGTCCTCGACCACGCGCGCATGTCACCGGATGTCGGCGTTGTCCTGCTCACCGGCAACGGCCCGTCGCAGAAGGACGGCGGCTGGGCGTTCTGCTCGGGCGGCGACCAACGCATCCGCGGCCGCACCGGCTACCAGTACGCGTCGGGCGAGACCGCCGAGACCGTGGATCCCGCCCAGGCCGGCCGGCTGCACATCCTCGAGGTGCAGCGCCTCATCCGGTTCATGCCCAAGCCTGTCATCTGCCTGGTCAACGGGTGGGCCGCCGGCGGCGGGCACAGCCTGCACGCGGTGTGCGACCTGACGCTGGCCAGCCGTGAGCATGCCCGGTTCAAGCAGACCGACGCCGACGTCGGCAGTTTCGACGGCGGCTACGGCAGCGCCTACCTGGCCCGGCAGACCGGTCAGAAGTTCGCCAGGGAGATCTTCTTCCTGGGCCGCCCCTACACCGCCGAGCAGATGCACGCGATGGGCGCGGTCAACGAGGTGGTCGATCACGCCGACCTGGAAAACGTTGCGCTGCAATGGGCCCGCGAGATCAACGGCAAGTCGCCGCAGGCGATCCGGATGCTGAAGTTCGCGTTCAACCTTCTCGACGACGGCCTGGTGGGCCAACAGATCTTCGCCGGGGAGGCGACCCGGTTGGCCTATATGACCGATGAGGCCGTCGAGGGCCGGGATGCGTTCCTGGAGAAGCGCGACCCCGACTGGTCGCAGTCACCCCGCTACTTCTAGCGATTGGGGCGGGCGGGCCACCACATCCGGTCTCCCAGGATCACCATTCCGGCGGGGATGAAGATCGTGCGTACGACGGCGAGGTCAAGGAGCAGACCAAGCCCGACGGTCGACCCGATCTGCACAAGGGTGAGGACGCTACCGCTCATCAGGGCGAACATGGTGATCGCGAAAACCAGTCCAGCAGTGGTGATGACGCTGCCCGTGGACCCGAAACCGCGAATGATGCCCCGAACCATGCCGCCGCGCTCGGCCTCCTCCCGGATGCGATCGGCGAACAGCATGCTGTAGTCGGCGCCGACTGCGACCAGTGCCATGAACGCGACCGGCAACACCGACCAATCCAGGGGTATGCCGACGATGTGCTGCCAGACCAGGACGCTCAGTCCCGCAGCGGCACCAAACGACAACACCACGGTGCTCACCATGAACGCGGGCGCGACGAGAGAGCGCAACAGCATGACCAAGACCAGGAAGACACCGATCACAGCCACGGCGCCGAACAGTCCGAAGTCGTGGATCACCTGAGTGCGCATCTGTTCGGACAGCGTGGTCAAACCCGCCGTCGAGAACGCTGCCTCCTTCAGTACCGTTCCCCGAGCCGCCAATGACGCGGCCGAGGAGATCTGTCCGACGGCGTTAAGCGCCTGGTCGGAGTACGGGTTGACACTCCACACCACCAGCATTCGCGCGGATCGACCGTCGGGCGAGAGCAGAAGACGTGCGCCGTCGACGAACCGTGGATCATCCAATCCCTGTGGCGGAAGGTAGAATCCGCTCCCGGGCCCATTCGTCGTATGTGCGCTCATCCGAGCGAGATAGTCCGTCGCGGTGGTCAAACCGGACTGGAGTTTCGAGGTCAGCGCCACTGCCTGGTCAGTCCCCACCTTCACCTGCCCGAGCCCGTCGCTGAGATCGACCAGACCCGAGGTGAGTTCGTCCACGCCGTCGGTGAGCCGCGACAACTGGGTCCTCAGCTCAGCCGGAGACTGACCGTTGACCTGTGCGAGCAGCCGCTGCAGTCCCGTCAGCCCCCGCTCGACCTGCGGCAGCGCCGCCTGCGCACGGTTCACGACCTCCCGGGGGAAGCCAGTCAGCGTCGCGGTGTGTCGCAGCGCGACGCCCGCCGCACCCGCGGTCGCCGCATTGAGGTCCGTGAAGGCGCGCCGCGCCTGCAGGCAGCTGGGGTCAGCAGTACAGGCAGGAGAGGCATCGGCGGCTAGCAACGGCCCGAACACCGCGTTGAGTTCCGAAATTGCCGCAGCCTGTTGGTCATTGGTCGAGCCGACGGCGGATGCCACCGACGACAGGGCCGTGACAACGTCGGTGAGTTTGGCGGTTGCCTGCTCGAGACTCGCGGTGTTCCCGGTGGCGCTGTCGATCACCTGCTGTGCGACGTCGAGACCGTCGACGACTGATCTGGCGATGTTGACGACGCGGTCGGTACCCGCGGACAGGGCGGGCAGTTGCTGCGCTGCCTGCGCTGCGCCGGCATTCAGCCGGTCGACTCCCTCCGCGAGTTCGATCAACTGTGGCGACGCCTGCTGTAACTGGCGGTTCGCATCGCCGAGCCCGTCTGCTACCCGACCGGTCTGGTACCCGGTGCTCGCCTCTGGCAGCGGCGCACCGTCGGGCCTGGTGATCGACCGGACGTAGGCGACTTCGGGGAGGTTGGACACTCCGATCGCAATTGCTTCGAGGGCGGCGAGGTCATTTGTGTTGCGCATGTCGTGATCGGCGCGGATGAACAGATACTCCGGCAGCGCCTCGTTGACGCCCCAATGGCGATACACCGAGTCGTGCCCGATCGTCGAGTCGGTGGCGCGCAATTGCATTCGGTCTTCATCGAAGCCCATCACCATCGTCATCAGCACCGATGACGCCGCCAGCAGCACCGCCGCTGCGGCCACCGAAAGCGGGATCGCGCGGCGGACGACCACCGCGCCCACGTGGCGCCAGCGGCGTTCGTTGAGCGGCCGTGGCTCCACCCAGCCCCGCGGGGCGAAGTACCGCAGCAGCGCCGACGGCAGAGTCAGCGCAACCAGACACGCGACGACGATCGAGATTGCGGTCGGAATACCCGCGGTGCGGAAGATTCCCACCTTGCAGAACGCCATCGCGCCGCTGGCGACGGCGACGGTGAGGGCCGAGGCCACCACAATCCGGGTCACGCGCGTGGACGAGTACGAGATCGCCTCCTGCCAGGGCAGCGATTTGCGCCGCCCCTCGAAGAAGCCCATGACGGTGAAGATCGCGTAGTCGGTCGCACCACCGAGAACCATCGCCGTCGCAATGGCGATCGAGAAGTTTGACACCGGGATCACATGCGCGGCGCCCAGCAGTGAGACGACGGGGCGCGCGACGGCCAGACAGATTCCGATCGTCAGGAGCGGAACCGCCGCCGCCGCGAACGACCGGAAGGCCAACAGCAGCAGCACGGTGATCAACAACACCGAGACCGCCGTGATGATCAACAACGACGAGTCGATCGCAGTGAACAGGTCCGCCAGGACTGGTGCCGCACCCGTGAAGTACGTCTGTACCCCAGCGGGTTTGGGTATCGAGTCGAGGGCCGACCGAATCTGTTCGGTGCTCGCGTGTGCACGCGCCGAGCCGACGTCGCCTACCGCTGCGACCGTCAGCTGAATGGCCTTGCCGTCGGGGCTCAGGCCAATGTCGCGGATGGCCGGATTGCCGTAGGTGTCCAGAACGTAGGCGACGTCGCGACGGTCGTTGGTCAGCCGGTCCACGATCTTCTCGTAGTACTGCTGCTCGGCCGGACCGATCCCGCCGTCGGTCTCGATGACCACGCTGCCCAGTGCCGTCGACGGCTCTGTGCCGAAGTCGTCAGCCATGTCGCGCAGCGTCTGCACCGCGGGCAGATCGTTGGAGATGAACGGCGCGGAGTTCTTGGCGACAGTCACCTCAAGCTGGGGCACGAAGACGTTGAGCAGCGCGGCGGCCAGGACCCAGAACCCGATGACCCAGGCCGCGCGGTCCGTACACCATCGCCCAAGTGCTGACGCTAATCGTCGGTCGCTCGGCATCCCGCTCCCCGTTCTGCGTACGACCAGCTAACGCGCTGGGCGACCAGGTAGATCGATCGGTCTACTGTAGGTAGACCAATCGATCTACACAAATTGGCCACCGCATGAGAGGGAGAAGCCCCACATGAGCACGGACATCGACCGCAAGTTGGAAGGCGAGCGGGTTGGGTGGCAAACCTAGAGCCGAACCCGGATGTCCGCATTAGGACGGCCGCGCGGTGGCTACCCGGTCGCGCCCGCGTGCCGTTCGGATGACTACTCCGAACCCTCCTGTGAATCCAAGCGGGCCCGGAGCGCCGAGGACAGATGTTCGTCGACGGCGTCGAGTGGTTGCGTGGAGCGGTAGGCAAGGCACTGCACGACTGCTCCTTCAATCGCCGACACGGCGAAACTCGCGAAGGAGGCGGCCACCGTCGGGATCAAGCCAGCCTGGGAGAGTTGCTCCGCCAGCGCGTCCTGCCAACTCGCGAACACCGACGCCGCCTCGCGCGCGAGTTCGGGTGTTTCGAAGGAACCGAGAGCTGCCATCGCGACCGGACATCCACTGCTGAAGTCCTCCGACTGCATCATCACCTTCCACGAGGCGATGAACGCCCGGAGGCCTGCGACCGGATCGTCGGCCTTGGCGAACGTTCGGATGGCGCCGTCGATCTCCCCACCGGCGCGACCCGTGGCCTCAACCATCAATTGCATCTTCCCGTTCGGGAAGTGCGAGTAGAGCGACCGCCGGGCAGCTCCACTGGCGGCCACTATGTCGGCGACACCCGTCGCCTCCACACCCCGGCTGCGCAGCAGGCCGATTGCGCCTATGACGAGGCGCTCCCGAGCGCTGGCCACCGCGGCTCCTCTCAATCAAAGAACATCAAGGTAGACCGCTCATTCTACTGAGGTTCGCGCCGTTGCCGCGCGGAACGCTCCTCGCAGTCCATCGATGTCCGCGGCGGCCCCCTCCGGGCACGTTCTAGGCTCGACGGCGACGTCATCAGTGTGTGATCCAGGGGGCAGTCATCGAAACCACCGTCACCAAGTGGGTGATCGCTGTCCTCGGCGTGGCCATCATCGTCGCGGGCATAGCGCTGCCGTGGTTCCACGCCGCCGGGGTCAACGGCTCCGCCGACATGGCCGGGTGGGGTGCGTGGACGCGCACGGGTGAGGTCGACGCGAGCCTGCGGCCGCTGCCGCTGGCGCTGCTGGTCCTCATACCCGCTGCCGTCATGATCTGGGGAGCGCTGCGGGAGTCGTTCGGCATCGCGGTCATCGGTTCGATGGCCACCTTCGCCGGCGGACTCATGCCGTTCATGCTGATGCCCGTCGCAGACCGGCGTGCGCCCGGCCGCGACGCCGTGGGCATCGCGGTCGCATCGGGGCCGCAGGTCGTCGTCGCGATCGCCGTGGTTGTCACGACGATCTGCTGGATTGGCTACGCGCGCTGCGTGTTACGCCCCGCACCGCGCGCCGAGTCATGACGGTGCGCCGTTGGCGGGCACCGCGAGCAGGTGGTCTTAGCCCAACGGCCTAGGCTCGGTGGCCGTGAGCAAGAACCCGCTGCGCCGCCTCTCCGAGAGCCTGCTGCTGACCAGCATGCGCCCTTCGATCACCGAACAGCTGCTCGGGCCGAGGCGCGATATCGACCTGGCGGGCAAACGCATCCTGGTCACTGGCGCCTCATCGGGCATCGGCGAGGCGGGCGCGCGCAAGCTGGCGCAGGAGGGTGCCACGGTGATCCTGGTGGCCCGCCGGCAGGAACTTCTCGACGCCGTTGTCGATGACATCACCGCCGCGGGCGGGCAAGCGTCGGCGTATGCGTGCGATCTGTCCGACCTCGACGCCGTCGATGACCTGGTGGCAGGAGTCGAGAAACGCTACGGCGGTATCGACGTGCTGGTGAACAACGCCGGCCGCTCAATCCGCCGCCCGCTGGCCGAGTCGCTGGAACGCTGGCATGACGTCGAACGCACGATGACGCTGAACTACTACAGCCCGCTGCGCCTGATCCGGGGGTTCTGCCCCGGTATGCGGGAACGCGGCGACGGCCACGTCGTCAACGTCTCCACGTGGGGCGTGCTGAGCGAGTCCTCTCCCCTTTTCGCGGTGTACAACGCGTCGAAGGCCGCTCTGACCGCCGTGAGCCGGGTCATCGAGACCGAGTGGGCCGCCGACGGCGTGCACGCCACCACGCTGTTCTATCCGCTCGTGAAGACGCCGATGATCGCGCCGACGCGTGCCTATGACGGGCTTCCCGGGCTGAGCGCGGAGGAGGCCGCCGACTGGATGGTGACCGCGGCGCGACACCAGCCGTTGCGGATCGCACCGCGGATGGCGCTCACGGCGGGCATCGTCAACAGCTTCGCGCCCGCCGCCGTCGACGCGGTGATGAAGCGCCAGCGCGTCCAGCCCGGGGGGGTGAATAGTTAGGTTAGGCTGCCATACTCTTCGCGTGCCTGACCTAGCGATCCAACTCGACGCCGTCACCAAGCGGTTCGGCGACCATCAGGCTCTGCGCGGCATCACGTTCTCCGCGCCGGCGGGTTCGGTCCTCGGCGTGCTTGGCCCCAATGGCGCGGGCAAGACCACCACCATCAACATCCTCTCGACGTTGACCCAGCCGTCAGGCGGTACGGCCACGGTTGCCGGGTTCGACGTCGTGAAGCAGGCCAAGAGGGTCCGTGCCGCTATCGGCCTCACCGGTCAGTACGCCGCTGTGGACGAATTGCTCACCGGCCGCGAGAACCTCGTCCTGTTCGCACGGCTGCGCGGTATGAGCCGCCGACAGGCCCGCGAACGCGCCGACGAGATGCTGGCGACGTTCAGCCTGTCCGACGCCGGCGATAAGCGCGTGACGACCTACTCCGGCGGTATGCGACGCCGCGTCGACATCGCCTGCGGGTTGGTCGTGCCGCCTGCGGTGGTGTTCCTCGACGAGCCGACCACCGGCCTGGATCCCCGCAGCCGCCGCGAGGTCTGGGACCTGGTGGGCTCGCTGTCCGAACAGGGCATCACCACGCTGCTGACGACGCAGTACCTCGAGGAGGCCGATGCGCTGTCCGACGGCATCGTCGTCATCGACCGCGGCCAGGTCATCGCCGACGGCACCCCCGAGGAACTCAAGAACAAGGTCGGTGGCACCTTCTGCCAGGTCACCCCGACCAACCTCGCCGACGTGCCGCGCATCGCCACCGCGCTGGCCGGCTTCGACGGACTGGAGACCGACGAGGACGGCGGAACCGTGTCGGTGCCCGCTCCTGACGGTGTCGCGACGCTGACCGATGTGCTGCGGCGGGTCAACGACATTGGCGTCGAACTCAACGACGTGTCGCTGCGCAAGCCGTCGCTGGATCAGGTGTTCTTCACGTTGACCGGGGTGCCCGTCCAGGACGCAGGAGCGTGAGCGCTCTTCGCGCCCTGACCGAGCGGTCGGTGCTCGACACCGTGCGCGACGGCGACCTGATCTTCGCTATCGGCGGTCCGATCGCGTTCTTCCTGTGCTTCAACGTCACGCTGCGCAATGTCATCGATATTGAGGCCACCGGCGCCTCCTCATACCCGCAGTACATCCTGCCGGTGATCGTCGTGCAGGCGATGATCTTCACCGCGATGACGACGGCCGACCGGGCCGCGCGAGATCATCTGAGTGGCATGGGTATTCGTCTGCGCAGCCTGCCCATCTCGGCACTGGTCCCTGTCACCGCGCGGATGCTGTCGGCGCTGATCCGCGCGAGCGCCGCACTCATCGCGTCGATTGGCATCGGCTACGTTTTCGGCTTCCGGTTCGAGGGCCACCTCGGGCATGCCCTGGCGTTCTGCGCCATCGCCCTCGTGCTGTCGCTGGCGCTGTCACTGGGCGCCGACGCACTTGGATCGGTGGCCACCAATGCCGAGGCCGCCGGGCAGACGCTGCTCATCCCGCAACTGCTGCTGGTGATGCTCTCGACGGGGATCGCACCCGCCGCGGCCTTCCCGGGTTGGCTGGGATGGTTCGTTTCCCACCAACCGGTCTCGAAGATCGCGGGCACGCTGCGCGATCTGGCTGGGGGCGATGTGCAGGGCAGCGCACTGCTCGTCACCCTGGCGTGGTGCGCAGGCCTACTGGTGGCATTCGGCGGGATCGCGCTACGGATGCAGCGGAGGAACGTGTGAGCACCCAGACCGAGTACGCGAGCACGTTCGCCCAGCAGACTCGCCTACAGGCTGGCCGGCTGCTGCGTCGCTGGACACGCGAACCCGTCGTCCTTGTGCAGGCGCTCATCTTCCCGACGTTCCTGTTGGTCGTCTACAAGTTGGTGATCGGCGAGTCCGTCATCAACCTCACCGGCAGCAACAGCCTCTACGGGCTGGTGCCCATGTGCGCGATCGTCGGCGCGATGTTCGGTGCCATCGGCGCGGGTGCATCGCTGCCCGACGAACGCAGCTCGGGGCTGATGAGCCGGCTGTGGGCGCTGCCGGTGCACCGGGCCAGTGCACTGTCGGGCCGCCTGCTGGCCGAGGCGGGCCGCGCGCTGGTCGGCGCGATCGCCATCACCGCCGTCGGTATTGCGATGGGTCTGCGCCTGAACCAGGGTTGGCTTGCCGCAATCGGATTCGTGCTCATCCCCGTGCTGATGGTGATCGGCTTCGCGACGGTCATCATCGCCGTTGGCGTGCAGGCAGGCGGCAAGAACATCATCACGGGCCTGTCGGCGGTGTGCTTCCTGCTGCTGTTCTTCAACTCCGGCATGGTGCCGATCGATGTGTTTCCCGGCTGGTTGCAGCCGGTGGTGGCCGCTCAGCCGATGTCACCGGCCATCGAGGCGATGCGCGGGCTGTCCGAGGGCGGGCCGACGCTGTGGCCCGTGCTGCAGTCGGTGGCCTGGGTTATCGGGCTGATGGCGGTGTTCGGGCCAATCGCGGTGCGGGGCTATCGCATCGCCGCCGAATCCGGAGCCTGACGCGCGAGCCGCGGCCGTGTGTTAGAACCGACGGTGTGGAGATTCTCGCCAGTCGCGTCCTGTTCCGGCCGGCGGACTACCAGCGGTCGGTGACGTTCTACCGCGACGACATCGGTCTGGCCATCGCCCGCGAATACGGTGGCGGCATGGTGTTCTACGCCGGGCAGTCGTTGATCGAACTGGCCGGCCACGGTGAGCACAACCACGATGCAGGACCGTTCCCCGGCGCGCTGTGGCTGCAGGTGCGCGACGTCTACGCGACGCAGGCCGAACTACACAGCCGCGACGTGTCGATCGCCCGCGAGGCCCGCCAGGAACCGTGGGGTCTGCACGAGATGCACGTGACCGACCCCGACGGCGTCACCCTGATCTTCGTCCAGGTCCCCGAGACCCATCCGCTGCGGCGCGATGCCAGGAGCTGACGGGGGAAGTGGTCAGCGGGCGGGCGTGGCCAGTGGCCATCCCACCGAGGCGAGCCGCGACGCGACCTGATGAATCTCCTCGGGGTTGGGTTCCTTCTCGATGACGGCGTGCACGGCGGTGCGGATCTCGGCCTCGGTGACGGTGTCGGCGTCAGTGGACCTCAGGATCGACTGCGCCGCACTGATGACCTCGTCCTCCGTCAGCGACCGCTTCAGCAGCGCGAGCAACGGGAAGTAGTCCTTCTGCGGCACACCCTCCGGATAGCCCTCGTGCAGCCACGCGAGCACGTTGTCCATGAGGCCCTGGTTGTCTGCCATCGGTTACGCCTTTACTTCGCCGGGATGAAGGGGACGGGATTAAATCCGAAGTGGTGCTCGATGGTGGTGCGCGTGATCCACAGCAGCGCGATCACGATGACCGCCGCGACCAACGCGAACAGCAGCAGTCCCAAGTACTTCAGCACCGGGTTGGGAGCGTGCGTGGTGCCGTCGGCGTCGGTGTTGCCCGCACCCGCCGAATACGCCACCAGGCCGTAGGCGAACATCGCAGGCAGGCCCGCACCGAGGATCAGGCCCACCACAAGCACCGTGAAGACGCTTTCCAGATAGATCACTTCAACGCTTCCTTCGGTAGTGGGTGCATTAGTGGGTGGTCAGCCGGATCAGACGGCGGCCGAGTCCTTCGGCGTGACGGTGGCCTCGCGGACATCGGCGGGGATCACCGAGTTGGTGGAGTCATCCCAGTCGGCGTTGACGTTGGAGCTGTCCACCTTCTGCTGCTGGGCGCGCCACCACATGTAGAACGACAGGCCCACCAGGATGAGGAAGATCAGCCCGTCACCCACCAGCTGCGTGGTGAAGCCCGCCACCGAGTGCGACAGCCAGAAGGCCAGCGCGCCGACGATGCCAGCAGCGGGCAGCGTGACGAGCCATGCCAGCGCCATGCGTCCGGCGACGGCCCAGCGCACCTGGGCACCAGGCTTTCCGACGCCGCTGCCAAGGATCGAGCCGGTCGCCACGTGTGTGGTGGACAGCGCCATACCCGCGGCGCTGGAGCTCAGGATGATCGCGGCCGAGGACGCCTCGGCGGCGAAGCCCTGCGGCGACTCGATCTCGACGAGTCCCTTACCCAGCGTGCGGATGACACGCCAGCCGCCGAGGTAGGTGCCGAGTCCGATGGCCAGCGCGCAGGACGCGATGATCCAGAACGGCAGGCCGTCCTCCTTGACGTCACCCGTCAGATGGCCGGTGGTGATGAGCGCGAGGGCGATGACGCCCATGGTCTTCTGCGCGTCGTTGGTGCCGTGCGACAGCGCGACCAGCGATGCCGTGGCGATCTGCCCCCAGCGGAAGCCGTCCTCACGGCGCTTCTTCACGACCCTGCGGGTGATCCGGTAGACCAGCCACGTGCCGCACGCCGCGACGAGGCCGGCGATCAGCGGGGCCGCGACGGCGGGGATCAGCACCTTCTGCGTCACGCCCGCCCAGTTGACACCGGCCAGCCCCACCGCAGCCATGCCAGCGCCGATGAGGCCGCCGAACAGTGCGTGCGATGAACTCGACGGGATGCCGAACAACCAGGTCAGCAGGTTCCACAGGATGCCGCCGATAAGACCGGCGAAGATGATCGTCAAACCCGTCGAGGCATCGATGTTCGGCAACAGCGTGCCGGTCTTGGTGTCCTGGATCCTCAGCACCGAGGTCGTCACGGTCAGCGCCACCTCGACGGAGAGGAAGGCGCCGACGAGGTTCAGCACACCGGCGAGCAGAACCGCCGTCTTCGGCTTAAGCGCACGCGTGGCGATCGACGTCGCCATGGCATTCCCCGTGTCGTGGAAGCCATTCGTGAAGTCGAAGGCCAGTGCCGTGGCGATCAACAACACGAGGATGATCAGCTCTGCGCTCATGGCGCTCATTCTGTGCGATTCTCAGCAAGTTTGACCAGCCGACAGGCGGGCCAGTTCGACGGATTACCTGGGCAAACGCCGGCTGACAGAATCCGTTCATCCACTGTTCATCTAGGCAGCCCGACGCGTTTGCCGATTGCGGCCCCTTGCGTTCGCCCCCGGCGCTCGGACGGCCCGTTTTCGGGGTCACCATTACGATCGATCTGTCATGAAGCCGGGCGGAACCGCCGCCCGGCGGGGAGTTCTGAGAAGTGAACGGATTTCTCGCCAAGATCGTGGCGTGGCTCAATGCCGGGTATCCCGAGGGAGTGCCCGGCCCCGATCGAGTGCCGCTGCTGGCTCTGCTGACCCGCAGGCTCACCAGTGACGAAGTCCGGACGGTGGCCCAGGATCTGATGGACCGCGGTGAGTTCGACCACGTCGACATCGGCGTCCTCATCACCGGAATCACCGATGAGCTGCCGCTGCCGCAGGACGTCGAGCGGGTCCGGGAGCGCCTGGCCGTCGCCGGCTGGCCGCTGGACGATCCACGTGACGATGAACCGGAGACCTCGCCATAGCCGTCCTACGCGCCGTCGTCGTACCGCCAGTGCCGTCGGCGCCCGCGCTGATCGCCGCCCTCGAGGGCGTCCTCGGCGGCCGGGAATCCGGGATCGCGCTGGTGCCGGCCGCCCAACACGAGGCCGAGCTGATCACCACCGCCCTGCGAGTGGGCGAGGACGTCGACGACGACGTCGCGGTCATCGTGTCGACATCGGGCACGACGGGAGTTCCCAAGGGGGCCATGCTTACCGCGGCCGCCCTGATCGCGAGCGCGGATGCCACCCACGAACGGCTCGGCGGTGCGGGTACGTGGCTGCTGGCATTGCCGGCCCACCACGTCGCGGGGCTTCAGGTGGTGGTTCGCAGCATCATCTCGGGCACCGTGCCCGTCGTGCTGAACCCGAGCTTCTCCGCCGCCGAGCTGCCGGTGGCGGTCGACGCCATGGGCTCGGGACGCCGGTACGCCTCGCTGGTGGCCGTGCAGTTGGACAAGGCACTGAACGATCCGGATGCGACGGCGGCACTGGCGCAGTTGGACGCCGTGCTGATCGGCGGCGGTCCGCTACCCGGGACGCTTCGCGAAAGAGCTACGGCGGCAGGGATTTCAGTGGTTCGCACCTACGGCATGAGCGAGACCGCGGGCGGATGTGTGTACGACGGCGTTGCACTGTCAGGAGTCCGGGTGCGAGTCGGCGACGACGGCCGTGTGACGTTGGGCGGCGACACCATTGCCAAGGGCTACCGGAATCCGGCCGATCCGGACCCGTTCGCCGAGACCGGCTGGTTTCAGACCGATGATGTTGGTGTGCAGGATGATTCGGGCGTACTGCAGATAGTCGGCAGGATCGACGACGCCATCAGCACCGGCGGGCTCACGGTCATGCCCACGCTGGTCGAGGCCGCACTCGCCACTCATCCCGCCATCGCCGACTGTGCGGTGTTCGGCGTCACCGACGCGCGCCTCGGGCAGCGGGTGGCGGTCGCGGTGGTGCTGGCCACAGGCGCGGGCGCGCCGACGTCAGCGCAACTGCGCGAGCACGTCACAGCGACGCTGGATGCCACCGCGGCGCCGCGCGAGGTGCATGTCGTCGACCAGGTGCCACGCCGGGGCATCGGCAAGGTGGACCGACGGGAGCTCACAAAACGATTCGACACCGGTGGATGATGGAATCATGCGCCGTGACGTCACCACCGCCGAGGAACTCCGCGCGATCGTCGGGCAGCCCGTGCCCGCCGTCGCGAACAAGGTGAAGAGCAGGCTGTCAGACGCGCAGCAGCACTGGCTGTCACACTCACCGCTGGGTTTCGTCGCCACCACCGACGCCGAGGGTCGCGTGGACGTCTCCCCCAAGGGCGACCCGCCGGGGTTCGTGCACATCATCGATGACGTCACCATCGCGATCCCCGAACGCCCTGGCAACAAACGGGTCGATGGCTACCTCAACGTGCTGCAACGCCCGCATGTCGGCACGGTGTTCGTGATACCGGGTCGCGGGGACACCCTGCGGATCAACGGCACCGCACGCGTCCTTGCCGATGCGGACTACTTCGACCAGATGGTCGTCGATGGCAAGCGGCCGATCCTGGCGTTGGAGATCGCGGTCGAGGAGGTGTTCTTCCACTGTGCCAAGGCCTTTCTGCGCTCCGACGCCTGGAAGCCCGAGACCTGGAACCCGACCGCCGTGCCCAGCGTGGCGCAACTCGCCAAGGCCATCAAGCCCGATATGAGCGACGAACAACTCGAGGCGTACTACGCCGAGGACAACATGCGCAGGATCCTCTACTAGGAGCCAGCGTCGCGGGACGCGAAGAGGAGCGCGCTGAACCTGTGAGAAACCAGATGGTCAGCGCGGGTTTGAATTTGACGAAACTGGCAATTCCGTCTTGGCAAACGCACCACTTCACGTCTACAGATGGGAACGGCAATGATCGTCCTCGGCGTAATCCTCCTCCTGATCGGCTACTTCACAAGCCTTTCGATCCTCTACACCATCGGCGCAATCCTCGTCGTCGTCGGCGTCGTCCTCTGGATCCTCGGCGCGGTCGGCCGACCCGTCGGTGGCCGCAAGGTCTGGTTCTAGCGCCGCCCTGATATGACCACCGCCGCGGGGCGCGACGATCGGGCGGTCAGCCCGCTCGTTCGCGCCGCCGCGGCGTGGTCGTGGCGGCTGCTCGTCATCGCGGCGGTGGCACTTGTCACCCTGGAGATCATCAGCCGCCTCGGCGTCGTCTTCGTCCCCATTGCAATCGCCCTCGTCTTCACCGCGCTGATGCTTCCCGCCGTCGACTTTCTCGACCGGTACGGCGCGGCGCGCGGGGGCGCCGTTGCGTTCGTCCTCGTCCTCGGCCTCGCAGTACTGGCCGGGGTCCTCACCTTTGTGGTGAACCAATTCATTGACGGTGCACCACAACTCGTCGACGAGGTCACCCGCAGCATCGACAGCACGCGGGACTGGCTGATCAACGGTCCCGCCGGCTTGAGTGCTGACCAGATCAATCACGCCGGTGACACCGTCATCGAAGCGCTGCAGAACAATCAGACTCAACTGACGACCGGGGCGCTGTCGACAGCGGGCACCATCGCCGAGATCCTCACGGGCGCACTGCTCTGCCTTTTCACCGTCATCTTCTTCCTCCTCGGCGGCCGCAGCATCTGGGAGTTCGTCACCCGCCTGATTCCCAGCGAACAGCGGGCCCGTGTTCGCGAGGCAGGCGCAGCGGGATTCCACTCACTGGCCGGCTACGCGCGGGCGACGTCGCTGGTAGCACTCGTCGACGCCGTCGCCATCGGCAGCGGGCTGGCGATCATGGGAATTCCGCTGGCGCTTCCGTTGGCCTCGCTGATCTTCCTCGGCGCCTTCGTTCCCTTGGTGGGTGCGTTGGTGACCGGGTTTCTGGCCGTCATCGTGGCGCTGCTTGCCAAGGGATTCGTGTACGCCCTGATCACGCTCGCCCTGATCATCGCCGTCATGCAGCTCGAGGCACACGTCCTGCAACCACTGGTGATGGGGCACGCGGTGTCACTGCACCCGCTCGCCGTGGTCATCGGTATCACCGCGGGAGGCGTCCTCTACGGCGTGATCGGCGCCCTGCTCGCGGTGCCCGCCATCGCCTTCTTCAACAGCTTCGTCCGCGTCCTGGTCGCCGAGGACCCCGGTGCGCGAGCCGATGCTCTCGACGCCGATGACGGCCCGCTAGTGGATGCCGACGCGGGTTGACGCGAGCAGCGTAAACGCCCCACTACCCGCTCCCCACCCAGCCGTGCAGCCCGGTTAGTCGAGGCGGCGAGCGGGCACTCATCAGGGGTCAATCGAGATGAGGGAGAGACATGAAATCCGATCGCTTCCGGATGCTCGCGAAGGCGCAGGGACCGTTCGCGTCCGTCTACTTCGACGACTCACACGACACCCCGGACGCCCGCAGCCGCCTGGAGCTGCAGTGGAATCACCTAGAAACCCAGCTCACCCGTCACGGCGCCCAAGCGGCACTGGTGCGCCGCATTCGCCGAGCCTATGACGGTGTCCCGTCGGCTGTGGGCAGGCGCGGCATGGCCATTGTCGCCGGCGACGACGTCATGGTCACCCAACGACTGGACCACGTTCCCGAGTACATGACCGTCCGGGTCGCCGAGTGGCCGTACCTGATCCCGATCGTCGAACACGCCGAGTCCCCCGCGACCTATCTCGTGGCGATCGTCGATCACGTCGGCGCCGATATCGCCGTTCACCACGCAGGGCAGGTGCACACGGAGAGCGTCGAGGGCGGTGAGTACCCCATCTACAAGGCATCGGGAGCGGAGACCCCCGGCTTTGGCGATCCACAACCACGTGCCGAGGAGGCCGCCCGGAGAAACATCCGCACCGTCGTCGAGCGTGTCACCACACTGGTGGACGAGTTCTATCCCGAGGCGGTATTCGTGGTTGGGGAGGTGCGCTCGCGCAACGACTTCGTCACCGCGTCGCCCAAACGGGTCGCGGAGCGCGCCGTCCAGGCGAACCTCGGCGCACGGCACGCCGTCGACAACGCGGTGTTGAACGAGTTCGTGACGCAGTACTTCGAGATGGACCACGCCGAGTCGGACGACGCTGTACTGCAACGCTTTCAGGCGGAACTCGTCCGCGCCTCCGGCTTGGCCACCGAGGGCATTCCCGGGGTGTGCGCCGCGCTGCGGGACGGCGCGGTGGAGACCCTCCTCATCGGCAATCTTGGTGATGCGACCGTGCTGGTCGGAGACTGCAGGTCCATAGTTGCGCCGAACGCGGACGTGCTGTCAGAGCTGGGTTCGAAGTCCGCGACGACTGTTCGGGCTGATGAGGCGCTACCGCTCGCCGCCATCGCCATCGACGCAGATCTCGTCGCGGTGGGCGACAGTGCAACGCCGCGAGACGGGATCGGCGCGGTGCTGCGATACGCGCCTCGGACCTCGGCGGCGACGTGATGTCCACCATCGGGGAGATCCGAGGTTGACCGATGGACTGGCTCGCGGCGCCGGAGTCATGGTGGGCCAGACTCGTCATGGAGCGAGGTATCGCAGCCGTGTACGTCGTTGCGTTCCTGTGCGCCGCGCTCCAGTTCCGGGGCCTGATGGGCAGCCACGGTATGACTCCGGTGCCGAGATTCCTGTCGCACCGACCCTTCCGCTCCACGCCGAGCGTCTTTCACATGTTCTACTCGGACCGCTTCTTCGCGACCGTGTGCTGGGCGGGCGTCGCCATCTCCGCCGCCATGGTCCTGGGTCTGGCCGACGCGGTACCGCTGTGGGCGGCGATGGCACTGTGGCTGGCTCTCTGGACGGCGTACCTGTCGATCGTCAACGTCGGGCAGGTGTGGTATTCGTTCGGCTGGGAGTCGCTGCTGTTGGAAGCCGGGTTCCTCACGATCTTCCTCGGCAACGACGAAACGGCGCCTCCCGTGCTCGTGCTGTGGCTCGCCGCGTGGCTGTTGTTCCGCGTCGAGTTCGGCGCGGGCATGATCAAGCTCCGCGGCGACAGATGCTGGCGTGACCTGACGTGTCTGTACTACCACCATGAGACCCAGCCGATGCCGGGGCCACTCAGCTGGTTCTTTCACCGGATGCCGAAACCGTTGCACCGCATCGAGGTTGCGGGAAACCATGTGGCTCAGCTGATAGTGCCGTTCGGTCTCTTCTTCCCGCAACCCGTGGCTACCGTGGCGGCGATCGTCATCGTGGTCACCCAGTTGTGGCTGGTGGCGTCGGGGAACTTCGCCTGGCTCAACTGGGTGACGATCATCCTGGCATTCAGTGCGATCGATGATGGGTTCGTCGCCACCGCGCTCGGGGCGGCACCGCCACCCGAGCACCCTGACGCCCTTCCCACCTGGTTCGCCGTGGCGGTCATCGCCTACACCGCACTCGTGGCAGTGCTGAGCTGGCGGCCCGCCCGAAACCTGGTGTCACATCGGCAGCGGATGAACAGCACGTTTGACCCATTTCACCTGGTGAACGCCTACGGCGCGTTCGGCAGCGTGAGCAAGGTCCGCCGGGAGGTCGTCTTCGAGGGCACCGTGAACACCCACATCGACGGGCACACCGAATGGCGGGAGTACGGGTTCAGAGGCAAGCCCGGCGACGTCGCACGGACACCGCGGCAGTGGAGCCCCTACCACTTGCGACTGGACTGGTTGATGTGGTTCGCGGCGCTCTCGCCGTCCTACGCCGACCCCTGGATCGGACGCTTCTGCCAGGGCCTTCTGACCAACGCCACCGATATCGTGAAACTGCTGCGCGACAACCCCTTTCCTGACGAGCCGCCGACATACGTCCGCGCCGTTCTCTACCGTTATCGCTTCACCACAGCGCGCGAGTTGATCCAGGAGCACGCCTGGTGGCACCGCGAACCGATCGGCGAGTATCTCGCACCCGTCGGCATCAACGAGTTACGGAGGTTGGTGCCGTGAAGGCTCCGGGGGCAGCCGAGTTCGTGCCCCGCACACACGATCTCGACAACCGCGCACCGGTCACGATGGAGACAACACCGCCGCGGCGGGCACGCCGAATGTCAGCAGGCTCGCGGAGAGCAGGAACCAGCCGGCACCCTGCCAGATCGGCCACGTGCGGCGGGCGCGCCAGTCGCGGTAGGTCTTCACAAAGGCACCCAGCGCACCCGCGAACAGCACGCCGGGCGTCAACGCCGCCACGATGACCCGGTCGCGATCCCCGAGTGCATAGACGGCGAACATCAGCGCCGCGAGCACTAGCACCACGAATACATAGGTCACCGCCGATCGCACCGCATGAGGATCGTGCCACCGCTTCTCGACATCGTTGGTCACCTCACTCCACCACCTCGATGGTGTGCAGCGTCGACGAGCACGTCGACTAGCGAAGTCGCTGACTGACCCATGCTCATCGGATACCCGGCTGTCGTCGTTATGAAGCCCCACCACGGGGTACCCGCCAGCCATGCCGGTTCCTGGATTGATCGTCATCGGCAGTGGGCCCGCCGGGGTCGCTGCCGCGGCAGCCTTTCGCGACGGTGACCCCGACACGCCGATACTGCTGATCTCCGCCGACCAAGACCCGCCCTACGCGCGGCCACCGCTGAGCAAGGACTATCTGCGCGGTGACACCGACGACGTGGCTCTGCACGAGCCGTCGTGGTACGCCGATCGGACGATTCAGCTGAGCCTGGGGCGTCATGTGGACGCCATCGACCCCGACGCCCACCGCGTGATGATCGACGGCGCGCCCCGCGAGTACACAGCGTTGGTGCTGGCCACCGGGGCGGCTCCCGCACCGCTGCCGGTGCCCGGCGGCGAGCACGCGCTGTCACTGCGGTCCTTGGCCGACGCTCGTCGACTGCGCCAGTCGGCAAGGTCGGCGAAGTCCGCCGTGGTGATCGGATCCGGGTTCATCGGCTGCGAAGCCGCGGCATCGCTTGCCATGCAGGACATTCCGGTCACGATGATCGCGCCCGAACGGATACCTCAGGAGAAACGTCTCGGTACCGCGGCTGGCGATCGGCTGCGCCAACTCGTCGAGCAGGCGGGTGCGCGCCACGCGGGCGGCACATCGGTGCAGGGAATCGAGCGCAGAGGTGACCGGCTGGTGGTCAGTGTGAGCGACGGCGTCGCGATCGACTGCGAGTTGGTGCTCGCCGCCACCGGTGTGCACCCGCAGTCCGGCCTCGCAACGTCAACGGGGCTGAAGGTCGACGACGACGGCCGGATCGTCGTCGACGCCGGCGCCCGCTCGTCGGCGCCGGACGTGTATGCCGCCGGGGACGTCGCGCTGATGGGGAACGATGCGGCGGGCCGTCACATCGCGGTCGAACACTGGCAGGACGCCGAGGATCAGGGTGCGATCGCGGGGACCAATGCGGCCGGCGGGCGGCAGCGCTGGGCGGGTGTGCCCGGCTTCTGGTCCACCATCGGCGACGCGACCATCAAGTACCACGCCTGGGGCGACGGGTACACCGCAGAACGCCTCGTCGAGCGCCACGACGGGTTCGCCGTCTGGTACGTGCGGGGCGGAGCCGCGGTGGGCGTCCTCACCTGCAATTCCGACGACGAGTACGACGAGGGTGAGGAGCTCATCCGGGTGGGCAAGCCGCCGCCGCTGGCTGTGCCGTGATTATCGCGGTGCTCGACGTTTGAAATGCGGCGCAGCGGGTACCTTCCGCTATCACGGCGAGGACGGGAGGCTCATGCGTACCGAATTCCATGCCGAACTGGACCGTCTGACGGCCGAACTCGGTGAGATGTGCGGCGCAGCGGGCACCATCATGCAGAGTGCAACCGTGGCGTTGGTGGACGCCGACTTACCCTCCGCGGAGCGGGTCGCCGGCGAACTCGCACGCCTTGACGTGTTGGACGCCCGGGTCCAGGACCGCGCGTTCGCGTTGCTGGCGCTTCAGGCGCCCGTCGCGCGGGATTTACGGACCATCGTGTCGGGAATCCAGATCGCCGCGGACGCGGACCGCATGGGCGGCCTCGCCGCCCACGTGGCCAAGATCGCGCGGCGGCACCACCCCGCGTCGGCCGTGCCGCATCCCGCCGGCGAGTACTTCGTCCAGATGGGCGGTATCGCAGTCGGATTGGCCGAGCGCGTGCAGACCGCGGTGCTGACCGGGAACGTCGAGCAGGCCCGCCTCATCCAGGAGGGCGACGAGGTCATGAACGACCTGCACCGGCGCCTGTTCGGCGTGCTGACCGACCATCGGTGGCCGCATGGCACCGCAGCGGCCGCCGACGTCGTGCTGCTCGGCAGGTTCTACGAACGCTTCGCCGACCATGCCGTGGCGATAGCCCGGCGCATCGAGTTTCAGAACACGGGTCACACCCCGAATCGATTCAACGACACCTCACCCGTTGTCGAGATCCACCGCTGACAGGAGAACCGGTTTCCATCGCGACGCTCGCGGGTAGTTCGGCAATGTCGGCACACAACTTGGTGCCGCTCACCAAACATCAAGCCCGCGGGAAGAAGATCTGCCATGGCCTCACAGCCCATCACCACGCCTGGTGACGTCGTCACCTATCTCAAGGATCAGCACGAGGCGATCAAGGCGCTGTTCATCCACACACTCGACGCGAAGAACGCAGCGGATCAGCAGGCGTCGTTCACACGGTTGCGCACACTGCTGGCCGTGCACGAGACGGCCGAGGAGATGATGATCCACCCCCGCGTCCGGCGCAAGGTCGACGGTGGCGAAGAGGTGGCCGCAGCTCGACTCAGCGAGGAACACGACGCCAAGATCGCCCTTGGCAACCTGGAGAGAATTCCGTGCGGCACCGCCGAGTTCAGCAAGGAACTCATTCACCTGCAGAGAGCTGTGATCGAGCACGCCGAACGCGAGGAAGCCGAGGAGTTCACCCTGCTGGGCGAGCAGCTCGACGCCGACGAACTCGCCAAGCTCAGGACCGCCGTCCAGTTCGCAGAACGTATCGCGCCGACACATCCGCATGCCGGCGTGGAGTCCGGCTTCGCCAACTTCGCGGTCGGCCCCTTCGCATCCCTAGTCGACCGGGCCCGCGACGCGCTGCGCGGTAGGGCCGTCTGAGTTCCGGCCTGCGCTCGATGGGTCAGTCGGGTATTCGCTCGTGCACCGTGAGGAGCACGTGATCGACGGCCGATCTCGTTCTGCGATCCATGGGCTGCTCGCAGAGTTCCTGAACGAACCCCTCCGCGATCTTGCGCAGCTTGACGTTGGTCTCCTGCGAGCGCCAGGTCAGCACCTTGAATGCCTGATCGCCTGACACCCCATAGGCCATCCGAATGATGCCAATCGCCTGGTTGATGATCGCGCGGCGCTCCTCGACCTCGGCCACGGCTTCGGTGACCGAGCGTTGCACGTCGGCGTCCAGGTCGTCGGTGATGTCGATGTAGAAGCCCGTCGTGCCGAGGACCTCGCCGTCCGCGCCGCACAGTTGATCGCCCACCACCACGACGACGTGCTCGCTTCCCGCCGTGTCGATGATGCGGTGCCTGCTGCTGAACGCGGCTCCGTGCTGCAGGACCTGGTCAATCACCTCGGCCACGGCGGGCTTGTCGTCAGGATGCTTGTGGGACAGGATCAGCTCGGTCGTCGGCGTGACCTCACCCGGCGCGTAGCCGTGCATACGAGCAACTGCGTCCGACCACTCCCAGCGCCCGGCAGCCTTCAGGTATTGGAAGCTTCCGACGCGTGCGAATCCGTCCGTCTCGGGATTCGACGATCCGTTGCCCACGGGAGAAGCAATACCACATCGACCTGGGCACCATCCGCGATCGTGATTACCGGCTGCATCTCGGGCACACCCTTGATCAGCCAGCCCATACCAGCCGGTTCTGGCCGTCGTCGTACACCACCTCGGTCGGGGCGGGCCCGGTGACGTCGAAGTAGATGCTCCCGCTGGAGTTTCCACCCTGGTTGAGCGGGGAGACGCTGAGATCGGGAGCCAGCGTCTGCTCCAGCACGCGGTAGTTCTGGCCGTCGGCGGTGCGCGCGTTGAAGAACTGCATCGCGGGTATCACGGAACCGCTAACCGCATCCACGGCAACGGGCGCCTCCCACAGGGTGCCCGCTAACGGAACCTCGCCAGTCAGCGGCACGTTCAACTCGTTGGTACCACTGGGTTGCAGGTCATCGACGGTGTACCCACCAGTCCCCGCGCCGTCTGTGTCGGTGACGTGCAGTTGTGCGCCGAACCCGGCGGCGGCCGGTTCGGCCGAGGCACTGGGGGTACCGCCCGTTCCAATGGAGGCCGCCACAACGACTGCTCCGGTTACGACTGCCGCGGTTGTCATCACGTTCATGAGAGTTCGGCTCCTCCTTCCGCAACCCGCGCCGGACGATCACGACGGTCGCGCGACCCCCAGCGCGTTCGGTGTTGTCACTAATTGGCTTGCCGCTTTTGAGCTGTCAAAAACACCCCGCTGCTCAACGTGAAGTGCTCGACCGAGAGGGAGACAAAACGTCGACGATGAGTGGCCGGTGATCTGAGAATGGCATCAGCGGTGCGGTGCAGCCCGCAGCGACGAACCTCGGGTCGTCTGTGAGCACGTGATCGAGTTGGCGGTTGGGTTCGTGAGCGGGAAATGTCGGCGCCGTGGCCAGGGCCCGCATGCCCGACCAGCGCGCCACCGACCCCTCAGTCATATTGAGATCGCCCACCAGCAGGCGCGGCCCCGGCATGCCGCGCAGGTCACGGACGAGGCTGCGCAGCTGACGGCGGTTCCACCCCGGGACGAACGACAGATGCGTGTTGGCTACTGTCACCACGCCGATCGGGGTGTCGAACCGGCCGATAACCGCAGCGCGAGGCTCCTCGTCGACGACCATCACCCGACGCGGCCCGGGCAGATACATCGGGAACCTCATCGGTATCCGTGGCAGCCGCACCACCTGCCACGACGCTGCGGGATGGCGCGACAGCAGTGCTACGCCGTAGGCGGCCGTGCCAGGCTGCTCGTCGCCGGTGGCTGCCATCCAGGTGGCGCCGGGTGTGCCGGAGATGGCGGCGACGAAGCGATGGCTGGTCGCACCCATCGCCTCGGCGGCGACGGCCGTGAGGTCGGCCATGCCGGACCGCTCCTGCACATGGTCAACCTCTTGCAGGGCAAGGATGTCGGCGTCGATGCGGCGCACACAGTCGGCCAGCCTGTCGATGTCGACACCGTTACCGACGGTCCTGCCGTGAAGGATGTTGAATGTCGCGATCCGCACGGGGTATTACGTACCCACGATGACGCTGACACACCCTTGGGAGGCACGATGCTCGCCCATGAAGACGCGCTGCGCGACGCCCTGCGCCTAGCGGCATCCGCACTGCGCGCCCACGGTCCCGAGTTCGCATTGGCGGGCAGCTACGCCCTGTGGGTGCACGGCGCACCGGAACCTGTCCACGACGCCGACATCGTGGTCGCCGAGGCCGATGTGGAACACGCCGTCGCCACACTCGCCGACGCCGGTTTCGAGATCATCCGCACACCCGAGGACTGGTTGTTCAAGGCCACGATGAACTCGGCACTGGTCGACGTGCTGCACCGCGTGAACGGGGTGGTCGTGGACTCTGCCCTCATCGCCGCGGCCGACGTCCTCGACGTGCTCGCCATCCCCATGCCCGTTCTGCCGCCAACCACTGTCCTCACCCAGAAGCTGAAGTCCTTGCACGAACACCACTGCGATTTCGAAGCGCTGCTGCCCGCTGCGCGAGCGGTCCGCGAACGGGTGGACTGGTCGACAGTGCGGTCCGAGACCAAGGACAACGACTTCGCGACCGCGTTTCTGTTTCTGCTCGACCGTCTCGGCATCACCGAGATGCCGCCCGGCTGAGTCCCTCACCACATCGGGGCGCCGAACCAGTGCGACAACGCCTGCCGCAGTGACGGCACTGCGGTGTCGGCGGCTTCGTCTATGCCTGCGGCCCAGGCGATCTGGGCATCAGGACGGATCAGCGCGGCGTCAGCCGGTCGACCATCGGACGGCGCCGTGCGCAGATCAACCCGATGCGCCCAGCCCCCGGCGGCCTCGCGCAGGTCCGCGCGGTCGGCGAAATCGACGAGAACGGGCCTTGCCGTGCGCACCAGTTCGGCGACGCCGATGGTGTCGGGCGCGAACGTGCCGGCCAGCGCGTGGTGACCGGATCCGGGCATCGGATAGCGGACGTCGCAGCCCGCAATGAGGGCGCTCATCCGGTGCAGTGGCGCTTGGTCGACGAGGAGCTCGGAGAAGAGATCCCGCAGCGCTACAGCGGCTGGATCGTGTCCACGCCGCAACGCCACCTGGGCCTGGGTGTGCAGCAGCGTGCGGGAACCGGCGAGATGACGCTCGTCGTGATAGGTGTCCAGCAGGCCTGCGGGTGCCCAGCCAGCGATGTCGGCGGCTAGCTTCCAGGCCAGGTTGACCGCGTCCATCATGCCCGCGTTGACCGCCACGCCCGGTGCCGGGAACAGATGGGCCGCATCGCCTGCCAGAAATATCCTGCCGTCGCGGTAACTCTGCGCGTGCCGGGCATGGAAGGTGAAGCGCGTCAGTCGAGTCGGCTCGCCAAGGGGCACGTCCGCGCCGAGTACCCGCCGGATGCTGTCCCGGAATTCGGTCACGGTCATCGGCACGTCATCGTCGTAGTCTCCGGCGTCGTTCTCGTTGGTGTAGACGCCCAGATCACCTGGGGTGTACGAGGCGATCGCGAATTCACCGCGCTCCGTTCGGGTGAAGCCTGAAGGAAGCCGGCCGACACCGGGGATGTCATAGTCACCGTCGTCGCGCAGAGTCACCGAATCGGGCATGGTGAACTGGCCCAGGCGGTTGACCTCCGGATAGGTCAGACCGGGAAACTCGATGCCGGCCATATCGCGTACCGCGCTGTGCGCGCCGTCGCAGCCCACGAGATAGCGCGCGGTCACCCGGTATGGGCCGTCGGGGCCACGTACGTCCGCGATCACCGCGTTCGGGTCCTGGCTCACCGCGATCACCTCGTGCCCACGACGGATGTCGGCGCCGAGTTCGGTGCCGATGTCCGCGAGCAACCGCTCTAGATCGGGTTGCGGGAGACGCAGCGCCTGCATCGGGGGCTCGGTGAGCGAGGTGAAGTCGATGTGCAGACCGCCGAAGGGGAACCGGGGCGTCGGGCGGGGCTGGCCACTGGCGGCCTCGAAGCGCTCGATCAGGCCTCTATAGCGCAGTAGTTGCAGAATCTGCCCGCCCAGACCGCCGGCCTTCGGGACCTCGCGGACCCGGGGCAGCCGGTCCAGAACCAGCGGCCGCACACCCGCCGCGCCCAGTTCCGTTGCCAACGTCAGGCCGGTCGGGGCCGCGCCCACGATGATCACGTCGGTATCGAACTCTGGCATTCACACGCTCCATTTCCGCAGGTTCTGGCTTCGGCGTGCGATTCTGCGGCACTACCGGGGTCTTGCCGCAAGCCCCCCGGTGAGCTATAAGTTGAAGGTGAGGGCAAGACAGCTCCGCCCCCTTACCCCGTGTTCGCACCGGATTGACTGGCCGCGAAACGGGGTAATCGGAGCCCACATCAGGCCGTGAGGCCAGGGAGGGCGGAAGCTATGACCACTAGAGGCGCAACGGTCACCGTCGAATACGGCATTCAGACACCGAACAGCAAGACAGTCCTGGTGGTCACCGACGATCTGAGCGAGGCTGTGAGCACCCTCAATATGCTCGGATCCGGCACACTCATCCGGCGCACGGTCCGATGCAGCCCGTGGCGCGCCGTCGACCACGGGTTGCACGAAGCGGTCTGAGACACGAAACGGTGTGAGACCTGCTGCGTTCAGCCCGAACCCACTGTCGTGGTTAGGGTCTGAGCATCACCTTGACCGCACCGTCGGCCTTCTTCTGGAAGATGTCGTAGCCGTGGGCGGCATCGTCGAGCGGTAGAACATGGCTGGCGAACGTGTCAACGCCGAGCGGGTCCTCATCGGTCAGCAGCGGCATGATGTCATCCACCCACCTCTTGACGTTCGCCTGTCCCATCCGCAGTTGTATCTGCTTGTCGAACAGCGTGAGCATGGGCAGCGGGTCGGCCATGCCGCCGTACACGCCGATGAGTGAGATGGTTCCGCCGCGACGGACGATGTCGATCGCGGAGTAAAGGGCATCGAGGCGGTCTACGCCCGCCTTCTGCAGCATGGGCTTGGCGAGGACGTTGGGGAGCACGGACGTGAGCTGCTGGGCCGCCTTGGCGATCGGCGAGCCATGCGCCTCCATCCCGACCGCGTCAATCACCGAATCGGTTCCCCGCCCATCTGTCATATCCCTGATCACATCCCCGACCGGGGCACCGAGGGATCTCAGGTCGAGCGTGGAGATACCGAATGCCTCTGCCCGGGTCAGCCTTTCGGTCACTCGATCCACCGCGATGACGCGGTACCCGAGGTGGTGAGCGATACGGGCCGCCATATCCCCGATCGGGCCGAGCCCCAGAACCGTGACGGACCCGCCATCGGGAACGTCGGCATAGGCGACCGCCTGCCACGCGGTCGGAAGCACGTCGGAGAGATACACGTACCGCGCGTCGGTCGGCCCGACCGGAACCTTGATGTGGGTGAACTGAGCTTGCGGGACGCGGAGCAACTCCGCCTGCCCGCCGGGCACCGAGCCGTACAGCTCGGAGTAGCCGAACAGCGCAGCGCCCATGCCCTGATCTCGCACCTGAGTTGTCTCGCACTGGGTGTACAACTGCATATCGCACATGAAGCAGTGGCCGCAGGACATCTGGAACGGAATTACCACGCGGTCACCAACCTTCAGGTTCTCCACATCAGAGCCCACGTCTGCAACGATGCCCATCGGTTCGTGTCCGAGGATGTCACCGGGACGCATGAACGCCCCCAGTACCTCGTACAGGTGCAGGTCGGACCCGCAGATATTGGTCGATGTCACCTCGATGATGGCATCGGTGCCCACTTCGATCTTGGGGTCCGGCACCGTCTCAACACGTACATCGCGTTTCCCGTGCCAGGTGACTGCTCTCATCATGCTCTCCTGTCCTTCAGTCGGCACCTCACAGGTCGCCATACCCGGTGCGGGGCAACGCAAACAGCCCTGGTCACCGAATCGTCAGGCACCCACACGAGGGCGGCACCTAGGGTGAAGGTCGTGAAGTCCTCCGGCCGCGCGTTCGCCCGCCGCGACGTCGTGGCTGTCTCGTTGGCCTTCCTGCTGGTGGTGGCGGCGTTCGTCGTACCCCATCTCAACCTGGGCATCGTCACGCCCTTGATCAACGCCACACCCCAGCGATTGCGGGCCTTCGCAGGCACCGCACCGATTTTCGGCTGGTGGAATGTCCACGTCGGATGGGGCACCGTGCCGGCGATCATGATCGGCGCGGCCGCCGTGCTGGCTGGCCAGTCGGTCGCGCAGCGGCTGCCCTGGCGCACCGTGCCCTGGGTGACGTGGGCGACGTCGTGCGCGTGGGCGTTCTCACTGGCGATGATCGACGGCTGGCAGCGCGGATTCGCCGGCCGCCTCGCCGCCCGCCACGAATACCTGCGCCAGGTCCCGACTGTCGACGATATCCCCGAGGCGGTCCGCACCTTCGCCGACCGCATCCTCGACTTCCAGCCAGACTCGTGGATCACCCACGTCTCCGGTCATCCGCCCGGCGCCCTGCTGACATTCGTCTGGCTGGACCGTATCGGCGTCGGTGGCGGAGCCTGGGCGGGTGCGCTGTGCCTGCTGGTCGGCTCGAGCGCGGCCGCTGCGATCGTGGTGGCGGTGCGAGCGCTGGCAGATGAGTCCACCGCCCGACTGGCAGCGCCGTTCGTCGCCGTTGCGCCGACCGCCATCTGGATCGCCGTCTCGGCCGACGGCTACTTCGCCGGCGTTGCCGCGTGGGGTCTCGCACTGCTGGCACTGGCCGTCCGCGGTACGACGCGTCTGCCGGCACTCACCGCCGCGGGTGCTGGCCTCCTTCTGGGCTGGGCAATCTTCCTCAACTACGGCATCGGGCTCATGGCGCTGCCCGCCGTCGCGGTTCTGCTGTCCGCCAGGGACCTCCGCGCCGCGCTGCGGGCCCTCATCCCCGCGGTGCTGATGGCGCTCACCGTCGTCGGGGTGTTCGCCCTGGCCGGTTTCTGGTGGTTCGAGGGCTATCACCTGGTGCAGGAACGCTATTGGCAGGGCATCGCGCTGGACCGCCCATTCCAGTACTGGTCGTGGGGGAACCTGGCCGCGGTCGTCTGTGCGGTCGGACTGGGCACGGTGGCGGGTATCGGCCGGGCGTTCGACATCGCGGCGATCAGACGCCGCTCGGGCCTGCACCTGGTGATCCTCGGCGCGCTGCTGGCGATCGTGTGCGCAGACCTGAGCATGCTGAGCAAGGCCGAGGTAGAACGCATCTGGCTGCCGTTCACGGTCTGGCTGACGGCGGCGCCCGCCCTGTTGCCGCCGCGATCACACCGGTGGTGGCTGGCTCTCAACGTCATCGGCGCGCTGGCGCTCAACCACCTCATCCTGACGAACTGGTAGGAACCGCGAGAGCAGGTGGTACAGCGGCACGCACGCCCAGACCACGGCGATCGCGATCCAGAACCCCAGCGGATAGTCGCGGTCGACCACTGTCATGTTGTCGGCGTGCGCGCCGGGCCTGGTGTACACCGGGATCGCCAGCAGCACAAGCACGCAACTGCACAGTCCGGCCACTGACACCGGCGTCCACCACCGGCCGCGAAAGAGCCGGCGACCCGCGAGGCCGAGAGCCGCGGCCACCGGCGCGAACACGAAGTCGTGCAGCACCGCACCCACCACAGCCCAGACCGCGATGCGCACCATCACCTCGACGGGGTTCTCGAAGAGCAGCGCCACACCGTAGGCGCCGATCGCAATGCCGATGACGACAAGCGCCGTTCGCACCGTTCGCATCAGAGCACCTCGATTCGGGATAGCCACTTCGTCTGCAGCACACCGGGTCTCGTCGGCGCGATAAGCCTGCAGGGGTAGCCGTGATCGATGTCGAGCACCTCGCCGTTCAGCTTGAGCGCGATCACGGTCTGGTCATCACGTGAGTGGCGGGCGGGCAGTGTGGTCCGCGAGTATGGACCCGGCGGTTCCAAGGAGATCATCCGAACGTCGGAGTCCGGATCCGCACCCACCGCCCGAATCAGTTCGCCCAGTATCACTCCCGTCCACTCCGCGTTGGCACTCCAGCCCTCGACGCACGAGATCGGCAGCCGGTGCGTCGTCTGCGGCATGGCCTGCAGCTCAGCGACGGTGAACGCCCTGGTGGTTGATCCGTTGACGACCGTCAGCCGGTACTCCGGCGCCCGTGCACTGGCCAGCACACCGGCCGCGAATGCCGACCGGTTGATGGGAACTCCCTGCGGTCCCTCACCGGAACGCGGGGCCAGTACCGACACCCTGCGCAGCCACGGGACGGTCTGACCGACGGTGACCAGCGTCGCCAAACCCGCAGCCAGGCCCGCGCCCACGAGCACGGTGCGCCTGCTCCGGCCGATCGCGCCACCACTCGGCACGTCGCTCTCCAGCGGTTCACCGAGCGCCTGCCGGATGACCGGGAGCTTCACCCCGATGTGTACGACGAGCGCACCGAACACCACCCACGCCATCGCGTAATGACTCGTGGTGAAGAAGAACCCGAAGGGATACCAGTGCGCCGTGTTCACCAGGCCGGTGCTGAGCTGAAAGACCATCGACGCGACAAGCACCAGAATGGAGCCACGCTCGAGCACGCGGACCGGCCCGCCGATGATCGGCCGCTCGAACAACTTCGGCCACACCGACCACAGCTTGACGATGAGCAGCGGGATCGCCGCGATCCCGGTGGCGACGTGCAGACCCTGTGTGAGGCGGTACAGCCACACCGGCCGCGTCGGCCAGTAGAACCATGGTTGGGGATGCTGGATGAAATGGCTGATCAGACCGGTGAGAAAGCACGTCGCGATCGCGACGCCGAGCGCGACCCCCACCCGCGCCGTCACCGCGGTACCGCGCGACGCCGACGTAATCACGCCGCGGCCAGCGTGGCGAGCACCCGTCCTCCGATGCGGTCCACGGCCGACAGGGTCAGCCCGACTTCGTCGGCGACCCGCCGTGCACCGTCGAGGCCCACCGTCGCCCAGCGAAACCACGGCCCGATGGTGCGCGATGACTCCAGCCGAACCCACCGCACGATGACGTCCTCGGTCTTCTCATCGATCTCGGTGACGCAGCGGCCGCCGGCCCTGAGGAGTTCGCCTGCCCGGTGCAGCACGCGGCGGGGATCACCGGTCAGCCCGACGTTTCCGTCGGCGAGGAGCACCGTCGACCAGCGGCCCGTGCCGGGCAGCGGGTCGAAGACGTCTCGCCGCAGCGCGGGTGCACCACGGCGACGGGCCAACTCGACGGCGGTCGCCGACTGATCCACACCGAGCGCGGGCACACCGCGCCTCACCAGGTGTGCGACGAACCGCCCCGGCCCGCAACCGAGATCGATCGTCGGGCCGTCGCACAGTCCCAGGACCGCGTTGTCGAACGCGTTGTCAGCGCGTCGGCCCAGCCAGCGGTGCACGGGCAGCCCGTGCACGCTGCCGTCGTCATGCCGGAGCCAACATCGCTCACCCGTCAGTGCCTCGTCGTAGAGATTGCCGAACATGTCATACCCCCGCTGCTTGCGACGCGCGATGGAAACGTCCATCCGGCCTGCACACTCGTCGCACGGCGGCGAGATCCTCGATGGTGTCGACATCGGCCAGTTCGCGCACCAGTTCCACCTCGGCCCCGGCGTCGCGCAGGGCGGCAAGCGTGAGTGCACCGGTGTCCGACGTCGACATCGGTACGTCGCGAAGGCACTGGGCCAGGCTCGGCGTCGACACACCAAGCACCCACCACCCACCGTCGGTCGCCATGCCCAGCACCGCGTCGGTGCCGAGCAGTGTCACCGCGGTCTCGGCGAGGAGATCATCGCTGACCTGCGGGGTGTCCATCCCAATCTGCAGGACGGGCAGGCCGGGGCAGGCCCGCGAGGCGTCGGTGTGGGCGTTGGCCAGGCGTTCGGCGAAATCGGCTCCACGCTGTTCCACCACCCTGAAGCCGGTGAGCCGCTGCGTGATCTCGACCCCACGGCATGCCGCCGACAGGTCCCCCGTCAGCGCCACGACCCGGCTCACCACGGGCGTGTCCGCCACGGCGTCCAGGGTGTCCAGCAGGGCCGCCGCGGCAACGTCAGCCGCGGCCTGCGCACCGAGGTTCCTGGCCAGCCGCGTCTTGGCCAGGCCCGGCACCGGGGCCTTGGCAACCACCAGCAAGGTCACCTGAAGTGTCATGAGATCACCCGCCAGAAGTCAAGGGCCGCAACGAAACTCCCCCGCAGCGAGCCACTGACCTTGGACTTGCCGCCGGTGCGCGAGCCGTAGGGCACGTCGCGCTCCACCACACTCCAGCCCGCGGCGGCCGCCCGGACCAGTAATTCCAGCGGGTACCCAGACCTCCGGTCGGCTACACCCAGCGCCAGCAAAGCGTCCCTGCGGGCCACCCGCATGGGGGCGATGTCGTGCACATCGATGCCGTGCCGTTGGCGCAGTCGCCAGCACACCGCAGCCGTGCCCAGCCGCGCGTGCCACGGCCATCGCGTGGTCGCCAGGGGCCTGCGCCGCCCCACCGCCATATCGGCCCCGGCCACGACCGCCGCCACCAATGCGGGCAGATCACCGGGGTCCATCGAGCCGTCCCCGTCGATGACCGCCACCAACGGCGTGTTCGCGGCGACAACCCCGGCGTGGACGGCGGCGCCATAACCGGGCTGCCTCTCGCTGACCACCTCGGCACCGCACCGTCTGGCCACCTCAGCGGTGCTGTCGGTGCTGTTGTTGTCGACGACCAGCGGCACATAACCCTCCGGGATCGCGGCGAGCACCCCGGGCAACGACTGCGCCTCGTTGAGGCAGGGCAGCACCACCGTGACCTGACACCGGTTCACAAGCCCGAGGCTAGCCGCGCCGCCCGGTGTGCAAACCCCTGACCGCTGACGAATCCGTGACGTCCATGCAGGTGGTGGCCATGCGGGGCTAGGTTGGACGTCGTGACCCGTGTGCTGATCGCCGACGACGACATCGTCGTGCGCGATGTGGTGCGCCGCTATCTCGAGCGGGACGGCCTCGCCGTGACCGTCGCGAAGGACGGTCACGAGGCGCTGCGCGCACTCGGCTCGGAGCACATCGACGTCGCGGTGCTCGACGTGATGATGCCGGGTCCCAGCGGCCTCGCGCTCTGCCAGACACTGCGCGAGCGCGGCGGCTACGCCATCCCCGTCATCCTGCTGACCGCACTAGGCGAGGAGGACGACCGCATCGCCGGCCTCGAAGCCGGCGCGGACGACTACCTCACCAAACCATTCAGCCCACGCGAGTTGGCGTTGCGGGTCCGCTCGGTGCTGCGCCGCTCCCCCGGCTCCGCCGATGCCCCGCAGGTGGTGGTGAGCGTCGGCGACATGACGGTCTCGGCGGCGGCGCGGTCGGTGCTCATCCGGCAGCAGCCGATCAGCCTGACCAACCGTGAGTTCGACCTGCTCCTGTTCTTCCTCACCCACACCGGCACGGTCTTCAGCCGCGAGGAACTTCTGAAGCGGGTCTGGCAGTGGGACTTCGGCGATCTCTCGACCGTCACGGTGCACGTCAAGCGGCTGCGCTCAAAACTCGGTGACGAACACCGTGTGCAGACGGTCTGGGGACGTGGCTACATGTGGAGCCGGGCACCGGATGCAGTCGACTGACCTGTGGGGGATCGTCCTCATCGCGCTGGCGTGCTCGGTGCCGGTCGTCGCGGTGGGCGCCATCGTGATTCGTCTCGCGCGGTCGTGGTCGCTGACGGTCAGCATGGTGGTCCTCGCCCTGATCCCCACGGTGGCCACGTTCACCGGATTCCTCGGCGCCAGCGGCTTCATGGTGTCGGACGGTTTCGAACGCATCGTCGTGGTGCTCGTCATCGTCTCGGTCGTCACCATTCCGGCCGCCATCATGCTGGCGCGCTATCAGGCCCGGCGGATGGTGTGGGAGCGGGAGATCCGCGACTCCGAACAGGCCGCCGAGCAGTCCCGGCGCCGCCTGGTCGCCTTCGTCAGCCATGACCTGCGCACCCCGCTGGCCGGTATCCGCGCGGTGTCTGAGGCCATCGCCGACGGCGTGGTCGCCGACGATGAGGTGCGCGCGCACGCCAAGCACATCGAACACGAGACCATCCGACTCTCGGAGATGGTCGATGACCTGTTCGAGATGTCGAAGATCAACGCTGGCGCAGTCCAACCCGCCTATGACCGGGTCGCACTCGACGAGGTCGTCGACGACGTTCTTGCCGCGCACCGCATCGCCGCCGAGCGGGCAGGCGTCATGCTGCGCTCCGACGTGCCCGCCGATCCCGTCCGGGTCATTGGCAGCGACAGGGCCCTGGTGCGGGTGCTGTCGAACTTCGTGGCCAACGCCATCGCGCACACCCCGGAGGGCGGCACCGTCGAACTCGCGATCGGCGCCGACGAGCGCGGTGCCTGGGCGCGGGTCGACGACACCGGCGTCGGCATCGATGAAGCCGACCTGACCCGCGTTTTCGACATCGCCTACCGGGGCTCCAACGATCGGGTGCCCCGTTCGGACGCCTCACTGCCCAGCGGGTCGGGCCTCGGCCTGGCGATCGCCGCGGGCCTGGTTCAGGCGCACCACGGCACGGTGTCGGCCTACAACCTGGACACGGGTGCCCGGTTCGAGGTTCGGCTGCCGCTGGCCGGCGGGGAGTGAGACGTATCTAGTCCGGCAGTGTGCCGCTCAGCCGCTCGGCGGCCGCCAGGTAGTCGTCGATGAACTCCAGCACCACCTCGCGCGCGGGTTTGACCTTGTTCATCATCCCGACGCCCTGCCCGACGAAGTACGTGGCCAGCTCCTGCGCCCCGGGGTGGCCCTGTTCGGCGAGGGTGTCGATGCGGCGCAGCACCGGCTCGGCCAACATCGACTGCAGCGGAAGCGGTAGCGGCTGACGGCCATCTGCGTGGGGTTGCCACGCATCTGTCCAGTCCGAAACCAGCTGGCGCGAGGGCTTTCCCGTGCGTCCCGCGGAACGCACGGTGTCGCGGGACGTGGCGGCGAGCATCTTCTGCACGGTGTGCGGCGCGGTCTCGGCCTCCTCGGTGGTCAGCCACACCGAACCGGTCCAGGCGCCCGCGGCACCCATCGCCACCACGGCGGCCATCTGCCGGCCGGTGACGATCCCGCCCGCGGCGAGGACGGGCACAGCGGCACCCGCCTGCTCGATGGCGTCGAGCACCTCGGGGATCAGCACCAGGGTGCTCACCTCACCGCAGTGCCCGCCGGCCTCGGTGCCCTGGGCCACGATGAGATCGACGCCCGCCGCCACCTGTTTGAGGGCGTGCTCCTTGGCGCCGACCAGGGCGGCGACGGGGACGCCGCGCTCACGGCCGGCCTCGATCATGTAGTCCGGCGGCACCCCGAGCGCGTTGGCAATCAGCTTGATGGGGTGGCTCATCGCCACGTCGAGAAGTTCGGGGCCGGTGTCGCCGGACAGCATGGTTCCACCCAGCCGCGGCGACGCCTCGGGCTCGATACCATGCGCCGACAGCAGCGACGCCACGAACTGGCGGTCATCATCGGAGATCCGGCGGGCGAGGTCGTCGCGGGTCAGGCCTTCGCCCTTGCCCTCGAACTTGGCGGGCACGATGATGTCGGCGCCATAGGGCTTGCCGTGCACGTGGTCATCGATCCAGGACAGCTCCCGGTCGAGCTGCTCGGGGGTGTACGCCGTCGCACCCAGCACACCGAAGCCGCCTGCGTTGGTGACCGCGGCGACGACGTCGCGGCAGTGGCTGAACGCGAACAGCGGAAAGTCGATGCCGAATTGTTGACAGATGTCGAGTTTCACTCTGTCAGTATGCGCACCCCGTCGCTTCGCTCGCCCAGAATGCGCACCCCGTCGCTTCGCTCGCTCAGAATGCGCACCCCGTCGCTTCGCTCGCCCAGAAAATGCCTCAGCCCCGCAACGGCGCGAACGCGAACTCCGCCAGTCCGTCGCGCGGATCGATCGCCGCGCGGAATCCCAGCACGTCAGCGGCCCGCGCCGGGTCGGCGACGATATGCCTGACGTCACCGCTGCGGTAGTCACCGGTGATGATCGGCGGTGCCGCGTCGCGGGCCTCACAGAGCCTGCTCGCCACGTCGAGGATCGATACCGGCCTGCCCGAGCAGACGTTGAATGCGGCGAACCCATCCCGCCGCGCCGCGACGGCGGCGACGTTGGCCGCCGCGACGTCGTCGACGTGCACGAAGTCGCGCATCTGGCCACCGTCCTCGAAAACCCTTGGTGGCTCGCCTCGTTCGATGGACGATCGGAAGATCGCCGCAACACCCGAGTACGGGGTGTCGCGCGGCATGTGTGGACCGTAGACATTGTGATAGCGCAGCGCGACAACGGAACCGCCGGTCGCCTCGGCCCACGCCAACGCGTAATGCTCCTGCGCCACCTTGCTGGCCGCGTAGAGGCTGCGCGGCCGCAGCGGGGCGTCCTCCCCCACCAGCCGCCACTGCAGTGGTTCACCACCGATGGGGCACCTATGGTCAAACGACCCGGCGTCAAGGTCGGCACGCGTGCGCGGTAGCGGGTCGACGGCGCCGTGCGCGGGGCAGTCGTAGGCCCCCTGGCCGTAGACCACCATCGATGACGCCAGGACCAGCCTGCGACAGCCCGCCGCGAACATCTCGGCCAGCAGCACCGTGGTGCCGAAGTCGTTGTGGCTGCCGTAGTTCGGCGCGTCGGCGGCGTCAACACCTGCACCCACGACGGCCGCCTGGTGGCAGACCACGTCGACCCCCGGCAGCAGCGATGCCAGACCCGACGCGTCCCGGACGTCCACCTCGAGCACGCCGTCGGGCGGTGCCGAGGTATCGCCGTGCGCGGCGCTGAGCATGGCGTCGATCGCGATGACCTCGTGCCCGGCAGCGGTGAGCGCGGCGCGTACCCGCGAGCCGATGAACCCGGCGGCGCCGGTCAGCAGGACCCTCACGGCAGTTCGAACGGAAGGTCCACGCCGTCGTGAGCAAGACAGTGCGTGCAGGTGCGCTCCGTGTCCACCTGGGCGATGGCCTCGTGCAGCAGCTGTTTGAACGGCACCAGGTTCCGCTGGAACTCCGCGAACACATCGACGGTCGTGACGCCCGACCCCGCCTCGATGCCCGCGTCCAGATCAGTGACCAATGCGATGGCGGCGTAACACATCTCGAGTTCGCGGGCGAGCACTGCCTCGGGGTAGCCGGTCATGTTGACCAAGCTGAAACCCTGATCGGCGAACCACTTACTCTCCGCGCGGGTGGAGAACCGGGGACCCTGGATGACGACCATGGTGCCGCCGTCGATCACCCCGGGCAGGCTGGTCGCGGCCCCTCGCAGCGTCGGGCAGTAGGGGTCGGCGAACCCGACGTGAATGCCGCCCGAGTCGAAGTATGTGTCCAGCCGTGCCCTGGTGCGGTCGACGAGTTGGTCGGGCACCACCATCGCACCGGGCCCCAACTCGGGGGTCAGGCTGCCGACCGCACACGGGCCGAACACGCGCCGCACGCCGAGCGCTCGCAGCGCCCACATGTTCGCGCGGTACGGCACGGTGTGCGGGGAGTACTCGTGACCGACGCCGTGCCGCGGCAGAAACGCCACCTCGTGCCCGCCGACCTCGCCCACCGTGATGGGTGCACTCGGAGCCCCGTACGGGGTGTCCAGGTCGACACTGCGCGCTTCTGGTCCGAAGAACGAGTAGAAACCACTGCCACCGATGACTCCAAGCACCCGATTAGCCCCTCGCATCCGCGGTCATTGGTCCATTCTCCTGCATACCCCGGCGTCGACGGCCCGCCCGCAATGCAAGGATTACGCCGTGGCCAGTATCGCGCAGTGGATCGAGGGCGCCCGTCCCCGAACCTTGCCCAACGCCGTTGCCCCCGTCCTCGCCGGAACGGGCGCGGCCGCATGGCTGGACTCCGCCGTCTGGTGGAAGGCACTGCTTGCTCTGGTGGTGTCGCTGGCGCTGATCGTCGGCGTCAACTACGCCAATGACTACTCCGACGGCATCAGGGGCACCGATGACGTGCGGACCGGGCCGCTGCGGCTCGTCGGATCGAAGCTAGCGTCACCGCGTGCCGTCCTGACCGCCGCCATGACCAGCCTGGCCATCGGCGCCGCGGCGGGCCTCGCCCTGGCCCTCGTGAGCGACCCGTGGCTGATCGCGATCGGCGTGGCATGCATCGCGGGCGCGTGGCTCTACACCGGAGGTTCGACGCCGTACGGCTACCGCGGGCTTGGCGAGGTAGCGGTGTTCGTGTTCTTCGGTCTGGTCGCCGTGCTCGGCACGCAGTACACCCAGGCGTTGCGCATCGACTGGGTCGGCGCCGCGCTAGCCGTCGCGACCGGCGCGCTGTCCTCTGCGGTGTTGGTGGCCAACAACCTTCGCGATATCCCCACCGACAAGACGTCGGGCAAGATCACGCTGGCCGTCCGCCTCGGTGACGCCCGCACGCGGGTGCTGTTTCAGGCACTGGTGGTCCTGGCGTTCGTGCTGACGCTGGTGCTGATGCTGGCGACGCCGTGGTGTGCGGTGGGACTTGTCGCGCTGCCGTTGGCAGTGCGCGCCGCGGCACCGGTGCGCAAGGGTCTCGGCGGGCGCGATCTGATTCCCGTGCTGCGCGACACCGGCTTGACGATGCTGGTGTGGTCGATCGCCGTCGCCGCGGCGCTCACCCTCGCCAGCTAGCTCCTCCTCTCCCACGAGGGCGCGTGTCTGCGGGCGACACGCCGGTCTCGGATACGAGTTTGCGCACGCTCGCCAGATTGGTGAATTCTCTTCTGCCCCTTTGGTTTCACTAGTCACAATCCAGGCCAAACCTGTCGGTGCATCGAACTAGTGTTCGAAGTATGTCGGTGGCGGAATTGCATGACTACGAGGGCCCGGTCGCCGCGGCCCTCGATGCGCTCGACGCCGCCCTCGACGACCTGGACCAGGCAACCATCGACACGATGAGCCACCCCAGACTCCTCGATGTCATGGACCGCCTGGAACGGGTGAACCGCAGACTGCCCGTCACCGGGAATCGCGTCCTCAACCGGCTGGCTGCTGAGGCCAACCCGATGGAGCTGGGTGACACCACACTGCGAAAGCTACTGGCCTTCCGGCTGCGGATCAGCACCACCGAGGCCAGCAAGCGCATCGACACCGCCGCCGACCTCGCGCCGCGGCGCACCCTGACCGGCCAACCGCTACCACCGGTGCTGGAGCGCACCGCCGCCGCCCAGGCCCGCGGCCAGATCAACACCGAACACATCGCGATCATCCGCAAGTTCTTCGCCGACCTACCCGAGCACATCGACACCCAGACCCGCACCGACGCCGAGACCGACCTGGTGCGTGTGGCCGCCAAACAAAGCCCCGAGGGGCTGCGCAGTGCCACTGCTCTGCTGCTCGCGCTGCTACACCCCGACGGCGACTACACCGACGCCCAACGCGACCGCCGCCGCGGCATCTCGATCGGCAACCAAGGCGCTGACGGGCTGAGCCGCATCAGCGGACACCTCACCCCCCAACTGCGCGCCACCCTCGAACCGATCCTCGCCAAATGGGGCAAGCCCGGCATGTGCAACCCCAACGACCAGACACCCACCATCGACGGCGAACCCACCGACGCCGCCATCGACAGCGATGACCGCACCCAATACCAACGCAACCACGACGCCCTACTCGCCATGGGCCGCAACCTGCTGTGCACAGGACAACTCGGCCAACACCACGGGCTACCGACCACCATCATCGTCACCACCACCCTGCAACAACTCGAATCCGGGACCGGGCACGCCATCACCGCAGGCGGCACCCGCCTACCCATGCGCGATCTCATCGCACAGGCCTCCCACGCCTTCCACTACCTGGCGGTGTTCGACCAACACACCGAAGCGGCCCTCCACCTCGGGCGCACCCGACGCTGCGCCACCGGCGCCCAACGCATCGTGCTCTACGCAAAAGACCGTGGCTGCACCCGACCCGGCTGCACAGCCTCGGGCTACACATGCCAGGCCCACCACGCCGTCGCGGACTGGAAGAACGGCGGCCAAACCAACATCGACGAACTCACCCTGGCCTGCGGACCCGACAACCGCCTCATCGAACAAACCCAGTGGACCACCCGAAAACGCAAAGACGGCCGCACCGAATGGATCCCACCCCCACACCTGGACACCGGCCAAACCCGCACCAACGACCTGCACCACCCCGAACGCATGCTGCACCCAACCGATGAAGGTTCGGATGACGGCGAGGGTCCCTAGTGTCGACATCTCACCGCGACCGGCAGTCTCCTTGTGGCCCTGCGATTTTCGTTGAGCACACCCGGTGTGCACTCGGCGCTGGCCGTCGCCGGTTACGCTGCGTTTTGTGACACACCACGGCGGCGTCCCCCCGGGCTGGTATGACGACGCCACCGGTTCCGGCGGTCTGCGCTGGTGGGACGGGCAGCGCTGGACCGATCACCGCAACCCGGCTCCCCACCAGCACCCGCAGTACCCGGCCTATGGCATGCCCGCGCGGCGCACGTCCCGGGCTCTGCCGATCACGCTGGCGCTGGTGGCAGTCGTGGTGATCGGCGGGTTCATCCTCTACGCGTTGCTATCCGGCGGCGAGCACAAAACCCAGTGGTACCAGGAGGGTTACGCCGCGGGCGCCGAGGCCGCCACTCTGGTCAGACTCGGCTCCTCCCCAGAGGGAGCGTGCAGCCTGGCGCTGATCGACAAGATCAAGTACGACGATTCGAGGCGAAGCACTCGCGTGAAGGATTTGAGAAGAGGCTGCTTGCAGGCCGTCCGCGATTTGGCCGCGGACTGATCAGGTCACGCCGCGTCGTCGAGCAGGTGGAGGATCGAGCCGCGCAACTGCGATACCGGCACGTGCTCATCGATGAGCCCGATTGCCCTCTCATCCGCGCCGCGCAATATGCCCAGCAGCAGATGCTCGCTGCGGATCTCCTTGTCTCCGTGGTGGATCGCTTCCCGCAACGCTAGTTCGAGCGACTTCTTGGCGGACCGGGTGAACGGGATGTGTCCGCGGCGGCCCTTGCGCCGACCGGAGCGATGCAACGCATTGTCGAATGCGTCGGCGCCGAATCTGCGGGCCACGCTGTCTCGAACGGCGCCCAGGTCGATACCAATCGATCGGAGGGCTTCCGCGTCCTCCTCGAACGACTGCTCGTCGCCACCCAGCCCTGCCATCAACCGCGCGCGGACGGCATCGGCTGTGAGGCCGAAGCCGCCGAGCAATGTCGACAGGGCGTGATCCGAACTCTGCAGGACTCCTACGAGAAGGTGCTCGGGCTTGATCTCTCGCGCCTCGAGTTCACGCGCATCCTCCTGCGCCAGGACGACGGCAACCCGAGCGCTGCGGGTGAATCGCTCGAACATGATCATCTCCTCCGGTTGTACTTCTGATGGACCGCCTGCCGGCTCACACCGAGCGCCTCGGCGATCGCTTGCCAGCTCCATCCCTGCTCACGGGCATTCAGGACGTGGACGGCCTCGAGTCGCTCCTGCAGTCGCTGCAGGGCGCGCACCGCCCGCAGGCCCTCGGCAGGGTCAACTGCGCTCATCGCGTCGGCGTCGAGACCGTCGATTCCCGTCATGGTGTCAATCTAGGTTGACAGCATGGAGCCGTCAAGAAACGTTGACAGCCCAGTGGTGGACCGGGGTCGCTGAATTCAGCGCCGAAAGCCCCGGCGCTACGTCATGGTTTGGTCAGGTGTCGGCTCAGGCGTCGGAGGGGCCGTCGCCACGCAACCGGGCGCGCAGCTGTTCCTTGTCCGATCGCCTGCGCTCGTCGAACTCCGCGACGCTAGCCGTCGCGCGCCGCCGCAGCGGGGCGAAGAGCCAGATACCCAGAGGCAGGGCGACGACGATGGCAAACAGCAGCGCCACCACCACCGGAAAGTCGCCGACGCCGATCAGGTGGCCGACACCGACGATCACGCCGGTCAGAGCGGCGACCAGAGCCAACCGCGCACCCGCATACGCGGCCATGTCGAGCAACATTCGGGTTCCTGGTCGACCTTGACTCATGGGAACGAGCGTACCGACGACGCGTATATTCAGGTGAAGGAGGTTCTCTGTGGTTTACCTACTCGTCGTCTCGATGTTGGCGGGGCTGGCCTATGCGGCCTGGCGGATTTACCGTGCCTCCGCAAACGCCCCGCGGACCCGGGTGGTTGGCCCGGACGACGACCCCGAATTCCTGCGCAGGCTTAATCACCCCGACCCCGACGGACGCTGAGCCTCAGCGCGTCGCCGGGAACCCGGTCGCGACCGTGGCCGCCAGTTCGACCAGCGCGTCACGGGTTTCAGGCCGCAGCCGATCAAGGCTGATCTCAGCGCCCTCCTCCAGATGCGCATCGAACGGCACCTCATGCACCGCGCGGCACCGCCGGGCGAAGTGATCGACGACCTTGCCCTGATCGACCCGAGGACCGCGCCTTCCCGACCGCGGCCGGACCGCATTGACGACGACGATCGCATCCTGCACCAACTGCTGGTAGCCGTGCGCGTCGAGCCAGTCCAGCGTCGCCGACGCGCTGCGGGCCCCGTCGACCGCTCCGGAACTGATCACGATGAGCACGTCGGCCTTGTCGAGCACAGCCGACATCGCCGAGTGCAGCATGCCGGTACCGCAGTCGGTGAGCACCAGACTGTAGAAGCGTTCGAGGACCTCCAGTGTCCGGGCGTAGTCGTCACTGCTGAACGCCTCCGACACCGCCGGGTCGCTCTCCGAGGCCAGCACCTCGAGCCGGCTCGGACCCTGCGACGTGTAATTGCGGACGTCGCTGTAACTCTCAATGCCCTCGGCGTCGCGCAACAGGTGGCGCACTGTCGACGGCGTCTCCAGCGGCACCTTCTGGCTCAGCGTGCCGCGGTCGGGGTTGGCGTCGACCGCGATCACCCGGTCACCGCGGACCGACGCGAAGGTCGCACCCATCGTCGCGGTGATCGTCGTCTTGCCCACGCCACCCTTAAGCGATAGCAGTGCAATCCGGTAGCAGCCGCGCAACGGACGGCTGGCTTGCGCCGCCATGGCCCTGCGGTGAATCTCGCGGGGTCCCTCGCCGAGGTTGATCAGCGTTCCCGACGTCAGGTAAAGCCAGCGTCGCCAGCCCCGCGACGGCTTGCGCTTGGGCTGGCCGAGTAGCGCGATGGATGACAGGTCGGCGCCAGGATCGAAGAAGCTGGCAGGCACCGCCGGTTCGACGGGTGCGACAGTCGGGACCGGCCCGGCCTGTGCCGCCGCGGCCAGCAGTGGGGCTAGCGGAATGCCCCGCGGCGGGGTCGGCGCGGTCCACTCCGGGGGCACCGTCTCCGATGGGTCGCTGAAGCGCTGTTGCGCCCGGAACCCGGTCGGCGGATCGAACGCCGACGGAGACCCCGAGAAAGCCAAGTCAGCCCACTCCCGCGTAGGAGTGCAGTCCGACCGTGACGAGGTTGATGAAGAACAGGTTGAAAACCATCGCGATGAAACCGACGACGTTGATCCAGGCCGCCTTCTTGTCGCGCCAGCCCGCCGTCGAGCGGGCGTGCAGGTAGGCGGCGTACACCACCCAGGCGATGAAGGACACCGTCTCCTTGGGATCCCAACCCCAGTACCGGCCCCACGCCTCCTCAGCCCAGATGGCGCCGAAGATCACGCCGAACCCGAAAATCGGGAACGCGAAGATCGTCGTGCGGTAGGCGATGCGGTCCAGTGTCTGCGCGTCGGGCAGCCGCGACACGATGCTCGCGACCACGCCCTCGCGTCCGGGTGCGCCCAACGAGGACATCTTGAGCAGGAACAGGATGCTCGCGACACCGCCGACGAGGAAAACCCCCGAACCCAGGCTGACCACGGACACGTGGATCGGCAGCCAGTAGGACTGCAGCGCTGGCATCACCGGCGCGGCGTGGCTGTAAAGCCACTGACCCGACACGGTCAGAAGGATCAGCACCGGCAGCAGGACGAAGACCCACAGCGCGCGGTACTGCGGACGCCGCAACACCACCGCGGCGGCGAGGAGACCGCAGAAGCAGGTCAGGTTGATGAACTCGTACATGTTGCCCCACGGCACGCGTGAGGTGGCCAGGCCGCGCAGCACGATGCAGACCAGCAGCATCGCGATGCCGACGTAGACGAGGGCGAGCCCCGCCCGACCGATCCGCTCGTCGACCGGGCGGCGCGGCACATCGGCGACGACGCCGGGCCGGGCGCTGTCGGCGGCAACCCCGCCGGCTGCGGCGCCGACGAGTTCGCGCTCCTCAACCTTGCGGCTGCGGCTGTAGGCAAGTTCGACGGCCAGCAGCAGCATCGCCGCGACCAGGATCAGGGTCGACGATGTGAAGGCCCAGTCCGAGTACCGGGCCAGATCAATGTCGATGTCATAGGTGTTCATGTGCGATCCAGCGCCCTCTCTCCCGCGTGCGGCACCAGCCGCGCGGTCAACTTCTCGAACTCGTCACCCCAACCGGAGTTGTCAGTGCGCGCGAGACCGCCCAATTCCAGGCTCACGGTACCCGGCTCCGCGGGTGCGATACGAACCCAGATGCGGCGCCGGCGCACCACCAGCGAGACGAGCAGTCCGGCCATCATCGACATCGACCAGATCAGCACCCACACCTGTGCCGGATCGTGGGAGACCTGCACGTTGATGAACGGCACCGCGCCGTCGAATCGGACGATCGTGCCGTCGGCGAGCCGGGTCGACTCGCCCTCCCCGAGGTTGACCCGCGCCTCCTTCTTCAACCGGTCCTGGCCGATGAGCCGCGAATCAAGCGAGAACACCGACTGCGGTCGGCCCGTGTCCAAGCCCGCGTCACCGCGGTAGACGTCGATGGCGACGGCGGGATCGTTGAGCGCGGGGAAGCTTGAGGACAGCAGCGTGCCGTCCAACTGCTCCGTCGGTGCGAACAGCCCTTGGATGGCGATCTGATTCTTGCGCCGGTCCCCCGCGTCGGGATACGTGCCCGCGGGCGGGTCGAACCGCATCGCACCCGAGGACAGCAACGTCTGCGGGTCGTCCGGGCGAAACTGCAGCGTCTGGGTTCGGGTCTGCCCGTCGGGGAAGATGACGGTGAACGTCGGCGCGTAGCCGTGGCCCTGCAGGTAGAGCCGGTCACCGCCGAGCCGCAACGGGTGGTTCACCTCGAGCCGGTAGGGCCGCCAGGTGTTGGACTCGAGGTCCTCGCCCGCCTGGTACTCGACGTTGGCTGCGAAGCTCAGCGCCTGACCGGTCGGCAGGTAGGTGGCGTCGAAGTCGTTGACCTTCACACAGATCGGGTTCAGCGACGTGCCGTCGACGGTGTTACCCGCGCGGAACGAGTCGAACGCGGCGGGCGAGGCCGAGCAGAAGCCGGGTCCCCCGTTGGCGATGACGATGACGTTGCCCTCGTAGCCGAACAGCTTGCCGACGGCGATCGCGATCAGCAGACCCAGCAGCGAGAAGTGGAAGACGATATTGCCGAACTCGCGCAGATAACCCTTCTCAGCGGAGATCTCGATCTGTTCACCCTGGCGCCTGGTGGTCTGCCGCCAGCCCTTGAGCCGCTGCGACGTCTGTTGCGCCACAGCCTCGACGTCGCCTGGAGTCTCACCCTCGAAGTGCTTGGGCAGCCTCGCCAGATTGCGCGGCGCCGCGACCGGTGTCGTGCGCAGGCTCCGGACGTGCTCGGCCAGCCGCGGTGTCAGGCAGCCCACCAACGAGATGAACAGCAGCACATAGATCGCGGTGAACCAGAAGCTGGAGAAGACGTCGAAGGCCTGCACGCGGTCCAACCACGGCCCCAGCACCGGGTGATCGGCGAGGTACTCGTCGACCTTGCTCTCATTCAGACTGCGCTGCGGCACCAGCGCGCCCGGGATCGCGGCCAGCGCCAGCAGGAACAGCAGGGCCAGCGCGGTACCCATCGAGGTCAGGGTTCGCCACGTGTTGCGGACGTACGCGGTGAGACGTTTGACGCGTTTCACAGAGGCAGCCTCGTATCGGTGATGAAGGCATCGCGGACCCAGGACACGAAGTCAGCCCACAGCCCGGTCAGCAGCGCCGTACCGACCAGGATCAGCAGCACGCCGCCGAAAACCTGGATGGTCCGGGTGTTCCGGCGCAGCCAGCCCAGACCCCGCATCGCACGCGCCGACCCGAACGCCAAGAGCACGAACGGGATTCCAAGACCAAGGCAGTAGGCCACCACCAGCACCGCGCCGCGCGCCACATTCGCCCCCTCGGTCGCCGAGGACACCGCGATCACCGCGGTCAGCGTCGGGCCGAGGCACGGCGTCCAGCCCAGACCGAACACCGCACCCAGCAGCGGCGCCCCGCCGAGCGTCGACACCTGCCGCGGCGTGAATCTCGCCTCACGCTGCAGTGCCGGGATGAAGCCGACGAACACCAGGCCCATCACGATCGTCACCACGCCGCCGATGCGTTGCAGCAGAAGCTGATTGACGATCAGCGTGGTCGTCATCCCGAGGACGGCCATAGTACCGAGCAAGAACACGACGGTGAATCCGCCGACGAAGAGCGCGGCAGCACCCGCGACGCGCCACCGTGCCGCGCGAAGGGCCACACCGCCGTTCTGCCGGCCCGGTTCGTCGTCCACACCGACGACTGCTGCAAGGTAGGACAGGTAGCCGGGCACGAGGGGCACCACGCACGGCGACGCGAAGGAGATCAGGCCTGCGAGCGCGCTGACGCCCAGGGCCAGCAGCAGGGGTCCGGTCGACACCAGGTCACCGACCTGGTCGAGACTCGCTGCCAGAACACTCATGTCGCCGGCTCGCCTGCCAGCCGCTCGACGACGGGCAACAGATCCTCGGCGAGCAGTTCACGAAGGAATACCGCCGCCACCCGGTGCTGGCGGTCCAGCACAATCGTCGACGGGATCACCGTGGTGGGATATCTGCCGCCGAACGCGATCATCGTCCGCATCGACGGGTCGTAGATCGACGGGAAGGTGACCTTGCGGTCGACCACGAAGTCCACCGCCGCCTGGCGGTTGTTATCCCGCACGTCGATGCCGAGGAACGCGACACCCCGCTCGCGCGTCTCGTCGTAGACCCTCTGCAGTTCCGGGATCTCGGAGCGACATGGCGCGCACCACTGCCCCCACACGTTGATCACGACGACCTTGCCGTCGAAATCGGTCAGCGACAGCGTCTTCGCCGGGTTGAGCAGGTCGGGCCCGGAGATCGGTCCCGGCTTGCCGCGGCTTTCCGGCGGGTCGTACAGGATGTCGGTCTTGCCACCGGGAGCGACGAACTCGAACGAGCCGCCCTGGGCGACGGCGTCGTCACCAGTGGAGCATCCGGCCAGCAGCAGTGTTACCGCCGCAACGCCGATCGCCAGCCACTTCCCGCCAATCATCGCGCTACAGGCCCCACGGTTCGGTGTAACCCCACCTGACCAGGCGATCACCGGAAAAGGTGAACGACGTGATCGAGGCCAGGTTGCACAGCCGGCTGTGCGGCAGCGGCAGGTGGGGCAGTTTGCGTCCCGTCATCGCGCGACGCAGCGTCTCGACGGGCAGCTGATGACTGACGCAGACCGCCTCGTGGCCCTCGGCACGCGCTCGGGCCCTGTGCAGAGCCGCGGTCATGCGGGGCGCGATCTCCTCATAGGGCTCACCCCACGACGGCTTCATGGGATTGCGCAGCTTGGGCCAGTTCCTCGGGTCGCGCAGCGCCCCGTCTCCGGGGGCGACCCGCTCCCCCTCGAACTGGTTCCACGACTCGATGAGATCGGCGTCGGTGTCGATGGGCAGCCCGTGGCTCTCAGCGATGGGCGCCGCGGTCTCCTGTGCCCGTTCCAACGGCGAGGCCACCACGTAGACGACGTCGTTGCGCGCCAACCAGTCCGCCGCGGACTGTGCCTGCGCCCGGCCGCGCTCGGAGAGGTGGTAGTCGGGCAGCCGTCCGTACAGCACCTTCTCGGGGTTGTGCACCTCGCCGTGCCGCATCACGTGCACGGTGGTCGTCTCCGCCATCAGGTGGCCGGCCGGTCGGCGGCCGCGGCGGCACGGGCGGCATCGGGAAGCGCGGTGGCGATCCGGTCGAACGCCTGCTCGTCCAGCGCCGTCGAGACGAACCAGGTCTCAAAGGCACTGCACGGCGGGTACACCCCGGCATTGAGCAGGGCGTGGAAGAACGGCGGGAAGCGCCAGGTGTCCGTCGCCTTGGCCGTCGCGAAGTTGGTCACCGGAGCCTCGGAGAAGAAGACGCTGAACATGTTCGCGGCCCGCGAGATCTGGTGCGCCACACAGGCTTCTGTCAGGGCATCGGATACCAGCCCGGACAGCCGTGCGGAGTTGGCGTCCAGCGTCGCGTAGGCGGCGTCATCGGCGGCCCGCAGCGTGGCCAGACCTGCGGCCATCGCCACCGGGTTACCCGACAGCGTGCCCGCCTGATAGACCGGCCCGAGCGGGGCCAGGCGGTCCATCACCTCGGCGCGGCCGCCGAACGCCGCGGCGGGCAGGCCACCGCTCATCACCTTGCCGAACGTGAACAGATCGGCGTCCACCGGATCGACGCCGTACCAGCCGGCGCGGCTCACCCGGAATCCCGTCATCACCTCGTCGAGGATCAGCAGTGCGCCATGCTCGGCGGTGATGCGGCGCAGTGCGGCGTTGTAGCCGGGCTGCGGTGCGACCGTGCCCATGTTGCCCGCGGCGGCTTCACTTATGACGCAGGCGATCTCATCGCCGAACGATGCGAACGTCTCCTCCACCGCGGCGACGTCGTTATAGGGCAGCACGATGGTGTCGGCGGCGGCCGCTCCGGTGACACCCGGCGAGGACGGCAGACCCAGCGTTGCGACACCCGAGCCGGCGTCGGCAAGCAGCGCGTCGCTGTGGCCGTGGTAGCAGCCGGAGAACTTGATGATCTTGGCGCGGCCGGTGAACCCGCGAGCCAACCGAATGGCGCTCATGGTGGCCTCGGTTCCCGAGTTCACCAAACGCAGCTTCTGCACCGCTGCGACCCTGCCGATGATCTCGGTGGCCAGTTCCGTCTCGGCCGGCGTGGGCGCTCCGAAGGACAGACCGTCGACGGCGACGCGTTGCACGGCCTCGACCACCACCGGATGGGCGTGGCCAAGTAGTGCGGGTCCCCACGAGCACACCAGGTCGACGTACTCGTTGCCGTCGGCGTCAGTCAGCAGGCAGCCATTGGCCTTGGTGATGAACCTCGGCGTGCCGCCCACGGAGCTGAACGCCCGGACCGGCGAGTTCACCCCACCGGGGATCACTGCGGCGGCCTCGGCGAACAAGCGCTGCGATGCCTCGGTGGTTGTGGGGACGGACATGGGCACCAGTGTTCCAGCCGAATCGCCAGCGACCAACTACAGGGTGTAGTGGGAGCGATTACGGAGCGGGTGTCAGCGCGAACACCGGGTGGTCGGCATCGCCGGGCAGCTTGCGCCAGTAACCGTCGACGACCCTTCCGGCCAATGGCCGGTACGCGGCGATGATCGGGGCCCGCTGCTCGACGGGAACTTCGGCCGCCACGTAGCTGACGTCGCCTATCCGCACCGAGGCGTCGGCCCGCACATTGCGCACCCAGTCCGTCTCGCCGCGGGTCGAGACCAGGTACTTGACGCCAGCCACCTCGGGCACGACGACCGGGATCTGCTGCGGCTGCCCACTCACACGCCTCGTGACAGTCAATGTCTCGCTGTTGCCGACACCCGTCGCCATCGCCACCCTGTTGAAGATCACGCGGGTGAACCACGGGGGCTTGAGATAGGCCATGAGCTAAGAGTTTGATGGTGTGATGCAGCTACCGCAATGGTTGGCTCGGTTCAACCGTCACGTGACAAACCCGATCCAACGGCTGTGGGCCGGCTGGGTGCCGACGATGGGAATTCTTGAACACGTCGGCCGCAAGTCGGGCAAGCCCTACCGCACCCCGCTCACGGTTTTCAGCACCGATGACGGCATAGCCATCCTGCTCACCTACGGCCCGAACCGGGACTGGCTCAAGAACGTCATCGCCGCAGACGGCGGGCAGATACGCCGCTACGGCAGGACCTTCGCGGTCACTGCGCCCCGGGTCATGTCCAAGGCCGAGGCGGCGCCGTCGGTGACGGGGCTCTGGCGGCCGATCTTCACGCGATTGCCGTTCGCCGAGGCCGTCTTGCTCACGAGGGTGGGATGAGGTTCGCCGACGCACGGGCCCGGTTCAACCGCCGCGTCGTCAACCGGGTGGTCCGCCCGATCTCGGGCAGGTTCGCGATGTGGTCGATCATCGAGCACCGCGGGCGCCGCAGCGGGACGGTGTACCGCACCCCGGTGTCGGTGTTCCCCACGCCCGACGGCGTGGCAATCCTTCTCGCGTACGGCGAGGACCGGGACTGGGTGCGCAACCTAATGGCCGCCGACGGCGGCCGCGTCACGATGAGCGGTGAGACGTTCGCCGTCGTCGACCCTCGGATCGTGCCGACGAGAGACGCAGCGGCGCTGCTGGATTCGCCCTGGCGTCAGATGATCGGCCTGATGCGCACGCCGACGGCGCTACTGCTGCGCCGCGCCTGACCTACGCCGGGCCCCTAGCTCCGCTGTCCACAAAGTTTGCTGAACCCGAGTCGGCCGAGTGCTGTTCACGTTGCGACCAGCCGGTGTCCGCAGTGCTAGCGTCCCGGTTTCTTGCAGCCCTTTCGGACCCACACTGGTCGCTCCGCGACTCCTTCGAGCCAGGCGGATCGCACCCATCTCGGCCGCACAGACCCGAGCCAGTCTCGATTTGCTGCGATCTGCTGTATCTGAGTAAAAACACCAACGACGCTTGTTCATGTGCTGACGCCAGTGATCCGGTGTCCGGGCGGATAAACGCACAGCAGAAATCGGTTTGGGAAGCGGGCCTGACCGCCGACCATCACACGTAGGAACTAGTTCCAATTCCACCGAAACTGCTTTCCACTTGAAGTAATAGATCGAAATAGCCAGTTTGCCGATGTACGAGAGGACCCTTGGCGACCAGCGCCGGAGCACGTGGTCCCGGATTGCCGACCAACGGCGCTTCTGCACCGGTCCACGGCCAGCTTCATTCAGGCGGCAGTACCTGAGAATTTCCTCAGGTAGCTTCTACAGCGTCCAAAATCACGCGCAGAAACGAGCCCCACATGCAGTTAGCTATACGATCAACCTTCACTGCCGGTGTGACTCTAGCCAGTGCCGCTGTCATAGCCGTGAGTCCGATCAGCCCGGTCGCACCACGACTCGCCGAAGCGACGGCCTCGGCGATTCATACCTCTTCAGCCGCGGTAGAACTCACCGGCGTCACCTACCCAGCCACTTCATGGATGGAAGTCTTCGGTACGACGTTCAACAACATCTCGCATATCGGTGGCGACATCGCCGCTGCCCCCTTTCCAATCCTGCAGCAGGTCATCGCCAACCAGGTCGCCAACGGGCAGTTGCTCTTCAGCTCAATCGACGCCGCCGCCATGAGCTACATCCGCTTCTTCACATCCGCAGCTGACTATCAAGGGGCGTATTGGGTCCGGGAAGCCGCCAAAAACCTGATGGCAGGCAACATCAGCGGCGCAGCGGCCAATGTCAGCACTATCCTGTTCCGCCTGTTCGCTTTCGCGAATCCGCTGATCAACATCATGCAGATCCCCATCGGCATGAGTCGGAACCTGGTGAACGCATTCGCCGTGGTGCCGGACATCTTGATGCCGCTCGGGCTGAGTGTGTTGAATCCGATAGAGGGCGCCATCAATGCGTCCGGCGATATCGGCCAGAGTGTTCTCAACGCCATCAACGCTGGCGACCCGATTCGGGCACTCAGCGCTGTCATCAACGCTCCCGCCGTACTCGCCGGCGCGATCCTGAATGGCTACTACAACGATATCGCGGGAGGGACAACAGGGCTGTTCACCACTGACCCTTCGTCACTCAACAGGGGCCTGATCCAAACCCTGTTGGTGACAATTCCTCGGATGATTGCGACGGCAATTGGCTGGCATGCACCGGCCACCGCGCGCGAGTTGCCAGCAGACGTCATCGACGAAGCACCAGCGGTCGAGACCGATGCGGAGACCGGTGTCACCGAGGTGCTACCCGCAGTCGAACACACTGCCGTCAGCAACATTTCGGACACCAGCGAAGCGGTTGCCAAGGCGGTCAAGGCCCTCACGTCATCGCTGACTCCGCAGTCCGAGGCAACCGGGACGCCAACGGCCAGTGAGCCGTCCGAGGTAGACGGCGGCGAAGCAGGCACGGTCATCGAGGACGAGGCACCTGAGACGGAGACGCCCGCGGCCGACAACACCGGTGTCGTCGACCACACCGCCGAGAGCACAGACCCCACTGCTTCCGAGGAATCGAACGGCTCGAAGCCATCGCGCAACGGATCCACCGATCTCAGCGGCGGCAACAAGGCAGTACCCGGCAAGACCGGCTCGAGCACCAATGCAGGCACGGGCTCGGGATCGGCGGCCACGGATGAGTCGGCCAGCCCGACCACCGGTGACACCAGTGACGCCGGCAGCACCAGCGACAACGCCGGGGGCTCAAACGATGGCTCCGATGGCGGCAGCGACAGCTGACCCGCTCCTGAGTCGTCGGATGCAAGCGAATCGGCCCCCTCTCCCCTAGGAGGGGGCCGATTTCCTTGCCCGCCAACGAAAGAGGCGACACAGATGGATGTCGTGTGGTGGCTGATACTCACGCTCCATCGCACGATTCCTGATGGCCGTTACCAGGACAGGACGATTCCCGACCTATTCCTGTTTCGCTGATTGTTGTTGATGTCCGCCACCGTGGGTGCCCGAGGCGTCGGTACCGCCTTGATCGACACGCTGCCACTGGTCTCACATCGGGTCACGCTGCCGCCGTCCTGACAGGTCGGTACAGCGCCGGCGGCCGGAGCCGAGATGAGCGGCCCCACAATCACACTCGCCAATAGCAGCGCCTTCACGTACTTGTTGCGATTCGTCATAGCCCCTCATTCCCGCTGAGAATCCTGTCCACCGAATCGCCACTCACGGGCAGGACGATGCAAGTACCCGGGCCCCTGGATCGAGCACCAGGTCGGCCTGACCGACGTGCCGAAATGCATCAGCACGGGCTGCTTCGACGGTGTCGCCAGCGCCACCCGACACGATGCCACTACCGTCGTCGGCGCCCACGGACACCACGCAGAAGACGTCGTTGGTCACCTCGTCACTGCTGCACTGTTCGGCGCCTGCGTTCTGACATGCCGCCACCACGGCTTCCACTGCCGCCGCGTTGGTTGGACCAGATGCGGAGAAACCCGTCAGGGCTCCCTCGATTAGGCCGGAACCGACGGCCCTCGACATGTCGGTGTCCTCGACCACTCCGGCGGGGCCACCCGCCCACGCCGCGCTCGACGAGACCATCGCGGCCACCAGCACCGAACCCAAAATCACAGAAACCCTGCGGATGGCGGCCATACCGTCCCTTCGAGTCGACAACTTGAATGCATGCTATCGGCCTAGGCGCAGTTCTCGCCGGGTTAAGGAACCCACTCTGCCGTGGTCGAGCCTCGGATTGTGTCGAAGAGGGACGCCGACGGCTCTATTGCTGCGTCGTCGCTGACCTACGATGGGCAGGTGGTGTTGGGAGGCTGGCTCGCACACATTCCGGCGGCCACCTTTGGACGACCGGCAGTGTCGGCGACCATGGTTCCACGACCGGCCGTCACTCGGATGCTTAGCGAGGCCCGCGACGGGCTTGTCGTGGTGACCGCGCCGGCGGGATATGGGAAGACCACCTCGGTGGCGCTGTGGGCTGACACCGACGAACGCCCCTTCGCGTGGGTGCGTCTCGATCACCTCGACAACGATCCCGCGCACCTGCTGTTGCACCTGGCCACCGCGGTGGACCAGGTTCACCGCGTCGACCCTGTGGTCCTCGATTACCTGCGCGGTGCAGGCCGATCCGCAGAGACACAGCTGGTGCCCGCGTTCGTGGCCGCGCTCGAGGAGTGCGGGCCGATGGTGCTGGTGCTTGACGACGTCCACGAGCTGGTGGCGGCCAGCGTCGATGCGCTTCGGGCGCTGGTGGACATGGCCCCCACCTCGGCGACCCTGGTGCTCGTCGGCCGTCACGTGCCGCCATTCGACCTGGCGCGGCGTCGACTGCAGGGCGGCCTCGTCGAGATCGGAGTCCCGGAGCTGAAGCTGTCCGGTCCCGAAGGGGCCGCGGCATTCGCCGCGGTCGGCGGCAATACCGATAAGTCAACCGTGGCCAAGGTGCTCGCCAAGTGCGAGGGCTGGGCCGCCGGTGTGACCATGGCGGCCCTGGCGCTCCGCGACGGCGCAACCGCCGATGCCCTCACCGGTCGCCACCGGTTGGTGGCCGAGTACCTGATCGAGGAGGTGCTCAATCACCTCGATCCCGCGACCGCGGCGTTCCTCATAGAGTCGGCGGTGCTCGACCGATTCTGCGCCGATGAGCTGAATGCCGTACTCGGACGCAATGATTCGGCCGCGATGCTCGACGCGATCACCCGGTCGGGCAATCTCTTCCTGGTTTCCCTTGATGCGCAGGGTATCTGGTACCGCTACCACCAGCTGTTCGGCGACCTGTTGCGCACGCGGCTCCGAGATCGGGATCCAGCCAGGTTTCGGATGCTGGCGACCGAGGCCGCCGATCGGCTGGCGCGCGGAGGTGACATCGATGGCGCGTTAGTGCAGGCGCTGGCGGCGGACGACCGGGCGCGTGCGGCCGCCCTGGTGGGCGGTGACGCGGTTCGGCTGGGTTTCGACGGGCGCGCGGGCATCCTGGCCCGGCGACTCAGCCTGCTCGACGAGCAGACGTTCACCGAGTACCCCGACGCCGCCATCGCGAGGGCCTGGCTGGGGGTGACCACCGGTGACGCCGACCTGATCCAGCGCTCGCTGTTGATGGCCAGTGCGGCCGACCACGGCGAGCCGCTCGCCGATGGGACACCGTCGGTCGAGGTGGCGGCGGCGCTGATCGGCTCTCTGGTCGGGGTCGGTGGCGTGCGTGAGGTCGTTCGCCATGCCGACACGGTGCGCGATGCGGGCGACCACCTGGTCAATCCATGGTGGGGCGCGGCAACCACCATGAAGGGTGCGGCGTTGTCCATGCTGGGGGATCCGGTACAGGCGCGGGCACTGCTGGAGTCGGTCCTGCCTGTGATCGATGAGCTGCCGGGCTTTCATGCCGCCGCGCTGGCGCATCTCGCCGTGCTCGACCTCGATGACGGCGACCTCACCGCGGCTGTCGCGCACAGCAACAACGCCCGCGCGATCGCCGACTCGCGGGACCTGTCCGATGACGTCCCGATGGTCGTGGTCTATGCAGTCGACAGCCTGATTCGGGCGCGGCGCGGTGACATATCGGGGGCGAGGGCGGCCGTACGCGCGACCGAGCGTCTCCTCGACCGACTCGGCGATCTGTCTGCCCGCACTGCTCTGCTCGGACATGTGCTGGTGGCGGGTACCGCAGTAGATGTCGACGACACCGAGCTCTGCGAACGTCACCTCGACGGGGCAGAGCGCGCGCACCGGCGTGAGCCCGATGCCGTCGGCGTGGAACGCTGGCTGGAGCAGTCCCGCGCGCTTGCTGCGGCCCGTGCCGCACGTGGACGACGGCCAGCGCTGACGGCGGCGGAGCTACGGTTGTTACCGCACTTGGCAACTCACCTGCCGTTACAGCGAATCGCCGGCGAGTTGACGGTCAGCCGGGAGACCGTCAAGAGTCAGACCAAGTCGATCTACCGCAAGCTCGCAGTCTCCTCCCGGACGGCTGCGGTGGCCGAGGCCAGGCGCCTCGGCCTGCTCAGCGACGCCTAGCGATCATCCGAGCGAATGGCAACAGCATCAGGAACTCGGCGATCAACACCACGGTGATCATCACGACGACCTTCGGATCATCGAAGTTCTGCCCGGCCACCACGAACGCCGCTGCGGCGTTGCGCTGAGCGGTCCCCAGCGCCAGTACCTCCCGTGTCCCGGGACCGCCCATGAGCCAACCGATCCCGGCGCAGATCACTGTGTACACGATGGCCGCCAGGATGCCGAACGTGCCGAAAACCGATAGCACGCTGTTGAAATGGGCAGCGATCGTGAACACGATCACAAGAATCATGCTGGCGGTGGACACCTTCGCGATCACGGGCTGGAGGCGGGCGGCCACCCTGGGACCGCGGGCCCGCAGCAGCAGGCCCGCGGCCAGCGGGATGAGCATCAGCACCACGAGAGACGTAGCGATCTGGGCTGGGTTGACCTCGGCGCCCGAGACGAAGATCGGCAGGATCAGCGGCACATAGCCCACGGTGACCACCATCAACAGCACCATCAGACCCACCGCGAAGGCCACGTCGGCCTTCGCGAACTCGGCGAGCTTGATCAAGAACGGCGCGCCGGCTGCGAGCCCGCACAACAGCAGGCCGATCCCGAGCGGATCGTCCAGATCGAACACCTGCCACAGCCCGAACGCGGCCAGCGGCGCCAGCACGAAGTTCGCCGCGAGGGCCAGCACGACCAGACGAATGTTCTTGAGCGGGGCCAGGATCTGACTGACGGTCAAGCCCAGACCGACCGCCAGGGTGCTCGATACGACGAAGAAGACGACGGCGACACTCGAGCCTCGGAGCAGGAGATCGTTTACTCCGCCTCCCATCAGGCCATCGTTACAAGGTTGCGCCAGAAGGACTTCAGGCTGTCACTGGCACCGAACAGTGTCGTGAAATGGGTTGAGTCGACCAACACGATGTCGCCGGCGCGGTCACCGGACGGCGGCATGTGGATCATTGCGTTGAACTCAGTGTTGCCTGCCAACGTGAACGGATGCGGCCGGGTCTGGTCGATCAACTGGCGACCCAGCACTCGCAGGTCCGGCCCCTCCGGCGCGGTGAGCGCATAGTGCGGCAGGTGTGGATGCAGGGCCAGCGTCGTGACGTCGCGCAGCAGGCCTGCGGAGTCCAGATCGTGGAATCGCGTGAGCGGCACAATCTGTTTGGTGCCCTCGACCGTGGCCGGACGCAGCCCCCAGGTGTTGTGTACCGGGATATTCAGTCCGGTCAACAGCGACCGGGCATAGCCGCTGAAGCGCTGTATCCGCGGTGTCAGTGGATCGCGGTGGTGCAGGTACTCCATCTGCTGCTGCTCTTTGTCGTCGGTGAACCCGACGTCATGGTGCGGTGCCAGCATCAGGCAGGTGCCCTCGCGCTTCAACCACTGTTGGATCGCGGCGATCTCCTCTGCGGTGGCGGCCTCGTCGCCGAGCAGGTGGTCCAGGCCGAAGATCATCAGGGTGTCGGTGTCGTCCAGGATGCGCTCATCGATGGGCAACCGGTATCCGGCCTGATCGACCCGCTGGAACACCGCCACCGGATGCCCGGTCGCTTCGCCGGCGACGTTCTGAAATGCCAAGGACGAGCGGTGGAACAGTTCCAACGTTCCGTCGATACCCTGCAGGAACTCCTTGGCGGTGTACTCGGGCGTCTCGTAGGCCGGCCACGTCGCGAGTCGCACCTCGGTGACCGTGGAGAACCGGTTGTACAGCTCCGCCGGGTCGCGCTGGGCCTCCCAGGGATAGCTCCACGACCAGTAGATGCTGACGCGTCGTTTGCCGTTGCGCGGCCGCTCGATGTGGGCCTGGTTGTAGGTGCGGGCGAATGGCTTGGTGGTCATGCTGTCTCCTTCATTCCGATTGTGGTCAGGTAACGCAGCGCGCTCAGGCCGGGCAGGAAGAAGTACGCCCCACCGCGCAACGTGGTGAATGCGGGCAACCCCTTGTGCACCTTGCGGATCGGCCGCTTGGGGATCGTGAAGTCCAGCGTGCCGTCCTGAGTGCCGCAAATGGGGTCGTGCTCGTTGCCGAGGCCTTTGAACGACGTGTCGTTGACCCAGACGTTCTGGGCGAACTCGAACTGACGGACGAGGCTTGCGCAGATCAGGAACATCCCGACACCGCGTTCGACACCGTCGTCGGCGACGCCTTCGGGCAGTGCGGGGCCGTAGGTGCCGCTGCGCCGGATCAGCCTGCGCCTATTCGGATTCGGCTCGGTGTCACGGGGGTTGAGCCTGCGGGCGTGGGCTCCGAGCGGACAGGCATAGCCGTGCGGATCCATTTCGCCGTAGTCGAAATCGTTGTTACGCATCGGATCGGCACCCAGTTCCGGATCGTCGTGATCCGGTGCCAGTGCCAACGGTGCACCGCTGCGCCAGCGCCCCATGAATTTGGCGGCCAGCAACTCCTCGCCCTCGGCGCCGTCGGCGTTCTGCCGCAGGTAGTCCCGAAATGCCCCGACATGTTCCTCGAGTCGGCGGTAGGCCATGTAGCTGCCGTTGCGCGAAAGCACGTCGGGTCTCGGCTGATTCGCGACCAGGTGATCCTCGTCGGGGTAGCCGAGGAGGAACTCTCCCGGTTCCAGCCACCCGCCCGAGCCGGGTATCAGTACCTCCCCGGAACCTCTCATCTGCGGCTGAGACACCGGATCGCGGTACCCGAAGTGATCGTGGTCGTATTCGAATGGCGCGGTGGCGGCCAAGTCCAGATGTGACAGTGACCGCACGCCGGGGCAGCGGGCCAGCAGTGCATCGTGTTCGCCGACGCACCGCACGCGTTCCTCTTCGTCCCGGGCGAACAGGATGACGATCGCGTGCAGACCGTCGTCCGCGAGCCCGCCGACCCAGTGTTCGGGTGCGGCCGCACCGGTATCCCCGAGGATGTCGGCCCGGGACGCCATCCCCTCCCGGAACTCGTCGGGGAACGACGCCAGCGCCTCGTCGTCCAGACCAAGGGCGCGCAGTCCGGACCAGGTGAAGGCCAGGTTGACCCACCGCTTGAAGACGTTGACCGTCTCGCGGACATCGGTGGCCGACTGCACCAGCGGAACCATCTCGGCCAGCCAGGCGCGCCCCGCTTCTGGGGTGTCGAAGGACAGGAACTCGTACCGACCGGTCAGGTGGGGCGTCCCGGTCAGCATGATGTGCTGGATATCGTCGAATTCGAGGTCGGTCATTGCATCTGGTCCAACATGTCGGAGAATGCGGCCTTGAGCCGAAGCGCCTTCTTGACCTCCTCAGATGTGACGTACGGGTATTCGCCATACTCCAGGAAGCTGGGCACCTGGTGGTCGCGAACGAACATGATGAATGCCTCGGGGTTGGTCTTCCAGTCCTCCGGGAAGCCCTCCAGGTGGGTGAACGCCGTGGTGATCCCGGTCGAGCTGAACAGCTTGACGGCATCCTCGGTGTATTTATCGAAGTCGGTGTCGAAGATCCCCTGATACTGGAAGTGCAGACCGGATCCGACGTCGAAAAGCTGCCAGCGCAGGTAGTGCAGCTTCAGTGGGGCGAGCACGTCAGGTTGCGCGGCGACCGCCGCCTCGAGTTGCTTGCCGTAGTCGCGGATTGCCTGCCCGTGGCCCTCGAGCACCTTGGCGATGATGTTGAAGCCGTAACAAGCGGGCGTGCGGGGATAGACCGGGCCGTACCGCCCCCGAGTGAGTTCGAAATAGCCTTCCTTCGGGATCGCCATCGCCGCCGGCCGCGACCAGACCGCATCATTTCCGTCGTTGACCGCATCATTCAGATCTCTGCTGTGACTCATGGGAACGACGCTAGGCTCGGAAAACTCCCGCGTCGTCCCCCAGAAAAGGGGAAATCTGACGACGCGCGGACTTCGGTTCTGGGGCGCGACGGGCTGCCCTACTTCGCGACTGCCGCGACCGCTTCAATCTCGACCAACTGGTCGTCGTAGCCGAGAACGGTGACACCCATGAGTGTGCTCGGTACGTCGTGCTCACCGAAGGCATCACGAACCACTTCCCACGCCGACACGAGATCGGCCTGCCGAGTAGACGCGACCAGCACGCGCGTTCTGACCACGTCCTCGATCGTCGCTCCGGCGGCGCCGAGTGCGATCAGCAAGTTCTCCAACGCCTTTGCGGCCTGACCCGCGTAGCTGCCCACCGCGGCAGTGGACCCATCCTCATTCAGTGGGCACGCGCCGGCGAGGAAGATCCGCCGTGCACCAGCCGACACCGCTGCCACATAGGCATATTCGGCAACGCCGGACAACTCGGCCGATCGGATTAGTGTGACGGAATTCGCCATCCCGGCCCTTTCGCGGACGAAGAGTTGGTCTGCAGTGTGGCGCAGTCTATGCGCGGGAGCGCAATTCACACAACGCATTTGTGTGACACCGAACCAGTGTCGTTTTCGGCCGAAAACTGCCAACGTAGCGGGATGCAGAGTCGAACGCAGACGCCTCCCGACGATAACCTCGCGGTTCCCTACATCGGGTCCGGACCATATTGCTACACAAACTGCCTGGCAACCATGATGGGCGCCAACTCAGCGGACACCGCCGTCATCGAGACCGCGACGGGCAGTGCGTTCGGCATGCAATTGGTGGATGGGACACCGTTTTTCGACCCATACGGGTGGACTCCTGACATCGGCCTGAACGAGGCGCTGGCGAACCTTGGCTGGACTGCCACTACCACCGCCGGAGGTGACAGTGCCGACGCACTGGACCGTCTCACCGCGCAATTGAACTTCGGCCCGGCGCTGGTCGGACCCGTCGAGATGGGATACCTTCGCCACCAGCCTGGCAAGGTCGGGCCGATCGGCGCCGACCACTTCATCATCGTGCTGCGCATCGACGATGACGCGGCCACAGTCCACGACCCGCAGGGCTATCCCTACGCGCGTATCCCGCTGGCGGACTTCACGGCAGCCTGGCGGGCCGAGACCATCGACTACGGCGAGCCCTACACGATGCGCACCGATTTCGTTCGACTCACCACAATCAGTGACACCGAGACCATCCGCGCGTCGATCCGCTTCGCCCGCGATCGCCTCAGCGCGGTTTCCGCCACCGACATGCCAGCCGGCCACTTCGCCAACGCCGACGCGGCGCTCGCCCTCGCCGAGGCAGTCGAAGGCGGTATCGACGATGAGCTGCGTGATCATCTCACCGCCTTCGCGGTGCGGGTCGGCGCACGTCGCCTCGCCGATGCAGCAGCATGCCTGCGTCGCGCTGAATTCCCGCAAGCCGCTGCCACTCTCACGGAACAGGCGCGACTGGTCGGATCGCTCCAGCATCCACTGGTGGTGGGTGACAACGCGAGAGTCGCAGCGACACTTAGGGCGGTGGCGCCCACCTACGACGAGCTACGCGCCGGACTTGAACCGGGCGCGTGGCCGTAGCAGCGATTTCGCACTGCAACAAAGAGATTCATCCGCAGGCTGGCGCGGTTGCCAAAGTCACACCTAGCCGAGGCTCTGACGTTGCTATCCTGGAATGGTCATCACATGACACCGGACGAGCCACACCGTACCCGGCCAGCGACAAGACGGTTGTGTTGGAGGTGTGTGATGTCCTGGCTCATTCTCTTGGCGTCGGGCGTTCTGGAAGCAGTCTGGGCGACGGCGCTCGGCAAGTCCGAGGGCTTCACCAGGCTCGGACCATCCGTGGTTTTCGGTGTGGCCCTGTTCTTCTCGATGGGCGGACTGGCGATCGCGATGCGCGATCTGCCGGTGGGTACCAGCTACGCGATATGGGTTGGCATCGGCGCGGTGCTGACCGTCGCATACGCGATGCTGACCGGCAGCGAGACCGCATCACTGGTTAAGGTGCTGTTAATGCTTGGCGTGGTCGCGTGCGTCACGGGCCTGAAGGTGGTGGGCCACTGAGGCGCCGGATGCTGCCGCCGGTGGTGCGTCAGGCCTGGTGCCACAACAGCGGCGCGCCCTGCCCCTTCGTCATCACCGTGCCCGCCATCACCCGCAGTCGGTATGGGTGCAGCCTCAGCACCGCGAACTCCTCCGACGTCGGGCCGTCGCTCCACATCGGGATGATGCGCGGGTCGTAGCCGACGGGCTCGGGAGCGTTGGCGAACTTCTCCCACACCGCTTTGCACGTCTCATCGTCGACGTAGAACTGGGCCGTGCACTCCGCGCTGCAGGTGTCGTGGGTGGTCGTCCAGTAGCTCAGCGACACCTCGGGGTGGGCATGAAGGTGGGCATGCTTGAGCGGTGTCGGCACGGTGGCGATCCAGCCCACCAGATCGGTGCCGTCCCACTCCCAGATCGGGTGCAGGATTCGGCTGCGGGGCCTGCCGTCGCGGTCGACGGTCGCCACCGACGCCCACACGATGGAGTGGGCCATGTCGACGAAGGCGGGTGCGATCTGTTCGAGTGGCGTCACACTGACCCACCTTAGTTGCGCCAACTGGTCTAGGAGTCGTCCTGTGCGCCGCCCCTATCCACGTCGCCGTACTTGGGGTTGCCGTCGTCGTCGACCCATTCGTTGACTGCGGTACCCGCGACCGTGCCGCCGCTTCCGGGCAGCGTGATGGTGGGACGCTGGTCGTCGTACGCGTCCATCATCTTCTTGGCCCGGTCGTGATGCTCTTCGGTGACTTCAGGCTTCTCTGTGATGTGCTGGTCTTCGTTGGCCGCACGCTCGTCATTGGACATATCCCTGGCTGCCCGAATGTGCGGGACACGAAACAGGGTGGGCTAGACCGGTACCGCTCGGAGTGCCGCGGGCAGGCTCGGCAGGAAGTGCCGGGTGGCATACGCGCGGATGTCCTCGGCCTCCTCGAGCGGCTGCGCACTGGGCAGCAGCAGCAACGACGCCGCATACCGCAGGATGGTGTCGGCCAGATCGTCGACGACGTCGGGACCGATGCGGTCGGCGAAGCCCGGCGGGAAGATCACCCGCAGCGCCTCGCCCATCCGCTCGATCGCGGCGGGCCAGTGCCGGTGGGCCAGCTCGAGCACCAGCGCGGGTTCATCGGTGATCATCTGGTTGAGCACCCGATGGCGGCGGAACGCCAGGATCGACCATGTGAACGCCTCGACGTAGTAGCTGGTCTGTGGCTTTGCGCGGTTCAACTCGTCGGCGATATCGGCGAACAGTGCCACATTCTCGCGTTCGACCACCGCGCCGACCAGTTCGTCACGGTTGGCGAAGCGCCGGTAGATCGTGGTGCGGCTGACTCCTGCCCGCCGCGCGACGTCATCGAGTGCGACGCGGCGGTAGCCGTGCCGTTCGAACTCGGCGAGCGCCGCGTCGAGGATTGCCTCGGTGGACGCGTCAGACCCGGCCATAGCCCTCTTGCGCGAACTTGTTGTAGCGCACCGTCATAGGTAGACGATCCCACAACCAGTTCACCGCATGTGACCGCCATAGCGCCGCGAACCCCTGATACGCCTTCTCCTTGCGGTCGCTCCAGGGCAGCCCGAGCATGTCCCGGGCGCGCGGCGGCATACCGCCGGTGGTGATGAAGGCGGCCACCGGGTTGAACAACGGCGACACCAGCCGCCACGTCAGCTCGGAGACACCCTTCGGTCGCGGGAATCCCTTGGTGACATAGCCGACGCCGTACTTCGCCGTCTGGTGGGGCACCAGGATCTCGTCCATCATCCGGTCCCAGTACCTCTCGAAGTCGGCATAGGTTGCCGGCATCGGCCGGTCGCTGACGCCGTAGCGGCGGTACCAGGTCTTGGACTCGAGGTAGATCTGTTCCCTCTCGGCCTCGGTGAGACGTTTGACGAAGGTGTCCGCGAAGTACAGGACCTGCTCGACGAACGTCGCGTGCGCCCAGAAGTAGGTCTCCGGATCCAGGGCGTGATACCGCTCGACGGACCCATCCGGGCCTGCGGGCATATCGCCCTTGATATCGCGGTGGAAGTCGCGCACCCGCGTGCCCTCGTTGGCGTCATCGCTGCCGTAGACGGTCCGGTAGATCGGCGGAAGCGAGCGCTTGATCCGCGCCGCGGTGTCGGAGAAGAACACCGAGTGATCCAGGACGCCCTGACCGAGTTCGGCGAGCATGTTCTGCAGGACGGCGGGCCGAGGGCCGATCAGGTACATCCGGTTGTCCCCGAAGTACCGCCAGACCAGGGATTCGGGGCCAAGTGGAAGGGCGTCCGCCTGCTGCGCGTTCTCGGCGAGTTCAGTCATGGGGACAGTGTTACAGAATTCGCACTTTGTACCAAAGGAGGTGTGAGAAGGCTCACTCACTGCCACGAAGCCGGGCGACGCCGATCACGGCGAACACCCCGGCGACCGTGACGAACAGCAGGGACAGCACTATCAATGGCGGGTAGTAAACAGCCGTGACCTGCGACGGCTCATTCGGCAACACCGGCGGGGCCATCTCGGTCGTCCGCGCCGCCACCCAGAAGTACACACCCGCGGCGCTCGCGGCGGCGGCCAGGATCAGCTCCAGCACCGCGCGGATGCCACCCCTCATGGCGTGTTCTCGATGACCAGCGCGCTCAGCGCCGCCCGCAGTGCGCGATGCTTGCGTGCCCAGGCCTGCGCGGTGCGGTCATTCGTCATCTTCAAGCCGATACCGGTACGCCCCCGCGGCACTCCGGTCAGCTCGCCGAGTGCCCGTGCAGACTGCCACTTCTGAGTCTCCTGGCCCGAGGGCTCCGGATAGATCCTGACGATCTCACTGATGCGGATCGTCTCGGCGCCCTGCCGCAGATACTCGGCCGTCAGCTCGACTGAGGTGTGAATGCGCGCAGCCTTCACCTGGACGGATAGGAAGCCTGTCACCAGCAGGAGGAAAACGATGGGCACCAGAAAGTCGATGCCGTAGCCGGTCCAGACCTGGATCAGCAGCATCGCCGCACCCGACGCGGGTCCGGCCGCCACCCACCACCAGGTCGCGCCGGGTTCACGAAAGAGAACATCGGGGGCCGCCACGGACGGCTGGGACTCGGTGTTCACGATGCTCCTTCGAACCATTCCTGCGCCACCCCACGCTGCACGGCCACCGAACCGGCGATCAGCAGCGCCATCGTGACGGCGACGATGCAGATGACCACGGCACCCGCGCCGAACAGCAGCAACAGGGCCAGAAACGCAACCGACGCCATCGCCAGGCCCACGGCTGCGCCCGCAAACTTGCCCTCACGCCCGCGCGCCCGGCCAGCCAGATAGCCCTGCCCGAGGCCTGCGGCGATCAACAACCCGCCAGCGGCGTAGATGAACGGATGCCCGCCCTGGCTCAGCGTCAGCATCCCGAGCGCAGCGGTCAGGACCGCGCCGGAGACCCAGCACCAGAACGCGATGTCGACGATTCGGGGCCGGGTCGACGGATTCGGCGGCGTTGCGGACATATCGGGCCAGCCTAACGGGTGAAGAAGGCCTGAGCGTCCTTGCGGTGCAGCAGGTAGATACCGCCGATGATCAGCACCGAGCCGACGATCGCGCAGACCGCGTACAGCAGTGCGGCCACCGGCGGACGGTCCACTGTGAACAGGTTTCCGATCACGTACACCACCGACGCGGCACCGCCGCCGCTGAGCAGCGTCCGCGCCCACGCGTAGCCCTGCCGCATCAGCAGCATGAAGGTCAGCGCCACCGCGGCGATCACCACCACGAAGAAGCCGGCGAAAGCGGTGACGAACCAGGCGTCGACGGACACGGCGACAAGGTCCACGACGTATGCGGCCACCAGCAGCGGCAACGCAACGAGCCACAGCCAGAAGCCCGTCGCGACGTCATCTGGTCGCTCCCCGGGTGGGGCTTCGGCCGGGTCGTTCGGTTCGGTCACGCCAGCCAGCCGGCGGCGTCGACCGCCCAGTAGGACAGCACGATGTCGGCTCCCGCACGCCGGATGCCGACCAACGTCTCCAATGCGACGGTGGGCAGGTCGATCCATCCGTTGGCGGCAGCGGCGCTGATCATCGAGTACTCACCCGATACCTGGTAGGCGGCGACCGGCACCGGCGACACCTCGGCCGCCGCGCGCACCAGATCCAGGTAGGCCATCGCCGGCTTCACCATCACGATGTCGGCGCCCTCGGCGATGTCCAGTTCGATCTCGTGCAGCGCCTCGCGGGCATTGCCCGCGTCCTGCTGGTAGGTCCGCCGGTCGCCGTGCAGGCTCGAGCCCACCGCCTCGCGGAACGGGCCGTAGAAACCGGATGCGAACTTCGCGGCGTACGCCAAGATCACGACGTCGGTGTGCCCTGCGGCGTCCAGGCCGTCCCTGATGGCCGCGACCTGGCCATCCATCATGCCGCTGGGCCCCACCACGTGGGCACCTGAATTCGCTTGCGCGACAGCAAGTTCGACGTACCGATCATTGGTGGCGTCATTGTCGACCCGACCCGAGCCATCCAGCACACCACAGTGCCCGTGGTCGGTGAACTCATCGAGGCAGGTGTCCGCCATGAGCACCGTCGCATCACCAAGATCCGCGGCGAGGTCAGCGAGTGCGACGTTCAGGATGCCGTCGGGCGCGGAGCCCACCGATCCCGTCGCGTCCTTGTCCTCGTCGCGGGGCACCCCGAACAGCATCAGCCCACCGACCCCCGCGGTCACCGCTTCTGCGGCGGCGCGACGCAGGGAGTCCCGGGTGTGTTGCACGACACCGGGCATCGACGCAATCGGGCGCGGTTCGTCGATACCGTCGGCGACGAACATCGGGAGAACCAAATGCCTTGGCTCCAGGGATGTTTGCGCCACCAGGCGACGCATCGCCGGAGTGGTGCGCAGCCGTCGGGGCCGATGCCTGGGGTACGCCACTGGAGAAGTCCGACAGCCCTAGCGGCGACGGCTCTTCTTGCGCGGCGGCGGCAGTGCACCCTCGGCGCGCAACCGGGCCGCGTGCTCGGCCAGTGCCTCGACCAACGGTCCCACCGCTGCGCTCTCGGGCTGCACATCAACGCGCAGGCCGAACTCCGCTGCGGTCTCGGCGGTCTTGGGCCCGATGCACGCCACGATGGTCCGTGCGTGCGGCTTGCCCGCGATGCCGACGAGATTGCGGACCGTCGAACTCGACGTGAAGCACACCGCGTCGAAGCCACCGGTCTTGATCATCTCGCGCGTCTGCGCCGGCGGCGGGGCCGCTCGCACGGTGCGGTAGGCCGTGACGTCCTCGATCTCCCAGCCGCGTTCGCGCAGACCCTCGGCCAGCGTCTCGGTGGCGATATCGGCACGCGGCAACAGAACCCGGTTGACCGGGTCGAAGATGTCGTCGTACGGCGGGAACTCGTCGAGCAGGCCCAGCGAGGACTGCTCGCCCGCGGGCACCAGTTCGGGGTTGATGCCGAACTCGCGGACGCGGTCCGCGGTGGCCTGACCCACGCATGCGATCTTGACGCCGGAGAACGCGCGGGCGTCGAGACCGAACTCGTTGAACTTCTCCCACACCGCGCGAACCGCGTTGGTGGAGGTGAAGACGACCCACTGGAACCGGCCGTCAACCAGGCCCTTGACCGCACGCTCCATCTGCGCGGGGCTGCGCGGCGGCTCGACGGCGATGGTCGGCACCTCGACGGGCAGGGCGCCATGGCTGACCAGTCGGTCGCTCATCTCGCCTGCCTGGTCCTTGGTACGCGGCACGAGCACGGTCCAGCCGTACAGGGCCCGGCTCTCCCACCAGTTCAGCTTCGCGCGGTTGGCCACCGTCTTGCCGATGGTCGCGACGAGCGGCCCGGCCAGCGGCCCGGCGGGCTCGCTGCCGGCCAGCGTGGCCTTGTCGAGCAGACCGGACAGCGTGGTCTCCACCGAACGCTGTTGGCAGGTGGTGCCATTGGCGGTCACGACACACGGCGTGTTGTCGGTGAGGCCGAACTCGATGAGCGTGCGCGCGGCATCCGGCAGATGCGATGCCGTGGCGTGCAGGATCAGGGGTCCGGGCGCCGCCGCGAGGGCGGCCCAGTCCACGTCGCCGCGGACGTCGGCCACGGTGTGCGACGAGCCCAGCGGCAGACCGGCGTAGGTCGGCACCGCGGTCGTGGCGGGCAGGCCCGGCACGATCTCGAAATGGGTCTGCGTGCGCGCCACCGCGCTCACCTCGGCCAGCACCGCGTCCACCGACAACGGGTCGCCTGCCACCAGTCGCACGACGTCAACGCCGGCGCGAGCCTCGTTGACCAGCGTCTTGGCCACCTCGGCCGGATCGCCCAGCGCGGGGCGCACATCCACTCCGTTGGGCAGGCCAGGTGCGGCGCCGACAACCTCGGCCGCCGTGTCGCCGTCATCGCCCGGCTTGGCTGGCTGCGGCCCGGACTGCGGAGGCAGTTCCGTACCGACCAACGTCAGTACCGCCTCCGGTACGTCAGGGTCGACGAACACCATCGCGGCGTTGGTCAACACAGCACGCGCACGCGTCGTCAACAGGCCGGGGTCACCCGGTCCCGCGCCAACGAACGTGATGCGGCCGGGCTTGTGCTTACGCCCTCGGGTCGTCATCTCTCACTCCCGCTCTTCAGTCCGCTGCACCAACAGATCTCGCGCTCCCAGCTCGAACAACTCCGCGGCCACCGAGAGCCCTAGCTCTCGTGCCCGATCGGGAGTCCCGATGCCGGACGCGCGGATCACATCGGATCCGTCCAGCGCCGCCACGCATGCGCGCAGCGACAGCTCTTCGAAGACATTGCCCTCCTCGTCAATGGACTCGACCACTTCCGCGATCGCACCCACTGGCGCGGAGCACCCCGCCTCCAGTTCGGCGAGCAGGACACGTTCTGCGGTGACCGCGGCGCGTGTGTCGGCGTCATCCAATGCCGACAGCAGCGCGGCAAGCTTGGAATCACCCGCGCGACATTCCACCGCGAGCGCTCCCTGAGCTGGTGCTGGCAACATCTGCACCGGCTCGATTGTCTCGGTGATATCGCCTACACGTCCGATGCGAGCCAAACCCGCTCGGGCGACGACGATACCGTCGAGATCACCGCTTGTAACCCTGTTCAACCTGCTGTCTAGGTTGCCTCGTAGGGGGCGAATTTCCAAACCGAGACCCAGTGCTTTAAGCTGCGCGCTCCGTCGCGGGCTCGACGTGCCGAGAATTGAACCTGCCGGCAACTCCCCCAGCACCAGTCCGTCGCGCGCGACGAGGGCGTCGCGGGGATCCTCGCGCACCGGTATGGCCGCGATGACGAAGCGCGGGTCCTGGGCGGTCGGCAAATCCTTGTACGAGTGCACGGCCATGTCCACGGTGCCGTCGTCGATGGCCTCGCGCAGTGCCGCGGTGAAGACGCCGACGCCGATCTCGGCGATCGGAGCGCTGGAGCGGTCGCCCGCGGTCGACACGATGACGAGTTCGGCGGGGTGCCCCAGCGCGATTACGGCGTCTCTGATGAAACCGGCCTGGGTGGTGGCCAGTAGGCTGCCCCGGGTTCCGATCCGGATGACTGCGTCGTCACTGCTGGCGGATGAGCGCTCGCGCGAAGACCCTGTTGAAGTCGGCAAGCGCTAATCAGTCCTGTCTAAGTCAGTGCGGGGCGCCGGAATCGGATCGCCCGGGATGAAGGGTGTTTCACTACCCGCGACCGCATCGACGGCCTGCGGGTCGAGTTCGAACAGTTCGCGTAGCGCCTCGGCATAGCTGTCGCCGCCCGGCGCACCGGCGAGCTGTTTGACCCGCACCGTCGGGGCGTGCAGAAGCTTGTCGACGACGCGACGCACGGTGCGCGCCACCTCGTCGCGGTGGGTGGAGTCCAGCCCCGGCAACCTGTTGTCCAGCCGCAGCAACTCGGCCTCGACGACATCGGCCGCGCGCTGCCGCAGTGCGGTGACGGTCGGGGTGACCTCGGCCATGCGCTGGCCCGCGAGGTAGTTGGCTACCTCGGTGGCGACGATGACGCGCGCCGCCTCGGCGTCGGCTGCCGCGGCGCGCGCCGACGGCTCACGCTGGATCCGGTCCATGTCGACCATGTAGATGCCCGGCAGTCCGGCGACGGCGGGGTCGACGTCACGCGGCATGCCCAGATCGCAGATGACCAACTGGCAGTTCTCCGGTCGGCCGACCAAGCCTCGGTGCGCATCGGCCAGCGACACGACGGGCCGGACGGCCCCGGTACAGCTCACGACGACATCGGTGTCCGTCAGCGCGTCCGACAAGTCGTCCAGCGACGCCGCGAAGGCCTCCACGCCCTGTTCGGTGAGGTTCTGCGCCAGCCGCTGCGCGCGGGGCAGCGAGCGGTTCACGATGTGGACGCGGCCGATCCCGGCGCGCATCAGATGGGCCGCGGCAAGTGCGCCCATCGAACCGGCGCCGACGATGGTCGCCGTCCGGCCCGCGAGCCCGCCCAGCTTGCCGTCGGCCATGTCCAGGGCAACCGACACCACCGAGGCGCCTGCGGCGTCGATACCGGTCTCGGAGTGCACGCGCTTGCCGACCGAAAGGGCCCGTTGGGACAGCTCGTGCAGCGTCCGGCCGACGGCCTGGTTGGCCTCGGCGGCGGCATAGGAGCGGCGGACCTGGCCGAGCACCTGCTGCTCGCCGATCACCGCGGAGTCCAGGCCGCTGGCGACGGCGAAGAGATGCTCCACCGCGGCTTCGGCGTACCGCACGTATGCGTACTTGGTGAGATCGCTCAGCGACATCGCGGCATGCTCGGAGAGCACCTGGCCGACGACCGACAGGCCGCCGTGGAAGGCCTCGACGACCGCGTACACCTCGACCCGGTTGCACGTCGAGAGAATCATGGCCTCGCTCACCAGCTCGGACTGCAGGAGCTGGTCGACGATCTTGGCCTGATCGGACTCGCCGGTGCTCAATTGCTCAAGCACGGACACGGGCGCACTCCGGTGCGAAACCCCGAATAGCAGAACGCTCATGGCCTCGTCACCACGCCCTCGAAGGTAGTCGTTGCCATGCCTTTGCACCAAATTTGCTGAGCGGTAACTCAGCCGCCTCAGCCAGCGAGGTCAGCGCGCAGTCGCTGCTCGTCGACCTCCCAATAGCTGTGCTCGCGGCCGTCGAGCAACACCACCGGCAGGCGGTCCCCGTACTCCGCGCGCAACGTGCCATCACCGGCATCCGCCGCTGCGTCGACATCGGTGGTCGCCAGGTCGAATCCCAACTCGTCGGCGAGGACCGCGAGTTGCAGCCCCGCCTGCGCGCACAGGGTGCACCCGGCGCGGGTCAGCAACGTCACAGCATGCTCCACGCCCTCCAGTATCCAGTGACCTAGTGTTGAGGGGTGTCCGAGCCCGGTGACATCGCCGACGAGGCTGGTTCGGAGGTCCTCGTCGACGAGCACGGCGTAGTCGCCGAAGCGTCCAGTCCCCAACCGCCGCCCCCCGACCTGACCGCGGCGGCGTTCTTCGACGTCGACAACACCCTGGTGCAGGGTTCCTCGCTGGTGCACTTCGCCAGGGGCTTGGCCGCACGCAAGTACTTCACCTACGGCGACCTGGCGCGGTTCGGATACGCGCAGGCGAAGTTCCAGCTCACCGGCAAGGAGAACAGCGACGACGTCGCCGAGGGCAGACGTAAGGCGCTGGCGTTCATCGAGGGCCGGCCGACGGCCGAACTGGTCTCCCTCGGCGAGGAGATCTACGACGAGATCATCGCCGACAAGATCTGGTCGGGTACCCGGGCACTGGCCCAGATGCATCTGGACGCGGGCCAACAGGTGTGGCTGGTCACCGCGACGCCCTACGAGCTGGCCGCGACCATCGCCACCAAGCTCGGGCTGACCGGGGCGCTTGGCACCGTCGCCGAATCCGTCGACGGCGTCTTCACCGGGCGACTGGTCGGCGAGATCCTGCACGGCGCGGGCAAGGCGCACGCGGTGCGGTCGCTGGCCATCCGGGAGGGCCTGAACCTGCGGCGCTGCACGGCGTACTCGGACAGCTTCAACGACGTCCCGATGTTGTCGCTGGTGGGCACCGCCGTCGCCATCAACCCCGACGCGGCGCTGCGCGATCTGGCGCGCGAGCGTGGCTGGGAGATCCGTGACTTCCGGACGGCGCGCAAGGCCGCCCGAATCGGCGTGCCGTCCGCGCTTGCCCTCGGTGCCGTGGGTGGCGCGCTGGCAGCCGTGGTGTCCCGTCGAGATGGCCACTGACCCCAGCGCTGATAGTCTCAGCCGCCGGACCACCGGAGACACGAGCGGGAGCGAATCCGACCATGAGCATCGCCGAGGACATCATCGGGACCCATTTTCGGTACCCCGATTACTTTGAGGTCGGCCGCGAGAAGGTCCGCGAGTTCGCCCTCGCCGTCAAGGACGACCATCCGGCTCACTTCACCGAGGAGGGCGCCAAGGAGTGCGGGTACGACGCACTCATCGCGTCCCTGACGTTCGTCGCAGTCGCGGGCCGCCGGGTGCAGGAGGAGATCTTCAATCAGTTCGCCCTGCCGTTCAACATGGAGCGCGTGCTGCACCGCGACCAGAAGCTGATCTTCCACCGGCCCATCGTGGTCGGCGACAAGCTCTGGTTCGACTCCTACCTCGACTCGGTCATCGAGTCGCACGGCGCCGTGCTCACCGAGGTTCGCGGCGAGGTCTCCGACGACAACGGCCAGCCGGTCATGACGAGCATCATCACGATCCTCGGCGAGGCCTCCCCGTCGGAGGAGACCGACGAGATCACGGCGCAGATCGCGGCGGCGCGTGATGCGGCGATCACGAAGATGGTTGCTGGGCAAAGCGCTAGCGCGGCGGCGAGCCGCCCATTGGACGCGGCGGCGAGCCGCCCATTGGACGCGGCGGAGTAGTCACCCACCCGGCGCAGTGGCCGCCGGTCCGCAGCTCAGCCGAGGAAGGTGTTGCCTCGGTTGGCGAGCAGTTGGTAGAGCGTCTGCTGGATGGTCTCGCGCACCCGGTCGGTCAGTTCGAACGTGACCATCGGGTCCTCCCCCATCGCCTCGTCGTACTCGTCGGTGAGGATCGGTTCGCCGAACTGGATGTGCCATTTCGAGGGCAGCGGCACCAGTCCCAGCGGCCCAGCCAGCGGGAACAACGGCGTCACAGGGAAGTACGGCAGCCCGAACAACCTGGCCAGCAGCTTCACGTCCGCGAGCATCGGGTAGATCTCCTCGGAGCCGACGATCGAGCACGGCACGATCGGTGCGCGGGCGCGCAACGCCGCCGAGACGAAGCCGCCACGACCGAATCGCTGCAGCTTGTAGCGGTCACGGAAGGGCTTGCCCAGACCCTTGTATCCCTCGGGGAACACCGCGGTGAGTTCACCGGCGGCAAGCAGGCGATGGGCGTCCGAGGTGCACGCCATCGTGTGCCCGGCCTTGCGCGCGGCCTGTCCCATCAGAGGCATGTCGAAGACCATGTCGGCGGCCAGTAGGCGCAGGTCACGGTTGGCAGGATGGTGGTCGTGGACGGCGACCGAGGCCATCAGACCGTCCAGCGGAAGCACGCCGGCGTGGTTGGCCACGATGAGCGCCGGACCCGTGTCGGGGAGGTTCTCGATGCCGCTCACCTCGACCCGGAACCAGGATTTGAAGAGCCCTCGCAGCAAAGGCAGGAAGATTGCGTTGTTGATGTGTGGGTCGAACCCGAACTCATCGACCACGTAGTCGCCGGACATCCGCTTGTAGACGAACTCGGCGATCGCGGCGATGCGCTTGGCGAGTTCGTTGGGCGACTCATCGACACTGCCCGCACCGGCGACCGAACTGCGTTTGTCGTCGATCTCGCGGACCACCGCAGCGATCTGCTCGGCGGATGCACGACCACCCGGATCGCCCATCAACGATGGATGTCGACGCGAACTCTCCGTGCGCGCCGCAGCTCGTCGCGCCGCCGAAGAGCGACTCGAATTCGAGTGCAGTGGAATCACTTTCGCTTTTGATTCACCTGCCACGTCGTCAACCCTCCACCCCTAGCCAAACCGAACTGCCCGACCGGTTACCTCGCCCTACCGGCCACCCCACCGCTGCGCCGCCACCACTGCACGACTCTCAACCGAGCGTACCCAGCGCGGGTCGATGATCGGCGTCAAACCTCGACCGCGCACGTAATCGTCAAAAGCCTCCGCCGTTGTCCACTTCGGGTTATAGCCTAGGTCGCTACGCATCCGCGCGGTATCCATGACCCGCCCGAAGCTCAGGTAGTTCAGCTGCTCACGATCGAGTTCACTGTATCGAGTTGCGCGGCTCAGCGAATCAACGACAGAGAGTGCCGACCTCGGGACGGGCAGCCGGATCCGGCCGGATCGACGGATCGCCTGACTCATCATGATGACGCCCGAGGCACCGACGTTGAACGTGCCGGCGCGGCCGGCGACGGTGGCGCGTTCCAGCGCACCGAGGGCGTCCTGCTCGTGCAGCAGCTGCAGTCGGGCGTCGCGGCCCAGCACCGACGGTACGACGGGCGCGGCCAGGTACCGCGACAACGCGGTGTCCATCGCCGGACCGATCATGTTGGCGAGGCGCAGGATCGTGACGGCGATATCGGGCCTACGCCGCGCGAGTCCGCGGGCGTAGCCCTCGATATCGATGCTGTCGCGGGCGAACCCCTCGCGGGGTGGCCGACGCGAACTGCCGTCCTCGGTGAACATGACCGGGTCGTGTGCACTGGACCCGTACACCTCAGAGGTGGACTTGAGCACCACGCGAGCGACCGACGGAGCCTTCTGGCACGCCGCGAGGAGCTGCATCGCCCCCATCACGTTCTGTTCCTTCAGCGCCGCCCTGCCGCCTGAGCGCGGGGCATAGGAGGCCGCAGCGGCGTGGACGACGGTGTCGACGTTGCCGTTGCGGATCACCTTGGCGATGAACGGATTTCGAATGTCGGCTCGGACGAACTCGGCCCGCCCCATTCGGCGTTGGAGGTCCTTGCTCGGTGTGATGGCATCAACCGCGATGACGTGGTCGATCAGCGGGTTCTGCGCCAGCCTGGCCGTCAGGTAACCCCCGAGGAACCGGCATGCGCCAGTAACCAGCACCACCTTGGGGTGGTGCGCGGTGTCCTGTGAGTCAGAGCCGACGGACCCCGCTGCGGGGCGACCGCTCGAGGGCCCGTCGGATTCCATCGGGCCAGCCTAACGGCTGAAGCTGAAAGCTACTTGCCGAGTTTTCTGCGCTGCACTCGTGTGCGGCGAAGCAACTTGCGGTGCTTCTTCTTCGACATGCGCTTGCGACGCTTCTTGATGACTGAACCCATGGACTCCGCTACCTAAAGACAATCAAGGCCGAACGAGAACTGGAGATCTCGAATACGCCTCGTTAACTGACCCGGTTACCTTACCCGGCCAGCAGGGGCGGAACGAAAACGCCTGTTGATCGGGCGAACTAGCCCGCGTCGAAGTACGACGTCTCCAGGAGATCGTGCACGGCCTTGGCGTGCACACGGAAGGACCGGCCGACCCGCACGGCAGGCAGTTCGCCGTTGTGGACCAGTCGGTAGACCGTCATCTTGCTTACTCGCATCAAGCTCGCGACCTCGGCGACGGTGAGGAACTGCTGAGCACGCGCCGGTTGGCCACTATCCCCGGCACTGCCGGCGGCTGCGTCGCGCGCAGCCTTGCCGCTCGCCGAATCACGCGCCGATGGACCGTTCATAGACGTCATCGCAACCCAATCAATCAGGCACGGCCTTGCCAGCGGCTTCCCCACCGTTGGCGCAGGTGCGTGCATACAACGAGGAGAATAGCGTGGCTACTGGGGTTATTGCGACGGGTGTGGGCTAATCCGTTGGAAATTCATGAACTACTCAGATGTAATTCCGAGCTGCTCAGAGCGTGTTTTCGCGGCGAAAACCGCCTCGGTGACAGCCGTCCGCAGGCCACCGCGCTCGAGTTCCCGCAGACCAGCGGCGGTAGTGCCGCCGGGGGACGTCACCGTGGCGCGCAGCTGGGCCGGGCTGGTGTCCATTCCGACGCCCTTCGCAGCATCCCCGCCCGACGGTTGATCATCGAGCCGATCGAGCAGCATGGCCGCCGAACCCGCCATCGTCTGAGAGACGAGCTCGGTCGCCACCTGACGGGACAACCCGGCCGCCACACCCGCGTCGACGAGTGCCTCGGCCATCAGGAAGAAGTACGCCGGACCCGAGCCCGATACCGCGGTCACGGCATCCAACTGCGATTCAGGCACGGCCAGGACCCCACCGACGGCGGCGAAGATCGCCGACACGTCCTTCAGCTGCTCGACCGTGGCGAAGCTGCCACGCGACAGCGCGCTGACGCCCCCTCCGACCACCATCGGCGCGTTCGGCATGACCCTGATCACGGGGGCCCCGGCGGGCAACTTGGACTCGTAGAAGGCGGTGCTGACGCCCGCGGCCACCGAGACGATGACCTGTTCGTCGCTGTCGTTGTCGGCCTGGGCCACGGCCTCGGCGATCTCGGCGACAACGGACTCCACATCCGCCGGCTTGACGGCGACGATGACGTAGGCGGCGTTCTCGGCTGCGTCGGACGGTGATGTCAGCAGCACCGAGTACGTCTCTGACAGGTACTTCGCACGCCCCGGATCCTTCTCCGAGACAGCCAAGTCCTTGGCCTGCCGGCCGGCCCTGATCAGGCCCGCCAGCAGCGCCTCTCCGATGCTTCCACCACCGATAATCGCGATTCTTGCCACGGGATGAAGCATTGCACGTCGGCTCAGCTGTGCAGCGGAGGCACCATGGCCAGCTGGCGGGATTGCACGATGATGCGACCGTCGCTGTCGACGACGACATGGTCCTCGTCGAACCACTCCTGGCCGATCTGCATCGTCGTGCACAGCACCCGGAGCCACCCGTCGACCGGGATGGCACGCAGATAGGCCGTCAGTTGGACCGTGGGCGCCCAACCGAACCGGTTCACGCCGAATGTCACCGGCGCGGACACATCGCCGCACACGAGGGCGAATAGGACGTCGGGCGGGCAGTCCCGCGGCCGCACCCAGTACTCGATGACCGGCGGCCCGCCGTCGGACCTCGGCTCCATCGTGGTCAGCGATGGCCGGATATCGATACCGCGGGCGAGATGGACGATATCGGCCATCGGGTGACCGGGGCCGATCGATTCGAGGCCCGGCGGCGGATCCGGCGTCATCAACGGCACCACCGGATTGGCCACGAGCAACGGCGCCGCCTCGTGCTCGGGGTCGCCGAGCGTGATCGTCGCTCGGACAGCCGTCTTGCGCCCCGACCCCAGAGCCTGATTCGACTCAGCCGCCTGGTTCAACTCAACGTCGACCAGACTCACCCGCCTGCCGCGCTTGCGGATGGTCGTAACCACCTCGACCGCGCCGGGGTCGGGCGCCCACAGGAAGTTGCCGGACACCGCAACGGGCTGCACGCCCTCGCCACCGTGCGCGGTGCGGGCCGCGTTGGCGCACAGCGCCAGCATCATGCCGCCGTGAACCTTGGGTCCGATGGTCCAGTTCTCGTTCAGGACGCCCTTGAAGACATGTTGGACGACACCGTCGGTGTCATCGACTGACACCGGCTCCAGAGCCATGGCTTCGGTGAACGACGTGGATTCGGTGAACGACGTGGATTCGGTGAACGAGGCGGATTCGGCCACGGGACTCTCCCAGTTCCTCAGCGCAGCAGGTGTTGTCGCGCGAACTCGAGTGATTCGGTCAGCAGCTGCTCGCGCTCGGCGGCGTTGCGCGCCCGCGACGTGGTGACCTCAAGGATCACGTGGCCGGTGAAGTTGCTCGCGGCGAGCATCTGGCAGACCTCGGCCGCAGGCTGGCCGCCGCGTCCGGGCACCAGATGCTCGTCGGTGGCGGCCCCGCTGCCGTCACACAGGTGCAGGTGCACCAGTCCCTCCCCCATGCGACGCGCCATCTCAAGGGCATCGGTGCCCGCGGTCGCGGCGTGCGACAGGTCCAGCGTGTAGTGCGCGTGCTCACCGTCGAGCGGGTCATACGACGGGGCGAACGCCGAGATGGCCGCGCCCGGCGATCCGCCGCGCTTGCGCATCCGCTCGATTGACGGCTGCCCCGACCCGAAGAAGCGATCGGTGCGGAACGGGAACATGTTCTCGACAGCGACCATCACGTGGCTGGACGCCTCGAGCTCGACCACCTGATCGGAGAACCCCTCGGCGTAGCGACGCTGCCAGCGGAACGGTGGGTGCACCACCACGGTCTGGGCGCCCAGGTCCTCGGCGGCCCGCACGCTGCGCGCGAGCTTCGAGATGGGGTTGGCCCCCCAGACCCGCTGGGAGATCAACAGACACGGCGCGTGGACGCTGAGCACCGGCATGTCGTAACGCTGCGAGAGCTTCGCGATGGCGTCGACGTCCTGGCTCGCGGTCTCCGCCCACACCATGAGTTCGACACCGTCGTAGCCCAGCTTGGCCGCGTATTCGAAGGCGGCCTCGGTCCGCAGGGGATAGACCGAGGCAGTCGACAGACCAACCTTGATGGCGGGGCGCACTGATATCTATTCTGCGGCGTCAGTGCGACTGCAGCAGGGCGAGCGGACCCAACGTGACCAGGGCACCCACCGCCACGGCGATCAGGGTGCTACCGATGTCCTCGGTCTTGCGCACCACCCGCACGCCGACGACCAGTCCGAGGATCACCAGGACCGACAGGACCAGGGCGACGATGTTGTTCCACTTCCACAGCTGATCGAAGGCGATGAACAGCGCCGCACCGAACGCGACCGCGAGGATGCACTGGGCAACCACCCACACACCGCGCAGGAACGCCGAGCCAGTCGTCTCGCTGACGGTCTCGGCGGGGAGCTTCGTCGTCTCGTCATCGCGCTGGTCCTCGCCCAGGTCGATGTCCTCGGGCCCCGGCTGCCGTCCGCGCCGGGCCAGGTCGTCGGCAACCGACTGACCGCCGAACAGCGTGTCACTGTTCGACCGCAGTAACGAGGGTGCCGGCTCGAATCCCTGGGACTCCCTGACTTCAGCTGCGCCGCTGGCGATCTCGGCGAGGTCACGATCGATGTCGTCGTCGCTGGGCGACAGATCGTCGTCGAAGAGCGGGTCCGGGCTCATCTGCTCGGCACCGCCCGGTGACGTGAACCCCGTGGGTGCGGGCGCTGTCGGGCGCCTTGTGGGTGGCGTGAACTCGATCGGCTCCGGTTCGACGTCACGCGCTTGCAGGTGTGCGGCGTAGTCGGCCTCCGCCTCGTCGACCTCGGTGGCGGCGGTCTCGTCGACCTCGGCGTCAGTCTCGTCGACCTCGACCTCGACCGCAGCGTCGTCGACTTCGACGCCGTCTACTTCGACGTCGTCAACGGCCAGGTCGGTGTCATCGGCCAGGTCGGTGTCATCGGCAAGGTCCGCGAAGTCCTCATCGACGGATACGGGCTGCGGCTCGGCCTCGACCGATTGCCTCGGCTCTGCGACGGTCTCGACGGTGTCGGTCGCGCGGATGATGGGGATCTCGCCGGTGAGTTCGGCGACGGTGACAGAGTCGGCATTGCCACGCCTGCGTCGGCGTCGTCCGCCCACGGGCGGCGAGCCAATGGTGCCGTTCTTCGCGAGCAGCTCGGCCACCGAGATGGGGCGGGTGCCGCTGTCCTGTGGTTCTGTCATCGTCTGCTGCCTCTGGCCTTGGCTAAGTCCGCTGACGTCTCCACCAGCGCGGTCCCGTCAGCTTCACTGTCGAGTTTCCGCAAAATCAAACCCTCTCGCAACGCCCAGGGGCAAATGTCGACTTTGTCGATAGCCAGCGCTCGCATACTCGCCTCCGCCACCAATGCGCCCGCCACGATCTGTGGCGCGCGATCGGCGCTCACCCCTTCCAGTTCCGCACGGTCCGCGGCGGTCATCCTAGAGATGAAGGCTATGAGCTGTCGCAGGCCCGCTGCTGTCAGTGTCCTCTTCACCCGTGGTCCCGCACCGGAAGGCGCGGCACCGGTGAGTCGTGCCAGGGATCTGAAGGTCTTCGACGACGCCACGGTCAAGTCCGGAGCGCCGGCGTCGAGGACTCTCGCACCGGCATCGGCGACCTCGTTGGCCAGCCAGTCCCGAAGCATGGCGACCCGGCGCCGGCCGGGCGGGTCCTCGGGCAGCCACTCGCGGGTGAGCCGACCGGCACCCAGCGGGAGCGACAGCGCCACGTCGGGCTCCTCGTCGACACCGCTGGACAACTCAAGCGAGCCGCCGCCGATATCGATATTGATGATGCGGCCCGCGCTCCAGCCGTACCAGCGGCGCACCGCCAGAAAGGTGAGTCGGGACTCGTCGACACCGCTGAGCACCTTGAGCGCCACGCCGGCCTCGGCCTGCACGCGAGCCAGCACTTCCTCGGAGTTGGTGGCGTCCCGGACCGCGGATGTGGCGAAGGCCATCAGTTCCGCACAGCCCGAACTCGTCGCGATCTTGGCGAACTCGTCGATGGTCTCGACGAGCTTGTCGGCACCCTTGCGGGTGATATTGCCTGAGCCGTCGATGGCCTCGGCGAGGCGTAACGACGCCTTCGTCGAACTCATCGGCGTCGGGTGCCCACCACGGCGCGCATCCACCACCAGTAGATGAACTGTGTTGCTGCCCACGTCTAGCACGCCCAATCGCACGCAGCCCACGGTAACGGGTCTACCGTTGGATTCCATGAGTGGATGCACGATGAGCGCTTGCGCGAGCAACCCCGCACGATGAGCGAAGGCGCCAAGAGCAATCGGGGCACGCCCGGTGAGGTGGAACTGGACTTCGCCCGCGAGTGGGTTGAGTTCCTGGACCCGGAGAACCCCGAACACCTGATCGCCGCTGACATGACATGGCTGCTGTCGCGGTGGACGTGCGTGTTCGGCACTCCCGCCTGCCAGGGCACGGTCGCGGGCCGGCCCGACGACGGCTGCTGCTCGCACGGCGCCTTCCTGTCTGACGACGGTGACCGCGCCAATCTCGACGACGCGGTCAAGCACCTGACCGCCGACGACTGGCAGTTCCGGGACAAGGGACTGGGCCGCAAGGGCTACCTCGAAATGGACGAGTACGAGGGCAAGAAGAACCTGCGGACCCGTAAGCACAAGGGCGCCTGCATCTTTCTGAACCGGCCCGGATTCGCCGGCGGTATCGGCTGCGCCTTGCACAGCAAGGCCCTCAAACTCGGTGTCGAACCGCTGACCATGAAGCCGGAAGTGTGCTGGCAGTTGCCGATCCGGCGCACGCAGGACTGGATCACCCGGCCCGACGGCTCGGAGATCCTGCGCACCGTCATCACCGAGTACGACCGCCGCGGCTGGGGTGAGGGCGGCGCAGACCTGCACTGGTACTGCACGGGCGATCCGGCCGCGCACACGGGCTCGCGGCCGGTCTGGCAGTCCTACGCCCCCGAGCTCACCGAACTGCTAGGCGACAAGGCCTATAACGAGCTCGCAGCGATGTGCAAGCGACGCGGTGTGCTCGGGCTGATAGCCATCCACCCGGCAACCCGCGCCGCGCAGTAGCCGCGCTCAGCCCTCGAGCTTGTAGCCCAGCCCCCGCACCGTGACCAGATGCACCGGGTTCGCCGGGTCGGACTCGATCTTGGAGCGCAACCGCTTGACGTGAACGTCGAGCGTCTTGGTGTCGCCGACGTAGTCCGCACCCCACACCCGATCGATGAGCTGACCGCGGGTCAGCACCCGTCCGCTGTTGCGCATCAGGTACTCGAGCAGGTCAAACTCCTTGAGCGGCAGGGTGATCAGATCGCCGCCCACCGACACGATGTGGCGCTCGACGTCCATCCGGACCGGCCCGGCCTCCAGCACGCCATCACCGATCCCCGGATCGTCGACCTCGACACCGCGGCGCAGCACCGCGCGGATGCGTGCGATCAGCTCACGCGCCGAGTACGGCTTGGTGACGTAGTCGTCGGCGCCGAGCTCCAGGCCCACCACCTTGTCGATCTCACTGTCCCGTGCGGTGACCATGATGACCGGCACCGTGGACTTCGACCGCAGTTGCTTGCACACGTCGGTGCCGCTCATTCCGGGCAGCATCAGGTCAAGCAGCACGATATCGGCACCCGCACGCTCGAACTCGGCAAGCGCCGACGGCCCGTCGGTGACCACCGTCGCCTCAAAGCCCTCCTTGCGCAGCAGAAACGCCAGGGGGTCAGCCAGCGACGGCTCGTCCTCCACGATCAACACATTCGTCATTTCGGTGGGTGGTCCTCTCGTTTGTGTGACCCGTCGCGCTCGTCTGGGTCGTCCAGGTCGTGATGGGGGTAGGTCGGTATGGACAAGGTGAAGGTCGATCCGGTGCCCGGCTGACTCCACAGCCGAATGGATCCGTTGTGATTGGCCGCGACGTGCTTGACGATGGCCAGTCCTAGTCCCGTGCCTCCAGTGGCCCGGGATCGCGCCTTGTCGACGCGGAAGAAGCGTTCGAAGACCCGTTCCTGGTCAGCGCTGGCAATGCCGAAACCGCGATCGGTGACCGCGATCTCAACGAAGTTGCCACGTCGCCTACGGCTGACTGACACTTGCGATCCCTCGGGCGAGTAGGCGATCGCATTGGACACCAGGTTGGCGATCGCGGTGACCAGCAGCGGTTGATCGCCGTACACCCGGTAACCGGTCGGTGCGTCGGTGTTGATCGCGATGTCGGCGTTGTCGGCGGCCACCTTGTGGCGCGACAGTGCCTCGGTCACCACGGTGTCGACGTCGACCGCCTCGAGGTCGGGCAGCGGTTCGGCACCCTGCAGCCGCGACAGTTCGATCAGCTCGCCGACCATATTGGCCAGGCGCTTGGACTCGGTGCCCATCATCTCGGCGAAGCGGGCGACCGTCTCAGCGTCGTCGGTGGAGGCGAGCAACGCCTCGGCGAGCACGCCCATGGCTCCCACCGGGGTCTTCAGTTCGTGACTGACGTTGGCGACGAAGTCTCGACGGGTCGCCTCCATGCGGGCGTGTTCGGACTGGTCGTCGACGTAGACGACGGCGAAGCGGCGGTCGTCTTCCGTCAGCAGCCGCACGTGGCCACGCACGTTCAAACCCGACCGGCCGGGATTCTGCTTGCGAGTCGGCGACAGATCGACCTCGATGTCCTCACCGGTGGCCAGCGTGCGCTGTGCCGCCGACCAGGCGCGCTCGTCGAGCAAACGGTCCCGGACCAACCCCAACTCCTCGGCCTGTGCGTTGGTGTAGACGACGTCGCGGTGAGTGTCGACCACGACTATGCCGACCGGTGACATCGCCACGACGTGCTGCAGCATCTGCGAGATGGTGATGCCGTCCTGCTCGAGCGAGCGGCGTTCCTGGCGTTCACGGAGTCGCGGCATCAGCACCACTCCGAACGCTGCGCCGAGCGCCAGCGCGAGCAATGCCACGACCGCTGTCAGCAGCAGTGCGGACCCCACACTCACGGGCAAATCGTACGCACCCGGTGAACGTCATCCCAGCAGCGTGCGGCCAATTCGGGACAAGTCACACATTCAAAGACAGGAGTTTGTCCGGTGTTCACTCGCGTTCACCCGAGTTCACCGGAATTTTGCTCCAACGGACCTTGATCAGCCGCCGTCGGCTACTTGGCGCCCTGGGCGGCGACGGCCGCGGCACCGGCGGCAGCGGCGTCGGGATCGAGGTACCGCCCGCCAGGGACCGTGGGGCGCAGGTCAGCGTCCAGGTCGTAGACCAGCGGGATACCGGTGGGGATGTTCAGCCCCACCACGTCGGCATCGGTCATGTCATCGAGGTACTTCACCAGGGCGCGCAGTGAGTTCCCGTGCGCGGCGATCATCACGGTCTTGCCTGCCCTCAGATCGGGCACGATCGCTTGCTCGAAGTACGGCACGAAGCGGGCGACGACGTCGGCGAGGCACTCAGTCAGCGGGCCACCGCCGATATCTGCGTAGCGCGGATCGGCGTCCTGGCTGTACTCGCTGCCCTTCTCGATCGGGGGCGGCGGCGTGTCATAGCTGCGACGCCACGCCATGAACTGCTCTTCGCCGTACTTCTCCTTGGTGGCGGCCTTGTCCAACCCCTGCAGCGCACCGTAGTGCCGCTCGTTGAGTCGCCAGCTGCGGTGCACGGGGATCCAGTGCCGGTCAGCCCTGTCCAGGGCCAGGTTGGCGGTGGTTATCGCGCGCCGCATCAGCGATGTGTACAGCACGTCGGGCAGCACGCCCTCAGCGGCGAGCAGCTCGCCACTGCGGGCTGCCTCGGCTCTGCCCTTGTCCGTGAGGTCGACGTCGACCCACCCGGTGAAGAGATTCAGCGCATTCCATTCGCTCTCGCCGTGACGGAGCAGCACCAACGTCGCCATGGGGCTCATCCTTTCACGTACGAGTCTCAGGCCGAGTCGGAGTCCTCTGTGTCATCGGTGTCGTCAACGATGAGGTGCTCGAAGGCCTCGAGATTCTTGAGCGACTCGCCTCGGGCGACCCGCCACTCCCATTCCCGCTGGATCGATGAGCGAAAGCCCAACTCCAGCAGGGTGTTGAAGTCCGAGTCGACGGCTTCGAGCACCTGGCCGAGGACACGGTCGACCTCGTCGGGTGTGACGGCGTGCAGCGCCATCCGGCCCACGAGGTAGATGTCGCCGACGTTGTCGAGCGTGTAGGCGACCCCGTAGAGCTTGCGGTTGCGGCGCAGCATGAACCGGTAGACACCCTCGGCGTTCTCGTCGGGTCTACGGCACACGAACGCCTCGATCCGCACCGCGTGATCTCCGACGCGCAGGATCGTGTTGGTCTTGAGCTTGCGCTCCCCCGGCAGCGAGACGACCACGCCGGGGCGGCCGTCATGCTCACCCTGGTAGACGGTGTACTCGAGATCGTGTTCGGCCAGCGTGTCCTCAATGACCTGTTGGACGTTCAAGCGCGCACACCGCGCCGCACCGAGAACCGCCTGCCATTGCGTCGCGCCTTGGCGTCGTGCCCTTGGTGGCGCGCGTGGTAGTCGGCGATGGCGCGGCCGTAACTGTCCAGCAGCGCGTCGACGGTGTGCGCCCAGGAGAACGTCGCGGCATGCCGGTGCGCGGCCTCGCGCATGGCCTTCGGATCCCGTGCGAGCAGGTCGCCGATCGCCGCCGCCCAGGCGTCGGTGTCGTGAGTGGGCACCAGGGTGCCGCTCACCCCGTCGCGTACCGCGACCGGGAGGCCACCGACTGCCGCCGCGACCACCGGGGTGCCGCAGGCCTGGGCCTCGACCGCCACCAACCCGAACGACTCGGCGTAGCTCGGGACCGCGACCAGATCGGCGGCCCGGTACACATCGACGAGTCCGTCGCGGGCCTGAGGCGGTAGGAAAGTCACGCGGTCGGTGATACCCAACTCGTCGGCCAAACGAACCAGACCGTCGGGATTGGCCAGGCCGGTGCCCGAGGGGCCGCCCGCGATGAGCACGCGCACCCCCGGCAGCTTGGCGGCGGCGCGGAGCAGGACGTCGGGCGCCTTGAGCGGCTGAATCCGGCCGACGAACGCGACCACCTGCTCGTCGGGCGACAGGTTCAGCGCGCGCCGCGCGGCGTCCCGGTCACCGGGGGTGAACGTCGCGAGATCGACCCCGGGATGGACGACGTCGATGCGGTCGGGGTCCGCGTGGTGCAGTGAGACCAGTTGACCCGCCTCGTATTCGGTGTTGACGATCAGCCGGTCAGCCTCGTCGGTCACCTGCTGCTCGCCAACCGCGCGCAGCGGCGGTTCGGGGGCGTCGCCGATCGCCAGCGACGCGTTCTTGACCGCGGCCAGGGTGTGCGCGGTGTGCACCAGCGGCACCGCCCAGCGGTCCCGGGCCAACCATCCGACCTGGCCGGACAGCCAGTAGTGCGAGTGCACGATGTCGTAGTAGCCGGGTTCGTGAGTCGCCTCGGCCCGCAGGACGCCTGCGGTGAACGCACACAGCTGAGTGGGCAGGTCGTACTTGTCGAGGCCCTCGAACGGACCCGCCACCACATTGCGCACCAGCACGCCGGGGGCCACCCGGACCACCGGCTCGTCCGATGACGACGTCGCCCTCGTGAAGATCTCGACCTCGACGCCGCGGCGGGCGAGTTCCAACGCGCTCTGCAGCACGTAGACGTTCATCCCGCCCGCGTCGCCGGTACCCGGCTGGGCGAGCGGCGAGGTATGGACCGACAGAACGGCTACGCGCACCACCCCATACTTACACCGCGCCCCGAGCCCGCCACGTCGACCCTCTTCAGGCGGTGCGATCGCGGGCCGCTCGTCGCATCGCGCCGATCGGATCGGCGTAGAGGCCACCGAGGGAGACCACCCCAGCACCGGCCTCCTGGATGCGGTTGCCGAACGAGGTCACCCGGATATCGCGCGGTCCGAGCACGGAGCGCTCGGCGAACGCGGCCTCCACGAGCGGCACACCCTCGGGGTACTCCGTGAACGCCTGCCCACCGACCACGAGGTCATCGGGGTTGAGCATGTCGCGCAACAGTGCGACGGCCTCGCCGAGCACCCGGGCACGCTCCGCAAGTAGGCCTGCGGCCTGCGCATTGCCCTGACGGGCGGCGCGGAGCACCGCGCCGATTGTCGACGATGATCCGTCGGCGGGCACGATGCGCAGCCTGCGGGCCGCCGACAACACCGCCTCGTCACTGACCGTCGATTCCAGTTGGCCTGTGCCACCCAATAACTCGGACTGAGCGGGCAGTGCGGCAATGGTGCCGGGTCCGCTGGCGGGCGAGTGCACCCGACCGCCGATCGACAATGCGTAGCCGACGGTCTCGCGGGCGTACAGGTACAGGCTGGTGGACGTCTGGGCCGCCGACCGGCGTGACCCCAGCAGAAGCTCGGCGCCCGCCATCGCGTCGACGTGGCTTGCGAGCGAGACCGGAAGGCCGAGCGTCTCGGCGAGCACGGGGCCGACCGGAGCGCCCGACCAGCCCAGCCGGGCGTGGTCGATCTGGCCCGTGACGCTGTCGACCACGCCACCGGCGGTCACGCCAACCCACAGCGGACGGCGCCGGTGCCAGCGGCTCAGGTAGCGCCGGGCACTGCCGGCCAGCGAGGCGAGTGCCGCGTTCTGCGTGCCCAGCGGGGTGGGGGTCTCGACGACGTCGAGTGTCCGTCCCAGCAGATCGGTCGCGGCGATGCTGGTGGTGCGGGCGCCGATGTGTACGGCCAGGGTGAGGAAGGGTTCGTGATTCACCTCGACGGGGACCCGCGGGCGTCCGATGGCGCCGGAGACTGCGAGATCGGCGCGCTCACGCAGCACGCCGGCGTCCAGCAGCGCTGTCACCTGCCGGTTCACGGTGGCGATGCTCAGGCCGGTGACCTTGGCGACGACGTCGCGGGCGATCGGGCCCCGCACGCGGGCGGCCCCGAAGACGGCGGCAGCGGCGGCGTCGGCGACGCGCAGCGACGGGGCCACGATGTGGTGGCGGGCGAGCAGTGCGCGCTTGGCATGTGCCGCCGCGGTCTGGCGGGCGACGGCGCTCGAGGCGGTGGTGCTGGGGGCGGAGATGGTGGAAGTGCTCACGGAACGGTCCTTTGGAAGAAGTCGGCTGGTGGGTGCGGGCCACACCTGCGACTCAGCCGGACGTTCTAAGGAGTCCGCGATTCAGTCAGGCGCGACGAGTTGCGCAACAACAACACGCACGCCGAGTGGCGATACGGGAAGCCTGACCTGAGGACACGTCGTGAACCTAGCACGCTGACTAGGGTTGGTGCGATGACGGCACCAGAATCGAATCAACGCGTCGCGGTGGTCACCGGCGCCAGCTCCGGGATAGGCGCAGCGACGGCTAAAACACTTGCAGCCCTTGGCTTTCACGTCATCGTGGCGGCCCGTCGGGCGGACCGAATCTCCGCGTTGGCGGACGAGATCGGCGGCACCGCCATTGTGACGGACGTCACTGATGACGCATCGGTGAATGCGCTGGCAGCGGGCCTGGAGCGGGTGGATGTGCTGGTCAACAACGCCGGTGGCGCCAGGGGCCTGGCTCCAGTCCTCGACGCCGACCTCGAGCACTGGCGGTGGATGTGGGAGACCAATGTGCTGGGCACGCTGCGCGTGACCCGGGCCCTGCTGCCCAAGCTGGTCGAATCCGGTGACGGCCTGGTGGTCACGGTGACCTCGATCGCCGCCTTCGAGACCTATGACGGTGGCGCGGGCTACACCGCCGCCAAGCACGGACAAGGCGCGTTGCACCGCACGTTGCGCGGCGAGCTGCTTGGAAAACCCGTGCGGCTCACCGAGATTGCCCCCGGGGCGGTGGAGACGGAGTTCTCACTGGTCCGCTTCGATGGCGACCAGGACCGCGCGGACGGGGTGTACCAGGGGATCACACCACTGGTGGCCGACGACGTCGCCGAGGTCATCGGGTTCGTCGCGTCGCGGCCGTCGCACGTCAATCTCGATCAGATCGTGATCAGGCCGCGAGACCAGGCACCCAACGGCAGGTTCAACCGCCGGGTCTAGCGCCACCCGGGGCAGCACTCGGCGTGGTGGTCCCCGACGGCGTCGGCGCGCCACTGGGCGTCGCGGGTGCGGTGTCGGGGATGTTGGTCGGCGACTGCGCGTCCGAAAGCGCCGACATCGCGGTCCACTCGTTCCAGTCGATGACCCAGTCCCAGATGTCGCCGTCGGCGTAGGACAGCTCGATGCGGGTGCCGGTGACCTCGACGGGGTCGCCGTACATCGCGGTGTTGAAGTACTGCTCGGCGTCCGCGGTCGACAGGTTGATGCAGCCATTGGTGACGTTGGTGTTGCCCTGCGCGTCCGCGCTGTTGGGGTTGGCGTGGATGAACTCGCCGTTGTTGGAGATCCGCACCGCGAACCGCTCGTGCACGTTGGCGTAGCCGGCGGCCGGGTTGGTCATCCAGAAGTCCTCGTACTTCTCGGTGACCACGTGGATGCCGCTGCGCGTGACATTGCGGTCCAGGTCGCCCTCGCCGTAACTGCACGGCAGGGTCATGATCACGCCGGCATCGGTGAGCACCTCGATCTGGTGCGACGACGCCTCGGCCTTGACCAGCTGGTAACGCCCGACGCTGAAGTCAAGCGTCGAGTCCGCCGCACCGAACGCCCCGGCGCCGAACGGCACACCGTAGAGGTCGGCGCTGACGTGGACCTTGGTGCCTGCCGGGTAGTACTCCCTTGTGCGCCAGTGCACCCGCGAACCGCCGACCTCATCGGGCAACCAGGCCCAACCGCCCTCGACGGGCGGCGTGGTTGTGACGGTGAGGGCCTTCTCCACCCGCGCCCTGTCCTCGTCGGCGATCGCCGCGTCGAATTGCAGGATGATGGGCGCCGCCACGCCGACGGTCTGCCCGTCGGCCAACTGGAACTGGCCGTTGACCTGCACCTGCGGATCGACGGTGGTGAAACTGCCTGCCAGCGGCACGGCCTTGCCGTCGTGGCCGACGACCGAGCCGCCCCAGGTGTACTCCGCGCCGTAGCCCAGCGGCTCGCTCACCGTGAACGCCGTGCGGTCCCGGTTCACCGCACCGGCGACCACCCTGCCCTCGGAGTTGGTCAGCGTGACGCGCTGGAACCAGCCGTTATCGACCTCGACGCCGACCTTGGCCGTCGGCACCACATCATCGGCCGCGTTGGCGGGATTGAAGGTGATCTCGGGGGCCTTGGGTGACTCGGCGGTCGGCGACCCGTCCGGCCCGGTGACCGTCCGCCCGGCGCATGCGGCAAGGAAGCCGGAGGCCCCCACCGCAATCGCGGTCATCGCTGCACGCCGGTTCATGGTCACGTCGACCAAGGGTACCTAGAGGGTGGCCCCAATCAGGCATGGCTCGGGTGTGAGATCGATCCCGAACGCCGCGCGCACACCGTCACGGACCGTCCTGGCCAGCGCGATCACATCGGCGGTGGTCGCGGATCCGCGGTTGGTCAGGGCCAGGGCGTGCTTGGTCGACAACGTGGCAGCCGCACCCGCACCCGGGTAGCCCTTGCCGAATCCCGCCCGCTCGACCAGCCAGCCCGCGGCCAGTTTGACCCCGTTCGGGGCCGGATAGTTGGGTACCGGCGCGCCCACGGTGGCCAGGATCCTCTCGAAGTCAGCCTTCGTGACCACGGGGTTGGTGAAGAAGGAGCCGACGCTCCACGTGTCGTTGTCCGCAGCGTCGAGCACCATGCCCTTGGCGGCACGCAGCCCCAGCACCGCCTCACGCACCCGCGCCGGGTCGGTCCGGGCGCCGGCCTCGGCGGCCAGGGTGGTGGCCAGTTCGCCGTAGCGCAGCGGCGCACTGAGACCGGCGGCGTCCAGGGTGAACTCGACCTCCAGCACGACGGCGTGATCGGAGTTCTTCAGCACGCTGTGCCGGTAACCGAAGCCCAGTGCATCGGGCTCGACCCACTCGTCGGCACCGGTCCTTCGGTCGAGCAGCCGCACACGGCTGATGGTGTCGGCCACCTCCGCGCCGTATGCGCCGACGTTCTGCACAGGCGTGGCACCCGCGGAACCCGGTATCCCCGACAGGCACTCGAGCCCACCCAGGCCATGTTCCAGCGAGGTCACGACGACGTCGTCCCACACGGCGCCCGCCTCGGCCCGCAGCACGCGCCCCTCGACACTCACCCCGGAATTGCGCAGGTGCACGACGGTCAGGTCGGTCAGATCATCGGCGATGACCACGTTCGAGCCACCGGCCAACACCAGGGATCGTTCGTCGCCGGGGAGTTCTCGCAGCACCGCGATGATCTGTTCGGTGCGCTCGCACGTGATCAGGCGGCGGGCCACGGGGCCGACACGCAACGTCGTCAGCGGCGCGAGCGGCACGAACTCGCTGACCGCTGCGCCTGCGATATGCGAACCGACCACGGGGCGTAACGGTAGCCTGAGCGGCTATGTCACGTTCTTTCGACGTGTCCGCGCGCTACGGCGGCAGCGTCGAGCAGGTTTACCGGGCATTCGGGGACCGGCAGTACTGGCTTGCGCGGCTGGCGGATTCGGGTGCTGATGACGCCACCCTCGACTCGATGACCGTCGGATCCGACGGCAGCATCGACGTCATCACCACACAGACCCTGTGGGCGAGTCGGTTACCGGGTCTGGTGTCCCAGTTCCACCGCGGCGACCTGAGTTTCGTGCGTGAAGAGACGTGGACGCCAGTGCGCGACGGGCAGGCAGGCGCGAACGTGCGGGGCTCGATACCCGGCGCCCCCGCATCGCTGTCGGGTACGGCGACGCTGAGCCAGACGGGTGCCGGTTCCCTTCTGGACTTCGCGGCCACCGTCGAGGTCCGCATCCCTCTGGTCGGCGGCAAGGTGGAGAACTTCATCGGCAGCCAACTGGTCGAACTCATCACCGCCGAGCAGCGCTTCACCACCGAATGGATCTCCGCCGGCGCCTCCTAACGCACTTCGGGCCTGGCGGGGTGGACAATCAGGCCATGAGCGGCCCCATCGGACAGCTCACCCGGGGCACCACCGGCTACAACCGGCTGCGGCGCAGCGACCGGTGGCTGGTGCACTCGCCGCGGGTGCGCGCGGCACTGCAGTCGGCCGCCGAACCCCTGGTCGTCGACCTTGGTTACGGGGCGCTTCCGGTGACCACCCTCGAACTGGCGTCGCGTCTGCGAAGTGTGCGCGACGATGTCCGCGTCGTCGGCTTGGAGATTCACCCCGAGCGGGTCGACGCCGCCCGATCGGCGGCACTGCCGGGTGTCGAGTTCGGTCTCGGTGGTTTCGAATTGGCCGGTCTCACACCGGTTCTGGTGCGCGCCTTCAACGTACTGCGACAGTACGACGTCGACGCGGTGCCCGAGGCGTGGTCGATGATGAGCAGGCACCTGGCAGCAGGCGGCCTCATAGTCGACGGGACGTGCGACGAACTGGGTAGGCGGTGCTGCTGGGTACTGCTCGACGCGCAGGGGCCCGTCAGCCTGACGCTGGCGTGCGATCCATTCGCCATCGACAAGCCCTCAGATCTCGCCGAGCGACTACCCAAGGTGCTCATCCACCACAACGTCGACGGGCAACCTATAGGCGCGCTCCTCGCCGCGGCGGACCGGGCCTGGGCCAGTGTGGCCGGCCACGGGGTGTTCGGCCCGCGGGTGCGCTGGCGCGCGATGCTCGACATGCTCGCCGAGCAGGGAATCCCCGTCGATCCCCCGCGCCGCCGACTCCGCGACGGCGTGCTGTCGGTGCCCTGGGACACCGTCGCACCCCGGTAGACCCGCAGTAGGCTCGATCCATGCGAATCGCGCTCGCGCAGATCACGTCCAGCACCGATCCCTCGGCCAATCTCAGCCTGGTCGAGGACTACTCACGCCGCGCCGCCGACGCGGGCGCGCGCATGGTGCTGTTTCCGGAGTCGACGATGTGCCGGTTCGGCGCGCCCCTGGCTCCGATCGCGGAACCGCTCGACGGGCCGTGGGCGTCGGAGGTGCGTGCGATCGCGCAGCGCTACGGCATCGTCGTGGTGGCTGGTATGTACTGCCCAAGCGGCGACGGCCGGGTCACCAACACCCTGATCGCCGCGGGCCCATCCACGGAGGGCCTCATCGACGCGCACTATGACAAGATCCACCTCTACGACGCGTTCGGGGTCACCGAGTCCCGCACCGTCGCACCGGGTTTCGAGCCGACCATGATCACGGTCGATGGTGTCCGGGTCGGCCTGACCACCTGCTACGACATCCGGTTCCCCGAGCTCTACGTCGAGCTGGCCCGGCGCGGCGCCCAGATCATCACAGTGCACGCGTCCTGGGGTTCGGGTCCGGGCAAGCTCGACCAATGGACGCTGCTGGCGCGCGCCCGGGCTCTGGACACCACCGCCATCGTGGCGGCGGTTGACCAGGCCTATCCCGGCGATGAGATCGCGGCGAGCGGCCCGACCGGTGTGGGCGGCAGCCTGGTGGCCTCGGCCACCGGCGATGTGATCGCCGCGGCGGGGGCTGACGTGCAGTTATTGGTCACCGACGTCGACCTCGCCAGCGCAGAGAAGGCACGGGCGAGCATCGCGGTGCTCGACAACCGCACAGCGTTCGCGTGGTCGAGTAGGGCACAATCGCTGGGGTGACCGATCCGTGGGCCCGTCCGGCCAACCAGCCACCCCAGGAGCCGACCCCCCCGACCGGTGAGCAGCCGACCCAGCAGCTGCCTCCGCAGGCAGCCCCGCCAACAGCCCCGCCGCCGGCCCCGCCGACTGGCCCGCCGCCGCAGCAGGCTCCCGCAGCTCAGCCACCCGAACCGCCGAAGCCGCCCAAGACCGGGTCAGCCTTCACCAGGTTCATTCGCGACCCGCTGTCGATCACGCTGGTCATCGTGATCGTGGCCGCCCTCGGGCTGGCAGGCCTGGTCGGCGGCGAGCTGTGGGCACGCAGCAAGGGCAGCGAGGTCGTCGCCCAGTCCACGCAGTGCATCGTGCAAGACGGTGTGACGGTGTCGTTCGGCGCTCGCCCGTTCCTGCTGCAGCACTTCACCGGCCACTACAGCGGTATTCACATCACCACGGCGGGCAACAACATCCGCGAGGCCAAGGGCATGAAGGCCGATATCGTCATCGACAACGTCACGGTGGCCAACGACGGCAGTAACCGCGGCACCATCGGAAACCTCAACACGACCGTCACCTGGTCAGCCGAGGGCATCAAGGAGACCATCAAGAAGGCGATCCCGCTGATCGGTAGCTTCGTCAACGGTGTGACCACCAACCCGAGCAACGGCACGGTGGAACTCGATGGCGTGCTGGGTTCCATCATCGCCAAACCGCAGGTCGTCAACGGCAGCATCTCGCTGCAGGTCGTCGAACTGACGGGGCTGGGCTTCACGTTGCCGCGTGAGACCGTGCAGCCGGCACTGGACGCATTCACCAGCCAGCTGACCAAGGACTACCCGATGGATCTGCGGGCCGACAGCATCGAGGTGACCGACTCGGGCGTGACCACCAAGCTCTCGGCGCAGAACGCGACCATGGACGCCGGTGCGCCCCAGAGCGGCGACTGCTTCGCCGGCATCTAGGCCCGCCGCGGATCAGTCGGGCAGACCGTCCAGAACGGCGCGCGTGCCAGACAGGCCCAGCCGGGTGGCACCGGCATTGAGCATCGCGACGGCATCGGCCGCGGTCCGGATGCCACCGCTGGCCTTGACCTCGACGGTCGGGCCGACGGTGGTCGCCATGATCTCGACGGCCCGCACGGAGGCACCGCCTGACGGGTGAAAGCCCGTCGAGGTCTTGACGAAGTCAGCGCCTGCGTCGGCCGCCGTCCGGCACACGTCGATGAGGGTCTGCTCGCCGGCCAGTTCCAGCAGCGCCGCGGACTCGACGATCACCTTGAGCACGACAGCTTCGGGGAGTGACTCGCGCACGGTCGCGACGTCGGCGCGGATGGCGTCGAGATCACCGGCGACTGCGGCGCCGACGTCGATGACCATGTCGACCTCCTGCGCGCCGGCATTGACCGCGATGACCGCCTCGTGCGCCTTGACCGCCGAATCGTGTTTACCCGACGGGAATCCGACGACGGTGGCGATCGCCAGGCCCAGCGCATCCGCGCGTTTGGCTGTGGCCACCATCGACGGAGAGACGCACACCGCGTACACCTCCAGGTCGACGGCCTCCTCGGCCAGGGCGGTCACATCCGCCATCGTGGCCTCGGGCTTGAGCAGCGTGTGATCGACAAGTTCGGCGACTGCGGCTCGTGTCCAGCGTGTACCCATCAGAACGGCTCCTCAGTACCACCGGGATTGCAGCCGGTGGAGAACATCGTGGCGTCATCGACCTCGGGCCGCCAGGGTTCGAGATTCCAGCTGGACTTACCCGGATCGGCGATCTCGGCGAACTGCCAGTGGCACATGAACTGCTCCCGCATGCCCGGGATGTCGGCATCCGGGGAGATCGCGAGCACCTCGGTCCACGCCTCATCACCCTGCGCGATGGTGCCGGGCTGACCTGCCACCACGCGGCCTGCGTACGTCGGATAGACACGCAGGCTGGACAGGTCTCCCCACTTGACCCACTCGGTGTGCACGATGAACGGCGGGCCGGTGACGGGATCCGCGGACGCGGCCGGTGTGGTGACAGGCGTCAACGCGGCTGCGACGGCGACCGCCAACAGCGAGGCGGCGATCAGGCGGGGCACGCCGCTACCGCGACTTTCCCTGAACGTCGAGAATCTTGGGGCGAACGTCGACCATGTAGACGCCGGCCGCGCAGATGACGATGGCGGAGCCGACAGGGGCGCCCAGCAGGTAGGGCAGCGCCAAAAGCGTTGTACCGCCGAGGATCGCGAGCCAGATCGGCTTGCTCAACTTCTCGGCGGCAGTGAATGCGTCCGGGCGTTGCATCGCGGCGTGTATGAAGCAGTAGGCCCCGAAAACCAACGCACCAACCATGATGACGAGGAGGACGTAACCCACCAGGCTCTGAGACTGCACGCCTCAAGCCTAGGCGGGGTACGTCCTCCTGTGCCAAATCGGGCCAGGTGACCCGATCGGGATTACTTCTGGGTGACCTTCTTGGCGGGAGCCTTCTTGGCCGGGGCCTTCTTGGCGGGGGCCTTCTTCGCCGGGGCCTTGGCCGGAGCCTTGGCAGCAGCCTTCTTCACCGGCGCGGCGGCGTTCTCGGCCTTCTTGGGCAGTTCGACACCGACCAGCTTGGCGGCGCGCTCACCCACGGCGCGGGTCTGCGAGGCGACGGTGCCAAGCGCATCCTGCGTCAGCTCGACAGCCTGGTCGGTGACGGTCTCAACGCGGTGAGCCGCCTCTTCGAGCGCCGGCTGGCTGCGCAGACGCTCCAGGGCCGCCTCGCCCCGCTCGACGAGCCGGTTGTAGGTTGCGGTCGCGGAATCGGCGTAGCCCTCGGCAGCCTTGCGCAGCTCATCGCTATTGAGGCGCTCGCGGAGATCGCCCACCTGGCTCGGCAGCTCCTCCTGCAACTTGTTCAGGTTCGCGCGAGCCTCCTCGACGCGCGCCTCGGCGTCGGTGCGGGCACCCTCGGCGCGCTCGCGCAGCGCGATGACGATCTCGTTCACGGTGGCGAGCGCCAGGTCTGCGGCACCCACGGCGGCGAGCAACGGAGCCTTCAGGTCTTCAATGGTGGGCTGATTCTTCTCGGCCATGTCAGTTCATTCCTCTCAGGATGTTCATGCGGTGTTTTGGTGTGTTCGTGATTTCAGTTCGCGGTGAGGCGGATGTCAGTCAGTAGTTGGCTCCTCATCACTGTCAGAGGCTGCTTCATCAGCTGCCGCTTCGTTCTGCTGGCGAAACGAGGCGTAGATGTCGAGCAACACCTGCTTCTGCCGCTCGGTGATCGCGGTGTCGGCCACGACGGCGTCGCGCACCTCGCTGGGTTCACTCGGCTCGAGGATTCCGGCTTGGACGTAGAGCACCTCTGCCGACAACCGCAGCGCCTTCGCGATCTGGTTGAGCACGTCCGCGGACGGCTTACGCAGTCCCCGCTCGATCTGGCTGAGGTAGGGATTGCTGACACCGGCCTTCTCGGCGAGCTGCCGAACCGATACCTGGGCGGCCTCGCGCTGGGTTCGGATGAAACTGCCGATGTCGGACGCGGCGTTGCTTACGACTGCGGCCAGCTTCTCGTCTTGCGACATGTTCACCCCCTCCGTCAGTAACCGATTGGCCTCGAAATCAACCGTAAGACGGGGTGCTAACTTTTGCAAGCACTAGTTAGCGCAGGTCAGAACAGCAGCTGGGCTATCGAATAGATGACGAGGCCCGCGAGCGCACCCACCACGGTGCCATTGATTCGAATGAACTGCAGGTCACGGCCAACATGTAGCTCGATCCGGCGACTCGCCTCGTCGGCATCCCAGCGCTCGATGGTCTCGGTGATGATCGCTGTGATCTCCGTCCCATACTGCGTCACCAGGTGCTGAGCCGCTCGAATGATCCAGTTGTCGACCTTGTCTCGCAGGTCGGCGTCATCACGCAGCGACTCCCCGATATGCACGACGGAGTCGGCGATACGCGCGCGCAGCGTCGAGGACGGATCCTCGACCGACTCCAGGATGATGCGCTTGGCCGCACCCCACGCCGTCTCGGCGGCACGCGCCACCTCGTCGCGAGCCATGATCTCTTCCTTGACCTTCTCCGCACGCGCGATCGTCGTGTCGTCGTGTTGCAGGTCGTCAGCGAACTCGAAGAGGAACTTTGTGGCCGAGCGTCGCAGCTCGTGGTCGGGGTTGCGGCGCACCTTGTCGGTGAAGTCCACCAGCTCGCGATGTATCCGGTCCCCCACCAGATGGTCGACCCAGCGCGGCGACCACGTCGGCGAGTCACGCTCGATGACACGCTCAATGACCTCACCCGAATTCAGGGACCACTGGAACGCGCGATCGGCGAGCAATTGAATCAGGGCCTCCTGGCGGCCGGCCTCCAGCAGCGAGGCCAGCACCCGACCGATCGGCGGTCCCCACTGCGGGTCGGCGATGCGTTTGACGATCATCCGGTCCACGAGCTGTTGGATGTCCTCGTCGCGCAGCATCTCGACCAGAACACGCAGTACCGTCGACGCCTCCGCGGCAACCCGCTCGGCGTGCGCGGGCTCCGACAGCCATTTGCCTGCGCGGCCCGACACCTGGGCGTCTCGGAGCTTCGTCTCGACCACCTCAGGAGACATGAAGTTCTCCCGGACAAACGTCCCGAGACCCTCGCCGAGCTGGTCTTTCTTGCGCTTGATGATCGCGGTGTGCGGTATCGGGATGCCCAGCGGATGCTTGAACAGGGCCGTCACGGCGAACCAGTCGGCGAGTGCACCCACCATGCCCGCCTCCGCGGCAGCGCGGACGTAGCCCACCCAGGGGTCCGCACCGCGCGACTGGGCCCACGTGCACAGCAGAAAAACGATGGTCGCGCCCACCAGAAACCCCAGGGCAACGACCTTCATTCGGCGCAGGCCACGGCGCCGTTCGGCGTCAGCAACGGAGTCGATTCCGGCCAGAGTTTCGGCGAAGCTCGCTCGCGCCTGCGCGGTGGGTCGGTGTGACACTCCACCATCATGCCGTCATCACGACAGGGACCCGTGCGTCCCATCGTCCGGCCGCGATCCATCGGCCGTATCATCGGGGGCAACATAGGGAACGGAATACGGGGATACGTGGCACAGCAGACCCCAGCCGGGGCGGTGAAGACCGATGGCCGCAAGCGACGCTGGCACCAGCACAAAGTCGACCGCCGCAATGAGCTGGTCGACGGCACGCTGGTAGCCATCCGCAGTCGCGGCAGCAACGTGAGCATGGACGAGATCGCCGCCGAGATCGGCGTCTCCAAGACCGTGCTGTACCGGTACTTCGTCGATAAGAACGACCTCACCACCGCGGTGATGATGCGTTTCGCCCAGACCACCCTGATCCCCAACATGGCCGCCGCCCTGACATCCAACCTGGACGGCTACGCGCTGACCCGGGAGATCATCCGGGTGTATGTCGACACCGTCGCCGCCGAACCGGAGATCTATCCGTTCGTGATGGCCAACAGCTCGGCGAGCAAGAGCAAGGCCGTCGCCGATTCCGAGCAGATCATCGCTCGCATGCTCGGCGTCATGCTCCGGCGACGGATGGCTGAGGAGGGCATGGACACGCACGGCGCGCAGCCATGGGCGTTCATGATCGTCGGGGGTGTGCAGCTGGCCACTCACTCGTGGATGTCGCATCCCCGGATGACCGCCGACGAACTGATCGACTACCTCACGATGCTGTCCTGGAACGCGTTGCGCGGAATCGTCGAGGTGGGCGGATCGCTGGAGAAGTTCAACGCGCAGGCGCATCCATCCCCAACCCTGCCTCCTCAGCTGCTTGACTGATGCGGTGACCGAGACCGATCTGCCCGAGTTGTGGACCCACGAGCCTCACATCCAACTGGAGTTCAAGGCCGGCGACCGGGTCGCCGACATCGACACCAATGCCACCCCGGGTTTTAAGGGCAGCAAGAGCGACTCCCCTGCTCTGCAGGAGGAGCGCAACGCGGGCTTCGCCGAACTGCAGGAGATGCTGTACGCCAGTAGCCGCGGCGGCGACAACCGGTCGGTGCTGCTGGTACTTCAGGGCATGGACACCGCGGGCAAGGGCGGCATCGTCAAACACGTTGTGGGCGCGGGCAATCCGCAGGGAATCCAGTACACCAGCTTCGGCAAGCCCACCGCGGAGGAACTCGCCCACCACTACCTGTGGCGGATTCACAAAGCACTGCCCGCGGCCGGTCACATCGGAGTGTTCGACAGGTCGCACTACGAGGACGTGTTGATCGTGCGGGTACACGACCTGGTGCCGCCCGACGTGTGGGGCGCCCGCTACGACGAGATCAATGCCTTCGAGAAGGAACTTGTCGACACCGGCACCACCATCGTCAAGGTGGCGATGTTCGTCTCACTCGACGAGCAGAAGAAGCGCCTGACGGAGCGCCTCGAGCGACCCGAGAAGTACTGGAAGTACAACCCGGCCGATATCGACGAACGCCTGCTGTGGCCGAAGTATCAGGAGGCCTACCAGGCGGTTCTGGATCGCACGTCCACCGAGTACGCGCCGTGGCACGTGATCCCCTGCGACCGCAAGTGGTACAGCCGACTGGCCATCACCGAATTGTTGATCGAGGCCCTCAAGGGACTCGAATTGTCTTGGCCGCCAGCCGACTTCGACGTGGAAGCCGAGAGGCGCAGGCTAGCGCAGGCCTGACCGGAGCTACTTGACCAGGGTGAACTGACCGATGTTGGTGATACCGCGGTGGAAGAAGTCCGCGCAACCGGTCAGGTACTTCATGTAGCGCTCGTAGATCTCCTCGGAGGTGATCGCGATCGCCTGGTCCTTGTTGGCCTCCAGGTTCGCCGCCCACATGTCCAGCGTCCGGGCGTAGTGCGGGCGCAACAGGTGCGTGCGCTCCAGCGTGAACCCCGAACCGTCGGCGAGCTTCTCGATGTCCTCCACCGCGGGCAGCTGCCCACCCGGGAAGATCACATCGCCGATGAACTTCATGAACTTCAAATCGCTGATCGTCAGCTTGATGCCGTTCTCACGGAAGAACTCCTGGGTATGAGCCAGGATCGTGTGCAGCAGCATGCGGCCATCGTCGGGCAGGATGCTGTAGGCACGCTCGAAGAACGCAGGGTAACGCTCCTGCTTGAAGGCCTCGAATGCGCCGATCGAGACGATGCGGTCGACGGGCTCGTCGAACTCCTCCCAGCCCTGCAGTCGCACCTCCACCGTGCGCGACGTCGGGATCTTGGCGAGCCGGGCCCTGGTGTACTCACTCTGGTTCTTGCTCAGGGTGATGCCGATGACGTTGACGTCGTACTTCTCCACCGCGAGGGCCAGCGCGCCACCCCATCCGCAGCCGACGTCGAGCAGCGTCATCCCCGGCTCGAGGTCGAGCTTGCCCAGCGCAAGGTCGAACTTGGCGAGCTGGGATTCATCCAGCGTCATGTCATCGCGTTCGTAGTACCCGCAGGTGTAACCCATGGTCGTACCCAGGAACAACGCGAAGAACTCATCCGAAATGTCGTATATCGACTGAGACTCTTCGTAATACGGCGACAGATCGGAGTTGGGTTGTGACATTCGCTGACTAATCCTTGCTTTCGCTACACGCGGCGTATGCACCGGCGTCTGCCCCAAACGCCAGGTTAACTAATGACTTCGCCATTTGCCAATGCTGTGATGGGCTTAGTACTTGTAGAAGCCCTGGCCCGACTTCTTGCCGAGCTGACCGGCCTCGACCATCCGCTGCAACAGCGGAGGCGGCCCGTACAGCGGCTCCTTGAACTCCTCGAACATCTTGTCCGCGATCAGTTTAAGCGTGTCGAGCCCGATCAGATCGGACAGCTTCAACGGCCCCATCGGATGCGACAGCCCGGCGACGATGGCGATGTCGATGTCCTCGACCGTGGCGACACCGGCCTCGGCCATGCGCACCGCCGACAGAAGATAAGGCACCAGCAACGCGTTCACCACGAAGCCGGACCGATCCGAACACCTGACGACCTGCTTGCCCAGGACCGCGCCCGCAAACTGCTCGGTGCGGTTCAGGGCCGCATCGGTGGTGACCAACGTGGCCACCAGCTCGACCAGTGGCAGCACGGGAACCGGGTTGAAGAAGTGCAGACCCAGAACGCGGCCAGGATTCTTGGTCGCGGCAGCAATCTTCATGATCGGGATGCTCGACGTGTTCGACGCCAGCACGGCGTCGGGGTCGGTGATGACCTCGTCGAGTTCGGCGAACAGCTTGGCCTTGACGGCCTCGTCCTCGATGATCGCCTCGATCACCAGCTGACGATCCGACAGGTCGGAGAGCTTGGTGGTGAAACTCAGCTTGGCGAGTGCGGCGTCGAACTCGTCCTGGGTCAACTTGCCCTTGTCGACACCCCGCTGCAGAGATTTGGTCAAGCGGTCGCGACCTGCTGTGGTCAGCGCCTCTGTCGGCTCGTAGACCAGCACGTCCACACCGGCACGCACGGACACCTCGGCGATCCCCGCGCCCATCTGCCCGGCGCCAATGACGCCCACCCGCTGAATCTCAGTCACGTTCACCGTTTCTACTATGTCGGAAAATTGAGACAGGCCCCGCCCCGTGGAAAACGCGGGCGGAGCCTGTGCTGCCTTCGCCGGCAGACGCAGACTCGCACGCACGGAGTGCGGTTCACGCGAGTTTGCGTCTGCCGGGCGTCTAGCTCAGTGGAACTGACCCTCTTCGGTCGAGCCCGCAAGCGCGGTGGTCGAGCTCGTCGGGTCGACCGTGGTGGCGATGCGGTCGAAGTACCCTGCACCGACCTCACGCTGGTGCTTCGTCGCGGTGTAGCCGCGCTCCTCGGCAGCGAACTCGCGCTCCTGCAGCTCGACGTAGGCGCTCATCTGGTTGCGGGCGTAGCCGTGGGCCAGATCGAACATCGAGTAGTTGAGGGCGTGGAAGCCGGCCAGCGTGATGAACTGGAACTTGAAGCCCATCGCGCCGAGCTCGTTCTGGAACTTCGCGATGGTCGCGTCGTCCAGGTGCTGCTTCCAGTTGAACGACGGCGAGCAGTTGTAGGCCAGCATCTGGTCGGGGAAGTCAGCCTTGACCGCCTCGGCGAACTTCTTGGCCAGTGCCAGGTCCGGGGTGCCGGTCTCCATCCAGATCAGGTCGGAGTACGGGGCGTAGGCCTTGGCGCGGGCGATGCACGGCTCGACACCGTTGGTGACGTGGTAGAAGCCCTCCTTGGTCCGCTCGCCGGTGATGAACGGCTGATCGCGCTCGTCGACGTCGGAGGTGAGCAGGGTCGCCGCCTCGGCGTCGGTGCGGGCGATGACGAGGGTCGGCACGTCGGCGACGTCGGCCGCGAGGCGGGCCGAGGTCAGGGTGCGGATGTGCTGCTGCGTGGGGATCAGCACCTTGCCACCGAGGTGGCCGCACTTCTTCTCCGACGCGAGCTGGTCCTCCCAGTGCGAACCGGCGACGCCGGCGGCGATCATGGCCTTCTGCAGCTCGTAGACGTTCAGCGCACCACCGAAGCCTGCTTCACCGTCGGCGACGATCGGGGCCAGCCAGTTCTCCACCGAGGTGTCGCCCTCGACCTTGGCGATCTGGTCGGCGCGCAGCAGGGCGTTGTTGATCCGGCGGATGACCTGCGGCACCGAGTTGGCCGGGTAGAGGCTCTGGTCGGGGTAGGTGTGGCCGGACAGGTTCGCGTCACCGGCGACCTGCCAACCCGACAGGTAGATGGCCTTCAGGCCGGCACGAACCTGCTGCACGGCCTGGTTGCCGGTCAGTGCGCCAAGGGAGTTGACGTAGTCCATGCTGTGGAGCTGCTCCCACAGCACCTCGGCGCCGCGGCGGGCGAGGGTGCTCTCCTCGACCACGTGGCCCTGCAGGGCGACGACGTCCTGGGGCGTGTAGGTGCGCTCGATGCCGTTCCAGCGGGGGTTGTGGTCCCAGTCGTGCTGGATCTGCTCGGGGCTCTTCGGCGTGCCAACGGTGGACATTGCGGCTCCTTCGGTTGCTGATCGCCGCGTGCATCGTTGCTAACGTCGCCGCAGCTTCACTCTTTTGCTAACACGACCATGGCACATGGCATATCCGCAGGTCCACCCGTTTGACTTGCCAATTTCCGCCAACAATGTCGTTATCTTGCAAAGGTTGCGAAGGAGCTTCGGAGCTGAACCGGTTCAGAGGTTACCGCGCGGTAAGCGATCTTCGCAGGTCAGTACGCTCGTACTGTTAAACCCGGCAAATCAGAGCGAGAAGATGCTCGCGACGGCTTTCGTCTCGTCGTCGACGACGTATGTGAGCGTTGTAACAGTGCGATCCGTGAGCTCCGGACCGAACGCATCGGTGGAGCCCGCCGGATGCACGTGCCGGATGATCTCCAGCTCGTCGCCCAGCGCCACCGGCAGATCGTGCTCGATCGTCACGCGCAACGGTGCCGCCATCAGCGCGGGCTGGGTGGCCAGGTAGTCCTCGACCACACTCCAGTACACCGAGTTGTTCACGTGATCGAAGATGTCGATATCGCTCACCCGAAGGGGAAAGGGGCGGACATCCTGGGCGTCCTCACGGCTGCCTGCCTTCAGGTAGGCCTTCCACCTCAGCCTGTCGACGTCAGTCGTGCGCTGCAGACCTGAGAGGAAGTCGTCGGAGATGCGCGCCGGGCCCTGCGTCTCCCGGTTGATGTTGATCCAGAACGCCTCGGACTCGATCAGCCCGCCCTTGCGACCGTCGATACGCACCCGCATCTCGCACCACCGGTTCGAGGTTCCAGAACACCACCGCCGCAGCCGCAGCATGTCCTTGAACTCGATGGGCCTGATCACGTCGACCATCGTGCGCCGCACGATCCACAGTGGGTGGGTCTCCTCGTAGCCCATCTCACGCAGCTGGTCCGAGCCGATGTCCTGAATGTGGCGAGTGGCCGCGTCCAACTTCAGCCTGCCCTCGCGGTCGACGTCGGCAACCCGCAGCGGCCACTGCACGTCGAACACGTCGGGGTGGGGGTCGGGGACGGGCAGCATCTGCTTGGCAAGACCCGTCACGGCCTGCGTTTTGGCCGTCGCACCGCTGGTACTCACGAAGTTCGATACTGCCACAGGGTGACCCGTGCAAAGGCTGCGAAGTTGGCATTCACAGCGTTGTTAGGCTGGTTCACGTGGCCAAGACCTTCGTCGGATCGCGGGTACGTCAGCTACGCGGTGAGCGCGGCTTGAGCCAGGCCGCGCTGGCGCAGATGCTCGACATCTCGCCGAGCTACCTCAATCAGATCGAGCACGACGTGCGTCCGCTCACCGTCGCGGTGCTGCTGCGCATCACCGAGGTGTTCGGCGTCGACGCCACGTTCTTCGCCCCCCATGACGACACCCGCCTGGTCGCCGAACTCCGGGAGGTGACACTCGACCGCGATCTCGGCATCGACGTCGACCCGTCCGAGCTCGCGGATCTGGTCAACTCGCATCCGACCCTGGCGCGGGCGATGGTGAACCTCCACCAGCGCTACCGACTGACCGCCACACAGTTGGCGACCGCCACCGAGAGTCGCTACGCCGACGGCAGCGGCAGCGGGGCCATCACGATGCCGCACGAGGAGGTCCGCGACTTCTTCTACCAGCGGCAGAACTACTTGCACGAACTCGACACCGCCGCTGAGGATCTCACCGTCCGGGTGCGGATGCACCGCACCGAACTGGCCCGCGAGCTCTCCGACCGCCTGCGAGCGGTGCACGACGTGCGCATCGTCACGCGCAGCGACCTCGGCGACACCGTGCTGCACCGCTTCGACCCGGAGACCAAGACGCTGGAGATGAGCGCGCACCTGTCCTCGGGGCAGCAGGTGTTCAAGCTCGCCGCCGAACTGGCCTACCTGGAGTTCGGCGATCTGATCTCGAAGCTCGTCGACGAGGGAAACTTCACCAGTGCCGAGTCCCGGACGCTGGCCCGCCTGGGGATAGCCAACTACGTCTCCGCGGCCATTGTGTTGCCCTACAGCCAGTTCCACCGGGTTGCCGAGAACTTCCGCTACGACGTCGAGCGACTGTCGGCGTTCTACTCGGTGAGCTACGAGACGATCGCGCACCGGCTCTCGACGCTGCAACGCCCGTCGATGCGGGGCGTCCCGCTGTCCTTCGTGCGGGTCGACCGTGCGGGCAACATGTCGAAGCGTCAGTCCGCCACCGGTTTTCACTTCTCCTCCAGCGGTGGCACGTGCCCGCTGTGGAACGTCTACGAGACATTCGGCAACCCCGGCAAGATCGGTGTGCAGATCGCGCAGATGCCCGACGGCAGGCACTACATGTGGGTGGCGCGCACGGTCGAGCGGCGCGCGGCGCGATACGGGCAGCCCGGCAAGACGTTCGCGATCGGGCTGGGCTGCGAACTGCGCCATGCCCACAGGCTCGTCTACTCAGAGGGCCTCGACCTGTCCAGCGAGATCGCCACCCCCATCGGTGCGGGTTGCCGGGTGTGCGAACGCGATAACTGTCCGCAGCGCGCATTCCCGGTCCTTGGCGGCGCGCTCGACCTCAACGAGCACCGCAGCACTGTGTCCCCATACCTGGTAAAGCATCCCTAGACTCGCTGTTGTGAGCGCTCCCGAGTCTGCCCCGGCCCGCATCCAACCCGGGGGGTTCCGCGAACTCGGGCCCCTCAACTGGGTGATCGCCAAACTCGGCGCGAGGGCCATCCGCGCGCCGCGGTTCGCCCTGTTCAACGTCATCGGCCAGCACCAACTGCTGTTCCTGGCCTGGCTGCCCTACTCCGGTGTACTGCTCGGCCTCGGCAAGTTGTCGCGCCAGGAGGCCGAACTGGTGATTCTGCGGGTCGGTCACCTGCGCAACTGCGAGTACGAATTGCAGCAACACCGCCGCCTGGCCCGCAGTCGCGGCGTCGACGCGCAGACCCAGGCCCTGATCTTCGAGGGTCCCGACGCCGAGGGGCTCACCGACCGCCAACGGGTGCTGATCACCGCGACCGACGAGTTCGTCATCACCCGTTCCATGTCGGCCGAGACCTGGACGGCGCTCTCGGCCTACCTGAACAAGAAGCAGCTCATCGAGTTCTGCATGCTGGCAAGCCAGTACGACGGCCTGGCGGCGACGATGGCGACGCTTCGCATCCCGCTCGACTTCCCGGACTAGATCGCAGCGCCCGCCCCTACAGGTAGGTGACGCCCAGGACGATCACCGACAGCAGCACCGGAGCCATCGGCAGGCACCACGCGAACCACGCCTTGGCGTAGGCCTTGGCTTGATGGAACCGTCGGCCCAGCAGTCCGCCGATCACCGCCGCGACCAGTGACACCGCGGCGACGACGAGAACCCAGGTGCTCACCTCGGTGGTCGCCATGGCCAGCGATATACCGACCAGCCACAGCACGTGGCCCACGATCAGTCCGCCGATCCCGGCGACTACCACTGCTCTCACGGGCACGGAGACAGATCAGAAGTTGATCATGTGGCCGGCCAGGCCGTGGAAGCACTCCTGCAACGCCTCCGACATGGTCGGGTGGGTGTGCACGTTGCGCGCCAGCTCGTTGATCGTCAGATCCCACTTCTGCGCCAGGGTCAGCTCGGGCAGCAGCTCGGAGACGTCGTGCCCGATGAGGTGGCCACCGATCAGCTCGCCGTACTTGGCGTCGGCAATCAGCTTGACGAAACCGCTCGGGTCGCCGAGACCGTGTGCCTTGCCGTTGGCGGTGAACGGGAACTTGGCCACCTTCACGTCGTAGCCCTCGGCGCGGGCCTGCTCCTCGGTGAGCCCGAAGCTGGCGACCTGCGGCTGGCAGAACGTGGCCCGCGGCATCATCCGGATGTCGCCCAGCGGGAGCGTCTCGGCCCCGGCGATGGTCTCGGCCGCCACAACGGCCTGCGCCTCGGCCACGTGGGCCAGTTGCAGCAGCCCGGTCACGTCACCGATGGCATAAATGTGCGGCACGTTGGTGCGCAGGTAGTCGTCGACGCCGATGGCCTTGCGCTCGGTCAGCTCGACGCCGGCCTTCTCCAGCCCGAAGCCCTCGACGTTGGGGGCGAAGCCGATGGCCTGCAGCACCTTGTCTGCCTTGAGGTCCTCGGACTTGCCGTCCTTGCTGACGGTGACGGTGACAGTTGACCCGTCGTCGTTGATCGACTCGACCTTGGTACCGGTGAGGATCTTCACGCCCAGCTTCTTGTACTGCTTCTCGATCTCCTTGGAGACCTCGGCGTCCTCATTGGGCAGTGCCCGCGGAAGGAACTCCACGATGGTGACGTCGACGCCGTAGTTCTTCAGCACATAGGCGAACTCCATGCCGATCGCCCCGGCACCCGCGATGATGATCGACTTCGGCAGCTCGCGAGACATGATCTGCTTCTCGTAGGTGACGACGTTCTCGCTCAGCGACGTGCCCGGCACCAGCCGGGTACTGCTGCCGGTCGCGATGATCGCGTTGTCGAATGTCAGCGTCTCGGTGCCGCCCTCGTTGAGGTCGACGGCCAGGGTGTTGGCATCGGTGAACTTGCCGTAGCCGTGGATCTCGGTGATCTTGTTCTTCTTCATCAGGAAGTGCACACCGGCCACGCGGCCCTCAGCGACCTTGCGGCTGCGGTCGAAGGCGGCGCCGAAGTCGAAGCTCGCCTCACCGCTGATGCCGAACTGCTTGGCCTCCTTGGTGAAGATGTGCGCCAGCTCGGCGTTGCGCAGCAGCGCCTTGCTCGGGATGCACCCGACGTTGAGACAGACGCCGCCCCAGTACTTGGGTTCGACGATGGCGGTGGTCAGGCCCAACTGCGCTGCGCGAATGGCCGCGACATATCCGCCGGGACCTGCTCCGATTACGACGACGTCATAGTGAGTCACGCCCACAGCCTAGTGGGCGGCGGTGCGGCGCTAACGGCCGAACCAGTCAAAGACGTAGGCACCGTAGAGGACCCCCGCGGCGGCCGTTGATGCCAGGGGTGCCGACATCAACGCGACCGCCAGCGCCGCCAGGAGCGGCTTGTTCACGATCATGGCGACCAGCAGGCTCACAACGGTGCACACGACGACATAGACGAACACCACGAAGACCGGTGCCGTCTTGTCTACCGAGGAGAACCACCACTCGTAGAGCGCCACCCCGATCCCCGCGCCGACGATCCACACCCCGGCGACCACGAGCACGAAGGTCCAGCGCTTGACGTAGGTGTAGGTGCCCGGCACCACCTCGGGCGGCGCGAACGCGGGAATCGGTTCGGACGGCGTGTCGCCGGGCGGTTCGGTGGCGGTGATCGGTTGCGCCTCGGCGCTCTGCGCTGCGATCGCGTCGGTGTCGAAAAGCGGCGTCCAGTTCCCGGTCGGCTCACCCACCGCGTGCTCAGGCACCGGAGACCGCCTCGATCGCGGCCAGCACGCCGAACCAGCCGGGGGCCAGCGAGAGGACGAAGACGCCGAACGTCGTCACCCACCGGCGACCAGACAACAGCACCAGCAGCATGCCTGCCGCACTGGGCACACCGACGACGAGTCCGACGACGAGGTCAGGTCGGATGGCCGCCGTCACCAGCACACTCGATGCGACACCCGCGACCACGCCCGTGGCGACGCCGATGAGCATCGCACTGGTCAGGAGCCACGCCCGTGGGAGCGGAATCACCCCTTCACGGTAACTCCGCGCGTCGCCGCTAGTCGTGCACCTGCGCGGCGCGTCCCGCCGGTATCGGGCAGGCGTCCACGGCCTCGGCGACGATGTGAGAGCCCGTTGCGACCGGTCGCTCCCCCGCCTCGAATCGTCTCCCGGTGACCGGCGGGTGCTCGTCGAGCAGCGCGTTCTCCGCCGCGGTGAACGCGCGTCCGCGGGACAGGAACCGCATGCCCTCTGGCGATTCGAGGCTGAACCCACCACCTCGGCCGGGAACCACGTCGATCACCAGTTGGGTGTGCTTCCACGCCTCGAACTGCGACCCGGAGATCCACACCGGTACGCCGTCGCCGTCGCCCACATCGAGAATCGACAGCAGGATGTCGCGGTCACCGACGATGAAGTCCCCATCGGGGTAGCACATCGGTGACGATCCGTCGCAACAGCCGCCTGACTGGTGAAACATCAGCGGACCATGTCTGTCCTGGAGTCGACGCAGGAGATCAGCTGCGGGCGCGGTGATGAGTGCTCTGCTCGGCACGGCCATCACTCACCCTATCGCCGCACGATTACCGCCGATAGCCACAATGGACCCGTGGACCCAAGCGCTGATACCGACCCCACCCTCCGGGACCCCTACCTCTGGCTGGAGGACGTCACCGGCGATGACGCCCTGGCATGGGTGGCCCAGCACAACGAGCCCACCCTGGCCGAGCTCGGCGGCGAACGATTCGAGCAGATGCGCTCCGAGGCCCTGGCGGTGCTCGACACCGACGCCCGCATCCCGTACGTGCGGCGGCGCGGCGAGCACCTCTACAACTTCTGGCGGGACGGCGCCAACCCTCGCGGCCTGTGGCGGCGCACGACGTTGGAGAGCTACCGCTCGCAGGAGCCCGACTGGGACGTCGTCATCGATGTCGACGCACTCGCGGAGGCCGATGGCGAGAATTGGGTGTGGGCCGGTGCCGAGGTCATCGAGCCGGACCTGACGCGAGCGCTCATCAGCCTCTCCAGGGGCGGTTCGGATGCCACCGTGGTCCGCGAATTCGACATGCGGACACGTGAATTCATAGCGAGCGGATTCGAGCTACCGGAGGCGAAGACCGATATCGGCTGGGAGGGAGCCGATGCCGTGATCGTGGGCACCGACTTCGGACCGGGCTCGCTGACCGACTCCGGCTACCCCCGTGTCGTCAAGCGGTGGCGACGGGGCCAGCCCCTCACTGACGCCGAGACGCTCTTCGAGGGCGATGTGTCCGACGTGAGCGTCGGCGCCGGGTACGACCCGACGCCCGGTTTCGAGCGGCTGCTGATCTCGAGGTCACTGGACTTCTTCAATCGTGACCGATACGAACTCCGCAACGGCGAGCTGCTCAAGTTCGACGTCCCGACAGATGCCGGCACGTCGATACACCGCGAGTGGCTGCTGATCCGGCCGCGCAGCGACTGGACGGTGGACGGCACGACATACCCAACCGGCACGCTTCTGGCCACCAAGTACGACGAATTCCTCTCCGGCACGGCCGATCTCACTGTTGTCTTCGAACCGGACGAGCACACCAGCCTGCAGAGCTACACCTGGACGCGTGACCGGCTGATCCTGGTGACCCTGGTGGACGTGGCGAGCCGCATCGAGGTCGTCACGCCAGGGCCCTGGACACGCGAGCCCGTCGAGGGCATCCCGCCGAACACCAACACCGTGGTGGTGGCTGCCGATGAGTACGGTGACGAGATATTCCTGGACTCAAGCGGTTTCGACACACCGTCGCGACTCCTGTGGGGCCGGGTTGGCGAGGAACTCTCCGAGATCAAGAGCGCGCCTGCGTTCTTCGACGCCTCCGACATCGAGGTGAACCAGCACTTCGTGGCGTCGGCCGATGGCACGATGATCCCGTACTTCGTGGTAGGACACCGCAGCGCGAGCGGCCCCGGCAAGACGTTGCTCGGCGGCTACGGCGGATTCGAGAACTCCAGCACACCGGCCTATGGCGGTGTGCTCGGCCGGTTGTGGCTGTCACGCGGCGGCACCTACGTGCTGGCCAACATCCGTGGCGGCGGCGAGTACGGGCCGCGGTGGCACACCCAGGCGATGCGCGAGGGCAGACACCTGGTGCACGAGGACTTCGCCGCGGTTGCCGCCGATCTGGTCGCGCGCGGCATCACGACAGTCGATCAGCTCGGCGCACAGGGCGGCAGCAACGGCGGCCTGCTCATGGGCATCATGCTGACGAAGTACCCCGACCTGTTCGGCGCCCTGGTGTGCAGCGTTCCGCTGCTCGACATGAAGCGCTACCACCTGCTGCTGGCCGGCGCGTCATGGGTTGCCGAGTACGGTGACCCCGACAACCCGGACGACTGGGAGTTCATCTCGGAATACTCGCCGTACCAGAACATCTCGGCGGACCGACGGTATCCCCCGCTGCTGATGACCACGTCGACGCGCGATGACCGGGTGCATCCCGGGCACGCCCGCAAGATGACCGCAGCGCTGGAGGCCGCCGGGCACCCGGTGCAGTACTACGAGAACGTAGAGGGCGGCCACGCCGGCGCCGCCGACAACGCCCAGACCGCGTTCCGGTCAGCGCTGATCTACGAGTTCCTGCACCGCACGCTGGGCGAGTAGGGGCTTAGCTCAGCACCCCGCGGCCGATGATGGTCGGCAGATCGAGGAACGTCCGGATACCCGGTGCCGCTTCGCATACCGGTGCGATGGCGTGCACGGCATGCATCGCGGTGCCGAGGCAGCCCTGATCCGTCTCGTCCTCACCATGGGCCGCGATGCGCGACTCGAGCACCATCGAGGGGCTGCCCTCGACGGTCACCTTCCACCCGCGTCCGGTCGGCCAGTCCGGAGCCTGGTCGTCGCGCAGGCGGGTGATGTGCTCGATGGTCAGCGCAGGTCGGCCGCCGATGATCGCGGAGCAGCTGAACCGCTGCGCCGAGACGGTGCCCACCTCGATCCGTCCGGCCGTGATGTCGAAGGCCTCGGCGGTGACGGCCACACGGCGGTCGTAGGCGAAGTCGTCGATGGTGGCGCCGAGGCCGTCGGCGACCAGCATGAGTGACGCCTTGAACGTCGAGCCGGCGAGCACCGGATCGGCCAGCGGAACCGGCGCATCGGGTGCCCCGCCGAAGCCCATGATGTCGAACAGCATGTCGGCGCTGTCATAGGTGCTGTAGTCCAGTAGTTCCTGCACCAACAGGGAATCGATGCGGCCGAACAGGCTCGACATCGTGAGTGGCAGAACCTCTGCCGCCCAACCGGGTTCGATACCCGTCGCGTGGAAGGACGAGCGCCCCTCGGCGCACGCCGCCTCCAGCTGGTCGACGACGGCCTGCCCCATGCTGGCCGGGTAGATCAGTGCCGTCACCGCCGTGGACACGACGTTCTTGCCCGACGCCAGCAGGGCACAGATGTCACGCAGCGCGCCCATCGGGTTCATCTCGCCCTGCGGCATGTACAGCACGCAGTCGGCGTCCAGCGCAATGATCGCGTCACGGTCACGCGTTGCGGTGACACCGATTTCGCCGATGCCACACAGCTCGCCGGCGTCACGGCCGTCCTTGGACTCGCCGTAGACCAATGCCCCGACCAGGTCGAGGTCAGGATGACGGTGCACCGCGGCGACGGCGTGGCGTCCGACGGTTCCGGTGGCCCACTGGATGACACGCAGCATCCCGATGAACTTACGGTAATACCAACGGCACAGTGGGCGGGTTGGCCGAACCACCACCATAGGGTGGAGCCATGAGCACCACGTCCCTGATCCTCTTCTACGTCGGCATCGGGCTGCTGGTCGCCGGAATCGTGGTGCCGGGCTGGGATACGAATCGGCTGCCGAAGCGGGCGGTGAAGCGTCGCATCTACTGGACCGCGACGGCCGTGGCGATCCCGGTGCTGTTCATCGCGGGCTACCGGATCTTCAGAGTTCGGTCGCGTTCGTCGCGATGGCGGTGGTCCTCATGGTCGGGTGGGCGTACTTCCGCACATCGAACATCAAGATCGGCGGGGAGGTCCGGGCCGCGGACCCGGCCCACCGTGGGCCGGACCCGGCTCCGCGGGGTGAGGGGTCGTAGCCGGCTGAACACCTTGGTGGTGAAGCAGATCGATGCGGCCGACGTTGAGGCAAACAAGACGGCATGACCGCCGAGCCACGTCCGTCCGCTCCGCTCCACCCGCCGAGACGCCGCAGAGGCGCTGCCGTCCCGGGTCTGTTCGTACTCGTCGTGTTGCCGATCATGGGAGCAGCGCTGGCGTCCTGTTCCCGCGGAGAGACCACCTCGTCGACGACGCCCATCTCGACATCGCCCGCTCAATCCCAGAAGCCGACCCCACCGTTCGAGACATCGGACGGATTCGCGTGGCTAACGGCGGCCTGCGGCGGGCCTTCGGTGATGGATGCTTCGCCGAACTCATGGCTCCCCCAAGCCTCGAACGTCGCGCTGTGCATGACACCGCCCGGTCAACCATCGGTTCTAGTCGGTGTCTACGACGACCCATCCGAAAGCGCCGAAGACCTGACCAAGACGCAAGGCCAGCACGGCTATGCGACCCGGCAGGACGACCAGGGCCGAACCTGGATATTCGTCGTCGAAGGCACCGACCCCAGTCCGCTGCAGCCCCTGGAGCGGTACGGCTTCGCCCTCGCATGACAGATTTTGGTGCGTGGACCCCGGTTAACCGTCGGTAAACTGGCGAGATCGGTAAGTTCACGATAACCGTGACGAACCGTTGGGGGGAACCGGATGTACATCGACACGGACATGCTGCGCATGGGAGCGGACTTCTCCGACAGCGCGGCGACGATCATTCAACGCGGTGCGGCTGACTTCTCGTCGACCCGACTCAGCGTCGGTGTGTTCGGCGATTTCGAGGCTGCGCGCGGCTTCCACGGCGCCCTCACCGCGGCTCACCAAACCCACGCCACAACTATGGACGGTCATCGCACCGAACTAGACGCGATCGCCCAGAAGGCCACTTGCGCCGCGACGATGTTCCTCATGCAGGATGAGCAAGCTGCCGGCGCCGTCGATGCCGCGGGAAATTCCCTGACCTGATCCCCGATGACGCTGCAGCTTCGACATCTCGACGTCAAGGGCCTCATTGGTTCTGTCGGTGGTGACCCGTGGCAAATGAACCGCACGATCCAGGCTGGATCTCCGGGCGAGATCAGCGAGTTGGCCACCGCATTCCGGGCGGCCAGCACTTGTACCAGCGAGACCACCGAAGAGTTTCTCGCTGCACAAAGGCGATTCGAGTTGGCATGGGATCGTCACGACGGCGGCGACCATCCCATCAATGACTCGGCCGAAGTGTCGCGGGCCACCGAGTCATTGCAATACAACAAGGACAAGATGTCCAAGGTCGCCGTTGACTTGCAGAGCATCGCTGCTTCTTTGGCGGAAGCGCAGCGCAGCGGGGCCATCTCGATCAGCAATCTCGATGGCGCACTGCGGCGGATCGACGACCAGATCGACTACGAAATCAGTCTCGCGGCGGCCAACGGTGAGACCGCCGACATCTCGGAACTTACGCAGGCAGCGGTCGATCGCGTCGCCACTGCGCTAGACGAAGTGCGGTCTGTCCGTGACGCCTACTCCGACCAACTCGACCAGGCGCAAGCCGAGATGGCGGCAGAGGGTTACACCCCCGACGCCACGAACGGCGCCGACGGACGGGCCCTTGATTCTGAGCCGGGCGCCAAGTCAGCATCGGACAAGTACGACACCCGTCAACGCGCCGTCGACCAGGCACTGGTCGACGCTCCAGGCCCGTGGACGCCCGAGAAGCAGGCGGCCGCGGGACGGCTTCGCGACTTCGCGACGATCAACGATCCGGCGGCGAACATCGACGAGATCCAGTATGCGGGCCAACGACTGGGCGACTACAACATGTCTCATTTCACTGGCCCACTGCCTGTCGACCCCATCACCGGCAAGACCGCGGCCCAACGAGCCGCCTTCCGACAGGAATGGCAGCACAAGCTTGAGCAAGGCGTTCTCGGCGCCCCACCGATGAGTCCAGATCAGGCAACGCGGTTCCTCAATCAACAGGAAACGACCGCACGCAATATCGTTATTGATGGCGTTGAGACCAAGCTGCGAGAAACCGGGATCTCGGAAGAAGGAATTGCGGACATTGTCAAGAACCTCAGTACCGGCGCAGACATGGTCGGCACTGGATTCGAACGCTATGGCGAATCAGTTCCGACAGGCAGGCACACCCTCGAAGGTCTTTCCAAGGCGGACGCTGAACTGCTCAGCAAGGCAGGATTCAAGCTTTCGGCGGTCGGCAACGTCGTACAACTCGGGTTTGCCGGATGGGAGTGGTGGCACAGTGATTCGCACGACCGCAACGAAAAGCTGGGTGAGGCAACCGGATCTGTGGGTGGCAGTATTCTTGGTGGGGCTGCCGCGGGGGCAGCAGTGGGATCGGTAGCGGGACCGATCAGCGCGGCTGGCGCGGCAGTTGTCGGCGGCTTGCTCGGTGGGTTCGCCGGCGGCGACATCGGAGGAGACATCGGTGGATTGTTCGACGCGCCACTGACAAATGGCAGCGGCGGCGGCGGAAAGAGCTGGTAGTGACACTCTCCAAAATTCTCTTTATCTCTGGCCTGACACTCATGGTTCTCGGTGTGGTGGGAGGCTTTTTCCCGCTGTGGAAGTCGCGTGCCCTCTCTCCGGCTTCGATCCAGAGAAGGGTGTATTGGAGTGCGTGCTCGATCGGGATCGCACTGATGTTTCTCTCTCAGGCCCCGCAGTGGGGTTCGGCCATAGCCATCGCGCTCGCAATGACATTCGGGGTCGTGGTCATCGCGTTCGGAAACACGTCTCACATAAAGGTCGGCGGCAAGATCTATGCTGCATACCGCACTCTCCGCAAACCGGATCCGCCGCCCGCACTTCAGTCTCGCTCGTAGGCCGACAACAACGCCCTCTTCGCGCGGACACCTCATGCGCAAGCAGTCGAATTGCCCCTCTGAAACTCTTGCTACGGATACCCCACTCGGGAGCTGGCGGCCACTAAGTCGCTCACAGGGCATCTGTGATCTGTTTGGGTACCGCCCCCATCCTTGGCATGGCAGAGGCGGATAGCGAATTACGATGTGCAGCTCTAGCTGACGAAGGTCGTCGCTCGGCGCTAAACCGACAGCGACGCAAGAGTCCACGACGAATCCTTGACTTCCGGTCCATCAGTGACTCGACTTCAGTCATGGCCCAGAGCTTTGAGACCCTGCTGTACAAGGCGCAGCCGCCGGTCGCCACGATCACGCTGAACCGGCCCGAACACCTCAACACGATCGTGCCGCCGATGCCCGACGAGATCGAGGCCGCGGTCGGCCTGGCCGAGCGCGACCCGCAGATCAAGGTGATCGTGCTGCGCGGGGCGGGGCGCTCGTTCTCCGGCGGCTACGACTTCGGTGGCGGCTTCGCACAGTGGGGCGAGTCGATGAACACCGACGGCCGCTGGGATCCGGGCAAGGACTTCGCCATGGTGTCGTCGCGATCGACGGGGCCCACGCCGAAGTTCATGGCGATCTGGCGGGCATCCAAACCGGTGATCGCCCAGGTGCACGGCTGGTGCGTCGGCGGCGCGAGCGACTACGCGCTGTGCGCCGATATCGTCATCGCCAGCGACGACGCCGTCATCGGCACGCCATATGCCCGGATGTGGGGCGCCTACCTCACCGGCATGTGGATCTATCGGCTCGGCCTGGCGAAGGCCAAGTGGCACTCGCTCACCGGGGAACCGTTGACCGGTGTCGAGGCCGCTGCGGCTGAGTTGATCAACGAGTCGGTGCCGTTCGAGCGACTGGAGGCCCGCGTCGCCGAGGTCGCGGGCATGCTGGCCCGAATCCCGTTGTCGCAGTTGCAGGCTCAGAAGCTCATCGTGAACCAGGCCTACGAGAACATGGGGTTGGCGTCCACCCAGACTCTCGGCGGCATCATCGACGGGCTCATGCGCAACACACCCGACGCGCTCGAGTTCATCGACGTCGCAGCAACCGAGGGCGTGCGCGCGGCGGTGCAGCGCCGGGACGGGCCATGGGGCGACTACAGCCAGGCGCCGCCGGAGCGCAGGCCCGATCCGTCACACATCATCGAGCCGTAGCCGCGCCTCCAGCAGGGCATCGAGGTCGCCCAGGCAGCGCAATGTGTCGTTGAGGTGGGTACAGGTGCTGGTGCCGACCAACTCACCCTTGATGCGGTGCCGCAGATCGGACAGCGCCATACCTCGTATGCGCAGCGCACTGGTGATCGCACTCGGGCACTCCTGCCACGGCAGCACATGCACTCTCGCATCGACCGACACGATGGTGCGGGCGGACACGTCCACCACGCCCGCCACGGTGTACTCGTGCACGATCGTCTCGGTCCCGTCACCGTCGACGTGGGAGTCGCGGAAGTGGGCGTCGAACTCGGCCGAGTCGGCATCGCCGGGCCGCAGGTCGATGCGTCGGTGTCGGCGCATACCGTGCGGGCGCAGCGGTTCGACGTCGCGCAGCGCGTCCAGGGCCGGCGCGACCGGGCCGAGCACCGTGGGGATGACCCCGTTGCTCTGGGCGTAGGTGACCATGAATGCGTCGTGGGCGAAGCCCGCGCAGATCGGGGCCAGGTTGTCGGTGACGCTGACGGGCAGCCGCTCCTCGTCGCCTCGGGTTGCCGCCTCGGCCATCAGTGCGTAGCCGGAAACCAGCGCTGCACCGGCCCAGTCGTCGAGCAGCAGGTGCAGCAGGCTCGCGCGCGCCGCGTCAGCCGGAACGACCCGCGTGACCGCGGAGCGGAACCCCGGCCCGACGCGGTTACCCGTCAGCGCGGTGAGGCGGTCGTCGTCGACGGCGCCGACAATGTCGATGGCGTCGATGACGCGGTCGGTGAGATGCGCACGCAGTTCGACCTGGTCGAGCACCTCGACGCCTGATGCGCGTGCCACCACGTCACGGCCCCGCAGGGTGACGTCCGATCCCCCGGGTTCGGTCTGATGAGTGTCGATGACGCTGATCCGCCGCAGTGTGCCCGGCACGAGTGACGGCGTCGTGGTCACGGGCTGTTGCGGCCCGAGGTCCGTGAGGAAAGGCATGGCCTGACGTTACTGGGCAGTCGACTAGCAGGACGACGCATGCCGCGAGCGTCAGTCGCGCCGGCGCAACCCACCGAGCATCGCCACGACGACCCCGAACGCCACCAGGACCACGCCTGCGGCCAACGTCAGGTTCAGCCACAGGTGCAGACTGTCGACGGCGTGACCGACCATCGCGTCAGCGACCTGCCGGATCCCGCCGGAGGTGACATCGAGCGCCTTGTCGACGTAGCGGCGTGCCACCTCGATAGCCGCCCAACCGGCCGCACCGACCACCAGCGCCGAAACCCCCAGGGCTGCAAGGGCCTTACCCCGTCGCCGCGCAACCGCGAGTGTCAGCAGCGCGAAAACGCCCGCCAGGATCGCCGCCCCGAGGCTCGCCCACGGACCCCACGTGGACAGCTGGCGCAGTTGCCCCGGCCGGAGCGAATCGGACACGTTCTCCGTCAACGGCACCGTCAGCGTCGACGGCGCGCTGATGCCGAAGTCGCTCAGGGTCTGCTGAAACGAGCGATCGGCGAGCATCGGCGACAGGTCGATCTCCCAGCGCCCCGACTCATCGGACTGCGACACCGCATCGGTGAACATCCATCGGTGGGCGATCCGGTTGGCCGTCGCGAACTGGCCGGGGAACGCCGCGCTGCGCGTGTAGGTCGTCGCCGCGCCGCGCAACAGATCGGGGGTCACGTCATAGCCGCTGTTGCCCGCGAGGTTCACCAGCTGGTCGGTCAGTTCCAAGGCCATCGCGTTCTGCAGCGGCGGTTCGGTGGCCGCGGCCTGCGCCAGCGCGACGTAGCCGCCCTCGTCGACGACGTTGTGCTGGGCCCACATCGCGGGCACCGCCACCGCGAGCGCCACCGTTGTCAGCAGCCAGAAGAGGAGCGCAGCCACGAACCGCACGGCGCGTCCTCCTCTCCTGGACGCAGCCGGGTCTCAGTCAGCCAGTGCGCGTCCCACGATGAGCGGATCGGCGCGGCCGACCACCTCGTGATCCTTGTTGTCGTAGTCGAACTTACCGAGGACGTAGCGCATCGCGTTGATCCTGGCGCGTTTCTTGTCATTGCTCTTCACCACGGTCCACGGTGCCGCCTCGGTATCGGTCCAGGCGAACATGTCCTCCTTGGCCGCCGTGTAGTCGTCCCACTTGTCCAGCGACGCGAGGTCGGTCGGTGAGAGCTTCCACTGCCGGACCGGGTCGACCTGGCGGATGGTGAAGCGGGTGCGCTGCTCGGCCGCGGTCACCGAGAACCACAGTTTGGTCAGGCTGATGCCGTCGTTGACCAGCATCTGCTCGAACAGCGGCGCCTGCCGGATGAACTCCGCGTGCTGCTTGGGCGAGCAGTACCCCATCACGCGTTCGACGCCCGCGCGGTTGTACCAGGACCGGTCGAACAGCACGACCTCCCCCGCCGCGGGCAGGTGCGGAACGTAGCGCTGGAAGTACCACTGCGTGCGTTCCCGCTCGGTCGGCTTCTCCAGCGCGACGACGCGCGCGCCGCGCGGATTCAAGTGCTCCATGAACCGCTTGATGGTGCCGCCCTTGCCTGCGGCGTCGCGACCCTCGAACACGATGACGTGCCGGTGCCCGTTGGCCTGGCTCCACTTCTGCAGCTTGAGCAGTTCGATCTGCAGCAGACGCTTCTGCTGCTCGTACTCGTCGCGGCTCATCCGCTCGTCGTATGGGTAACCCTCGCGCCACGTGTCGACGACCTCGCCTGTGCGCTGGACGAGCAGCACGGGATCGTCGTCATCGTCGTCGCGCACGATGTAGTCATCAAGAGCAGAACCGTCCAACATCACCGGCGCAACGTATCGACCCCCGCCTACACGGGGGTGACGCCGAGATGAACGAACGGTGCCGTGCGCTACCCGGCTGCTACTTGGCGACCCGCCTCGGTCGACGCAGTGCCAGCTTGGTCATCAGCGTGTTCATCCGCTTGAGCGCCTTGAGCGAGTTGTTGTAGTAGTTCCCGCCCGCACCGACGGTGGTCCGCGGCACGACGACAGCCTCCTGACGACAGAACTTCCGCACGCCGTCCGCGCCGCCGAACCGCGCGCCGATGCCTGATGTCTTCCACCCGCCCATCGGGGCCGTGGTGCACATCAGGTTCGAGATCACGTCGTTGACGTTCACTGCGCCGCAATCCAATTCAAGCGCGACATCCTTTGCCCGGGCGATGTCACGCGAGAACACCGACGCGCTCAACCCGTACGGGCTGTCATTGGCCAGGCGCACCGCCTCGGCGACGCTCGACACCTTCATGATCGGCAGGGTCGGGCCGAACGTCTCCTCCGTCATGCAGAGCATCGAGTGGTCGACGTCGACGAGAACCGTCGGCGGGTAGAAGCTCCCGACGCCCTCGTGACGCTGCCCACCGGTGAGCGCCCTGGCGCCCTTGGCGACGGCGTCGGCGACGTGCCGGTCGGTCACGGCCACCTGACTGTCATCGATCAGCGCGCCGAAGTCGTGGCCCTCGCCCGCGCCCATTTTCAGGTTCTTCACGTCGCGCACCACGGCGTCGACGAACTGGTCATACACCTGGTCGAGCACGTAGACCCGCTCCACCGACACACACGTCTGGCCGGCGTTGAACATCGCACCCCACACCGCGGCGTGCGCGGCCAGATCGACGTCGGCGTCCTCGAGCACGATCATTGGATCCTTGCCGCCGAGTTCGAGGCTGACGGGCGTGAGCCGGCGCGCGGCCCGTTCCATCACCTTCGCGCCGGTTGCGCTGGAGCCGGTGAACTGGATGTAGTCGGCGTTGTCGACGACGGCCTCGACGGCCTCGCGGGCGCCCTGAACGATCGCCATCACCTCGGGCGCACCCGAGTCGAGCCAGCCCTTCAGCAGCAGCTCGGCGGTCAGCGGTGTGCGCTCCGACGGCTTGAGCAGCACGGCGCAGCCCGCGGCCAGCGCGGCGATGCCATCCATCAGGAGGTTGGCGACGGGGTAGTTCCACGGCGCGATGATCCCGACCACCGGACGCGGCCGGTAGTGCACGGCGATCTTCTTGATCGACAGGAACGGCAGCGGTGCCGGCCGAGTCTCCGGTGCCAGCGCCTTCTCCATCGTCTTGATGTAGTACGACGCGATCATGATCAGCAGCGGGACCTCTTGAGCGGCGTCCGTCGCGGACTTGCCGGTCTCGGCGATCAGCAGTGACTCGATCTCGTCGCGGTGCTCACCGAGCCAGACGGCGTAGCGCGCCATCACCTTCGCTCGGCCCGCGGCGCCCCGTGCCTCCCATTCCCGTTGGGCGACGCGCAGACCTGCGGCGATGCGGCCGACATCGGCTGGGTCGGTCCAGCGCACGGTGCCCGCGACGGCACCCGTGGCGGGGTTGAGGATGGCGCCCTCCGGAAGGCCGGAACCTGGCGCGGAAACTTCGGGCGTTGCTGTCATGGCCCCATGTTAACCACAGCTGTGATCCACGTCGCACCTGGGTTGACACCTGTCAAGTCTGGCCGTCCAGACCGCCAGACACACCACGGCCGTTCCGAGCAGCACAGCACCGAGAGTGTCGGTGAAGTAGTGGTAGGTGAACGACTGGCCCAGCATGCCCAGCAGCACAGCGATGACGGCGCCAGCCACCACCCACGCGGTGACACCGGCCAGCACTACCAGCAGACAGATCACCACCACGGCCAGCGTGGTGTGACCACTGGGATAGGCCAGCGCGCCACCCTTGGTGCGGCCGAACACCGGCTTGACCAGGCGCACCGCCACCAGGGCGACCAGCGGTGCCACCACCATCACCACGACCATTCGCCCGCGCCGCCGATGGGCCGCCACGGCGATGCCGATCGCCAGCACGACGGCCTGCGTTAGGCCCGCGGTGAAGAACAGCAGCCAGCCCAGCGCCGGATGGGCGTCGCCGGTCCGGATGAACCAGTCATCGACCCGGGTGGACTCCGAGCCGACCGCAAGCCCCAGCAACACCATCAGCGGCAACGCGACGCACGGCCACCATCGGACCAGCCTCATTCAGGCGCGGGGCCCTTGACTGCGATGCCCTTGACGTAGGCCGCCTGACCGAGGTGCTGTGCGCAGTCGTCGATGATGCTGACGAGGCGGGCACTGGCCGTGACGGGCGGGGTCCAGCGCCTGTCGACTATGCGCTCGAGTTCCTCGGCCGTCACACCCGCGACGAACTCGAGCGTGATCCGGTGCACCGCGTGGTAGTAGCCGGCCAGCAGTTGAGCCGACGCGCGAACCTTGCCGACCTCCTCGGGAGTGTGCCCGTAACCATGCGCGTCCCGCGGGAGGTCGAGGGCGAATTTGTCGACCCAGCCGTCGCGTAGCCACACCTGCTCGGTCCCGGCGATATCGCACAGCTGCGCGTCCTGCACGCGGGCGCTGTGCCAGAGCAGCCACGCGATGCTGTTGGCCTCCGGTGTCGGACGGTACGACGACACGGCGTCGGTCAGCCCGTCGGTGATTTCGTCGGCGTGTTCGATGAGGCGGGTGAAGGAGTCGCGGAGCAGTTCGCGCGCCGCGTCGATATTTGCTTGCGCCATGTCCGCCAAAGTTACGCCTGTGGTGCAATATTCCGACTGGTGTGGGCGTCATCGCTGCTCTGCTCGGAAGGGAAACAGACTTTGGCTGTGCCGTCTTCAAAAGAAGAGCTAGTGCATGCCATCACCGGCGAGTACGACAAGTTGGTGCGGGACCTCGCACGGGTGCCGGCCGAGCAGGTGCGCGAGAAATCTCTGCCAGGACACAAGGCGAACACGCTAATGAGTCCTGCGGATCTTCTGGCCTATCTACTCGGATGGAGCGAACTCATACTGACGTGGCATGAGCAACGCGACGCAGGCATTGAACCCTCCTTCCCAGCGTCCGGATACAACTGGAATCAACTTGGGGATTTAGCGCAGCAGTTCTACCGCGACTACGCCAGCCTCAGCTGGACCGAACTGCTCGACCGTTTCAATGCAGCTGAGTCCCGTGTGCTCTCTCTGGTCTTGAAGATGAGCGATGAAGACCTGTACGGGAAGCCCTGGTACGGCAAGTACACCGCGGGGCGAATGATCCAGCTCAACACTTCGTCGCCGTATGCCAACGCTCGTCGTCGCATCCGCTCATGGCTGCGAGAGAACAACCTCTGATTCGTTCACGATGGTGCAACGGGATCCGGCCCCGATGAACGCCGCTGGCCGGGAAGGACCTAACCCTTCGGGCCGCCGCCGTGGAACACAGCCTCGACGTTGTTACCGTCGGGGTCCCGAACGAAGGCGCCGTAGTAGCTGTCGTGGTACTCCGGCCACAGCCTGGGCTCGTGCAGTGGTTCCACCCCCAGCGCCACCGCTGTGTGGAAGAAGGTCTGCACCGCCTCGGGGTCCTTGGCCACGAACGCGATATGCACCTCGCGATTGGGACCCGAGGCATCACCCGCCGACGCGTCGCCGATCCAGAAGTGCGGATGGCCGTCCGCGCCGTAACCGATGGCCACGCCGAAGTCCATCTGACGGGTGAAGCCCAGCACGCCGAGAACCTTGTCGTAGAAGTCCTTCGACTTCTCCCAGTCGCTGCAGTTGATGCCGAAGTGATCGATCATCGATCCATCGTGGCATGTGGCTACGACACCGTCGTACATTCAGGTGTATGGCCTATGACTTGCTCATCCGCAACGGCACCATCGTCGACGGCCTCGGTGGTGAGCCATTTGTCGGCGATGTCGCGATCACCGACGGGGTCATCGAGGCGGTGGGCGCTGTCGAGGGTTCGGCAGCGCGCGAGATCGACGCGACGGGGCTGCTCGTCACACCCGGCTTCATCGATCTGCACACGCACTACGACGGGCAGGCCATCTGGTCCGATCGCATGTCGCCGTCGTCGTCGCACGGCGTGACCACCGCGGTGATGGGCAACTGCGGTGTCGGTTTCGCCCCGTGCCGGGCCGACGACCACGAGACACTCGTCGACCTCATGGCGGGCGTGGAGGACATCCCCGGCGTCGTGATGGTCGACGGGCTGCCGTGGACATGGGAGACGTTCCCGGAGTTCCTCGATGCCCTGGACGATCGGCGCCGGGACATCGATGTGGCCGCGTTCCTGCCACACTCCCCGCTGCGGGTGTACGTGATGGGCCAGCGCGGCGTCGATCGCGAACCCGCCACCGACGAGGACCTGGCACTGATGCGCAAGCTCGCCGAGGAGGCGGTTCGAGTCGGAGCGCTGGGCTTCGCATCGTCGCGGCTGACTCTGCACAAGTCCGAGAGCGGCCATCCCATACCGAGTTTCGAAGCCGGTCACGCCGAGATCGAGGCCATCGCCCGCGGCGTCAAGGACGCAGGCGGCGGACTGATCCAGTTCGTTCCCGACCTCGTTGCCGGTGACTTCGCGCCCGCGTTGCAGACGGTGTTCGACGTCGCAGAGGACGTGGGTCTGCCGGTGACGTTCACCCTCGCGATAGGCAATGCCGGCGACCCGTTCTTCGAGGACGGGCTCACGATGGTCGAGAAGGCGAACGCAGCGGGTGGTGAGGTCACCGCGCAGGTCTTCCCGCGCCCGATCGGTCTGGTGATAGGCCTGGAGCTGAGCGGCAACCCGTTCGTGCTCTATCCGAGTTACCGCGAGATCGCCCACCTCCCGTTGGCCGAACGCGTCGCCGTGATGCGCAAGCCCGAGGTCCGGGCGCGCATCCTGGCCGACACCCCGGCCAGTGACGGCCACCCGCTGATGTTCGCGGTGCAGGCGTGGAACTGGATGTTCCCGCTGGGTGATCCGCCCAACTACGAGCCCGACCCGTCGCAGAGCATCGGCGCCCGGGCGCAGGCCCGCGGTGTCAGCCCGCTCGAGGAGGCCTACGACCGGCTGCTCGACGATGACGGCCACGCCATGCTGCTGATCACGCTGGCCAACTTCCGCGACGCCTCCCTGGACACCGTGGCTCGCCTACTCCGTCGCGAGGACGTGGTCCTTGGCCTCGGCGATGGCGGCGCCCACTACGGAATGATCTGCGACGCAAGCTTTCCCACCTACATGCTGGCGCACTGGGCACGCGACCGCGCAGCGGACCGGCTGTCGGTGGCCGAGGCGGTCCGCGAACTGACGTCGGTTCCCGCTCGCGTCGCGGGGCTCGCCGACCGCGGCCGAATCGCAGTGGGCCACAAGGCCGACCTCAACGTCATCGACCACGCGGCAGTGCATCTGCACAAGCCCGTCATCGCGCATGACCTGCCAGGCGGCGGGCGTCGACTCGACCAGAGCGCCGACGGGTACGTCGCGACGATCGTGTCGGGTGAGGTCATCGCCGAGCACGGTGTGCCAACCGATGCGCTGCCCGGCAAGCTGGTGCGCGGCCGTCAACCGGCACCGAGCGTCCGCACCTGAGAGAGGCCCGGTCTCCGCGAGAAGACCGGGCCCCCTTCGACGCCAACCTATGCGGCCGCGGGCGAGTCAGCGGCTCCTGAATCCGAGTCAGCGGGACCCTCGGGCTCGCCGGCCGTGACATCGCTGTCGACCGGCTTCGGCGTGGCCTTCGGTTCCTCGACCGTCTTACCCTTGGCCATCGCGCCCTTGATCTGGTTGACGAACTTATCGCCGGGGTAAACCTTGTTACCCGACTTCACCGTGTTCGTCACCGGCTTGTCGTCCTTGACCTCAGGGACGTCCGTGTCCGCGGCGGGTGTCTCATCCGCAGCGACGTCACCGGCCACCGGAGGCGTGTCCTGCGGCGCGTCCGGAAGCGTGTTCAGCTCAGAATCCGTTGCCTCGACCTTCTTCTCGACCGGATCGACACTCGACAACGCGACAGCGCCTGGGACCTCGAGCGACGCCTGCGGCAACGCGCTCGGCTCGTCCGACGTGACGGTGAACTGCGCCGAACTCTGGCCCAGCAGCGACTGGTTCGGCGAGATCGGGTCGGGGAGCCGCGACAGCAGGTGGTCGACGCTATCGGAGATGGCCGTGAAGACGCTGCTCGCCAGCTCGCCGATCGGCCCCGGCAGAGTGTTGAACGGCCGGGCGGCGGCGTCCAGCAGACCCCCGAGCAGCCCGTAACTCGGCGACAGCAGCCCGTACACCAGGTTGCTCACCAAGCCGGGAATCTCACTCGGATTCCGAATCGCCGACTCGAAGGTCGCCTCCAGGTCTGCTGGCAGATAACCCAGGTAGTACACGGTGTTGTACAGCATCCACACAGGTGCGGTGACGGCGTAGTTAACGGCAGCGAGCGTGCGGCCGATGTCGGTGCCCCAGAACGCATCCGTCGCATCCACTCCGGGAGCCGAGCTGGGCAGATGGGCGAGTGCGCCACCGATCGCATCGGAGATCTGCTCGACGGCGTTGATGATGGCTGGCCCGAACGGATTCGGCAGCAGTTCGGCCAGCGGCTCAATCGAGTACGCCCTGATGTCCCACGCGTATGTGTAGGGCATGTAGCTGGCGGACGGGTTGACGTACCGCTGAACCAACCAGGACAACACGTTCGGGCTCAGAGACGGGTTCTGCGCGGCGGCGGCGATGGCCGTGAGGGCATCGAACGGCAACGACAACGCACCATCCAACGCGATGGTCACGCCGGCCGCGACGCCATTGACGGCGTCGCCCAGCTTGTACAGCGCGTCGGTCACCACGGACGCGTTCGCCACATCCGTGGTGATAGCTGGCAGGCCGCGATACTCCGGCACCCCGACGATCGATGCCGCCGAGACCACACCGGCGGCCACCAACGCGGCGGCGAACTTCGTCTGCGGACGAATAGAAACAGCGTTCACAAATCCCCCTCAATGGTGCGACCCCCTGTCGCAAGGCGAGTATATGGGTCATATTTACGTCTTCGTCAATGGTTTGCTGATCCTTAATTCAGATTTCACAACTGCGGGCCGTACCCTCGCCACATGAGCATCAAGGTGGATCTCGACCGTCTGTCCGATGCGCTGAGCGACTTCGGACTCGGCTACCTGATCACAGTCGGCGACGATTTCCGCGCGCACACCGTCTCCATCGACACGGTCATCTCGGGCGGCGTGTTCAACATCGGCCACATCGGAAACACCACTCGCCGCAACGTGATTGAGCACGCCGACGTCACACTGCTGTGGCCACCCCGCGAGCAGGGCGGCTACTCGCTCATCGTCGACGGACGCGGCGAGGTGGAGGGCGACGGGCTGTGCGCGACGCCGACGCGAGCGGTGCTGCACCGGTCCGCCACGCCCCGCACCCCCTCCGCATCGGGCCGTGCGGAGGACTGCGTGCCACTCGCCGAGGGCTGAGCCGGCACGATCAGTTGCGATCATCACGGTTGCAACCCTGTGAACACCGGCACGCATGTGGCCTAGCTGTTCGATGTGACTGTCACCAATGCGCCCGTCATCACCGACGATCAGAGCGCCACCATCTCACCGCAGGCCCGCACGGCGCTGTGGGCGAGCCTGGTCGGCACCACGATCGAGTGGTACGACTTCTTCCTCTACGCAACCGCCGCCAGCCTGGTGTTCAACCACGCGTTCTTCCCTGACCAGTCGACGTTCGTCGGGACGCTGCTGTCGTTCGCGACGTTCGCGGTCGGCTTCCTGGTGCGGCCGATCGGCGGCTTCGTCTTCGGCCACGTCGGAGACCGGATCGGGCGCAAGAAGACGCTGGCCTTCACGATGCTGCTGATGGGCGGCGCGACGGCGCTGATGGGTGTGCTGCCCACCGCAGCGCAGATCGGCGTGCTGGCACCCATTCTGCTGTTGCTGCTGCGCATCGTGCAGGGCTTCGCACTGGGTGGCGAGTGGGCCGGCGCAGTCCTGTTGGCGGTCGAGCACAGCCCGCCGAAGCGCCGCGGCCTGTTCGGCAGCATCCCGCAGGTCGGTCTGGCGCTGGGCCTCGCGCTGGGCACCGGTGTCTTCGCCCTGCTTCAGATCACCCTTCCGGATGACGCCTTCCTGACGTACGGGTGGCGAATCGCGTTCCTGCTCAGCATCGTGCTGGTGATCTTCGGCGTCGTGGTACGTCTGCGGGCCAGCGAGACACCGTCTTTCGAGAGGGTGCGTGACAGCGACGACCGCGCCGCGGTTCCCCTGCGGGAGATCTTCAAACCGCCCGTGCTCCGCTCGACGGTGCTCGGCATGCTGTCGCGATGGGGCGAGGGAGCCGCCTTCAACACGTGGGGTGTCTTCGCGATCGCCTATGCGACGAGCACCCTCAAACTCGACAAGGTTCCGGTTCTGATCTCCGTCACGGCCGCTGCCCTGCTGATGGCGGCGCTCCTGCCGGTCTCGGGCTTGCTCACCGATCGGTTCGGCGCAAAGCGGGTGTACACCACAGGAATCGCGGCGTACGCCATCTCCGTGTTCCCGGTCTTCGCCCTGTTCGGCACCGGGAACATCTGGCTCTACGCGCTGGCGTTGCTCGTGGTGTTCGGCGTCATCCACGCGCTGTTCTACGGCGCGCAGGGCACGCTCTACGCATCGCTGTTCCCCGCCCGGATTCGCTACACCGGGCTCTCGACCGTCTACCAGCTGTCCGGTGTGTACGCCTCGGGCCTGACCCCGCTGATCCTCACGGCGTTGATCGGCGTGGCCGGTGGGTCGCCCTGGATCGCATGCACCTACCTGGTGACGACGGCGACCATCAGTGTGATCGCGACGCTGCTACTCAAGCCGACGCCGCTACGCGACCTCGAGTAGGTCCCCCGGCACACGAAAAGGCCCGGCTCGCAAGCGAGCCGGGCCTTCCGTGTGAAGCTAGGAACTTCCAGAAATCAGAAGTCCATGCCGCCCATGCCACCGGTCGGGTCGCCCGCAGGTGCGGCGGCCTTCTCCGGCTTGTCGGCGACGACGGCCTCAGTGGTGAGGAACAGCGCCGCGATGGACGCTGCGTTCTGCAGCGCCGAGCGGGTGACCTTGACCGGGTCGGCAACGCCGGCGGCCAGCAGGTCCTCGTACACGCCGGTCGCGGCGTTCAGGCCGTGACCCGAGGGAAGGTTCGAGACCTTCTCCGCGACGACACCCGGCTCCAGGCCACCGTTGAAGGCGATCTGCTTGAGCGGGGCCGACAGCGAGACCCGGACGATGTTGGCGCCAGTGGCCTCATCGCCTTCGAGCTTCAGATCGTCCAGCGCGGGAGCGGCCTGCAGCAGCGCCACGCCACCACCGGCGACGATGCCCTCTTCGACGGCAGCCTTCGCGTTGCGAACGGCGTCCTCGATGCGGTGCTTGCGCTCCTTGAGCTCCACCTCGGTGGCAGCTCCGGCCTTGATCACAGCAACGCCACCGGCCAGCTTGGCCAGGCGCTCCTGCAGCTTCTCGCGGTCGTAATCGGAGTCGCTGTTCTCGATCTCGGCGCGGATCTGGGCCACCCGGCCGGCGATGGCGTCGGAGTCGCCCGAGCCCTCGACGATGGTGGTCTCGTCCTTGGTGATGACGACCTTGCGGGCGGTGCCCAGCAGTGCGACGTCAGCGGTCTCCAGCGAGAGGCCAACCTCTTCGCTGATGACCTGGCCACCGGTCAGGATCGCGATGTCCTGCAGCATGGCCTTGCGGCGGTCACCGAAGCCCGGGGCCTTGACGGCGACGGACTTGAAGGTGCCACGGATCTTGTTGACGACGAGCGTGGAGAGCGCCTCGCCCTCGACGTCCTCGGCGATGATCAGCAGCGGCTTGCCGGACTGGATGACCTTCTCCAGCAGGGGCAGCAGATCCTTGACGGTCGACACCTTGGAGCTGACCAGCAGGATGTAGGGATCCTCCAGGACGGCTTCCTGACGCTCGGCGTCGGTGACGAAGTAGCCCGAGATGTAGCCCTTGTCGAAGCGCATGCCCTCGGTGAGCTCGAGCTGCAGGCCAAAGGTGTTGGACTCCTCGACGGTGATGACACCCTCGTTGCCAACCTTGTCCAGAGCCTCGGCGATCAGGTCGCCGATCGACTGGTCACCGGCGGAGATGCCCGCGGTCGCAGCGATCTGCTCCTTGGTCTCGACCTCCTTGGCCGAAGCAAGCAGCGTCTCGGTGATCTTCTCGACGGCCTTCTCGATGCCGCGCTTCAGGCCGAGCGGGTTGGCGCCGGCAGCGACGTTGCGCAGGCCTTCGCGAACCAGGGCCTGGGCGAGCACGGTGGCGGTGGTGGTTCCGTCGCCAGCGACATCGTCAGTCTTCTTGGCAACTTCCTTGACCAGCTCAGCGCCGATCTTCTCGTAGGGATCCTCCAGCTCGATCTCCTTGGCGATGGACACACCATCGTTGGTGATCGTGGGGGCGCCCCACTTCTTCTCCAGAACGACGTTGCGACCCTTGGGCCCCAACGTCACCTTTACCGCGTCGGCGAGGGCGTTCAGGCCCCGCTCGAGGCCGCGGCGTGCCTCTTCGTCGTACGCAATTGTCTTGGCCATTGCGAGTGATTCCTCCGAATTAGGGGATCGCACGTTTGTTGGTCGGGTTCAGTGCCCGCGACGGACGACCATGGCTGTGCGGCCCAGTCTCACCGTCCCGACCTAGCACTCGCCGATCGCGAGTGCCAACGTCATTTTTAGCACTCGGCCATGGCGAGTGCAAGGTTGGCGGAACTGTCCGCTTACAGCGGAAAGGTCAGAGAACATGTCCAGGTGCCCGCGACTCCGTCCGCTCCACCGCGAATCCGACACGCCGAGACCTTCGCTGCGGCCACGACGTCACTCGACAGGTTGATCGACTGGTCCCACGACGCGTGCAGCCGGGTGGGCTACTTCGCCGCGCTCTACAAGCGCATCAACCTCGCGATCGAGGCCGCCGCCGACGGCGGCAGCTTCTCCGACGCCGAGCGGATGCAGCGGCTCGACGTGGCCTTCGCCAACCGGTACTTCGACGCGATGAACGGCTACTTCCACCGAGACCACTACCCCAAGCCGACGCACTCGTGGCGGATCACGTTCGACCACGCCGAGCAGGACGAGCCGATTCTCACCCAACACCTGCTGGCCGGGATCAACGCCCACATCGCCCTAGACCTCGGCGTCGCGCTCGACACGCTCTGCGGTGGACGCAACCTGAACTCGGTGCGGGAGGATTTCCTCAAGGTCAACGCCGTGCTGGCCGGGCAGGCCGACGATGTCCTCGATCAGGTCGAGGATCTGTCCCCCACCCTCAAGCGGGTGCTGGACTTCATCCCCGGCGAGGAGTCCTCCCTCATCGGCATGAGTGTGAAGCTGTGGCGCGACAGCGCGTGGCGGTTCGCCAAGGCACTCGCCTTCTCACCGGCCGCCCTGGATCCCTATGCGATCGGGGTTCGGGACCGGGTGGTCGCGCGACAGGGATCGTTCACGTTCATCCGCGGCCCGTTCGCCCTGGCCTATGACCTCATCGCCGACGAGGAGTGCCGCGACGTGAAGCGCAACATCGCCAGGCTCAGCGAGATCGCGGCGACACCCGCGCCGCCGAAGCTCAACCTCGACTGAGGCGTGAGATCGCCGACGTAATGTGGCGTCATGTCGCTGTGGACCCGAGAGGTACCGCCGTATCCGCCCGTGCGCTACACCGGCGAACCCGAGGTCAGCGCGACACTGCGCCGCGGTGACGAGCCGGCCGACTACGACTCCTTCGGGCTGGTGCAGTACCACTATCTGGCCAACCAGAAGAAGACCGACGGCGACTACGGACTATTCCGCGTCGACCTCGCGCCGCGGGCGGGCGGACCGGGTCCGCACTTCCACCGCGCCATGTCGGAGGCGTTCTTCGTGCTGTCGGGGTCGGTGACGATCTACGACGGCACCGAGTGGACACGCGCCGGGCAGAACGACTTCGTGTTCGTACCGCCGGGCGGTATCCACGGCTTCCGCAATGAGGTCGACGACCCGGCCTCGATGCTGATGCTGTTCGCCCCTGGCGCACCGCGCGAGCACTACTTCGAGGGTCTGGCCCACCTCGGCGACCTGACCGACGCGGAGCGCGCCGAGTGGTTCGCCGCGAACGACAACCACTTCGTGGACTAGGTGCGTAGCCGCGCGGCCAGATACGGCGCGGTACGGCTCTGTCCAGCGGCCGCCACGTGCTCCGGGGTACCTGCGGCGACGACGCGCCCACCCGCCTCGCCTGCACCCGGACCGAGGTCGACGACCCAGTCCGTGCCAGCCACCAGGCGCATGTCATGTTCGGCGACGACGACAGTGTTGCCCGCGTCGACGAGGCTGTGCAGTTGGCCGTCGAGCAGGTCCACGTCGGCTGGATGCAAACCGGTCGTCGGCTCGTCGAGGACATAGAGCGTGTGGCGACGACGTCTGCTCGCTCGGCGAGCCTCGCTCGGTGGCGTGGACGTTTGCAGTTCGGTGGCCAGCTTGATCCGCTGCGCCTCACCGCCGGAGAGCTCAGTTGCGGGTTGCCCGAGGCGAAGGTAACCCAGCCCGACCTCCTTCAGCGTCGTCAGGGAGCGCGCCGCACCGGCGACGTCGGCGAAGAACACCGATGCCTCGTCCACGGTCATCGCGAGAACGTCGGCGATCGTGCGGTCGCGGTAGCGCACCTCGAGCGTCGCCTCGTTGTAGCGGGCGCCGTGGCATGTCGGGCACTGGCCGTAGGTGCCCGGCAGGAACAGGAGTTCAACGGATACGAAGCCCTCGCCCTGGCAGGTGGGGCAACGCCCTTCGGCGACATTGAAGGAGAACCGGCCCGCGGTCCATCCGCGGCGACGCGCCTTGGGCGTGGCGGCGTAGACCTTTCGCACGGCGTCGAACAGCCCGGTGTAGGTGGCCAGTGTCGAACGGGGTGTCCGCCCGATCGGCTTCTGATCGACGGCCACCAGCCGGTCGATCAGCTCGACTCCGTCAGCGGTGACGCCGACGCTCGCGTCACGGTCCAGGTCGATCATCTCGGTGTCGGCGTCGGCGTCTCGGTCCGGTTCGGCGGCCTCGCCGCCCAGATGGCGGGCGACGACGTCACCGAGCACCTTGTAGACCAGTGTCGACTTGCCGGAGCCGGAGACGCCGGTGACGGCGGTGTAGGTGCCCAGCGGGATGTCGACATCGAGGTCGCGAAGGTTGTGGAAGGTGATACCGCGCAACCGCAGCGTCCCCGATGGCGTGCGCGGAACCCGCGGCGCGGGTGGTGTCGCGTCGAACAGGTACCCGCGGGTGATCGAGGCGGGCACATCGGCCAACCCAGGCACCGGACCGCTGTAGAGCACCTCACCGCCGAGTTCGCCCGCGCCGGGGCCGACGTCGACGATCCAGTCCGCTCTCCGGACCACGTCCATGTCGTGTTCGACCACGAACAACGAGTTCCCTGCCCGCCGCAGCCGGTCGAGCACGTCGAGCAGTGGCTCGGCGTCGGCCGGGTGCAGCCCCGCCGACGGTTCGTCGAGGACGTAGAGGACGCCGAACAGTCCAGCCCGCAACTGGGTGGCCAGCCGCAGCCGCTGCAACTCCCCCGGCGACACCGTCGGCGTGCGGCGGTTCAGGGCCAGGTAACCGAGCCCGAGTTCGACGAGCACCTGGACCCTGGCGACCAGGTCCGCGGCGATCATCGTGGCGACCTCGGTCAGCTCGCCTGACTCGGTGGACTCGTAGGCGGCCTCGAAGTCGGTGCGTTCGGCGGCGGGCCGGAGCACCTCGGCGAGTTCGGCCAGCGGCAGCGCCACCAGTTCGGCGATGTTGCGGCCCGCGAAGGTCACGGCGAGCGCCTCGGCTCGAAGGCCCGACCCATCGCAGAGCGGGCAGTCGACGCTGTCGACGAACTTCAGCACCCGTCGGCGCATCATGGCGCTCTGCGAGTTGGCCAGGGTGTGGCGGACGTGCCGCTCGGCACTGGAGAAGGTGCCGTTGTAGAAGTAGTCGGCGGTGACGGCAGCCCGGTTCGGATGGATCTCGACGGTCGGCTGCTGGTCGGTGAACAGAATCCAGTTGCGGTCGCGCTTCGGGAGCTTGTGCCACGGCTTGTCGATGTCGTAGCCCAGCGTGATGAGGATGTCGCGCAGGTTCTGGCCCTGCCATGCTCCCGGCCACGCGGCGACGGCACCCTCGCGGATGGTCAGCGACGGATCCGGAACGAGCGTCTGCTCGGTCACCTGGTGGATGCGCCCCAGGCCGTGGCACTCCGGGCAGGCGCCGACCGCGGTGTTCGGCGAGAACGCATCGGAGTCGAGGCGCTCGGTGAAGCCCTTCGGGAACGTGCCCGCGCGGGAGAACAGCATCCGCAACAGGTTCGACAGCGTCGTGACCGTGCCGACCGATGACCGCGATGACACCGATCCGCGTCTCTGCTGCAGCGCGACGGCGGGTGGCAGTCCGGTGATGTCGTCCACCTTGGGCGCGCCGGTGGGCAGCAGCAGTCGGCGGGCATACGGCGCCACCGACTCGAAGTACCGCCGCTGTGCCTCCGCGTAGATCGTCCCGAACGCCAGCGAGGACTTGCCGGAGCCCGAGATGCCGGTGAACGCCACCAGGGCGTCGCGCGGCGCGCTGACGTCGATGCCGCGTAGGTTGTGCACGCTGGAGCCAAGGACTCGAACGAACGGGTCATGATCGGCATTCGGCGTCGCAGGCATGCTATGAGTTTGCTCTCATTCATCGATTCGAAACCCGATGACTCGACTGGACGCGTCGTCGGTCGGCGGCGGTGTTACCCGCCCATGACACTCCGACACGCTAGTTCCCCAGACACGCCCGGCGGATGTGCGCTGCCGGAACCGCTTGCCCTAGAGTGTCCTTCGACCAGATAGGAGTCTTCGGGTGCGGGCATACGAAGCGCCCAGCACCCAGACTTTGCGGGGCTGGCAACGTCGGGCGTTGGTGAAGTATCTGACCGCCGCTCCTCGTGATTTTCTCGCGGTGGCGACCCCGGGATCGGGTAAGACTACGTTTGCGCTGCGCATCGCGGCCGAGCTGCTGTCCGAGGGTGTCGTCGAGCGGATCACCGTGGTGGTTCCCACCGAACACCTCAAGATCCAGTGGGCGAAGTCCGCGATGAACCAGGGCATCGCACTCGACCCCAAGTTCAGCAACTCCTCGGCGCAGAACTCCGATGAGTACCACGGCGTGGTCGTCACCTATGCCCAGGTCGCCAGCCATCCGGGACGTCACCGGGTGCGCACCGAGAATCGGCGCACGCTGGTCATCTTCGACGAGATCCACCACGGCGGCGACGCCAAGAGTTGGGGCGATGCGGTCCGCGAGGCGTTCGACGACGCGACGCGGCGGCTCGCGCTGACCGGTACGCCGTTCCGAAGTGACGACAGCGCCATCCCCTTCGTCACCTATGAGCGCGGCCCCGACGGGTTGGAGCGCTCGCAGGCCGACCACACCTACGGTTACGCCGACGCGCTGGCCGACGGCGTCGTTCGCCCCGTCGTGTTCCTGGCCTACTCCGGTGAGTCGCGCTGGCGCGACAGCGCGGGCGAGGAGCACGCGGCACGTCTCGGCGAACCGCTCAACGCCGAACAGACCGCCCGCGCCTGGCGAACCGCCCTGAACCCCGCGGGTGACTGGATGCCCGCGGTGATCGCCGCGGCCGACAAGCGGCTGCAACAGAAGCGCCAGCACGTGCCGGACGCCGGCGGCATGATCATCGCCTCCGACCAGACGGCGGCCCGCGCCTATGCCGAGCTGCTGACGAAGATCACCGGTGAGACCCCCACCGTCGTGCTGTCGGACGACAAGGGCGCCTCGGACCGAATCACGGAGTACTCCCAGGGCACCAGTCGCTGGTTGGTCGCGGTGCGAATGGTGTCCGAGGGCGTGGACGTGCCTCGCCTGTCGGTAGGGGTGTACGCCACCAGCGCGTCGACACCGCTGTTCTTCGCGCAGGCGATCGGCCGTTATGTGCGCCTGCGCCGCCGGGGCGAGACCGCCAGCATCTTCCTGCCGTCTGTGCCCAACCTCCTGGAGCTGGCCAGCGAGATGGAGGCCCAGCGCAATCACATCCTGGGCAAGCCGCACCGCGAGTCCGACGGCGAGTTCGACGAGTACGAGGAGAAGGCGAAGTCCGAGCCCAGCGAGCTGGACAACGGCTTCGAGATGCTCGGCGCCGAGGCCGAACTCGACCAGGTCATCTTCGACGGCTCGTCGTTCGGGACGGCCACCCCCGCGGGCAGCGACGAGGAGGCCGACTACCTCGGGATCCCCGGGCTGCTCGACGCCACCCAGATGCGAGACCTGTTGCGGCGCAGGCAGGAAGAGCAGCTCGACAAGCGCACCGCAGCGGGCGGGACGCTGCCGGTGACGTCAACCACCCACGGCCAGTTGCGCGATCTGCGACGTGAACTCAACGCGCTGGTGACCCTCGCCCATCACCGAACGGGCAAGCCGCACGGCTGGATTCACAACGAGCTGCGGCGAATCTGCGGTGGCCCGGTGCTCGCGGCGGCGAACTCCGAACAGATCAGCGCCCGCATCGAGGCCGTCCGCACGTTGAAGACCTAGCCGCGAGGAACTCCTAGCGCTGCTCGGCCAGCTGCGCCAGGTGCCCCAGCGAGTTCTCCAGGTGCGCCAGCGGGAAAGGCGGGAACTGGATCTCGTCGCGCAACTCCTGCGGCACCGCCGACCAGTCGTAGGTCAGGGTGACGTCAGTGCGGTCGGCGCCGGCGGGAGCCAGGTCGTAACGCCAGATCCAGCCGCCGTACTCGATCTCGCCTTCGGGTCCGGCCTGGCCCGGCTCCCAGGCAATGACGCTCGGTGATTCCAGGGCCACCACCTTGTTGGCCATCTCGTAGGCGCCGTCGGGGTGATTGCCGTGGTACATCGCCATGCGGAAGATCTGCCCGTTCTCGGTCAGCGGCTTCCCATCGAGGGACTCCCGCACCCAGCCGGTGCCGTCGATGGCCTGGTGCGACGAGGGATCGGCAAGCACGGCGAAGACGTTCTCGACGGGCGCACCGACGGTGGTTTTCACGATTACCAGTTCATTGCTCATGCCGGTACCGACTCGTCCGGACCCGAGAAGTCATCGCGGCGAGGCGAGGTCGAGCGTGACGCGGATCTCCCGAGGGAGACCTCACGGCCAGGCCTCCTTTTACTTAGGCTTGCCTCACCTAACAGGAAAGGTGAGCGATGCGAGACATCAAGGTCGCGGTGATCGGGGCGGGTCCGGCGGGAATCTACGCCGCTGACATCCTGACCAGCGAGTACGGACACGCCCGAGTCGACGTCTTCGACCGGTTGCCCGCGCCTTACGGACTGGTCCGCTACGGCGTGGCTCCCGACCACCCCCGCATCAAGGAGATCGTCAAGGCGCTGCGCCGGGTGCTGTCCCGCGACGCGATCCGGTTCATCGGCAACGTCCACTACGGCACCGATATCAAGCTGTCGGATCTGCGCCGCATCTACGACGCCGTCATCTTCGCCACCGGCGCGCGCGCCGACCGCAACCTGGACATCCCCGGCGTCGACCTGCCTGGCAGCCACGGCGCCGCCGACTTCGTGTCGTGGTACGACGGCCACCCCGACGTGCCCGCGGACTGGCCACTGACCGCGAAGAACGTCGCCGTACTCGGTGCGGGCAACGTGGCTCTCGACATCGCGAGAATGCTCGCCAAGCCCGCCGACGAACAACTCTCCACCGAGATCCCCGGCAACGTCTACCGCGGTCTCTCCCTCAATCAAGCCACCGACGTTCACGTCTTCGCCCGGCGTGGTCCGGCCCAAATCAAGTTCACGCCAATGGAATTCCGCGAACTGTCGCACTCCCCGAGCGTCGACGTCATAGTTCACCCTGCGGGTTTCGAGATCGACGAGGGCAGCCAGCAGGCCATCAATGCGAGCAAGTCCACGCGGCTCGTCGTGGACACGATGTTGCGCTACCTCGAGAAGGAGCCGACCGGTGCGCCGCACCGGATTCATCTGCACCTGTGCCAGGCTCCCGTCGCCATCCTGGGCACCGACCGCGTCGAGGGGCTGCGCACCGAGCGCACCGAGTTGATCGGTGACGGCACCGTGCGGGGCACCGGTGAGTACGTCGACTGGCCCGTCGAGGCGGTCTACCGGGCGGTGGGCTATCTGCCGTCGCACCTGGCCGACTTGCCGTTCGACCATCACGCCGGGGTCGTCCCACACGACGCAGGCCGAATCCTGGACATGGATGGCGTGCCCATCGAGGGAACGTACGTGACCGGATGGATCAAGCGGGGACCGATCGGGCTGATCGGCCACACGAAATCCGATGCCTCCGAGACCATCGTGAGCCTGCTGGCGGATCTGCCCGGCCTCCCGAGACCCGAGCTCAGCGACGGCAGCGACGGTGATGCCATCCTGGAACACCTGCGGGGCCGGGGCGTGGACTACACCACATGGGCCGAGTGGGAGCGGCTCGACGCGCACGAGATCGCGCTCGGCGCCCAGCAGGGTCGTGATCGGGTCAAGGTAGTCGCACGCGACGACATGATCCGCGCGGGCCGCGGTTGACCGCGCTACAACCCGAGCAGCGCCGGCAGGTCTGCCACCGAGTCGATGACGTGATTGGGCTGCATCGCGAATTCATCGGCAGCCCAGCGGTCGAGCGTGTCCTGCCGGAACTTCCCGGTGCGCACCAGCACGCCTGCCATACCGACCACCTGCGCCGCAAGGACGTCGTTGTTGAGGTCATCGCCCACCATGTACATCTCCTCGGGGTCGACCCCGAGCCGGTTGGCCGAGGCGAGGAACCCCTCCGGGGCGGGTTTGCCCACGCCCACTGCCTTGCGGCCCGAGGTCTCCTCCATGCCCAGCAGGTACATGCCCGTGTCGATGCGCAGTCCGTCGGCGGACTTCCACGCCGTGCTGCGGTGCATCGCCACCACCGGAACGCCCTGTGCCATCCAGTCATAGACCCGGCTGAGGGTGACGTGGTCGTACTCCGGGCCCGCGCCGCCCATCAGGATGACGTCGGGAGTCTCGTGTGAGTCACCGACCTCATTGGAGTAGACGACGTCGACGCCGGCCATGTCCTCGCCGATCTGCCCGCTGTTCACCAGGAAGCACCGCGCGCCGGGGTAGCGGTCCCGCACGTATTCGGCCGTGAGCACCGCGGCCGTGATCACCTCGTCGGCGGCGACGGCCATACCGGCCCCGGTGAGCAGCTCGGCGATCTGGACGCGGGTGCGCGTGGTCGTGTTGGTGAGGTAGCTGCGCGCGATCTGGTGATCCGCCAACACCCGCAATGTCTCCGCCGCACCCGGAATCGGCTGCCATGAGGTCACCAGGACACCATCGATGTCGAAGAGCACACCACCGATAGCCATGATGCCGACAGTAAACGGCGACCGTGTCGGCGCAACTCGGGCCTCCCCGGTCTCACTCAGGCCGACGCCGTTTAGGTCTGAGAAGCAGCCCACTCGGTCCGACCCACCCACGGCGTCGCCTCCGCGGCGATCGACCAGGCCCACTCGGCGGGCACATCGAGAACCCGGTAGCCCTTGACTCCCGCTGCGGTGGCCGCGACCAACGTGGCAACGCCCGCGCGGCGCTGGAACCAGCTCTGGCGCACCGTCCAGCCGATGACGCCAGCGGCGGCGATGCAGTCACGGCGCCGGTCCAGGCTTCCCGACCGCGCGACCAGCCACCCGTGACCGACGCGGTGCCCCAGCGATCGGGCCCGGTCGAAGCCGAGGAACGCGCACGCCGCCGTCCCCACCGCGAGAAGCGCCCACGCCCACGGCGGTGCCGACCAGACCACGGCGGCCACCGCGCCGACGACGGGCAACGCCAGCGCCCGCGTCCACCGCCGGCGCGCCGCGACCCGCCCGTGACGCCGCAACTCCCCGCCGACCTCGGCCGCCGTCAGGTCGAACAGAACCCTCTCGGCGGTGCTCCGCGGGCACGGCGGCAGCAGCAGCGACGCCTCGCCCGACCCGTCCACACCCGTCATCACCGCGTCCAGGCGGGCACCCCCGAACGCTCGGACCAGCAGTGGTTCGCGCAACGTCCCACCGCGCAGACGGCGCATATCGTAGGTGTGCTCGCGCACCCGCAGCAGGCCATGAGTCAGGTGCAGCACACGGTCCCCGCCCTCGCCGTCATCGCGCCGCGACAGCACCAGATTGCCGAACGTGACCAGTGACCGCAGCACCGACAGCGTCACCGATGCCACCAGCACCGCCAGCCCTGCGGCCGCAACGGTGACGACGACACCGAGCCGCTGCGCCGTGTCCAGCCCCGCCTGCGCCAGCTCCGAGTCCTCCAGCACGGCAACGGCTCCCGTCTGATAGACCACGCCCACCACCGCGGCGATCATCGCCAGCCCGGCGAGGCTCAGCGGGCTGTAGCGCAGCCACGACGGCTCCCAGCGGGCCAGCACCACCGCCGGTGCCTGCGCCGAACTCGACCCGGGCCCTGGCGCATCCACGAGCAGCATCGCGCGCAGATCGGTCACCTCCTCGACCCGGACGGCGTCGAGCGCGAACTCCGTGTCCCCCTTGGCCTCCTGACCGGTACTCACCTTGACGACGGTGAGCCCGAGCAGCCGGTGCAGCAATCGCGCGTCGGTCGAGACCGATCGGATCCTGTTGCGCGGCACCGACAGCACCGTCCGTTGCAGCACCCCCTCGCGGCGCTGGATCTGCTCGGCGTCGATGCGGTAGGTGGTGGTGAACCACCGGGCGATGCCGTAGGCCACCAAGAGCACCAGCGCCGCCACCGACCACAGCGGGTTGCCCGTCGCGGTGCCCAACACCACCGAACCGATGAGCAGCGGTAGTTGGCGCAGCACCTCGTGGATCGGGTGCACCAGCAGCATGCGGGGGCTGAGCCTGCGCCACTCGGTTGCGGTCACGTCGCGTCCTGCTCACCGATCGAGGCGATGTCGGTGAGTTCTGCGGCGATCCGGTCTGCGACATCGGAGTCCAGCGCCACGATCCGCACCGCGCCCGCGGAGGACGCTGTCGTCACCGTGACGGTGGCCAGGCCGAACAACCGATCCAACGGGCCGCGCTGGGTGTCAACGGTCTGCACGCGCGAGATGGGGGCGATGCGGCGCTCCTGCACCAGCCAGCCGGTCCGGGTGTAGACGGCCTGCGCCCCGATCTCCCACCGGTGCACCCGGTATCGCCACATCGGCACGACGAACACGAACAATGCGATGCCGAGCACCGTCGCGCCTGCGGCGGCGGCGTGCAGCGCGACATGTCTGCCGTCGACGGAGAACCACACCACCTGTGCCACCGCAAGCACACCCCACGGGATGGCCGCGCCGATCGCCCAGACCAGCGGTGCCCTGCGGCTGGGCGGGTTCGTGGGGTCGATCAATGTCAGCACCCCTCTGAGTATGGTCGTGCCTATGAGCACGAAGTGGACAGAGCACGACGTTCCGAGTCAGGAGGGCCGCGTCGCCATCGTGACCGGCTCCAATACCGGCCTCGGGTTTCACACCGCCAGGGTGCTCGCCGAACATGGCGCCCGAGTGGTTCTCGCGGTGCGCAACACCGACAAGGGCCGGGATGCGGCCGTCGAGATCGCCAAGACAGCTCCCGGCGCTGACGTCACGGTGCACGAACTGGACCTCGGCTCGCTGGCCTCGGTCCGCGACGCGGCGGAGAAGCTGAAGGCGACCTACCCGCTCATCGACCTTCTGATCAACAACGCCGGCGTGATGTACCCGCCCAAGCAGACCACCAAGGATGGCTTCGAGCTTCAGTTCGGCACCAACCATCTTGGCCACTTCGCGTTCACCGGGCTGTTGCTCGATCACATTCTGCCCGTCGAGGGTTCGCGGGTCGTCGTGGTCGCCAGCATGGCGCACAACATCCGGGCCGGCATCCACTTCGACGACCTGCAGTCGAAGCGCAGCTATAACAGGGTGTCCGCCTACGGGCAGTCCAAGCTGGCCAACCTGATGTTCGCCTACGATCTGCAGCGCCGCCTGGCGGCAAAGAACGCGCAAACCATCGCGGTCGCGGCGCATCCGGGCCTGTCCAACACCGAACTCATGCGCCACATCCCCGGCGCGAACCTGCCGGGTGTCATGAAGGCCGCGGGTCTGGTCACCAACAGCCCGGCCATGGGTGCGCTGGCCACGCTGCGCGCCGCGACCGACCCTGCGGTCAAGGGCGGGCAGTACTACGGCCCCGACGGATTCCAGGAGCTGCGCGGATATCCCGTACTCGTCAAGTCCAGTGCGCAGTCCCACGACAAGACGATCCAGGACAAGCTGTGGACCGTGTCCGAGGAACTCACCGACGTCACCTACCCGGTGTGACGATGCGTTCAGTCGAAGAACACCAGAGTGTGGTCGCCGGGCTCATCACCGCACGCACCGCGATCACGGTCCCGCTGGCCGAGGCGCTCGGCCTCGTCCTGGCCACCGATATCGTGGCCCCACTCTCTCTGCCCGGTTTCGACAACTCCGCCATGGACGGGTACGCCGTCATGGCCGATGACATCGCAGGCGCCACGTCAAGCAATCCAGTGAGACTTCCTGTCGCCGAGGACATCCCGGCTGGACGCACCGATCTGCTGACGCTCGCACCCGGTACCGCGCATCGCATCATGACGGGAGCACCGCTGCCGTCGGGTGCCACCACGGTGGTTCCGGTCGAGGCCACCGACGGCGCCATCGACGTCGTCGAGATTCGTTCGGCCACCAAACCCGGCCAACACATTCGGCGGGCGGGCGAGGATGTCAGCGCCGGCACCACGGTGCTCACCGCGGGCCAGGTCCTGACCCCGCCTGCACTCGGACTGGCTGCGGCCCTGGGGCTGGCGGAGTGCAATGTCATTCCGCGACAACGGGTTCTGGTGATGTCGACGGGCTCGGAACTCGTCTCCCCCGGCACCCCGCTGCAACCCGGCCAGATCTACGAGTCCAACGCCGTGATGCTGGCCGCCGCGGTTCGAGACGCGGGAGCCGAGGTGTCAACCGTCGCGATGTGCTCGGATGACGTCGACACCTTCCGCGATGTCCTGGTTCGCAACTGTGCCGACGCCGATCTCGTCATCACCACGGGCGGTGTCAGCGCGGGCGCCTACGAGGTGGTCAAGGACTCGCTCGGCGAGGAGGTTGAGTTCGCCAAAGTCGCGATGCAGCCCGGGATGCCGCAGGGCGCGGGCCGGGTCGCGGGCACGCCGATCATCACACTGCCTGGCAATCCGGTAAGCGCACTGGTGTCGTTCGAGGTTTTCGTCCGCGCCCCACTGCGCGCGGCCATGGGCCTGCCTGATCCCGGACGCAAGCGGCGCACCGCGACGCTCACCGAGTCGCTCACCTCACCGCAGGGCAAGCGCCAGTTCAGACGCGGTGTCATCGACGATGACGCCGTCACCAGCTATGGTCCGCCGGCATCGCATCACCTGCGCTGGCTGGCGTCGGCCAACTGCCTCCTCGAGATCGGCGAGGAAGTCACCGAGCTGAGCGCCGGGTCGGCGGTGCGGGTGTGGGACTTGAGCTAGCCGTCCCGGCAACAGCAGTCCGTACGTAGAATCGAGCCCAATGGCCAGACCAGCGCGACCATCCGACGCACCCGCCCAATCCGAGATCGCTCGGCTGGTTGAGCTGGTGCAGATGACCATCCCTCCAATCCACCCTGCCGGCCTGCCGTTCATCGCAGGCGGGCTCGGGATCGCGGCCGCGGGCCGCCGCCGCCGTTGGGTGCGCAATGCGGGGCTGAGTGCCGCGGGCGCGTGTGCACTGTTCTTCCGGCACCCGCCCCGCGTGCCACCGACCCGAGAAGGGGTCGTCGTGGCACCGGCCGACGGTCGGGTCACCCTGATCGAGAGGGTCGTGCCACCCGCAGAGCTCAACCTCTCCGATCAGCCGATGACACGCATCAGCATCTTCCTGTCGGTGTTCGACGCCCACGTCCAGCGGGCGCCGGTAACCGGTGAGGTCGTCAGCGTCAAGTACCAGCCGGGCCGGTTCGGTTCGGCTGAACGCGATGAGGCCAGCACGGAGAACGAGCGCAACAGCGTGTGGATCCGTACCGCCGACGGTGTCGACGTCGTGGCCGTGCAGATCGCGGGTCTCATCGCCCGCCGCATCGTGTGCTCGGCGAACGTCGGCGACAAAGTCGCCATCGGCGACACCTACGGCCTGATCCGGTTCGGCTCGCGGCTGGACACCTATCTGCCCGCCGACGCGACGGTGCTCGTCGAGATCGGTCAGCGCGCGATCGGCGGCGAGACGGTCCTGGCGGAGTTGCCCCGATGAGACCCCGCATCAAGAAACCACCCCAGCTGTCGGTGCGCATTCTGCCGAGCGCGCTGACGGTGGCGGCCATCTGCCTTGGGCTCTCAGCGGTGAAGTTCGCGTTGGAGGGGCGGCCCACCGAGGCGATGGCGCTGCTCGCGGGTGCCGCGATCCTCGATGCGCTCGACGGGCGGGCGGCCCGCCTGCTCAAGGCGACGTCGAGGATGGGCGAGGAGATCGACTCGCTGGCCGACGCCGTGAACTTCGGTGTGGCACCGGCGTTCATCGTGTACGCGACGCTGTTGGAGCACTCGCAGCTGGGGTGGATCGTGGTGCTGTTCTACGCGGTGTGCATTGTGCTCCGCCTGGCGCGCTACAACGCGATGCTGGACGCCGACGGTCCCGCGTATGAGAAGGAGTACTTCGTCGGCATGCCCGCCCCGGCGGGTGCGATCGGCGCGATAGGTCCGATCGCCGCCAAGCTCCAGTTCCCCGGGCCCTGGTGGGACACACCCCAGGCCGAGTGGGCCGTCATCGCCTGGATGATCGGCGTCTCACTTCTGGTGGTCAGCGCGATCCCGATGCGCAAGGTGCACACGTTCGCGGTGTCACCGAATATGGTCGCTCCGCTGTTGGCACTGCTTGCCATTCTCGTTGCGGCGTCGATTCAGTACGGCTACATCGTGATCATGGTGATCATCGTGGCCTACGTCATCCACATCCCGTTCGCCATCCGGACCAGGGCCTGGCTCGCCAATCACCCCGAGGTGTGGGACGACAAACCGAAGGTGCAGCGTCAGACTCGGCGCGCGATCCGGCGGGCACAGCCTCACCGGCGCTCCTCGGCCCGCCTTGGCCTGCGCAGGCCCGGTTCGGGGACTGGACCCGGTCCGCGCCGGTGACGCAGAGCAACGGATTCGACGGCCCTGGATTCGACGCCGAGTCCGGCGACCGCCCGATGACCCACCTGCAGTTGACCGCGCGGTTGAACACGTCGGCCCTGGATGCGCGCCGCGGCGTGGTCCGTCTTCATCCTGAAGTGCTTGCCGCGCTGGGAATCCGGGAGTGGGACGCAGTGTCCCTGACCGGTGCCCGCACCACCGCCGCGGTCGTCGGCGTCGCGCCGGCCGGCACAGCGACGGGAATCGCACTTCTGGACGACGTCACGATGTCGAACGCCGGGCTGCGGGAGAGCACGATGGTGATCGTCGCCCCGGTCACGGTGTACGGCGCCAAGTCGGTCTCACTGAGCGGGTCTCGGCTGGCGAGCCAGTCGGTGTCCCCGGCAACACTGCGAATGGCGCTGCTGGGCAAGGTGATGACCGTCGGTGACACCGTGTCCCTGTTACCGCGCGACCTCGGCCCCGGCACCTCCACGTCGGCCGCCTCCTCCGCGCTGGCGTCCTCGGTGGGCATCACGTGGACCTCCGAGCTGCTCACCGTCACCGGTGTCGACCCGGCCGGTCCCGTGAGCGTGCAGCCGAACTCGCTGGTCACCTGGGGTGACGGCGTCACGACCGCGAGCGACTCCCCCACGGCGGGGCAGTACACCGTGACAGGCCCCAGCCAGCACGATCTCCAGCCCGAGCGGCCACCTATCCCTATCGACGACATCAGAGGTGCGCACGCCCAGGTCGGCAGGCTCACCGAGTGGCTCAAGCTCGCGCTCGACGAACCCGAACTGCTTGCCACGCTGGGCGCCACACCGAATCTCGGTGTCCTGGTGTCCGGGCCCGCGGGCGTCGGCAAGGCCACCATGGTGCGGGCCGTGTGCGCCAAGCGCCGCCTCGTCGAACTCGACGGCCCCGAGGTGGGGGCGCTGCGCGCGGAGGACCGACACACCAGGGTGGCGGCGGCGGTCGCCACGGTGCGCGACGGTGGCGGCGTCCTGCTGATCACCGACGTCGACACGCTGCTGCCCGCGACTGCCGAGCCCGTGGCCACGCTCATCCTGTCCGAGCTGCGGACGGCGGTTGCCACACCGGGCGTCGCGTTCATCGCGACCTCGGCCGTGCCCGACGGCGTCGACGTCCGGCTGCGCGCCCCCGACCTGTGCGATCGCGAACTGGGCATGAGCCTGCCCGACGGCGCCACGCGCAAGGCGCTTCTGGAGGTACTGCTGCGCGGAGTCCCGACAGTGGATCTGAACCTCGACGAGATCGGCTCGAAGACACCGGGTTTCGTGGTCGCAGATCTCGCAGCGCTGGTGCGCGAGGCCGCGCTTCGGGCCGCCGCACGCGCGAGCGAGGACGGCAAGCCGCCGGCGATCACCCAGGCCGACTTCTCCGGAGCACTGTCGGTGATTCGCCCGCTGTCGCGCTCGGCCACCGAGGAGGTGGCGGTCGGCGCGGTGACGCTCGACGACGTCGGCGACATGGTCGAGACCAAGCAGGCGCTCACCGAGGCGGTGCTGTGGCCGCTGCAACACCCCGACACCTTCGAACGCCTCGGCGTCCAACCGCCCCGGGGTGTGCTGCTCTACGGTCCGCCCGGCTGCGGCAAGACGTTCGTTGTCCGCGCCCTGGCCAGCACCGGCCGGCTGTCCGTGCATGCCGTCAAGGGCGCGGAGCTGATGGACAAGTGGGTCGGCTCATCGGAGAAGGCGGTGCGCGAACTGTTCACGCGCGCACGCGATTCCGCGCCGTCGCTGATCTTTCTCGACGAGATCGACGCACTGGCCCCGCGGCGTGGGCAGAGCTTCGACTCCGGTGTCACCGACCGCGTGGTCGCCGCACTGCTCACCGAGCTCGACGGTATCGATCCCCTGCGCGATGTCGTGGTGCTCGGTGCCACGAACCGGCCCGACCTCATCGATCCGGCCCTGCTGCGACCAGGGCGGCTGGAGAAGCTGGTCTTCGTCGAACCCCCCGACGCCGACGCGCGCCGCGACATCCTGCGCGCATCGGGAAAGTCCATCCCGTTGAGTGCTGACGTCGACCTCGACGCGCTCGCCGACGATCTCGACGGCTACAGCGCGGCCGACTGCGTGGCGCTGCTGCGGGAAGCTGCGCTGACCGCGATGCGGCGGTCGATCGACACCGCCGACGTCACGGCCGAGGACGTCGCCAAGGCCCGCGAGGCGGTGCGGCCATCGCTTGATCCCGTGCAGGTGGCCTCGCTGCGCGCGTTCTCCGAGGGCCGGTGACTACGGGCGGGCCTCGAGCACCAGATTGAACGGGGTTTCGGTGGCGCGCCGGAAACGGCTGAAGCCACCGCCGTCGACGACGACTTCGCGGATCCGGGCCTCGCCCGCTTGAGCACCCAGCGCCGGGCCGTTGCGCGCAAGCGAGACGGGCACGCAGATCTGTGTCGAGGCGCCGTACATCACCCGGCCCACCGGGTTCAGGTTGTCGGTCACCACGTCACCCGCGAACGGTTCCACGATCATCGCGGTGCCGTCGGAGCTCACCGCCGTCCTTGCGTGCCTGGCCACACTGACCGGATCGGCCATGTCGTGGAGGCAGTCGAAGAACGCGATGAGGTCGAATCCCCTGCCCTCGTAACCGACCGCGTCTGCGACCTCGAACCGCGCATTCTGCGCACCGGCTGCCGCCGCCTTCTCCGTTGCGACATCGATCGACTCGGCGTGGTAGTCGTATCCGACGAATTCCGAATCGGGGTAGGTCAACGCCATCAGGATGGTGCTGGCACCGTGCCCGCAGCCGATGTCGCCGACCTTCGCGCCGCGCTGCAGTTTGTCGACGACGCCGTCCAGGGCGGGCAGCCACGACCCGATCAGGTTGGTGTTGTAGCCCGCCCGGAAGAATCGTTCGGTGCCCTCGAACAGGCACGGATGGTGTTCACCCCACTCCATGCCTGCACCCGACCTGAAGTTGTCGACGGTGTGGCCAAGGGCGTGGAAGGTCGCCTCGACGATGTTGTAGGCGCCGGGCAGGTCCACCGGGCCATTCGGATCGGTCAGGCACAACGCCTGTTCCTCGCTAATGGACCACAGCTCAGTCGCCGGGTCATATTGCACGTAGCCGCCCGCGCCCTGATTGCCCAGCCATTCGCGGACGTAGCGTTCGTTGGTGCCGGTGCGTTCGGCCAGTTCGGCGGAGGTGACCGCACCCTTTGCCAGCTCTCGGTACAACCCGAGTCGATCCCCGACGAGCATCAGGGCCGAACTCATCGCCGCACCCAGATCCCCCACGGCCTTGCCGAGGAACTCGTTCAGCTTTGCTTCGTCGACAGCCATGGCTGCCTCTTTTCATTGCCGGGTTTGTCCTGATCCCAGCGTGAACCTCTCGCCGGTCCCGCATCGGCGATTAGCCAGAATCGCCGCTCTCGGCGAGGTCGGCCAGTCGCTCCATCGACGCCGCCAGCTTCTCGGGGGTGGTGGCCCGGGCCCGCACCAGCCGTTTCTCATCGGTGAGGCGTGACCAGTCATAGGTGTGCGTGACCAGTGTCCGGCCGTCATCGAGCGGTTGCAGTTCCCACCGCCACAGGTGCCCTGGCGGCTCGGCGCCCTCCTCGGAGGGCAGCCACGCGATACGCCGGCCCTCCTCGAACTCCACGACATGATTCTCACGGACGATGCCCAGCGTCAGCATCATCGTGAACACATCGCCGACGGCGCGCACCCGCTGGCCGGTGGGGGCTTGGGCCAGGTTGTCGTTACCGTCCCAGCTCGGCTGCTGCGCCGGATCGGCGATGAACTCGAAGATGGCCGCGGCAGGAGCGGCGATCTCCCGGCCGACGCTCACAATGTGGTTCACACCAACAGTTTACGGATAGCGGCAGCCAGATCATCCTCCAGCCACGCAGGCAATTCGCCGTCGTGGGCGTGCCGACGCACCACCGCATACGGCAGATCGACCACGGCTCGAGCGACGGCGTCCAGCGACCGCGGGCCGTCATCACCGCGCAGCTCCCGCGTCAGCTCCCGTAGCCGTGCCATCAGCGGCGCGTTCATCTGCGCCAGTCGCGCCCCGAATGCGTCATCGGGTTCACCGTCAAGCAGGTCACGGGGCCGGATCGTCAGCAGCAGTCGGGCATCCTCGGGCAGTGCCCGCGCGAACCGGACGGCGGCCACACCCATCGCCACCGCGACATCCACTGGCGTCTCCCCCGACGCCTCCAACGCCCCGGCCTGGAACCGTTGCAGCGCACGCAGCCACGCCGCGGTGAGTATGCCGTTGCGGTTACCGAACCGGTGATACAGCGTGCCGGCCGGGGCGCCGCTGGCCTTGGCGATGGCCGCGACGCCTGCCGCACGCGGGCCGTCGGCGAGTACCAATGCCCGCGTCGCGTCGAGGATCGCGTCGGTTTCATGCTTCCGCGGAGGTGCCACGATCTAGTACAGTCCTTCTATATGGAACAGTTGCCCTATATCGATGAGCATGCCATAGACGTCGACGCCGGCCGCGCCGACACGTGGGCGGCGGTCACCGCACGCCTGGGCGGACCGCCAACGGGCTTCCGCATCGGCGAGGCACGCGAGCCCGAACGGTTCACGCTGGCGGGCCGGCACCCGTTCGCGATCTACGAGTGGGTCTTCGAACTGGACCGCCTCGACGCCGAACACACCCGGGTGCGGTCCCAGACCTGGGCGGCCTTCCCCGGTCTGCACGGCAAGATCTACCGCGCCCTCGTCATCGGCACCGGAATTCACAAAGTGGCGGTGCGCTGGACACTGCGCCGCATCGCCGGGGCGGCGCCGCACACGCGAGGAGCAGACAACCGGTGATCCTGAACTGGGGCGCGACCGCCGAGGAACGATCCGCAGCCCTGCCGTGTGACGCCATCGCACCGCACGCCGCGACACGGGCGGACCGGGCCATCAGCATCGCCGCGCCACCGTCGGTGACATTTGGCTGGCTGTGCCAGTTGCGGGTGGCCCCCTACAGCTATGACCTGCTGGACAACGCCGGCCGCCGCAGTCCGCGAACGCGCGACCCGGAGTTGACGAAACTTGCTGCGGGACAGCGCTTCATGCACATTTTCTCGCTTGCCTCCTTCGCCCCCGACGAGCACATCACCCTGCAGACCGGACGGGTGGCGGTCACCTATGCGGTGCATCCGGCGGGCGCCGCGACCCGACTGCACGCGCGGGTGCTGTTCGGCGGACCTCGTGCGTTCGGATGGGCGCTGGCCCTGGGCGACGTGGTGATGATGCGCAAACAACTGCTCACACTGCGCGGGCTGGCCGAGCGGGAGGCTGCGCCACTTCTGAGCGAACGCCCGGACCCAACCCGTCGGAGCGGCTGATCTGCCATCCGTAGAATGGCAGAAGACCAAAGCCCGGACGGCCTGCGATGTGCTTCGTGATCCACGCGTCGGAAGTGGCTGACACCCCGAGAACCGGATCGGAGTGCCATGCTGGCCATCCTGTTCGCCCACGCGGTTGCCGCCGCGGTGGCGCCGGTGCTCGTGCGCCGATGGGGACGGCAGGCGTTCTACCCGCTGGCACTCGTCCCGCTCGGCTCACTGTTCTGGGTCGGCGCGCACTGGCCGGGCCATGGCGCGCAGACCGTCGACATCTCATGGGTTCCCGAGCTGTCGATGAACATAACGCTGCGCTTCGACGCGCTTGCCGCCGTGATGAGTGTGCTCGTCCTCGCGGTCGGCGCGCTCGTCCTGTTCTACTGCGCCGAGTACTTCCACCACCACGACGGTCACACTGAGAAGCGTCTGCCGAGTTTCGCCGCCGAACTCGTCGCATTCTCCGGTGCCATGTTCGGCCTGGTGGTCAGCGACAATCTGCTGCTGCTCTACCTGTTCTGGGAACTGACCACGGTGTTGTCGTTCCTGCTGGTCGGTCACTACGCCGAGCGCGCCACCAGCAGGCGCGCGGCAATGCAGGCGCTGCTCGTCACCACCGCAGGCGGCCTCGCGATGCTGGCCGGCATCATCATCCTTGGCGAGATCTCAGGCACCTACCTGCTGTCCGAACTGGTGCAATCCCCTCCGACCGGTACAGCCGTGACGGTCGGCGTCCTGCTGGTACTGGTCGGCGGGCTGTCGAAGTCGGCGATAGTCCCGCTGCACTTCTGGCTCCCCGGTGCGATGGCCGCACCGACACCGGTCAGCGCCTACCTGCACGCCGCGGCCATGGTCAAGGCCGGCGTCTACCTCATCGCGCGGATGACTCCCGGCTTCGCCGACTCCCCCGGATGGCGGCCGACGGTCGTCGTGCTCGGTCTGGTCACCCTGGTGATGGCCGGATGGCGTGCCATCCGCGAGTACGACCTCAAGCTCATCCTGGCGTTCGGCACAGTCAGCCAGCTCGGACTCATCACGATCATGGTCGGCACCGGCGGGGGCGACCTGATGCTCGCCGGCTTGGCGATGCTGTGCGCGCACGCCATGTTCAAGGCCGCGTTGTTCATGGTGGTCGGCATCATCGACCACGCCACCGGCACCCGCGACATCCGGCGGCTCGCCTGGCTCGGCGACCGCCACCGCCCACTTCTGGTGATCTCGATCGGTGCCGCAGCCAGCATGGCCGCTCTGCCACCGTTCCTCGGCTTCGTCGCCAAGGAGGCCGACTTCGAGACGCTGGCACACAGTGCGTCACTGGGCGCCGCGGCGCCGTGGGTGCTGGCGTGCGTGGTGTTCGGCTCGGTGTTCACCACCATCTACAGCCTGCGCTTCGTCTACGGCGCGTTCGCGCGCAAGGGTCGCTCCGAGCCGAGCAAGCTCGTCGCTGAGATGCATCGCCCGACCGCGACGTTCCTGTTCGCGCCCGCGTTCCTCGCCGCAGCCGGCCTGGTGTTCGGGGTGTGGCCCACGGTCCTCGACGATGTGCTCGGCGACTACGCCGACACCGTTCCCGGTGCGTCCGACTACCACCTCGCGCTGTGGCACGGCGTGAACCTGCCGCTGCTCCTGTCGGTTGCGGTGCTGGCCACGGGCACGGCGATCTTCTACTTCCGTACGCGGCTGCGCCGAGTGCGATTGGGCTTCCTACCACTGGCCAACGCCGACCACATCTACGACAGCGTGGTCCGCGGCACCGATGCGCTGGCCGTCCGACTCACCTCCGTCACCCAGCGCGGCTCGATCCCCGCGACGCAGGCCGTCATCCTCTCCACCCTGGTCCTGCTGCCCACCGCGATGCTGATAATCGGCGCGCGCGACCGGCCGGAGGTTCGGCTATGGGAGTCGCCCCTGCAGGCCGTCGTCGGCCTGATCGTCCTCGCCGCGGCGGTCAGCGCCGTGGTGATGCGCAACCGGTTGGCCGCGGTGCTGCTCGTCGGCGTGACGGGTTACGGGTGCGGACTCATCTTCGTCTTTCACGGCGCACCCGACCTCGCGCTCACGCAATTCCTCGTCGAGACCCTGACCCTGGTGATCTTCGTCCTCGTCCTGCGGACGCTGCCCGCCGAGGCGGAGCGGTCGTCCATGAACCGAAACCGATTGCCGCGCTTGGCCCTGTCGTTGGCGGTGGGGGCATCCGTCACGGCGCTGGCGGCGTTCGCCATGGCCGCCCGCAGCACCAGGCCCATCGCGGACCTTCTGCCCGACGCCGCCTACTACCGCGGGCACGGATCCAACACGGTCAACGTGCTGCTGGTCGACATCCGCGCGTGGGACACCCTGGGCGAGATATCGGTGCTACTGGTGGCGGCGACGGGCGTTGCGTCAATGGTGTTCCGCAACAGGCGTTTCGGTGTGGCACCGCGGGTCGCCGACGCCGGCCAGCCCGATATCGGCCGGATTCCGGTGCTGGCGACCAGCCCTGCGGTCGGCGACGTCACGTGGTTGCGCGGCAGCGAACTGCGTGACCCGCGCTACCGATCCCTGGTACTCGAGGTGGCAACGCGCATCATCTTCCCGCTCATCATGGTTCTCTCCGCGTACTTCTTCTTCGGCGGGCACAACACGCCCGGCGGTGGCTTCGCCGGTGGACTGACGGCGGGCCTGGCGCTGGTGCTGCGCTATCTGGCCGGCGGCCGGTACGAACTCGGTGAGGCTCTGCCACTGGATGCCGGCAAGATTCTGGGCGCGGGCCTCGCCCTCTCGGCGGGTACCGCAGTGGCCTCCCTGTTCCTCGGCGCCCCCGTCCTGTCATCGGCGGTGTTCGAGTTCGACGTGCCCGTGCTCGGTTCGATCAAACTGGTGACGGCGTTGTTCTTCGACCTCGGTGTGTATCTCATCGTGGTGGGCCTGGTGCTCGACGTGCTGCGCAGCCTCGGCGCCCGACTGGACACCGAGATGGTGCAGCGCATGCGGGCGGCCCAATGAACATCACCTACATCGTCCCGCTGATCCTCATCGGTGGGCTCACGAGCACCGGGGTCTACCTACTGCTGGAGCGCAACCTGACGCGAATGCTGTTGGGGCTTCTGCTCGTCGGCAACGCCGTCAATCTGCTCATCCTCACCATCGGAGGACCGTCGGGCAATCCGCCGATCCGCGGGCGTACCACCGAGGGCGGAACAAGCACAGCCGATCCCCTGGCCCAGGGCATGATCCTGACCGCCATCGTCATCACCATGGGCATCGCCGCGTTCGTGCTGGCCATGACGTACCGGTCCTACCGACTATCACGCGCCGAGGAGGTCCCCATCGACTTCGAGGACGCCCGAGTGTCCGAGCGCGGGACGTCACCGCTCGACGAGGACCGTCCCGAGCACGTGCCCTCACGCGATACCGATGCCCCCGACGAACTGGACGCGTTGCCGGGGCACGAGGGATCACGGTGAGCCTCGCAACAGTCCTAACGCCGCTGCCCGTCCTGATCCCGACTCTTGCCGCCGCGGGGACGTTGCTCGCGAGCCGCATGCCGCGACTGCAACGGGTGATCACCGTGGTGGCGTTGATGGCGGTCGTCGCGGTCTGCGCGGTCCTGGTCTACCTGGCCGACCGGGACGGCACCATCGTTGTGCACGTCGGCGGGTGGGAGCAGTCCATACCCGGTATGGGCCCCCTGGGCATCTCGCTTGTGGTGGACCGGCTCTCGGCGCTGATGCTCGTCGTGTCGGCGATCGTGCTGCTCGCCGTCGTCTTCTACGCCATCGGCCAGGGCATCCGCGACGGCGACGAACGCCAGCCGGTGTCGATCTTCCTGCCGACCTATCTGGTGCTGTCGGCGGGCGTGTGCATGGCGTTCCTCGCGGGCGACCTGTTCAACCTGTTCGTCGGCTTCGAGGTGCTGCTGTCCGCAAGCTTCGTGCTGTTGACCATCGGCGCGAGCGCGGAGCGGGTGCGCGCGGGTATCGCCTACGTGATGGTGTCGATGGTCAGCTCGCTGATCTTCCTGATCGGCATCGCGATGATCTACGCGGCGACCGGCACGTTGAACATGGCCGAGCTGGCGATCCGCCTCGACGACGTGCCGTCCGGTACGCGCGCCGCGCTGTTCGCGGTGCTGATGGTGGCGTTCGGCATCAAGGCCGCGGTGTTCCCGCTGTCGGCATGGCTGCCCGACTCGTATCCGACCGCACCTGCTCCGGTCACCGCCGTGTTCGCCGGCTTGCTGACCAAGGTCGGCGTGTACGCGATCATTCGCGCCCACACGCTGTTGTTCCCCGGCGGCGCACTCGACGAGGTTCTTCTCGTCGCCGCGCTGCTGACCATGGTGGTCGGCATATTCGGCGCCATCGCGCAGACCGACATCAAGCGACTGTTGTCGTTCACGCTGGTCAGCCACATCGGCTACATGGTCTTCGGCATCGCGCTGTCCACCGAGCTCGGCATGTCCGGTGCCATCTACTACGTCGCACACCACATCGTGGTGCAGACGACACTGTTCCTCGTGGTCGGTCTCATCGAACGCCAGGCCGGCGCATCGACACTGCAACGCCTCGGCGGCCTCGCCGCGGCCAGTCCACTGCTGGCCTTCGTCTTCCTGGTCCCCGCGCTGAATCTCGGCGGCATCCCGCCGTTCTCGGGTTTCATCGGCAAGGTGGCGCTACTGGAGGCAGGCACGCAGACCGCGTCGGTGCTGGCATGGATGCTGGTCGGCGGCGGCATCGTGACGAGTCTGTTGACGCTCTACGTCATGGCGCGGGTGTGGACCAAGGCGTTCTGGCGCTCGCGCGCGGACGCCCCCGAGGGCGATATGTCGGCGGCAATCCCATCAGCACTGCTCGACGAGAGCGAGGACTCCGATGACGTCTCCTTCGTCGATCGCGACGATGTGGGCAAGATGCCGTTCGGCATGCTGGCGCCGACCGCCGCGCTAATCCTGGTCGGTCTGGCGCTGACGGTGTTCGCCGGACCCATCTTCGCCTTCAGCGAGCGCGCCGCAGCCGAGGTCATCGACCGCGGCCAGTACATCACCGCGGTCCTAGGTGGTGGATCGTGAGGTGGCTAGCGCTGCGCGCCTGGATACTGTGCTGGCTGATCCTGGTGTGGATGTTGTTGTGGGGCGAGGTTTCCCCGGCGAATGCGATCAGCGGGCTGGGCGTCGCGCTCTTGATCACGGTGCTGCTACCGCTGCCCCCGGTACCCGTCGAGGGCCGGTTGCATCCGCTGTCGCTGCTGCGCCTGTTGGTCACGATCTGCTACTACCTGGCATCGTCCTCAGTTCAGGTGGCCTGGCTCGCGATCAAACCCGGCCCACCCCCGCTCACCGCTGTACTGCGCGTCCACCTCTCGGTGAAGTCGGATCTCGTCCTCGCGCTGATGGTCAACGCCATGAACCTCATCCCGGGCGCGATAGTCCTGGAGATCGACCAGACCCGCCGCATGATCTACGTGCACGTGCTCGACGTCGGCTCCGATGCCGCGGTGCGGCGGTTCTATCAGCAGACCGCGGAACTGGAGCGACTGATGATCGCGTCGTTCGAGCGCGATGCCGACTGGAAGCCATCCAAGGAGAGCGATCAGGAGAGCGGGGATCGCGCATGAAGGCCCAGCGAGAAGCGAAGCGGGATCGCGCATGAATATCGTGTGGACGATATCGGCGGTGATGCTGACCGCGGCCGCCGCCGTCACCATGTTCCGGCTGCTGGCCGGGCCCGGCACGCTGGACCGCCTTGTCGCGCTGGACACCTTCATCGCGGTGATGATGTGCTCCATCGGCACATGGGCCGCGTTCAGCCTGGACACCACCGTCACCTACAGCCTGACCGCCCTGGCGCTCATATCCTTCGTCGGCTCAGTCGCTGTGGCGCGCTTCCGCGTTCGCGACACCGACGAGATCAAGCGGGGTGTCAAGTGAACACGCTCGATGTCGTCGCCGGGGTGCTGGTGCTGGCCGGTTCGCTGTTTGCGCTGACGGCCGCGATCGGCGTGGTGCGCTTTCCCGACACGCTGTCGCGGATGCACGCCGCGACCAAGCCGCAGGTGCTGGGATTGCTGCTGGTACTGCTCGGTGCGGGGATCCGGCTGCGCGGGCACGCCGACGTCGGCATGCTGATCCTGGCCGGACTGTTCGCCGTCATCACCGCGCCGGTGATCGCCAATCGGGTGGGCCAGCTCGCCTACCGGGAGCAGAGCTTTCGCGACGACCTGCTCACCAAGGACGAGATGGCCGAGCGGGATCCGTCCGAGTACTGATCCGGCCAGGCTACTCGCCGGCCAGCTGAAACTCGACCATTGCAGCGACCGTCGCCACCGCGTCGCTCAACGCGTCCAGCCGCGCACTCGCCGAGGGTGCGGCGAGCACCGCATAGCGGTCGGCCTGCCCCATGGGCACCCGAGAGGCCAATGCGTACAACCGGTTCCCCGCATCCTCACCCAGCTGGAGTTCGCCGAGCAATTCCCCACGCGACGGTAACCGCGCCTTCTTGGCCGCCGCGATGCGCTCGAACAGTGCCATCACGCGGTCCTCGACATCGACGATCTCGTCACCCGTGACAAGCCTGCCGGCCTCATCGGGCCACGGCTCGACAACGGCGCGCGGATACGGATCGTCCTCGAGCCACTTCTCCACGCGGATCCGCTCGCGCATCTCGCATGCGATCCGGTACCGGCCTTCGCCGTGTTCCTGGGCAGAGACGATCTCGGCCAGCGAGCCGACATCACACCGAGCGTCGCCGCCGCCGACCTCACGGCCCGCTGCGATCAGCACCACGCCGAACACCTTCGCACCTGCCAGGCAGTCCCGGACCAGTGCGCTATAGCGCGGCTCGAAGATGCGCAACGGCAGATCCTCGCCGGGCAGTCTGACGGACTCCAACGGGAACATCGGCGTGATGGTCATGCTGCTACAGAACCAGTTCACCGATCAACGCATCGACAACGGCGCGCAGATCTCCGTCGTGTTCCTCGGCGACGCGGCGCTGCCGCTGATAGGACGCCCCATGGCGGCCGATATCGGCGACCCTGGCAAGTTCGTCGGCGCATCCGAGTGAGACGGCCACGGGCTGCAGCCGATTGAGCAGCTCGTCGAGATCCTCGGTGACCAGCCGCTCATTGCTGTCATCGTCGAGGATGATCACCGCGTCCAGGCCGTAACGCGCTGCGCGCCACTTGTTCTCCTGGACGTGCCAGGGTGGCATGTGTGGAAGCTGCTCGCCTGCGTCGAGTCGTCGATCCAAATCGACTATCAGGCAGTGTGTGAGAGCTACCAGTGCGCCGAGTTCGGCGATATTGGACACGCCGTCGAAGATCCGGACCTCGATGGTCCCCAGGTGCGGCGAAGGCCGGATGTCCCAACGGATCTCGTTCATGTGGTCGATGATGCCGGTCTTCTTCTGGTCATGAACGAAACCCTCGAAGTGCGACCACTCCTGGAAGTGAAACGGCAGACCAGCCGTCGGCAGCTGCTGGAACATCATGGCCCGATTGCTCGCGTAACCGGTGTCCTCGCCGTCCCAGTACGGCGAGGAGGCGGATAGCGCCAGCAGGTGCGGGTACTGGTTGAGCAGTGAGGTGATGATCGGCATCACCTTGTGCGCCGACGAGACGCCGACGTGGACGTGCACACCCCAGATCAGCATCTGGCGGCCCCACCACTGCGTGCGCTTGATCAGCTCGGCGTAGCGCGGGGCATCGGTCAGCTGCTCGGCCGACCACTTCGCGAAGGGGTGCGTGCCCGCGCAGAACAGCTCCATACCGCGCTCGCGCACGACCTTGCGCACAGGCCGCAGCGTGGACCGCAGGTCCTCCATCGCCTCGCCGGAGTTCTCGCAGATACCGGTGACGATCTCGACGGTATTGCGGAGCAGTTCCTTGTGGACGTGCGGGTTCTCGCCGATCTCGGCGATGACCTCGGCGGCCTCGTTGGACAGCTCACGGGTCTCGTGGTCGACGAGCGCGAACTCCCATTCGACGCCGACGGTCGGCCGGGGTGACCCGGCGAAGTCGATGCGTTGCGGCCGGTTAGCCGTTTCCGATGACACCGCACGCCACGCGCTTGCCGGCGTCCCCGGTGGCCATGGTGGTCTCATCCGGCCCGGGGGTGCCGTTGACCTGCTGATACCGCTCCGCCGGGATGTTGGCGAAGTTATCGGCCTTCTCGTGAATGATGATGGCGGTCTTGGCGCCAGACAGGAGTTCCTCGGCGGTGAAGCCGTCGGTGGTGGTCACCAGCTTGGCCGAACCGTCGCCACGAACCTGCAGCGAGCTGAGGTCGCCGCTGGCCGGGTGTCCGGTGTGGCCCGCGACCTGGAGGTGACCGCCCGCGGAGTTGAAATCGCCGGGGGCGCCGCCGGTCGGCGCGACGGAATTCGCCTCGCACTTGCCCACCGAGTGGAGGTGCAGGCCGTGGAAGCCGGGGCTCAGCTGGCCGGGCGCGGTGGTCTGCACTGTCACCGTGGCGTAGCCATCGGAGAAGACGAACTCGGCGCTGGCAACCGACGTGCCGTCCGGGGTCTTGATGTCTGCTGTGAGCGTCTCACCCTCGGCGGACGCGCCGGGCTCGGTCTGTCCCGCCGTCGGCGCCGGTGAACCCGTCCAGACGGGCGGGGTGGTGCCAGGCTCCGTGGCGATGGGCTCATTGGGAGCGCACGCGACGGCGATCGGGATGACAAGCGCCGCAGCGGCGAGGAGGCGAAGCGAAGCGGAGGTCGGCATGCCTGAGAGCCTAACCGGTGACTACCACGATGACGCCGGGCGGTTGCTCTGCGACCGCGGGGGCTCTCGGCTCCACCGGTGCCGCCAGCAGCTTGCCCACTTCATCTGCGGCTTCCCGCTCGCCCGGGGTCTCACCGAAGTACACGGTGGTGACCGGCACGCCCTCGATGGTCAGGTTGCCCGTCTCGGTGACGTTCCAGTCCGCGTCGCGCAGCCGGTTCGCGGTGGACTCGGCGGCGCCGGCGACCTCGGAGATGTTGAAGACTCGGACATCAGGCCTGGCCGGCTCGGCCTCCGCGGATGCCTTGGCGGTGGTGGTCGAGGTGGAGGTGATGGTGCTGACCACGGTCGATGAACTGCTCGACGAGTCCGAGTCGGATTTCATGGCCTGGAATCCCACCAGCAGGAAGACCACACCGAGAAACAGAAGCACCATGACCATGGCGCGCAGTGGCAACCCGGAGGACTCTCGCTGATTCATCGAACCCACTGTATTTCACCCAGCCGATCGGGAGAAAAGCTCAGGTGACGTCGAACCCCAGCCGACGCGCGGCACGGGCCTTCTGCCTGCTGGCCCGTAGCCGACGCAACCGCTTGACCAGCATCGGGTCAGCAGCCAGCGCCTCGGGGCGGTCGACAAGGGCGTTGAGCACCTGGTAGTACCGGGTGGCCGACATCGAGAACAGCTCCTTGATGGCGTCTTCCTTGGAGCCTGCGTATTTCCACCATTGCCGCTCGAACGCGAGGATGTCGTGCTCGCGACGGGTTAGCCCGTCGGCAAGCGCAGAGTCGTCCCCGGATTGGCCAGTCCGCGCGATGGCGCCGTCCATTTCTATCCTGGGACCCTTCTGAAGCGTGAAATACATTGCGGTGGTTTCGGCGATATTCAACCACGGCAGCCGGAGTTGAGACGTGATCGTCGCCCGCGAGTCGGCTGACTTAAGCTTGCTCACCGTGGCCGTCGTACCGATTCGCATCGTGGGAGATCCCGTCCTGCACACCGCGACCAGTCCCATACCCGTCGGCGACGACGGCTCCCTGCCCGTAGAGCTCGCCGATCTCATCGCCGATCTCTACGACACGATGGACGCCGCGCATGGGGTTGGCTTGGCAGCCAACCAGATCGGCGTGAGCCAGCGAGTGTTCGTCTACGACTGCGCCGACGAGCGCGGTCGGACGGCTCGGCGACGCGGCGTCGTGGTGAACCCGGTGCTCGAGACCTCCGAGGTTCCCGAGACCATGCCCGATCCCGAGGACGATGACGAAGGTTGCCTGTCGGTGCCGGGCGAGTCGTTCCCGACGGGGCGGGCGAGTTGGGCGCGTGTCACCGGACTGGACGCGGACGGCACCCCCATCACGCTGGAGGGCACCGAGCTCTTTGCTCGCATGCTGCAGCACGAGACCGGTCACCTCGACGGGTTCACCTATCTCGATTGCCTGATCGGCAGGCATGCCCGCGCGGCCAAGCGCAGCGTCAAGTCGCACGGCTGGGGCGTGCCCGGGCTCAGCTGGATGCCGGGCGAGGACCCCGACCCGTTCGGACACTAGGCGTGCGACCACCGCCGGTGGGCGCCCGGGTGAGCCTGCGCTATCGGCTGCCCGCCGGTTCCGTGCCACCCCTGACCGACGTCGTCGGACACGTGATCGAGACCGGCAGCCAGATCCTGATCCGCACCCGCAGGAACGAGGATGTGGTCGTGGCCGCCCCCGACGTCGTTGCGGTGCGGATCATTCCGGAGATCCCCGTCAGGACGTCTCAGATCCGCAACCTGGAGCACGCCGCGGCGCTCGCGTGGCCAGGCGCCGAACACCAGGTGCACGCCGGTTGGCTGTTGCGGTCCGGGCACGGCAGCACCCGCCGCGCGAATTCGGCGGTGCCGATCGAGTTCTCGGCGACACCGCCGCTGTCCGCGATCATCGACTGGTACGGCACGCGGGGTCTGCCACCGCTTCTGGCGGCACCCGATCGACTGGTGCGCGTTCCAGAAGGGGTGCCCGTCGACGGCGAGAACATCGTCTTGGTTGGCGAGGTTTTGACATCAGATCCGTCGCCGGACGTGGCGATCACATCGCTGCCGGATGCTGCGTGGCGCGACGTCGATCAGCGCGGCGTCCCCGACGACGTGTTGACCGCCGTGATCGACGGCGAGGTGGCGTTCGCGAGGCAGGCCGACGTCGCGGTGGCGCGCGGGGCGGTCACCACCGCACCCGACGGGACACGGTGGCTCGGCCTGTCGGCGGTGCACGTCACCCCCGGTGCGCGGCGCAACGGCGCGGGGCGGGCGATCTGCGAGGCGCTGCTGGCGTGGGGCGCCGACCGCAGCGCCACAGGCGTCTACGTGCAAGTCCTGCCCGACAACGCTGCAGCCCTGGCGCTGTACGAGGCGATGGGATTGCGACCCCATCACCGATCCCGCTACGTCGACGCCCGTAACCTCTAGCGCGTGCGACTCGCCACCTGGAACGTCAACTCGATCAGAACCCGCGTCGACCGCGTCACCGACTGGCTGGAGCGTGCCGACGTCGACGTCCTTGCCATGCAGGAGACCAAGTGCAAGGACGACCAGTTCCCCACGATGCCGTTCGCGGCACTGGGCTACGAGATCGCCCACGTCGGGCACAGCCAGTGGAACGGTGTGGCGATCGCGTCGCGGGTGGGTCTGGAGAACATCGAGGTCGGGTTCTCCGGCCAGCCGCAGTGGAGCGAGGCAGTCGAGGCGCGCGCGATCGGTGCGACGTGCGGCGGGGTCCGGGTGTGGAGCCTGTACATCCCCAACGGACGAACCCTCGCGGACCCGCACTACGCATACAAGCTGGATTGGCTTGCCGCACTGCGTAACACCGCATCCGGATGGCTTGCCGACGATCCGACGACACCCGTGGCGCTCGTCGGTGACTGGAACATCGCGCCCACCGACGACGACGTCTGGGATATCGAGGTCTTTCGCGACAGCACCCACGTCACGGAGCCGGAACGCGCGGCATTTCGGGCAATCGAGGCCGAGTTCGCCGACGTCGTACGGCCGTTCACACCCGAGCCCAAGACGTTCACGTACTGGGATTACACCCAGTTGCGCTTCCCCAAGAAGCAGGGCATGCGCATCGACTTCATTCTCGGCTCACCCGAGTTCGCCTCGCGCGTCACGCACGCCGAGATCGTGCGGGACGAACGCAAACCGGGCAAGAAGGGCACCAAGGCACCGAGCGATCACGCACCGGTGCTGGTCGACCTGTCCGACGGGTAGGCGCGATTAGGGCTTGACGCCGATCGTGATCAGGTCGGACAGGGCTCGCGTCCACAGGGGTCTACGGATGCGGTGTTGATCGCCGATGGTGAACCCCGCGCCTTCGAACAGGGCGCGCATCTCCGCCGGCGACGGGTTGTGCGCTGGGGCCCACCCGCTTCCGTCGATCAGCTGAAACGGCAGCAGTTGGCGCGGGCTGATCGTCGCGACCGCCACCAGTCCGCCGGGGGCGAGCACGCGGTGGAACTCGGCAAGCGCGGCGGGTTGATCGAAGAAGTGGAACGCCGACGTGGTGACGATGGCGTCGAGGAAGTCGTCGACGAACGGCAGCCGCTCGGCTGGGCCCTTCTTCCAGAGCACGGCCGACGACCGGCGCCGCGCCGCAGCCAGCATGCCGTCCGACATATCGACCCCGTAGGTCTCGTCGGGACGCAGATCGGCTGCGATTCGTGACGCGAGAATGCCTGTTCCGCAGGCGATATCGGCCACCCGACGGGACGAGTGCTCGCGCAGCGTGGCGATCACCTCATCCTGCGCAGGCTGATAGACGAGGCGCTGCAGGCACCGCTGGTCGTATGCCGGGGCGGCGAGACTCCAGAACCGCGTGATCGCCTCGTTCATCCCCCTGCGGTGCACCGTCGTCATGCAAACCACAGTAGGAGAAAACCTCGGCCCGGCCTGTGGATAACTTCGGCGGGTGTCGGGGGGCGATGGCATACTCGAACACGTGTTCGATGAACGTACGCCCGGCGACTTGCTCCGCGATATCGAGGAGAGCCTGCGCGAGGAGTCGATGGTCGTCGCGCGCCGGATGTCCGCGGTCGCGGGATTGCTGTGGCATCGAACCGCGGAAGCCGAGGGTGTCGATGACGACGATCCGTCGTATGCACTGATCACGGGGTTCGCCCGCACCTGTGCCGAGGTGAGTGCGGCGATGACTCTTCCACCGATGTCCGCGAGCAGGCTGGTGTCGCACGCCGAGGCCCTGAGCACCCGCCTGCCGGAAGTCGCCCGACTGCTCGCCGAGGGGCGGACCGACTGGCGCACCGTCGAGTTGATCATCACACGAACCGAACTCGTCTCCGATGACCTGATCGCACAGCTAGACCACTCGATGGCGGAGCGGATCATCCACTGGCAGCATTGGTCACGCCGTCGCATCATCAACGCGGTGGACGCCGCCGTGCGCGCCATCGACTCCGACGCCGCCAAGGAGCGCCGGGTCACTGCCGACAACGCCCGTCACGTCAGCATCGTCGCCGAACCCAACGGGACGGCGCGGATTCGCGGTTCGCTGTCGGCGCCAGCGGCCGCGCTGGTCGACAAACGGCTCTCGGAGATGGCCCGCTCGGTGTGTGCCGGCGACTCCCGCACCACCGATCAACGCCGCGCCGACGCCCTAGTCGCGCTCAGCGATGGGCGTGAACTCGCCTGCAACTGTGGGGCATCCGACTGCCCCACCCGAGTCACCGCAGAGCCGGCCGCAGCCGGCGGTGCACGCTTCGTCATCAATGTGATCGCCAGCCAGGAGACAGTGGACGGGCGCAGCGAACAACCCGGGTACCTCGAGGGTTACGGTGTGATCGACGCCGAGCAGGTGCGCCAACTCGCCGAGTCCGCCACGTTCCGGCTGCTCACCGCGCCCACCACCCCCGACGCAGAGACGCTGCGCTACCAGCCGTCGGCGGCAGTCGAGCGCTGGATCCGCTGTCGCGATCTGACGTGCCGATTCCCCGGGTGCGATCGTCCGGCGTGGACCGCCGACATCGACCACACCCTGCCCTTCAATCACACCAGGCCCAGCGCCGGTGGGCTGACAGTGCCAGGAAACCTCAAGTGCTATTGCCGACAACACCACCGGCTCAAGACTTTTCACGGCGGACCGCATGGATGGCGCGATGAACAGCTTCCTGACGGCACCGTCGTGTTGACGTCCCCGACGGGGCGCGTCTACCGCAACACCCCGGCTGGCGCGGAGTTGTTTCCACAGATGCGCCCCGCATGCGTCGAACCGCAGCCGCGAAAACACAGTCGGCACCGCGAGAGGTCGGCACGTGTGGCGCTGGCCCGCAGCCGGATCCACGCCACCCGCCATCAGAACGAGCAGACGCGTCGGAACAATCGTGCGCGCAGTGACGAGATCGATGTCCGCAAGTGGCGCAACAACATGCGCAGAACACTGCTGGTGTTCAAGGGCGGCGATGCCAGTACCAGTCCGTGGTGCAGCTGGGTCAACGATCCGCTCGAGGACGAGCACATCAGCGCCGACTGGTTACCACCGCTCCCGCCGGCACCGACACCGGACGGCCGAGCATCGACACCGGACGACGTGCCACCGTTCTGATCACGCTTGAAAGGGGAGGCAACCAATGAAGATTCTCGTCGCCACGCAACTCACCCAGGGCATGGAGGCAGACGACTACCACTACTGCGTCGAGGGCGAGTTGGTGTGGATTCAGGAGCCCTGCGCGAGGGACCACAACAATCCCGAAAGCCCCTGTGGATGCGGCCGGGGGTTCGCGGGTGCGGCATCACACCGGGCCACCACCACCGCCGCCGTGGTGGATTCGGAGCTGAGCCGCGCTGACGTCGTCCTGGCGTTCTCGACCAGCCTCGTCGACGGGGGCTGGCCCATCGAGTGGGCCGAGGAGGTCGCCGACGACAACCTGGCCGTCGCAGACGAACTTCCCGTCGGCACCGTCATCGGCCGCCGACTCGACGGCTTCCTGGTGCGGGCGGTCAGGACCGCGGGCTAGGCGGCTCTCACTAGGACTCGTTGTCGGCGCCCGGCGCGGTGGCGTACTTGCCGGAGCTGAACATCGAGGCGATGGCACCGATCACCATCATCACGGCGGCCGCGATGAACACCACCACAAGACCGGAGTGGAACGGCTCGGCGATCAGGTGCGGGAAGAACGTCTGACCGGTCAGCGTCTCGGCGTCGACCCCCGGCTGGTGCAGCGCGCCATAGGGCTCCAACAGCTCGGCGATCGGGTTGTAGCCCAGGAAGGCCGCGAACAGGCTGCCAACGGGTGGCAGGTTGGCCACATCGTGGGCGACCGCTGCTGACACGCCCTGCTCCTGCAGGCCCGCGCTGAGCGCCGTCGGCAGCGTGCCAGCGAGCCCGACGATCATGAGCGAGAAGAAGATTCCGATCGACAGCGAGGATCCCGCGTTGAAGAACGTGGCGCGCACGCCCGATGCGGCACCGCGCTGCGAGGCGGGCACGCTCGACATGATGGCCGCGGTGTTGGGTGCGGTGAAGATGCCGCCACCGAGACCGTTGAGGAATATCAGCACGGCGAACACCCAGTAGTCGAAGTCCACGGGAATCAACACCAGCGCAACGAATGACGCCGCCATCAGGATCATGCCGCCGACCGTGAAAGGTCGTGCCCCGTAGCGGTCCGACAGCGAGCCCGCGACCGGCCCGGCGATCAGGAACCCGACCGTGACCGGAAGCATGTAGACCGCCGCCCACAGCGGCGTGGACTCGAACTCATAGCCGCGCAGGGGAAGCCAGATGCCCTGCAGCCAGATGATGAGCATGAACTGCAGGCCACCGCGGCCCACCGACGACATCAGGCCGGCCAGGTTTCCCATGCCGAACGCCGCCGAGCGGAACAGCCTCATGTCCACCATCGGCGCGGCCACCCGCAACTCGATGAAGACGAACGCCACCAGGGCCGCCAACCCGAAGCCGATCGAACCCATCACCCACGGGCTTGTCCACCCGGTGGAGGACGCCCCGTAGGGCTGGATGCCGTAGGTGATGCCGATCAGCAGCACCGTCAGACCGATGCCGAAGGACAGCGTGCCCGCCCAGTCCAGCCGACCAGTTGACCGCACGCCGAGTTCCTTGAGCGAGCGGTAACTCCAGATGGTGCCGACGATGCCGATCGGCACGCCGACCCAGAAGATGGCCTGCCAGTGCCACTCGGACAGGAATCCGCCGATCAGAAGGCCCAGGAATGACCCGGCCACGGCCGCCACCATGTTCACCCCGAGCGCCATACCGCGCTGGTTGGCCGGGAACGCATCGGTGAGGATCGCCGACGAGGACGCCATGAGCATCGCGCCGCCGACACCCTGGATGACCCGCCAGCCGATGAGCCACACCGCTCCCCCGCCGAGGTGGAACGGGTCGAAGGACAGCGCGACGGCCGCCACGGTGAAGACGACGAAGCCCAGGTTGTAGATGCGCACCCGGCCGAACATGTCGCCGAGTCGGCCGAATGGCACCACCAGCACCGCGGTGACGACGAGATAGCCCATCAGCATCCACAGCAGGTAGCTCACGTTGCCCGACGACAGCGGGTTGAGCCCGATACCGCGGAAGATCGCGGGCAGCGAGATCAGCACGATCGACGCGTTGACGGTGGCCAGAAGTGTGCCAAGCGTGGTGTTGGACAGCACGATCCACTTGTAGGAGGGGTGGTCGTGATCCATCCGGCTGCGCCGATTTGCGGTCTCGGCCTGTTCGGCGTCGGCACGGGCCTTCGCCAATTCGATCTCAGTCGTCATCAGCCATCGCTTTTCGCATCTAGATACTCAAAACACATATGTTAGCTATACAAAAGATCTCCCGGCAATTCGTATTCCGCCGGGCCGGGGTCAAACCGTTGGGGTACGTTGGGCAGCGTCCACACACGGGAGCGCACCCAAGTGCGCTGAGAGGACGGCTAGCGGGCCGTCGACCGTACGAACCTGACCGGGTAATGCCGGCGTAGGGAGATGAGTAGATGAGTCTGTCCATTTCTAGTTCAACCGTGACCACGGGCCCCATCACCGGCAGTTCGAAGGTCTACCGCGAGCTGCCCGACGGGGCCCGGGTGCCGTTCCGGCGGGTGCACCTGACCGACGGTGACCACCTGGACCTGTACGACACGTCCGGTCCGTACACCGATGAGTCCGCGGTGATCGACCTCACCGCCGGGCTGGCGCCACGGCCCGGCGTCGTCGCCGACCGCGGCACCCAGTTGCAGCGTGCCCGCGCCGGGGAGATCACCGCGGAGATGGCCTTCATCGCGGAGCGCGAGAGCGTGCCCGCCACGCTGGTGCGCGACGAGGTGGCCCGCGGCCGCGCCGTGATCCCGGCCAACCACAACCATCCCGAGAGCGAGCCGATGATCATCGGCAAGGCGTTCTCGGTCAAGGTCAACGCCAACATCGGCAACTCGGCCGTGACGTCGTCGGTGGCCGAGGAGGTCGACAAGATGGTGTGGGCCACCCGGTGGGGCGCCGACACCATCATGGACCTGTCCACCGGCCGCGATATCCACCTGACCCGAGAGTGGATCCTGCGCAACTCCCCCGTCCCGGTCGGCACCGTGCCGATCTATCAGGCTCTCGAGAAGGTCGACGGCGACCCGACCAAGCTCACCTGGGAGGTGTACCGCGACACCGTGATCGAGCAGTGCGAGCAGGGTGTCGACTACATGACGGTGCACGCGGGGGTGCTGCTGCGCTACATCCCGCTGACGGTCAACCGGGTCACCGGCATCGTGTCCCGCGGCGGAGCCATCATGGCCGCCTGGTGCCTGGCGCATCACACCGAGTCGTTCCTGTACACGAACTTCGCGGAGCTGTGCGAGATCCTGGCCCGCTACGACGTGACCTTCTCCCTGGGCGACGGCCTGCGGCCGGGCTCGATCGCCGATGCCAACGACGAGGCGCAGTTCGCCGAACTGCGCACGCTCGGCGAGCTGACCGCGATCGCGAAGAGCCATGGCGTGCAGGTGATGATCGAGGGCCCCGGCCACGTGCCGATGCACAAGATCGTCGAGAACGTGCGCCTCGAGGAGGAACTCTGCGACGAGGCGCCGTTCTACACACTGGGGCCGTTGACCACCGACATCGCGCCGGGCTACGACCACATCACCTCCGCCATCGGCGCCGCCATCATCGCGCAGGCCGGCACCGCCATGCTGTGCTACGTCACGCCCAAGGAGCACCTCGGACTACCCGACCGCAAGGACGTCAAGGACGGCGTGATCGCGTACAAGATCGCCGCCCACGCCGCCGACCTCGCCAAGGGTCATCCGCATGCCCAGAATCGGGATAACGCACTGTCCAAGGCGCGCTTCGAGTTTCGTTGGTACGACCAGTTCGCGCTGTCTCTGGATCCCGACACCGCGCGCGAGTTCCACGACGAGACACTGCCCGCCGCCCCGGCCAAGACCGCGCACTTCTGCTCCATGTGCGGCCCGAAGTTCTGCTCCATGCGCATCACCGCCGATATCCGCGAGGCCTACGAGTTGGGGATGGCGAGCAAATCCGAGGAGTTCGCGCAGAACGGCAACCGCGTCTATCTACCCTTGACGTCATGAACTATCTGCCACTGACGCCGCCCGGTCAGACCCCGGCTCGGGTGATGACCATCGCCGGGTCCGACTCCGGCGGCGGTGCGGGCATCCAGGCAGACATGCGCACGTTCGCGATGCTCGGTGTGCACGGATGCGTGACCGTGGTGGCGGTGACAGTGCAGAACTCGGTGGGCGTCAAGGGCTTTCACGAGATCCCGCTCGATGTCATAAGCGGCCAGATGGAGGCGGTCGTCAGCGATATCGGCATCCAGGCCGCCAAGACGGGAATGCTGGCCTCCTCGGAGATCATCACGACCGTCGCGCAGACCTGGCGCAGCCTGGAGGTCACCGCGCCGCTCGTGGTCGACCCGGTGTGCGCGTCGATGCACGGCGACCCGCTGCTGCACCCGTCGGCGCTCGACGCGCTGCGCAACGAGCTGTTCCCGATCGCCACCCTCGTCACGCCCAACCTCGACGAGGTCCTGCTCATCACCGGCATCGAGGTCGTCGACACCGCATCCCAGCGTGACGCGGCGCGCGCGCTCCACGATCTCGGGCCCCGCTGGGCACTGGTCAAGGGCGGGCACCTGCGGTCGTCGGCGCACAGCCCCGATCTCCTGTTCGACGGCACCGACTTCTACGAGTTCGACGCCGAACGCATCCCCACCGGCCATGACCACGGCGCAGGCGACACCCTTGCGGCGGCAACGGCCAGCGCGCTCGCACACGGATACCAGGTGCCCGACGCGGTGGCGTTCGGCAAGCAGTGGGTCACCGAATGCCTGCGCGCGGCATACCCGTTGGGACACGGTCATGGTCCGGTATCGGCACTCTTCAGGTTGACTGCCCATCATGAGTCTTGACGCCATCGCAGGCATTGCCCACGCGCCCGTCGGCGACGTGCACGGCGCCGTCGTGCTCACCCACGGCGCGGGCGGCAACCGCGACGGCGCGCTGCTGGTGAAGCTGTGCGACGAGTGGGCCCGCCGCGGCTGGCTGGCCATCCGCTACGACCTGCCCTACCGGCGACGCAGGCCGAAGGGACCGCCCTCGGGTTCGGCCAAGGCCGATCAGGAGGGCATCGTCGAGGCCGTCGAGCTGGCTCGCGGGCTGGCCGGTGGCCGCGTCATCGCGGGTGGCCATTCCTACGGCGGGCGCATGACCTCAATGGCGGTGGCCGACGGGCTCGCGGTGGACGTGCTGGCGTTGTCGTCCTATCCCCTGCACCCGCCCGGCAAGCCCGAGCGCGCCCGCACCGAACACCTGCCGCGGATCGCCGCACCCACGGTGTTCACCCACGGCACATCGGACCCGTTCGGCACCATCGACGAACTGCGTGATGCGGCCGGACTCATCCCGGCGCCCACCGAGATCGTCGAGATCACGGGCGCTCGCCACGACCTGGGTTCCAAGACGCTCGACGTGCCCGCGCTTGCGGTGGACGCCGCCCTGCGATTGCTTGCGTGAGCTGCGCGGCAAGCCTGCTATCTTCCGGGGATGACGTGGCCCACGGGAGACCCGAATCAGCCCTACGGGGCCCAACCCCCAGCCCAGTCTGCCCCGCCACCTCCGCCTCCTCCGGGCAGCTATCCACCACCGCCGCCGGGCAACTACCCACCCCCGCCTCCCATGCCCTATCAGCAGCCGCAGTACGGCCAGCCCTACGGCCAGCCCGGGTACCCGCAGCAACCGCCCAAGAAGTCGAAGAAGGGCCTCATCATCGCCGTGGTGATAGTCGGCGTGCTCGCCCTTGTCGGGTTGGCCGTCCTGGCCGTCGTCGGCATCGTGGTCGGCAATGACCGGGTCATCGCGACCGACGTCGAGGTCGGGAGCTGCATTGCCGACGTGCCCACGGCCGCGCGGGTCGTCTCGCTGCCCACGGTGGACTGCGCCGAGCCGCACGGCGGCGAGGTGTACTCGGTGCTCACCATGCCCGACGGTGACTACCCGGGTGCCGAGACCATCGACGAGTGGCAGTCCAAGTGCCCCGACGAGCTGGCCTCCTACTCACCCGAGGCCATGCTCGACGACTCCGTCGGCGTCTATGTGCTGTACCCGACACAGGAGACATGGGACGCCGGCGATCGCGCCGTGACGTGCATCGCAACGCTGGAACCCAAGCGCACCGGCACCCTCAAGGAGTAAGAAGTGCTATCCGATACCCCTGGTACCGTCTAGCCATGTCTACCGAGCATCACGACGCAGTAATCGTCGGCGCCGGGTTCGCAGGCATCGGCGCAGCCATCCAGCTCAAGCGGTTGGGCATGAATGACTTCGTCATCCTCGAACGCGAGGACGACCTCGGCGGTACCTGGTACGTCAACCACTACCCCGGCCTTGCCGTCGACGTGCCCACCACCACGTACTCGTACTTCTTCGAGCCCAACCCGAACTGGTCACGGCTGTTCACCCCTGGACCCGAGATCAAGCAGTACGCGGACGACGTCGCCGACAAGTACGACGTCCGAACCCACATGCGCTTTGGCACCGTTGTCGAGGGCGCCCGCTGGGACGAGGAGGCGTCGCTGTGGCGTATCGCGCTGGCCGGCGGGGACACGCTGACCGCCCGCTATCTGCTCACCGCGACCGGCTTCCTCTCCCAGCCAAAGGTTCCCGACATTCCGGGCATCGAGAGCTTCGAGGGCAAGGTCATCCACACCACCGATTGGGAGGATGACTTCGATGCCACCGGGCGGCGCATCGCCGTGATCGGCACGGGCGCCACCGCGGTTCAGCTCATCCCCCAACTCGCCAAGCGCGCAGCGGATCTCACGGTGTACCAGCGCACCCCGATCTGGGTGGTGCCCAAGATCGACATCCGCTTCGGCGAGCGGGCCAAGCGGTTGTTCGCACGTGTTCCGTTCACGCAACGGGCGCTGCGCTGGCTCACCGACTCGATCTACGAGGTGATGATCAACACCGCGGTGCTGCGGCACCGCCAGTTCTCGCGGCTCAACGTCGCCGCCGCCGATCTGTCGAAGGTGCACCGGTTCTTCTCCATCCGTGACAAGGAGCTGCGGCGCCGGCTGACGCCGGACTACGACTTCGGTTGCAAGCGACCGACGTTCAGCAACGGCTACTACCGCGCCTTCACCAAGCCGCACGTGCACCTTCAGGATGCGGGCATCGATCACATCGTGGCCGACGGCATCGTCGGCAAGGACGGCGCCAAGGTCACCATCGACACCCTGGTCCTGGCCACGGGCTTCGACCTGTGGGAGGCCAACTTCCCCGCCATCGAGGTCATCGGCCGCGAGGGCCGTGATCTGGGAAAGTGGTGGCGGGACACCCGGTTCCAGGCCTACCAGGGCGTGTCGATGCCGTACTTCCCGAACTACCTGAGCCTGGCCAGCCCCTATGCGTTCCTCGGGTTGAACTTCTTCAACACCATGGAGTACCAGATGCGGCTCATGGACAGGCTCTTCACCGAGGTGAAGAGGCGCGGGGCGACGACATTCGAGGTCACCGAGGAGGCGAACACCGCGTTCCTGGACCGGATGACCGAGCTGCTCGGCGACTCGCTGTTCACCATCGGCAACTGTGCGAGCGCGAATTCGTACTACTTCAACCCCGCGGGAGAGCCCACGCTGCTTCGTCCGTCGTCGACAGAGTCGGCGGTCAGGGAAGCCTCGGCGTTCCCGCTCAGTGATTACCGGATTGCCTGACCAGAAAGAGAGCCCAGTGCCTCAAGATTCGAAGAACTCCACAGCGGCCACGCTCGTCGGTCTGTCGGTGGCGGGTGCGGGTATCGCGCACTTCGTCCGCCCGCAGCTGTTCGAGGGCATCACGAAGTCGGCGTTCCCGCGTGACACCGAGCGGCACATCAAGACCAACGGCGGTATCGAGACCGCGATCGGTGTCGGTCTCCTGGTGCCGAAGACCCGCAAGCTGGCGGTTCTCGGCACGGTTGGCTATGTCGCCTACCTGGCCGTGAACTCCGTTCGCAATCGCTGACATCTCCTGAAGCGCACTCTCGGCACCGCTGACGCGGTAGTCGTCGGACTCGGGGCGATGCTCGGCGCGGGCATCTTCGTGGTGCTCGCGCCCGCGGCCGCCGCGGCGGGCTCGGGTCTGCTGCTGGGCCTGGCGATCGCCGCCTTCGTCGCCTATTGCAACGCGACGTCGTCGGCGCGACTGGCGGCGCTCTACCCGCAGTCCGGTGGCACCTATGTCTACGGCCGGGAGCGTCTCGGTCCGTTCTGGGGCTACACCGCGGGTGCGAGTTTCATCGTCGGCAAGACAGCGTCGTGTGCGGCGATGGCGCTGACGGTCGGCTACTACGTGTGGCCCGGGCACGCGCACGAGGTCGCGGTGGCCGTCGTGCTGGCGCTGACCGCGGTCAACGTTGCGGGCGTACAGAAGTCGGCGCTTCTCACCCGGGTGATCGTGGTCGCCGTGCTCGCCGTGCTGTGCACCGTGATCGTGGCGATCCTCGGGTCCGGCGACGTGGACGCAGGCCGGCTCGCGCTCGGCGACGACGCCAGTGCGTTCGGCATTCTGCAGGCGGCGGGTCTGCTGTTCTTCGCCTTCGCCGGGTACGCGCGGATCGCCACCCTCGGTGAGGAGGTTCGCGATCCGGCCCGCACCATCCCGCGGGCCATCGCGCTCGCGCTGGCCATCGCGCTGGTGGTGTATGCAGTGGTTGCCGTCGTGGTGCTCGCCCAGCTGGGTGGCACGACACTGTCGTCGGCCACCGCGCCACTGGCCGACGCCGTTGCGGCCGCCGGACTACCCGGGCTGGTACCGGTGGTGCGGGTTGGTGCTGCGATCGCCGCGTTGGGGGCGCTTCTCGCGCTCATCCTCGGTGTCTCGCGCACGGTTCTGGCGATGTCGCGTGACAGGCACCTGCCGAGTTCGCTGGCAGTGGTGCACGACCGGTTCGACAGTCCGTACCGCGCCGAGATCGCGGTGGGAGTCGTGGTGGCCGGGCTCGCCGCGGTGGCCGACGTGCGCACGGCCATCGGATTCTCGTCGTTCGCGGTGCTGGTGTACTACGCGATAGCCAATGCGGCCGCGTTCACGTTGGGACGCAAGCTGATTCCCGTGCTCGGGACCATCGGATGCGTGGTGCTCGCGGTGACGTTGCCTGCGACCTCGGTGCTGGCAGGTGTCGCGGTGCTCGTGCTCAGCGCCGCGGTGTACGGCCTGCGCCGGTGATTGGGCTGCGCCACAGCGCCCAATGGTGTGTAGTTCGTGCTTGTGATTCCTGCCAAATCAGCACTCACCTGGAAGGCCGTCCCGCATGACGCGGCGGTCGTCGCGCCCGACGAACGGCTCAGCTGGCCCCGCACGATAGGCATAGGCGCCCAGCACGTGGTCGCGATGTTCGGCGCCACGTTCCTGGTGCCGGTGCTCACCGGGTTCCCGCCCGCCACGACGCTGCTGTTCTCCGGCCTCGGCACGGTGCTATTCCTGATCATCACCGGCAACCGGCTGCCGAGCTATCTGGGGTCCAGCTTCGCCGTGATCTCACCGGTGATCGCCGCGGTCGGCTCGAACGGCGCGGGCAGCGCGCTCGGCGGCCTGGTGGCCCTTGGTCTGACGCTGATCGTCATCGGCGTCATCGTCCACCTGGTCGGCACGCATTGGCTCAACGTCGCACTTCCACCGGTTGTGACGGGCGCCGTCGTCGCGCTGATCGGCTTCAACCTCGCGCCCGTCGCGAAACAGAACTTCGAGAAGGGCCCCGTGGTCGGCATCGTCACGCTGGTGCTGCTGGTCGCCACGTTGGCGTTCTTCCGCGGCATCATCGGCAGGCTGGCGATATTCCTGGCCGTCGTCATCGGATACGTGTTGGCCTGGCTACTGGGTGGCGTCGACGAGGCCGCGCGGGCCGCGATAAGTGCCGCGCCGTGGGTGGGGCTGCCCGAGTTCCAGACGCCGACCTTCACCTGGGCGGTGTTGCCACTGTTCCTGCCCGCGGTGATCGCGCTGATCGCCGAGAACATCGGGCACGTCAAGTCGGTCGGCCAGATGACGAACACCGACACCGATCCGCTGATCGGTCGCGCGCTGGCCGCCGACGGCGTGGCCACCACACTCGCGGGGTTCGGTGGCGGAACGGCCACCACCACCTACGCCGAGAACATCGGCGTCATGGCCGCCACGCGCGTGTACTCGACCGCGGCGTACTGGGTCGCGGCCCTCGTCGCGATCGTGCTGGCGATGTGCCCGAAGATCGGCGCGCTGATCTCGGCGATCCCACCGGGCGTGCTGGGTGGCGCCACCATCGTGTTGTACGGCCTGGTCGGCGTGCTGGGTATCCGGATCTGGCTGACCAATCACGTCGACTTCAGCCTGCCGGTCAACCAGATGACGGCGGCCATCCCCCTGATCATCGGCATCGCCGACTTCACCTGGACCGCTGGGGATCTGACGTTCACCGGTATCGCGCTCGGATCCATCGCTGCGCTGCTGGTGTATCACGGTATGCGGCTGTTGGGCTTCCGCAGCTCTGATCGCACGGCGGCAACGCGGCAGCCGGCGGCGGGCGAATCGGTTTCTGGGTGATGGTGCCGGCTGCGTCGCACGCGAAGTCCTCGTCAGCCGCTTCCCGTTCACACGTCGGCGATGCCGGAGCCGGCCAACGCCGGAACGCTGTATTCAGCGTGCAGTACCGATTGTGCGCCGGCCTTGAATCGGTCGAATATGTCGATGATCGTCTGCCCTTCCGGGGTGTGGCCCCAGATGCTGATGCCCTGGTGAGTGGTTGGCTCCCAGGTCGTTTCGTCGACGACGATCGGGTTCCAACCAAGTTCCCACTCGAAACCTGACGGGCTCAGTGCGTAGAAGGACAGCTCCCTGTCGTTGGTGTGTTGGCCGACCGACAGGGCTATACCGAAGCCAAGTTCCTTGACCCGCTGATACGAGGCTGTCATGTCGTCGAGCTCGGCGACCTGGACATTGCAATGCTGGATCTTGGTGCGGATCGGGTTGATTGGCAATCTGTTCACGGCCGCAATCGCGACGGTGTGATGGCGTTCGTTGACCCGCAGGAAACGGATCTTGAACTTCAGGCCGCTGATCGTCTCGTCGATGTAGTCAGTGAGCCGCGCGTCGAACACGGTGCTGTAGTAGCCGCGCATCTGGTGAGGCTTCTTGGTCGCGATGGCCACGTGGCCCATCCCGTGCTCGCCGGTGACGAATCCGCACCGCACGGCTAGGCGCAAGGGTTCAGATGCCTTGCGGGCCTTCACGTACATCTCCTGGGCCAAGCCGTTGGGTCCGGGGAATCGGACGAGGCGCTCCACGCCTCGCAGCGCGGCCTCTTCGGTGGAGCCTTCGCTGACCGGAACGCCGTGCGCCTTGATGCGGGCCTCGATGGCGTCCAGGGTGGCATGGTCGTCGAGTTGCCATCCGAGAGCGGTGGTGTCCTCGGCGGGGCCGCGCTGCAACAGGAAGCGGCATTCATTGTCGTCGAGACGAAACCGCATGACGTCAGGCAGGGTCTCGTCGAGGTGCATGCCGATGGCGTCGCGGCCGAAACGTCGCCATTCGGAGAACTTCTCGGTCTCGATCACGAGGTAGCCGAGCTGGACCTTGCCGAACACCGAGACGGTGGGCGCGGTCACGAGTTGACCAGCTTGGAGTCGGCGCCCAAGAAGTCGGCGACGAGCTGATTGAACAGTTCGGCGCGTTCCCACTGCATCCAGTGGCCGGTGCGCGAGGTCATGACCAGTTCGGCATTGGGCATCAGGTTCAGCAGAAGTGGCCCACCGGATGGGCGGTTGACCTTGTCGTCGCGACCCCACAACACCAGCGTCGGCGTCGCAAGCCGACGCAACCGCTTGTCACGCGTCAGATCCATGCGCCACAGGGTGCGCAAGCCCGAAGGGCGGCGCAGCGGCGGGTTGGCCACCACCTCCGGATCGATCGAGGCCTGGTAGCGCAGGTCGATCAGTTCGTCGGGTACCGCAGCGCCGTCGTAGACCAGGTAGGTGCGGATGAACGCTGCCAGCTTTTCGCGGCTCGGGCCCTCACCGCCGTAGTAGGACAACAGGCTCTTGAGTCCGTCGGTGGGGAGGCCGCGTGTGGTGCCGATTCCGCCTGGGCCCATCAAGACGAGCCTGCAGACGCGGTGCGGCGTGTCCAGGGCCAGGCGCAGCGCCGCAGCGCCACCATAGGAGTTGCCGATCAGATGCGCTGTCTCGATACCCATTTCGTCGAGCAGACCGCGGATGCTGTCGGCGAGATAGCCGAACGGATCGGCATGGTCGACGCCCTTGGCCGAGCGCCCGTAGCCGGGCATGTCCGGCACGATGACGCGGTGGGACTGTGCGAGTGCGTCGATGTTGCGCGAGTAGTTCGATGTCCCGGACGCGCCGGGCCCGCCGCCGTGCAGCAAAACCACGGGCGGGGCACTTCCGCCTGTGTCGGTGACGAAGATCTGGGCGCCCCTGACGCGCACAGTGGACTCAGAAACCACTGGCGTTGAGCGGTCATTGGGCATGCTGTCGTTGGTCATACTTCGTCCTTCACTTGGCGAACCGGGGCGGCGGTGAATCCGGTCGGTGGCGGGGGCAGCGGTTGGTCGCCGCCGGCGGCGTACACAAATCCGTCGGGCCGCACGGCCACGGAGGACGCCTTCTTCTTGTCGAGCCAGCGGGTCAGTGTTCCGTCGCGGTCGACGATGCAATCAGCGGCGGGCGCGCTACCCGGCGGGGCGATTCTGACGACGGGCACACCGGCTGACCGCCAAACCTGCCCCGGGGCGGCCGGACCAGTGTGCAGCACCGTCCACCGCCCGCCGATGACGTCATCGAAACGCACCCGATCGCCTTTTTCATCGGTGACCCACGGTTGCGGGATCAGCCAGCCGACGGCGCCGTTGCCGTTGCGCGCCAGCAGCCCATCGCGATAGCGCGCATCGGGAAGCCAACGATGCTCGCGTAGCCAGGTGGTGAAGAAGGGCACCTTGCTCGCGGTGCGGAAGAAGTGGTTGCGCACTGCGGCCCGCCAAGGACTGCGCTCGATGATGAGCTTGCCGGTTTTGACCGTCCGATTGGTGACTTCCATGACATGCGGTAGCCGCTCGGCCTGGTAGGTGTCGAGCACCGATTCTGGCAGTGACCCGGCCAGAACAGCGCCAAGTTTCCAGCACAGGTTCGCCACGTCACGCACACCGGCGCACATGCCCTGCCCGATCCACGGTGGCATTGCGTGCGCTGCGTCCCCGGCCAGGAACACCCCGCCCACCCGCCACCGGTCGGCGAACCGGACGTGGTGGCTGTAGCAGGCGAAGCCGAGGATCTCGACGTTCGCTCGGGTGATGCCCTGACCGTCGAGCACGCTCCAGATCGCGCCGTCAGTGAGCAGATCCTTCTCGTCTTCCTCGTCGTGCACCGGGAATTCCCAGCGGTGGTGCCCGAGCGGAGTGGGGCAGTCGACGGTGGGCCGCTCGGGGTTGCAGTGGAACCGAAGCTGGTCATGGCCGGGCCACTCGTTGAGCACCTTGGTGTCGATCACGATCCAGCGCTCGTGGAAGGTCCGGCCGCCGAAACCGATACCCAATTGCCCGCGGACGGAACTCGATCCGCCGTCAGCGGCGATCACATAGGATGCGCGGATCCGTTTGAAGTCGTCGCGGGTGAGGTCGGCGAGCATCAACTCGACACAGGCTGGGTGCTGGACGACGCGCAGGCACTCGTGTCCGAGCAGGGTCGACACGTTGGGGAAGCGGTCAACCCCTTCCCGCAGGACCCTGTCGACCGCGGGCTGATAGATGAACTGCTGTGGTGGGTGCCCGTTACCTCTGTCGATGGGCAGCAGCGACACAAAGGGCACGCCGTCGGCATCGACGAAGTTGGCCCCTGCGCCGGGCTGCATGTCGGCGTTGAGCCGATCTGCCAGCCCGACCTGCTGCCAGATGCGGACCACCTCCTCGTCGGTGGAGATCGCACGGGCGCGGAAATAGATGTCGGGATCGCGCTCCACCACCACGACATTGAGCCCCATCTGGCCCAACAGGTTGGCCGCGGTGGCGCCGACCGGCCCGTAACCGACGATCGCCACGTCATAGGTCGAGTCGTCACTCATAGCTGTCTCTCATCCATCGATGGCCCCGGCACTTGTTCCGTAGTGATCGCTACGGTATTGTAGCGATCACTACGGAGTCAAGAGGCAGGAATCTCATGGCCAAGAAGATCAACGATGAAGAGCCCAAGCGCCGTCAGCGCCGCGCCGACGGCGAACTCTCACGCAATCGCATCCTCGATGCCGCCACCGAGATCGCGGCCGAGCGCGGTTACGAGGGCACCAGCATCGGCGCCGTGAGCGCGAAGTGCGGCCTGCCCGCCAGTTCCATCTACTGGCACTTCAAGGACAAGGACGACCTGATCGCGGCCGTCATCGAACGCAGCTTCCAGAACTGGCTGGCGATTTGGGAGCTGCCCGAGGACGTTGTAGAACGAGACCGAATGATCGAGGTGGCCGTGCGTACCGCGAAAGCGGTGCTGGACTCCCCGGATTTCCTGCGACTCGGACTAATGCTGGCGCTGGAGCGCCGACCGGTCGAACCACGAGCCCGGGCGATGTTCGTTCAGGTCAGAGACCAAGCACTCCAGGCCCTAACGACCAGCATCTATGAAATCGCACCGAGCCTGTCCCGCGAGCAGGTGCAGCAGCTGGCAACCTACGCGATCGCGGGGGCAGACGGTCTGTTCATCGCCAAGGAAATCGGCGGCGACAGCGTCGACCTCCTTCCGCTGTTCACCATGCACGGCCAAGCCCTCTACGACACTGCGGTACGTATGATCACGGATAACTCATCCCAATCGCCTTGACGCACAGTTGGTTCAAAGTACGCGCGGGTGTTCAGGCGGCCAGTACGACGAGCCCGTACGCCACGGCGAAACGATGGCCCAGCTGCCCGCACACGTTGCCACGCCCGACGGTGACCTCGTGGCCCAGCTGTTCGCTGACCGCCCGGACCAGTTCGTCGTCGCTGGCTCCGCCACCGACCAGCAGAACCCCGGCCGCGCCGGGGGCGACCTGCTCGACACCCCGCATCACGTTGCCGCCGATGACGAGCCGCTTGGCCGCTAGACGCCAACTGCGCCATTCCGCGCCGGAGAGCCCCGACGTGAACGGCAGCAGACCACTCGGCGCAGATGTCAGCAGCCATCCCGTGCACCGGCCGTCGATCGGCTTGTCGAGGAACTGTCGCCGACCGTGCTCGTCCTCGACGAGCTGGGGTGTGACTGCGGTGACCGCCTCCGCGCGTTTCGCATACTCAGCGGCGCTCCTGGAGATCTCCAGTGCGGTGGCGGTGGCCGTGGTGAGGAGCTGCCCCGCACCTGGCAGGACGACGCGGGAACCCTCGGTGACGACGTCGACGGTCCCCCCGCCGACGTCCACGACGACGACGTCGGACGTGACACCCGGTGTGGTGAGCGCGCCGACACGCGCCGCGGCAGCCTCCGAGTCGATCTGCGTCACCGGAACCCCAAGTGCGCTGCCGAGAGCATCGGCGTCGGCGGGTGGTTCCTCCCCGCCACCCATCGCGGCCATCACGAGGCTGTCGACCACGACCGACCCGCGGCGCGAGTTGGCCTGCGCCGCAATGTCGGCCAGGTGAACGACGTAGCGCTGATCGTCCTGGGCCCCTGACGGCATGGCGGGCTGCTCGACCTCCCGCGGCGACGAGTCGTGCGCCGGTGAGGTGCCATCGAGGTACACCACCGCGCACGCGCTGTCGAAGAGCTGGTCGGCGATAACGCGGGCGTCGACGCGTTCGCCGTCGTGCAGGCCGAAAACGTCGGCGAGCCAGAACGGGTCGGTGAGCTTCTGAAGCGGCGCCAGTCCGTCGCGCACCTCGACCGCGACCAGTGCTGCCGACATCAGCGGGCCCACGTCGATATCGTCGATCACCGGCAGGGCAGTCCGCAGCCGGTTGGACACCAGCACGGCCTCGTCGTTCGCCGTCAACACCGCGACCACGTTTCTGCCGTCCTCGACTGCCGCATTCACCAGGTGCGCCACCTCGAGGTAGCCCCACTCCCGGGTCGCGCAGGCGACTATCGGACGGTCGCGGTCGGTGTGGCCGAGGTGTTCGACCGGCACCGGGGCACCGACGCCTGCGGCGTCACCCGCGGTGGTCGCCGCCGACCGGGTGGCGATGGTGAGCCGCCCGGTTCTGCGGGTCTCCAGTTGGACGCGTCCGACTGTCGAGTGCACAGGCGGGGTCGGAGCGAACGCGGCGCGGTCGATCACCAGTCCACGAGTGTCAGCCAGCCGGCGTGCGAGCTGCGCGGCGCCCTGCACGGCCCGCACTGATCCCTTGCCACCGCGCGTCGGAGTGCGGGCGCTGGCAAGCACGTCGAGCCCGTCGGCCCCGCCGCAGAGGACCACCTCGGTGGTGGCGTTACCGATGTCGACTCCGGCCCAGATGGTCATCGCAGCAGGCCGCGCCGCCGATACACCGAGGCGGCCTCACGCACGAATTCCGCGCAGGTGTCCGCCTTTTGGTCGGCAAGCCGCTGCGCCAGCTCCTCCAGTTCGGCGAACGTGGAGCGTCCCGGTCGCAGCGCCTCATACGCCGCGAGCATGTCCTCGGAACTCAGTGCGGTCATCTCGGCCGCACGGCGGAGGTTCATCGCCAACTGAAGCGAGCCGCTGCGCTGCGCGGTGTCCGCCTGAGCCAGCAGCGTCTCCCGGCTGATCCGGATGTCGTCCAGAGTCAGATCGCCGGAGCGGGCTGCCTCGACGGTCACCTCGCTGATGCTGCGACCCGAGTGTGAGGTGATGGTCATCGCGTGTACTCCATTTCGACGTGCGTGCTGCCCTCATCGCCTGTGCGGGGTGCGAACTGCCCCCGTTCGATGGCAACCATGGAAACGACCTGGGTGTGGTATCGAGCGGTGATCGCCTCCTCGGTGTAGGCGTTGCGCATCGGGGCGGGTGTCGTGCCCTTGGCGTGCCTGCCGGCATTGATGCCGATCAACCGATACATCTCCGGGGTGATCAGCGGCGCGATGCTGAGCAGTTCGAGGTTCGCCAACGGAGTCAGGTCGCGACGGTGAATGATCGTGGTGCCCTTGGCCTGTAGTCCGACCGAGATTCCGGACCCGGACAGTTGGGCCGCGGACTTCCCGATCGCGCCGAGGTCGATGCTGTCGGTGATGCGAACCAGCCGCGCCACGCAGTGTTCCTCCTCGAGGCCTGCGAGAATCTGGTCGAGCACGTCGTAGATGGTCAGACCCGAGAGGGCACGAAACAGCTTGGTACCGAACGCGGGTGAGACACCGATGACGACCTCCCGCGGATCCTCGCCGACCCCGGCCGGACCAACGTCCACCAGGCGGTCAGGCCGGGCGAAGGTCGCCTGTTCCCTGACGAGGTCGGCTACCGACCGCGCCTGCCGCACGGCGTCGATCTGGGCCTGACGCTCGGGCGTCGGCCGGTACCCCGTGCCCGGCCCGCGGTAGTCATTGGGATCCGTCAACGCCGACAGCACGTTCATCTCCTCGTCGAAGATCGCGGCGGTCTGCAGGTAGTCACCGGCGACCCGGGCCGTGGCCATGCCCAGAACCCGATCGGCGATGTCTCCGAAGCCGGTCTCGGCGAGCGCACCGACTACGTCGAGCACCGTGAGACCCGACTGCTCGATCATCCTGGCCGCACTCAGCACCTTCACACCGTCGGTCTGCGGCAGGTCCTTCGAACCAGCTGCTCCGACAACGGCTTCCACATGTTCGTCATCGAAGTCCGCGAGACCCAGGTACTCGAAGACCGCACGAGTGGCTTCGGCGGCCTGCCGGCGCATCGACTCCAGAGTGGTCGGATCGACCGACCGCAAGCCACCATCGACACCCCAGTCGCGCTGCAGGACGAGGTAGTCGTCAAGATCGCTGGCGTTGAAGTTCGATGGTCCGAACATGTTGTCGTAGGCCGCAACCGAGCCGAATCCGGAGAAGATGAAGTCCGACCCGGACAGCAGCACCGGCAACGTCCTGCTGGTCCGGCGCATCGTGGACTCGGACATCAAACTGTCGTTGCCGCTGCAGGACTCGAGCCCACGGAGCATGACCATGAGGTTCTCGGCGATCAGCTCTCGGACGCCGCCTGGCACCGACGCCGTGATGCCTGCACCGTCGATACCGCCGTTCTGCACGCCCTGTGCTCCGATGCCCTTGGCCAGGGCCACACACCGAGACTCCAGGTAGTTCATCGACTTGCGCTCGGCCTGCCCCATGAGCACCTCTGAGCCCGCCCCGCTGGACAGCCGCATCTTGATCCCGCGGGAGGCGTAGGACGACGTCAGGAACGCCTTCGACCACGGGGTGTCATCACCGTCGGTGAAGACCTGCTCGGTGCCGTAGACCGAAACCGTCTCGGCGTAGGAGACCAAACCGCGCACGCCCAGCTCCAGTTCACGGGCCTCCTCGACCGAGCACTGCGTCAGCGCGCCGGGGGCGGGCACCTGCGAGCCGATCAGCAGTCCCACGGCGACGGCTGGGGCATCGTCGAGAACCGGGACCGTCGCCTCCAGTTCCCGGAAGCCGTAGACCACGGCCGTGGCCGCGTCGGCCGCGATCAGCAATGGATCATCGAGGCGATTGGTGACATGGGCCTGGTTGGCGGGAGTCCGACGAGAGCGCATCTTCATCATCGCCATCTGGATCTCGACGGGCTGCAACATCGCGACAACCCGGGCCATCTTGGCCGGGGTGAGGCCCGCACAGACAGCCAGCACATCCTCGCGGGGCACGCTCGAGTCGACGATCAGCCGAGCCAGATCGACCTCACTCATCGCCATCGACCGGGGAGCCTCGGCGTGGTCGACGGCGTATCGCACGATGAACTCGTCGATCGTGTCGAAGTCTGCGGCCGCGGTCGAGTCCATCTCCAGCACGGTGCCGTCCTCGGCGACGACCCAGGACGGTTCCGGGTCGTGCGGCGAGAGATGCGAGATCATTCCCAGTTCCGGGTCCGCCTCGGCGAACCCGTCGAGGTTGACGCGCTGCTCGTCCAACACCCGAATGCGTCCCAGCCGGTGGTCCTGTTCGATCTCAGTGCTGCTCAGATGCATGGCGCCCAGCATCGACTGAACGCCGTGGCGAGACAACGACGCGTGCCGAGGTTCCAACAATGTGTGTGACGGGGATGCCAGTCTTCGGCCCCTGTGTGACCTGGCCTACAACAAGGTGTTGGAAAGTGCTGGACCGCTCTGGCAGATTGCGTGTCCTTCTCGCAGACTTGCCCGGAATTCGATGGAGCCGGCGATATGCGGTTCCGCTGGCAGAGGAGGATCAGCCCATGTCTGAGGTTGTCGACGCGGACGACACACGCGCCCGCGCACCGTCTCCGGACGACCGTTCCGGAAAATTGCGGGGAAATCTCGGTGTCCCCGCAATCGTCCTCATGGTCGTGGCCGCTGCGGCACCGCTGTCAACGATCGGCGGAAACGTGCCGATCGGGATGGTGCTCGGCAATACCACGGGCATCCCCGTCGCGTTCCTGGTCGCGGGTGCCATCTTCCTGCTGTTCGCGGGGAGTTTCGTGGCGATGTCGAAGTACGTCACGAACACCGGCGCGTTCTACGCATACATCCAGAAGGGACTCGGCCGTGCAGCCGGGACCGGCGCCGCCGTGCTCGCACTTCCGGCGTACATGTGCACGCTGCTCGGCGTAGCGGCGTACGACGGTGTGATCCTCGCCGGCTTCATCGAGCGATTCGGCGGACCGGCCATCCCCTGGTGGTTGCTGACGGGAGTGGTGCTCGCGATCGTCGGGTGGCTGGGCTACCGCGACATCGACCTCAGTGCCAAGGTTCTCGGCATCTTCCTGGTCTCCGAGGTGGCCATCCTGGTCGTCCTCGACCTGGTCATCGTCCTCCGGGGTGGCGAGCAGGGCATCACTGGCGACTCCTTCACCCCTCAGGGCATCGCCGGTGGGTTCTCGATCGCCCTGCTGTACGCACTGTGGGGCTTCGTCGGTGTCGAGGCGACCGCCGTCTTCCGGGACGAGGCCAAGGACCCGGACCGCACCGTCCCCCGCGCCACCTACTGGGCTGTGGGGATCGTGGCCAGCTTCTACGCCTTCTCGAGCTGGGCCCTCATCGAGGGCAACGGCGGCCCGGACGCCATCCAGGCGGCCAAGGATGATCCCGACAACTTCATGGTGAACACCGCCCAGCAGTACCTCGGCATGCTGGGGCGCGATCTCACCACCGGCTTCTGGTTCATCAGCGTGTTCGCCTGCGCGTTGGCATTCCACAACATCAGTGCCCGCTACGCGTTCGTACTGGGTAAGAGCGGCGTGCTGCCGAAGCGCTTCGGTGATGTCCACGGGCGCCACGGCTCACCTGCGAACGCGTCGATTCTGATCAGCGTCTTGTCGTTCGTGATCATGGCTGTGCTCGCCGCGCTTCAGCTGGACCCGGTGCTGCAGATCTTCGGCCCGCTCGGCGGCCTCGGAATCCTGGCGCTGGCAATCCTGTGGCTGATGACGACGGTCTCGGTCGTGATCTTCTTCACCCGCCGCGGTGGCTCGACGCGCATCGTGGTGCTGGCATCGATCGCCACACTCGCGCTGGCCGCGGCCCTGGTGCTGGTCGTGTCGAACCTGACCCTGGTCGTGGGTGGCTCCCCCACCCTGGCCTGGATATTCGGTGTGATGCCGCTGTTGCTCCTGGGGCTGGGCATGCTGCTGAGCCGACGATCGACTGAGGACCTGGCCTAGCCCCGATCGCCTGCGCGCACACCACTGCGGAGCGCTGATACCGTCGATCAGGCGGAGTCAGCGCTCCGCCGCGGTTTCTCTTTAAGGGAGCGACCAAACGGGGCAAAGGGGTTGGGCAGGAGAAGGTGCGACATGGCTCGGGACTCGCCGCTGAGTGTGGCGGCGGCCTTGACCGTTCCGCCACTGGACCAGGGCTCGGTCATAGCCGGGCACCGAGGTTTGACCCGTGAGGTGCTGTGGGTCGACATCATCCACGCGCCAGCCGAGTCCTTCGTGCGTGCTCACGACCTCGTGTTGACCACCGACGCCGACATTCGGCAAGCCGATGTACGGGAGTTCCTCGCCTATCTCGTGGCCTCCCCGGCCGCCGGGTTGATAATCAGCCCTCCACCCGAACTCGCTGCCGGCACTGTCCGCGATCTCCTCAGCTCGCTGGTCGCGCTCGCTGATCGCCATGAGTTCCCGGTGGTGCTCCTGCCATGGGAGATAGCCTTCGCCGATGTTCAGAAGAGCCTGCTACCACTGTTGACCCCATCGGTTCCCGGCGCACAGGTGGAGATGGCCATCGGACGCCGCGAAGGTGACGCGGGCGGCCGGAACGCCGGCGGTTGGGAAGAATTCGCCGACCCCTTCGTCAAGGCGCTCCACGAGTTGGCGCGCGCGGCCGGTGTGACGGTCCGATCGTCTGTGACCGACGACCTCGTGATGTGTCATTTCTCCGCCGCCCTGTCGGCGTCCACGGTGTCCGGATTGATCGCGTCTGCCCAGCGACTCAGCGGCATTCCGGAGAACCTCGTGAGTTGGGTGCTGCTCCCACCTGCGCACGGCCAGACCGTCACAGTGCCAGCGTCGGTGCCGTCGTCCACACCCGATGGCCCGGTGGATCCGCGGCAGTTCGCCGAGGTGCTCAGGCAGGATCCACGGAGTATGGCGACGATCCTGCAGACCCTGCAGCCGCTCGTCGACTACGACAGGACACGCCGCGGGCAGCTCGTCCACACCTTGGAGATCCTGCTCAATGAGGCCACGAACATCAGCGCGGCTGCCAGAGCGCTGTACCTGAACCGGCACTCCCTGCTGTACCGGATCAAGCTCATCGAGGAACTCACGGGTCTCTCGCTCAAGAATCCCGCGGACCGCTTCCATCTGGAGGTGAGCGTTCGCGTCCACCAGATCGATGAGGGGCGCACAGTCTCGTGATCGCCGTCTCGTGAGCGGTGCTGACCACCGAAGCGCTGTTCATCGGTGGGCGCTCCGGCACGGGCAAGACCACTGTCGGTTTCGAGATACATGCCCAGTTGAGCGCTGCCGGCGTCACGCACTCTCTGATAGAGGGCGACTTCCTCGACATGGCCCACCCGTCGCCATTCGAGCACGACCTCGCCGAACGCAACCTCGCAGCGATGTGGGGAAACTACCGAGCGCTCGGATATCACCGCATGATCTACACCAATACCGTCAGCGTGCTGCCCGACGTGATCGAACGACTGACCACCGCGATGGGCGACAACCCAAGGGTCGTCGCCGTTCTGCTCACCTGTACCGACGCCACAGCCCGAGAACGTCTGGGCCAGCGCGAGATTGGCTCAACCCTGGATCACCACCTCACATCCAGCGAGAGGGCGGCTGGCTTGCTGGAGCTCGGCGCTGCAGACTGGGCTCATCGAATCGCCACCGACAATCGCTCGGTCGCCGAAGTCGCCGCAGACGTCATCGACATCACGGGCTGGCGGGTCAGCCCCTAGCCGGTACGCCGTTCACACCGTCGGTCGACTTCGCGTAGGTGCCGATGACATAGGCCACCGCCGGGCCGGTGACGCCCAGCGCCTCGCGGTTGATGTTGGCGATGGTGTCGTGCGGTGTGCGGTACGCGGGATCGAACGGCTTGCCCGCCTGTCCTCCCCACAGTCGCGCCTGCACTTCGGTCTTGCGCCCGGGGACCCAGGTGGTGAGCCCGCCGATCGGCACCCCGGCGGTGAGGAACGGGCTGTAGTCACCGGTCAGGCCAAGTGGCGAGTCGGCGGGGCGGATACCCGCGAGGTTCAGGTAGCCCGCCAGCGTGCGCTCGATACCCGCGGAACCCTTCGGGACGGACGCCGCGGGTACGTCGGGATTCGCCAGCCCCGACTGGTCGCCGTCGTAGGTGAAGTAGCCGGCGTTGCGCGAGCCAAGCATGTCGAAGTCCAGGTACAGCGCGACATCAGACAGGCCCTCGCGCCCGAGGCTCTCGACGTAGTTGCGCGATCCCTCTCCGCCCACCTCCCCCGCGCCGAAGAACGCGAACCGCACGGCGTTGGTGACCTGCGGTGAACCCCCAAGCGCGACAGCGGTCGCCAGCACGGCGGCCACACCCGAACCGTTGTCGTTGAGGCCGGGGCTGCGCACCGGCGAGTCCAGGTGCGCACCCGCCACGACGACGTTGTGCTGATCACCGGTCTTGGTCTGCGCCACGATGTTTCGCGACGTGACGGTGCCCGCGCGCGCATCGAGAACGAGGCGTACCGGCGCGCTGGTCCGGCGCAGCTGCGCATCGACATCGCGGCCGATCACCGCGACCGGCGCTTTGAGCTGCTGGTAGTAGCCGGGGGTGAACAGCCCCTGGGTCCCGGAGTCGCTGACGACGAGAAGTCCCACCGCACCCTCCGCCGTTGCGGCGGACTGCTTCTCGACGACCGAGCAACCTTGGTCGTCGACGACGGCGATCGCGCCGCGCACGTTCGCATCGCCGTAGTCGGCGGCGGTGCAGCCCGCGGGCTTGCGCGGGCGCAGGGTGGGCGCACTCAGGCCACCCTTGGGCGTGTTGACGAGCAGTGACGCCTGATCCACGGGCTGGCTGCGGCCCGCGACGGTCAACATGGGCTTGCCCGGTTCGGCGACGACGAGACGGTCGAACTCCGGGGTCGTCACATCGAATCCGTTGTCGCGCAATATGCCCGCGACGTACTCGACGCTGGCGTCATAGCCCGCGGTGCCGTCGGCGCGGGTGTCGCCATTGGCCTCGGCGACGTCAGCCAGACGCTGTAGGTGACCGAACATGTCGTCGACGGTGACCTGCTCGGCCAGGTCGGTGGGGTCGGTGGCCGCCTCGGGTGCTGAGGATCCGCACGCCGCGAGCACAGCCACCACGGTCAGCGCCACGAGTGTCAGCAGCGCGACGGCACGCCCGCCCGCGGCGGCACGCGTCACGGCTCGGTCACCACGTGACGGACTCGGTCCTCGCGGATCGGAACGCCGTTGCGACCGGTCTCATTCTGGGCGTAGAGGCCGACGGTGTATGCCACTCCACCACCCTGGATTTCGAGTGCGGTGCGATCGATGTTCTCGATGGTGTCACCTGGCTTGTGGTAGTTCGGGTCGAACGGCTGGTCGGCCTGCCCGCCCCACAGGTCGGCCTCCTCCTTGCTCTTCTTCGTCTCGGCACCCGCGAACAGGCCGCCGGCGGGGATACCGGCCTGGGTGAACCCGTCGTAGTCGGAGCGGCCGTCGAAGTCGGTGTCCTCCGCGGTCTTGTCCTCACCGTCGAGGTAGTCCACTAGCGTGCGCTCGATACCCGCCGAACCCTCTGGCACGCGTGGCACGCCGTTGGCGGGCGGTGGTGTGGACTGATTGCCGTCGTAGGTGAAGTAGCCGGGGTTCGGCGAGCCGAGCATGTCGAAGTTGAGATAGAGCGCGATGTCCTTGAGCTCCTCGACATCGAGCCCGGCGATGTACTCGTTGGACCCGACCAGGCCCATCTCCTCGGCACCCCAGAACCCGAATCTGACCGCGTTGCGCACGGGCGGCGAGCTGCCCAACTGCACGGCGGTCTCCAACAGCGCAGCCACGCCCGAGCCGTTGTCGTTGATACCGGGACCCTCCGGCACGGAGTCCAGGTGTGCGCCCGCCATCACGACATTGTCGGTGGCACCGGTCTTGGTCTGGGCGATCACGTTTCGGGTGCGCTCCACGTTGACACCAGCCTTGAGCTTGATCGTGGTGGTGCCCGGATTCTCACGCAGGCGCGCGCCGTCGGACTTCGTCACACCGACCACCGGAATCTTGACGTCGGTTTCCTCGCCCAGCGTGCCGCCGAACTGCTCATCGTCGCTGTTGTTCACGACGATCATCGCCACGGCGCCGCGGTCGGCGGCGACCTGTTGTTTGATCCCGAAGGCGCAGGCCCCACGATCGACCAGCACGATCGCACCGTCGACCGGCAGACCGTCGTAGTCCACGGGCTCACAACCCGGCGTGTCCTCGACGCGGACGGGCACCAGCGGAGCGGTCAGCCCCTGCGGCGGCGTTCCGATGGTGTAGTTGAGTGGCGCCGCCTTGACGCCTGCCCCGCCGACCGTCACCGACGGCTCCTCGGCGAACGGCAGGCGCACATCGAACTCGTCGGTGGTGACGTCGAAACCCTTGTCCCGCAACGTGCCCGCGACGTAGTCGACGCTGGCGGCGTAGCCCTTCGTGCCGAGTGCCCGGTTCCCGTCGTTGGCGTCGGCGATCTCCTGCAGCTTGCCCAGGTGCGCCATCATGGCATCGATGGTCACCTTGTCCCGCTGCTGCGTCGCGAACTCCAGGGCGGCCTCATTGGACGGCGCCCCGGTCGGCTCAGGTTCCGAGGACCGGCCGCACCCCGCGAGCACCGTTGCCGAAACCGTCAGGACCACCAGTGCCGTTCGTGACATTCGCCGCATCGTGCCCACGTTAGTCAAGCGTCACGCTTGACGATCACGACGGTGGCCGCGATGAAGATCACCACGACGATGGTGGTGAAGTAGACGAGCGACCCGAACGGGCCCCACAGCATCACATAGGTGGGGAACAGCCATTGCACGTCGGCGAACAGGAACGCGTTGGCGAACGGTAGATAGGGGCCGATCTCCGGACCGATGCTCGGCAGATTGCCCACGATGGGCTCGACCACCAACGGCCACATCAGCAGAACGGCGACAGCTCCCGCGGCGTGGCGCATCAGCGCCCCGACACCGACGCCGAGCACCGCGGCGACAGCGGCGAACAGTGCCAGCGCCGCCACCACTCGCCACACCGCCGAACCGGCCAGCGACAGCCCCGCACCGACGAGGGGGTCGGCGGCCAACCGCGCCACCGCGACCGCGGCCACCACCAGGACCGCGGTGAACACCGCCGAGCACACCGCCATGACGACGGCCTTCGCCGCGAGCACCAGCGGGCGGTTCGGGACGGCTGCGAACGTCGCGCGGATCATGCCGGTGCGATACTCGCCCGTCACCGTCATCGCCGCGAGCACCATAAGGATCGGAACGCCGAACACCGCGACACCCATCGCGGCCCGCTGCGGCGACAACCCCGCCGCTCCGTATGCGGTGGCGCCCTGAAGTGCCGCGACGCCAATACTGAGCACCGCGGCGGCCAGCGCCGACCACAGCGGGGAGCGGATGGTCGACAGTTTGATGCGCTCGGCGTGCAGCGCGGCCAGCGCGGATGCGGCGCTCATCGGCCCGCCGTCCGGTACTCGACCTGGTCGTCGGTCAGCTTGAGGTAGGCCTCCTCGAGCGAGGCCCGTTGTGCGCTGAGCTCGTGCAGCGCGATGCCGTTGCGCGCTGCCAGCTCACCCACCACCTCGATCGCCACGCCCCGTACCGCCAGCGCCAATCCATCGGCCTCGGCGCACGTGTCGATACCCGCATCGTTGAGCAGCCCAGCCAGGGAGTCGAGCTGGGGGCTGCGGACCCTGACGGCGTCGGCACCCGAACTCGCGACGAACTCGGCGACCGTGGTCGAGGAGATCAATCGGCCCCGGCCGATCACCACAAGGCGGTCGGCGGTGTTGGACATCTCGGCCAGCAGGTGACTCGACACGAATACCGTGCGGCCCTCGGCGGCCAGCGCCCGCATGAGCGTGCGCACCCAGCGGATGCCCTCGGGATCGAGTCCGTTGACCGGTTCGTCGAACAACAGCACCGGCGGGTCGCCGAGGAGGGCGGCCGCAATGCCCAGGCGCTGGCCCATGCCGAGCGACAGTGTGCCCGCGTTCTTGTCCGCCACCGAGTCGAGGCCGACCACGTCGAGCACCTCGTCGACGCGGGTGAACGGAATGCGGTTGGTGGCCGCGATCCAGCGCAGGTGGTCACGGGCGGACCGGTTGGGGTGCACCTGTTTGGCGTCCAGCAGCGCGCCGACCGTCCGCAGCGGGTCGGATAGTTCGCGGTACCGCTTGCCGCCGATTGTCGCGGTGCCCGAGCTCGGATGGTCCAGGCCAAGGATCATGCGCATGGTGGTGGTCTTGCCGGCACCATTGGGGCCGAGGAACCCCGTGACGACACCCGGCTCGATCGAGCAGGTGAGATCGTCAACGGCGCGCTTCGCACCGAAGTCCTTCGTCAGACCCGCCAGCTCGATCACTTCTGTCCCTTTGCTCCTCGCGTCCGCCTCATGATTTCAGCTCAACGCACCGACGATCAGGTCGGCGACGGCGCGCATACCCGCCGCGTTGGGGTGCAGTGGAGCGGGGCGGCGTGGCACCGGCAAACCGAATCCGGTCGTCCACGCCTCGGCTGACCACGGGTGATGGTCGAGGCTGGCGTCGCCCGCGCGGACCAGTCCGCAACCCGTGTCGGCCGCCGCGGTTTCGGTGTGGAGCTTGAGCGTGTCGGCGATGTGCCTACCCACCTCCGCGTGGGCGTCCGACATCGGTGGGGCCGCGGTGCCCGGTGGTGGCAGCAGTGTGAGGTAGTCCACGAACATCACCGTGGCGTGCGGTGCGCGGCGGCGTAGCTCGGCACCGACGGCCCTCAGGGACGCACCGACGCTGGCGAGTGCCCCATCGCGCGCGACCGGATCCAGTGCGTCGCGCAGCACGCGGCCCAGCAGCGGGAGCGACGTCGCGAACCGCGGCAGTCCCGCGGCGAACAGGTAGGGGACGTAGCCGACGTCATTGCCACCGATGGTCACGGTGACCAGGCGCTCAGTGCCATCCAGCGAGTCGACCTGTGCGGGTTGGCCGCGCTGCGACTCGGTAAGTACGTGTGCGGTCCTCGCTCCGGAGAACGTGACGTCGACGAGGTCGTATCCGAGACGCTCGGCGACCAGGTGCGGGTAGTTCACGGCGGAGCGTCCGGAACCGAACGGCGCTCCGGCGGCCTTCGGCCTGATGCCCGGTCCGGCCGCCATCGACGAACCGAGTGCGACGTAGCGGCCCGCCCGGGTCACGGAGCGGTGGGGCTGGAGGCCTGGGCCCAGAACCGCTTGGGGATTCGGCCCGCCTGCCTGGCCAGGTACCCGGCCTCGACGGCGGCGGCCATCGCGGCGGCCATCACGGGTGGATTCGACGCCCGGGTCACGGCGGTGGCCAGCAGCACGGCCTCGCAGCCCAGTTCCATCGCCAGGGCCGCGTCGCTGGCCGTGCCTATGCCCGCGTCGAGGATGACGGGCACTCCTGCGCGGTCCACGATCATCTCGATGTGGTGCGGGTTGGCGATGCCCAGGCCCGTGCCGATGGGTGACCCCAACGGCATCACGGCCGCGCAGCCGACGTCCTCGAGGCGCCGCGCCAGCACCGGATCGTCATTGGTGTACGGCAGCACGACGAAACCGTCGTCGACCAATTGCTCTGCAGCCCTGACCAACTCGATGGCATCGGGCAGAAGCGTGCGATCGTCGGCGATGACCTCCAGCTTCACCCAGTCGGTGTGCAGGGCCTCGCGGGCCAACTGCGCGGTCAACACCGCCTCCGCAGCGCCACGACAACCCGCGGTGTTCGGCAGCGGGGTTATCCCGAGTTCGGTGAGCAGGTCCAGCACGCCGGTGCCACCCTCGGCGTCAACGCGCCGCATCGCCACCGTGGTCAGCTCGGTACCCGAGGCGACCAGCGCCTCACGCAGCACCGCGAGGTTCGCCGCACCGCCGGTGCCCATGATCAGGCGAGAGCGGAAACTGCGGCCCGCAATGGTCAATTTCGAGTGTTCAACCACCCTGCACCGCCGTCACCACTTCCACCTTGGCGCCGTCGGACAGCACGGTGTCCCACTCGGACCGAGGCAGCACCGACCAGTTCAGCGCCACCGCAATGCCCTTATCGGGAAATCCCAGGGTGTCGAGCATCGTTGTCACCGTGGCGTTCTCGTCGATCTGGACGTCCTCGCCATTGACGATCACCAACATGTCGGCACCTCACCTTTCAACACGGCTACCTTCAACTCGGATTCCTTCAACTCGGCCGCGATCCGATCGGCCGTCCACGGCGCCAGCAGAAAACCCGAGCGACCGTGGCCCGCAGCCACCAACGTGTTTTCGTCGAGCCTGCCCACTAGCGGCACACCGTCGGGCGTCATGGGGCGCAGGCCCGCGGCACACTCGGCGAGTTCGTACTCACCGAGCGCGGGCATGACCTCGCACGCGTCGTCGAGAAGGTCGCGCACACCCGATACGGCGGGCGCGGTGTCACGGCCGTGCTCGTACTGCGTCGCACCGATCACCAGCCCATCCGGACGAGGCACCAGGTACACCTGCCTGCCGTGCACCCGGGCGCGGATAACCCTGCGCGGCAGCGGCATACAGCCCTTGCGCCACCGCAGGCGCAGCACCTCACCCTTGACCGGCCGGATCGCAAGACCGGGCCACAGGGCCGGGGCGTCGATACCGTTGGCGATCACCGTGGTATCCGCGTCACGCGTCTCGTCGAGCGACTCCACCGGCGGCGCCCATTGCACACCGAGACCCTCGCACGCGTCCGCGAGGGCGGCGACGAGCGCTCGGTTGTCAACGGCGAGTTCGGTTTCCGCGATGAAACCGTGCCGGATACCTTGAGCGAGCAGGGGTTCGACATCCCGGGCAGATCTGGTCAGCGTCACGGGCTGCCCCTGCGCGCTGAGCCACTCACCCACCGTCCGCAGATCCTCGGCATCGGCGCGGTCCACCGCCACCACCAACGACTCGCGGGCGGTGACCACCTCGGCGGGCAGGCCGTCAAGGAAGCCCTCATGCCACAGCCGCAGCGACTCGAGGCCGATCTGCAGCAGCGTCTCCTCACCCGGCCAGCCCTCACTGTGCGGTGCGAGCATTCCGCCCGCCACCCACGACGCACCGTGATCGGCGGTGCGGTGCACCCGCACCGACCACCCGTCGAGCGCGGCACGGCGGGCCACGGACAAGCCGATGACACCACCGCCGACGACGGCGAGACTTCGCGCCGGTGAGCCGGCCATTGAATCCGGAGACATCCTCTTCCTGCTCCCTTCGCCGGCATGACCCGGATCAGGTGTGACGGTAAGGGCAGGATGCGTGCCCACTCTCAGTCCTCGATCCCGGGACTCCCGTGTTGTCCGGTCCACTTTACTCTCGCGGTGTGCGTGAAATCCGTGAGCGTCTCAACACCGCCCTGCTCTACCTGTGCACCGACGCGCGCCGGGAGCGGGGTGATCTGGCGTCATTCGCCGATGCGGCACTGCGCGGCGGCGTCGATCTCATCCAGCTGCGGGACAAGGGCTCGGCGGGTGAGCAGCAGTTCGGCCCGCTGGAGGCGGCGGCCGAGCTAGATGCCCTGGAGATTCTCGGCGATGCGGCCCGACGCCACGGCGCACTGCTGGCGGTGAACGATCGCGCCGACATCGCCCGCGCGGCCGGGGCCGACGTGCTGCACCTCGGACAGGATGATCTGCCGCTGCTGCTGGCCCGCGATGTCATCGGTCCCGGCCCACTGATCGGGCGGTCCACCCACGATGAGACGCAGGTGGCGGCCGCGGTGGCCGAGGAGGTCGACTACTTCTGCGTCGGCCCCTGCTGGCCGACGCCCACCAAACCGGGCCGGTCGGCACCGGGCCTGGACCTGGTCCGCTACGCCGCCGAATCGGGTTGTGAGAAACCGTGGTTCGCGATCGGCGGAATCGACGCGCAGCGGCTTCCCGATGTGCTCGAAGCCGGTGCACGACGTGTCGTCGTGGTGCGTGCGATCACCGCCGCCGATGACCCGGAGGCCGCGGCACGCGATCTGAAATCGGCGCTCAGGGCTGCCCGTTGACCAGCATCGGGATGGACGCAGCGACGCTGCGCACCTGATCCCAACTGGCCGCGAACCCGGGGTGCAACGGCAGATCGACGACGTCGGCCTCGGCGACCCAGCGCAGTTCTGTGCTCTCGCCGTTGGGTCGGGTGGCCAGCGGCTTGGCCGCGTCCGCGATGACGGTGGTGTAGGTCCAGGCCGGTCCGTCGGGTCCGGGCACCTCCGAGGTCACCACCGATGTCCGCACCGTCATCAACTCCGCCGTCAGGCCCGCCTCCTCATGGGCCTCCCGGACGGCGGCCTCCTCGACCGACTCGTGGCTGTCCCTGGCTCCGCCGGGCAAACCCCATGTGCCGCCCTGATGGCTCCACGCCGCCCGATGTTGTAGCAGCACGGCCGCGCCGCCATCACCCCACGGGGCACGAAGGAGAAGACCCGCGGCACCGTGCCTGCCCCAGTAGTGGGCACCGCTGTCTGACAACACCCAACCGTCTCCGTCGCCTCGCACTCCCCAAGGATAGGAAACCCACGTCGATACTGGTCGACCTGGAATCCCCCCGAGTCGGTCCAACAACTCTTAGAATTTTTTTATAGAATCGATTTCTCGAGACAGCTCGCCGGAAAGTTGAGGTCCGCGCACAGGTGACCGTGGAGTTGGCGCACCCATCGACCGAGCCGCTCGCGTCACGGTCGCCGACCACTCCAGCGCATCCGCGCTGGTGGTTCCTCTGGACCACACCTGGCCGAATCCTGACCATCGGCGTCGTGCTGTCCACTCTCGTGGTCCTCTCCGCGTTCGCGACATCGACCACGATCAACGATCGACAAGAGGCGCTGACCCGGGTCCTCAACCACACCGAGCCCCTCGCCTTCGCAGCGGGCGAGCTGTACACAACGCTGTCGGTGGCCGACGCCGCGGCGGCAACCGCCTTCATCGCGGGCGCCGAACCGCGCCCCGTCCGGCAGCGCTACGAGCAGGCCATCACCGACGCTGCCGTCGCGGTGACCCGCGCGTCGAGCGGGCTGACCGATGAGCCGATGGTCGAACTGCTGGGTCGCATCAACGCGCAACTGGCGGTGTACACCGGCCTAGTCGAGACTGCCCGGACCAACAACCGGGCCGGCTATCCCGTCGGATCGTCGTACCTGTCCGAGGCGTCATCGCTGATGCAGACCCAGATCCTGCCCGACGCACAGCGGCTCTACGAGGAGACCTCCCGGCGGGTGGACGTCGAGACCACCGCATCCACCCGAATTCCCGCGCCGGTGATCCTGGTGGTGCTGGCGACCCTGCTGTTCGGCGCCTTCGCGAACCGGTGGCTGGCGCGGCACACCCGACGCCGCGTCAACGTCGGCTTCGTGGCGGGCGGGATGGCGGTCCTGGTGATGATCATCTGGGTGGGCACGGCGCTGATCATCTCCACCGCGGACAGCCGCAGCGCCAAGAGCACCGCCGCCGAGTCGCTCAAGACCGTCACCACCATGGCGATCACCGGGCAGCAGGCCCGTGCCGACGAGACGCTGTCGCTGATCCGTCGCGGCGATGAGGGGGTGCGCAAGCAGTCCTACTATCAGCGCATCGACACGATGCAGCAGCAACTGGCGGACTACCTCGGCCGCGAGGACGCGATCGACAAGAGCGATCTGGCCGATGCCGAACAGCTGCTCAGAAAGTGGCGAGCCGCCGACGACCGGATCAACGCCTACATCGCGGTCGGCAACTACTCGGCCGCCACCCAGGTCGCGCTCGGCACCGGCCAGGACGACTCGACGCCTGCGTTCGACAAGTTGGACGCCGCACTGAACAAGGGCATCGCCGAGAGCCGCAAGCAGTTGCGCAGCGATATCGTCAACGCGCGCCGGGTGCTCTCGGGGGCCACCGTGGGAGCGGCGCTGCTGAGTGTGACGGCGGCGGTCGCGGTGGCGCTGGGCCTGTGGCCCCGACTCAGCGAGTACAGATGATGAATATGAAGACCTTGCTCGCGGCGCTCAGCGCGGTGGTGATGCTCGCAGGCTGCGGCGAGTCGGCGCCCGAACTCGCGGTGCCCAGCGTGACGCTGGCCCCGCCCACGCCTGCGGGCATGCGGGAGGCACCGCCCGAACCCGTGCAGCTGCCGATCACCGAGGACGACTGCAGCGCGAGCCTGCGCCCCTTCCCCACCAAGGCCGACGGGGCCGAGGCCGTCGAGAACATCCGCAACCGGGGCAGGCTCATCGTCGGCCTCGACATCGGCAGCAACCTGTTCAGCTTCCGTGACCCGATCACCGGAGAGATCACCGGTTTCGACGTCGACGTCGCCGGTGAGGTGGCGCGAGACATCTTCGGCACCCCGTCACAGGTCGAGTACCGCATCCTGTCCTCGGCCGACCGGATCACCGCGCTGCAGAACAATCAGGTCGACATCGTCGCCAAGACCATGAGCATCACCTGCGAGCGCAAGGAACTGGTCAACTTCTCCACGGAGTACCTGTCGGCCCATCAGCGCATCCTGGCTCCACGGGACTCCGCCATCACGCAGGCCTCCGACCTGTCCGGTAAGCGGGTGTGCGCGGTTACTGGCACCACGTCGCTGGACCGGGTCCGGCAGATCAATCCCTCGCCGGTGGTGGTGGAGGTCGTGACCTGGGCCGACTGCCTCGTCGCGCTGCAGCAGCGTCAGGTCGACGCCGTCAGCACCGATGACACGATCCTGGCGGGCCTGGTGGCCCAGGACCCCTACCTGCACATCGTCGGGCCGAGCCTCAACGAGGAGCCCTACGGCATCGGCATCAACAAGGAGAACGACGGCCTGGTGCGGTTCGTCAACGGGACCCTCGACCGGATCCGACGCGATGGCACGTGGAACACGTTGTACCGCAAGTGGTTGACGGTTCTCGGGCCGGCGCCCGCCCCACCCGTTCCGAGATACGAGAACTGATGGCCGGCGACCCGAAACCCGATGAGGGCACCGACGTGCCCAACGACGACGTGCCCGACAACGACGTGCCCAGCGGCGACGTGCCCGACGATGACGATTACCCGAGCACCCAGCCGGCCGACGCCATGACGTACGACTCCCTGGCCACCATGCGACCGATGGCCACCCAGGCGGTGTTCCGGCCAGACTTCGACGACTCCGGGGGCAACTCGGTCAGCACCGTCGAGACCGAACCGCAGACCACGACGATGACGCGCCGGTGGTCGCCGATCCGCCGACTCGGCGGCGGGCTGGTCGAGGTACCGCGGGTTATCGAGCGCGATCCGCTGGCAGCCCTGATGAAGAACCCGGTGGTGGCCGAGTCCAAGCGGTTCTGCTGGAACTGCGGCAAGCCGGTGGGACGCTCGTCCGCCGACGGCAAGGCGTTGTCCGAGGGCTGGTGCCCACATTGCGGTAGTCCGTATTCCTTTCTGCCGCAACTGAGCCCAGGCAGCATGGTGGCTGACCAGTACCTGATCAAGGGCTGCGTGGCGCACGGTGGCCTTGGCTGGATCTACCTGGCGCTGGACACCAACGTCAACGACCGGCCGGTGGTGCTCAAGGGCCTGGTCCACGCGGGTGACGCCGAGGCGCAGGCCATCGCGATGGCCGAGCGTCAGTTCCTCGCAGAGGTCACCCACCCGGGGATCGTGAAGATCTTCAACTTCGTCGAGACCGATGACAAGCACGGCGACCCCGTCGGCTACATCGTGATGGAGTACGTCGGCGGCACCTCGCTCAAACCGGCCAAGGGCACCAAGCTTCCGGTCGCGCAGGCCATCGCCTACATGCTCGAGATCCTGCCCGCGTTGGGCTATCTGCACTCGATCGGCCTGGTCTACAACGATCTCAAGCCCGAGAACATCATGATCACCGAGGAGCAGCTCAAGCTCATCGACCTCGGCGCGGTGTCGCGGATCGGCTCCTACGGATTCCTCTACGGCACACCGGGTTACCAGGCTCCCGAGATCGTGCGGACGGGCCCGACCGTGGCCACCGATATCTACACCGTCGGCCGCACGCTGGCCGCGCTGACCCTGGACATGCGTACCCGTAACGGACGCTACGTCGACGGGCTGCCCGAGGACGATCCCACTCTCACGCAGTACGACTCCTTCGGCCGACTGCTGCGTCGCGCCATCGACCCCGACCCGCGCCGCAGATTCGCCAGCGCCGAGGAGATGTCCTCTCAGCTGCTCGGTGTGCTGCGCGAGGTTGTGGCCAGGGATACCGGAGTTCCGCGCGCCGGCCTTTCGACGGTGTTCAGCCCGTCGAGGTCGACGTTCGGCATCGACCTGCTCGTCGCGCACACCGACGTCTACCTCGACGGCCAGGTGCACTCCGAGAAGCTGACGGCGCAGGAGATCGTGCGGGCGCTGCCGGTGCCGATGGTCGACCCGGCCGACGTCGGCGCGACCATCCTGTCCGCGACGATGCTGAGTCAGCCTGTGCAGACCCTTGACTCGCTACGCGCGGCCCGGCACGGCACGTTGGAGGCCGAGGGTATCGACCTGTCGGAGTCCATCGAGCTGCCACTCATGGAGGCCCGTGCCCTGCTGGATCTCGGCGACGTGGCGAAGGCCAACCGAAAGCTCGACGATCTGTCCGACCGAGTCGGCTGGCGATGGCGGCTGGTGTGGTACCGCGCGGTGGCACAGCTGCTGTCCGCCGACTACGACGCGGCGATCAAACACTTCACCGAGGTGCTCGACACGCTGCCAGGCGAGCTGGCGCCCAAGCTCGCGCTGGCCGCAACCAGCGAGCTGGCGGGCGCCGCGAGCGCCGAGGTGTTCTACAAGACGGTCTGGAACACCGACAACGGGGTGATCTCGGCAGGTTTCGGGCTGGCCCGGGCACAGTCGTCGGATGGTGAGCGCGCGGCCGCCGTCAAGACTCTCGACCAGGTTCCGCCCACCTCAAGACATTTCACCACCGCACGGCTCACCAGCGCGGTGACCCTGTTGTCGGGGCGCTCGGGCAGCGAGATCACCGAGGACCAGATCCGCGATGCCGCCCGCCGTGTGGAGGCACTGCCGGACACCGAGCCGCGCGTCCTGCAGATCCGGGCGCTGGTGCTGGGCACGGCGATGGACTGGCTGGCCGACAACACGGCCAGCACCAATCACATCCTCGGATTCCCCTTCACCGAACACGGGCTGCAGTTGGGGGTCGAGGCGTCACTTCGCGGGCTGGCCCGGTTGGCGCCGTCGCAGGCGCATCGCTACGCCCTGGTGGATCTGGCCAACAGCGTCCGCCCGATGAGCACGTTCTAGATCGCAGCCACGCAGGCCCGCGCGATCGCGAGTTCCTCGTCGGTGGGGATGACGAGCACCGTGGTGGGTGAGTGCTCCGCCGAGATCCGACGCGGTCCGCGCGCCGGACTGTCGTTGAGGTGCTCGTCGAGTTCGATGCCCAGTGGCGCAAGGCCACTCAGGGCGTCGCGGCGCACCATCGCGTCATTCTCCCCCACCCCCGCGGTGAAGGTGATGACGTCGGTGCGGCCCAGCAGCGCCAGGTAGGAGCCGATGTACTTGCGCAGCCGGTGGATGTACACGTCGTAGGCCAGCTTGGCGTCGGCGTCACCGGCCTCGATATCGCGGTGCAGGACCCGGAAGTCGATCGCCCCGCCGAGGCCCAGCACTCCGGATCGGCGGTTCAGCATCGACTCGATGTCCTCGACACTCATCCCCGCCTCACGCCAGAGGTACACCAGCACACCGGGATCCACATCACCCGAACGCGTGCCCATCACCAGGCCCTCCATCGGAGTGAGCCCCATCGAGGTGTCCTGGGGTCGGCCGCCGACGATCGCCGAGGCCGACGCTCCGTTACCCAGGTGCAGCACGATCTGGCTGAGGGACTCCAGCGGCGCCTTGAGGAAGTCGGCGGCCTGTTCGCTGATGTACTGGTGCGACGTGCCGTGGAACCCGTAGCGCCGAATCCGCCACTGCTCGGCGACATCCCGGTCGATGGCGTACGTGGCGGCCGCGGCAGGCAGATCGTGGAAGAACGCCGTGTCGAACACCGCGACATGCGGCAGATCGGGCAGCACCCTGCGTGCCACCTCGATGCCGAGGATCGCAGGCGGGTTGTGCAGCGGCGCAAGCGGTGACAGCGACTCGAGCGTCGCGATCAGCGCGTCGTCGACGACGGTGGGCTGATAGAAGTCGGGGCCACCGTGCACCACCCGGTGGCCAACGGCCACTAGGCCGAGCTCGTCGAGCCGGTGCCCCTGTTCACCCAGGACGTCGAACGCCGTACGCAGCGCCGCCTCGTGGTCGGGGATCTCCCCCTCGCCGATCCGCTCGACGATTCCATCGGTCACCTGACGGCCCGATTCGGGTTCCACGACGGCGTACTTGAGCGATGACGATCCGCAGTTGAGGACGAGGACCGTGGGCACCGGCGATCCGGTTGGTCCGTTCACTTGCCCTGCGCCTGAATTGCGGTGATTGCCACGGTGTTCACGATGTCCTCGACGAGCGCACCCCGGGACAGGTCGTTGACGGGTTTGTTGAGCCCCTGCAGGACCGGTCCGATGGCGATGGCCCCCGCGCTGCGCTGTACGGCCTTGTAGGTGTTGTTGCCGGTGTTGAGGTCGGGGAAGATCAGCACGGTCGCCCTTCCTGCCACAGCAGACTCCGGCATCTTGGTGGCCGCCACCGAGGGTTCCACCGCGGCGTCGTACTGGATGGGCCCCTCGACCAGCAGCGACGGTTCCCGTTGTCGCACCAGTTCGGTTGCCGCCCTGACCTTGTCGACATCGGCCCCGGTACCGGACGTGCCTGTCGAGTACGACAGCATCGCCACCCGCGGATCGATGCCGAACTGGGCCGCGGTACGCGCTGAGCTGATCGCGATATCGGCCAGCTGCTCCGAGGTGGGATCGGGCACGATCGCGCAGTCACCGTAGGCCAGCACCTCGTCGGCCAGACACATCAGGAAGATGCTGGACACCGTCGAGACGTCGGGCATCGTCTTGATGATCTCGAACGCGGGCCGCACAGTGTGCGCGGTGGTGTGCCGAGCACCCGACACCATGCCGTCGACCATGTCGTTGTGCACCAGCATCGTGCCGAAGTAGGAGACGTCGTGGATGACCTCGCGGGCCTGCTCCACGGTCACACCCTTGTGCTTGCGCAGTTCGGCGTACTGGGCTGCGAACTGATCGCACAGATCGCTGGTCTGCGGGTTGAGCACGGTGGCCGTCGACAGGTCCACGCCGAGTTCGGCGGCCCTGGCTCGCACGGCGGGCTCGTCACCGAGGATCGTCAGGTCGGCAACCGCCCGCTGCAGCAGCCGTCCGGCGGCCCGCAGGATGCGGTCGTCCTCTCCCTCGGGGAGCACGATCCGCTTGCGATCGGAGCGTGCCTGGTCGAGCAGCTGGTAGGTGAACATCTGCGGCGTGACCACTGACGGAATCGGAATCGACAGCTGTGCAATGAGTTCCGCAGTGTCGACGTGTTCGTCCATGAGTTCGAGCGCGGTGTCGATCTTGCGCTGCGAGCTGGTTGTCACGCGGCCGCGCGTCTGGGCGACCGAACGCGCGGTGTCGTAGGTGCCGAGGTCGGTGGCCACGATCGGCAGGCGCAGGCCCAGACCCGCAACCAGCGCCGCGATCGACGGGTGCAGCGGCAGCCCGCCGTTGAGGATTATGGCCGACAGGGACGGAAAGCCCTCGGCGGCGTGCGCGCTCGCCATGGCGAGCACGACATCGGAGCGATCACCAGGGGTGATGACGGCCATCCCCTCGGCCAGTCGCTCCAGCACGTGCTCGGCGGTCATACCGGCGACCAGCACGCCCATCGCCTCGCGGGTCAGCAGATCCGCGTCACCGCTTATGAGAGTCCCGCCCACCGACGTGAGAAGCTCCCCGACCGAGGGCGCGATGAGCAGCGGCTCCTCCGGAATCACATAGCACTTCACGCCGTCGGAGGCGGCGCGCTTGAGCGCGGCGGCGACAGCGTCGAGTTCTGCCGGTGCGCAACGGTTCGCCACCACCGCGGCGGTGTGGGCGTGTTGTCCGGCGATCTCGGCCAGGCACAGTTCCACGACATGGGTGACCTCGTCGGGCGTGCGGTCCGCGGCGCGCACTGTCAGCACCACCGGTGCGCCCAGATTCACCGCTATGCGGGCGTTGACGCTCAGCTCGCTGGGCGAGGCGACGTCGGTGTAGTCGCTACCCACGATGAGCACGACGTCGCACCGCTGCGCGACCTGGTGGTAGCGGTCGACGATATCGGCCAGCGCGCCGTCGGGATCCTCGTGCAACTGCTGATAACCGACGCCGACGCACTCCTCGTAGGTCAGGCCGGCCGTGGTGTGAGCGAGGAGTAGCTCCAGGATGTAGTCCCGATCCTCACCCAATCGCGTGATGGGCCGGAACACCCCGACCTTTGCGACGGTGGCCGCCAGCCGGTGCAGGATTCCGAGCGCAACAGTCGACTTACCTGTGTCGCCCTCGGGTGAAGCGATGTAGATGCTGGATGCGAAACCGGGGCCGTCGGGCACGCCCATAGCCTTTCACCATCGGCTCTCGCGCCGCCAGCCCGCACCCGACTTGATGGGTGATCCGGGTCCTGCTCAGCCTGTGAGGTGCGGATTTGCAGATCCGGGCCACGCTGCTGCCTCGTGCGCGACCATGGAGTGATTGACGGTCGGGAAGATAGCGGGGGATGACCAGTCCAGTCGGTGATACAGAGGATCGGTGCGGCTCGTGCGGCAACGATCTGCGGGCAACGTCGCGCTTCTGCGATGCGTGCGGCTCACCGGTGTCTCCACAGACCACCCCTGGCGAGCACAAGCAGGTGACGGTGCTGTTCGCCGACGTCGTCGGGTCGATGAAGCTCGCGGCGACGCTGGACGGCGAGCGCCTCCAAGAGGTCATGCACGAGCTGTTCAATCGGGCCGCGGCTGTCGTTCAGTGCTACCAGGGCACGGTCGACAAGTTCACCGGCGATGGGTTGATGGCACTTTTCGGCGCCCCGGTGGCGCTCGAGGACCACGCGCTGCGGGCCTGCATCACCGCACTTGAGATTCAGTCGATGGCCCAGCGATATGCCGCCGAGGTACTGCGCCGTGACGGCGTGTCGCTACAGCTTCGGATCGGCCTCAACTCGGGTGAGGTGATCGCAGGCGACATCGGCTCCGGCCCGGGGCGCTACACGGCAGTGGGCCACCCCGTGGGAATGGCCCAGCGCATGGAGGCCGGCGCGCCTCCGAATGGAATCCTCTGCTCACACTCGACGACACGGCTCGTCGAGGATGCCGCCCGTCTCGGGTCTGCCGAGACCATTGTCGTCAAGGGTATGGACGCACCGGTGCAGGCACGGCGGCTACTCGGGGTCGAGGCCGATCGGATGCTATTGGGCCGCAATGAGGGCACCATGCTGGGCCGCGATGCCGAGATGGCCCGGTTGCGTGCCGTTTTCGCGGCGAAGCGGGGTTGTCTTGTCGGAATCGTCGGGGCCCCCGGCCTTGGCAAGAGTCGACTCGTCAGCGAACTCACCGCGATAGTCAGCCCGGAGTGGGATCTGGTGCTGGCCCGCTGCGAATCCCACACCACAACGCATGCGTTTCGTGCGTTGTCACGGTTGCTCCGGGCCATGTTCAAGGTGGAGGGCCTCAGCGCGGCCGAGGCCCGTGATCACACGTCGGCACAGTGTCGGGGATTGCTCTCACCGACGTCTGCCGATACCCACATCCTGTTCGAGGCCATGCGTATCGCCGACAATGACGGCCCACCGGTGCAGGTCAACGTCGACGGCCGACGCCAGCATCTGGTCGAGATCATGGCGCAGTTTGTGCTCGCACGCGCTGTGCCAACCGTGTTCGTGCTCGAGGACGCGCATTGGATCGATGCGCCCAGCGACGACGTCCTTGCCGGTTTCGCCGCCAGACTTGACGCGACGACATCGGTTTTCGTCACGACGTATCGACCCGAGTTCCGCGGGGCACTCGACCAGAACACCGCCGACACCATCGCGCTGCAACCACTGAGCGATTCGACTACCAAACGCCTGGTCGGCCAGCTCCTCGGCGACCACCCCTCGCTAACGCAACTGGTGAACAGGATTGCGGTCGCCGCGGTCGGCAACCCGTTCTTCGCCGAGGAGATCGTTCGAGATCTTGCCGGGCGCGGCCTGCTCTCGGGTGGCCGAGGCGCGTATCGACTCATGTCCGATATCAACGATATCGCCGTTCCACCAACGGTAATGGCGGTGCTGGCCGCCCGTATTGACAGGCTGACCGCACAGACGAAGTCGGTCCTCAACACCGCAGCGGTGATAGGAAGTCACTTCGACATCGACACCCTGAGCGCCCTGCTTCCAGAACCCCTGGCTCCGCGGTTGGCCGAGCTGGTTTCGGCGGAACTCATCGATCAGACGGAATTCCTGCCACAGCAACGCTATTGCTTTCGACACCCGTTGGTGCGGGCCGTCGCCTACGAGTCGCAGTTGAGCACGACCCGTGCCCACGTCCATCGCAGGCTCGCATCCGCACTCGAGGCGCGCGACCCGCGCGCGGTCGACGAGTACGCGGGCCAGATCGCCACTCACCTCGAAGCCGCCCACGAGTTCACCGAGGCCCACCGCTGGTATCTGCGCGCGGCCGACTGGCTGCGGTCTCGAGACCTCCCCGCCGCCCGCGCGAAATGGGAGAGCGCACAGGTCATCGCCGATCGCCTACCGGACGATCATGACGGTGTCATAGCCATGCGGATCGTGCCCCGCTCCATGCTGTTGTCGACACAGTTCTACGTCGGCGGCGATCCCGCGGCCGACGAACGCTACCGCGAGCTAGGTGACCTCGCGCGCGGAAGTGGGGATCTACGGTCGCTGGCGATCGCCATGGCGGGGCGGATCTGGTCTTTCACCGTCAACGAGAATCGCATTCGCGAAGGCGCCGCGCTGGCAGCAGAACTCACGGAGTTGATCACCACCATCCGCCTCGACGCGGACACCATGGGCATCGTCCTCAACTCGGTGGCCTTCGCCCGGTTCGCCGACTGCGATTTCGATGCCGCACTCGAGGTGATCAAGTCACTCGAGGCGCTGGCCGGGGATGTACCCGCGATGGAACTCGCCCCCGCCGTCGCACTACGAGGTTTGGTCGAGTGCTTCCGCGGCGACGCCGACGAGGGTTGGCGGCACATGCGCGAGGGCATGGCACAGGCGCGGTTGCTGCCGCCCGTGAACTACGCTGCCATATCAGTCTATTGGGGCATCCTGGCCGGGTCCGGCATGTGTGTGGCCGACGATCTCATCGATGATGTCGGTGAGGTGTTGCGGCGCGCCGAATCGTTGGGCGACATCCTCGGACTCGTCGCCGCACAGTTCTCCTATGGAACGGTGCTGCTGCGCGCCGATACGGCGTTCCGCGATGCCGCGATCGCGGAGTTACAACGCGCGCGCACCAGCATTCTCAAACGCAGGCTGAGCGAGATGATGTTGCCGTCGATAAGTGCCGATCTGGCGATACACACCACCACCGCCGAGGAAAGCGATGACGCGATCGCTGAACTTCGTCAGCTGGTTTCACAGGGGATCGCCAGCCGCTCAATGCTTCTCGTGGGTTGCCCGAGCGAGGCTCTCATCGAACTGCTCATTGCGCGGGGATCGACCGCCGACATGCGCGAGGCCCACCTGATTCTCGACCGATGGGAGGTGTGCAGGCCGGGGATCGCGATGCTGGACCTGTGGTGGCTGCGATCACGCGCCTTGATGGCTCGGGCGGAAGGCGACACGACACGCTTCGGCGAGCTTGCCGGGCAGTATCTGGCGCTCTGCGAGAAGGTCAACGCCCGCGGCCGACTTGCCGGAGCGCGTCAGCTAGTCGATACGACGAGTTGAGCAGCTATGGCAACGGTTCTGGCCTACACATCGCCCGCACTCGGTCACCTGCTCCCGATGAGCGCGCTGCTGTCAGAGCTGAGCGGCCGCGGCCATTCGATTCACGTGCGAACGCTGGCAGACGGTGTCGGTCTCGCGGAGACACTGGGTTTCGGCGCGACCGCGATCGATCCGCGAATCGAGGAGATCGAGCTCGACGACTGGAAGGCCCCCAATCCCCGCGCCGCGCTGAAGGTCGGGGTGGCGGCGTTCGGCCGACGGGCCAGCCACGAGATCGGCGATCTGACCCGCGCAATAGCAGCCGTGGCACCGGACGCAGTCCTGATCGATGCGAATTGCTGGGGAGCCCAATCACACGCCGAGGCCAGCGGAATCCGATGGGCGTCGTTCCTGCCGTACCCACCGCCGCTGAACTCGGCTGGTGTCCCACCGTTCGGGCTCGGACTGAGACCGCTGCCCGGTGTGGTCGGTCGAGTCCGTGACGCCGCCGTTCGCCGCACAGTCACCCGCCTGCTGGAGAACGTCATGCTCGGCCCGATCAACGAGGTCCGTGCGGATGTCGGCGTGGCGCCGGTGGCATCGATGGACGAGTTTCTGCGGCGGGCGGAACTGATCCTGGTCGCCACCGGTAAGCCGTTCCAGTACCCGCAGACCGACTGGGGCGATTCGGTGCAGATGATCGGGCCGTGCGTGCTCGATCAGGGGCCGGACGAGGTCCCCGATTGGCTGACCGCGATCGACCGACCAATCGTCCTCGTCACGACATCGTCGGAGAGACAAGCCGACACGACGCTCGTTCTGACCGCGCTGGCCGCGCTGGCCGATGAACCGGTGCACGTGGTTGCCACCATGCCTGCCGGGCAACCCGACGACATTGCGGCGCCGCCCAACGCGACGGTGCGCCGGTTCGTCCCACACAGCGTGGTGCTTGACCGCGCAGTGTGCGCGGTGACGCACGGCGGCATGGGCGCGACGCAGAAGGCGCTCGCTCTTGGCCTCCCCGTCTGCGTGGTGCCGTTCGGCCGCGACCAGCTCGAGGTGGCACGACGCGTCGAGGTGGCGCAGTGCGGCACCCGGCTGCCCGCCAGGCGGCTGTCGGCTCCGCGGCTGCGGGCAAAGGTGCTGCAGTCGATGACGATGACCGCGGGCGCGCAGCGGGTGGCCGCGGGGTTTGCGAGCACCGGTGGGGTCGCGCGTGGCGCCGATCTGTTCGAACGTCGCGTGCTCGGCCTCACCGACGACTGAGCGTCGAGCTACCCCAGCTTGCGCAGCCGCGGCTCCAGGTCCCTCTTGAACAGTTCGAGGAACCGTCGCTGATCGTGGCCGGGCGCGTGGAACACCAGGTGGTTGAGGCCCCAGTCGACGTAGTCCTTGACCTTGGCGACCGCCTCGTCGGGATCTGAGGCGACGATCCAGCGCTTGGCGACCTGTTCGATGGGCAGCGCGTCGGCGGCCTTCTCCATCTCGATCGGGTCGTCGATGGAGTGCTTCTGCTCCGCGGTCAGCGACAGCGGCGCCCAGAACCGGGTGTTCTCCAATGCCAGTTCGGGATCGGTGTCATAGGAGATCTTGATCTCGATCATCCGGTCGACGTCATCGGGGTTCTTGCCCGCGGCCTCGGCACCCTCGCGCATCGCGGGGATGAGCTTGTCCTTGTACAGCTCCTCGCCCTTGCCGGAGGTGCAGATGAAGCCGTCGCCCGCACGGCCGGCGTACTTGGCGACCTGGGGTCCGCCCGCGGCGATGTAGATCGGGATACCGCCCTCAGGCACGTCGTAGATCGATGCGCCCTTGGTCTTGTAGTAGTCGCCCTCGAAGTCGACACGGTCGCCGAGCCAGAGCTCGCGCATCAGCCGCACCGACTCGCGCAGCCGCGCGTAGCGCTCCTTGAACTCGGGCCACTCCCCCTCGTACCCGGTGGCGATCTCATTGAGCGCCTCACCGGTTCCCACGCCGAGGAATATGCGATCGGGGTAAAGGCAGCCCATCGTGGCGAACGCCTGCGCGATCACGGCGGGGTTGTAGCGGAATGTCGGCGTGAGCACCGATGTGCCCAGGACGAGCCTCTTCGTACGCTCGCCGACGGCCGTCATCCACGCCAGCGAGAACGGCGCGTGGCCACCCTCGTGACGCCACGGCTGGAAGTGATCGCTCACAGTGGCGCTGTCCATGCCGTGCGCCTCGGCCTCAACGGCCAGTTCAACGAGTTCGCGCGGGGCGAACTGTTCTGCCGACGCCTTGTATCCCAACTTCAGTTCAGCCATTTTCCGTCCCTGCTCCTCGCGTGCGCACCCCTTAGTTTCTACTCCTGCCCTTACACTCGTCGCATGGCGGCTCTGACGGCCATCACCGATACCGTGCACTTCGCGCAGACCGACTTGGTCAATTGGACGCTGGTCACCGACGGCAGCGGTGTGGTGCTCATCGATGCCGGGTTCCCCGGCCAACGTGACGAAGTCCTTGGCTCGGTGCGTCAACTCGGGTTCGGCGTCGACGATATCCACGCGATCCTGCTCACGCACGCTCACGTCGACCACTTCGGCTCGGCGATCTGGTTTGCGAAAACTCATGGCACGCCGGTTTTCTGCCACGCCGATGAGGTGGGCCACGCCCATCGGGAGTATCTGGAACAGGTCTCGCTGACCGACCTGGCCACACGTATGTGGCAGCCGCGGTACGTGATGTGGTCGGCGACCATCGGGTTGAAGGGGGCGCTGGTCCGCGACGGCATACCCACCGCCCACGCCCTGACCGAGGAGGTCGCGGCGGCGCTGCCCGGCACGCCGATGGCCATCCCAACCCCCGGCCACACCGGCGGGCACTGCTCCTATGTCGTCGACGGAGTGCTCATCAGCGGTGACGCACTGGTGACGGGGCACCCGGTGTCAACGCGCCGGGGACCGCAACTTCTGCCCGGCCTGTTCAACCACGACCAGGACGGCTGTGTGCGCAGCCTCGCCGCGCTCGGGCTTCTCGACACCGAGGTCATGCTGCCGGGGCACGGCCCGGTGTGGCGCGGGCCGATCCGGGAGGCAGCCGAGCGGGCCGCTCAATGAGTGCTGCTGGGCGACAACGCATGTCCTAGCGGATGAGTGCTCCGCTGGACTGAAGCAGGGGTACGACCTCGTTGACGAAGTCATCGAGGCCGTGTTCGGGCTCCGGGCACAGGATGAATCCTTCGCACACGCCGGATCGCACGCGCAGTGCGATATCGTCGGCCTCCCGCATCGGGTCCTCGCATCTCCCGACGCTCATGGCGTGCAGCGCCGTCGTGTTCTGCAGCCGGGCTCCTCGCCCCTGCGGTCCCGCGGGCAGCGTTGCGACACCGGAGCTGGCGAATCGGGCGCCGCGGTGGGTGACCGTGCGGATGCGCTCGGGGACGACGTAGATGCCCGAGGCCTCGTCTGCGATCACCGCGTCGGGTGCCCAGCTGTCCCAGAAGGCCGCGACCACCACGAGAAACTCGTCGATGTGCGTGCCGGACCCGACCGCACGCCACCCGGCCCGACCGTCGGAGAGGTGATCGAGAGTGGCGAGCTGTCGGGCCACCGTGAACGGTTCGGCGGAGTCCGTGTCGACCGAGCCCACCAGGCCGATGGTCTCGGTGACCGCGGCCAGGGCAGCCAGCACGGTGAAGTCGTCGAACAGAACGAAGTCGAACATGCCACGCTCGGCGGTCTGCGCCAGCTGCACGACGGCTGCGAAGCCCACCTCGCCCGGGTCGGGCAACTGCACAGCGAGGTGCACACGCCCGGCCCCCATCAGGGTGCGCCGTTCGGCTGCTGGGGCAGCCAGCGTTGCGCGAGCAGCTCGTGCGAGCGCAGCCGGTCTGCGTGCCGGTGGGTGACCGAGGTGATCACCAGTTCGTCGGCGCCGGTGTGCCGTTGCAGCGCGTCCAGGCGGTGCGCGACGTCGTCGGGATCGCCGACGAACTGCGTCGCGGTGCGGTCGCGGACCACCTCTTCCTGCTCGGGCGTCAGCGGTGCGCACCCGTCCGGGTCCGGATAGGGAACTGCACCGTCACCGGCCCGGATCGAGTACACCCAGTGGCCGTAGCTCGACGCCAGATGCTCTGCGGTGCAGCGATCTTGGGCAACCACCACATCGGCCGACACCACGACGTAGGGCTCCGGCAGCGATGCCGACGGCACGAACGACTGGCGGTAGACCTCGATGGCCTCCAGCGCTGTCGCGGGCGTGAGATGGTAGCTCGCGACGAACGGCAGACCGTGCGCGCCTGCGACCCGCGCACTCTGTCCCCTGCTGCTGCCGAACACCCAGGGCCGCAACGGTGCCCGCTCCCCGGGGACGACGTGGCTTGGCACCCCGCCGGGGGCGAAGGTGCCGTCGAGCATCGCCAGGATGTCGGTCACCTGGTCGGCGAAGTCGGGTGTCACCGCCTCGGGCTGCTGCAGCGCCGACATGCGCGCCACCAGGCGCGGGTTGCGCATCAGGGCACTCACGTCGAACGGTGTCGGCACCACCACGCCGTCCACCTCGTGCCACACCCGTGGCGGACGCGGCGACCGGTCCGCACCCTGCCGGCTGGCCTCACGGCGCTTCTGACCGGACCGCCCGACGCCGAGGTCGATGCGACCGGGATGGAACGCGTCGAGGATGCCGAAGCTCTCGACGACGGCAAGGGCGGTGGTGTGGCCGAGTTGGACGGCGGCCGCTCCCACCCGGATGCGCTCGGTCGCGGCGGCGATCTGGCCGATCAGCACAGCGGGCGACGAGCTGGCGACCGCGACGAAGTGGTGTTCGGCTATCCAGTACCGACGATAGCCCCACCGTTCGGCGTGCTGAGCCAGGTCCACGGTGTTGCGCAGTGCGGTGGCGGCATCGCCGCCCTCGGGGATCGGCGACAGATCGAGTATCGACAGCGGGACGTTCATCGGCCGACCCCGACTCGGCTGCGTAGCGTCTCGGCCTCGGCGTAGGCGTCGCGGAACCGGCCAGCGGACTGCAGCAGTGGGACCACCTCGTCGACGATCCAGGCCAGGTCGACGTCGTTGACCGACGGCCGTAGCCGAAACCCGTTGATGCCAAGGCTATTCCAGCGCAGCAACAGGTCGACGAGTTCTTGCGGGCTGCCGCTGAAGACGTATGCGTCGGACCGGGGGTCGGCCGGCGATGTCGTGTACACGAAAACGTCGGCGTAGACGGCCAACCCGCGGCCACCCACTTCGGTGATCTCGTTCAGGATCGCCCGCACGTCGTCATCGTCGGCCGGCGTGATGAAGACGAGGTCGGCGCTCGTGGCTGCGAACTCGTAGACCCGCCGGTTGTGCGCGAGGGCAGCGACGACCGCCCGACCGCGTATCGCGTCGACGAATTCGGATGCGGCCGCGAAGAGTTCGTCGGGGCTCGCGACTGCGCGTCTGCCGAACAGTGCGGCCTCGTGGGCGGTCGAGCTGATCCGCGGCTGCCAACCCGCCCGACCGTGCGATATGACGTCGAGCAGGGCAATGGACCTCGACACCTGGGCCGGATCGGCGTGCGTCACTCCCGCGACGGGCACCAGACCTATGTGCGCGGTGGTCGGCGCCACCCGCGACGCGACGAGCACCGCGTCGGGCCTGCCCGCCAGCCAGCGCGGATCGATCTCGGGTCGGCGGCGGCGCTGGGGTGTCAGGCCGTCGTCGAAGGTGACGAAGTCCAGCAGTCCGCGCTCGGCGGTGGCCGCCAGGCCCGACCAGTACGGCCCGCGCAGGACCGACTCGCGGTTGGGTGTGTGCCGCCATGCCTCGGGGTGCCAGCCGTAGCCCTCGAGAGCGACCGCCACCGGCAGGTGGCCGGTCACGCCAGCTCCTTGAGGAAGGCGACGGGATAGGCCTCCCCCTCGCCGGGCAGCGGACCGGCAAGCCTGCGGTAACCGGCCGCCAGGTACAGGGCCGCCGCCTCGGGCTGGCGGTCACCGGTGGTCAGGTAGACGCGCCGGTAGCCACGGGCGGCGATATCCGCCTCGAGCACCTCAAGCAGCGCCCTGGCGAGGCCGCGACGGCGATAACGGCCGTCGGTCCAGATGCGCTTGAGCTCGGCCGTTTCGGCGTCGAACCGTCGGAAGGCACCACCGGTCACCGCGACGTCGTTGAGCAGACCCACCACCATGGCGCCCCATGGTGCCGCGAATTCGCCGGGCGGGTACTGGCGCAGCCATTGCTCGACGCCCTCGGCTGTACCGCCGTAGCGGGTGGAGTACTCGACCGCCAGCTCGGCGAGCAGGGGTTCGGCGAGCGCATCGTCCTGCCCGACAGGCACGAACACGATGTCAGAGCGGGCCACCACCACAGTCTGTCGCGCCGCCGCCCGCATGCCCATGACTGGGTCCAACGCGGGCGAGCCAATCCCATTCCCCGTCGCCGACTTCGCATCACGATGATCGGAACCCGGCCCCGATGCCGACCGCTTCACAGCATAACTTGACACGTGTAAAGTTTCGCCGCATGGACAACATCAGGGGCAAGACCATCGCGATCACCGGAGCGGCCCGCGGCATCGGTCATGCCACCGCGAGGGCACTGCTGGCCCGGGGTGCGCGAGTGGTCATCGGCGACCGCGACGTGGCGGTCCTGGAGTCGGCGGTGACGGAACTGGGCCGGTTCGGTCAGGTCACCGGCTACCCGCTCGACGTCACCGACAAGGAGTCCTTCGAGGTGTTCCTCGACAAGGCCCGCACCGACGGCGCGGGCCACATCGACGTGCTCATCAACAATGCGGGCGTCATGCCGATCGGGCCCTTCCTGGAGCAGTCCGAACAGTCGATCCGCTCATCGATCGAGGTCAACCTCTACGGCGTGCTCGCAGGCTGTCAGCTGGTGCTGCCCGAGATGGTCAAGCGACGGCGCGGCCACGTCATCAACATCGCCTCCATGTCGGGCATGATCCCGGTGCCCGGCCAGGTGGTCTACGTGGGCTCGAAGTTCGCCGTGGTGGGGTTGTCGGTGGCGCTGGCCGATGAGATGGCGCCGCACGGCGTCGAGGTCTCGGTGATCATGCCGCCGTTCACCAACACGCAGCTGATCTCCGGCACCAAGGAGACCGCGGGCACCAAGCCCGTGGAACCCGAGGACATCGCCGCGGCCATCGTCAAGACGCTCGACAAGCCCAAGACACAGGTGTCGGTGCCCACCCCGCTGCGCTTCACCGCCGCGGCGTCATCGATGCTGGGCCCCCGCGGCCGGCGCTGGCTCAACAAGAAGCTGGGGCTGGACCACGTGTTCCTGGATTACGACCACACCGCACGCAAGAGCTACGAGGACCGCGCTCAGGACGCCCAGGGCGTCATCGAGAAGAGCTAGTAGGCCTCGGGCAGCGGATCGCCCGCGCGGTATGCCTCGATATCGTCGAGGCTTCCGGCCAGGTCCGCGATGGCGAACTGGTAGTCCACGCCGTCGGCCTCGGTCGAGCCGACCAGGATGACGTGCGGCTCCGCGGGATCGGTCAGCCACACTCGGGTCACGGGCTCGATCGCCCCGTCGTCTTCGATTTCGTCGGCGACCTCGATACCCGACGGCGGGTAGAACCAGCTGAGGAGCTCATCACTGCTGAAGTCCTCGTCGAACTCCCACCCGCGCGCGGTCAACGTCTCGTCGAGACCGGTGACACCGGACAGATCGGCGTGCACGTCGGGCGGCAGCCAGCGGTCATTTCGGGTGGCCACCCGCCTCTTGCGCCGAGCCTTCTTGGCAGCACTCGACTTTGACATCTAGCTCAACGCCTCGCCCAGGTCCGCGATCAGGTCATCGGTGCCTTCGAGCCCGACCGACAGCCGGACCACCGCGTCACCCAGTCCGATCGCCGCACGACCCTCCGGGCCCATCGCGCGGTGCGTCGTGGTGGCTGGATGGGTGATGAGCGACTTGGAGTCACCGAGATTGTTGGAGATGTCGATGATGCGCAGCTTGTCGAGCACCTCGAACGCACGCTGCTTGCCCCGGCCCTCGGCCGCGGCGAGTTCGAAGGTGACCACGGTGCCGCCGCCACGCATCTGACGCTTGGCCAGGTCGTACTGCGGATGCGACTCCAGGAAGGGGTACTTGACCCACGACACCGCCGGATGGGCTTCGAGGAACTCCGCAACGCGCTGAGCCGAGGTGTTGGAGTAGTCGACCCGAACCGAAAGCGTCTCAAGGCCTTTGAGCATGGTCCAGGCGTTGAACGCACTCATCGCCGGGCCAGTGTGGCGCATGAGCTGCTGCACCGGGCCGTCGATGTACTCCTTGTCGCCCAGGATCGCACCGCCGAGCACGCGGCCCTGACCGTCGATGTGCTTGGTGCCGGAGTAGACCACGACGTCGGCGCCGAGCGGCATACCCTGCTGCAGCAACGGGGTGGCGAAGACATTGTCCAGCACCACCTTTGCGCCCGCGGTGTGGGCCAGATCGCATACCGCCGCGATATCCACCAGCGACTGCATGGGGTTGGACGGCGTCTCGAAGAACACCGCCTGCGTGGGAACCGACAGCGCCTCCTCCCACTGCGCCAGGTCCTCACCGTCGACGAACACCGTCTCCACACCCCAGCGCGGCAGGATCTCGTTGCACACCACGAAACACGAGCCGAACAGGCTGCGCGCCGCGACAAGGCGGTCCCCCGCGCCAAGCAGCGCGCCCAGCGATGTGAACACCGCGGCCATGCCGGTGGCAGTCGCGAACGCCGCTGGTGCGCCCTCGATCAGGCGTAGCCGCTCCTCGAACATCGAGATGGTCGGGTTGCCGTACCGCGAGTACACGTAACGGTCGATCTCACCGGTGAACGCCTTCTCCGCGTCCGCCGCTGACGAGTAGACGTAGCCCGACGTCAAATACATCGCCTCGGCGGTCTCCTCGAACTCCGACCGCAGCAGCCCGCCGCGGACACCGATGGTGGCCTGGCTGACTCCGTCTGGCAGTTGAGCGGGGATGCGCACGCTGGGCACCGGGCTGTCGGCGCCGTGTTCTGGGGAACTCATGACTGCCTCCAGGGCAGGCCGACTGCCTTCCAGCCCGTCGCACCGCGATGCCCCTGCTCGTCGAGGTTGCCCTCGAATCCGTCCAGCACGTTGTAGGAGGGCGCGATGCCCGCCTCGGTGGCCGCCTCGGCGGCGCCGATGGAACGGTTGCCGGAGCGGCACAGGAAGACGACCGGGCGCTCGCCCGGTGTCACGCCCGCCGCGCGCAGCTCGTCGACGAAACCCCCGTTGCGCGTGCCGTCGGTGCGGCTCCACTCGATGTACACGACATCGCGCCGCAGTGACGAGATGTCGGGCACGCCGACGAAGCGCCACTCCGCCTCGGTCCGGCAGTCGACGAGCACGGCCTCGGGATTGTCGACCAGCACCTGCCATGCCTCTTCAGGCGTGATGTCTCCCGCGTAGCTCACGATCGCGAGTGTCCCATACCTAGCTGGGGCCGGGCGAACACACCTTCCAGGCCTGCCCGTCGCGCGCGAACTTCATCTCGGCGGGCACCTTGGTGTCGGGCGCCTTGTCGAAGTGATAGGTCACCGTGGCCGTCGCGACATCGTCGTCGATCTGCACGTTAGACACGCCGTCGACGTAGCGCTCACCGCGAGCGGCGGACGAATCGCGTTGGCGGGCAAGCACTTCAGCTTCACTCCCGTGCTGCTCGGCACAGGTGTAGGTGACGAAGTCCTGATAGGCGGCACGCTGCAGCGCGTCGTTCTGGGCGACCGCGGCGCGGCCCACCTCCTGCTCGGGGGTGGGCCCGTCATCTTCGAAGGCGCCCAGAGCAACGATTCCGCTCACGACGAGCACGATTACCGCAAGCGCCCCGAGGAACGGCGCCATGGTGGGCCGGGTGGACTCGGACTCGTCGTCCGGCTCGGCGCCTGTCATGGCGCCCGCAGAACGCTGGACACCCGGTGCGCACGGTCACGTGCCCGCACCACATCGGGTGCGGTGGCGATGGCGATCGCCCCGTTGTCGCTCACCCGCACGTCGCTCTCGGGGACCTCCAGCGCCTCGCTGAGCACACCGACTGTCGTCGTCCCGCCCTCGAGCACCTCGGCGGCGGCCGGCGAGATCATGATGGTGTCGAGCGAGACCCCGAGGATCGCCCTGGCGTGCAGCTCGAACTGCGAGAGCCGTTGTGAGCGCAGCGTCAGCAGACCCACGTCCTCGGGACGCGGCCGGACGCCGGAGAAGTAGACCTCGTCACCGCGCACCAGCAGTTCGACGCTGAACACACCGCGCCCGCCCAGCGAGTTGACGATGCGCGCCGCGATCGAACGCGCGGCGTCCAGCGCGGCGGGCGACATCTGGTGTGGCTGCCAGCTCTCCAGCGGACCACCGTCAGATCGGCGGTGGCCGATCGGTTCGCAGAAGGCCACGGTCGGCCCGGACGGCGCGATGCTGCGTGCCGTGAGCAGCGTCACCTCGTCGTCGACCTCGACGACGGTCTCGGCCACCACGCGCTGCGGTGAACCGCCTCCGGCCGTCGCAAGCTTCCAGGCCGCCTCGACGTCCTCGGGCCGGGTCAGGACCGAGCTACCCGCTGTCGACTGGCCGGCGACGGGCGACACCACCAGGGGGAAGCCCGCATGGCGCGCCACGGCGTCGAGTTCCTCGGCCGAACCGGCGAACCAGAACGGCACCGTCGGCAGCCCGAGCTCATCGGCGGCCAACTTGCGCAGACCCTCGCGGTCCAGGCTCAGCCGTGCGCCGCGCGGCGTCGGAAACACGTCGACGTTCTCGGTCTCCGCGGCGGCGATCAGGATCTCGGGTGGCACGTCGGGCGACGCCGCGACCACGTAGCGCGGCTTCACCTCCGCCATCTTGGCGATGACGGCCGCGGCGTCCAGGGTCTCCACCAGGGCCACCCCAACTCCCAGCCGCTGGAACGCGAGGGCCAGCTCGCCTCCGGCCGGCGTCGTGCCGAGAACCATCACTACGGGCGGGTCCGCGCGTGTCTCACTCATCGGTTGTCCACCCTGCCAGACCCCGCGTCCAGCCGGATGTCGATGTAGCACCAACGCCACGTCTCACCGGGTTCGACCGAGCGCATCACCGGGTGATCGCTGGCGTGGAAGTGGGCGGCGGCATGGCGGTACGGGCTGGAGTCGCAGCAGCCCACGTGTCCGCAGGTGAGGCACATCCGCAGGTGTGCCCAGGTACTCTCGCCGAGTTCGTGACACTCCTGGCACACGCCAGGGGTGAGTGGCTCCGGTTCGGCGAGATCGGCGGCGGCCGACAGATGCTCGCAGGTCTGTGGCGGGGAATTCGTGTCGCGCCCCCGCGTTCTCCTCCGCATGCTGATCAGGATAGGTCGGACCGACCGCGCAAACGGCATAGGTGTGATGGGCAGAGAGGTGGGACCACGTGGCTGCATCGCTACTCGCAGTGCTGGTCGTGTCGGTGTTGTTGGCGGCGGTGGCGCGACGGTATGACGTGTCGGCGCCGCTGGCGCTGGTGGTGGCCGGCCTCGGGGCAGGCATGCTGCCCGGCCTGCGCGGTATCGAACTCGAGCCGGAACTGGTGCTGTTCGTGATCCTGCCGCCGCTGCTGTGGTCGGCGGGGCTGGAGAGCAGCTACGTCGCGCTGCGCAAGAACCTGCGGCCGATTGGGCTGCTGGCCGTCGGACTGCCGTTGGCGACGACGTTCGCAGTTGGGGTGGTTGCCTTCCACACAGTGCCGGAGCTGACGATCGCGGCGGCGCTGACCCTTGGTGCGATAGTCGCGCCTCCCGACGCGGTGTCGGCGACGGCGGTGGGACGCAGGCTCGGCCTGCCGCGCCAGATCATGACGCTGCTGGGTGGCGAGAGCCTGCTCAACGACGCGACCGCGCTGACGGCCTACAAGGTCGCCCTGGCCGCGGCCATCGGCACCGCGGCGACGTGGGGCAGCGGGCTCGGCACGTTCGCGCTCGCGGCGGTCGGCGGCGTGGTCGTCGGCGGCGTGCTCGGGTTGATCATCGACCACATCCGGACATGGTTGAACGATCCGCTTGTCGAGAGCGCGATCGGTCTGGTGGCGCCGTTCTTCATCTACTTCCTCGCCGAGCAGGTGCACGGTTCGGGCGTTATCGCGGTGGTGATCGCCGCACTGCTCCTCGGCCAGCGCTCCACGCGGGCGAGTTACGCCACCCGGCTGCAGGACACCGCGGTGTGGAGGGCCGTGCAGTTGGTGCTGGAGTCCTTCGCGTTCCTGCTGATCGGCCTGCAGCTGCCCACCGTGATCGACGAGCTGGCCGGTATCAGGGCCTCGGTGCTGGCCACCGCATCGGTGGCGGTGCTGGCGACGGTCATCGTGGTGCGCATCGTGTGGGTGTACGCGTTCGCATATGTGCCCCGCATGCTGTCGGCCCGCATCCGCGAGAGGGAACCGAGGCCGACATCGGCGCAGGTGTTCATCGTCGCGTGGGCTGGCATGCGCGGCGTGGTGTCACTGGCCGCGGCGTTCGCGGTGCCGATGACGACGCTCTCCGGTGACGCGTTCCCCGGTCGGCCCCAGCTCGTCTTCCTGACGTTCGTCGTCGTGGTCGGCACGCTGCTGCTGCATGGGCTGACACTGCCGTGGTTCATCAAGGTGCTCGACGTACCGAGCGATGACAGCGCACGCGATGCGCTCGAGGCCGCGGCGGCACAGACCAGGGCCACACAGGCGGCGTCACGACGGCTCGACGAGCTGCTCGCGGAGGACAGGCCAGGGGTGATCATCCACGAGCACACGCCCAAGATCCTTCGGGCGTGGAACGAGCGGCGCAGCGACGCCGCGTGGGAGGAGCTGGGCCGCGGCGACGACGAGATCGGCGAGAGCCCGGCGGCCACGTTCCGCAGGCTTCGCCTGGCGATGCTGGCGGCCGAGCGTGAGTCGTTCATCTCCCAGCGCGACGAGGGCTCGATCGATGACGAGGTGTTGCGTGCGCTGCTGCGGGGCCTGGATCTGGAGGAGGCCGCGCTCAATCGCGACCGTGAGTAGGCCGAGACTTCAGTCCTGACCGACCACGTCCTGACCGATTGGGGCCGGCATCTCGGCACGGTATGCCCGCATGCCTGCCACCAGCGCCCCGAAGGTGCGGTGGGCGGCACGCAGGTCCTCATCGGGCAAATCCGCGAGTGCGGCGTGGGTGTGCTCACCGAGCCGGGTGAAGAACTCGCGGGCAACGTCCCAACCGTGGTCGCCGTAGCGCAGGATCACCTTGCGTCGGTCGGTGGGATCCATCTCTCGTCGGAGGTGCCCGTTCTCGGCCATCCGCTCCACCAGGTAGGTGATCGCGGCCCCCGACAACCCCATGTTCTTGCGAAGGTCGCCCGCTGTCATCCGAACCCCCGAGTGCTCGGCGATCATCACGAACAGCAATGCCCGAAATTCGTTGGCGGACACATTATTACGTACCGCGAAGGCACGCGATATCCAATCGGACTCCGATGTGAGTTCTCGGAGGTCGGCCGAGATGACACGTTCCATTCGGAGTCGCTCATCTCCTGGCGGCCCTGATTCCGGCATTGCGCTTGCGGTTCCTTTGGCAGAGTTGACTTTCCAACATATTCCGCTGATTCAACCACCGAACCTTGATCCTTTGTTTGAATACTGAAAGATTGAATCGATGTCCTCACGCCTGCACGGCCTGATCGCCCTCGTGGTTCTGCTCGCATCGGTGGCGACCCTGGTTCTGCTCGGCGGATCCGACACCGATTCAACGTCGCCAGTAGCCGTGCCAGCGAACTCCGAATCGGCCCGGGCGGATAGCACACGCCCAGAGTTCCCTCAGGGCGACGCAGTTCCAGCAATCCTGGTCGTCACGCGGCCCGACGGTGCCGCACTGTCGCCGGCCGACCTCGCCGCCACCGATGCGGCGCGCGCCCGGGTCCTGGCCGCGGGTGACGCCGATGGCGCGCCGCCGGTCGTGGTCTCCCAGGACGGACAGTCCGCGGTCGCGACGATCCCGCTTCGGGGAGAACTCTCGGGCTTCGCCCTGAACGACGCCGTCACATCACTGCGGGCGGCGGCAGCAGACGGTCTGCCATCGGATCTGCGCACCGAGGTCACCGGCGGACCGGCGTTCGGCGCCGATATCGCGAACTCGTTCAGCGGCGCCAACATCACCCTGCTCGCCGTGACCGCAGCGGTGGTCGCGCTACTGCTCATCATCACCTACCGATCGCCCGTGCTGTGGCTGGTGCCGCTGTTGGTGATCGCACTGGCTGACCGCGTCGGATCGGTGATCGGTGCGGCGATCGCCACCGGGGTGGGGACGACTCCCGACGGCTCGACGTCGGGTATCACCAGCGTCCTGGTGTTCGGCGCGGGCACCAATTACGCGCTGCTGCTCATCTCCCGCTACCGGGAGGAACTCGGGCGAGAGAGCGATCACCGTGCGGCCCTCGCGACGGCGCGGCGTCATGCCGGACCCGCCATCATCGCCAGTAACGCGACGGTGGTGCTTGCGCTTCTCACCCTGCTGCTGGCGTCCTCGCCGAGCACCCGCAGCCTCGGCGTGCAGGCCGCAGCGGGTCTGGTGGTCGCGGCGGTTTTCGTGCTCCTGGTGCTGCCGCCGGCGCTCGCGCTCTTCGGTAAGCGCTTGTTCTGGCCGTTCGTGCCGGAGGTCGGCGCTGAACCCCTGACGACGACGGGCTTCTGGCACCGCATCGCCGACGGCGTGGCACGGCGGCCAGGCCAAGTCGCCGGTGTGTCGATCGCCGCGCTCGCACTGCTGTGCACCGGCCTGATCGGCACCCCGATCGGGTTGTCGCAGACCGAACAGTTTCGCGTGCAGGCCGAATCGGTCACGGGGTACCAGACGCTGGCCGCGCACTTCCCCAGTGGCCTGACCGATCCCACCCGCGTCGTCGCGGCGACCGCCTCCGACGACGCGATCCGCCAGGCCATCGCCTCGACCCCCAGCGTGGTGTCGGCCCAGCCCTCGGGGCAGTCACCATCAGGCCTCACGCAGTGGTCGGTGGTGCTCGATGCCGCACCGGGATCGGATGAGGCCTTCGACACCATCGACTCGCTGCGGGCCTCGGTGCACGACGTCGACGGCGAGGCACTCGTCGGTGGGTCCGACGCGTCGGCCCGGGACGCGCGAGCCTCGGCGGAGCGCGACTTGCGCGTCGTGGTGCCCGCGATCCTGGTGGTCGTGCTGGTGGTGCTGTATGTGCTGCTGCGCGCGGCGCTGGCCCCGCTGGTACTGGTTGCGGTCACCGTGCTCAGCGCGCTCGCCGCGCTCGGCCTCGGCGGCTGGGTCAGCGTGCACGCCTTCGGATTTCCCGCGCTGGACAACACGACACCGTTGTACGCGTTCCTGTTTCTGGTGGCCCTCGGTGTCGACTACACCATCTTCCTGGTCACCCGGGCCCGCGAGGAGACCCCCGAGCACGGCACCCGCGATGGCATCGTGCGCGCCGTGTCGACCACTGGCGCGGTGATCACGAGCGCGGGAATCGTTCTGGCAGCAGTGTTCTGCGTTCTCGGCGTGCTGCCGCTCATCGTGCTGACCCAGATCGGCATCATCGTTGGTCTCGGCATCCTGCTGGACACCTTCGTGGTCCGAACCGTGATCATCCCCGCACTGTTCACGTTGATCGGTCCACGAATCTGGTGGCCCGCGCTGCGTCCAGACCGCTAGCGCCGGCTGAGTCGTCATCATCTTCACGTTCGCCGAATTGGTGAAAACTCTTCTGCCCCTTTGGTTTCACGTGTCACAAATCTGAGATTCCTGTCGGTGATCGCACGTATGTTCGAGATATGTCATCGGGTCCCGTCGCCGCCGCCGTGCAGGCGCTGCGCGCCGCCCGCGACGCGGTCGCGGCCCTCGATCTCGACGCCCTGACCCATCCGGAACTCCTCGAACTGCTCGATCACCTCGAGCACGACACCCGCCGCGCACCGATCGTCGAGCACCGCATCCTCAACCGACTCGCCACCGAGGCCAACCCCGTCGAACTCGGCGACACCACACTGCGAAAGCTACTGGCGTTCCGGTTGCGGATCAGCGTCAACGAGGCCGGCAAGCGCATCGACACCGCCGCCGACCTCGCGCCGCGGCGCACCCTGACCGGCCAACCGCTACCACCCGTTTTGGAGCGCACCGCCGCCGCTCAGGCCCGCGGCCAGATCAACACCGAGCACATCGCGATCATCCGCAAGTTCTTCGCCGACCTACCCGAGCACATCGACACCCAGACCCGCACCGACGCCGAGACCGATCTGGTGCGTGTGGCCGCCAAACAGAGCCCCGAGGGGCTGCGCAGTGCCACTGCTCTGCTGCTGGCGCTGCTACACCCCGACGGGGACTACACCGACGCCCAACGCGACCGCCGCCGCGGCATCTCGATCGGCAACCAGGGCGCTGACGGGCTGAGCCGCATCAGCGGACACCTCACCCCCGAACTGCGCGCCACCCTCGAACCGATCCTCGCCAAATGGGGCAAGCCCGGCATGTGCAACCCCAACGACCTCACACCCACCATCGACGGCGAACCCACCGACGCCGCCATCGACAGCGATGACCGCACCCAATACCAACGCAACCACGACGCCCTACTCGCCATGGGCCGCAACCTGCTGTGCTCAGGACAGCTGGGTCAGCACCACGGGCTACCGACCACCATCATCGTCACCACCACCCTGCAGGAACTGGAATCCGGGACCGGGCACGCCATCACCGCCGGCGGCACCCGACTACCCATGCGCGATCTCATCGCGCAGGCCTCCCACGCCTTCCACTACCTGGCGGTGTTCGACCAACACACCGAAGCGGCCCTCTACCTCGGGCGCACCCGACGCTGCGCCACCGGCGCCCAACGCATCGTGCTCTACGCCCGCGATCGGGGTTGCACCCGACCCGGCTGCACAGCCTCGGGCTACAAGTGCCAGGCCCACCACGCCGTCGCGGACTGGAAGAATGGCGGCCAAACCAACATCGACGAACTCACCCTGGCCTGCGGACCCGACAACCGCCTCATCGAGCTAACCCAGTGGCGCACCCGCAAACGCAAAGACGGCCGCACCGAATGGATCCCACCCCCACACCTGGACACCGGCCAAACCAGAGTCAACGACCTGCACCACCCCGAACGCATGCTGCACCCAACCGAGGACAACCCCGACCAAGACGACGACCCCGTCTAGCCGATGCCAACGTGGGCACGGAATACACCGTTCGACGGAGTCGCGCGGCGCTGACCGCGGTCTTCACCGGGCGATCGACCGCGTCGGTACCGTCGAAAGGATGACCCAGACGACCCCACCGCCCCCGGTGCACATGCGGCGCAACGGCTTCGACCCGATACCTGAACTCGGTGAGATCCGCATCCGCGAGGGTGTCACGAAGGTCGTCAACTCCTTTGGCATGCAGGTCTACCTCGTCACCCGCCACGAGGACGTCAAGGCAGTGCTGTCAGATCACGTGCACTTCTCCAACACGCGCCCGCCGGGATTCGTCCTGCCCGGCGCACCCGACACCCCGGTGGAGGACCAGGAGGCCCAACGCGCGGGAAACCTGCTGGGGCTCGACCCGCCCGAGCACCAACGGCTGCGCCGGATGCTCACCTCCGAGTTCACCATCCGTCGCATCAAGCGACTGGAACCGCGGATAACCGAGATCGTCGAGGATCACCTCGACGCGATGGAGGCCGCGGGATCGCCCGGGGATCTGGTCGAGTCGTTCGCCCTGCCCATCCCGTCGCTGGTGATCTGCGAACTGCTCGGCGTGCCCTACGCCGACCGTGATGACTTCCAGAAACGCGCCAATCGCCAGCTCGACCTGTCGTTGCCCGTGCAGGATCGGATCGACACGCAGCGTGAGGCCCGCGACTACATGCACACGCTGGTCTCCAGCGCCCGCCGCAGTCCGGGCGAGGACATCCTGGGCATGCTGGTCCGTGACCACGGCGATGAGCTGACGGACAACGAACTCGTCGGCATCGCGGGCCTGCTGCTGTTGGCTGGGCACGAGACCACGTCGAACATGCTCGGGTTGGGCACCCTGGCGCTGCTGCGCCACCCCGACCAGCTCGCCGCGGTGCGCGACGACCTGGATGCGGTCGGCCCGGCGATCGAGGAACTACTGCGCTGGCTGTCCATCGTGCAGACCTCGATTCCTCGGATCACCACGGCCGACGTCGAGGTGGCCGGCGTGCCGATCCCGGCACACCAGCTGGTCTTCGCATCGCTGCCGGCAGGCAACCGAGATCCCGAATTCATCGATGCGCCAGACATTCTCGATGTCAGCCGCGGCGCACCCGGACATCTCGCCTTCGGCCACGGCGTGCACCACTGCCTCGGCGCCCCCCTGGCGCGCATGGAGATGCGGATCGCGTGGCCCGCACTGTTTCGCCGGTTCCCCAACCTGGCGCTGGCAGACGACTTCGAGAACGTCGAGTTCCGCGAGTTTCACTTCATTTACGGACTACGTTCGTTGTTGGTCAGCTGGTGATTGAGGTGGTGATGTGGTGATGAAGCTGAGCGCCGATCGGGATGACTGCATCGCGTCGGGTAACTGCGTGATGATCTCGGATGTGTTGTTCGATCAGGACGACGACGGTGTGGTGATCCTGCTTGAGGAGGATGTGCCCGAGGCCGAGCAGGACCGGGCCCGCGAGGCGGTCAGGACCTGTCCTGCCTCGGTTTTGCACGTGGAGTGACGTCGTTGTTCTCATGATCGTCGTCATGACGTAGGTCGATGACGCCTGCCCGGACCAGCGCGAGCAGGCTGACCAGGAGCACCCAGATCGGGAAGACGACGGTGACCCACATGCTGACGTCGCTGGCGATCAGAATGGCAACCGCGGCAACGTAAGTCACAGTTATCAGCCAGGTGGGCATGAGTCGCGTCCTCAGCCAGATCGTGGCGAGCGAGAACATGAAGACCCCCGCCATGCGCAGCGCGTAGGTGTTGCTCAACGAGACCAGCACGTGCTCGCCGAACACCGCGACGTCACCGATGTCCGCCGCGTCGGGCTTGGTGGCCCGCAGCGCGACCAACCCGGCGCCGATCGCGGACGAGGCGAACATCATCGCCAGGAACAGCAGACCGCTACCGAGGAACACCGACGAGAAGAACTTGTCCTCGTACTTGCCGAACCCGTCGCGCACCACCCCGATGAACCACAGGAACGCGATCCCCGCGAACGGCATCAGCACCGCCGCCACCCTGAGTTTGCCGCTTGCACCCTCGATCCACTGCGACCCCGGCTGGCCGCCCTCGGGGAGGGCCGTCTTTATGAGCACCAGCGCGGTGCCGAAGAGGAGCGCGAACAACACGCCCGCCAACGCCGCCGCGCGGGGCGTCGAGAGCTTGCGGACGTGACGCTGCGCGGCGTGCTCGGTCCTGTGTTCGGTCACCGTCTCATGGTGACAGAGCGATGACTCGTTCATGCGCGAAGGAGTCCTCAAGACGACAACTCGTTAGCCTGAGTTGCCGGGGTGCCGCGCTGTCCGGTCGCGCCCTTTTGGCCGATGGAGCCCATGGCGCCGTCGATGCCGGACTTCTCCGAGCTGCCGAATCGGTTCTGGCTGCCGTCTGGCGCCCATCGGGCAATCGCCCCGTCGCGGAATTCCTCGAGGCCGTCGTGAATCTTCGCAGTCGAGGTCGATGACGCCCAGCCTTGGCAAGATCCCCACTGCGGGAAGATCGTAGACCGGCGCAAGCCCTATTCACCGCCGAAATCCTCGAGCGAGAGGGGAATACAACGAGCGCGTGGCCTACCGCCAACGCGACGGGCTGACCCCGACCCGGGTTGGGCACCAACCAGGCGACGGGGATAACCACCATCGATCAGCCGCGGGCCATACGATCAGCAACGTGAATGCTGGGTGGCCGCTAACCGGCCGAGACGAGGAACTGCGCAGCGTAGTCGACACCGTCCTCGGCGATGCGCACCGCGGCGTCCTGATCGCGGGCAACGCCGGCGTGGGCAAGACGCGCCTGGCCCGCGAGGCAGCCACCGACCTGGCCGCACGGGGCTGGGCCGTACGGCGCGTCGCCGGAACCTCGGCCGGTCGCGCGATCGTCATGGGGCCGTTCACGAGGTGGACCACTTCCGCAGGCACGTCCAGATCGGCTCAACTGGCCGAGGTCGTCAACGGGCTGAAGAGCGAAGCGGGCGGCGCACCCTTGCTGGTGGTCGCCGACGACGTGCAGTGGCTCGACGAGCTGTCGGCCCTCGTCCTGCACCAACTCGTCGTGCACGAACTCGCCAACGTCATACTGACCTTGCGCAGCGGCGAGTCCGCGTCGGACACGGTGTTCGCGATGTGGAAGGACGACCACCTGTTCCGGTTGGATCTGCGACCGCTCATCCGACCGGAATCGGATCGCCTGGTGCAACGCGCGTTGACCGGACGGGTACCCGCCGACTTCCTCGACCGCGTTTGGCGGCTGACGGCGGGCAACGCCCTGTTCCTGCGCCACCTCGTCGAGCAGGAACAGACCTCGCAGCGGTTGACGGCGGACGGTGACGCCTGGCGGTGGGTCAGCGGCCCGGTGGCGACGCCGTCCCTGGTGGACCTCGTAAAACTCCAAATCGGTGACGTACCAACCGAACTGCGAGACGTCGTCGACCTGGTCGCCGTCGCAGAGCCCATCGAGTGGTCCTGTTTGAGCACGCTCGTCGAGTCGGAACTCGTCGAGGCTGCCGCCGAGCGCGGCCTGATCGAGGTCACCCCGGACGGCGCGATCATCCGGGCCGGCCATCCGCTCTACACCGAGGTCCGCTCGGAGGAGTGCGGCCCCGTCCGTCTGCGCAAGCTTCGCGGCGTTGTCGTGAAGGCCATGCTGGCGCAACGAACCGGGCGGCCGGCCGATCCGCTGCGGCTCGGGACGCTCTGGCTGGATTCCGATCTCGATCCCAATCCCGATGTCTTCGCGGCGGCAGCCCAATGCGCCTGCGCACGACTGGATCTCGCATCCGCCGAGCGACTGGCACGCGCAGCATTGGCCGCCGACCCCAACGACGACGCGCGAATGCTGCTCGCCTATGTGCTGTACCTCAGCGGCGACGGACCCGAGGTGGAAGCGCTCCTCAGCAACGTCGAGACGAACTATCCGACAACGGGATTCGTCAACGCGGTCACCCTGCGCGCCGCCAACCGGCTGTGGGTCCTGCGTGAGCCGGCAGACGCTCGCGACATCGTCGAACGGGCCCTTGGGAACAGCCAGGGCGACACCTCCCACGTGCTGCGTGTCTTCCATGCATTCCAGGAGGCCATGGCCGGCCAGCCCGCAGCGGCCCGTCGGGACGTCGAGGCCTCCGACCTCAGCCGGCTCGACCCGTTCGGGCAGGTGATGGGTCGCTGCGCCGAGACGTTGGCCGCCGGCGACATGGGACATGTGCGAGACGCCACCGCGTCCGCCGCGGCCGGCTACGCCGTCATCGAGCAGGCACCCCAGGATTCGATCCACGAGTTGGGGCTCGCCGAACTGCACGCCCACGCCCAACTCCTGGCGGGATACCTCGACGCGGCTGCCGCGACCGCAGATTTGCACTACGTGAGGTGCGCCGACGTACCGGGTTTGACCAGAGCGATGGCCCTGGCCATGGTCGGCGCTACCGCGCTCGGATGCGGAGAGCTCCCTAGGGCGCTCCACCACCTGGACGCGGGCGGAGCCGAAGCAGACGACAGCGACATCAACGGTACGTTCTACCGGTTTCGGGTCACCCACGTCGAGACGCTGGCGCGGGCGGGACGGGTGCGCGCCGCCGTCGCCCTCCTCGACTCGACGACCGCTGGCCGCCACGCCGCGTACGAGTACGTAGACCCCGCCTACCAATTGGCGAGGGCCTGGGTGGCAGCGGCCCGAGGGCGGATCGATGAAGCACGCCACATCTGCTGTCGCGCAGCTGAACTCGCGCGCGAACGAGGCCAGTGGGCGAGAGAAGTGCTCTGCCTGCAGACTGCCGTGCAGTTCGGCTTCACCGCGGCCGAGGAGCGGCTGACCGCGCTCACCGGACTCGTAGAGGGCCCGCGGGCACAGCTGGCCACCCGCTACGCCGCAGCGTTGGCGGCTGCAGACGGAGTGGCGCTGGACGCGTCGTCGGTGGAGTACGAACGGATGGGCGACCGGCTCGTCGCTGCCGACGCGGCCGCGCAGGCGGCCGCCACGCATCGCCTCGCCGGCCGCCGAGGCAGCGCGTTGACGGCGAACTCGCGCGCGCAGAAATTGGCCAGGCAGTGCGGCGGCGCCGATAGCCCCGCACTCCATTCGTCCCGCATTGCGCTACCGCTCACCCAACGCGAGCACGAGATCGCTCTCCTGGTGGCCGCGGGCATGACGAACCGCGAGATCGCCACCGCGACGTCGCTCTCCGTCCGCACCGTGGAAGGTCACGTGTTCCGCGCGACCGTCAAGGCGGGGGTCAGCGGGCGGTCGGAGTTGTCGGCGCTGATCAGCGCCGACAACCCGTGACGGGTCAGTCCGGCGGCGCGATGACTGTCACGGTGACGGTGGCGTCGTTGCCTGAGAAGCCCTTGCTGTCCCACACCCGATACGAGAAGGTGTACACGCCGGTCTGCCCCGCAGGTGGCGTGTACACGATCGTGTCGCCTTCCAGCCTGAGGATGCCGTCCGCGAGATTGTTCGTCGCCGAGTTCACGCCCACCGAATCCCCGTCGGGATCGGAGTCGTTGGCGAGCACGTGGATGGTGATTGGCGTGTCTCGGGTGGTCGTGACGCTGTCGGGGTTGGCGACCGGCGCATGGTTGATGTTGATGTGGACGGTGCCCGTGTTGCTGATGGCGCCCTCCGAATCCCTCACGGTGTAGGTGAAGCTGTCGGTGGACGCAGGCCCTCCGGTCTGCCGGTACGTCACGCTGCCGTTGGGGTTGAGCGTGGCAATGCCATGAGCGGGTTGCGTGATCTCGACGCTGGACCCGACGATGGTCGAATTGCCCTCTGCATCAGTGTCGTTGAGGAAAGTCCGGATGCTTCTCGTACCACCCGTGTTGACCTCGAGGGTGTCATCGACCGCGACGGGAGCGTCGTTCACGGGGGCGATGCTCACCGTGACGGTGGCGGTATCGCTGAGCGCACCCAAGTCGTCCCTCACGGTGTAGGTGAAGCTGTCGGACGTCACCTCGTCGCCGTTGGACTGATAGGTGACGGTGCCGTCTGCGTTGACCGTGACGGTGCCGTGCGCCGGTTGGGTGACCTCCACCGACGCGGGGTTCAGAGTCGAATTGCCGTCCGGATCCGTGTCATTGGCCAGCACTGCGATGACCACCGAGTCACCCTCGTCGACCGTTGCAGTATCCGAATTGGCCACGGGCGCACCGTCGTTGACGGGATCAACGGTGACGGTGACCGTTCCGGTGGCAGTGTGCCCCTTCCCGGTCAACAGGCCCAGCAGACCGTGCACGTGAAATGGGCTCGAACGGTCGGTGATGGTGTAGCTGAACGTGTCGGTGCCGTAGAAGTTCGCATTCGGGGTGTACGTCACCGTGCCGTCGGAATTCAGCACGGCGGTTCCGTTCCCCGGCTGGGTGACGCTGGTGACGGTCACGTGCCCGTCGTCGTCCACGTCGTTGACCGCCACGTCGATGGTCGTCGAGGTGTCCTCCGAGGTGCTGACCTCGTCGACCACCGCGGTCGGGGTGTGGTTGAAGAACGTGCGGTGGATCTCGCGGCGCACCCAGCTCAGCACCGCCCACAACAACGGCGGTTGGGCTGGAGCCGTTGGCCCGGGTGCGATGAACGGCGAGAGAAAGAGGGACACCAGGCTGGACGCGAAGCCGGCGATCGCTCCCGTCGGGGCCAGAGGCGCAGCGGGGGCCAGCGCGAAGGAGGTGGCGATCTGGTGGTCGGTGTCCGACGCAGCGACCTCGGGTACGGCCACCTCCTCTGGTGCCGCGGTGAGTCGCGCGACGAAGGGCGCCGGTGCTGCCGACTCGGGTTCGGTCTCCACAGGCTCTGATTGCGCGGCCGCGACCTCCGTCGCCGCGTGGCGTGCCACCACGACGGGATCGGAGGCTGAATCCCGCTTCGCCGCTTCAGTTTCCAGTGCGGGCACAGGTTCCGTCGGCGCGGCTGCCGGTGCGGTGTTCGGCTCGGGTGGGCTCGGATCCAGCTCGTCGGCACTGCCGTCGTCGGCTTCGTCCTTGTCGAGGTCGTCGCCAGCCCCGTCGTCACCGGGCGGCGGGGCGCCGGCGTCGGTGGACTGCCCGTGGTCGTTGACCGACGTGTCCGCACCTCCCGAGCTACTCACCTTCATTTCGCCGGTCGACGGCGGCTGCTTGGGCTCCCCGGCAGCTCCCGGGGACCCGCCCGCGGCCGATGGCGGATTCGGTTGCACATCTGGCTGGTCGGCCGCGCTGGGCGCCGACTCGCCCGACGAGGTGTTGACGGCAGCCGCGTCGTCGTTGGTCCCAGAGTCGTCGGCGCGGGCCACACCCACGCCGTGACCTGTGGCGATCGCGACACCCACACCCAGGGCGACCGCCAACGCACCGACCCGGCCGATGTAGCGCCCACAGCGTCCCGGCGTTTCCGTGTCGGTCGACGTTCCTATCGCAGGCAAGGCACCGCCCATTTCTTGCTACCTCAACTCACCATCCGACTACCTGGGATCTCCCGGCGCGTGTGAGTGATTCTCGAACCGCTGGCAGCAAACAGGACCCGGTGCCGACTACCTGAATATCGCCGCGTGGACTACCTAGCCCCCGTCCACCTACCTAGCGCCAAACCGGGCTGGGCCGGATACAACGGCCGCGCAAGCTGGTGGCCGCCGCCGGGCCCGGCCGGCACCCGACTGATCGTGCGCTCAGAAGGTGACGTTCTCTCCACGCGGTCATCGCGTCATTGATCCACCCGAAACTGCGGTGAGATCGCAAATTTTCGCGACAACGCGATCTGCCCGCAGTTTCGACGCGGCAGACCTAGGGCTGGCCGGGCAGGAGTCGAATCATCAGTCCGTTCGCCTCGGCGAGCAGCGTGCCGTCGGGATCGCGGAGTTCGGCGTTGACGAATGCCTTGCGGCCCTCGGTCTCGCGGATCCACCCGCGCGCGGTGAGCGGCGTGTCGATCGGTGTGACGTTGCGGTAGTCGACGTGCAGGAATCCGGTGCGACTGATCGGCCGTCCCGCGGCGTGGATCACCATGCCGAACACCGAGTCGAACAGCAGCGGGAGGACACCGCCGTGCACGGCGTAGTTGCCGCCGACGGAGAAGCGGCTGAACTGCACGCTCAGTTCCACGCCGGCCGGCTCGAACTTGATGACGCGGTACGGCGGCATCAGCAGGCTGCCGGAGCCAGGCAGCGACGGAACGCGGTTGGCCGGGCCGACACCCTCGGCCGCCTCGAATGGGTCGAGCAGTTTGACGAGTTCCTCGGCGCGGTCGGCGGCCTGCTCCCAGGTGTCAACGTCTGGGTTGGCGGACACCGCCAGGTCCTGCGCGCGGCGCATCGCGGTCAGGAACCGCCCGAACCCCGGCCCCGGCTCGGCCGCCTCGAAGTTGGGGAATCCGCCGTGCTTGTCGTACTCGGGGTCGACAAGCCGAGGATCCTCAGTCACCGGGGCTCGAGGACGTCGCGGCGCACGATCGTCTGGTCACGGCCTGGACCCACGCCGATGCACGAGACCTCGGCGCCGGCGAGCTCCTCGAGCCGCAGCACGTAGTCGCGGGCCTTGGCCGGAAGATCGTCGAACTCGCGCGCGCCGGAGATGTCCTCCCACCAGCCGGGCAGTTCCTCGTAGATCGGTTCGGCGCGGGCGATGTCGCTCTGCGTCATCGGCATCTCGTTGGTGCGCTTGCCGTCCACGGTGTAGCCAACGCACACCGGCACCGTCTCCAGGCTCGACAGCACGTCGAGCTTGGTCAGGAAGTAGTCGGTGATGCCGTTGACCCGGGTGGCGTAGCGCGCGATGACGGCGTCGAACCAGCCGCAGCGACGCGCGCGGCCGGTGGTCACGCCGACCTCGCCGCCGGTCTTGGCCAGGTAGGCCCCGTGCTCATCGAAGAGCTCGGTCGGGAACGGACCCGATCCGACACGGGTCGTGTAGGCCTTGAGGATGCCCAGCACCGTGGTGATGCGGGTGGGCCCGATACCCGAGCCGACCGATGCGCCGCCCGCGGTCGGATTCGACGACGTGACAAAGGGATACGTGCCGTGGTCGACGTCGAGCAGGGTGCCCTGGGAACCCTCGAGCAGAACGGTCTGGCCGTCCTCGAGAGCCTCGTTGAGCAGCAGCCGGGCGTCGGCGATGCGGTGCTTGAAACCCTCGGCCTGCTCGAGCAGTGAGGCCACGACCTCTTCGGGGTCAAGCGCCTTGCGGTTGTAGATCTTGACCAGAACCTGGTTCTTGAACTCGAGCGCGGCCTCGATCTTGTGGGCCAGCTGATCGGGATCCAGCACGTCGGCCACCCGAATGCCGATACGCGCGATCTTGTCCTGATAGCAGGGCCCGATACCGCGCCCCGTCGTGCCGATCTTCTTATTGCCCAGGTAGCGCTCGGTGACCTTGTCGATGGCCACGTGATAGGGCATCAACAGATGTGCGTCGGCTGAGATCAGCAACTGCGATGTGTCGACGTCGCGGTCCTCGAGCCCCTTCAGCTCGGTCAGCAGGACACCTGGATCGACCACCACGCCGTTACCGATGACGTTGGTGACGCCGGGCGTCAGGATTCCCGAGGGGATCAGGTGGAGTGCGAAGTTCTCACCCGTGGGAAGCACGACGGTGTGGCCGGCATTGTTGCCGCCCTGGTACCGCACTACCCACTGCACTCGGCCGCCGAGTAGATCGGTGGCTTTTCCCTTGCCCTCGTCGCCCCACTGGGCGCCGATGAGGACGATTGCCGGCATGACATTTTCTCCCGCTGTCTCCCGCACGTACTGGTTTCAGTACTGTGTGCAGCCGGTGAGCTACCTTATCCGACCTGATGCCCGAGTGTTTGCACGGAGCCTTCAGACGCGAGGAGCGAGTTGATTCCCGATCCGACTAAGCCCGAGTTCGCGGTGCTGCGATTCGGCGACCGGCGGGTCCCGCGGGCTCTGCGCGACATCCCCGCCTCGACGGTGACCGCACCGGCCGACATCGACGCGGTGACCGGGTGCCGACGTGTCATCGTCGTGGGCTCCGACGCCGATCTGGCCGCAGTGTTGACCCGCCTGCTCCGCACCGACCGGCTCGACGTCGAACTCGCCTACCTGCCACGATGGCGCACCGCCGCGACCCGCGCCTACGGGTTGCCCACCGGGTGGCGGGCGGCCCGGCTGGCCCGAGCGGGCACCGCACAGCGGGTGCCGCTGATCCGCGATGACGGCGGCCACGCCCTGGTGGGTGCGGCACTGTGGGTGGGCGCGACCGAGTTCGACAGCGGCGCGCCGACGGCGAGCCTGCACGGTGAGGCCGTCGTCGACGACACCGTGCTCTTCGATGGCGAGGTGACCGCCATCCGCGTCGAACCGATGCGGATGCAGCCGGGGCTGCGAGCCGCCGCGCTCAGCAGACGCATGCGGCCCACGCGGTGGGTGAGCGGGCGCGCCGCGCAGCTCGGGACGCCAGGAGCGTTCGTGGTGCGCGACGACGAGACGGTCAATCGATCGATGCGCCGGTCGACGTTCTACCGGCACACGACCGGCTGGCTGGCCGTCCGCTGACGTAGCTTCATGTGGTGAACATCCGCCCGCTGCACCAGTCGGTGCGCCCAAGCCCGATCTTTCTCGCGATCGTGGGGATCACGGCGATCGGCGGCGTCATCGCCTGGTTCGCGGGCATGTACCGGACTCCCCTGGCCTACGTCGGCGTGTTCGTCTTCGTCATCTTCGGATGGCTGGTGTCGTTGTGCCTGCATGAGTTCGGCCACGCGTTCACGGCGTGGCGCTTCGGCGACCACGATGTCGAGGTCCGCGGGTACCTCACCCTCAACCCGCTGAAGTACTCGAACCCCATGCTGTCACTGGGCCTGCCGGTGCTGTTCATCGCGCTTGGCGGGATTGGGCTCCCCGGCGGCGCGGTGTACGTGCGCACATCGTGGATGACCAAGCGCCAGCGGACACAGGTGAGCCTCGCTGGCCCGGCGGCCAACGTGGCGCTCGCCGTGCTGCTGCTCACCCTGACCCGGCTGCTGTACGACCCCGACCACTCGGTGTTCTGGGCCGGTGTGGCGTTCCTCGGCTTCCTGCAGGTGACCGCGGTGATCCTGAACCTGCTGCCGATTCCGGGGCTGGACGGCTATGGCGCGCTCGAACCACATCTGGCGCCCGACACGGCCCGCAGGCTCGAACCCGTCAAGGCGTGGGGCTTCATCATCCTGGTGGTGCTGCTGATCACGCCGCTGCTCAACCAGTGGTTCTTCTCGGTGGTGTTCTGGTTCTTCGACCTGTCCGGCGTGCCGAGCCCCCTGGTCGGCGCGGGTAGCGGACTGACCAGATTCTGGTCGGCCTGGCTGTAAGGCGTATTGCAATACATGCGTGTTTACGCATATATTGCTGGCATGGGTTCAGGTCACGATCACAACCACGGCGGCGCCGACGTCCGTGTGAGCAGGATGCTCATCGCGGCAGGCGTGCTGGCCGTCTTCTTCGTCGTCGAACTGAGCACCGCGCTGCTGATCAACTCGATCGCACTGCTCGCCGACGCGGGCCACATGTTGACCGACCTGGTCGCGATGTTCATGGGGCTGACGGCGGTTCTGCTGGCCAAGCACGGCCCCGCATCGGCCGCCAGGACCTACGGCTGGCATCGCGCCGAGGTGTTCACCGCCGTCGCCAATGCCGCGCTGCTGCTCGGCGTCGCCGGTTTCATCCTCTACGAGGCATTCGAGCGTCTCGGCGACGCACCCGACGTGCCCGGCGTCCCGATGATCGTGGTGGCCCTTGCCGGACTGGCAGCCAACCTGGTCGTCGTCCTGCTGCTGCGCTCGCAGTCCGAGAGCAGCCTCGCGGTCAAGGGCGCCTACATGGAGGTCATGGCCGACACCGTCGGCAGCATCGGCGTCCTGATCGCGGGCATCGTCACGGTGACCACGTCCTGGCCCTACGCCGACATCGTCGTCGCGGTCCTTGTCGCGCTCTGGGTGCTGCCGCGAGCCTTCTCGCTGGCCCGGGCGGCCCTGCGAATCCTGTCGGAGTCGTCACCGAGCCATATCGACGTCGACGAGCTGCGCACCGCCCTGGCCGCCGTCGACGGCGTGACCGGCGTGCACGACCTGCACGTGTGGACGCTGGTACCCGGCCGCGATATGGCGACCGCGCACGTCACGTGCAGCGGCGACGCGGTACAGGTGCTGGAGGGCGCGCGTGCCGTGCTGGCCGCACGCGGCCTCGAACACGCCACGGTTCAGGTGGAGCCGCCCGAGAACGCGGGCGACTGCGACGAGCACACCCACTGCTGACCGGGTCGGTCAGGCGAGGCCCAGCTGCGCACGCGCGCTCGGATCGCAGTCGTCCAGCAGGTCGACACACCGCGCGACCTCATCGGTCTCACCGATCGCGTCAGCGGCCCGAGCCAGGGCCGCGACGCAGCGCAGGAAGCCACGGTTGGGCTCGTGGGCGAACGGCACCGGGCCGAAGCCCTTCCATCCGTTACGACGCAACTGGTCCAGGCCTCGGTGGTAGCCGGTCCTGGCATAGGCGTACGCCGTGATCGCCCTGTCGTCGTCGAGGGCCTGTTCGGCCAATATCGCCCACGCCACCGAAGCCGTCGGATGCGCGGCCGCGACGATCGATGGGTTCTCGTCTGCGGCCAACGCCGCCTCTACCTCGGTGTCACCAGGCAGCAGTACTGGCTCTGGCCCCAGAAGGTCACCCATTCGCGTCATGGGCCTATTGTGCCGTGCGGGCCCAGGCGTGGTCGCAGGCGATGCCCGATTCGGGTGGATAAGCTCAGCTGGACCGTTTCGAGGAGGATTGAGACTCACATGTCGAACCCATCGGGGCCCGACGGGGACCAGCAGTACCCCTCAGACGACGAGCCCACCGCCGCACCCGAATCCGAGGCGATGACTGAGGCCTTCCCAGCCGCAAGAAACCCCGCCACCGAAACTCACGGTGCCGGCGCCACACCGGACGAGTCCCCGGAGCGGCGCTTCACCGCGCCGTCACCGTCGGATGCCGGACAGACCCAGATCATCGGCACGGTGCACGAACCCGCCACCGAGATCATCTCCGTGCCCGAACAACCCGCGGACGTCGCCGCCGCGTCGGCGTTCACCGAGCCGATCGCGCACTCGAACGTGGCTGGGCCACAGGTCATTCCGGGCCGCGGCGGCGCGCCCAAGCCGCCCGGCAGTCGGCGCAGCTGGGGCTGGGTCGTCGCGGTCGTCCTGGTGATCGGCGCGCTGGTGGCGCTCGCGATCCTCGGCACCGTCCTATTGACGCGCGACGACGCTCCGAAGGTGTCGCAGCAGGACATGGTGAAGCAGACCATCCAGAACTTCGACACCGCCATCCAGAAGGGTGATCTGGCGACGCTGCGCAGCATCACGTGCGGTGACACGGCCGTCAGCTACGTCCAGTACAACGACGCACAGTGGCGCGACATCCACGCCAGGGTGGCCGCGGCCCGTCAGTACCCGGTGGTGGCCAGCGTCGACCAGGTGGTGGTCAACGGGTCGCACGCCGAGGCGAACGTGACGTCGTTCATGGCGTACGACCCGGCGACCCGATCAAGCCGGTCCTTCGATCTGGAGTTCCGCGACGACCAGTGGAAGATCTGCCAGGCCCCCCAGTAGTTGTGATTTCGGCGCGTTTTGGAGCGGTCACCGCTCCAAAACGCGCCGAAATCGCTGGGGAAAGCTAGCCGGCGGGGGCGCAGGGGGCGCGGGGGTGGAGGGGGGTTGATGCGTAGAATAAGCGCGCG